>CAVUJZ010000036.1:0-128717 GCA_963741905.1 uncultured Acidobacteriota bacterium | reverse complement strand
CGTTTACTAAGGGTGACGCCGAGGCCTGGACGGAGCGCCACTTCGATGCGTTTGGCCATTTGGCGAACGAGGCAGCCACGTCCTCAGTTCGAGAAGGGTGCGCTCACCAGGCATAGCCGAAACTGCCGCCGGCCCATGGAATGAAATCGTGCTGATCGAAGATCGGTGTGAATCCGGCGCGGAAGAGAAATCCGCGGCCCGGCTTCTGGTAACGATAGCCGAGGGTCAGAGTACCGACGAGATTCGAAAAGTGGCGGTTACCCTCTCCCCAGAGGTCCTGCTGGTCGCCGGTTGCGATGGTCACGCCCGCGCCAACCTCGAAATGCCGTGACGATCGGGGATTCGTCAGGTAGCTCACCATCAAGGGAACGATGATCGCGAGTGAGTTACTCGAATCGTTGCTCGAGCTGACCGTCGATACTCCTACGCGACCGTAGAGACGAGGGGAGAGCAGCCGTTCGTAATTCACGGTCAAGGCACCACCGTTGCCTCCGAGTTCGGCATAGGCGGTGTTCGTGGATTGTGCGAGAGCGATTTGCCCGCCGAGAAGGATGAAGAGCGCAACCCCGATCCGCTTTTTCACGGGTGGGGAAGCTTGCAGCCGGCATGCCCGGCGGTCCGAAACGTGATCGTTTGCCGACGGAGGGCTTCGACGACCATCGTGGAAGGTGGGAAACGATGTAGCTTGGGACGTCAGCCGCGGCCTGATATGGCGTGACCCTGTCAAGCTACCATCTCTTCGTCGTTCCTGGGCGCGATGGATGTGTTCTCTTCGACCATGCGGCCGGCCGCCATCCATGCGCACCCGTCCAGGCGGCAGGGCTATCCAGTGGTGCCCCCGGCCACCTCTTCGATCTGTGGCAGCTTGACGATGATGTGGCCCCTTGTTTCCTTCGGAATGCTATCCTTTCCCCGCTCACGTCAATGCTGAAATCGGGAACGCGCCTCGGACCGTACGAGGTCGTCGACTCCATCGGGAGCGGCGGCATGGGAGAGGTCTACCGGGGACGCGACACACGCCTCGATCGAAGCGTGGCGATCAAGATCCTCCCCACCGAGCTGGCCGGCAATGCCCAGCTCCGCCTCCGATTCGAGCGCGAGGCGAAGACCATTTCGAATCTCGAGCATCCGCACATCTGCCGTCTCTACGACGTCGGGGAGGCCTCGGTCGAATCGGCGGGAGACGCGAAACGCGAACCGAGTGCCGGCGGCGCGAGTTCGGATCTCGCCTCTCGCCCTTCGCCTCTCGTCTCCTATCTCGTGATGGAGCTTCTCGACGGCGAATCGCTCGCGGACCGTCTGACCCGTGGTCCGCTTCCACTCACCGAGGTTCTGACCTGCGGCACCCAGATCGCCGGCGCGCTGGCGAAGGCGCATGGCGAAGACATCGTGCATCGCGACCTGAAGCCGGGCAACATCATGCTCACCCGGTCGGGCGCGAAGCTCCTCGACTTCGGTCTCGCCCGGAGCATCGCTGCGGCGCAGCCGACGCCGCTCGACGTCACGGTCCAGAAGCCGCTGACCGCCGAGGGAAGCATCGTCGGGACAGTTCAGTACATGGCGCCGGAGCAGCTCGCGGGCGAAGAGCCCGACGCGCGCACCGACATCTTCTCCTTGGGCGCAGTGCTCTATGAGATGGCGACCGGGAGGCGCGCCTTCGAGGGAAAGACGAGGACGAGTCTCATCGGAGCGATCGTCAGCGGGGAGCCGAAACCGATGAACGAGCTCCGGCCGCTCACCCCGCCGGCGCTGGAGCACGTGGTGAAGAGGTGTCTGGCGAAAGAGCGGGACGACCGCTGGCAGAGCACGAGCGACATCGCCGCGGAGCTGCGCTGGATCGCCGAGGCGGGGTCGCAGGCGGGGATGGCGGCGCCGGTGATCTCACGGCGCCGCCGGCGCGAAGGTCTCGCATGGGGTGTCGCGGTGCTGGCCCTGGTCGTCGCCGCAGCATTCGGCTGGCGCGCCTGGAGCGCGGGTTCGCAGACGCGGACGCCACTCCGCTACAACATCAACGTCGCGCCGCGTCCGCTCGACAACGGCGTCATCGACGTCGCACCCGACGGGACGGTGGTGTGGACCGAGGACACCTGGTCCGGGAGCGGCGGCCTCTTCGTCCGAGAGCCTGACGCATTCGAGGCTGCACTCCTCCCCGACACCGCGAAGGCAGTGCAGCCGGCGTTCTCACCCGACGGGGAGTGGATCGCGTTCTTCGTGAATGGGTCGATCCGGAAAGTGGGCGCGAGGGGCGGCGCTCCGGTGACGCTCTGCAGCGGGTGTGTGAAGCTGCCGATGGGCATCGCATGGGGCGGAGACGGGAATCTCTACTTCGCCGATCGCGCCGGCGGCATTCAGAAGGTCTCCACCGCCGGAGGAAAGCCCGCCGTGGTGTCGAAGCCTGATTCGTCGCGCGACGAGATCAGCCACCGCTGGCCCCGCCGGCTCGATGCGCAGCACCTTCTCGTCACGGTGAAAGCCGGCGCGATGGCGACGTTCGACGACGGCGAGATCGCGGCGCTCGACACTCGCGATGGGAAACTGACCCGCGTTCTCTCGGGTGGATGCATGGGGACGCTCCTGCCGGCGGGACACCTCGCCTACGTGCACGGCGGAACGCTCTACGCCATTCCCTTCGATGCGAAGACGCTGCGCACGACCGGCGCTTCCAACACCCTCGTCGAGCACGTCGCCTACGACCCCCCTTCGGGCAAAGCGATCTTCGGATTCTCGGACGACGCGCTGGTGTACGCGGAGGAGCACTGGACCCCTTCCGCCCGCATCGTCTCCATCGATGCGGCCGGATCCCGGCAGGTGGTCAGTGAACAGCCGTACTACCTCGAGGCGGCGAAGCTCGCGCCGGACGGGAAGACGGCGGCGGTGGTGCGGCGGGCAGCGAACGACTACATCGGCATCCTCGACCTCGCTCGCGGCTCGATGATCCGCCTCAGCTTCGAGCACGGCAACTCCTTTTCGCCGGTGTGGACGCCCGACGGGCGGCGCGTGATCTACTGGAGCGAGAACACCGCCTCGAACACGACCGATCTGATGTGGCGCGTCGCGGACGGGAGTGCGCCCGCGGAGCGTCTGCTGCAGTCCGCCCTCCCGGCGGCGCCGGGATCCGTGTCGCCCGACGGCCGCACGCTCGCGTTCGTGCAGGCGACCCCGGATCACCAGGCGGACATCGAGCTCCTCTCGCTCGCCGACCGGAGAGTGACCACGTTCCTCTCGAGCCGCTTCGACGAGGTCGAGCCCCGCTTTTCGCCGGATGGAAGATGGCTCGCGTACGCGTCGAACGAGTCCGGCAGCTACGAGGTGTACGTCCAGAGCACGACCCCGAACGGCGGTCGGTGGCACGTGTCGACGAACGGCGGGAGAATGCCAGCCTGGTCCCCCGACGGACGAGCGCTCTACTACGAGCTCGGAGGTGCGCTCTATCGCGTCCCGCTGCGAAGAGGCGGCGCTAAGTTCGGGTTCGGCGATCCCGAGAAACTGATGGCTCACTTCGACGCGGGGACGGAGTACGGGTTCGGGATCACCAAGGAGTACAACGTGACCGCCGATGGAAGCTTCGTCGTCCTGGAAGGCGAGAACCCGCCGGTGACGACACAGCTCAACGTGATCCGCGGCTGGCAGCGCACGCTCATGAAGCGCGATCCGGCTCCGCGATAGGCACGGCAACAGGATTGGTTCAGGGCAGGCCGGGAGTATTCGCGCGACGACGGGGACTCCCGAGCTGGGAGCACCCGAGGCCACCCGCCCAGACCACGCGTCGACTTTTCCAAGGAACGATTCGTGAGTGATGTACTTGGCTGAGGAGATCGTGAACGCGACCGAAGATGTGACCCCTCTTACCCGGTGCCCCTCTCGACCGACGTCGGAAAGCGCCGGTGGGCGCTATACTGGACGCGAGATGCGCAGCCGAGTTGCCGAACAACTCAAGAGGGAACAGCGTGAGCGATTCGCCCGCATGACTCCCGCGGAGCGAGTCGCACTGTCCGAACGGCTCGGTGAGCAGGGGCTTGCGGAGTTCATGTCCGCTCAAGGCCTCGATCGCGCCGCGGCCGTCAAGGCGATCAGCCGCTCCCGCCGCCTCGGCCGACGCCCCTCGGACTGCTTCGATGAACGTCATTGACGCCATCTCGCGGCTGCTCGAGTCGATGGGCACGCGATACGCCCTCATCGGCGGCCGCGCCGTTGCGGCCCGCGGCTACCCGCGCATGACGCTCGATTACGACTTTCTCACCTCCGATCGCCGCGTGCTCGAGAGCGAAACGTGGCGCACGGTGGAGCAGGCCGGAGCCGTCGTCGATGCACGCAAAGGCGAACCCGACGATCCACTCGCGGGTATTGTCCACATCTCCTTCCCGGACGGCTTCGAAGCCGACGTGATCCTGGCGAAGTGGAAGTGGGAGGCGGAGGTTCTCGAGCGCTCCGAACCGCTTGATCTGGGCGACGCGATCGTCCCCGTACCGATCACGAGCGACCTCATTCTGCTGAAACTCGCAGCCGGCGGACCCATCGATATCCAGGACATCATTTCGCTCCTGACGCTCGATCCGGAGCGGCTGGTGCGGGAAGTCGATCAAAAGGTGAGCGGCGTCGTTCCCGACGTCACCGCCGCCTGGCGCGACCTGAAGAAATCCCTGTAGTTGAAGCTCGCCCTGCCGGCGACCATCGCGTCCTCCGCAGAGAGGTCGTTTCCGACCGGCAGGCGGACTTTACCTGTCGAATTGCCGCGGACAGGCACAACTATCGCTATAATAACCAGCATGAAACCAATATCGCTTTCGGTATCAGAGGAAGACTACGAGGCCTTCCGGCAGGCATCGGAGCGCGAGGGGCGCTCGATTGCCGCTCTGATCCGCGAGTCGATGTCGTATTACCGCACGAACGTGATCGAGGAGCGCACTCCCCTCGAGACTCTGCCGATTCTCGGCGGCCATGAGCCGCTCGGGCCCCTCCCATCGAGGGAGGAGTTGTATGACGAGCTCTACGACGAGTCCGAGCAGATCACCGAGACGGTTCACGAATGAAGATTGGACTGGATACCAATCTCCTGATCTACGCGCACATCCCACGGCTTCCCGAGCATGATCGTGCGCGGAACTGGATTTACAGGCAACTCCAGTCTTCCGACACCACCCTGGTGACGAGCCCGATGATCCTTCAGGAACTGGTCCACGTGATCACCGACCCTCGGCGGTTTCAGCCGCCGGTCTCGATGAGTGAGGCGCTCGCGCTGGCCGGGAACTGGACCGGAAGATCGAACGTCGAATGTCTGCCGGTGACCGAGACGGCCACGCAACTGGCTTTCGATCTGATGGACAGAAACGGCCTCGGAAGAAAGCGGATCGCCGACTGCCTCCTGGCAGCGACGCTCCTCAGCCACGACGTTCGAATCCTCGCGACCCGGAACGTCCGGGATTTCGCGGTTTTCCGGGAGCTGAAGGCCATCGATCCGTTGGAGGCGTGAGCGTCGGAGCCGCCAATGAAACATCCGGTGAGGGTGCGATCGTCGCGGTCCTGGCTCGCCGCAGGTGGCCCCGCACCTGACGTCTCTCCCAAAGGTCGGGGCTCGCTTCGACCGGCGGCTTTGGGGACGGGAAGAAGGTGCGGGTTCTCGCGGACTGGCCGTTCGAAGTGCCAGTGGCACCCTCCGGGGTGCAGCGGATCCAACGCGGCCTGCCGGTGGTAGCCGCTTGGCGGCAACCACCGGCAGGCCGGATTTCACCCGTGAGGTTCGTGGCAGGAGCCTGCGCGGGTCTCAGGCTTTGACCAGCTCGAACTTCTTCTTCGATTCCTCGAGAACGCTCTGGTGGAGGCTGTTGCCGTGGGCGTCCATGGTCACGATGGCCATGAAGTCCTCGACCCAGAGGTGCCAGATGGCTTCGGGACTTCCCAGGTCCATCCAGTCGACCCCATCGACCCGCTTGATCGCTTCGGCGCTGACCTGAGCCGCACCTCCGATCGCATGGAAGTAGACCGCCCCGTACTCTTTGCAGGCGGCGAGCGTCTTCGGACCCATGCCTCCCTTGCCGATCACGCCGCGAATCCCATAGTCGCGCATCACTTCCCACTGGTACGGCTCCTCGCGCGAGCTGGTGGTCGGACCGGCGGCCTTGCAGATCCACTGTTCGCCCTCCTTCACCATCACCGGACCACAGTGATAGATGATTCCGCCCTTCAGATCGACCGGAGGTTTCGTCCCTTCGTGCAGACGGTGGTGAACGGCATCGCGTCCGGTGTACAGCCGGCCCGAAATGGCGACGGAGTCACCGACTTTCAGGCTTCGAATGGTCTCTTCATCAACGGGTGTGGTGATCCTGATCATGGTCGTTCCTTCCGCCTTCCGGCGCTCGCTCAGTACAGCCAGTCCTTCACTTCACCGGCCGCGGTGAGCTCCACCCCGCGGCGCCGATAGGCCCAGCACATGTAGGCGACGCTGACGAAGTAGCTCGCCGGCAGCCGGTTGAGTTTGCCGATCTTGCAGGCCAGCAGCGTGGTCTGACCGCCGAATCCCATCGGGCCGATCCCGAGGCTGTTGGCCTTCTCCACGATCCGCAGTTCGAGCGCGTCGAGCTCGGGATCCCCGTTCGTGTCGGTCATGGTCCGGAGAAGCTGCTCCTTGGCGAACGCATAACCGGTCCCGCGATCGCCACCGATGCACACTCCGAGGATGCCGGGGCCGCAGCCCTGGCCCTGAGCGCGGACCACCGAGGCGAGAATGGCGTTCTCCACGCCCTTGAGATCGCGACCACCGAGCTCCGGATCGGGCAGCGAGTATTGGATGTTCATGTTCTCGCAGCCTCCCCCCTTGAGCACCAGACGGACCTCGACGTAATCCTTCCGCCACTGATGGAAGTGGAAGACCGGCGAGCCGGGCCCGGTGTTGTCGCCCGAGTTCTTTCCGCTGATGCTGTCGACGCTGTTCTGCCGCAGATAACCGAGGCGAGTCGCCTCGCGGACGGCCTCGGTGGCGGTCTCCTCGAGCTCGATCTGATCGTAGCCGACCGGGGTGTGAACGAAGAAGAGAATCGTCCCGGTGTCCTGGCAGATCGGAGCCGATTTGTCGCGGGCGAGGTCGATGTTGCAGCCGATGACGTTGAACGCGACATCGGCGTTCGACCCCTCGGTCTCGGTCTTGCGCGCGGCGGTGATCGCCTCGACGACGTCGTCGGGAAGGATCGTGCTGGTCCGGCGGATCAGCTCGAGGATGTTCGCGCGCAGAGTCGCCTGCGCGCCGGTGTCGGTTCGTTCCATTGCAGTTGCGGTCATGGCATCTCTCTCCGGATTGCAGTCTAGCGGCGGGGCAACCGCCCGAAGGTGTCTCAGGTCACAGCGCCCGGGTGATGAGCATATAGGGGCGAGGGGCTAGAGGCTAGAGGCCAGGGGCTGGAGGCTTGAGGCCGGCGACTGGAGCCCGGAGAAGCTGCCAACCTGGCCCCTAGCCTCCAGACTCTCACCTCTCACCTCCCACTTCTCACTTCCCACCTCTCACCTCTCACCTCTCACCTCTCACTTCCCACCTCTCACTTCCCACCTCTCACCTCTCACCTCTCACCTCTCACCTCTCACCTCTCACTTCTCACTTCCCACCTCTCACCTCTCACTTCTCACCTCTCACCTCTCACTTCCTCACCTCTCACCTCTCACTTCCCACCTCTCACTTCCCACCTCTCACTTCCCACCTCTCACCTCCCACCTCTCACTTCCCACCTCTCACCTCTCACTTCCCACCTCTCACTTCCCACCTCTCACTTCCCACCTCTCACCTCTCACCTCTCTTCCCCCCCGTGCAGCCTTCTTGCACCTCGAAGCGGCGAACGAAAGGAGCTCGTCGTGGAATGGGTATCACTGATCGGAAGGGTCATCTTCGGAGGCTACTTCGTGATGGCCGGGTTCAAACACTTCATCAACCTCGGGGAGATGGCCGGTTACGCGGGCTCGAAGGGCGTTCCCGCACCGAAGCTCGCGGTGGCCGGGTCCGGATTGCTCCTGGTGGTCGGCGGGGCGCTGGTCGCTCTCGGCTGGTGGGTGAGCTGGGGCTGCTGGCTGATCATCGCCTTTCTCGTCCCTGTGTCGTTCATGATGCATGACTTCTGGACCGTCGACGACCCGGCGCAGAAACAGGCGGAGCTGGTGAACTTCACCAAGAACTGGGGCCTGATCGGCGCGGCGCTGATGATCGCCTCGGTGCCGTACTGGCCGATGTCTCTGCAGCAGCAGCCTCCGCAACCGGCACCGGGAACGGAGATCGTACAGAGGCGGTAGGCGGCCGGGGGGTACGGGCGACGGAGAATGTCCGACCCGTCCGACCCGTCCGACCCGTCCGACCTGTCCGACCTGTCCGACCTGTCCGACAAGTCCGACAAGTTTTCAACACGAAGGGAGAAAGCCAATGGCGACATCGAAAAAAGGGAAGAAAGTGAGCGAAGAAGCCACCGCGGAGGGACTGCGGCTGGCGAAGGAAGCGGGCAACGCCTATCGGAAGATGGTGGAGTACTTCATCGAGAACGTCGCGGACAGCGGGACGAAGAAGAAGTCCGGTGACTATCTGATCGGCTTCGCGGTGGAGGAGGCCGAGCCTCTGTGCCGGCTGCTCGGCGGCAAAGTCGAGGTGAAGGAGCCGCCGAAGGCGGCGAACGCACACCTCGAGGTGGTGGTGATGGACAAGGACGATGGCCGGTTCATCCCCCAGCTCGAGGTGAACGTCACGGTGATCGATCCGGAGGGGGAGGAGATCGGGACGTTCCACCTTCCTTTCCTCTGGCATCCGACGATGTACCATTACGGTCGGAGTATCACCATTCCGAAGAAGGGGAAGTATTCGGTGCGGATTCACATCGAGCCACCCACCTTCCCCCGGCACGACAAAGTCAACGGCCGCCGCTACGGAAAACCGGTCACCGTCGAGATCAAGGACATCGAGATGGAGAAGGGACGACGCTAGCCGCGAACCGCAGGAGGAGACATTCATGAGGCGTTGGTTCACTCTGTCCGTTCTCGCTCTGTCCATCTGTGTCACTCCGCTGCTGGCTGCAAAGCGGGGCTTCACCATCGAGGATCTCTACCGGGTCGATTCGCCCTCGTCGATCGACGTCTCTCCCGCCGGTCACTCGCTGGTCTACGCAATCACCAGCTCGGATCTGCCGCGGGCGAAGCGCTCGACCCAGATCTGGCTGATGGACCTCGATCACAACACCACCCGCCAGCTCACCCGCGCCGAGGCCAGTTCGCTCTCACCCCGCTTCTCGCCGGACGGAAAGTGGATCTCCTTCGTCCGGACCACCGACGGCCACGCCAATCTCTGGATCCTTCCGGTCGACGGCGGTGAGGCTCGGCAACTGACCCGGCTCTCCACCGGCGTCTCCGATCCGCTCTGGTCGCCGGACAGCCGGTTCCTGATCTTTTCCACCGACATCTACCCTGAGTGCGGAGCTGACGACGGCTGCAATCAGAAGATCGTGGACCGCTGGCAGAACGGGCCGCTTCACGCGCACATGGCCGACAACCATCTGCTCTATCGCCACTGGACCGCATGGAAAGACGGCACCCGGACCCACATCTTCAAGGTGGATCTCGAGGATGGTGCAGTTCGGGACCTCACCCCGGGCAACTGGGACTCCCCCGCCTTCCAGCTTTCGGGACCGTTGCAGTACGACATCTCACCCGATGGCGGTGAAGTCTCCTTCAGCTCGAAGCGGGTGAAGGATCCGGCATCCTCGACGAACAACGACCTGTTCGTCGTGTCGCTCAGCAAACCGGACGCACCGGCAAAGGCGATCACCACCAACCCCGCCTTCGACGGGACCCCCCGCTATTCGCCCGACGGCAGGTGGATCGCCTACCGGATGCAGAAGCAGCCGGACTACGAATCGGATCTGTTCCGGCTCGCACTCATCGACCGGAAGACCGGCACGTCGAAGGTGATGACCGAGTCGTTCCGCAACTGGATCGATGACTTCGAATGGACCGCCGATTCCCGCGCGATCGATTTCACCGGCCCGGTGGAGGGCGACACACCAATCTACCGACTCGACCTCGCCGACGGCTCCATCCGGCAGATTCTCCACTACGCCACCATCGACGAGTTCACCACCGCACCCGACGGCACGATTTACTTCGTGGCACGCTCGGTGGGCCACCCCTCCGAGATCTACCGGGCTCATGGCGACCAGCCGCAGATCCTCACCCACCTCAATGACAAGCTGATGGACGAGGTGGACATCCGTCCGGCGGAGATGATGTGGGTCGACGGCGCCCTCGGCGCGAAAATTCAGGTCTTCATCATCAAGCCACACGACTTCGACCCATCGAAGAAATACCCGCTGATCCTCAACGTCCACGGCGGACCGCAGGGGATGTTCGGCAACGCCTTCCGAGGTGATTGGCAGGTCTATCCCGGCGCCGGGTACGTCGTCGCGTTCGCCAATCCCCACGGGTCCACCGGCTATGGCCAGGAGTTCACCGCCGAAATCTCCGGCGACTGGGGCGGCGCCGTCTTCGAGGACCTGATGAAGGTCACCGATCAGCTCGAGAAACTCCCCTACGTCGACCCGAACCGGATGGGCGCGATGGGCTGGTCCTACGGCGGCTACATGATGGACTGGTTCCTCGGACACACCCAGCGCTTCAAGGCGATCGCCTCGATGATGGGCGTCTACGACCTTCGCTCGATGTACTCCGCCACCGAAGAGCTCTGGTTCCCGGAATGGGATCTCAAGGGGCAGCCGTGGAACTCCGATCTCTACACGAAGTGGAGCCCTTCGAACTTCGTCCAGAATTTCAAGACGCCGACGCTGGTGATCTCCGGGGAGCTCGACTATCGAGTGCCCTATACCCAGTCACTCGAGCTGTTCACCGATCTTCAGAAAATGGGCGTTCCCTCACGGCTGCTGATCTTCGAGAAAGCCGGCCACTGGCCGAGCTGGTACGAGATGGCCCTCTACTACACCGCGCATCTCGAATGGTTTCAGAAGTACCTCGGAGGCGGCGGTGCTCCGTGGACCACCGAGGACTTCCTCCGGAACCAGGTCTTCGATCAGGCCACCGGCAAGTACCTGGAGAAGACCCCCGAACCGGCGAAAACGCCACAGGGACCGCGCACCACTCCGGAGAACAAGACCGGAAAGCCCGACGCGAAGCCGGAGAAGGGATGAGTTCCGGAGTTCTGGAGTTCTGAAGTTCTGGAGTTCTGAAGTTCTGGGTCGGGGCGAGTGGATGATCGAAGCGCGAATTCCTCGCTGGGAGAGTCGCCCCTGTCGTCCCGAGCGGGGGGGCGGAGGGGCAAGCGAGGGACCTCCGCCGATGCGACGCGGATCGTTTTGCTGGACGACCGCCCCGCACGCTTTGCGCCTGGACGTTCCTCCTCGCATCGGCGGAGATGTCTCGCTTGCCCGCCCGCACACCCGCTCGACATGACAATGGCCACCGCTGTGTCGAGAGGCACGTGCCGGCAGGATCGATTGAGCGAGACTGCTGATTCCCTCGCCCGAACCATCGCCCCTGTCGTCCCGAGCGGGCGGGCGGAAGGGCAAGCGAGGGACCTCCGCCGATGCGATGCGGATCGTTTTGCTGGACGACCGCCCCGCACGCTTTGCGCCTGGACGTTCCTCCTCGCATCGGCGGAGATGTCTCGCTTGCCCGCCCGCACACCCGCTCGACATGACAATGGCCACCGCTGTGTCGAGAGGCACGTGCCGGCAGGATCGATTGAGCGAGACTGCTGATTCCCTCGCCCGAACCATCGCCCCTGTCGTCCCGAGCGGGGGGCGGAGGGGCAAGCGTCCAGATGGTACCCTCGCAGTCCTCACCGATCTCGCCCGCCATATGACATCGGTCATCCCGGAACGGCGCCCGCGTCCCTATTCTGGTCATGGAGGTAAGGGCCATGACCATCGACCGCGACATGCCGATCGGAGACATCGCACGGGAGATTCCGGACGCCCCGACTGTCTTCGAAAAGTGGAACGTCGACTATTTCTGCCACGGTGAGACCAGTCTGGCGGAAGCCTGTGGTGCCGTGGGAATCGGCGTGGAAGAGCTCCTGGAGGATCTACGGGATCTCGAACGGAACGCGGAGCCCCTCGTCCGGCAGCAGTGGAGCGGCGAATCGCTCGAAACTCTCGCGCGGCACGTCACGGATCACTTTCACCAGCCTGCTCGCCGAAGCCTCGACACGTTGCTGCACCTGGCCAGCGAGGTCGAGTCGATTTACGGCACGACGCACTCGGAGCTCCGAGAGCTGACCGTCCTCCTTGGAACGCTCGCCACGCGGGTCCGGGCGCACATGATAGATGAAGAGCGCACCGTCTTTCCATGGGTGACGATGGTCGAGCACTCGCTCGCCGGGGTCGAGGAGTCGCCGGTCTCACGTTCCGGATCGATTGCTCAGCCGATTCATCATCTTCTGGAGCAGCACGACGAGATTCTCACCCTCATCGAAGGGATCCGGACGGTGACCTCCGGGTACGCCGCGCCGTGTGATGCATGCCCCAGCTACCGGGAGCTGTATCGCAGCCTGCAGCGATTCGAGGCGAGCATCCGGACTCACCTCCAACTCGAAAACTCGGTCTATTTCGAGCGTGCCGTTTCACTGGAAGAGCAAATCGTCAGGCAGTCGAAGTGTGGGTGCGAGATCGAGGGAGCCGGAACGCTGGAAACGGAGGAGTCATGAGCAGCGTCGCTCATCCGCATCCGGTCTCTCTCCGAAAGGTGGCTCTCCCGGTGGAGCACGGTGGCTGGGGCATCGTTTTCGAGCCGGTCGTTCTCGGACTGCTCGTGGCTCCCTCGCCGGCGGCGGCATTCATCGCACTTGCCGCGGCGGGAGCCTTTCTCGCCCGTCAGCCACTGAAGATCGCCATGAACGACGTTCTCCTCCGGCACCGCCGCTATCCCCGCACCGAGGCTGCGATCCGTTTCGCCATCGGGTACGGTTCGGCTGCATTGGTTGCGCTGATCGTAGCGGTTCTTCTTGCCGGGCCCCGATTGCTCCTGCCAGTGCTGATCGCCGCACCATTTGCCGCGGTACAGATTCTCTACGACGCGAAGAACGGCAGCCGCTCGGTCATCCCCGAAGTGGCCGGCGCCCTGGCGATGGGCGCCTCCGCGAGCATGATGGGCATCGCCGCGGGACTCCAGCCTGCCATCGCCTGGGCGCTCTGGGCGGTGATCTCCGCACGGACGATCGCCGCGGTCCTTTACGTCCGTTCGCGACTGCAGCTCGAGCACGGCCAGGGGCTACGGTGGAAGGCGGCGGTCGGCGGGCACCTGCTCGCCCTCGCCGGCATCCTCGCGCTGCGGCAACTCGACCTCGCTCCCCTGCTGGCGATCGTCGCCTTCGGAGCACTCACCGGCCGATCCATCGTCGGTCTTTCCCCCTGGCGCGGGAAGATCGGACCGAAGCAGGTCGGCTGGCGCGAGATCGGATGGGGCACGGGCAGTGTGCTTCTGATTGGACTCGGTTACCTGCTGGAGGTCTGAGAGTCGCGGACCTCTCGCCGCACAAGGTCAGAGATCTCACCCGATGCGACAGCAAACCTCCAAGCGCAGAAGCGTCGTGGGGCGCGGTCGTCCAGCAAAACGCTCGTGATCGCATCGGGGGAGGTCCCTCGCATGCCCTTCCACCCGGCCGCTCGGGACGACAATGGCCGCCTCTCTCGCGAAGGGCAGCCGTGAGCTCCATCAATTAGTCCCGCTCGACACACCGATGGTCATTGTCATGTCGAGTGCTGACAGCTTGCGCGGGACCTCGGCAATGGGCGAAGATAACCGTCAGACGACAAGGGGTTCTCATGTTCAATCTTGTTTCGACCGACTACGGGTTCGTTCTACCGGTAGGACTGGCGGCAGTCCTGCTGATCATCCTGATCATCTCGTTCCGCTCGCGCGCAGTGGTGTTCTGCCAGTACCTCCACGCGATGACCGGGATCCGGCTTCGGCCGAAAGATGTCCGGAGAGTCTTCAAGCAGCAGGGACGAGACGGGGTGCGGGAGCTCTTTCTGGATCTGATCATCCGGGAGGATCTGAAAGAGGGGCCGCTGAAGATTCCTGCCGACGCGAAGCCCGCTTCGACCACTCGCTGACGGCGACTCGCGATCGAGATTCAGTCCGGTTCAGCGCGGAGCGAATTCCGCCCGGTGTCACCCTTGCAGCGTCTCACCGGGCATGACCGAAACACCTCGGAATGACTCCTCACTCTCCTCGCGCATCATCCGGCGAGGCCTCCGAGGAGGTGGGTGGCGCCTGATCGCGATCGCCGTGGTTCTTCTCGCGGCGTGGTTTGCGCAGCAGTTCCTGCTTCTCGCCTTTCTTGGGCTGCTGTTCGGGAACGTGGTCTCCGCCGGAGTGGACTGGCTGAGGCAGCATCACATCCCGCGGGTGCCGGGCGTCGTGATCATCATCCTGTCGTTCTTCGCCGGGATCGCGGGAATCGGGTACTGGATTGCACCGCAGGTCATCAACGAATCGCAGCAGGTGGTGACCCAGCTGCCTCAGGCGATCGACCGTATGCAGCAATGGACCCAGTCGGAGATCAGTCGCATTCGCGATGCCGTCGGGCAATCCGGCCCAGGCGGAGCGAGCGTGTTTGGAGACAGCCAGCTTCCTTCGGCCGGGACGCTGGTTCAACAGTATCTCTATCCCGCCGCACGAACGGTCCTCGATACGGTGATCGGGTTCTTCATCGTTCTGTTCGTCACCATCTACTTCGCCGCTCAGCCGCGCCTCTACAAGTACGGATTTCTTCATCTCATCTCTCATCAGCGTCGGGACCGGGTCCACGAGACCATCGACGCCGTCGCCTATACGCTTCGCAGGTGGATGGGGGCGCAGCTGATCAGCATGACCATCATCGGGGTGGTCACCACGCTCGGACTCTGGGCGCTCGGAGTGAAAACGGCATTGGCGCTCGGTGTGATGGCCGGTATTCTGGAGTTCATCCCCTTCTTCGGGCCGATCATCAGCTTCTTTCCTGCCGGCGCGATCGCATTTCTGCAATCGCCGCAGCTGGCACTCTGGGTCCTGCTCCTCTATATCGGGATCCAGCAGCTCGAATCTCATCTGATCACGCCGCTGGTGATGGAGAGCCAGGTTGAGGTGCCACCGATCCTCACCATCCTGGTCGGAACGATCTTCGGATCGTTTTTTGGATTTCTCGGGCTGCTCACCGCCGTTCCGCTCACCGCTACGACCATCGTGGTCGTGAAGATGCTCTACGTCGAGGACGTCATCGGCGACGATGTCGAGGTCTCCGAAGGCGCTTCCTGAACGGCCGGGCTGGAAACCAGTCAGAACCGGACCACGGCAGAGATCGATCCGATCTTCAGCCGTTCGGAGTAATCGTATCCGGCATCGATCTGCCATCCCGGCATGGAAAGTCCCAATCCGAAAGTGAAGTGATTCTGAGCCGGCTGCTCCGGAAAGAGGATGCTCGCCGCGATGTCGTGATCCACCAGCAGGGGACCGCGAAAGACCATCGCATGCGAGGGATCGCGCCACCACCCCGTGCGGATCGCCAGCGGGATGCGCGTCGGCACGAAGTACTCGACCCCGGTATGCACTTCCACCACATCGTCCGACTCGTAGCCGGAGACCTGTTCGAGATCCTGGAGCTGACCGTCGCTGTACTTGACCTCCATCAGCGACACGAACTCGTTGGTCAGCCGCGAATAGGCGATGGAGATCACGTCGAGGTTGAGGGTCAGAGCGGGCGCGGGGCGCCAGGAGACTCCCACGCCTCCGACGTCCGGCACCTCGAATCGCGTCATCGCAATCGCATCGAGAGGGGCACCCTCCCCGCTCGTCACGTCGCTGGCGTAGAGTTGCGTCGGAAAATCGGGACCCTTCTTGTAGACCGCACCGAGACTGAGATTGTCGAGAATCTCCCACTTGAGCCCGGCGACCCAGGTGACGTCACTGTCTTTTCCGCCCCAGGCCCCGGACGCATTCCGCTGCAGGATCAGAAAGGTCGGAGGTCCGGGAAGATCGAGATCCACCCGGTGGCTCGAGGACGACTCCTTGAACGTGTGATAGCGTGCCGCGCCTCCGATCGATACCTTCCCCAGATCGAACGCCAGGGCCACGCCCCAGGTCTCGAGATCGAGCGAGACGGAGGTCGAATACGGATAGATCTGGCGGGTGATGCAATTCGGATCGGCCGCACAGGCATCACGGGTGAGCGGGCCGTTCGGCCCGACATAGTAGGTCGGTGTGGGATAAGCCGACGTCAGGTCGACGGTGTTGTCGAATTCCAGCGGCGAATGGTGGTAGAGAGCGAGCGACCATCGACCGGCAGGAATGACCACGCTGGCAAAGGAGAGCGCGGTGGCGTCCGCGGGAAAATCCGTGGTGGTGACGTTCGGCCAGTAGCCTCCCGTTCCGAAGGTCTGACTGATCGTGGTCCGCCGCGCCTCGACCGATGCTTCGCTTTTGCGCAGGATCGTCAGCCCGGCCGGATTCGCCTCCGCCGCCGAAGCATCGTCGGCGAGCCCGATGAATGCCCCGCCCATTCCGAGCGCCCGCGCACCGGGATTCCCGAAGTCGAATTGCAACCCCGAGAGGGCCTCGATGTCCGTATTCTGGGCGGCGACCGGCAGCGCCATCACGGCAAACAGAAGAAGACAGCTCAATCTCCTCATCAACGTCCCTCCGAGTTGTGATCGTGATCGTCAGATCCGCGGAAGGCCGTGACCCTCGGCACACGACTCGAGTGAGCCCGATCACCGGACCCTGAAGAATCTCGCCCGACTGGAATCCAAAACTGGCCCCATGGTTGAATGCATCTTCACCGCTCACCCCCAACGTCGGCAGTTTCAGGAGGCATGATGAAAGTCGCATTTCTCGGAACCGGAAGCATGGGTCGGCCGATGGCCGCGAATCTGATCGCAGCGGGGCACGAGGTCGCCGTCTGGAACCGCACACGTTCGAAGGCGGAACCGCTCGGGGAGCGCGGCGCACGCGTCGCGGACAGCGTCGCAGACGCCGTCGATGGCGTGGAGGTCGCCATGACCATGCTCTCCGACGACAGCGCCGTGGAAGAGATCGTGTTCGGGAGCAACGGATCGGATGAATCGCTTCTCGAGTCTCTTCCCTCGGACGCCGTCCATGCCTCCATGAGCACGATCAGTCCGGGATTCAGCCGCGACCTCACCGAAATCCATCAGTCGGAGGGACAGCACTTCATCGCGGCTCCGGTGTTCGGGCGCCCCGACATGGCCGAGGCGAAGAAGCTCTGGGTGATTCCGGGCGGAGATCCGGCGCAGGTGAAACGTTGCCGCCCGCTGTTCGACGCCGTGGGACAGGGGATGTTCGAGGCCGGCCCTGAACCGCATCATGCGAACGTGATCAAGCTCGCCGGAAACTTCATCATCGCCTCGATGATCGAGATGCTCGGGGAGGTCTTCGCACTGGTTCAGAAGTCGGGGATCGACCCGGAGAACTTCCACTCCATGATGAACAACCTGGTAAAGTCCCCGATCTTCGAGAACTACGGGAACAATATTCTGCGGCGGAAGACCGAGCCGGGCTTTCAGATGAAGCTCGGCGCGAAAGACATGCGTCTGCTCCTCGCTGCCGCGGAGCAGGCGGAAGCGCCGATGCCCCTCGCAGCCCTGATCCACCAGAACTTCATCTCCGGCATGGCGCGCGGCCGAGCCGAGCAGGACTGGTCGGCTCTCGGCGCGGTCCTCGCGGAGAACGCCGGAATCGATGACGAGTGAGAGGAGCTGAACCACCACACTTCATCTCTCAGAGGACTTTCACCCATCATTAGCCTTCCGATCATCTTCGACGAATCCGGCACACCGGGGCAGACTTCTTGCAGCCGCCGGAAGAACCTGAGATGTCGCAGATCTTCGGCAGGTGGACGAACTCAACGTATCGGCTCGTTCTGATCGGAGGCATCCTCTGTATCCTTGGAAGCGTTCCGATCGGCTGGGTCGTCTGGCACGCCCCATGGAAGACTCAGGTCGGAAAACCCGCCGAACAGCCGGTGCCGTTCAGCCATAAACATCACGTCTCTGACGTTGGGCTGGACTGCCGCTACTGCCATGCATCGGTCGAGCACGCCGCATTCGCGAGCATGCCGCCGATCAAAACCTGCATGACCTGTCACTCTCTGATCTGGAGCCAGTCTCCGATGCTGGAGCCGATCCGGGAGGCCTGGCGGACCGGAATGCCGGTTCACTGGAAACGGGTGACGAAGCTCCCCGACTTCGTCTTCTTCAATCACAGCATTCATGTCCAGAAGGGCATCGGCTGCGACAGTTGTCACGGCCGGGTCGATCAGATGCCTCTGACCTGGCAGGCGAAGACCATGCACATGCGCTGGTGCCTCGACTGCCACACCCATCCGGAACGTTACGTCCGCCCCCGACAGGACGTCTTCCGGCTCGACTGGCATCCGCCGGCCAATCAGGCCGAGATCGGTCCCCTTCTGGTCAAACGCTATGGCATCGACAGCAAGCGGATCACCGACTGCATCACCTGTCATCGATGAGAAACGAACAGACACGCAAGCTCGATCTCGACCTCATCCGAAACCGGCTTGAGGGCCGGCGGGGACAGGACTTCTGGCGGAGCCTCGATGAGGTCGCCGAGACGCCCGAGTTCCAGGACTACCTGGAGCACGAGTTTCCGGAACAGGCGGACACATGGAACGAGGCCACCAGCCGCCGGAGCTTCCTCAAACTGATGGGTGCCTCGCTCGCTCTGGCCGGTGTCACCGGCTGCAAAACACCCCAGCCGGAGGACGAGATCATCCCCTACATCGACATGCCGGAACAGCTCCTGCCGGGAAACCCGCTTTTCTACGCCACCGCGATGGAACTGCAGGGTTACGGCTTCGGTCTTCTCGCCGAGAGCAACATGGGCCGGCCGACCAAGATCGAAGGAAACGAGGCTCATCCCGCCAGTCTGGGCGCAACCCATCCCTGGGCCCAGGCGGAGATTCTCAACCTCTACGATCCCGACCGTTCCCAATCGGTCCGGCACCACGGCCGCGCCAGTACCTGGGACGAACTGCTGAATGCGCATGCCCGCGAGATGGAAATCGCCCGTGCTCGAGGCGGGGCCGGAGTCCGCATTCTCACCGGACCGGTCAGCTCGCCCACCCTTGCCGATCAGATTCAGACCCTGCTCCAGGCGCTGCCGAATGCCCGATGGCACCAGTGGGACCCGCTGCATCGCGACACCGTGCGTGCCGGCGCGCGCATGGCCTTCGGACGCGACGTCGAAACACGCTACGACATCTCCCGGGCGAAGGTGATCGTCGCCCTCGACTCCGACATCCTCTATTCGGAGCCGGGAAGCATCCGGTATGCGCGCGACTTCGCCGATGGCCGCCGGATCTCGGGCGACCAGACCGCGATGAACCGCCTCTACGTCGCCGAGCCGATGCCGACGATCACGGGATCGATGGCCGATCACCGGCTCCGGATCCGCGCCTCCGACCTCGAGACCCTCACCCGCGCCCTCGCCGGCCGCCTCGGGGCTCCCGTTCGACACCTCGCGGACTTCGAGCTCCTGATGAAGATGGACGGATTCGAGCGCTGGTTCGACGGTCTGGTCCACGATCTGGAGCGCAACCGGGGCCGGAGCGTGGTCATCGCCGGCGAAGGACAGCCGGCAGAGGTCCACGCCCTGGCCCACGTGATCAACTCGACCCTCGCCAATGTGGGAACGACCGTCGTCTACACCGACCCGGTGATCGCCGCTCCCACCGACATGACCGCATCGCTCCACGCGCTGGTCGACGAGATGCGTGCCGGCGCTGTCGATGTGCTTCTGATCGCCGGCAGCAATCCCGCCTACGACACCCCGGCGGATCTCGACTTCGCCGGCGCGCTGGAAAAGGTCCGGCTCTCCACCTCCCTCTCCCTCTACGAGGACGAGACGGCAGTCCGGTGCACCTGGCATGTTCCGCAGGCACATTTTCTGGAGAGCTGGAGCGACACCCGCGCCTGGGACGGAACCACCACCATCATCCAGCCGCTGATCGCACCCATCTGGGGTGGACGCACTCTGCACGAGATGGTCTCGATGCTCACCCGGCTCCCCGGGGAGACCAGCCACAACATCGTCAAAGGCTACTGGAAGCGCCGCTGGAGGGGTGCCGATTTCGAGGCCTTCTGGCGTCAGGCGCTCCACGACGGTGTGGTCCCCGAACAACTCCCGCCCACTCCGCTCCAGCTCACGCCTCGAGCAGACTGGGAGAGCGCCGTTCCACCACGCCGCGGCTCTTCCGGAGTCGAAATTGTTTTCAAGCTCGATCCCTCGGTCCGGGACGGCCGCTATGCGAACAACGGCTGGCTCCAGGAGCTCCCCCGGCCGATGACCAAGCTGGTCTGGGACAACGCGGCACTGATCAGTGCCGCCACCGCCGCGAGGCTGGGGGTCGGAAACGAAGATCTGATCCGGATCGACTATCGCGGCCGAAACCTCACCATGCCGGTCTTCATCGTGGCTGGTCATGCCGACGAGTCGGTGACCCTCCATCTCGGCTACGGCCGGACCCGCGCCGGCCGCATCGCCGAAACGATGGGATTCAATGCCTATCACCTCCGTCAGTCCGACGCTCCCTGGTTCGATCGAGGCGTGAAGCTGACCCGGGTACCCGGTTTCTACAAGCTCGTCACCACCCAGGACCATCAGAGCATGCACGGCCGCGACCTGGTTCGCGACGCCACCCTCGCTCACTTCGTGGCAAATCCGTTCTTCGCAAAGAAGCCGGAGGAGGACCCGAAGCCGGACGAAACCCTCTACCCGAAGCACGAGTACAGGAGTCCCACCTGGGGCATGGCGATCGACCTGAACGTCTGCATCGGATGCAATGCCTGCACGATCGCCTGTCAGGCGGAGAACAACATCCCGATCGTCGGGAAGCACGAGGTCTGGCGTGGCCGCGAGATGCACTGGATCCGCGTCGACCGCTACTTCCGCGGCGGCCTGGAGGATCCGGAAATCTTCCATGAGCCGGTTCCCTGCATGCAGTGCGAGGACGCTCCCTGTGAACTGGTCTGCCCGGTCGAGGCCACCCTCCACAGCGAAGACGGCCTCAACGAAATGATCTACAACCGCTGCATCGGGACCCGCTACTGCTCGAACAACTGCCCTTACAAGGTCCGGCGGTTCAACTTCCTCCACTACAGCAAATCGGAAGAGCCGAGCCGTTCGCTGGCCTACAACCCGGAGGTCACCGTCCGTACCCGGGGAGTGATGGAAAAGTGCACCTATTGCGTGCAACGGATCGAGCGCGCACGGATCGATGCACAGAAGGAGATGCGCCGGATTCGTGACGGCGAGATCCGGACCGCCTGTCAGCAGGTCTGCCCCACCCGGGCAATCGTGTTCGGCGACATGCTCGACCCGACCACCGAGGTCTCGCAGAAGAAGAAGGAGCCGCGGGACTACGGGCTGCTGACCGAGCTCAACACGAGACCCCGGACCACCTACGCGGCTCGGATCCGAAACCCGAACCCCGAGATCGACCATGGCTGAGCAGCGACCCAAAACGCGGGGAATCGGAAATCTCGGGCCGATGATCGGCCCGGACCAGACCTATTCCTCGATTACCGATCGGATCACCTCGATCACTCTCGGGCCAACCGGGAAGGGATGGTTCATCGGGTTCACCATCACCTACCTGTTCGTGATGATCCTGCTGTTCGCCATCGCCTGGCTGATTGGCAAGGGCGTCGGGATCTGGGGCATCAACATTCCGGTGGCCTGGGGATTCGCCATCGCGAATTTCGTCTGGTGGATCGGAATCGGTCACGCCGGGACGCTGATCTCCGCGATCCTGCTTCTTCTCCATCAGGGCTGGCGGAACTCGATCAACCGCTTCGCCGAGGCGATGACCCTGTTCGCCGTCGCCTGTGCGGGACTGTTTCCGCTGCTTCATCTGGGCCGACCGTGGGTCTTCTACTGGATGCTGCCCTATCCGGACACCATGAACCTCTGGCCGCAGTTCCGCAGTCCCCTGGTCTGGGACCTGTTCGCCGTCAGCACCTACGGAACGGTATCTCTGCTGTTCTGGTACATGGGAATGCTGCCCAGCCTCGCGGCGACGCGCGACAAGGCGAAGCATCGCGGGCAGAAGGTCATCTTCGGGCTGATGGCGATGGGCTGGCGGGGCGAGACGGGACACTGGCGCCGGTTCAAGTCGGCCTATCTGCTGCTGGCCGGACTGGCGACACCCCTGGTCATTTCTGTTCACAGCGTGGTCAGCTTCGACTTCACCGTGGCCATCGTTCCGGGCTGGCACTCCACCCATGTTTCCGCCGTACTTCGTCGCCGGCGCGATCTACTCCGGATTCGCCATGGTGCTCACTCTGGCCATTCCCATCCGGAAGGCCTACCACATGGAAGACCTGATCACCATCCGGCACCTGGACAACTGCACCAAGCTGATGCTGGTGACCGGGATGATCGTGGCCTTCAGCTACTTCAACGAGTTCTTTCTCGGGTGGTACGGCGGCGACAAGTACGAAATGTACATGTTGTTCAACCGGAGCGCCGGGCCCTACTGGCCCGCATGGTGGCTGACGTTCTTCTGCAACGTGGTGGTGATCCAGCTCGCCTGGTTCCCGAAGGTGCGGAAAAACCCGCTGCTGCTGTGGATCATCTCGATCTTCGTGAACATCGGAATGTGGACCGAGCGCTTCGTAATCGTGGTGACCTCGCTGCACCGCGACTTCATGCCCTCCTCCTGGGACATGTACTACCCGAGCATCTGGGACTGGGCGACCCTGCTGGGATCGATGGGACTGTTCGCCATGCTCTTCTTCCTCTTCGTCCGCTTCCTTCCGATGATGGCGATGTCCGAAGTCAAGGAGACGGCGAAGGAAGAAGGAAAGCTGAAACACCCCTGATGACGAGACGACGATGAGCCGGAACAAGGAGAAGAAAGCGGAGATCTACGGACTGCTGGCGGAATTCGACAGTGGTGACGAGCTGCGCGAAGCAGCCTGGGACCTCAACCTCGCCGGCTACACCTCGATGGAGGCCTACTCCCCGTTCGACGTCGAGGGCGTGGCCGAGGCGGTGGGCAAGAGCCGGACCTGGCTGCCGCTGTTCGTCCTCGGCGGAGGGATCACCGGGGGGGCCCTGGGATTTTTCATGCAGTACTACGCCAACGTCATCGACTATCCACACAACATCGGTGGCCGTCCGTTCAACAGCTGGCCGTCGTTCATTCCGGTCACCTTCGAACTGACCATCCTGCTGGCCGCGCTGAGTGCATTCCTCATGTTTTTCGTCCTCAACCGGCTTCCCCGGCTGAATCACCCGGTCTTCAACATCGATGAGTTCGAGCGGGCCACCGACGATCGCTTCTTTCTCTGTGTCGAATCCGCCGATCCGAAATTCGATTCGAAGGAGACCCGGAAGCGACTGGAGCGCTGCAGCTCCCATCCGGTCCGGGAGGTGCCATGGTGAGACGGCTTGTCCCGATCCTGTTCGGAGCGCTCCTGCTGCTCACGGCCTGTGGTGGCGGAATGAAGAAGCAGCCACTGCGGAAGCCGTTCTACCCGAGCACCGTGTTCGCGAATGGCAACTCTTCGCGGCCGCTGGTGCCGGACACCGTGGCGCGGGGGCACCTCAACGACAACGATCTGTTTCACACCGGGATGGTGCAGGGTGAGCTCGCCACGGAGTTCCCCATGCCGGTGACCCGCGAGCTGGTGGAGCGCGGCCACGAGCGCTTCGACATCTACTGCGCACCCTGCCATGGACTGACCGGCGAGGGAGATGGGATGGTGCCGCGGCGCGGTTTCAAAAATCCGCCGACGTTCCACCAGGATCGCCTGCGCAAGGCACCGCCGGGGCATTTCGTCAACGTGATCACCACCGGGTTCGGAGCGATGTACTCGTACTCGGATCGGGTTCTGCCCCGCGATCGGTGGGCCATCGCGGCCTACATCCGGGCGCTGCAGCTCTCGCAGGATGCCCGTCTCGCCGACGTTCCGCCTGCCGAGGCCTCCAAGCTCGTTCGGGAGGGCCGCCCATGACGTGGCTGGGATTCGGTTCGATGGGCCGGATCGGTCGGCGACTGCTCCTCGCCGGATTGATCCTGCTTGCCGTGGCGGTGATCGGGGCGCTGTTCGATCCCGCCCAGTTCTTCTTCTCCTACCTGGTCGGCTGGATTCTGTGGTTCAGCGTTGCGCTGGGAAGTCTCGCGGTATTGATGATCTACCATCTGGCCGGAGGGATGTGGGGCTACGTCTCGCGACGGCCGCTGGAGGCGGCGACCCGGACCCTTCCGCTGGTGGCCATCCTGATTCTTCCGCTGCTGCCCGGAATGCGCATTCTCTACCCCTGGGCTCAGAAGGGAGCCGAGGTGGTGGAGGTGATCGCCCACAAATCCGCCTACCTGAACATCCCGTTTTTCCTGGCCCGCATCGTGTTCTATTTCGTGATCTGGATTTATCTCGCGTGGCTTTTCAATCGCGAGTCGGCGCGCCAGGATCTCGCCCTGGATCTCCGGACCGCCGAACGGATGCGGAACTGGAGCGGACCGGGCCTGATCGTCTACGCGGTGACGGTGGCATTTGCGGGATGGGACTGGATCATGTCGCTCCAGCCCCAGTGGTACTCGACCATCTTCAGCATGCTGATGATCGCAGGCCAGCTTCTGACCGCCATCGTCTTCGCCGTGCTGGTGGTGGCCCTGCTCTCGAAGAAAACCGCCATCGGCAAACTCGCCGAACCGGCGGTCTTCAAGGACCTCGGCAATCTGATGCTGATGTCGATCATGCTGTGGGGCTACATGGCGTTCTCGCAGTTCCTGATCATCTGGACGGGAAATCTGAAGAACGAGATCCAGTACTACCTGCCCCGGATGAAAACGAGCTGGGTGTGGCTGGGACTCGCGTTGATCGTGCTCTACTTCGCCCTGCCCTTCTTCCTTCTGCTCTTCCGCTGGACGAAGAAGAACCGACAGATCCTCGCCGGTGTCGCCGCGCTGATGTTGATCATGCGACTGATGGATCTGATCTGGACGATCGAGCCTTCCCTCCACCCCGAGCACCTGGTGATCCACTGGATGGATATTCTGATTCCGCTCGGGCTGGGAGGGGTCTGGTGCGCGGCGTTCGCCGGACAACTGGCGACCCGACCGCTCCTGGTTCAGCACGATCCGCGGGTCGAACCGGAGGCTCACGATGACTGATCGGAAGAGCTCGGAGTATCGGTCCCGGATCGAGTCGTTCGTGCAACGCCTGCTCCGAGCGGTGCTCCTGGTGGAGCTGTTCACCTGGCTCGGCGGGAAATTCTCCAGCAGGCCGCACCGGAAGGCGGGCTCCGCCGAGGAGGAAGCGAGGGGAGAGAAGCCCTTCCACGCGCATGAGAATGTCGACGTCAATGTCCCCGGGATCGCGTTGGGAGCCCTTGGCCTGGCTGTGGTCATCGCCCTGGTGATGCTTGCGCCATGGCCCCTGTTCCATCTGTTCGACCGCACCAGCGGAGTGGTGAGGGAGACCTCGCCTTCGATCGCTGGAGAAGACAACACACCTCCTGAGCCGCGCCTTCAGAGCCGTCCCTCGGCTGACCTCCAGAGCATGCTCGAACAGAAGAAGTCACGGCTCTCGAGCTATGGCTGGGTGGATCGGAGCCACGGAGTGGTCCATATCCCCATCGGCGTGGCCATGGATCGGATCGCCGGGACCGACGGCAATCCATGGGGGGTCGAACCGATGCACTTCGGCTCGGCGCCGTCAAGAGTCACCGGCAGTGGCCGTGCGCCTCACGAGCTGGCGACCCCGTCACGGGCCGACGTTCAGTATCAGGAACCGGTCGAGGAGCCGGTGCCGAATGCCCATCAGATCACCGGCGAGCCAGCGACAACCACCAACCCGGGCGGAGGGCGACCATGATTCCGACCTTCCTGGCAGCCTGGGTTCCCTTCTGGCCCGAGAGTGCATCGTCGGTCTCCCCCCGGGTCGATCACCTGTTCGAATTCCTGCTGATCGTCTGCGGGACGATGACCATCCTGATCTTTTCGGCGATCGTCTACTTCGGGATCCGCTACCGTCACGGATCGACGATCGACCGGAGCAACCCGACCTCGAGCAATCTACCTCTGGAGTGGGGATGGACGATCGCCACGACGATCGTGTTTCTCGGTCTGTTCATCTGGGGCGCGCAAATCTACTGGGATGACGGACGGCCTCCGGCAGGGGCCGATCCGATCTACGTCGTCGGCAAGCAGTGGATGTGGAAGATTCAGCATCCCCAGGGCCAGCTCGAGATCAACGAGCTGCACATTCCAGTGGGCCGGCCGGTGAAACTGGTTCTCGCTTCCGAGGACGTCATTCACGACTTCTTCGTCCCGGCGTTCCGGGTCAAGCAGGATGCCGTGCCGGGGATGTACAACACCCTCTGGTTCCAGGCCACCCGCGCCGGAACCTACGACTTCTTCTGTGCCGAATATTGCGGTACCAATCATGCGCGGATGCGGGGAAAAGTGGTGGCTCTGTCTCCTCAGGACTACGAGACATGGCTCGCCGGCGGAGAATCCGGGTCGATGGCATCGCAGGGAGAGAAGCTGTTCAAGCACTACGCCTGCGACACCTGTCACACCCAGGGTGGGCGCGGCCCGGACCTCGGAGGGATCTACGGCCGAACCGTCGAGCTCCAGAACGGCCAGCGGGTGACTGCGGACGACACCTACATCCGCAGATCGATCCTCAAGCCGAAAGCGCAGGTGGTGATGGGCTACGCGCCGATCATGCCCACCTTCGATGGAAAGATCAGTGAAGCCGACATCCTCAAGATCATCGCGTACCTCAGATCCACCCGGGCCACCCCCGAGATGCAGGGGATCGATGTCCAACCACCAGAAGAGGCTCCCACACCATGAGCGTTTCTCTCCCAGCCAATCTCGTCGGCGGAACCCACGGCGATGCCCGCGAGAACTATCTCAATGAAGGGGCGACACTCCGGTCGTGGCTCCTGACCACGGACCACAAACGGATCGCGCTTCTCTATCTCGGCTCGATCACGTTCTTCTTCGCGATCGGGAGCGTTGCCGCGCTGCTGATGCGGCTCGAGCTGATCACCCCGCAGGGCGACCTGGTCCAGGCGGCGACCTACAACCGGCTGTTTTCCATCCATGGAATCACCATGGTCTGGTTCTTCCTGATCCCCTCCATCCCCACGGTGTTCGGGAACTTCCTGATTCCGATGATGGTCGGTGCACGGGACGTGGCATTTCCCAGACTGAATCTGCTCTCCTGGTACATCTTCATTCTGGGAGGGCTGTTCACCGTCGCGACGGTGATCATCGGCGGCGTCGATACCGGCTGGACGTTCTACACCCCGTTCAGCAGTACCTATTCGAACGGAGCGGTGCTCACCGCGGCCACGGGGGTCTTCATCGTCGGGTTCTCCTCGATCCTCACCGCGCTCAACTTCATCGTCACGATTCACAAGATGCGAGCCCCGGGGCTGACCTGGTTCAGGCTTCCGTTGTTCATCTGGGCGATGTACTCCACCAGTATCATCATGGTCCTGGCCACGCCGGTTCTGGCGGTGACCCTGCTGCTGGTGGCACTCGAGCGGCTCTTCTCGATCGGCGTCTTCGACCCTTCATTCGGCGGCGATCCCATCCTGTTTCAACATCTGTTCTGGTTCTACTCCCATCCGGCCGTGTACATCATGGTGCTGCCCTCGATGGGGGTGGTCAGCGAGATTGTCTCCTGCTTCAGCCGCAAACGGATCTTCGGCTACAAGTTCATCGCCTACTCCAGCATGGCGATCGGCATCCTGGGTTTTCTGGTCTGGGGACACCACATGTTCGTCAGCGGCCAGAGCCTCTATGCCGGCACCGTCTTCTCCCTGCTCAGCTTTCTGGTCGCAGTTCCCTCGGCGATCAAGGTCTTCAACTGGACCGCCACCCTGCGCAAGGGGCGCATCCATTTCGACACGCCGATGCTTTACGCCCTCGGATTCATCGGCCTGTTCACGATTGGTGGCCTTACAGGCCTGTTCCTCGCGTCTCTCGGAATCGACGTGCACGTCCACGACACCTACTTCATCGTCGCCCATTTCCACTACATCATGGTCGGTGGCGCGGTGATGGGCTTCCTCGGGGCCGTCCACTTCTGGTTTCCGAAGATGTTCGGGAAGAGATATCCGGAGTGGTGGGGCCGGATTTCGGCGATGATCATTTTCATCGGATTCAACCTGACGTTCTTTCCCCAGTTCATCCTCGGATACCTGGGGATGCCCCGTCGCTATCAGGTCTATCCTCCGCAGTTCCAGACCTGGAACGTCCTCTCCAGCGCGGGGGCCTCGATCATGGGGGTGGGATACATCCTTCCGCTGATCTATCTTCTCTGGTCCTGGAAATTCGGACCTCCCGCGGGACCCAATCCGTGGCGCGCCACAGGATTGGAATGGAAGACGAATTCACCTCCGCCGGAGAACAACTTCCCGATCACGCCGGTGGTCACCGAGCCGGCCTACAACTATCGGGAGGAGGAGGAGGAGCCGTCATCATGAGTGTCGTTTCCCATCAGTTCGACGACATGCGACAGCAGAGCGAGGCCGGGCGCCTCGGGATGTGGACCTTTCTCGTCACGGAAGTCCTCTTCTTCGGCGGAGCGTTCACCCTCTACACCGCCTATCGGATCGAACATCACGCCGCCTGGATCATCGGCAGCCTGAAGATGGACTACACCCTCGGCACGATCAACACCGGGATCCTGCTGATCAGCAGCCTGACCATGGCTCTCGGGGTTCATGCGGCGCAGCATGGACACCGGAGCCGGATCGTTCTGTGGCTCTCCTCCACCTGGATCCTTGGATGGCTGTTTCTCGCCATCAAGTTCTATGAGTACTACAAGCATTGGGAAGAGCATCTGGTGCCCGGCGCTCACTTCGCCTATCTCGGCGCACACCACGCGCAGGTCCAGCTGTTCATGTCGTTCTACTTCATCATGACCGGCATGCACGCGGTGCATATGACGGTGGGGATCCTGCTCGTGTCGGTGCTGATCGGCATGGCCGCCGCCGGAAAATTCGATCAGGTCTATCACACCCCGGTGGTGGCGATCGGGTTGTACTGGCACTTCGTCGACATCGTCTGGATCTTCCTCTATCCCTGTTTCTATCTGGTGGGGCCACGCTGATGGCAGAAAAGGGATTTTCGAAGCGAACCTATGTTCTGGTGGCGATCGCCCTGCTGCTCCTGCTGGCGATCACCGCCGGCGCGGACTGGTTCGATCTCGGCGTCTTCAATACGGTCGTCGCGATCGGAGTCGCCGTCTGCAAAGCGCTTCTGGTGATGCTCTTCTTCATGGAGATCAAGGCCAGCCCGAAGGTGATGTGGCTGTTCGCCGGCGCGGGATTCTTCTGGCTGACGATCCTGATCGTCCTGACGCTCTCGGACGTCCTGACGAGGATTCAGGTTCACCTGCCGTTCGCGTTCTGAGCGGGAGCCGGCAGTTCCTACCGTTCCAACTCCCGGTTGGTCATCTCCGCCAGCAGACGGATCATCCGTCTCCCGTCCTCGTCACTCTTCTCGTACGCCTCGCAAAGCATCTCGATCTCGCGCAGATCTTCGTCCAGAGGGACCGCGAATCCATCGAGTGGCTGAGCGGGAACAGGGACGATGGTCCGCTCCCAGCCATCCCGGGAGAGGCGGTAACAGGCATACCGCCGGATCTTCTCCGCCGCCCGGCGCGCCTCATCCCATTCGAGCGGAGGCTCGTCGGTCCGCGCAAGCAGCATTCCGCGTGAGCGAAAGATCGGAAGCTCGCTGACGGTGGTCGGTCGAACTCCCCGCGCATTCGCCTTCCACTGGCGCATCGCCCGCATCAGAAGATCGACCAGAAGTTGCTTCAACGACTCGAACGCCGTGCCGGCAGGGTCGAAAAACGAGAGACCGGAGTGATAGATCGATTCGTCCTTGCTGCCGGGGACGAGGTGCTCGAGACTGCAGCGGGTGATCTCCACATCGATGCTCAGCGATGAGGATCCGTGAAGAGTCAGACGACGGCGGCTCCCGACCGGTATCGGTGAGGCGTGCTCGATTCGTGCACCGTAGAGGCTCAGGTTGAGGAGCCGTACGGGAAGCTCGCCGAGCGTCCCCCGGATCGGGACGATCAGTTCCAGCCGCTGCACCCGACGATGACGCCGCCGGGATGCAGAGTCATCGACCGCGGCGAGCATCTGCACCTCGGGAAACCATGGAAAAAGTCTACATCCGGGAACGCTTGATTTGTCCAGAGAATGAATCATCTCCTTCGTCCGGAGGAGAAATTCTGGAACACTGACGCACCGCGGGGATGAAACCCCTGACGGGTGACCACGTATGGTCGAAGGGAGGTTGCAATGCCACTGGTCCGTTCAAGAAGATACCGGATGCTCGGGGGAGTCTGCGGAGGAATCGCCGAATGGCTCGGGTGGGATCCCACCCTGGTCCGGATTCTCTATGTGCTGATCTCGATCGCCTCGGCAGCGTTTCCCGGCCTCCTGGTCTACATCATTCTCTGGGTGCTGATGCCGGAAGGTTGATTCCGGCCTTGAAGGCCCTCAGTCGGAAGATCCGGAATCACGGGTCAGGACTTCCAGACGGTCGAGGAGTCGCGCCGGCTCCTGTTCGACGATCATCATCGAGCGTGAGCGTTCGCCGATGAAGCCTTCCTGGTGGGCATGGTCCAGAAACTGGATCAGCGGACGGTAATAGCCTTCGACGTCGAGAAGACCGAAGGGCTTTTCGTGAAGTCCGAGGTAACCCCAGCTCCAGATCTCGAAGAGCTCCTCCAGCGTTCCGACTCCACCCGGCAGGGCGATGAAGGCGTCGGCGAGTCCGGCCATCATCGCCTTTCGCTCGTGCATCGTTTCGACCACGTGGAGCTCGCTCAGACCGTGATGGGCGTGCTCCCGCTCGACCAGGGAACGGGGCATCACACCGATCACCTTCGAGCCACCAGCGAGAGTCGCCTCGGCAACCTCGTTCATGATCCCGAGGCTGGATCCGCCGTAGACCAGATGAATCCGCCGCGCCGCGAGCCGCTGCCCCAGCGCCCGGGCGGCCTCCGCATAGGCGTCTCGCGCACCGCTTGCCGAACCGCAGAAAACACAGATCCTTCGCATCGCGCGTCAGTGTACAGCGGCTCGCGGCTTTTGCGTCTTCGTGGCCGAATCATTCCAATGTTCGGCCCACGGCTCCACTCTTGCCAGCAGGCAACCATCCCCGCGAGCAGCGCTTCGTGGCCGAATCATTCCGATGTTCGGCCATCGGTCCACTTGCGACCGCTGGGAACCGGCGGCGGTCAACGGTACACTGTGACCAGCATGCCGGGTACGGCCCTGTTTCTCCTCGTTCTGATCGCCCTTGCGACCGTGGCATTCGCTTCGGAACGCATTCCGCCCGATGTGGTCGCGCTGGTCCTGCTTCTGACGATCGTCTTTTCAGGCTACGTCAGTCCCAGTGAGGCGTTTTCCGGGTTCAGCAGCGAAGCGGTGATCATCCTGGTCTCCGCATTCGTCTTCACCGCTGCACTGACCCGGAGCGGCGTGTCCCAGACCATTGGCCAGGGCCTGATCAACTTCACTGCCGGGCGAAAGAAAGCGTTGCGCGGCACGATCCTTCTCTCGGCCGCTTCGCTGTCGCTGCTGATCAACAATGTGGCCGCGGCTGCGGTCCTGATTCCCGGCTCGACCGAGGCGCTGCGGAAGAGGCACATCTCGCCATCGAAGGTTCTGCTACCCCTCGCGCTGGCGACTCAGCTGGGAGGGATGGCCACGCTTCTGACAACCTCCAACATCGTTGCCGCGGAGGTACTTCGCCGGGAGGGATATGCGCCGTTCGGCTTCCTCGACTTCTTCCGCCTCGGAGGGCCGGTGGCGATTGTCGGCCTGCTCTATCTCCTGTTCATTTCACCAAAGCTTCTCCCCGACAGGTCCTCGACGTTTCCGCAGCTCCAGCAGGAGCATGGGAAGCAGCGTTCACTCGAGGAGATCTACGAGCTGAAGCGGCGACTTCAAACCGTGCGCATCCGGCCGGACTCCTCGCTGATCGGCGCCACTCTGGGGGAGAGCGGTCTGGCCCGATTGCTCAACGCCGTGGTCATCGCGGTGGTTCATCCCGACGGATCCCAGCGTCGAGCGCCCGAGTCGACCCTTCGCCTGAACCAGGACGACGTTCTTGTGCTCGACGGCATCCCCTCCGATCGGACCGTGCTGCAGGCGGCAGGACTCGAACTGGTCCGGATGAAGAAACCGACCCGATACCTCGCCTCGCCCCGGGTGGCCCTGATCGAGGGGGTCGTGGCTCCACGCTCCCGGTATCAGGGGCGAACTCTTCGCGAGCTCGCTTTTCGCGAGTCTCACGGCGGCATCTCGGTGCTCTCGATCTACCGCAACGGCGAATTTCTCGAGAGCGATCTTGCCGACACTCCATTGCAGATTGGTGATGCCCTGCTGATGCAGGGACCTCGTACGGGGTTCCGGGTGCTGCGCAGCGAAAACGAGATGCTCCTGATCGGAGAAGAGGATCTCAGCCAGACTCCCCGGTTCGGAAAGGCATGGATCTCGGTGGGCATCCTGGTTCTCTCGCTCGGTCTCGCGGTCAGTCTGCCTCAGTGGACGCCGCTGATTCTGTTCAGTGGGGCCGTCGCTCTGCTTCTGGTCCGGACCGTGACGCCGGAAGAGGCCTACCGGGCCATCGACTGGCGAGCGGTGGTTCTGGTCGCTGCAATGCTGCCCCTCGGGACCGCCCTGTCCCGCTCCGGCGCCGCGGACCTGCTCGCGAACGTGATGATCGAGGGGATCCGGATGAGCGGACCCAGGGCGCTCCTCGTCGCCTTCATTCTGCTCACCGTGCTGCTCACGCAGATCCTTCCCGGAGGCGCGGCCACGCCGCTGGTCGTCATTCCGATCGCCATCTCCTCGGCCATTCATCTCGGCCTGAACCCGCGGGCCTATGCGATGGCGGTGGCACTGGCGACCAGCACGTCGATGCTCACCCCCTTCTCGCATCCGGTCAATACGATCGTGATGGGACCGGGGGGATATCGCTTCCGCGACTACGGACGAGTCTCGCTCCCCCTGGTCATTCTGCTCACCATCGCAATCGCCGCAATCATCCCCTGGCTGATGCCGATTCGACTGCACTGAAGGGGAGAGCCGGGGCGACTGAGATCCCCGTCGGCTGAAGATTGCGGCCCTGGGATTCAGGCGGGGATCGTTTCGATTCCGTACCGCGACAACTGCTGATCGGCCGTGATGATCGACATCGACTCGACCATGGCCTGGGAGACCAGAAGGCGATCGAAAGGATCCCGGTGGTGCGGTTCGAGTCCAGCAACCATGAGTGCGTGCCGATGCCCGACCGGAAGGCCGGTGACTCCACTCGCCAGCATCCGGTCGGGACATATTCAGACGGCGGGGACGGCAACGGCAGCTTACCCAGCGCGAATTTGATCGCGATCTCCCATGAGCTCGCCGCCGAGAGAAACAGCTCGTGCTCCGGATTCTCGAGCAGCTACCGGGTCGAACTTGAAAATCGCTCCGGCGAAACCAGCATCCAGAGCCAGCAATGTGTGTCCAGGAGGAGCTTCATCTCTCGAAGTCCCCGAGAATGTCCTCCGGAAGCGGCGCGTCGAAATCGTCGGGAACGTCGAAAACTCCTCGGTCGATCCCCAGTCTGCGCTTCTTGCCCTGGGTCGCAGCCACAAGGCGGGCGATCGGCTCTCCCCCTCTGCAGATCAGGATCTCCTCACCGAGCGCCACCCGCCGCAGCAGCTTCGACAGGTGAGTCTTCGCTTCATGAACCGTCACCTCGTCCATGGCCAAATTCTAGACTTAGTCATGGACCTGGTTAACGTGGCCCATTCAAGGGAACATTGCCGCTTCAATCTCGATGAACCTCGTGAGACTGGTGGAAACGCTGGATCGGACGACCCGGAAGGCGAGTGCAGCGTCGCAGCCCGACCCAACACCGCTCACCGCGGACCCGAGCTCGGCGGGGGGTTCACCTCGCAGTTCGTAAACTCGCTGGTGCAGTTCGTGACACGAGAATGCAAGTCATTCAAAACAAGGAACATCGTTGCTGCCCAGATTGTCCTGTGGTGCAGATGGACGGGCCAATGACGGCCAGGAATCCACAACCAGGGAGGCAACTCATGAAGAAGATCATCACAGCACTCGGAGTGGTCGCACTCGGAACCACCCTTGCGTTTGGAGCGCAGAATGCGGCGCCGGATGGGGGATTCCACGGACATCATCAACGAATGGGCCGGGCTCACGACCGCGGGTTCGCGTTCGGCAGCAAGCTCGATCTCAGCGAGGCTCAGAAGACTCAGCTCAAGGAGCTCCGCAAGAGCTTCCGAGAGCAGAATGCAGATCTGCTCGAGACGGCGCGGGAAGCTCAAAAGCAATATCGTGATGCTCTGGTCGCGGGCGATACGGCAACCGCCGATGCGCTTCGCCCGAAGGTCGATTCACTCCGCGATCAGCTCATCGTCGCCCGGGGCCTACAGCGTCAGGCAACGCTCGACATTCTCACCCCGGATCAGCGTCAGCAGCTCGAACAGATGAAGAATCAGTGGCAGGCGAAGCGCGGCGCACGGCGCCATGCCAAAGACCGGCAGTGACTCTCCGCGCGACATGCCGTCCCGCACTCGAGGGCAGCCCGCCAGGGCTGCCCTTTTTCCATGGTACCCAGCTCTTCCCCGGCTCCGGGAGGCTCGCAATCCTCCCCCCTGAGCTCCGGCCCCAACTCATCGATTCACTCGCCGATGTCCTCGTTCCAGAGCTCCGGGCTGGACGCGATGAAGCTCGTCATCAGCTCGATACACTCCGGGTCATCCACGACCTCGAGTCGGACCCCGCGGCTCCGGAGCCACTCCTCCTCGCCCATGAAGGTCCGGTTCTCTCCGATGATGACCCGTTGAATGCCGTAGAGGACGATCGCCCCGGAGCACATCGAACAAGGCGAGAGTGTCGTGTAGAGCGTCGCGGCGCGATAGACCGAAGCCGGCTGGCGTCCTGCGCTTTCCAGAGCATCCATCTCCCCATGGAGAATGGCGCTGCCGCGCTGCACCCGGCGATTGTGGCCCCGGCCCAGAACCCGCCCCTCGTGCACGATGACCGACCCGATCGGGATGCCTCCTTCAGCAAGTCCGGCTCGGGCCTCCTCAACCGCCATTCCAACGTAAGGATCCGTACTCATCGAATACTCTCCTCCCGATGGCGAGAATACCATTGCGCTACGGCTGTGCGGAACATCACCGGCATCACGCGCCGGACAGCCGGAGAATGAGTCTGTGTTCCGATCTCTGGCTGCCGCTCTGCTGCTCGTTCTGATTCCGCTTCACGGTGAGACTCGTGCCGACGATCTGCGAAGCTACCTGAAAGAGTCGGGTCTCCCACCCCACGATTACGTGCTGCGAAAACTCTCCAGCTTCCCCATCGTGATTCTCGGCGAGGGGCACTGGATCCGTCACGATGTCGAGCTCGTCCGGGGGCTGGTCCCGGACCTCGCGATGCACCGAGTCACCCTGGCGATGGAGACCCTCCCGGCGTCGGAGCAGCCCCGCATCGATCGGCTCCTGACCGAACCCGAATGGGACCCCGCCGCAGCGATGGCGATCATGCGCACCGCGGCGTGGCCTGAGCGCGAATATCTCGAAATTCTCCACGCTGCATGGCAGGCGAACCGGAACGCACCCTCACCTTTCCGCCTCCTCGCTCTGGGACCACCCATGGACTGGCGTCAATCCCTCGAGGTCACCTACGAGCAATTCATGGCCGAGAGGGTCGCCGCGGCGGTGGAGAGGGGCGAGAGAACGCTGGTCTATGCCGGGCATCATCATGCCTTCACCCGGTACGAACAGCCGGAGCTCGATCTGAAGGGATACGCCCGGGCGTTCATGGAACGGATGGGAAACCTCCTTCACCGGCGGTACGGTGAGCGGGTGTTCCTGATCACGCTGCACCGTCCACTCTGGTGCGGAGCCGAGCCCTGGAGCTACTGCCTGCCGGCAGAAGGCCGAATCGATTGCGCGGCCGCCGCGAATGGAACGCCGGTCGGCTTCGATCTCGCCGGCTCGCCGCTCGCCGGAGACCCGCTGGGAACCGACAGCTATTACGCCCACGGCTATCCCTCCCTTCGGATGATCGACTTCAGCGACGGGTGGATCTGGACTCGCCCGGTCGAGCAGTACGAGATGGTGACGTTGATCCCTCTCGAGGAGTTCGCTCCGGATGCCGAAAGCCTCGCCGAGGTCCTCTCGAATAACCCGTTCGCCGATCAGATGATGACCGTGGATCAGTTGCGTGCACTCTGGCGGGACGAGGAGAAGAGCCGAAAGGATCCGCTGGCGAGACGAGGGTGGACTTCGCTCCAGGGGTGGCGCGACTCCTGCCGTTGACCGAGACGCCGGCTCACCCGGATTCTGGAACCTACGCCGGCCCGGCCCGAAATCACGTACAATCCGGCCTTCACCATGTTGATGGAAAAGGGTGCGAACCTCGGTCCCTACGAGATCGTCGAGGCGATCGGTGCCGGCGGTATGGGAGAAGTCTACCGCGCACGCGATCCCCGGATCGGCAGGGACGTGGCGATCAAGATCCTCCCCTCGGGCATGCACATTCAGCCGGATCGGCTCCGGCGATTCGAGCAGGAAGCCCGCGCAGCCGGCGCACTCAATCATCCCGGGCTGCTGATGATTCACGACATCGGTCACGAGGACGACGCCCCCTACATCGTGACCGAACTGCTCGAGGGCGAAACACTGCGTGAACGCCTGGGCGTGGATTCCAGCCCCTCCAGTTCCACCGACAGCGGACATCTGTCGAATCGCCGCGTGGTCGACTGGGGCGTTCAAATCGCCAATGGTCTCGCCGCCGCGCACGAGGCCGGCATCGTTCACCGGGATCTGAAGCCGGAGAACATCTTCATCACCCGCGACGGCCGCGTGAAGATCCTCGACTTCGGTCTGGCGAAGCTCCAGGGATCATTCGCCGGTGGTGATGAGGAAGCCACGATACAGAAAGGGACCGATCCGGGGACGGTGATGGGCACGGTCGGTTACATGTCCCCGGAACAGGTTCGGGGTCAGGACGTGGATCACCGCTCGGATATCTTTTCGCTCGGCGTGATCCTCTACGAAATGATTTCCGGACGCCGCGCTTTCCAGCGAGAGTCCCAACCGGAAACGATGACTGCGATCCTTCGGGAGGATCCGGAGGACCTCGCCACGCTCGCCGACAGCGTCCCTCCGGGGCTGATCCGGATCGTCGATCACTGTCTGGAAAAGAACCCGGAGCAGCGATTCCAGTCGGCGCGGGACCTCGCATTTCACCTGCAGCAGATGACCGACGATTCGGGACGTTCCGCCATCACAGAGGCGGGAGGGCGCGGACCGCTGTCCCGATGGTGGCCGCTGGCGGTCGCCACCCTGCTCGGCCTGGTGATCGGTCTGTTCGCGGGTCGCGCCCTCGCCCCGAAACCCTCCGCGGCGGCGGGTGAATCGCGCGGCGTGGCGACGGCGGTTCGCCCGATCACGTTTTCGGGCAAGGATCTGACTCCCTCCGTCTCTCCGGATGGAAAGATGATCGCCTTCTCGTCCTCACGGGACGGAAAGCCCCGCATCTGGATCAAACAGATCCGCGGGGGAAGCGAGGTCGCTCTGACCGAGGGCATCGACACGGCGCCGCGGTTCAGCCCGGACGGCAGCGCGATCCTCTTCTCCCGCGACGAGGGTCACGGCCGGCTCTCGATCTACAAGACGGCCATCCTCGGCGGTGATACGCGGAAGCTGGTCGACGACGCCTACGAAGCCGACTGGTCGCCCGACGGTCAGTCGCTGGTGTTCCTCCGGTCATCTCCCAATGGTGAGCTCACCCGGACGATTATCGCCACCGCGTCTTCCGACGGATCGAATCAGAAGGAGCTGGCCTCGATCGATGGAAAGCTCTTGGGCTCCCCGCGATGGTCACCCGATGGCAAACGGATTCTGCTGGCCGATTTTTCCTTCGGCAACTATGCCCATCAGCCTCTCCTGATTCGCGCTGACGGATCCGATCGGGAGTGGCTCGACCTCCCGGTCGATTCCGACATTCAACAGGGCGTGGCCTGGGTCGACGCCCGGAACCTGGTCGCCGCCACACTCCCCAGTGCGACCAACGTCGTCAGCGGCACCGGATCGCTCTTCTTCCTCTACGACGTCGACGCGAAGAAGGGTCATCAGTTGTTCTACGTTTCCGCTCCGGTTGGAGGGCTCGACCTTCTCGCCGACGGACGGATCCTGTTCAGCAGTTCGCCTCTGCGCCAGAATCTCCGGCTGGTGTCACTCCGGGGCCAGGCCTCGCGCTGGTTGTCGAGAGGAGTCAGCGTCGATCGCCAGCCGGCGTACTCGCCTGACGGACGGGAGATCATCTTCTCGTCGAACATGAGCGGCAATCTCGACCTCTGGATCATGTCCACTTCCGATGGAAGCCTTCGCCGGCTGACCGACGACGATGCCGACGACTACGATCCCGCCTTCACCCACGACGGGAAGTCCGTGATCTGGAGCTCCCGGCGCGGCACCGGCCACTATGAAATCTGGATGGCCCATGCCGACGGCAGCGGCGCCCGCCAGATCAGCCAGGACGGCTTCGATGCCGAGAATCCCACCGCCACTCCCGACGGAAAGTGGATCATCTACAACTCCTACAACCCGCAAAAGAAGGGCCTCTGGAAAGTTCACCCGGACGGGTCCGGAGCCGTTCAGATCGCGCCGGTCGATTCACAACTTCCGGAGACTTCACCGGACGGACAGTACGTCTCGTTCTGCGGAGTGGGGACGGCAGAGGTGGAGGTGGCGAGGATCAGCGACGGAAAGCTCTTCTCCCTCGGCACCACCCGCGGTTCGATCTACGCCAATCCCGCGATCGCTCCCTGCCGCTCCCGCTGGATCCCCGGCGGCCGAAACGAGGTCGCGTTCGTCGATCTCGACGACGACGGACAGTACGGCATCTGGAGTCAGCCGTTCGTCCCGGGCAGCGATACGCGAGGGGAACGCCGTCCACTCCCCGGGTTCGTGAGCGACACCGATGTCGAGTCGTTCGCCTTCGCTCCGGACGGCTCGGAAGTGACCATCTCCAGCGTCGACCAGCTCAGCAGCGTCATGATGTCCGATCCGGTTCCGGAACTGGTCAGGCCCGGTCGGCACTAGTCCACGTTCTCCCCCGCGCACGATCCGAAAAGCCGGCTGGAAGGCGGCGTTTCGATCGCCCCGATTCGCGGGCAACAAGCCCGGCGGTTCAGGCCTCCGGGCTCCACACTAGAGATCGCGTCTCGAGTAGCCCCCGAATGACAGCAGGGCCCCGGCAGCGAACACCGCGAAGAGGACGATCAGGTGGAGGCCGGGAACCGGCTGGCCGGCGATCAGAGGAAAGGGATTGAAATAGCGAAATGGCGAGATGCGGGCGACGCCGTCGAGCGGGTCCCAGACTCTTCCGACGTAATCGAGCAGGAACGTCGAGAACGCGAGCAGCCCGGTCGTCGCCACGGCCGTCGCGCGACGCTTCGAGAAGGCCGCGACCGCGAGTGCGATCCCGCCCCAGGCCAGCGCCTCCAGCAGCAGATTCAGCGCGAGCATCAGCACGATCCTCGAGTCGGGCCATCCGGCCGAGCCGCCCACCCACACTGCCAGACCGAACCAGGTTCCGATCAGGAGAACGGTCACCGGAACCGTCCCCACCAGAATCACCATCGCCACCGAGCGACCGATCACCGTGCGCCGCGAGAGCGGCCGGGACATCATCAGGTCGACGAACTTCACGTCGATCTCGCCGAGCGGCTCGGTCCCCGCCAGGATCGCGAGCGTGACCAGAAAGAAGATCACGATCACATGGCTGTACCCCACCAGCACCATCCCCTCGAAGCTCAGCACCGAAAGGAACATCGGATCGAGCATCGGTCGGATGAAGTCCGGAATCATCGAGGCCATCTGCGAGAAGGCTCCGGCCCGATCGAACGACCGCGAGACGAGCACCATCATGTTCTGCAGCAGGAACAGAATCCCACTGCCCACCAGCAGCAGCGTTCTCGTCCGGCGGAGAGAATGCGCGATCAGAGCCCGCAGCGCACTCATTCCACCTCCTCCCGATAGAACCGCTGCAGCACATCCTCGAGGGCCGGTTCGACGATCTCCAGATCCCGAACCGGCAGCGGTGCGAGAAGACTCACCAGAGCGCCGAGATCACCTTCCGCCATCAGACGCCACTCCCGAGGCTCCAGCGCCGTGGAATGAACGCCCGGCGGCAGATCGATCGGAGCGACCTCTGCATCGAATCGCACCCGCACCCTCCGGCCTCCGAGACGGCGAGCCTCCTCCACCGTCGACTCCAGCACGAGGTTCCCCCGGCGGATCACCGCGATTCGATCGCAGACCCTCTCCACTTCCGAGAGCACGTGCGACGACATGAAGACGGTGCGGCCCTGCTTGCGAAGCTCGAACAGCATCTCGTTGAACGTCCCCTGAACCAGAGGGTCGAGGCCTTCGGTCGGCTCGTCGAGAATGACCAGCGGGGCCTCTCCCTCCAGAGCCTGCACCAGTCCGAGCTTTCGCTTCATCCCGGTCGAATACTCGCGGATCCTCCGGCGCAGATCGCTCCGTCCGAGCTCCAGACGCTCCAGCAACTGACTCCGACGCACCGGATTTCCATGTCCGGAGAGGTCACCCAGAAGCCGAAGGGTCTCCTCCCCCGTCATGTCGGGATACAGTCCCAGTTCGCCAGGCAGATAGCCGACCATCGAGCGGACCCGCCGACTGTCGGTCCGGCAGTCGAGTCCGAAGATCCGTGCCGATCCGGCAGTGGGACGAAGCAGATCGAGCAGCATTCGGATGGTGGTGGTCTTGCCCGCGCCGTTGAGCCCGAGGAATCCGAAGACCTCTCCTTCGGCGACCTCGAGAGAGAGATTGCTCACCGCCTCGACGGAGCCGTAACGCTTCGAGAGCTGGTCCAGAGCGATGGCCGGCGCCGTCATCATCGCCAGATCCTACCCCACCTCTGCTCGATGGGGGGAGACGCCGGACCGCTCAGAACGTGCGGCCGATGTAGAGGTAGGAAGCGTGCCGGCCTCCCGCCGCGAATCCCTGCGCGAGATAGAGCGGGCCGAGAATCGTGTCCGCGCCGATCGAGATGCTGCCGGCGTAACGAAGATCTCCGGCGCGGACGCTCGCCGCATCGCTCCAGAGATTTCCGGCCTCCGCCGAGGCTCCGAGATAGATTCCGTTCCCCATGCCGAGAGGGAGATCGCGGATGCGGTAGAGATAGATCAGCGAGAGATTGCCGCCGTATTGCCCCTGAATGCTGCCGGCCGGTTCACCGGAGAGCCGGAACAGACCGCCCAGCGAATAGATCTCCGGAGATTCGCTTCCGAGAGCGCTGAAGAAGTTCGAGGTGGCGAGGAGGGTGTGACGCCCGACCGAATCGGCGACTCCTGCGAAGCCGACGAGGTGCTCGAAGTCCACGTCGCTTCCCAGCGACTGCCGGGATCGCTGATACTCCACCACCGCGAAGTATCCATGTCGGGGAAAATTCATGTTGTCGAACTGATCGATCGCGGTGATCAGATGCATTCCGCCGAGGTCGGTCTCGATCCGGTGAGGAATGCTGGAGGGGCTGTCGTCTCCGAAGTCGCGCAACGTGCTGGTGGCGGTCCCCCGGTCAAGCCCGAGCCTGATCTCGCCATAGCGGCCAAACTGAAAACCCAGGTCGAGCCCGGCCAGGACCGTGTCGTTGTGGTAGCGCGCGAAGGCTCCACCGCCGAGCGCCACGTCACCCGTGGAGCTGGATTGCTGCAGTCTCACCGCCGTGAACCAGGTCTGCCTGGTACTGAGTGGCTGGTAGAGCTCTCCAGCGAGCGCAGGGTTTTCGCCGAACCGCGCACTGACCTTCAGCTCCGCGCGCCGGCGGTTGAGCCGGGTCATGGTGTAGCTGGTCAGCAGATCGATGCCGCTCTCTCCCTGGAGATCCGCGGTCAGGTTCAATCCGAAGCGGAGAAGGTTGGGCCCCCAGGGCTTGTCGATCGCCTCGATGAGGAGAATGTACCCGTCCCCGAATTTCGAAAGGCGAAAGTCGACACGTTCGTAGTCTCCACTCTCATAGAGCCGTTCGAGGTCCTGACGGATCTTCTCCAGATCCAGCGGATCGCCGGGACGGGTGGTGATTCGGGGGAGAACGAAATGAGGATCGGCGGTGGAGCTCTGAGTCAGTTGGATGGATTGGATCGTCGCATGCAGCGGAGACCGCGGCCTGCGGACCTCTTCGATCCGGCCTCGAAAGGTTTCCTCCGGGACCGAGAGCTCGGCGAGAGCGGGGGCTACGCGGCGCGCTGCTGCCTCGCCGAGCGGAACCATCTCCATACCTCGCTCGAACTGGCTCGAACCGAATCCGGTGAGATCCGGCCGGATGAGAATGTCCGCGTCGGCCGCCTGAGCCGGAACGTCACGGAAGACCTGGAGGCCCATGACCTGGCTGGTCACGGCGGAAATCGAATCGAGCTCGTCCTTTCCAAGAGGGGGAGCGCCGACGTCCACTGCGATGACCACGTCGGCACCCATCCGTCGCGCAACGTCGACCGGAAGATTATCGACCAGTCCGCCATCCACCAGGAGGCGGTCGTCGACCTCGACCGGTGAAAACGCGCCAGGCACCGACATGCTGGCTCGCATTGCCGTGGCGAGATCCCCCCGCGCCAGTACGACGATCTCTCCCGTTTCCAGGTTGGTGGCCACGGCACGGAACGGGATGGGGAGCCGGTCGAAATCCTCGATTCCCGCAACCGGCAGCGTCATCGACTGGAGCAGGAAGCCCAGTTTCTGACCGCTGACCAGTCCCGGAGGCAACTGGAAGGACCCGTGGTTGAATCCGGCTTCGAAGCGCGTCAGGTAGGTCTGATCCTCGACCTTTCGCCGGAACGGAAGACGGCGACGCGGCGGCTTGTCATCGAGCAGATCCCGCCAGTCCGTTTCCACCAGGAACCGCTCCATCTGGTCGGGCGAGCTCCCGCTGGCATAGAGCCCTCCGACAATGGCCCCCATGCTCGTACCGACGACGAAATCGATGGGAACCCGCATCTCCTCGAGAACTTTCAGCACGCCGACGTGAGCACTGCCTCGCGCTCCACCACCACTGAGAACCAGAGCGATGCGCGGGCGTGGCGCCTCCGCCGCACGGTCCGCTCCCCTCGCCACGGGAACCCATCCCATCAGCAGAACCATGACTGCAGTGATCGCTTTCGTGTTCCTGGGCATCCGCGGTTCCTCCGGCAGGAGTCGAGTCACGAGCAACGGCCATCACGGTGGGTGACCCGCCGAGAGTGGGACCGGGAAGTGTGCGGAGAGTGTGTGCGCCATCGCGGAGGGCGGTGGTGGAGATCACTGCGAAGGCCGGAGTGCTGACGAAGAACCCCAACGGAGATGCCGAGTGGGCGGACTTTGTCTCGGATGCCGGAGCGTGGATCCTACTGGCGACACGGCAAGTGCATCCGGGACAAGTTCGGCATGCGAAGAGGGATGGCCCTCGCGCAGATGAGGAACCAGCGCGTGATGGGGGTTCCCAGCCCAGCCCTCCGAGCATCGGGTCTCGCGGGTCTCACCTGCCGGGAGCCGAACTTGTCCGTTCCGGCCACGTCCGGTCAGGTGAAGAGCACCCACCCCGCGGGCCGGAACAGACAAAGTCCGCCCACAGGGGGGCTGGAACACAGCAGTCTGCGACTCGGACAAGTGGGCGGACTTTGTCTCGGATGCCGGAGCGTGGATCCTACTGGCGACACGGCAAGTGCATCCGGGACAAGTTCGGCATGCGAAGAGGGATGGCCCTCGCGCAGATGAGGAACCAGCGCGTGATGGGGGTTCCCAGCCCAGCCCTCCGAGCATCGGGTCTCGCGGGTCTCACCTGCCGGGAGCCGAACTTGTCCGTTCCGGCCACGTCCGGTCAGGTGAAGAGCACCCACCCCGCGGGCCGGAACAGACAAAGTCCGCCCACAGGGGGCTGGAACACAGCAGTCTGCGACTCGGACAAGTGGGCGGACTTTGTCTCGGATGCCGGAGCGTGGATCCTACTGGCGACACGGCAAGTGCATCCGGGACAAGTTCGGCATGCGAAGAGGGATGGCTCTCGCGCAGATGAGGAACCAGCGCGTGATGGGGGTTCCCAGCCCAGCCCTCCGAGCATCGGATCTCGCGAGTCTCACCTGCCGGGAGCCGAACTTGTCCGTTCCGGCCACGTCCGGTCAGGTGAAGAGCACCCACCCCGCGGGCCGGAACAGACAAAGTCCGCCCACAGGGGGCCGCGCTACTTTCCTCCGAACACCGTCAGCACCGGAGTGCTGCTGTGCCGCAGTACGTGCACCGTGGTTGCGCCGAGAACCGAGGTGTCGAAGAACCTCCGGTGCTGCGCACCGAGAACGATCAGATCGAATCGCTGTTCGGTAGCGTACTCGATCACCTTCTCGTCCGCACTGCCGTGGAGAACCATGCGACGGACATCGACCTGCGGTTCCACCACGCAGCGATCCATCTCCGCCCTGAGGTCGACTTCCGGCGTGTCACTCTCGCTGACGTGAAGCAGAGTCAGTTCGGCCTGCAGCAGATGTGCGAGCCGCGACGCATGATCGATCGCGGCCTGGGCCACTCCGGTGAAGTTGACCGGACAGAGAATCCGCCGGATCGCGACGTCCTGCTCCTGTTTCGGATCCGGCCGCACCGCGAGGACCGGCACCCGACTCTCCCGAATGACCCGTTCGGTCACCGATCCCAGCATCATTCGATTGAGGCCACTGCGTCCATGCGTCCCCATCACCACGAGGTCGATGTTCTGAGCCGCCGACCAGCGGACGATGGCGGGAACCGGAAGGTCCTCCACCACCGCCGGATGCGACGGAATCATCCGCGGAATGTGCCGGGTGGTGTACTGGTGGAGCTCATCCACGGCCAGCTCTCGGGATCGACGGAGGCTCTGCGCCTCTTCATCCACGTGCGCCGAGGTGAAGTACGGCGGTGGGATGAATGGATCGGCGTAGAGCACGTCGATTTCCGACCCCGCCCGGACGGCGATCAGCTTTGCCCACTCCAGCGCGCCGGTGGCAATCTCACTGAAATCGGTTGGAACCAGAATCCTGCGATATTCGATCTTGCTCATCACTCCTCCCGATTACACCGTGACCGGCTCATTCATCCTGTCGGCCGGCGCGGGGGAACCGCTCCCGTCTTCCGCCTGCTCTCTGCCCGCCCAACGCTTCCGCTCGCTCAGATAGTAGAGGATCGGCACGGCGGGAAGGGACAACAGCAGCGCCGCGACTTCGCCGGCCATCAACGAGATCGCCAGGCCCTGGAAGATCGGATCGAACAGAATCACCGAGGCACCCACGATGACCGCGGCCGCGGTGAGCATCATCGGACGGAACCGCACCGCTCCGGCATCGATCACCGCCTGTTTGAGAGGCATCCCCTGAGCCAGACGGAACTCGATGAAGTCGACCAGGATGATCGAATTCCGGACCACGATTCCGGCGCCGGCGATGAACCCGATCATCGATGTGGCGGTGAAGAAGGCTCCCGCCATCGCATGTGCCGGAACGATCCCCACCAGCGAGAACGGAATGGCAGCCATGATGGTCAGCGGCGTCCGGAACGACTCGAACCACCCGACGACCAGAATGTAGATCAGCACCAGAACCACCGCGAAGGCGATCCCCAGGTCCCGGAAAACCTCATAGGTGATGTGCCACTCGCCGTCCCACTTCATGGCGAAGCGGTCGGTCAGGGAGGGTTGACTCGCGGTGTGCCGCTCCATCGCGTAGCCCTCCGGGAGCTGCAGATCGTCGAGTGCTCGATTGAGTTTCATGATCGCGTAGACGGGACTCTCTTCCGTGCCGGCCACGTCGCCGGTGACATAGACCACCGGCATCAGATTCTTGTGGTAGATATTCTTGTCCGCGGTCTCCTCGCGAATGTTGACGATGTCGCCCAGAGAAACCAGGTTGCCCTGAGAGCCGATCAGGCGCACCGACCGAAGGTCATCGAGACTCGATCGCTGATCCCGAGGAAGACGCAGAGTGATCGGAACATTTTCCCGTTCGTTCGGCAGATGAAGGAGTCCGACGTCCATTCCCGAGACGGCCACCCGCAGCGTCGCCGCCACCTGGTCGGCCGAGATTCCGTTGAGTGCTGCCTTCTCCCGGTCGATGTCGAACACGTATTTCGTCTGATCGTGCTCGACGTACGAGTCGACGTCCACCACACCGTCGGTCTTGTCGAAGATCGACTCGACCTGTTTGGCGATCTGCATCTGCCGGGTGTAGTTCGGACCGTAGATCTCCGCGACGATCGTCTGCAGCACCGGAGGGCCCGGCGGCACCTCGGCCACCTTCAGCCTTACGCCGTGGCGCTCGCCGATCGGCGCGATCCGGTTGCGGATGTCCTTGGCGATCTCGTGGCTCTGCCGGTCCCGCTCCCCTTTCGGAAGGAGATTGACCTGAATGTCCGCAACGTTCGGGCCCTGGCGCATGAAGTAATGCCGGACCAGCCCGTTGAAGTTGTATGGCGAGGACGTCCCGACGTAGATCTGCTGGTTGAGGACTTCCGGCGTTTCCGAAACCACCGAAGCCACCTGGCGGGTGATCGCGGCGGTCTCCTCCAGGGGGGTCCCCTCCGGAGTGTCCACCACGATCTGAAACTCGCTCTTGTTGTCGAACGGGAGCATCTTCACCCGGACGACCTTGAACGCGAACAGCGACACCGACACCAGCAGAAGAAGCACCACACCCACCAGGAAGATCGTGCGCCGTTTCGCATCCGTGACGAGCGGAACCATCACCCTGCGGTAGAGCCGCATCGCCCATCCCTCTTCGTTATGGGAGCCACTGCTGCTCCGCCTGAGCAGCCGGATCGCTGCCCAGGGGGTGACGATGAACGCGATCAGTAGCGAGAAGATCATCGCCGCCGAGGCTCCGACCGGAATCGGCCGCATGTACGGCCCCATCAGTCCGGTGACGAAGCCCATGGGGAGGATCGCCGCGATGACCGTGAAGGTCGCGAGGATGGTCGGATTTCCGACCTCGGCCACCGCTTCGACCGCAATCTCACGGACCGAGCGCCCACGGTTCTCCGGCAGACGGTAATGCCGGACGATGTTCTCCACCACCACAATGCCGTCGTCGACGAGAATGCCGATGGAGAAGATCAGGGCGAACAGCGTGACCCGATTCAGGGTGTACCCAAACAGGAAGAAGACCGCCAGGGTGAGTGCCAGAGTGACCGGGATGGCCACCGCGACCACGCCTGACTCCCGGCGTCCGAGGGTCAGCCCGATCAGGACCGAGACGGAGATGATCGCGATCAGCATGTGGAGCAGAAGCTCGTTCGACTTCTCTGCTGCGGTCTCGCCGTAATCCCGGGTGATGGTCACATCCACCCCGGCGGGAATCATCGTTCCCTTCAGATGATCGACCTTCTCGAGGATCGTATGCGCCAGAGTGGTGGCGTTGGTTCCTTTCCGTTTGGCCACCGACACGGTGACCGCCGGAACCACTCCTGAAGCCTTCGACTGCTCCTCGTTCGAGCGGCCCTGGAAGAAGACGTAGTTTGCCGGCTCTTCCGGACCATCCCGGATCTCCGCAATGTCCCGCAGGTAGACCGGTCTTCCCCGCTGAGAGCCGACCACGATGCGTCCGACTTCATCGGCGCTCTCGAGAAAGCCGCCCGTGTCCACCAGCAGCTCCTGATTGCCCGACGAGAAGCTGCCGGCCTGCATCTGCTGATTGTTGCGCTGGAGAATGGGAATAACCATCGCCGGAGCGATTCCCCGCGATGCCATCCGCTTTGCATCGAGACTCACGTTCACCCGGCGCTGCTGTCCGCCGATGACCTTGACCTCGGAGACGTCGGGAACTTCTTTCAGGGCATCGGTCAACTGGGATGCAACCCGACGAAGTTGAAAGTGATCGTAGCGGTCGCTGGAGAGAGTCAGCGCCAGGACCGGGACATCATCGATCGACCGCGGTTTGACCAGCGGTGGACTCGCTCCCGCCGGCATCATGTCCATGTTCGCGTACAGCTTCTGATTCAGCCGGACGATGCTCTGCTCTTCGTTCTCGCCCACCTTGAAGCGGACGATCGCCATCGACATCCCCGGTGACGAGGTGGAGTAGATGTACTCGACGCCCGGAATCTCCCAGAGGAGCTTCTCCATCGGGCGGGTGATCCGCTGCTCCACTTCCTTCGCGCTGGAACCGGGCATCTGGACGAAGACGTCGATCATCGGGACGATGATCTGCGGCTCCTCTTCCCGGGGCAGAAGCATCACCGCTCCGAATCCCACCAGAAGGGACGCGGCGATGATCAGCGGGGTCAGCTTCGAATCAATGAACATGCGGGCCATGCGACCCGCCAGTCCGAGGTGGGACGACTGACTCATGACTGGCTCCCCTTCGGTGCGCTGGTCGCGACGTGTGCTCCATCGGTGAGATTCGCGATCCCGTCCACGATCACCTGCTCCCCGCCATCCAGGCCGGAAAGAACCTCGGTGCTGCTGCCGACCGGATCTCCACTCTTGATCAGGCGATAGCGGGCCTGACCTTCGGCATCGATGATCCAGACGCCCTCGAGCTGTCCATTGCGAACGATCGCGGCCGAGGGAACGGTGACGGCACTCCGATCGCCCGATCGGAAACCGACCCGGGCGAACATTCCGGACTGAAGCCGGCCGTCATCAGGAAGATCGATCTTGACCAGATAGCTTCGGGTGGCGCTGTCGAGCGCCGGTGCGACGTGAACGACCCGACCGGTCAGGTCGGCATCCAGTGCATCCACATGGACCCGCACGGCCTCACCCGGCCTCGCCAGGCCCAGGCGGGACTCCTCCAGACTGGTTTCCACCCGCCAGGCACCACGGCCGTCCACCGTCATCAGGGGCATCCCCGGGGCAGCCTGATCTCCAACATCGACATTCCGAGCGGTCACGACCCCGTCGATCGGGCTGGTGATCCGGGCCCAGGAGGCCGCGGCTCGAGCCGTGGCGACGTCCGCAAGCACCTGATTCTTCTTCGCCTGGAGACCCGCGAGCATCTGGCCTGCGCTCTTCCACTGCGCGACCGCGGCCTTCCAGCGGGCCTCGACCTCGTCGAACTCCTGTGCACTGACGGAATTCCGGTCCCGGAGCGCCTTGAACCTTTCATAGGTCGCCGTGGCCAGATCCTTGTTTGCCTCGGCTGCGTCCACCCCCGACCGCGCACCGATGATTCCCTGCTCGACCTCCTGCAGACCGGCCTCGGCTTTTCGCAACTGGGCGTCCATGTCCCGGCTGTCGATCTCCAGAAGGAGCTGTCCCTGATGGACCGGGTCCCCTTCGTTCACATGGACGGCAACGACGTTGCCCATCACTTTCGCGGCGATCGTGCTGCGGTTCTTCGCCCGCACCACGCCGACGGCGGTCTGGATGTCCGGAATCTTCGCCGACTGCGCCTCGGCGGTGGCTACACCGGTGACCTCGCCCGGCTCAGCCGCTTTTTCGGCCTCGCCGCACGAGACGGCGAACATCAGCAGGAGGGTGGAGACACCGACCAGCCATCCGGTGGTGCGTCGATCAGTGATTCGGGGTAAAAAGTTCCACATTATTCAGTCTCCCTGTGGCCCGCAACAGGTTGGCGTAGCCCACGTGATAATCGGATCGGGCGGCGACGAGGCTCATCTCCGCGCCGACCAGCGCTGTGCGCGCCCGCAGTTGTTCGGTAATGGTGACCAGGCCTTCCTGGTATCGGTCGTTGATGATGCGCATGCTCTCCCGCGCCTGCTCCACCGAGCGACCGGCGAGCTCGAGCTTCTGCGATGCCGCACGGAAACGCTCCCACGCGGTCACGATCTCGACCCGGGCATCACTCCGGGCCTTGTCCAGGGCTGCGGCGGCGGCCTTGCGTCCTGCCGCGGCTTCCTCCAGCCGGCCGAACCGCGTCGTCTCGAGCACCGCAAGAGAGATCGCCACGCCGTAGACGCGGTCGCTGTTCTGGTTGCCGATCTCGGCTCCGCTCGCCCCGAAGGTCGCGAACGCATCCACCCTTGGAAGAAAAGCTCCCCGGGCCATCCGCAACTGCAGCCCGGCGGCCTTCTCGGAAAGGGCGCTCTTCAGCAGGTCCGGTCGCGACTCGAGCCCCAGTCGGAGCTGCTCGTCGAGCGGTCTGGCATCGAAGGTCGTCTCCGGCATTCCGGAGGTGAGCTCGATGGTCTGTCCCGGCTCCAGGCCGACGAGCTCGCGGAGTCCCGCCCGGGCGATGGCCAGATTTCCCTCGGCCTGAATCTTCTGCTGCTGAAGTTCCGCGAGCTGGACCTGAGCGGCGAGCAGATCGGACTGGGCCACCAGACCGGTCTCGAAGCGATTCCGGATCGCCTCCACACCGGATTCGGCGGAGGCCACGGCCTGACTCGCCACGTCCACCGCCGACTGCGCGACCAGCACGCCGTAGTAGGCCTGGATCGCACCGAGCCGCAGCGCCTGGCGAGTCATCTCCAGATCCTGATCCGCCTGGGCGAGCCCGACCTTCGACTGCGATACGGTTGAAAGCCGCCGAAGCTGGTCGAACAGCGGGTAGCGGATATTCAGCTCGAACCGGTAGTTCTCCAGCGGTGGCGGATCGTTCAGAAAATTCGGATCGAAATTCGCCGGTCCGAAGTTGCCCTGCTCGAGGAGCGAACCGAAGACATAGACCGGATTGTCCCCTCGGGTCCATCGCTCGGTGAGTCCCACCTGGGGCAACCACATCGAAGCGGCCTGGTGGAACCGTGCCCGAGCCATGTCGTGTCCGGCCTCGGCCATGGCCGCCTGGGGATTATCCCGAAGGGCCATGCTGACGGCGCCGGCGAGGCTCAGATCAACGGGTTCACCCGGAGTCGCCGCGGCCCACGATGATGCCGGCAGGGCGATCAGCGCCCCGGCAAAGATCAGGATTGTGATTAACCTCTGATTCATCACCGGAACCTCAGGCGCGGCTCTGGGCCGCATCCTTCACGCCGAGACGGCGCAGGATGCTCATCATCGGACACCAGTCGGTGAAGGCGGACTGCATCAGGTTCACCGCCACGAATCCGGTCAGGATGAACCATCCGGGATGGACGTACACCCCGAGAAGCAGACTTCCAAGAACCACGATTCCGGCGATCAGACGAAGCAAACGTTCCACTGTCATTGAAGACCTCCTCCTGTTCAACGCTGGACAATACGATCTCACTCGACTATATTCCCATATGGTTATACAGAAATTCGACGACACAGTCAAACGTTTTCCCGAACATCAGTCTCAACCCGCTTCCGGGCCGCGACGAGGATCACCTCGAACCGTGACGGAGAAGGGCATACGAACGACGGAAGAGGAATGATGAAGGAACAGACTCGGATCAGCCGGCGTTTGCACTGCGGAATGGCCAGCCATCGAACCATGCTCGATCCGGCAGCGATCGAGCTTGTTGCTTCCCGGTTCCGCGTGCTCGGCGAGCCTCTTCGGCTGCGGATCCTGGAGACGCTGAATCAGCGCGAAATGAGTGTCAACGAGTTGACCGAGGCGGTCGGATCGACCCAGCCGAACGTGAGCAAGCACCTGAAGATCCTGCAGGACGCCGGCCTGATTGGACGCCGCCAGGAAGGGAACACGGTCTTCTGCTTCATCGCCGATCCCACCGTGTTCGAGCTGTGCGATGTCGTCTGCGGCGCAATCGGAGACCGGCTCGCCGCAAGCGCGGCACTGATGAAAAAAGCATCACGACGGCGATAGATCGTCCGGAGCCGTACTCACGACAGCTGATCATCGTCGGCCTGGGGCTTCTCCCACACCACCACCCGATTCCGCCCGCGCGCCTTCGCAGAATAGAGCGCGGAGTCGGCCTGCTCGATCAGAGTCCCCGGGGTACTCGCCAGGTCCGGAATCATCGTGGCCACTCCCACGCTGATGGTAATGCTCACATCGGGGGATCCTCCGTTCCCGGACAGTCGGATCGATTCGATCGTCGCACGCAGGCTTTCCGCGAAGGCCGCCGCCCCTTCCGAGCCGCAGCGGGTCAGCACCACCGCAAATTCCTCCCCGCCGTACCGCGCCACCAGATCTCCCGGACGTCCCACCGCGCGGGCCAGCACCGTGGCAATGGTCCTCAGACCGTCGTCGCCTGCCTGATGCCCCCATCGATCATTGAACTGCTTGAAGTGATCGACGTCGACCATCAGCAGAGAGAGCGGCTCCTCGGAGCGAACCGCACGCCGCCATTCGCGATCCAGATGCCCGTCCAGGCCACGCCGGTTCGCCACCCCCGTCAGTCCGTCCGCCGCGGCGAGCCATTCCAGGTGCTGATTGGTCTCTTCCAGCCTTTGCTGGGCGTCGAGCAGATCCTCGTAGAGTTTCGACTTTCCGATGATCAGCGCCAGATGTGGCGCGATCTTCTCCAGAAACGCCGCATGGACCGCCTCGTAGGTTCCGGGCTGAACACTGGAAAAAAACAGAAAACCCACCGGCTCTCCGAGGGCCTTGAGGGGGCAGGTCAGATTGGAGCGGATACCCTCGCTGAGGATCCTGCGGGTCGACTCCGAGCCGGGATGCTCCTCCAGGTAGAGATCGAGATCCTGGATCAGCCGCGGTGAACCGCTCTGGAGAACCTGCTCCAGGCTGCTTCCTGCCAGCGGCACCTCATAGCCGCGGTCGATCCCCACGGGCGGAATCTCTCCCCGGGACCAGACTGCCTTGAGCACCACCCGGTCTTGATCCAGCAGCGCAAGCCCGATTCGATCGTAGGGGAGGATCGGCCGGAAATTCTCGTAGAGGTGATCCATCACCTGTTCCAGCGTCACCGCTTCGTTGATCAGCGCAGTCAGCTCGAAGATCCGCTCCAGTTCCGCGGTCCGGCGCGCCACCTCGACTTCCAGATCCCGCTGCCTCCGCCCCGCCGACTGCACCCGCAGTCCCGCGAGAAGAGCGATCAGCAGGGCGAGCCCGAAGACGATCAGCAGATCGATCCAGACGGACCGGCCCCCGCCGAACGCCACAGCCCGGCTCAAGGCCACAAGGTCCTCGATGAACAGCAACGACATCACTCCCCACCTGGACGCCCAATCCTCATCGTCTCACCATCTTAGACAGGGTCGGCAATTTTCGCATCCTTCGTTTGCAGGAGAACCGACCGTCAGCCGAGCTCCCCTCGCACCGGGCCGGCGCCACCCTTGCCGTCGAAACAGGGAAAGCGCGTTACCATTTATGATGGAGCACCGGCCCGCGCGAAGGGAGGTCCATGCAGCGAGGCGCCGTCGCGGAGCGGATTCAGGATTGCCGTGAACAGGAAGCAGTCGGCCGTCCGCTCCGAACGGCTCGTCGACCCTCCTTACTCCAGGAACTGCCGGATACCCAACGCCAGGTCGCGGGCGACCTGACGCGTTGCCAGGCTGGGATTCGCCGTCGCGATGCTCGGAGTCTTGTTCACGTCGAAGATCACCAACTCCCCATCCGGCTGTGCGTAGTCGATCCGGCCCCAGTCGAGGCCGATCCGGCGGCGGAACTCCCGGAGCGGCTCGGGGACCTCCACCGGCCCGACCCGCTCGGAGTTGACTCCCTTCGCGATCGGATCCGTCGAGCGGAGACGAAAGGCCGTCGCCGTCGCGCCGAGAAAAAAGCATTTCCGGAGAATGAAGTGTTCGCCATCCCGCTCCGGCAGGAACTTCTCCACCACCAGCCGCTCATCGCTCCAGACCTCCTCCGGAACCTCGGCCGCACCGTCGAACACCCGATAGCGAGGCAGCGGAGGCGGCGCCAGCCTCAGCCACCGTTCGGCCCGCCAGAGAACCGCCGCCGCGAATCGCCCGTGGGCCAGCCGCCGCTCCGGATGTCCCTGCGCATTCCGATCCGTCTTCGCGATCACCGGCCCCTTCCAGGAGGTGTCCCGTTCGATCCGCTGCAGGCTGAGCGCCCGCCGCGTTATGTCGGTCAGCCACGCATTGAGACAGCGGGGATAGCGTGAGGCAAGCTCACGATACGGCTCGGGCACGACCGAAAGATCCACGTGGAGAATCGCCAGGTCGGCGGGAATCATTCGAGACGCACCGCGAACCTCCACCACCTCGCTCCCCGCCGCCTTCCACTCGGCCGCCAGCAGCCCGAGCATGGAGGATGTCTCGAAACACCGCCGCTCGTTCCCATGAGTGAGAATCGCGATTCGCGTCACCTCGGGATGATCGCATGCCGTGCGAGAATCATCACGTGCTGACGCCCTCCCTCCCCCTCGATCGGATCTTCGGCCCGGGGACTCTCTACAGCAATCGCCCCTCCGACCACCGCTCCCGATGGCTCCTCCAGGACCTCTTCGTGCGGGAGGCCCTGAGCGCCGCATTGCTCTCCGTCGCGGGGACCATGCCGATGCTCTGCGCCCGGAGAGCGGTGACACCCCTCGCCCGTCGCCTGATGGAACGGGCCGGATTGACTCTGGAGTCTCCGATCCACACCTATGAGTCGGCCGCCGATTTCCCGCGGGTGCTCCAGGGTCTTTCCCGGCAATACCGGATCGTCGTGACTCACATCCTCGCTCCCGACGAGCTGCCGTCTTCCGCCTACTGGATTCCGCCATCGTTGATGAGCCACCTCAACGACAAGGCGAACCTCGCCGGCCTGGCAGGCGAGGAGAACGTTCCCACACGTTCGATCCACCATCCCGGAGAGCTCGCCTCTCTCGCGGTTGAACGATGGCCCCTGGTGCTCAAGGCCTCGACATCCGATTCGACCGCCGGTGGCTACGATGTCCGGATCGTGGAGAACCGGAAGGCCCTCGAAGAGGCCGCGAGGTTTTTTGCTCCCATCGAGCGGGTCGTGGTCGAGGAGTATCTCGAGATTGCAACCAGCTACTGCGTCAGTTTCGCGGTGGACCACGAGGGAAGGATTCACGAGGTAGGCTCGGCGGAGGAAGTGATCAGCCCCGAGGGTCGGCATGCCGGCAACTGGATCGAATCGGAGCATCCCACGCCCCGCCGGGTCTTCGAGCTCGTCCGTCCGATGATCGAGAAGGCGCGCGCGCTCGGGTACGTGGGGTGGGCGGGGGTCGACGTCGCGCTCACCCGGGACGGGCGAACGCTGGTGATCGACCCGAACTTCCGCGGCGTCTCCTCGAATATGGCGGTCTTGCTCTTCCCCGCGCTCCGGGAACGGTTCGGTGTGCCCATCGCCCTCAGGTCCCGCCGCTGGCGGTTTCCGAATGGCCTCTCCGGACCTCTGCCGCGGATCGAAGACGCGATCGACGCCGGTCGGCTCGTTCCGCTCGTCGTCTGCGACGCCGGTCCCGAGTCGTTCCTCTACGGACTTCTCGTCAGCCGCGAACGCGGCACCGGCGATCCGGACATCTGAGCTTTCTTCCAACATCCCTCGCCAGCGGTATGCGCAAGTGGGCGGACTTTGTTCCGGTGGCGCCGCGAACAGACCCACTCTCGCGACTCCGGGCCTGCGCAACCGGAACAAGTTCGGCGCCCGGCAGATCGCCACCCAGCGAACCCTTTCACTCTCGCGGGGAAGGGCGGGCGGCTCTGGAGGGCGGTGAGAATCACCGCTTTCCTTCAACGTCCCTCGCCAGCGGTGTCCGCTTCGTCCAAGCCTCGACTCCAGTGGGCGGACTTTGTTCCGGTGGCGCCGCGAACAGACCCACTCTCGCGACTCCGGGCCTGCGCAACCGGAACAAGTTCGGCGCCCGGCAGATCGCCACCCAGCGAACCACCCTCTCTCGCGGGGAAGGGCGGGCGGCTCTGGAGGGCGGTGAGAATCACCGCTTTCCTTCAACGTCCCTCGCCAGCGGTGTCCGCTTCGTCCAAGCCTCGACTCCAGTGGGCGGACTTTGTTCCGGTGGCGCCGCGAGCACACCGACTCTCGCCACCCCGGTCCTGCGCAACCGGAACAAGTTCGGCGCCCGGCAGTTGGCTACGCACCGAGCCATCCACTCTGGCGCCCCCCACAAGGCAAAGGGTCACATCTTCGATTTTCGGAATCGCTGAATCCTGGGGCGATTCTCCACAGTTCCCTAGTCCAACTCTACGTGCCGTAGATTAATCGACAACCGAAGATGTGACCCTCTTCCCCGGGTGCTGAGTCATCGTCGCTCCGGCCACGACGCGTGGCGCCTGCAGGGACGTTGAATGAAAGCGGTGATTCTCACCGCACTCCACAGCCCCCACCCTCCTCCGGCGAGGGTGGAGGTTTCGGCGAGGTGGCGATGGTGCGAGGGCGGATCGGCGGCGCTTCGTGGAGCGATCCCTCGGGGGCGGGACGCCCCCGGCGATCGGGCGAGACGCCCGACCCCCACAGGCAAAGGGTCACATCTTCGATTTTCGGAATCGCTGAATCCTGGGGCGATTCTCCACAGTTCCCTAGTCCAACTCTACGTGCCGTAGATTAATCGACAACCGAAGATGTGACCCTCTTCCCCAGGTGCTGAGTCATCGTCGCTCCGGCCACCACGCGTCGCGCCTGCAGGGACGTTGAATGAAAGCGGTGATTCTCACCGCACTCCACAGCCCCCACCCTCCTCCGGCGAGGGTGGAGGTTTCGGCGAGGTGGCGATGGTGCGAGAGCGCACCTTCAGCGCTCCGTGGAGCGGGCCCTCGGGGGCGAGGACGCCCCCCGGAGATCGGGCGGGACGCCCGACCCCCCACAGCCGGAGAACTGCCTCACTCCGGCTTGAGCACCAGTTTTACGTTGTTCGTCCCGGAGGCGAGGCCGTCGATGATCGCGATCGGGTCGTTTGGTTCCTGAGTCATGGCGTTGCCGTCGAAGTCGACGCGCGCCTCGAGCCGGACCTTGTCGGGCAGCGGCTGCCCCATCATCGAATCCGCCGGCCCGAGCGTGAAGCTCAGGGGGAACGAGCTGACCTCGATTCGCTTTACGGCGACTGGAGGCCCAGCGGTCACGCCCTGCGGACGCGCCATCAGAAACACCGTCGCCGGGTAGTTCAACCCCTTCACCGATGAGTCGAGCTGCATCACGCCGCTCACGCTCGGCCCTCCGGCCGCGCCCGGAGTCGTCGCACCCGCCATCATCGGCGGAGTGGCCGCCGGCGGGGAAGCCGGTGCCATTCCGGCGGGAACACCCTCACCGGATTCCGGGATGTTCGCGTGGGGATTGGGCTTGCCGTCGTTCTGGGCGTTCTGCGCGACCTCGGCCGCCATCCGGTCGAGCTCCGGCCCCATGCTCTGGAACATCGTCGCCTGCTCGGGGAAGCGCTTCGCCGCTTCAGCCGCGGTCTGCTTCGCCTCTTCCACCTTACCGGTATTCGCCTGAACGATTGCGAGATGAATCCAGGCGTCGATCAGGTCGGGTTGAATCGAGAGCGCCTTGTTGAGCATTTCGGTGGCGAGCTCGCCCTGACCCATGGCCAGACGCGGCAGGGCCTGCAGAGTCAGCGCCCGGGGGTTCTCCGGCTCCTGACCGAGGACGTAACGGGTCTGCTCGAAGACGCCCATCAGATCGTTCGCCATCAGATCGGCCTGAGCCAGATCGAGACGGGCCTGCAGATCGTTCGGGTTCTGTTGAATGCGGGCCTGGAGCTGGGCGATCTCCGGATGATCCGCCGGCATCTGCTGTGAAGACATCTGCGCATTGCCGGTCATCGAGCCACCCTGGCCCCGGTCGTTCGCCACGGTGTTGACCCAGAAGAAGAGAGCCGCGACCACGGCCATCGACCCGGCTCCCCAGAGGAATCCTGAGAGGGGACTGCGTGGAGGGCCGGCCGCCGCCTCGTCGCGAGCCGCCGCGGCGGAGGCGGCAACGTGCTGCTCTTCGACGATGTCCGCCTCGCCATCCAGTTCCCGGAGCGTCGCGGCAAGATCCAGCTCGAGCCGGTAGCGCTCGCGGGCGAGCTGTTCGGGAGCGAGCTTTGCGGCGGTGTCGTCCAGCTCGCGAAGCTCGCGGATCAGCACCTCGCGCTTCGCCACCAGATCCCGCAGCTCGAGCTCGTTGTCGTCCGTGATCGGCTCTTCTTCACTGCGACCCCGGCTGGTCCGCCAGACCAGAAGAATTCCGACAATTGTCCCCGCGACGAGAATGATGATCGCGGGCATCCACTGTACCTGTGATGACTCCATCAGCCCACCTGTCAATCAGTGATCAGTGAGAAATCAGCAACCGGTGTCCGGAAGCATCGGCTCACTGCTCGTTCGTGTCCGTCTTCGGAGAGACACCGCCGGGCCAGCCGTAAGCCAGCTCGCGGGCCCGAAGTACGTACGGCGTCAGATCACGGTCTTCCGGAAGCGTGTCCCGCCCCGGCAGATCCCGCGCATCAGCCACCGCCTCGTTCTCCCTGGTCTCCGGAAGACTCTTCCGGTACATCATCCAGATCACCACCGCACCGCCGAGAAGAATGACGATCGGAGCAATCCAGACGAGCCAGTTGATCCCGTGAGCCTTCGGCGCGAGAAGCACGAACTCGCCGTAGGACCGGGAGAAGTAGTCGAGAATCTGCTCCTTGGAGTAGCCCTGCGAAACCAGCTCGCCCACCTGATGTTTCATATCCACGGCCATGGTCGCAGGCGAGTCGTACACCGACAGCCCCTGACACACCGGGCAACGCAGCTCCGACGCGACGGTCTTCGTCTTCGCTTCGAGAGCATCGCCGGTCAACGGCTGCTCGGTGGGATCTCCCACGATCGCGCGCGGATCGGGTGCGTTCGGACCTCCGATGGGGCCGCTCTGGGTCTGCGCAATCAGCGGCAGCGCGCAGACCAGGACGAGCAGCGCGAACCACGCCCACACCCCGGCCCGGGTTGTTGTCTGCTGAGTCATGAGATTCACTCCCTGTTCAGCCCTCAACGCATCGCCTTCTGCAGGTTCTCCTGCAGAAGTGCCGGAGAGAGCGGGCCCTCGAATTTGGAGACGATCGTCCCCTCAGGATTGATGAAAAACGTCTCGGGAACTCCATACACACCGTAGGCGATGGCCGTCTTTCCACCCTGATCCATCAGCGTGGGATAGGCCGATCCGTACTGCTGCATGAAGTTGTGGATCGTCTCCTTGCTGTCGTCGTAGACCACGCCGAGAAACTGGACGTTGGAGCCCATCTGCTTCGCGGTCATCTTCAGGGTCTCGTGCTCCGACAGGCAGGGAACGCACCAGGTGGCCCAGAAGTTCACCACCACCGGCTTGCCCTTGAACTGATCGAGGGAGACCAACTGGTCGTCGGCCACGCTCTGCAGCGCGAAGGAGGGTGCGGTCTTCCCGATCAGCGGCGAATCCACCTTGTGGGGATCGCGGCCGAAACCCATCGCCAGAATGATGACGACGGGGATGGTGATTCCCAGCCCGATCAGAAGAACCTTCCGGTTCATGCCTGACCTCCCGCCGGCGCCTCGTCGCCACGCGACACACTCCGGCTCGTCTCCTCCATTGCCGCCCGCGCGGCGAATGACCGCTCGCGATCTCCGAACGGAAGGAGAATGATCACCGCTCCGAATGCCATCATTCCGGTGGCGATCCAGATCCAGCCCACCATCGGATTGATCAACGCGTGCAGACCGACGGTCTGCCGCGCAGGATCGACATTCATCATCGACAGGTAAAGATCCTCGCCGAGCATCGTCTTGACCGCCGGCGTTCCGATCGGCTCACGCCGGGTCGGGTAGTAGTTCATCCGCGGCTCCATCGTGGCGATCTGACGTCCGTTCTTGGTCACCTGAATGTCCGCGACGACCGCATCGCGGTTCGGCTCGGTGACGTTGCGGGTTCCGACGAAGGTCAGGGTGTACGGCCCGAGGGTTCCGGACTGTCCCTGACTGAGCTGCATCTCGCTCTGAACCTGCATCGTGCTGGAGATCGCGATGGAGACCACCACCACGACCACTCCTGCATGGACGATGTAGGAACCGAAGCGGCGCCGGCCCCTCTTGAGCTGGGCGTCGACGAACGCGGATCCGGCCGACTGACCCCGTCCGCGCATCCGCTGCCACATCGGCAGCCACATCTCCCTGAGGGTCACCTGCAGCGTGTACCCACCGAGGAACATCGTGACCAGGGTCCACGGATTCCGGGCACCGAGGGCGAAGCCGACGATCGTGAGGACGGCAGCGCCGATCAGCGGTGGCAGCAGGGCGCGCCGGAGCTGCTTCCCGGTGGCGCGGCCCCAGGGAAGTGCCGGACCGAGCCCCATCAGGAACAACAGTGCAATCCCGACGGGAATGGCCATCCGGTCGAAATAGGGCCGGCCCACGCTGATCTGCTTGTTGCCGATCGCTTCGACCACCAGAGGAAAGACCGTCCCGATCAGCACGGTCAGGGTGAAGAGGACGAACAGCAGATTGTTGATCATGAAGGCGCCTTCCCGGCTTACCGGGTGGCCCATGTCCGTATCTGCGTCCAGTTTGTCGATCCGGGCCGCGAGCAGCACCACCGACCAGATCAGAGCGATCGCCAGGAACGAGAGGATGGTCGGACCGATCGAGCTCTGGGTGAACGAGTGCACCGAGTTGAACACACCCGACCGGGTCATGAAGGTCCCGAGGATGGTCAGCAGGAAAGTCGACAGCACCAGGGTGGAAGTCCACCCTTTGAGCGTCCCTTTCCGCTCCAGGACGATCGCGGAATGCAGCGCGGCCGTCGCGGTGAGCCATGGGATGAAGGAGGCATTCTCGACCGGATCCCAGGCCCAGTAGCCGCCCCATCCGAGCACCTCGTAAGCCCACCATCCGCCCATCACGATGGCGATGGTGAGGAAGGTCCAGGGGACCAGCAGGGAGCGGCGGAGAGGCCGGAGGAAGTCATGTCCCAGCCGTCCGGTCAGCAGCGCGGCAGAGGCCATCCCGAACGGGATGGTCATTCCGACGTACCCGAGGTAAAGGAACGGCGGATGGATGGCCATCAGCACGTGGTTCTGGAGCAGCGGATTGGGACCGGGACCGTTCATCGGGGGATTGAGCACCGTGTTGAACGGCTGAGCCGGTCCGGAGATCAGAAAGCTGAAGAAGGTGGCGCAGGCCAGCCAGGTGCCGATGGCGTAGGGGGTGTACTCGGGATAGCGGTCGCGCAGCAGCCAGGTGCTGAAGCCGATGTAGATCCCGAGAATCATCCCCCAGAAGAGGATCGATCCCTCCAGTGAGGACCAGAGGCTGACCACCTTGACCCAGAGAGGAAGCTCGATCGCGCCGACCTGGGCGACATAGCCGACCGAGAAGTCATTCGAGATCAGCGCATAGACCATCACCAGATTGGCCAGGACGATCAGACCGCTGTAGAGATAGGCCAGTCGTTTGGCCCAGGCGACCATCGCGGCATCGCGCCGGGCCGCCGAGGCGAAGGCGGTGATCGCGCCGGCCGAAGCGGCCAGCAGCGAACCGAGAATGAGATAGCGTCCGAGAGCTGGAATCATGATCCACCCTTTGCGTCGTCGATCCCCTTGGTCGACTTGATCAGCTGTTCCATGTCGGCGTTCTCGTGCTCGGCGGGAGCCTGGTATTCGTTCCCGTGAGAGACCATCAGACGCTCCGACTGAAAATAGCCCGAGTCGGTCATGGTGCCCTCGACCACCACGCCGATGCCCTCACGGAACATCTGCGGCGGAACCCCCTGCGATTTCACGTGGACGATGGCATTGCCGTCGACCACATCGAACTCCAGGTTGGTGCTGTCCTTCTGATACTGGACCGAACCGGGTGCGACCAGACCTCCGAGACGGATGGTCGCTCCGATCGCTTTGGTTCCGGCGGCGCGAAGCTGCTTCGGCCCCCAGTAGTAGACGAGGTTCTTCCCGATTCCGCCGGCGGTAATGACCACGAAGGCCAGCGCGGCGATGGCGAGAGCAATCAGTGCGAACCACTTTCCGGAGCGTCGGCGGGTTCGGACATCGGGGGAATTGCTGGCAGGCTCACTCATGACGTCACCTCATTGCTGCGGTTCCGCTGCTCCCGAAGGAATCGCTCCTTCTCAGCCCGAAACCGCGAATAGATCGAAATTGTGTATCCGAGGAAAAGAACCGCGGTCAGGGAGTACGCCGCAATGACGAATCCCCATCCTCCTGTAACCACACCACCGCTCATTGGGCACCTCCCGCTGCATACTCGACGCCGCGAACCGCTTCCGGCAGTGGCTCGGCAAGCTCGTTCTTCAGGCGCAGCGAAGCCTGGCGGGAACGGATCATCATCCAGCCGATCATCAGGAACAGGATGCCGAAGGCGTTGAATCGCAGCGGCCACCAGTAGACGTCGGAGACGGTGTTCGGGGTGGACTGAAGCTGATGGAGCGAGTTCCACCACTTGACCGAGAAGTAGACGATCGGAACGTCGACGTAGGCGATGATCGTCGCCACCGACGCCCATGTCGCCCGCTTGACCGGCTCATCGACGAAATGGCGCAGAGCCAGGATGCCGATGAAGGCGAACAGCAGAACCGCCATGGTGGTCAGGCGCGGATCCCAGTCCCACCAGACGCCCCAGGTCGGCTTCGCCCAGATCGAGCCCTGCGCACAGAGGAGGAAGGAAAAAAGCACCCCTACCTCGATGGCAGCCTCGAGTCTTGCGTCCCACTTCCATTCGCCCCGGAACAGAAACATCAGCGCGCAGACGAAGGCGAAGGTCAGCGCGAGCATCGCGTTCCAGGCCGTGGGCACATGGACGAAGAATATCTTCTGCACCTCGCCCATGAAGTGCTCCGGCGGCGCATTGAATCCGAGCCAGGAACCGACGATGAGAAATCCGAGACCCACCAGCATGAATATGCCGGGGAGCGTGGCCCGCCATCCGCTGAGCGGCGGCACTTTGACTTCCGAGGCCAGGGTATTCATTGATCCTCCACGATCCGATCGAACAGCAGGCCGCAAAGCGACCAGTAGATCAGGTTGAATGAAACCAGAAGAACCGTCCAGGAACGGGCCTGTCCCATCGGATCCCCTCCGATGAGCAGCGTGGTGGCCTTCACCGCGGCCAGCAGAACCGGGACGACCAGGGGAAACAGGAGCAGAGGAAGCAGGGTCTGCTTCGCTCGCGCCTGCGATGCCATGGCAGAGTAGAGCGTTCCCGGCGCCGAGAGTCCTCCGGCGCCGAGCAGGATGATCCCGATCAGGGCGAAGGCCCGCGGAATCGTTGCGTCATAGAGAACCACCATCACCGGGAGCAGACCGATTCCGAGCAGGGACAACTGCACCCAGTTCGAGATGGCCTTCGAATAGTAGATCGCGCGTGGGCTGGCCGGCAGCAGAAGAAGCCCCTCCAGACCCCGATGTTCCATCTCGGTCTGGAAGCTCTCCGCCAGGGTCAGCGTCGAGGAAAGCAGCAATCCCAGCCAGAGGAATCCGGAAGCGTGAAGCCTCAACGCGCCCGCGTTCGGACCGATGGCGAAGCTGAACAGCAGCAGCGCGGTCGCTCCGAAGACGAAAATCGCCAGAATCTGCCCGCGGGTTCTCCACTGCAGAAGAAGGTCCTTGCGAAGTGCGGCAATCAGTTGCATCTCAGGCTCCTCCCTCCGGCAGACTGACCGGATCGAGGCCGCCCTCGATGGGCAGATCCCGGGCCGGACCGGACCAGACCCGCTGGCCGCGCTCCAGAACGATCCCGTCATCGCAGAGCATCGAGCCGCGATCGAGAAGATGGGTCGCCAGCAACACCGTCACGCCCTGCGCACGAAGCAGCCGGAACAGACCGTCGACGAAACGGAATCCTGGAGGATCGAGCTGACCGTACGGCTCGTCGAGCATCACCACGTTGGCGCGCTGGACCGGTGCTCCCTCGCGGACGGGGGGAACCAGATCGGTCGCCTGCAGCAGCATCCGGGCCAGAGCGATCCGTTTCCGCATTCCGGCGGAGAACGACAGGATGGTGTCATCTGCCCGTTCGGTCAGCCCCACCTGCTCGAGAAGAGGCAGGAGGGACTCGCGATCCGAGCGAAGCCCCATCAGCCGCGCCGGAACCTGGAGGTTCTGCAGCGCGGTCAGCGCTTCATAGGTGTAGGGATAATGGCCGAGGATGGCGATCCGGCGGCGCACTTCGTCTCGATCTTCATGGGCATCGAAACCGTCGATCAACACCTCTCCACGGTCCGCACGAAGCGCGGTGGAAAGGACCCTCAACAGCGTCGACTTCCCCGAGCCGTTCCGGCCGCAGATCATCATCGCCCGGCCGGGACGGACCTGAAGGTCGACATTGACCAGGGCCCAGCGGCGCCCGTAGCGCCGGCAGACTGCCCGGGCTTCCACCGAGAAGGGGCTCGCCTGGTCCGTCGCCACCGCCGCGGTCATGATTCCTTCGTTCGTTTCCACCAGCGTACTCATTCCGGCTGCCCCGTTTCCATCGGGAATCCGGCGTTCTGCCAGGCTGCCAACCCGCCCAGAAGCGCTGCCGTGTTCTCGAATCCAGCCTGTGTCATCATCAGCGCCATCCTGGCGCTCGATTCCTCGTTCGGTCACGTACAGTAGGTGATGATCATTCGATCGCCCGGCAGACCGTTGATCCCGGTGAGGAACTGCTCGAACGGGAGATGCACGGCTCCGGGCGGATGGCCCGCGGCGAATGACTCCGCATCGCGAACATCCACGAGAACGGCGCCACCCTGGTCCACCGCACTCCGCGCATCCTCGACCCCGATCCGGGGAACGCTGACGAGCACCGCCTCCTCCGCCGAGACGGAAGAGTCTGGAGTGTTGGAAGATGCGGGTGGGATAGGCGCATTGGCCGGTGTGCTCGTTCTCGCTGTCTGTGAATCGTTCTCGCGATCACACGAAACGAATCCGCCGATGGCCAGAATTCCTGCGGCGAACAGTGCAATTCCCAGTCTGAAACGCATTCGGGCCCTCCTCCGAACTACTGCCTTGTCCGTTATAGAGCCCTGTGTCCACCGTCACACTGATTCCGCTCACGACCCGATGTGACCTCAGTCACATTTGAGGGGAATAACTCGTTTTGATTCCCGCGAACAGCCGAGATCCGGTCCCCGCATCGCTGGCTCGGCTGCGCTACCGGGAGAGAAACGCACGGACCCGGATCACCGCCTCGTCGACCGTCGGAACCGCAGCGACCGCTCGCTCGAACAGGGCCACCAGCGTGGGGTCGCTCCCGAGCAGGACCACCGGCGTTCCCGCTTTCACCGCCAGCGCCACCTCGGAGAACGTCCCCGGTCCACCGCAGCCGCAGGCGATGATCACGTCGCAGGAGAGGGCGTTGATGTTGTTGCGCGCGCTGCCCATCCCGGTCACGATCGCCACGTCGAGATCAGCCGATGCTCCCTGGCGCGAGGAGCCCGGCAGCACACCGATGGTCAGACTTCCCTCGACGCGTTTCGCACCACGACTGGCGGCCCCCATGATTCCTTCCCGCCGGCCCCCGTTCAGAAGCACCCATCCCTCCCGTGCGATCCGCTCTCCCAGCTCTTCGGCAAGCGCCATGTCGCCGGGTGTTGCAGCATCGCCCGCTCCCATCACGCCGATGATCGGACGTCGCCTCATGCCGCCATCCTACGCCTGACTCGAAGGCATCAACAGTCCCTGACATGGTTGCTGTCACCGCCGCCTTCCGTGTCCTCTTCGACGGCATCTGATTGCCTCCGCCCGGCCTCCGTAAGGCCTCGCGTGCGCTCGATGAGCCCAGGCTCATCGCACCGCGTCGTCCCGATACACCCTGCCGCCCTTCATCACGAAGACGACCCCCTCGATCGCGGTGATGTCCTCGAGCGGATCGCGTCCACGGCGATGAGGTCGGCCTCTCACCTCTAACTTCTCACCTCTCACCTCTCACCTCTAACTTCTCACCTCTAACTTCTCACCTCTAACTTCTCACCTCTAACTTCTCACCTCTCACCTCTCACCTCTCGCCTCTCACCTCTCACCTCTCACCTCTCGCTGCTATCATGCGCGGCGGATGCGGTACCTCCGGCTTCTCTCACGGAATCCCGACTTTCGGCGGCTGTTTCTCGCGACCCTGATCAGTTTTGCCGGCGACTGGTTTCTCACCGTCGCGCTTCTCGACCTGGTGCTCGAGGAGACTGGATCGGCGGCGCTCGCTTCACTGATGATCGTCTGCCAGTCGCTTCCCGTGTTTTTCACCACACCCTTCGCCGGGCATCTGATCGACAAGCTGGACCGGAAGAAGCTGATTCTGATCGCGAACGTCGTGCTGGTCTTCGCCGCGCTGCTTCCGATGCTCGCGGTGAGCCGTCCCCTGCTGGTTCTCGCGTTCGTCGGGATGACCATCATCGCGATCGGCTCGGGGATCGTCCAGCCCGCGGCATCCGCGGCTCTGCCGAATCTGGTCAGCGCCGAGGATCTTCCCGACGCCAGCGTGCTGTTCGGCGCAACCTGGGGATCGATGCTGATGGTCGGGGCGGCGATCGGCGGGGTGGTCACGATGAAACTGGGCCGCGATGCATCGTTCATCATCGATGCCGCGACCTTTCTTCTCGCCGCCATTCTCACACTCCGGATCCGGACCCCGTTGTCCGCGGAGCGGGAGCAAGGCCACATGCCGCCCCCGATGCTCGAAGCCTTCCGCGAGACCTTCCGGTACGCACGGGCACATCCGCGTACGCTCGCTCTGATCACCGCCAAAGGGGGCTACGGGGTCGGTGCCGGTGTGGTTGCGATGCTCAGCATCTTCGGCCGTGACGTCTTCCGCGCCGGTGCTTTCGGGATCGGGATGCTCTTCGCGGCCCGCGGAATCGGTTCCCTCATCGGCCCCTTCATCGTCCGAGCGATCAGTCCCACCGCAAAACAGCAGTACCGGACCCTCGCCCCTTCGATCTTCATCTTCGGGCTCGGCTATCTCGGTCTCGCCTTCTCCCCTTCCCTCTGGCCCGGCTTTCTGGCAGTCACCGTCGCCCATCTGGGCGGCGGCGGGGCCTGGTTGACCTCGACCTACGGACTGCAACGCGAAGTTCCCGATTTCATTCGCGGCAGGGTCTTTGCCGTCGACTTCGGTCTGGTCACCCTGACGATGAGCGTGTCGAGCCTCGTGGCAGGCTTCGCCGCCGATCGGATCGGCGTGTTCGGAGCAACGGTCATCACTGCCGCTGTCGAGATCGCGTGGGCACTCGGATGGGGAGTAATGACCTGGAAGCTCTGGGCCCGCGAGCCGTGAGACGCAGAAAGGAGTCGTAAACCGATGTGTCTGATTCTGCTGTCGTACCAGAGCCATCCGCAGTGGCGGCTGGTGGTCGCCGCAAACCGCGACGAGCATCACGACCGTCCCGCGGCTCCGGCCGCGTTCTGGAGCGACGCACCCTCGGTTCTCGCTGGCCGCGACCTCCGAAGCGGGGGAACCTGGATGGGCATCTCCCGCTCCGGGCGATTCTCCGCGGTGACCAACTACCGGGAACCGGTTCCGCGAGTCGCACCGCCGCGTTCCCGAGGATCGCTGGTCGCCGATTTCCTGCAGACGGACACACCGGTCCGGCCCTGGGTCGAAACAGTCCGGGAACAGTGGCACGAGTACGGCGGATTCAGCCTCTTCACCTTCGACACCCGTGAGTTGCTCTGGATGTCGAATCGATCCGAGACGGTAAAAAGCCTGGAGCCGGGAATCTACGGCCTCGGAAATCTCCTGCTCGATTCGGATGAAATGAAGGTCGTTCGCGGAAAACGGGCCCTCCGGGACGCTCTCGATCGTCAACCAGACGAAGCCGAGCTCGCTGCCACACTTCTCGACATCCTCGCCGACCAGACGCCGGCGGCCGCGGATGAGCTCGATCGCGAGGCGACCGATCCGGACCTCGAGGCGTTTCTCTCTCCCATCTTCATCCGCGATCCGAGATACGGCACACGGGCTTCCGCGGTGATCCTCGTCGGACACGAGGGATCCATCCGCCTGGTGGAGCGCGTCTGGAATCCGGACGGGGCTCCGGGCGAAACGCGGTCATTCCGGCTCTGAAGCTCCGCGATGGCGCAGAAGCGGCAGTCACCATCCTGCGGATCGACAGAGAGCCGGATCTCGTGGCACCGCATCACGAATGTTGTCCGTTCGGCTGTCGGGCCCCCCATCACGAATCAGACAAGGAGAATTCATGAACAAGACCGACAGTGATTTCATGATCAAAGCAGCGGAAGCAGGACAGGCGGAGGTCAGCCTCTCCAGCATCGCCATGAAGCGGGCAGTCAGCCCCGACATCAAGGCGTTCGCACGAAGGATGGTCGACCAGCACACGGAGAACAATTCGAAGCTCCAGAAGCTGGCGTCCCAGAAAGGAATCCCCCTGCCGACCAGCCTCAATGACCGCCACCAGCAGGTCAAAGACACGCTGGAGGGCATCACCGGAAACAGCTTCGACCGTCACTACATGGACGCGATGCTCGATGACCACCGCACGGTGGTCGCGGAATTCAAGCATGAGAAGGACGAGGTTGAGGACGGTGACCTGAAGGCTTATGTCGAGAAAACTCTTCCCGTCCTGGAAAGCCATCTGCGAGACGCACGGAGCGTGACCGATCGGCTCGGCTTCACCCGCAGTACGTCCCAGGGATCGCGGGACGAATTGCGGTAGAGCGCCAGTGGGCACGGCATTCCGCCAGCGCGGATTGATCACGACCGGAGTCGGGTCGAATCCCGCGTTCGCGTTGCGCGCTCTCGATCCTCACGAAGGCAAGATCCTTCGCGACCCACCGCATCGGCTTCGACACGGGTGCGGGCGCTCAGGATGACGGCGAGGGGCGATCGGGCGAAACGGTGGTCGAAGCCGCGACCGTTCCCCCTCTCGTCATCCTGAGCGCCGGTGAGCGTGCCGAAGCCGTGAACCGCCCCGCGAAGGATCTTGCCTCTGGGAACGGCCGAGACGAAATTCCGCAAGGGTTGGCCTGCACCCGGCGGGTGTGGCTCGAATCACGTTTGCGGCTGTCACGCTCTCGATCCTCACGAAGGCAAGATCCTTCGCGACCCACCGCATCGGCTTCGATGCGTGTTCCGGCGCTCAGGATGACGGCGAGGGGCGATCGGGCGAAACGGTGGTCGAAGCCGCGACCGTTCCCCCTCTCGTCATCCTGAGCGCCGGTGAGCGTGCCGAAGCCGTGAACCGCCCCGCGAAGGATCTTGCCTCTGGGAACGGTCGAGACGAAATTCCGCAAGGGTTGGCCTGCACCCGGCGGGTGTGGCTCGAATCACGTTTGCGGCTGTCACGCTCTCGATCCTCACGAAGGCAAGATCCTTCGCGACCCACCGCATCGGCTTCGACACGGGTGCGGGCGCTCAGGATGACGGCGAGGGGCGATCGGGCGAAACGGTGGTCGAAGCCGCGACCGTTCCCCCTCTCGTCATCCTGAGCGCCGGTGAGCGTGCCGAAGCCGTGAACCGCCCCGCGAAGGATCTTGCCTCTGGGAACGGTCGAGACGAAATTCCGCAAGGGTTGGCCTGCACCCGGCGGGTGTGGCTCGAATCACGTTTGCGGCTGTCACGCTCTCGATCCTCACGAAGGCAAGATCCTTCGCGACCCACCGCATCGGCTTCGATGCGTGTTCCGGCGCTCAGGATGACAAGGCCACCGTTCTGACAGCCAGCGCCGCTATCCCCAGGGACCAGCCCCCGGGCTCTTAGCGCTCACCGCCTACCGGTCCTCCCGGAGCACGGGTCGGTCCCGGATACGGCACCGCCCCTTTGATCATCGTCCAGAGAATCCGGTTGAACGCATCCTCATCCGCGGCATCACGCCGAAGGTCGAGCATGGCGGAGGCCTTCGCCGCCTCCGTCCCGTCGGGATTCATCTCATTCAACTCGACCGCGGGTGTTCTCGCCTCGTAGGGCCGGAGGTCGGCCTCGTGTCCGAAGACCTCGCGCAGAGGCCGGCCGTGGAAGTCGAACTGCGAGAGTGCTTCGAGCCCGAGGAGCTCCTCGATGGTGGCGAGAACGTCGGTGGTGTTGACGAACCGGTGAACCACACCGCCCCGGCTGTAGGGAGAGACGACCAGCAGCACCGAGCGGTGAGAGTCGACGTGATCCGGGCCGTTCTGAGCGTCATCCTCGAGGACGAAGATCGCGGTACTCTTCCAGAACGGAGACTTCGAGACGGCTTCCACGATCCGGCCGAGAGCGAGATCGTTGTCCGCCATGTAGGCTCGGGGCGTCGGGCGTCCGGCTTTCCCCCCCGAGGTGTGATCGTTCGGGAGCCGGATGATCTGGAGCGCGGGCATGGAGCCGTGATCGACGTAGGTCCTCAGGTCGCCGAGCCAGACGTCCGCGCGCACCTGATCGCGCATGGTCAGGTCGTAGCCGGGGAAGTCCGTCATTGGTATGCCGCTGGAGGGCGCTGCGAGTGGGCTCCCACTCGGTTTCACCGGTCTCACTGTCCGGATCCGGCCGCTTCCAGACGTATTCGCCATAGTCCATGCACCTCGACGCCCTTCCGGATCGCGGCGTCCCAGAGTAGCCCATCGCAGGCGCAGCGACGTCATCGTCCTCATCGACGAACTCGCCGCGATTGGTCCCTTCGTAGTCGTAGGAGCGTCCCCGCCAGGAGTACTGGGACGGCACGGTCTTTTCGACGTAATCCGTCGCATAAGCAGCAGTCGACCAGTTGTGTCCGTCGGCGCTGACCTCCGCATTGACGAAGAAGCGGTCGAAGAGACCGAACCGCTCAGCCAGAGCGTGATGATTGGGACTCGATTCCGGGCCGAAGAACAGCAGAGAGGGATCTCCATCGCCCCGCGGCATGTCCCCCAGCACCTGATCGTAGGTGCGGTTCTCCTTGATGACGTAGATCACGTGCTCGATCGGTGGGTAGTTCGGAGCGGCAAGAGTTCGGTCCCATCGGTTCGCCGTGAGAACGCGCCGGGTCCACCCCGCGAGGGCCTCGGCGGAAGACACCAGAGGCACGGTCAGAATCGACCCGTCGAGCTGCTCGAGCGTGAACTGCCTCGGGGGCCTCTTGTCTTTGCTTCCCGGTTGCGGATGACCCGGATTCGGAGAGCTTCCGCGGCCCTTGCCGTTGACCACCACCAGCTTCCCGTCGGCCAGGGCGAGGGCGGTCGGATACCACTCGACGGGAATGCGGCCCGGCGAGGCGGTCCCGAAGGAACGGTGAATTGCGGCCGCGAAGTGAGCCCGCTCAGCTCCAAGACGGCCACCGCGTTGGCGTCGGCCTCCGCGACGAAGAGCCGGTCGCCCTTCGGTCCAAGCGCCAGCGCATTCGGCGTGACCCCCTCCGAGGGCCCGCGGGGCGCCGCGTCGGAAAGAATGGTGACCTCGTTTCCGGAGTCGCGGTCCAGGACGGCGATCCGATCGGTACTGGGAGAGGTGACGTAAAGCCGCTGGCCCGCATCATCGAGCAACATCGCCGCGGGATGGCGGACCGTCTCGATCCGCTGCTGTCGCACCAGCCGGCCGTGCTCGTCCGGCCGGAAACGCATCACGCTGTTGTCGCCCCACGAGGAGACGAAGACGTCGCCGTTGCTCGAGACCACCACTCCGTAGGGATAGCGGTCGGTGAGCATGCGCTGAATCACCTCGCCGCTGCCCATGTCGATGACCGCGAGCGAATCGCTGAGATTTTCCGCAACGAAGAGGCGGGAGCCATCCGAGGAGAACGCCAGTCCGGCAGGATAACGTCTCCCCGCCTCATCAGTTTTCTTCGCGGCCAGGTGGATCAACCGGGCACTGGCGGCCCTTCCATCGGCCCAGGGGTAGAGCACCACCGTATCCTCGTTTCCGCCGGAGGCGGCGATCAGCTTCCCGTCCGGGGAGAAGGCTACCCCTACGAACGCCGAGGGTTGTACCAGCATCTGGACCACCTCGCGTGACTCGAGGTCCACCAGCTGGACTCCCTGCTCTCCCGCCCCCGAAAGCAGGAGCGCCGCATGCCGGCCGTCCGGGGCCACGGCGATGCCGAGCGGGAACTCGCCCACCTGGAAGGAGCCGGCAGCGGGATCGAGAAAGGCGCCGGTGGAAAGGCGGGTGGGCTGTTCCGCCGCCTGGCCCGGGGCCGCGGCAGTGATCAGCAGGAAGACCAGCGCGAGTGTGAATCGTGAGAATCGGGTATCCATGACAGGCGACATGATAGCCGGTCAACGCGCCAAAATGTCGCCCTCGAAACACCCGCGGATGCTCTCGAGCGACGACTTGCACGTATCATCGAACCGCGAAAGGACAGATTCAGGAGATCTTCATGAAAATCGTCAGCAAGGTCCGCGGGTGGCGTTCCATCCGGAAGACGAAACATCGCCTCCGTCGCCTTCAGGAGGAATACTGGCGCGGCCTTCGTGGGGAGACCGAGGTCATTCCGGAGTACATTTCCATATTGGCTCGACTTCGCGGGCAGGACAGCGCACAGCGAGATCGCCGGCCGTCTGATCCACCGATCACGACGAAACTCCACCTCGGCTCGGGGGGGCACAACATCGAGGGCTGGATCAATGCCGATCTCGGCTTCGACTCTGGCATGAGTCTCCGGATGAACGCGATCGCGCTTCCCTTCCGGAGCCGAAGCGTGGATCGCATCTACTGCGAAGACTTCCTCGAGCATCTGGAGTACGAAGACGCGGCAACCGTGCTTGGCGAGTGTCGCCGGGTACTCCGTCCTTCCGGAGCCATGCGCATCGGCATTCCCGACCTGGAAGCGATCGTCAGACGCGTTTATCTCGAGCGGAATCCGATCGACCTCGACTGGTGCCACTCGAGGTTCGGAGACGGCTCGCCCTGCGAGGCTTTGAACCGTCACATGCGGATGGGTGGAGAGCACCGGTTCCTTTACGACTGGCAGTGCCTCTCTTCTTTGCTGAGGAGCTCGGGCTTCAGCCCGACCAGAATGGCATTCCATCGGACGAGGTTCGAGGAGTTTCGTTATCTCGATCTGCGCGGATACGGACTCAGCCTCTTCGTCGAGGCCGTGCCGGAATCGCAAAGCGGAGACTGATCCTCCGAAGCTGCTGCCCCTGCAGGCCGAGACCAGTGGCCCGGGCGTTCCTACGCTCGGGTCCGCCTCAAACGCCCCTCTCGGACCGACCGGGATCACGCGCGACAGGTGAACCGCCGCGCTCGTCTACCCGGAGTGGTGGCCGCCGCGCGCTTCGCGCTTGCAGCCCCTTCATTTCAGGTCCGCCGCGCTCCTCGGATGATCCCTGTCCTGGCGAGAGTCACCGCCGTCCCCGGCAGGGCCTGGGAAGGCCCTGCCCACTGTCGCTCCCCCCAAGTGGCCCGGGCGTTCCTACGCCCGGGTCCGCGCCACACTCACCCTCTCGGATCGACCGGGATCACGCACGACAGTTCGAACCGCCATGCTCTACGTCGCTCGGCAAGCGCGAAGCGCGCGGCGAGCTTGCAGACCCTTCCTTTCCTCGAAGCTGAAGTCGGCAGAACAGGAGAGGCCGACTACTCCAGCCGGTCCTTGTCGCGGTTGCCGATCCACCCGAGCTTTCGGAAGTAGCCGAGCATTCCGATGGCCACCGCGGCCATCACGATCAGCATTGCGGGATAGGCCCACCAGACATTCAGCTCCGGCATGAACCGGAAGTTCATTCCTTCGAGCCCGGCCAGAAAGGTCAGCGGAATGAAGATGCTGGCCATGACCGTAAGCACCTTCATCACTTCGTTGGTGCGATTACTGATGATCGACAGATAGGTGTTCATCAACCCGGCGGCGAGATCGCGATAGGTCTCCACCACGTCCGCGAGCTGAACGCAGTGATCGTAGGAATCGCGGAGGTAGGTATGCACCCGCTCGCTCACGAACGGGGTGTGCTCCCGCATCAGCATGCTGACCGCATCGCGCATCGGCCAGACGGAACGACGAAGAATCAGCAGGTCCCTCTTGGTCTCGTTGACCCGCTGAATCACCGCTCCCGACGGACACTCCACCACCTCGATCTCCAGATCCTCGATGGTGTCGCCAATCGCTTCCAGAACCGGAAAATATCCGTCGATCACCGTATCGAGAATGGCGTACGCCAGGTAATCGGAACCGTACTCACGGATCGGACCGCCACCACGGCGGAGCCGCGTTCGGACCGGGTCGAGGACATCTCCGTAATGCTCCTGAAAGGTGAGCACGTAACCCTCGCCGAAAAAGATCGCAAACTGCTCCACGTCCAGATCGCCGTCGACCATCCGGGCCATCCGGGCGACGAAGAACTGGTGTTTCTCGTACGGCTCGGTCTTCGGCCTCTGGGGAACGTGAACCACGTCTTCCAGCGCGAGCGGATGAATGGAGAAGAGTGCGGCGAGCTCCCACAGGAGGTCTTCGTCGCCGAGCCCCTGCACGTCGATCCAGGTGGTGGTGTCTTTGTCCAGGCTTTCGGAAAGATCCGACACACGGTGGATGTCCCGTTCATCCACCACGGCCTCATGGTTGTATTCGATGACATGAATCCGGGGAGCGACCGCCCCCTCGGGGACCATCAGAGTGCCCGGCCGTGATCCGGCAGGCGGATGCTGCTTTCGGAACAACTGAAAATCCGCCGCGAGCGAGTCTTCTTCGCTTCCGCCCTCGTCCATTCCCCGGTAGATCGGCGGCACGATCAGTCCTCCTCTTCCTCGGGCTCGGACGGTCGAGGCTCTGCCGTACTCAGACCCAGGACGCCATACACCGGGCAATAGCCAGCCGCCCCCCGGAAGATCAACGCGCCGCCGAGGAGTGCCACCCCCACCCCGGCGAGATCACTCCTGCCAGCGCCATAACCGGCGAGGGCCGCACCGGCGACCACGCAGCCGATCCGTTCGCCCCGTCCGACGTTTCGATGAATCCCTTCCTTCACTGCTTCGAATGATTCCGCCATGACTCGTCTCCAGCAGTTGATTCTAACAATGTGGGCAACATTCCGATGTTTGGCCAGCGTCCCACGGAGCGCAATGCTCGCTCATGGATCCAGCACTCTTCGGAGCCGAGAAGCCCCCTTTTCCGCTGCGAGCACACCTCCTGCCGAGAGGCGCACTCATCGCACCTGCCACCCTGGCCGAACATCCGAATGATTCGGCCACAGAGGCCTACATCACCGGTTCGGCAGCGGGGCGCCCGGCGTGGTCGGTCCGGAGCACCTGGCTCTGCTCATCAAAGGTGAGCACGACCAGGGTCTGATCATCTTCGGGTGGACGATTGCGCGTGAACTTCTTCACTGCCCGGAGAAGTGCCTCCCGGATCTCGGCGGCACTCCCCGCGCTCTCGTCCAGCAGGACCTTCTCGAAGCGCTTGAAGCCGAAGGGCTCGCCTTCGTCATTGAGCGCTTCGATCAGCCCATCGCTGTAGAGAATCAGCCGATCACCGGGTGAGAACCGGACGGTGATCTCGGGGAATGGATCGCGGCGACGAATCCCCAGCGGATATCCCCAGGCCGAGAGCGCCTCGATGCGGCCGGTCGACGCACGGTAGACATAGGGATCCAGGTGTCCCGCGGAAGAGAACTGCAGGATCCGGCTGACCGGATCCAGCAATCCGAAAAAGAACGTCATCATCATCCTCTTCGGAGCGGTCCGGATCACCGTTTCGTTGAGCACTTCCAGCATCCGCCGCGGCGAGGCGTCGTACTGCAACTGGACCAGCAGCGCCGACTTGGCCATCGCCATCACGATTCCGCTGGTCAGGCCGTGACCGGCCACATCCCCGAACGCCACGCCCAGATCGCCGTTGTCCATCGGCAGAAAATCGAAGTAGTCTCCCCCGATCTCCGTCGCCGCACGGTAGTGAGAGGCGATCGAGATTCCCGGAATCTCCGGATCTTCGGACGGAAGCAAAGCCGATTGAATCCGGTTTGCCGCGTCGATCTCGGCCCGGATCCGCTCCCGCTCCACGATGCGTTTCACGTGCGGAGCGAGATCGTCGTATTCGTAACGGATCTCGCGGCCGGTCCAGATACCTGCCAGCCCCAGGAGCGTCACCGAACCGAGAGGAACCACCAGCGCTAGCAGTGGCACCGTCACCGCGTCGCCGCTCGCCACCCGGAGATAAGGCAGCAGCGAGACCAGAAGGTGCGACCCGAACAGAGCCGTGGCCGCGGTCAGCAGATCGCTCCCGAGAAACACCGCCACCACCGCGAGAACCCCGCCAAATCCGAGGAGAAACTGCCACAGATACGGCTGCACGGGAACCTCTCCCAGAGCCAGAGAAACACCCGCGACCGCGGCCAGAACCACCCCGAGCGAGAGCAGCCGGATCCGGCCGAACAGAGCGAGGACGAACAGGACCGCCACCACCGAGACTGCGATCACACTGGATGCGGCCGCGAGAAGAACAGTCCACGCTCCTCCGGTGCTGGAGAGGATCAGCTCCGTTCCGGATCCGAGACTCGGCCAGACCAGTCCGGAGCGGAGTCCGATCGCCGGCGGAATCAACGTCGCCGCAGCGACCGCCGGAGTGAGAACGATCCCTCGAAACAGGGATCGCCCCACTGTCGCACTGAGCGGATGATGCCGGACCAGCGCATCGAATGACGCCAGCCGGTCTCCCCACCGCTCCCGGGCATAGCTCTCGCCCACCGACCAGCCGAGAAAAACCATCACCGCGATCACCAGATCGTAGAAGAGAAAACGGATCCCTGCGAAGGCCAGCGCGGTGGTGCGGGCATCGACCCCTCCCATCCCAACCGTGACCGCATCCTCGCGGGCCGTCAGCGCGGAGACCATGAGCAACAGGACCACCATGATCCCCAGAAGGAGCGCTCCCGTATGCACTCCGACCTCACCGGCGTGATACTTCCGGAGGAAGATCACCAGCAGCACGATCATCAGAATGGCGATCACCCCATAGCGGGTGAAGAGCGCCACCAGTTGCTCGCCCCCGCCGAAACGGAACTCCTTCCCGCTGGCATACTCGTCACTGAGTACCCAGCCGGCCAGGTCGTTTCCAATGAAACGAACGCTGACGTAGTAGGCCAGATCGTCGCCGGGAAGAGCACTCCGGACCCGGTAGCGGAACTCGTGGTCCGTCCGCGCCCGGAGGACGCGTGGACGCGCCGACTCGAACTGCGGATCGACCACGCCGGGAAGCCGATGGGCTCGGAGGAACTGATCCGCCTGCGGCCGGAGCTCCTCGATGCTGGGACTCGCACCTTCCGTCTCCGCCCGCTCGGTCCGCCAGGCCTCCACCACCTCGCCATCACGGCCGACCGAGACCACCCCATACGGCGGATTCTTCTCCAGACCGTTCCGGTAGTAGATCACCTGGAAATTGCCCAGCCTCGGACTCAGAACCGGATCGTTCCACGCCTGCTCCAGCAGATCCGGGTGAGGAACCAACTCCTTCTGAAGGATCGGCGACGAGTTCCAGATCATCACCGGAAACGCACCCTCGACCTCGATTCCCATCTCGCGGGCCTTCGCATCCGCGATGGCCCGCGCCTCGGATCGGGTGAGCCTCAGACCGCGGGGCTGTGCGGCTTCGAACGCCGGGAGCAGCAGCACCAGGACCACGATCCCCAGCGCCGAGACCAGGTAGACGATTCCTCTCTTCATCTCTCACCGAGCACGATATCGCTTGAACATACGTGCCCCGCAGGAAAAAAGTTCCCGGAATGGGCGGCCCGGACACCATTCTCCCAGAAGATCAGTCTCGCACGGAAGCGGGCGGCCACGCGCGGCCGCCCCTGCCATTCACCTCGCCGAGCTTTCACCCGCCGCCGGATGGACCGGCGCGATGTCCACCGGGATATCGGTGAGCCGTGCGATCGTCGTGTCGATCTCCGGGGTCGAAACGCCGTAGCGCTGAAGCAGCCGGCTTCCCCGGTCGTAGTCTCCGAGCGCCTCGATCATCAGCAGCTCGTTCGCGAGCGACTTCACCCCTTCGTCCATCTTCGAGAAATCCACCGAGAATCGTCCATCCGCCGCCGGCACGATGGCGCCGCGCTCCCGCAACCAGTTCCACTGGATCGCGGTCCCTCGTCCGTGGGCCTCGTCCAGTCCGAACCGCATGCTCCGGAACATCAGCCCGACATACGTGGCGTAGAGCTGCCGGCGGTCGAACTCGGTGATCAGCCCTTCGTCCATCGCGTAGAGGATGTTCCACACTCCCACCACGTCCGCCTTGCACTCTTCGATGGTTGAGTAAAGGTCCTTGAGCAGCAGGCGAGCCTCGACCTTCTGTCCATCCGGGCCGGTGATGATTCCCGGCCCCAGGCCGTGGGAAAGCTCGTGAAAGAGGGTGTGATTGAAATAAGGAGCGAACTGCACCAGATCGACCTGTGCGGGAATCAGAACCCGCCGCGAGATCGGCAGACCGCTCTGGTTGAACTTCGCATCCATCACGTTCTTGAGCAGAACCTTCTTGGACCCTTTCGCCTCGCGAACCCGTTCGTCGTTCGGCAGATTGAATGCGGACGTCTGCACTCCGGCGCGCGAATCGCCCGCCACGAAGATCTGCTGGACCACCTTGATCGGCGACTCGGTGCCGCGGTTGGCATTCTTGTACTGGTCCGGAATGGGGAGATTGCGTTCCATCGCCGGGAGGTGGTCCTTGTAGACCGCCAGCTTCCGGCTCTCGTCCCGGTCGACCACCGTCACGAATGATTCGAAAGCCGCCTTGTAATTGTTCATCGAGTCTTCGTAGACCTCGTAGGGACCGATGACCACTTCGATGTCGGAGTCCAGATCCATCCAGGCGAGATCGCTCTGGTAATAGTCGTTGGAGAGAAACGCATCCGCCCGTTTGTCCAGGTAGTTCCGGAGCGAGGCGTTCTGCGTCAGGGCCGCGGCCTCCCGCAGTTTGCGCGCTGCCGGCTCGAGAAACTCCCGATAGTACGTGGAGTAGGGAACGGCCACGAAACCATTGCCCTGGCGCCGGATCACGGTGAAGAGATCGCTGTACGACGCGGCCTGATCAGGGTGCTCCTTGAACCAGGCCTCGAGCTCTTCCTGATCCGCATCCGGGGGATAGTATCCGGCGCCTCGCGGCTTGATCCCTTCCTCTCCGAAGGGGGCGATGAAAGGCTCGCCATTGTTCAGCCGGTCCCAGCGGCCGTACATCAGACGGAAGTACTGCAGCGCGTCCCGATGCAGATCGGACCGCTGAGCCAGAGACTCGAGTTGAGCCCGAAGCGCCGGATTGTCCTCGGAGACCTGGCGGAAAAAGATCTGATCGATGTCGCGGGATGCGGCGATCAGTATCCCGACCACCTCTTTCTGGCGATCGTCCAGCAGAGTGCGATCGAAGTCGATGATCGTCGGAGGCAGCTGACTGAGCCGCGAGGAGATGTCGGACGCGACCGCCCGGGCTCCCGGATCGAGCGTGACGGTCACCGTTCCCTCCGGCGCCACCATCGGTTGAGCCGTGCTGACCTGAGCCACCGGCGCAGGGGGCGGAGGAACCGCGGCCGTCTGTGCCGCGGGAGGAGCAGGCTCGTCGGAAGGCTGATCAACGTGGAGCACCGTGGTTCGGCACGCCGCCATCAGCAGCAGAGCCATCAAGCTGGTTGCGAGCATCTTCATCATCTGACCTCCCGGAATGCCTCGAGGGCTGGTTTTTCGAATGGGCGGAACGGGCTCCGGCTGCGAGGCCCGGCGCCACTCCGTCGCGTCCGGATTTCACCCGGAGCGGGGCCGATTGTAGCCGCATCAGCGGTTCGACTCCCAACTCGCCCGGCCGCAAGGCCAAGCCCAGCTTCGAATCTGCGGGTGTCGCCTCGGTCGTCGATTCCGGCTCCGCGACCGAGGCGGGAGGGGACAGATCCTCCCGCTCGTCTGCCGGGGGAAGGTCCTGACGCGGCTCGTCCGCGGTGGCAGTGTGAAACAGTCCGAATCCGGTCACGCCAGCCCCGATCAGAACCGAGAAGACGATGAATGCAGCCACGGCCGGCCCCCTCGCCGGACCCGGCTCAGCAGGCGGGGTCGCCTCTTCGGGAGGCGGAGACTCCATCAGAGTCTCCAGCGGAAAGTCGATGGGCGGGGCCCTCCCGATCTCGAAATGCGGGAACGGCGACATACATCACCGCGCCGTCGCCGGCCCTCACCGCCTCCATCTCGCGCCCCCCGCACAGCTGCATCATTTCCAGAAGGCTGACCGCCTTTCGCCATCCGCCCACCGAGCGGACATGGAGCGAGTCATTGTGTGAGCGCAGTGTGAGGTCGGCCAGACCGACCCAGGTCTGCCAGGACCGGCGGGTCACGATCGCGCTGGTGAGATCCACGATCAGGATCTCTCTCCGCTCACGACGAGCCACGCCCTTGACGGTCCAGGCGCGAAGCGTGGTGAGGACGACTTCGTGGCGGGTCCAGAAGAACGAGCGCGGCGCCACGACCCCGATCAGAAGCAGGGCCACCCCCATTGCGGACCAGCCCCACAGGGCCGGGGCACGCCCCCCGCTCAGCAACCAGAAGGATCCCGCACCCGAAAGGATCCCGAGCAGAAGGCTTCCACCGAGAAGGATCCAGGCGGAAATTCTCCGCCCCCGCCAGACGACCGTCTCCTCCGGCTCCGGGATCTTCCAGTCCTCGCGGCTGCCCATGAAGCTTCATCCCCTGCAAGAACAGTGAAGAGATGCCGGCCCCATCCGCACCGAAGGGTTCTCAATCGCTGATTGACCCTGCTTCGGCCGCTTTGCTATCGTCCTGATTCAGTCCGGAGCCCCGAGGGAAGAATCGTGATCATCGAATGCGCGCAGTGCCACGCGCGGTACCAGTACGACGAAGACCGATTCGAGCGGAAACGATCGAAGAAGATTCGTTGCGCCCGCTGTAAGCAGGTGTTCGAGATTTTCAACCCCGCCTTCCAGGAGCCCGAGACGCCGAAGGTGAAATCCACCGAGGACACGGTGGTGCGGAGGCGGCCCCAGCGGGAGGATGAGCCGGACGAGGAAGGTCCGGCCGCCGACCCGGAGAAGCCAGCGTCCGACGAGGAAGAAGAGGAAGAGCACGGCGATGGCCTCGATGCTCCACTTCGCCTGCCCGAGGATCTCCGGCTCTCGCTTGCCATCACTGCCGGACCCGACGCGGCAAAGGTCTACCGGGTGGAAAAGGCCCGCACCGTGGTGGGACGATCCAGCGCGGATTTCCGGCTCAATGACCCCGAATCGTCCCGGGAACATGCCGCGCTGGAAGTCCATGAGAACAGCTATTTTCTACGAGACCTGGATTCCCGCAACGGCACCTTCATCGGTGCCGAGAAACTCGGGCCGGAGCCGGTCGAGATCTTCAATCACACCGAATTCCGGATCGGTGGTACGACTCTGATGCTCATCGTCACCGAGATCGAATAGATCACCTCCTCATCGTGGAACAGATCAAAGCCATTTTCCGCTCGCGTCAGTTGATCGCGACCCTCACTGCTCGTGACCTCAAGGCGCGCTATCGCGGCTCCGTCCTCGGCTACTTCTGGTCTCTCGCCAACCCGCTGCTCCTGCTCACCGTCTACACCATCGTCTTCACGAACTTTTTTCCCCGCCCCGAGGTCCAGCCGTACGCTCTGTTTCTCTTCACCGGGATTCTTCCCTGGACCTTCTTCGCCGGCGCGATTCTCGAGTCCACGACCGTGATCGTGACCAATGGCGGCCTGATCAAGAAAGTGATGTTCCCGGCCGAATCGCTCCCATTCGTGGTGGTGCTCTCACACCTGGTTCACTTCATTCTCGCCGTGCCCATTCTGCTGATCGCTCTGGCCATCGCGGTGATGACCTCGGGAACACCGGTCACCTGGTCACTCGCCTTCGCCCCGGTCATCGCCCTGCTTCTGACCCTCTTCGTCGCCGGAATCGCCCTGATGACCTCCTCGGCGGCGGTGCTGTTCCGCGATCTCCGGGATATCGTGGCCAACCTGCTGAACCTCGGTTTTTTCCTCACCCCGATCATCTACTCCATCGACAGCTCGTTTCTCGCCAAACCGTTGTTCGGTGTCAGCCCCCGGTGGCTCCTTCGGCTCAATCCGATGAGCCCTTTCGTCCTCGCTTTCCAGGACGTTTTCTTCTACGGAACGATGCCTTCGGCGGTCGATCTGACTCTGATGATCCTCTTCGCCGCGGGCTCGCTCTGGCTTGGACTGGTGGTGTTCGAGCGACTTCGGGACACCCTCGCGGAGGCGATATGAGCGATCCGGCGGTCCGGCTCGAGAACCTCACCAAGCGGTATCGGCTGTTCGGGAAGAAGACCCAGTTCCAGACGCTCAAGAGTGCACTGCTGCGGCGGGACATGACCCCCACCCCGGACGCCTCGGTCACCGCTCTGCAGGATCTCTCCTTCGAGGTCGCGCGCGGCGAGGCGTTCGGCGTGGTCGGCCCGAACGGCTCCGGAAAATCCACCCTGCTCAAGATCATGTCCGGGATTCTCAAGCCGACTCTGGGATCGGTGATGGTGGACGGCCGCGTTTCGGCGTTGATCGAGCTCGGAGCCGGATTCCATCCGGAGATCAGCGGCAGGGAGAACATCTACATCAACGGCATCATGCTCGGCCTCAGCCGGAAGGAGATCGAGGCGCGGTTCGACCGGATCGTCGAGTTCGCCGGAATCGGTCCGTTCCTCGACCAGCCGGTCAAGACCTACTCCTCCGGAATGTACGTGCGCCTGGGATTCGCCGTGGCGGTTCACGTCGATCCGGACATTCTGCTGATCGACGAGGTGCTCTCCGTCGGAGACGAGGAGTTCTCGCAGAAGTGCATCGCCAAGATTCAGGAGATGAAGTACCGCGGCGTCACCATGATCTTCGTGACCCATCAGCTCGAGCTGGTGCGGATGCTCTGCGACCGGGCACTCTGGCTGGACCATGGCCGCGCCGCCGGTATCGGCGATCCCGTCCGGGTGGTGGATGCCTACCTCCAGCGGGTCGCGGGCGAGGAGCCTCGCCCCGAGGAGGAAGAGGACGAGCCGGTGCACGAGGAAGCGGAAGAGGACGTCGACGAAGCACCCCCGGCGAAGGGCGAAGACCGACTGGAGGAAGAGCGCTGGGGCTCCGGGGAGATCGTGCTGACCCGAGTGTCGCTCGTCGATGACCGCGGACGCGATCTGGTCGCTCTGGGGGGCAGCACCTCGGTGGTCATCGAAATGGACGTGCAGATCCGCGAGCCGCAGCGCGATTGCGTTTTCGGAATCGGAATCTTTCATGCTGATGGCACCTGTGTCTACGGGACCAATACCGATCTCGAAGGCTGGGTCCCCGATCGGGTGGAGGGGAAGGGAACCGTCCGATTCGTCGTCCCCTCTCTCGACCTGGTCGCCGGCACCTATCGCATCGACGCCGCCGTCCACACCCGGAACGGACGAGCCTTCGACTATCGCCGGAGCGTCCTCCGGTTCGTGGTCGGCGCGCGGGTTCACGACGTCGGCGTCTATCGCCCGAAACACGAGTGGCAGTTCTCGGGAGGAATCCGGATGAAACAGATCGCCGATCTCCACCGCAACGTTCCCGACTCGATGGTGGAGAGCCTGCGGGATCTGGACAGGAACAGCGAGAAGTGAGCGGTGACCACACCGCCTCCTCCCACGTTCCGATCGCGGATTCCGAATTCTCACTTCTCACCTCCCGGTTCTCACCGTAAACTGAGGCCGTGCTCCCTTCGGTCAACAATCGCGACAGCCGCCGGGCAACCCGGACGACCATTCGCGTGGTCATCCTCCTTTCGGCGGTGCTCACGGTCGTCTTCATCTTCTCCTTCGTCTTCAGCAAGGAGGGGATCAACGAGCTGCGCCGCTCGCAGAAACGGGTCAGCGACCTCAACACGGAAGTTCAACAACTGAAGCAGGAGAATGAACAGCTCCGGGCAGAGATCGAGTCGCTCAAGGAGTCCAGCTTCGCCTACGAAAAGATTGCCCGCGAGGAGCTGGGAATGGCGAAGGACGGCGAAACGGTCTACGTGCTTCCTCCGGAGACGGAGGCGAAGCCGCCGGAGGCGAAACCGCCGCGGTAGCCCGCCTCGACAGTGGCCCCTCGCGCGAATGAATCAACGGTCCCGCTCCGCGAGCCGACGGCCATTGTCATGTCGAGCGGGTGGGCGGCCGGGCATGCGAGACATCTCCCCCGATGCGAAAACGAACCTCCAGAAAAGAAGCGGGGGTGCGGCGCAGTTCTCCAGGAAAACGCTCCTTTTCGCATCGGGGGAGGTCCCTCGCTTGCCCCTCCGCCCACCCGCTCGGGACGACAATGGCGACCGTGTTCGGCGAGGGAAATAGGTGCCGGCGCACCCGAAAGCGGTATCTCCCCGCCGAACAGCCAGCAGTCCGCACGGATAGTTACTCACGTATAATCATCTTCGATGAACCCGACGACTGCGACGCAGCCTCTGACTGAACGCTATGCCTCCGCCGAGATGTCCTACATCTTTTCGCCGGAGTTCCGCTTCCGCACCTGGCGACGGCTTTGGGTCGCCCTGGCCGAGGCGGAACAAGAGCTTGGTCTGCCGATCACGGACGAACAGATCCACGAGCTCCGGGCGGCGATGAACGACATCAACTATGACGCCGCGGCCGAACGGGAACGCCAGGTCCGCCACGACGTCATGGCCCATGTGCATGCCTACGGATTGCAGGCGCCCTCCGCCCGCGGCATCATCCATCTCGGCGCCACCTCGGCTTACGTCGCCGACAATACCGACATCATCCAGATGGTCGAGGGACTGGCTCTGTTCCGGAAGCGCCTGGTGAACCTGATCTCGAAAGTGGCCGGGTTCGCCCGCCAGTGGAAGGACCAGCCCACGCTCGCCTTCACCCATTTTCAGCCGGCCCAGCTCACCACGGTCGGAAAACGGGCGACGCTCTGGCTTCAGGATCTTCTTCTCGACTACGAGGAGCTGCGGTTTCGCCAGGAGTCGCTCCCCCTGCTCGGAGTGAAGGGCGCGACCGGAACACAGGCGTCCTTCCTGAAGCTCTTCGACGGAGACGTCGAGAAGGTCGACCGGCTGGAGCATCTGGTCGCGGAGAAAATCGGAATTCCCCGCAACATCGCCGTGTCCGGGCAGACCTATACGCGGAAGATCGACTCGCTGGTGGTCAACGTCCTGGCCGGCTTTGCCCAGAGCGCCTCGAAATTCGCCTACGACATGCGCCTGCTTCAGCACATGCGGGAGATCGAGGAGCCGTTCGAGACCTCGCAGATCGGCTCCTCCGCAATGGCCTACAAGCGCAATCCGATGCGTGCCGAACGGATCGACGGCCTGGCGCGGCTGCTGATCAGTCATACCCAGAATCCGGCGATGACCGCCGCGACCCAGTGGTTCGAGCGGACCCTCGACGATTCCGCCAATCGCCGCATCGTGATCCCCGAGTCGTTCCTCGCGGCCGACGCCCTGGTCATGATCTACGACAACATCATCCGAGGAATCGTGGTTCACAAACCGGTGATCGATGCGAACGTGCGGCGGGAGCTGCCGTTCATGGCGACCGAAAATCTGATGATGGAAGGTGTCGCGCGGGGCGGGGACCGGCAGGTGCTTCACGAGCGCATCCGGATTCACTCCCAGGCCGCCGCCGATGCCATGAAGGACGGCACTGCGGCGAACGATCTGTTCGACCGGATTGCAGCCGATCCTCTGTTCGGCATCGACCGTCGGGAAATCGACCGTCTGGTCCGGCCGGAAGAATTCATCGGACTCTCCCCCAGACAGACCGCACAGTTTCTCGAGCGGCAGATCGACCCGCTCCTCCAACGCGAACAGGAACTCATCTCCGAACGGATGGCCGGGGAGGTGCGGGTATGAACCGGCTCCGCAACCTGATCCTCCTCCTGATCCTGGCGCTGCTGGCCTCGGCCTGCGCCAGCACCCGCCCCGCTCCGGGAGAGACCACAACCAGCGGACTGGCGAGCTGGTACGGCGAGGAATACGCCGGTAGAACCACCGCCAATGGCGAGATCTTCGATCCGAATGCCCTCACCGCGGCCCATCGAACTCTTCCGTTCGGCACCATCGTGAACGTGACCAACCCGGCCAACGGGCGATCGGTCAAAGTGCGGATCAACGACCGGGGACCGTTCATCAATAACCGGATCATCGACATCTCCTACGCCGCGGCAAAGACGCTGGACATGATCGATGTCGGGGTCACGCCGGTCGTGCTGGATGTGCTGCAGCTCGGAGCCGGCGACCGCGAGCCTCCGAAGCCCTACGTGGTTACCATCGCCCCGGAACCGGCCGCTCAGTCCGCAAATGCATCCGGGACGACGGGGACGACCGCGGTCCCCGCGGAGCCGCCTCCCGTCGAGTTCCCGCTTCCTCCTTCGGCCTCGGCGCCAGAGGACGACTTCACCGTACAGGTGGTCGAAGAGAAGGCCGGCGAAGTGACGCGCAAGCAGGTCGCGCCGGATGGCACCACCATTCAGGCGGTCCCGATCGAGACTCCGGCCCCGGCCAATTCATCGACCGCGCCTCGTCCGGAACCACCCGCCACCGGAACGCCGGGAGCTTCCTGGATGCTTCAGATCGGCGCGTTTTCGGTGGAACAGAACGCCCGCGACCTGAAAGCGAAAGCCGGGTCCATCAGCAACCGGATCTTCATCGAGACCAGCAATGGACTGCACCGTGTGCGGGTCGGGCCGTTCTCGTCGAAGGTCGAGGCCATCGAGATGCGGGAGCGGCTGGAGATGGCCGGATTCCCCGCGATCCTCCTTTCGGTCGATCCCTCGCGCAACGCGGAATGACATTGGTGCGCAGGCTGCTATAATCCGCGCCCGAACGCGCGGAACGTCCTGTTCCGCGACTTTGCCCAGGAAGGAAACACCTCGATGTCCAGAACACTGACCATCATCAAACCCGACTCGGTGGAGAAGGGGAACTTCGGAAAAATCGTCGCCAGAATCGAAGAGACCGGTTTTCGTGTCCTCGGTCTGAAGAAACTGCACCTCACAGCGGGACAGGCCCAGGCATTCTATGCCGTCCATCGTGAGCGGCCGTTCTACAACGACCTGGTGAAGTACATGACCTCCGGACCGGTCTACGTGGCCGCCCTCGAAAAGGATGACGCGGTGCCGTCGCTTCGGAATCTGATGGGCGCGACCGACCCGGCGAAGGCCGATGCGGGGACGATCCGGAAGGAGTTCGGCGAGTCGATCGAGCGGAATGCGATCCACGGATCCGACTCCGACGAGAATGCGGCGATCGAGATCGGTTTCTTCTTCTCGAAGCTCGAACTGAGCTGAGCCAGCCCAGGTGGCCCAGGTGACCCGGGCGTTCCCACGCCCGGGTCCGCGCCACCCTCCACTCTCGCGACATCCGGGATCAGGCGAAAACCGTCGCAACGCCACACTCAAATCGCACGGCAAGCCCCAGGTGGCCCGGGCGTTCCTACGCACGGGTCCGCGCCACACGCTCACTCTCGGGACATCCGGGATCAGGCGAAAACCGTCGCAACGCCACACTCAAATCGCACGGCAAGCCCCAGGTGGCCCGGGCGTTCCTACGCACGGGTCCGCGCCACACGCTCGCTCTCGGGACATCCGGGATCAGGCGAAAACCGTCGCAACGCCACACTCAAATCGCACGGCAAGCCCCAGGTGGCCCGGGCGTTCCTACGCACGGGTCCGCGCCACACGCTCACTCTCGGGACATCCGGGATCAGGCGAACATCGTCGTACCGCCACACTCGAACGAACGGCAAGCGCGAAGCGCGCGCCGTGGCATTCCACGCTCCTCGCCTTCAGCCCTGGCCGGGCCAGACCAGGGCTACACCGTCACTGCCGCTTCCACCGTGTCGAATTTCGCGGTGAAGTGGCGCAGCACCTTCGGCGAGTCGACGATCCGCAATCCGCGGATCTCGTCCTTGTGGCGCGACACCTCGAGAATCGCTTCCGCCACGTAGTCGATGTGCGACTGGGTGTAGAGCCGCCGTGGAATCGCCAGCCGGACCAGGTCCATCGCCGCCGGCGTCTCGGTCCCGTCCGGATGCAGACCGAACATCACCGTCCCGATCTCGCAGCCCCGGATGCCCGCCTCGAGGTAGAGCGCATTGGTGAGCGCCACGCCCGGGTACTGAAGCGGAGGAATGTGCGGGAGCATCGCCCGTGCATCGATGTAGACCGCATGACCTCCCGGAGGCTGCACGAGCGGAACCCCTCCGTCCGTCAGCTTCTCCGCAAGATAGGCGATCGAGCGGATCCGGTAGCGGAGGTAGGGCTCCTCGACCACTTCCTCCAGCCCCTTTGCGATCGCTTCCAGGTCGTATCCGGCGAGACCGCCATAGGTCGGAAAGCCCTCGGTGAGGATCAGCAGATTGCGGCAGCGCTCGGCCCAGACGTCGTCATTCAGCGCGAGGAAACCACCCATGTTCGCGAGGCCGTCCTTCTTCGCGGACATCGTGCAGCCGTCCGCCAGAGAGAACATCTCCTGGGCGATCTCCTTCGGGGTCCGATTCTCCTGACCGGCTTCCCGGCATCGAATGAACCAGGCGTTTTCCGCGAACCGGCAGGCGTCGAGAAACAGCGGCTTGCCATAGCGATGAGCGATCTCCCGGACCGCGCGGAGATTCTCCAGCGAGACCGGTTGCCCGCCTCCGGAGTTGTTCGTGACCGTCACCATCACCAGGCGGATCCGGTCTCCCTCCTGCTTCAGAGTCTCCTCGAGAAGAGCGACATCCATATTGCCCTTGAACGGATGGATCAGCGAAGGCACCCGGCCTTCGGCAATCACCAGATCGCGTGCTTCCGCGGCTTCGACCTCGATGTTCGCCCGGGTGGTGTCGAAATGGGTGTTGTTCAGGACGATGTCGCCCGGCTGGAGAATCGAATGGAAGAGAATCCGCTCGGCCGCCCGGCCCTGGTGAGTGGGGATGATGTGTTTGAAACCGGTCAGGTCCTGAATCACATCACGAAAGCGGTAGAACGATCGGCTGCCGGCGTAGGATTCATCTCCCTGCATCAGAGCGCCCCACTGCGATGCGGACATCGCACCGGTCCCCGAATCGGTCAGCAGATCGATCAGGACGTCCTCCGCATGAAGCGAAAAGACGTTGTTGCCTGCCTTTCGAAGGGCATCCTCCCGCTCTTCACGGGTGGTGAACTTGATCCCTTCGACCGACTTGATTCGAAACGGCTCGATGATGGTCCGGAAATCCATGAAACCTCCGTTGCAGCTCCGCGGGGAGCTCAGTGTCTGACTTCGTTGCGGTCTTCGGCGCGCCCGGTTTTCTCGCTGAGGCGGATGCGGTAGGCGATTCCCTCCCGGGCCAGCACGCCGGCCGGGGGAAGCTGGAAACTCGGAGGCAGAGTCGGCGTCAAACGCTCGAGCAGTCGCTCCATTGCCGCCACAGCCTCGTCTCCCTGCAGTTCCTCGTAGCGCCCCCAGGCGATGACCGTTTTCCAGATTGCCGGAGTCTCGATCTGCTCGACTTCCACGCAGACCTCCGGATTGCTCCGCATCATCCGGTTCTTCATTCCGTCACCGCAGTGACCGAACAGGCTTTCTCCATCGTAGACACAGGTCAGCGGAACGACGTAGGTTCGTCCTTCCGCGTGGCATCCGACCCGCACGATCACCTCGTCGCCGAGCAGTTGATCGATCTCGGCCGGCGTCATCTCACGGCTCATTCATTTCCTCCTGAATCCTGCTGACCTCGCGCGGGCCCCCGAACCAGACTGCCGATGCTCCTCAGGCGGGATGAAGAACGCCGCCCGAGCGCTGCGCAGTCTCGTCGTATCCCTCCGGAACATAGCCACAAAGCGGATCGGCTTCCAGCGGATCTCCGGTGATGGCGTAGGCGCGGGCGCGCGAGCCACCGCAGACTTCCTGGTATTCACAGGCGCCGCACCTGCCCTTGAGCAGTGAGACATCCCGCAGACTGGTGAAGATCGAAGACTTCCGGTAGATGTCCCGGAGCGATTCGTAATGAACGTTGCCCCCGGAGAGAGGCAGAAAACCGCTGGGGTAGACCTCTCCGGTATGGGAGACGAACACCACTCCACGCGGACCTTTTCCGGAGGCCACCAGATCGTCCATCGAGATTCCTTCCTTCTCGATCTCCTTCTCGATCAGCAACCGCCGGTAGTGCATTCCCTCCACCGTGTCGACGGTGAAGCTGGTCCTGAGACTGGTCTGATAGATCCGCTGGAACAGCTCTTCGGCCTCCGCGGCGTTGATCATCGTCCGTTCCTTGCCGCGCCCGGTGGGTACCAGCAGGAACAGATTCCAGTTGACCACCCCGAGCTCCTCGACCAGCCGGACCAGGTCCTCGACTTCCTGAAAGTTGTGACGGGCGATGGTCGAGTTGACTTCGATCTCGATCCCGATCTCCCTTGCGTAGCGGAGCGATTTCAGGGTCAGATCGAACGATCCTTCGACGCCTCGATAACCGTCGTGAGAGGCCGCGGTCGCGCCATCGATGCTCATGGCCAGCCGGCCCAGCCCCGCCGCGGCGAGACGATCGATGACGGCCGTGCTGAGCAGAGGGGTCGCGCTGGGCGCCAGAGTCGGGGGAAGGTTCCGGCGGCTGGCATAGTCCACCAGTTGGAACAGGTCGGACCGCTTCAGCGGATCGCCCCCGGTGATGATGAACCGCTCGGGCTGCAGGGCCACGATCTGATCCACCAGCTTGTAACTTTCGTAGGTCGAGAGCTCAAAGCGGCTCCGCAGAGGCTGCGCCGCCGCACGGCAGGTGAGGCAGGCCAGATCACAGGCCCGCGTCGGCTCCCAGATCACCACGAATGGCTGAGCCGCTCGATCTTCCTGATTCGTCTCGTTTTGCATGATCACACCTCGGTCGTTTCGCTGTCTTCCATGGAACCACAGGGCCGCCCCCCCTCAGGATGATTCTTCTCACAAGACGATGTGACCGCCGGCACAACAGGCAACACCCGGCCCCTCCGCCCCCGGAAGCTCCTGCCAGAGGCCCGAGCCGCGGGTCATCAATCACAAAACCGGGTGACGGATGTCATACGGTGGGTGTACCACCGGGCGTAGTCTCGACCGGTCGAACCCACTGGACCACCGCCGGAGTTGCCCGGCCGCTGAAGAGAACACGCAAGGAGTGCATGGTGCTGCTTCCCGTCGAGCTCGAGATCGAACTGTTCTGTCGTGGGATGAGGATGGATCCCTCATTCAACGTCGACGACGGACGCCGGATCGCCAGAACCCGCGCCGGGCTCGGATCCGGACTGGAGATCGTCATTCCCGCACCGGCCAAGGACATCTGGATGAACGTCCCGATGGTCGAGCACTTCGTTGAAAAATCTCCCTTTCTCCTGATCCGGAGCGACCAGACCTACGCCGTCGTCGACGAGCGGGACGGCACCACCTATCCGATCGGTATCCCCGAAGAGCCGGCCTGGTACTCCCGCCGGACCAGCTCCGGCAACGAAATGAGCCGGATCGGCGTGCTGCAGGGCAACTACCTCGGGATCTACGTCTCGAACCGCTGCCTCTACTGGAATCTGAAGCCCAACGGGGCCTGCAAGTTCTGCACGACCGGAAAGAACGTCGGATTCGCCGAGGAAGGGCGCAAACAGGTCTCCGACGTGGTGGAGGTCGCCAGGGCAGCCAAAGAGGAATCCGGCTCGGTCTTCACCCACTTCAACACCGGCTATCACTATGAGGACCTCGACACGCGTGAATCGATGCACGGGCTGCGGCAATGCGAGCCGTACGTCCGGGCCGTCCGCGAACAGGTCGGCGGTTTCATCGGCGTGCAGGCCGTCCCGGTCCCGCGCCATCGCTACTTCGATTACGACCGGCTGATCGAAGCCGGAACGGACCATTTCTCCTTCTGCTACGAGCTCGAGGATCCCGACTGGTTCGCGAAAATCTGCCCCGGGAAACACCAGACACTCGGCCAGCAGGCGTTCTTCGATGCCATGGAGTACACCTCTTCGAAACTGGGCAAGGGACGCGTCTCCGGCGAGATCATCGCCGGAATCGAACCGGTGGACGCCACGCTTCGAGGGATCCGCCGGATCGTCAACGCCGGCGCGTTTCCGACCGTCTGCATCTTCCGACCGACGGTCGGAAGCGAGATGGAAAACGAGCCTTCGCCCGACCCGGAGGCGATGAAAGACGTCTTTGCCTACCTCTGGGAAGCCTGCCGCGACGCCGGGATCCCGGTCGGGGTTCTACCCATCGAAGTGTCGCTGGTGGTCCAGCCCGAGGAGTGCGCCGATCTGGTCGAGCCGGGCCTTTCCTCCAGCCTCTACCAGTGGAAGAACTGGATGCTTCGGCAGGCCGCCCGGCCCTACGTCGCCTGGAAGGGCCGTCCACGCGCCGTCCGGCAGGGGGACACTGCCTCCGGCGCCCCGGCGTGATGATCAGCACCTCTCAGTCGCAACCACTTCCCCCGCCGCAGGCTCAGGTGGTCTACGGTCCGGTCTACTCCTGGCGGTTCGGTCAGTCGGTGGGGGTCGACCTGCTGCTGGTCGATTCGATCTGTTCGTTCCGCTGCGTCTACTGCCAGCTCGGACGGATTCACAACGTCACCCGGCAGCGCGGATTGTATGTTCCGACGACGCGACTGATCGAAGAGATCGAGGCGCGAAGCTGGGAGGGGATCGACGCCCTGACCTTCTCAGGAAGTGGCGAGCCCACTCTCGCCCGGAATCTGGGCGAAGCGCTGGATGCCGTCCGGGAGCGGATCGGGACCCGCACGGTCGTGCTGACCAATGGAACGACTCTCGACGACCCGGAGGTTCAGGAGGAGCTCTCCCGTGCAGACCACGTGTCCCTCAAGCTGGACGCCGCGACCGAAGCCCTTCTGCACCGGCTCAACCGGCCGGCTCCCGGGATCGAGCTCGACTCTCTGGTGCGGAACATGGCGGCATTCCGCTCCCGCTTCGAAGGAGCGCTCTCGATCCAGATCATGCTCCTGCCCGCCAACCGGGAGTACGTGGTCGACCTTGTCCCGCTGCTCGAATGGATCCGGCCCGACGAGGTGCATCTGACTCTGCCTTCGCGGCCCGTCCCCGCCGACTGGTCGATTGGAAGTCGCGGCAGCCATGGTTCGTTTGCTGCAGAGCGGGCCTTTGCCATGACCGCCCCGGAAGAAGTGGAACGGATCGCGTCGATCCTGCGATCCCGCGCCGGAGTGTCTGTCCGCACTCCCCCGCCTCCGCGGCAGAAGGAGAACGTCGATGAATGATGCTGGTAAAACTCGAGTTTCCAACGGTACGACCGACTGGAGCGCTGAGCCTCTCTGGAAACTCACCGCGTTCATCACCGGCCGTCATCACACCATGAGCCGCGGACACGTCGCCACCCTGCGCCGGATCCTCGACGACATCACCGCGACCGGACACGATCATTCGGAGATCCGCGCAATCGATCCTACTCTGCGCCACCTCGGGCAGGCCCTGGAAAGCCACATGGCCCAGGAGGAACAGGTCCTCTTTCCCTGGCTTGGCCTGCTCGAACAATCTTCCGTCCAGAGACGCCCCGTCCCGGCACCGTTCTTCGGCTCTGTCGAACGCCTGATGGCCGCTCAGGAGCACGAGCCCGAGGAGCAGCATCTGGCCGAGATCAGGTCGATCAGTGCAGAGCTCTCCGCCGCGGATCACGACTGCGATTGCTTCAGTCGTCTCCATCACGAGCTCGAGAGGTTTGCGGCACAGCTCCGGGAGCACATTCAGCTCGAAAAGCAGATTCTCTTTCCAAGGGCGGTGCTTCTCGAACAGGCCGCCGTCTGAGCGAAATCCTCGACCGGTCGCGTCGAGGACCGACCCGTCTCTGTCACAGGGCCGGGTAGCCTCAATCACATCCGCATCTCCCCTCTTTCTCTATCGTCTCTCCAGCCGTACAACTGGAGGACGACCCCATGAACCTTCCCGTGCAGCAACTGTCTGACCAGGAAGTGAGTAAGCACAACGTGCAATCATCTCTCGACGGGATGACCGAGATCACCGATATCCCGAAGGGTCACAAGCTCTTCGCGGAGGGTGAAACGCCGGACGTCATCTACTTCGTCTACACCGGAAAAGTCAGACTGTTCGTCACCCGTCCCAAGGGTGAACCGATGATCCTGCGCAACGTGGAGCCCGGAGAAGTCGTCGAGCTCGGTTCGCTCTTTTCCTCCCTCCCCTATCAGGCAACCGCCGAAGCGGAAACCAACTGCCGTGTCGGCATCATCACCAAGGAGAAGCTGCTCCGCTATCTCCGCGAGCACCCCGAGTCCCGTCTGCCTCTGCTGCGGATGCTCAGCCGGGACGTCAAACAGCACTACGAACTGATGCGAAAGTTCCGCTGGTAGTCAAACTTTCGACGGCGGCCAGGCTCGCGAGAGAATCAGCGGTCTCCGTCGATCGATCCGCGGGTGGGCGGCCGGGCACGCGAGACATCTCCCCTGATGCGATAAGGAATCTCCAGGTGGGGAGGCGACAGGACACCCGCAAACGGCCGGGGCGTTGTGCGGCCGGGATTGCGATCTGATTCCGCAGGAGAGTTCTGACGTTCTGGAGCGTGCGTAGCACGCGATTGTAAGGGAGACGCCCGCTACGCGGGCTGACAACCTGGCCCTCCAGTCCACAACGACCCAACTCCAGAACTCCAGAACTTCAGAACTCCAGAACTCCAGAACTCCAGAACTTCAGAACTTCAGAACTTCAGAACTACTCTTCCCGAGACATCTCTCACGATGCGACAACAGACCTCCAGGCGCAAAGCGTGCCGGACGGTTCTTCAGCAAAACGATCCTTTTCGCATCGGGGGAGGTCCCTCGCCTGCCCTTCCACCCTCCCGCTCGGGACGACAATGGCGGACGTGTCCGCGGGGAATCAGCTCGCGCTCGATTGATCCGCGCGGCACGTCTGTCTCGATCCAGCATCCTCCTCTCGATGAAGCCGGCCGCCATTGTCATGTCGAGCGGGTGGGCGGTCGGGCACGCGAGACATCTCCCCCGATGCGATAAGGAATCTCCAGGTGGGGAGGCGACAGGACACCCGCAAACGGCCGGGGCGTTCTCTCGCTTGCCCTTTCACCCGCGCTCTTGCTATGGGCAGTTGGAGGCGCCCGCCAGGTTCTCAGCCCGGGTAGCCTCGCCTGCCCTTCCACCCTCCCGCTCGGGACGACAATGGCGAACGTTCTCGCGCAAGATCATGGGTCTCGCTTCGATCGATCCAATGATTCCGGCGAGGCGATGACCCGGACCCGCTCCACTCGACCGCCATGGAGCAGAACTTGCTCGTCCATTCCGCCATGGCATCGATCGAACAGCGACTGGAGAACGCCTGGCAGGGATACGAGGGCGGCGAGGAGATGCCTCTTCGCGGCTACGCCGATCTGCTGGGAATCTACACCCTCGGGTTCGTCGCGCTGATGATCACCGCAAAGGTGGCGCGCGGGGAGCTGCCGGAGCGGGTGAATCCGCAGGACATCCTTCTGCTCGGGATCGCCACGCACAAGATCACCCGCATCCTCACGAAGGACTGGGTCACCGCCCCGATTCGCGCGCCGTTCACGACCTATGAAAAGTCCCTCGGAGACGGTGAGGTTGCCGAATCGTCCCGTGGATCGGGGCTGCAGCGGGCAACCGGCGACCTCCTCACCTGCCCCTGGTGCAGCGGCCCCTGGGTTGCGACCGCGCTCGCCGGCGGCATCATCCTCGCCCCTCGCCTCACCCGCATGGTGAGCTCGATTTTCGCCTCCGTCACCCTTTCCGACTGGCTCCACATTGCCTGGAAGCAGTTCCGAGGCTGAGACGAGGCGCTCGATACGCGATCAGAACCGCCAGGTCAGCCCCAGTTGCAGCCGATCATCCGTGGATGTGGTGTCCTTCAACTCCTCCGCGTTCAGCATCAGCGAGAGATGCCGGCTCATGTTCCAGACTCCATTCAGGCCATATCGTTTCGTCTCCGGCCGGTTTTCGATGATCGCTCCGGTGGAATCGATGATCCGCACCACCGAGAGTGAAGTCGAGTAGTCGGCCGACAGATAGAGCCGGGGCCCGAAACTTCGTCCGAGCGACAGATACCAGGCATCGTAGGTCCCGCTGTCCCGCTCGATGTGGTTGTCCGACACGGTGAGATCGACCCCGCTGCCGGCGACATTGGAAGTCCAGAGGCCCGCGGTGATCCGCCCGGAGGCCTTGTCCTCCCGATTGTTGCGGTCACTCGCGTATCCCGCGTAGACCCGGAGGTTCTTCATCACCTGGACCGTGATCCGCCCACCGACCGACTCGAACAGATAGCCGTCGAGAGCCTGCTGGTCGATCGCGCGGCCGTTCAGAATGTCCTGAGTGATCATCCGCGCATTGATCGAACGCCCTCGATGATAGTTTCCCATCAGCTCGACCCGGGAGGTGGGAACGTAGCGGGCGTTCGCGAACAGGTAGTGCAGTCCACCCTTGCCCTCTCCGCCTGGTCCACTGAGATCGTACTGTGCCGACTGATAGAGCAGGAAGGTTCGCCCGACCGGGATGAAATTCGTGGTGGTCACCACGGATCGCTCGGTCAGGCTCTCGTCCTTGATCAGGACCCAGCCGAGAACGTGCCGACGGCTGGTGGTCCCGGCGTCGTAAGCCGCCCACACGCCTCCCTTGGTGACTCCCGAGACATAGTCGACGTCGTAGATGGTCGGCTCCATCCCGCCGAACAATCCCATCCTGAAACGGGGGGTGCCGCGGGCTCCGCTGGTCCGATACTCGGCCATCAGGCCACCCACCTGCCCCAACCCTCCCAGCTCGTTCAACCACATCTGGCCGGCCCGAACGATCACCGACCCATTCGCCATCCGGGTCCCGATCCAGGCGTCGTAGAGACTGGTCCGGCTGTCCCGCTCTTCGCTCGAGGGATAGGCACTCGCACGGACGTCGAAGGAGAACTCCAGCCCGTCGTTTCCGTCGTCCTTCGACCGGAACGTGAACCAACTTGTCAACTCGCTGAAATCACGGGTGGAGCCATCGTCGTACTTCGCATTCTGGACCATCCCGAAGAGGGAAAACCGGCCGGACCAGGCGGCGGGCTGCTCCCCGAACGCCGGAGCACCGATGAGGATCGAGCCGAAGATCAGAAGGACGAGAAAGCTGCTGAGCCGTCTGTTCATCATCATCTCCTCAATCACCACGTCCCTGGGGATGGCAGGAGTAGCAGGCCGCCGAATCGTAGGTGTACCCCGAGACCTCCCGATGGTGCCCGTCGGTCTCGCTTCTCGAATGGCAACCGGTGGTGCAACTGAACACCATGTAGTTGTTCGGGTCGGTGTGACAGGCACTGCAGGGATTGCCGGAGTGCCGGCCGCTGGTGATCGGGAACCAGGTGTGGTTGAACACCCCCTGCTCCCAGCGCGCATCACTGAATCGGTGGCAGGTCTCGCAGCTCGTGGGGAACCCGGCCGCGATGTGATTGGGATCGCGGGTCTGCTCGTACTTCGTCTGATGGCATCCGTAGCAGGTCCGCGGCGTCCCCGCGTAGACCCCGTTGCGGTGACAGGCATCGCAGGGCTGGGTCAGGTGCACTCCGGCCAGAGGGAACGTCGAGTGGTCGAAGACCCCCTGGGTCCACGAGCTGTCGCTGAACTTGTGGCAGTCGTCGCACGTCGTCGGGAATCCCGCGGTGATGTGATTCGGATCGGTGGTCTGCTCGTACTTCGTCTGATGGCATCCGTAGCAGGTGCGCGGCGTCCCCGCGTAGACCCCGTTGCGGTGGCAGGCATCGCAGGGCTGGGTCAGGTGCACTCCGGCCAGCGGGAAGGTCGAGTGGTCGAAGACGCCCTGAGTCCACGAGCTGTCGGTGAACTTGTGGCAGTCATCGCACGTCGTCGGGAATCCCGCGGTGATGTGATTCGGGTCGGTGGTCTGCTCGTACTTCGTCTGATGGCATCCGTAGCAGGTCCGCGGCGTCCCGGCGAATACGTCGTTCCGATGACAGGCGTTGCACGTCTGGCTCGCATGGACTCCAGCGAGGGTGAAACTCGAGTGATTGAAGACGAACTGATCCCAGCTCGTGTCGGTGTAGCGATGACAGTCATCGCAGGTTGTCGCGAATCCGGCCGCGACATGATTCGGATCGGTGGCCTGATCGTAATTCGTCTGATGGCATCCGTAGCAGGTCCGCGCGGTACCTGCGTACACACCGTTCTGATGACACGCACTGCAGGTCTGCGTCGCATGCACGCCCAGCAGAGCAAACGTGGAGTGGTCGAACACCGCCTGATTCCAGTTCGTATCGCTGTACTTGTGGCACGTATCGCAGGTCGTCGGGAATCCGGCCGTCAGATGATTCGGATCCGCTGCCTGCTCGAAGTCCGGCTGATGGCATCCGTAGCAGGTGCGTGGGGTGCCGGCGAACACGCCGTTCTGATGGCACCCGTTGCACGTCTCCGTCGCGTGCGCACCCAGCAGTGCGAACGTCGAGTGATCGAAGACCCCCTGATTCCAGCTCGTGTCGGTGTACTGGTGACACGTATCGCAGCTCGTCGGGAATCCGGCCGTCAGATGATTCGGATCCGCCGCCTGCTCGAAGTTCGACTGATGGCATCCGTAGCAGGTGCGCGGGGTGCCCGCAAAGACGCCGTTCTGATGGCATCCGTTGCACGTCTGCGTCGCGTGCACGCCCAGCAGAGCGAAGGTCGAGTGGTCGAAGACCCCCTGGTTCCAGCTCGTGTCGGTGTACTTGTGACAGGTGTCGCAGGTCGTCGGAAATCCGGCCGTCACATGATTCGGATCCGCCGCCTGCTCGAAGTTCGACTGATGGCATCCATAACAGGTACGTGCGGTGCCGGCAAAGACGTCGTTCTGATGACAGGCATTGCAGGGCCGGGTCGCATGAACGCCGGCGAGAGGGAATGTGGCGTGGTCGTAGGTTCCCTGCTGCCAGCTCGTATCACTGAATCGGTGACAACTGTCGCAGGTCGCGGGGAACATCGCCGCGACGTGATTCGGATTCCGCGACGAGTCATAGACCGACTGATGGCAGCCCACGCACGTTCGCGCCGTCCCTGCATAGACTCCGTTCTGATGACAGGCATCGCAGGGCTGACTGAGGTGAACGCCGGCCAGCGGGAAGGTGGCGTGATCGAAGCGGCCCTGCTGCCAGCTCGTATCGGTCGGATTGTGACAACCCTCGCAGGCCAGGGGAAATCCGACCGAGGCATGGGGCGGATTCTGCGACTGATCATAGTCGCTCTGGTGACAGGACACACAGCTGTTCGCCAATCCCTGATAGACGCCCGAGCCGTGACAGGTGACGCAGGTCTGGTCGGCATGCAGCCCCTGCAGCGGCCAGACCGTATGCGAATACTGACCCTGGCTCCATGAGCTGTCCGCGAAACGATGGCAGTCGTCGCATGAGCTGGCGAATCCGGCCGCGGCATGATTCGGATTGAGGGAGCCATCGAAGTCGGCCTGATGACAGCCGACGCAATTGCGGGAGGTCCCGGCATAGACGTCGTTCTGATGGCACGCGGTACAGGGCTGTGAAGCGTGTACCCCCGCAAGCGGAAATGTCGCGTGATCGAACCGGGCCTGATTCCACGAGCTGTCGGAGGGCCGATGGCAGTTCTCACAGGTCGTCGGGAATCCCGCCTTCACGTGGTTCGGATCCTCGGCGCGGTCGTAGTCCTCCCGATGACAATCCACACAGCCGGTCGGTGTTCCGGCGAAGTTCGCATCCCTGTGGCACTGATCGCACGCCAGGGTGCGGTGGACTCCGCTCAGCGCGAATCCGGTGCGTGCGGTGTGGTCCCAGTTCGTGGCAGCCCAGGAAGTCGGACGGTGACACAGCTCGCACTGATTGCCGAGTCGCGTCTGGTACTTGTCGTCCTGACGGCGGATCCAATGGCAGTCGTAGCACGCCGTCGGAGTGCCTTTGATCACGCCATTCCAGTGGCAGTCGGCACAGGGGGTGATCAGATGCCGTCCCTCCAGCGGGAACAGCCCGGCCTTGTGGAACGCTCTGGACGCACTCTTCCATGCGGCCTCGGGGGAATGGCAGGTGTCGCAAGCCGCTCCGAGCTGGCCCCCATGGGGATCGGTATGACAGCTGGTACAGCTCCCTCCCAGCCCGGAGAGCTGAACCGCCACTCCATGCCCGGCGGGAAAATCCATCTCGACCTTCCGGTGGCAGTCACCACAGGCCGCGGTGAGGTGTTTGCCGCGGAAGAAACCCTTCAGACCTCGGTGCTGATAGGTTCGGATCGCGAACTGCGTCGTGTCGTGGCAGGAGCGGCAGTCGCTGCCCACCTGCCCCAGATGGGGATCCTTGTGGCAGGCTGCGCATTGGGATGAGAGGCCCTTGAGTCGGACCGCGGTTCCGCTGCCCGCGGGAAAGGCACCGGTCTCCTTCTTGTGGCAGTCGTGACAGGTCACCGTCAGGTGTTTGCCGGTCAGCGGAAAACCGGTGGCCTGGTGATCGAAGCCGTTGGGAGCGAACTTCTCCGCATCCACCGAGTGACACGACTCGCACTTCGAGCCGAGCTGCCCGAGGTGGACGTCCTTGTGACAGGTGACGCAGTCGGTGGAGAGCCCTTTGTAGACACGGGTCGCAACGGCAGGAGTCTTCGGCCCCGGGGTTCCGCGCGTGCCGGTGCGGTGGCACTGCTCGCAGGTGACCTTCGCATGCTGACCGGCATAGAACGCCGGGAAACGGGGATGCTCGAACGTGGTGACACGGAAGGTCGCCGCGGTGTGACACTGCTCGCACGCCTGACCGAACTGCCCCCCATGAGGATCACTGTGACAGGCGACACAGGCGGTCTTCAATCCCCGGAAATCGAGGGTTCGTGCGGTGCGGCCGCGGGGCTGCTTGTGGCACGCGGTGCACTCGAGGGTTGCGTGCTTTCCCTCCAGTGCGAATTTCGTCCGCGCCTGATGATCGAACGGCGCATTTCCGAATCCGCTCTCATTGTGACACGCACTGCAGTCTTTCCCGCCGAAGTTCCCCTTGTGCGGGTCGGCGTGACAGGCCGCGCACGGCTTCATCGACAACCTGACCTCTGTCGCCGGCTTCTGATGACACTTCGCGCAGGCCACCGTCCGGTGCTTTCCGAGCAGAGGAGCCCCGGTCTTCGAATGGTCGAAGTTCTCCACCTTCCAGCTCACCGGCGTATGACAGGAGCTGCAGTTGGTTCCGAGTCTCGCCTTGTGAGGATTGGTGTGACAGTCGGTACAGGAGGCGAATTTCAGCCCCTTGAACACCTGGTTCTGATGGCACTTTTCGCAGGCCACCCTCTGGTGTCCTCCCACCAGGGGAAAGGCTGTCTTCGAGTGATCGAAGCTCTTGCCGGTCTCCTTGAATCCGACATTCACCGAGTGGCACTGCTCACACCGGTTGCCGAGACGGCCCTTGTGAGGATCCTGATGGCAGGATGCGCAGGCGGAGCTGAGTCCGAGAAATGAACGGGTCTTGTGGCAACTGTCGCATTTCGCAGCCAGAGAAGCGTGCTTGCCGGTGAGTGCGAATCCGGTCTCCGCCTGGTGGTCGAAGTTCTTCGTTTCGAATGGCCGGAGCTCGGCGTCACGTCCCATGTGCTCGACGTGGCAGTTCTCGCATTCGCCGGTCACGTCGCGATGGACTCCCTTGTGGGCAGCCATTCTCTCCGCGATCGGTTTGTGACAGGCGAGGCATCGGTCAGCCGAGACCCGGTTTCCCTTCTCGTGGCACTTGTCGCAGTTCGAGATGCCCTCGAGCTTTTCGTGCGCCCGCGTCAGCGGTCCGGGAGAGATCAGCCGTCCCACCTGGGCCGCGGCGGGCAAGGCGGCGATCATCAGCACCAGGGTGCACAGACCCGCCAGCCCGATCCGGCGTTTCCATTCGTCACGAACATCATTCGAGTCCATCGAGGCCTCCATCAGCGCCCGAAAATCGTGTAACCGAAATAGAGTGCGACTGCGAGATGAATTGCGAAGATCAGGAACATCACCCAGACCAGCGGCTGGTGGAACACGTGCCACATCTGGAAGAGCTGCCGGGTCCGTTTGAGATGGGCGATGCGGCGGACCAGCACCGCACGCTCATGCACGACGTCCAGAGCGTCATGGAGCAGTTCCCGGCTGAGACCGGCGTGTCGGATCTCCTTCCGGAGCGTGGCCAGCATCCGGCGCGCCCGGAACCCGTCGGCAATGAGCTGCACGAACGTCCGGTTCTCCTTCGGCGCCAGGTCCTGCTCCACCTCTTCGATCCGCAGCAGCAGATGAACCGGCAGAGTGGTCTCGGCGAGCTGCGCCTTGAGATCCCGCACCCGCTGTTCGATCTCCTCACGGCTCAGCTCCTGCCCGCGAATGGTCTTGGGGATCCGGACGTAGAGATACCGCCCGACGAATCCCGACAGCACCACCAGGACCATCGACCAGTACGCCACCGAGATGATGCCGTTGAATTTGAAGGACGTGTGGAAGGTGATCAGGATCGGGCCGAACAATCCGCAGAAGACGTGGAACTCCAGCCAGCCCTTCATCTTTCCCAGTTTGCGCAGAGGCCGGATGCGCTTGCGAGCGACGTACAGCAGGGTCGAGAACATCACCAGCGTTCCGACGATCCCGAGCAGGTTTCCGATCGCTCCGGACGGACGGAGTGCCTTGTGCATTTTCGAGTAGCCCCGCACTCCGATCGGAGTGAGGTAGTAGTCCCATCCGTGCTGATACCAGAGAACCCAGATGGCCACCAGGATCCCGGCGAGGATCGCGAGGGCGACGGCACTCAGAAGCGATCCCGCGGGCAGAAGCGGCTCGCGCGTCTTTCGTCTCGACTCCACCGGGCGGATCTCACTGCTCACCGTGGTCATTGCTCGCGGACTCTCCTTGGTTTCATGCCTCGATCACACAGTCGGTCATCGGCCGGGCGATGCAGGCCAGAATGAAACCGGCATCCCGATCCTCCGGATCGAGGTGATCGAAATCGCCATCCACTTCGCCCTCGAGCAGCCGGATCTGGCAGGTGCCACAGACGCCCGCCCGGCACATCGAGGGAAGCTCCTCTCCGGCGGCTTCCGCCGCATCCAGAATCGATTCGCCACTGTGCATCTGCAGGACTCTTCCACTTTCTCGAAGGGTTACCTTCACGGCACCTGCACCTGCCTCCCGGGCCGGTGCGGCGATCGCCGTGGCACTGGCCACCGCGGCTTCGAATTTCTCGAAATGGATCTGCGAGTCCGGCACACCGAGCGTGCGAAGGAGCTCCCGGGTGCCGTCGATCATCGGAAGCGGCCCGCAGATGAAGCAGATCGAGTGCTCCGGATCCTCGATGACCGACTCCAGAAGCCCACGGTCGATGCGTCCGGAAAAGAACTCGGGCTTGTCGGTCCCTCGGCTCAGCGTGAGCGCCAGCCGGAACTGCGGATGGCGCTTTCGCAGCAGCCGGAGATCGTCCAGAAACGGGACGTGCTCTTCTCCGCGAGCGGAGAGCACGAGTGCCACCCTTCGCTCCGGCTCACACTCGAGCGTGTGCCGGAGCACGCTCAGCAGCGGAGTGATTCCGATCCCCGCGGCCACGAGCGCGAGCGGCTGGTCGCCCGGGCCCGGATGAATGAAGGACCCTCCCGGCCCCTGGACCTCGATGACCCCGCCGGGCTGAAGGGTTCCGTGCAGGAATGCCGAGACCTTCCCCTGATTGCGGACGGAAATCTCGAGATACCCCGCGGCCGCGGGTGAAGAGCTGATCGAATAACAACGGGTGAGAGTGGAGCCATCGATCACCACCCGCACGATCAGAAACTGCCCCGGCTGAAAGCTGAAGCCAGGAGGACGCACAACCCGGAATGTGCGGATCTCCTCGGTCTCGGGAACCACCGCGAGCACCGGGAGTGGTTGAAAGCCCCGGCGTCCCGGTCGGGGGGCGGGTGACGACACCGGAGTCTCGGCACCCTTTGCCGGCGGAGGCGTCGCGATCCGTACCGGGCGGACCAGCCTCTCACACAACCTCACCCACAGGAGATGGAAGAGCACCCCGGAAAAGAGCCAGATCGGTACCGGAAAAATCCAGGGAGCAGCGATGAGCAACAGAGAGGGAATCAACAGGAAGAGGCGAAAGCCCCGCGCCTCCACCCGATGCCGGAGCAGCATCAGAAGGGCAACGTGCAATGTGGTGATCAGGCCGAGAACGGCGGCGCTCGCCGGTACCGCTGAATACACCTTCCACAGATACCCGTCCATCAGGTCGTTGCCACCTCGTCATTTTTCAGCGGGGAAAGGGACCAAAAAAAGGGGCTTACGCCCCTCGTTTCACTCGACTCTTGGACGCCATCGTACGTTTCGATCCGCGGGAACGCGCGTGATGCAGATCACGCCCACCCTGCAATTCAGCCTGAAGGCCGCGGCGTCCCAACCCGCTTCGTTGGAATCCCGGTACTCGTGTCCGTCTCAGTCTCCGGAGAGGCGATGAGACGAGATTCCCTGACCGGATCCACCCCGCTGCCGGATGACCTCCCGCGGACTTCGCTGCAGTTCCGTGCCGCATTCCACGTGCACTGCCCCGTTCGCATCGAGCTCCTGACCGGAAGAGGTCAACGTGGCAATCCCGGTGAAGACGTGTGTCGCGGGGGAACCGCTCTTGCACTTTCAGATGATGCAATCGGATTCCCCGGCGGAATCCGGAAAGGAGAGTGACCATGGCAGATCCGAGATTCGAGGCAGAGACATCCCGCAGGGGAGCTCCATGGGTCGTGATCATCCTGGCGGTCATCGTCCTCGCCGGACTGATCCGGTACCTGTGGCCCCTTCCCTCCGGACAACCGGAAGGCGAAAACCTCCCGCCACCACCCGAAGCCACCGCGACATTCGCTCCGGAGACTCCGGCCACCGACACTGCCGCGTCCTCCACTCTGACCCTGGCGACGATCCTGGAGAATCCGGCAGAGATGCCGGTCAGAAGTTCGAGGGCAGCGTGCAGGTCCCGGAGGTTCCCACCGACCGCGGGTTCTGGGTCGAGCAGAACGGGTCGCGGATGTTCGCCCTGGTGGTGATCAGCCGAAGGAGAAGCCGATCGACATCAATCCGGAGCAGACCGTGCAGATCTCAGACGCCACCGTGAGGGAATCCTCGAGCGTCTCGCAGATTCCTGCGAGCCGCTCCCACCCGACACCAGACAGATCTCGACCAGCAGCCTGCATTCCTCGAGGTTCAGGAGCAGAGCATTCAGGTGGCACAGCCTGCGGAGTAACCAGTCCGACCGGAAAAGGAACGCAACCGGACACTGCGCTCATCGGGCCTTGCCATGCTCATCCGGGCGATGGGTTTGGCCGGCCGTTTTTCACGATCGGGAAAAGACAACCGAAGGGGATTCTCAGGAACCCTGGTTTCCACGTCCGCCCGAAGGCGGTACGGGAGCTTCACTCCGCCTTGCGGGCGAGATCGCCGGCGTGCTCGATGGCCCTGTCGACCGATTCCTGCCGCTGAGCGAGATCGTTGTCCGGCGGAGAGCCGGATTGCACCGATGAATCGAGGTCGCTGACCAGCGAGGACAGCTCCGAGAGAGCCTGCCGTGCAGTGGCGCAGGAGTCATCGAAACAGCCGCACTCTGACTGCGCCGAGGAGATCCGGCCGTCGATGTCGGAACGGAAACTCGACCAGGCTTCCCGGTCCACGGGCGGATTCACGAAACGGCCGATCCCCGATCCCCACGCATCCGACGCCGCCATTGCCGCGCTGACGCACGGGCTGGTCCCACCGCCGGCGCTTTCGTCTGCCGACGATCCCAGACGCTCCCGCCACGGGCGGGAAAGAGTCCAGGCGAAATAGAGGACCGCGACGAGAATCACCAGCTTGATCAGAGCACGCATGGTCACGATTCTACGCCAGGACTGCGCTCGAGCGGCTCGGATCGCGGGCCCCGCGAAAACAGGAAGAGCCCAAGGAGCGCCGCGCGGTCACCCCTGCGGAGAACGGGATCCAGGGATTCGAGTACGACAATCGAACCTCGGGCCTGGGAGGGAGTGGGTTCGACTGCTCGCGGACCATCTGTGCGGGGCCAACGCAGTCACTGCCGCGGAAGCGGCACGGGTTCGGCCTCGCGGATGACATCCGCAATCGGCTCCGGGACTCCTCCTGGGGGAAATGACCGGCGTTCGTGCGCTCGACCCGGACAGGGTGAAGCTCCCGCTCGCTGCCGGTCGACCAGCCTCCCCCAGGATGGGATCGCTCATGCCCCACACCAGCGCAATGGGACCCTCGAAGCCTCGAAGCCAGGTCTCGCCCCGGCGCAGTTCCCGGAACCGCGAAATGATCGGGACCGTCCGGCACCATCCGCGCCATCGCCAGCGGCGCCACCCTTCGCCACCACCCGCCCAGGGGGCGTGAGGCCAGCGATACGGAGCCCTTGCGGGTACAGTATCCCCGGATCGACGGACGATCTCCACCGGAGCAGACGAGGCGCATCCTGCGAGAGCCCCCGCACCGCGGAACAGATCGAGACCGGGAAGATCTGAATCGTCCGCGATACCGCAGGCGACCATCCCGCCCGCGGAAGCAGACGTCGCACGGCCAGCCTCTTCGGGAAGTCGATCACCCCGAAGGAGGCTTATCGTGCCTGGTCCGAGAAGAACCGCGCGCGAACCCGCGACGTCTCGATGCGCACGGCGACCGAGGTGGCAGCCAGGCCGCCCCAGTACGGAGCAGACTCGACCAAGAAATCAGCGCCGAAGGTGCGAGCGCCCCCACCAGCTCGGCGATGCTCAGCCGTAAGGCCGGACGGCGTGAGGTCATGGAGCCGCGGAAGCCGGGGAGACAACCCGAGCCACTGGAGCGGGAGAACACAGCGGAATCCGGGTTGCCGCCAGTCTGACGCGGATAAGCGGGATTCCAGCCAGGGAAACTCCCGCTGGGATGTCGTGAAGATGAGCAACGCCGCCCCGTCAGCGGCCCCTGATCGATGAAACGAAGCCTCGATTACGCCGAGAAAGAGACGATCGATTCCTGACTCCAGAGTCCACGCCCGCCGTTCCAGAGCGAGCCGACTCCGGATGAACTCCGGCAGAGACGGAGGGGCGCTGAACATCTCAGGCCGACGCCGGGTGTGGCGTCTCCGACCTTCCCGGAACCTTCCACCCTCCCATCGCAATCCACCGCTGGGCCAGACCGGCGGAGAAGTAGAACGCGCACGCCACCCCCCGGGCGAGCTCCGCGAGCATCTGCGATTGTGCGGCGGAGAGTCCGAGTGACGAACCGGTCAGTCCGATGGCGTCGTAGAACATCCAGATCGAAGCGCCGATGGTGAGCAGGATCCACGGCCAGGCGAACAGCCCTTTCCGCAGTGCCCACACGGTCATCAGCAGCGGTGCGATCAGGATCAGCACCGCGAGGTCGCCGATCGACGACACGAATCCCGGCACGGCGGTCCAGTCGCCACCGAACCAGGTCTGCCCGGTGCGGATGATCCCGGGCCCGACCAGCACCATCGACACGACCGTCACCACCACCGCGACCATCACCCGATCGCGGCGCGTTCCCGGCAGAGCCAGGCCGGCCATCTTCCAGGTTCGGGCCAGCATGTAGATGCCGAGAAAGATGCTCACGTTTCCGCCGATGACCAGGACGGCACTCACCGGCTCGATCACGCTCCCCGGAATCGCCGCCGAGATCGCCGGGACCGAGCGCAGATCCCGGAAGAGAAACAACCCGTATCCGACGCCAACGAGCATCCAGGCCCGTCGCAGATGTTCACCCGGCTGATGCGCCAGGGCCGCGCCCATGGCTCCGAGCAGCGCGAGAGCCTTGGCCATCTCGATCTCGGAGCGGAGAAAGACGGAATGGGACTCTGCCCCGGAAAACACCGCGCCGAGAACCAGAAACGCCACACCCCAGGCGAGAGGAAAAACGAACAACCACCGGAACCGCATCAGTGAACCTCCAATTTGATCTGGGCGAGGAGCTTCTCCGTGGTCGGACCTCCCGCCATCGTTCGCAGCATCGGCTCGAGAGCGGTCAGCAGAGCCGTCAGGTGCTGCTCGGTCAATTCCTCCGGCGTGAGGTTGAGCACACGCTGCGCGAAGCTGCGGACAGCAATCTTCGCGTTGAAGGGACCGAGGTAAGGCGAGAGCTCCTGAACTACCTGTTCAGCGATCGTTGCCACTGCACAACCTTTCCCGGGAGCAGATTGAAGGAACTGTTCGGGTCCGGGCAAAATCGTAGCACAGCACGAATCCCACAAGCAGGCCGCTCTTCACACCTCCGTTGCCCCCTTCCGGTGGCATAATGGACGTTTCCTTTCAAGTCGACAGATGGAGGGCCACCATGACGGAGCTCGCGGTCAGCACCAGGTATCCCGACGTGCAGAACTACATCGGGGGAAAGTTCATCCCCGGCTCCGGCCGGACTCTCGACGTCCTCGACCCCGCCGACGGCACGCTTCTCTCCCGCGTCCCCCTCTCCACCTCCGCCGAGGTGGACCAGGCGGTGGAGTCCGCCCGCGCCGCCCTGCCCGGCTGGTCCGACCGGCCCCTCAAGGAGCGCGTCCAGGTCTTCTACCGCTACAAGTCCCTGCTCGAACAGAACCTCGACGAGCTCGCCGCCCTGGTCAGCGAGGAGAATGGCAAGGTCCTCCCGGAAGCCAGAGCGGAGGTGCTCAAGTCCGCCGAGCTTTCCGAGTTCGCCTGCTCCCTTCCGCAGATCGTCACCGGCTCGGTTCTCGAGGTCTCCCGCGGCGTCGAATGCCGCGTCGAACGCTATCCCGTCGGGGTGGTCGCTTCGATCACCCCTTTCAACTTTCCGAACATGGTTCCCAACTGGACCATCCCGAACGCGATCGCGCTGGGCAACTGCATGCTGCTCAAGCCCTCCGAACAGGTTCCCCTCAGTGCCCGGCGCATCGCCGAGCTGCTCCGCGACGCCGGACTTCCCGACGGCGTGCTCAACATCGTCCACGGGGGCCAGGAGGCGGTCGAGGCAATTTGCGATCATCCCGGAATCGACGCGATCAGCTTCGTCGGCTCCACGAAAGTCGCGAAGATCGTCTATCGCCGCGGAACCTCCAATCTCAAACGGGTCCTCGCGCTCGGCGGTGCGAAGAATCATCTGATCGTTCTGCCGGATGCCGACGTCGAGATGACCGCGGGCAATGTGGCTGCTTCGATGTCCGGTTGCGCCGGACAGCGCTGCATGGCCGCGTCGGTCATGGTTGCGGTCGGAGCCACCGATCCCGTCGTCGAGCGCCTCGTCGAATTCGCCAGGAACCTTGTCCCCGGAAAGGACGTCGGGCCGGTGATCTCCGCCCAGGCGAAAGAGCGAATCGAGCGGTATATCACCGAGGCGGAACAGGAGGGTGCCACCATCCTCGTCGATGGACGCGGCGCCGTGGTCGCAGGACGAGAGGGGGGCTTCTGGGTCGGCCCGACCGTGATTGATCATGTCCGGCCGGAGATGAAGATCGCACGCGAAGAGGTGTTCGGACCCGTGCTCTCTATCGTTCGGACGAAGGATCTCGACGCGGCCCTCGAGGTCGAGAACGGCAACCCTTACGGAAACGCCTCCTCGGTCTACACCGAGAGCGGCGGACTCGCCCGCTACGCGATGGAGCGCGCCAGTGCCGGAATGGTCGGGGTGAACGTCGGTGTCCCGGTGCCGCGCGAGCCCTTCGGCTTCGGCGGCTGGAACGAGTCGAAGTTCGGCGTCGGCGACATCACCGGACATGGATCGATCGAGTTCTGGACCCGTTCGAAGAAATTCACCACCAAGTGGAATCGCGAAGCGGGTGTGAACTGGATGTCGTAGTCGCAGTTCTCACACCGTCTCGTCGACGGGAGTCGGGAGTTGCCATGATCAGGCGCTATAATCGACGTTTCCCAGAGAGGAGGAGAGCATGGCAGTCGACCTGTCGGTGACGTTTACCGGGCTTCGATTCGAGAATCCGTTTCTCCTGTCGTCGGCACCGCCGACCGAATCGGACTCGAACATCATGCGGGCGTTCGACGCCGGCTGGGGTGGGGTGGTGACCAAGACGATCGGCATGCATCCGGTGGTCAACGTCAAGGGGCCGAAAACCAAGTTCCTCCGGACCGACGTGACCTCGTCCCGGATCTCCATGAAGAAGCGGAACGACTCCGTCCTCCACTCGTCGTGGAACTGGGAGCTCATCTCCGACAAGCCGCTCGACTGGTGGGTGCCTCGGATCGAGCGGATCAAGGCGGCCCACCCGACGAAGATGCTCATCGCATCCATCATGGCCGGGTCCGAGAACGAGCGCGAGCTGGAGCATTGGCAGACCCTCACCCGCGCAGTCCAGGAGGCGGGGGCGGACGGCATCGAGATGAACTTCTCCTGCCCTCACATGGACCGCGACGACATGGGCTCGAACATTGGACGCAACGAGCGGCTCTGCAACCAGGTCACCCGCGTGGTCAAAGAGGTCGCCACCATTCCGGTCTGGGTCAAGCTCGCCCCCTCGACCACCGACATCGTGATCGAGGCACGCGGCGCATTCGCCGGCGGAGCCGATGCAATCTGCTCGTCCAACACCTTCCCCTCCCTGCCACTGGTCGATCCGGAAACCCTGGAGTTCGAGATGAGCGTCGATGGACTCACCTCCAGCGGGGGCCTGGGAGGGCCGGCCATCCTGCCGCTCTCGCTGGCCAAGATGGCTCAGCTCACTCAGGCATTCCCCGATCGCGCATTCTCCGGAATCGGAGGAATCTCCGAGTTTTCCCACGCATTGAACTACTTCCTGCTCGGCTGCGGAACGGTCCAGGTTTGTACCGCGGCCATGCTCGACCACGCGGTCGGACCCAACGTCATCCGACAGCTCCTCGGCGAGATGACCGCCTTCATGGAGAAGAATGCGGATCGTGGATGGACGAATCTCGAGAGTTTCCGCGGATTGCGCCGGAATCAGATCGTTCCCCAATCTCAGATCAAACGGCCCGACACCCTCGAGTACCACGGCGGACACGACGCCGAAGGATATGCACCACAGGAGCCCGAGCCCGTCACCAAAGAGAGTTGAAGGTGCCGCCAACGGCACGGATCGAAGAGGAATCAATGTCCGAGACCATGGAAACGACACCGGCAACGGCCAGCGACACCATTGCGAAACAGAAGGAGTACCTATGGCCGTGCGCGGCAACCTACTACCGTGAGCCGCTGGTCATCGACCGCGGCGAAGGGATGCACGTCTGGGACGATCAGGGTCGCCGGTACCTCGACTGTTTCGGCGGTGTCCTCACCGTCTCGGTGGGCCATTGCAATCCGGTCGTCACCGAGGCGATCACCCGGCAGGTCAACACGGTGGTCCACACCTCCGCGCTCTACATCAATCGTCCGCAGGCCGATCTGGCGGAAAAAATGGCCGAGGTCACACCGGGGCGGCTGAAAAAGACCTTCTTCACCAACAGCGGCACCGAAGCTGACGAGACCGCCGTGGTCCTCGCCCGGCTCTACACCGGCCGCCAGGAGATCATCGCCCTCCGACATTCCTACAGCGGTCGCGGCATGCTCGCCATGAGCATGGCCGGCCACTCCACCTGGCGCCACGGCGGAACCTACGTCCCCGGCATCAAGCACGCGATGGCTCCCTACTGCTATCGCTGTCCACTGAAACTCGAATACCCCTCCTGCGATCTCGCCTGCGCAAAAGACATCGAGGAACTGATTCAGACCACCACCGATGGCCAGATCGCCGGCATGATCGCCGAGCCCATCCTCGGCGTCGGTGGATTCATCACGCCGCCGAAGGAGTACTTCAAGGAGGTCACCTCGATCATTCGCCGCTATGGCGGAATCTTCATCGCCGACGAGGTCCAGACCGGATGGGGACGGACCGGAGATCGCTGGTGCGGCATTGAGCACTGGGACGTCGAGCCCGAGATCATGACCTTCGCCAAGGGCCTCGGAAACGGCACGCCCATCGGCGCGACCATCGCCACCCCCGAGGTCGCGGACAAGTACCCCTCCCTGACTTTCTCCACGTTCGGTGGCAACCCGGTCACCTCGGCTGCCGCACTGGCGACCATCCGGGTGATCGAAGAGAATGAGCTTCCCCGCAATGCCGCCGTGGTCGGTGGCTACCTTCGCCAGAAGCTGGAAGCGTTGAAGGAGAAGTATCCGGTGATCGGCGACGTCCGCGGCATGGGGCTGATGCAGGCCATTGAATGCGTCACCGACCGGAAGACGAAGGAGCCGGACTCCGCGGCGGTCCTGAAGGTATTCGAAGAGACCCGCCGGCGCGGCGTGCTGATTGGCAAGGGCGGGCTGCATGGCAACGTCATCCGCCTCGGGCCTCCGCTGATCGCCACGAAATCGGATATGGATGAACTGGTCGCCGCGCTCGATGCGGCATTCGCCACGGTTTGAAACGGGAGGATGGGATGAGGACTTTGATCCGGAACGGTCGCATCATCACCGCGGTCGACGACTACAACGCCGACATTCTGATCGAGGACGGAATCGTCACGCTGATCGGCCGGAAGCTCGAAATGGAAGCAGACAAGGTGATCGACGCGTCCGGAAAATGGGTGATTCCGGGAGGCATCGACGCCCACACCCACATGGAGCTGCCGTTCGGCGGCACCTCGTCGTCGGACGATTTCCGCACCGGGACCATCGCCGCCGCACACGGCGGCACCACCACGATCATCGATTTCGCCGTCCAGTCGCACGGCCAGGCTCTCCGTGGGGCGCTCGATACCTGGTTCGCGAAGGCGGAAGGAAAGACCGCCATCGATTACGGCTTCCACATGATCTGCACCGATCTGCCGGACTCGCGCCTCCCCGAGATGAAGGATCTGATCAACGAGGGCATCTCCAGCTTCAAGCTCTTCATGGCCTACCCCGGCGTGTTTCTCGTCGACGACGGCACCATCTTCAAGGCGATGAGCACCGCCGGAGAAGCCGGGGGCCTGGTCTGCATGCACGCGGAGAACGGACTGGTCATCGACGTCCTGGTGAAGCGGGCGCTGGCCGAAGGCCGCACCGCGCCGAAGTACCATGCCCTCACCCGCCCGACCAAAGCCGAGGCCGAAGGGACCGGTCGGGCCATCGCTCTCGCCGAGATGGCCGGGGCTCCGGTCTACATCGTTCACCTCAGTTGTGATGATGCGCTGCGGAAGGTGGTCGAAGCGCGCGACGCCGGCATTCCGGCCTACGCCGAGACCTGCCCGCAGTACCTCTTCCTCGATCAGAGCGACTACGAGCGCGAAAACTTCGAAGGCGCGAAATACGTGATGACCCCTCCGCTGCGGCCGAAGGAGAATCAGGAGAAGCTCTGGCGCGGTCTGCAGTTCAACGATCTTCAGGCGATCTCCACCGATCATTGCCCCTTCTGCTTCAAGGAACAGAAAGAGCTCGGACGCGGAGACTTCTCCAAAATCCCCAACGGCGGACCCGGCGTCGAGGATCGGATGAGCCTGGTCTTCAATGGTGGCGTCGTCGCCGGCCGGATCAGCCCCAATCGGTTCGTCGAGCTCGTCTCCACCTCCCCCGCGCGCATCTTCGGACTGTTCCCGCGTAAGGGAACCATAGCGGTCGGCTCCGATGCGGACATCGTGATCTTCGATCCCGAGGCCGAAAAGACGATCAGCGCCAAGACACACCACATGAATGTCGACTACAGCGCCTACGAGGGAATGAAAGTCCGCGGCGTCAGCGAAACCGTCCTTTCACGAGGCAAGATCATCGTCGACAAGGGTCAATACCTCGGCAAACCCGGCGAGGGGCAGTTCCTCAAACGCGGCCACTTCAACTCGCCGAGGTGAACATGACCGGAACCCTGGACTTCATGGAGATCGAAGAGGATCTTTCCCACAGCCCCCTGTGGAACGAGGATCTGGCACCGACCCCTCTGTCGCGGAGAACCTGGTCCACCTACAACATCGCCGCACTCTGGATCGGGATGAGCGTGGTGATCACCACCTACACCCTGGCCTCCGGGCTGATGACCCAGGGGATGACCTGGTGGCAGGCGATGCTGACGATCCTCCTCGGCAATACCATCGTGCTCATTCCGATGATCCTCAATGCCCATGCCGGAACGAAGTACGGCGTGAGCTTTCCCGTACTCTGCCGCGCCAGCTTCGGCGTGCGCGGAGCAAATGTTCCGGCCATCCTGCGAGCGATCGTGGCCTGCGGCTGGTTCGGGATCCAGACCTGGATCGGAGGGATCGCGCTCAACGCGCTGCTCACCGCGGCCTTCGGAACCTGGGCACGTCCACCCGCGGCCCAGTGGATCTCCTTCTTCGCCTTCTGGCTCCTGCAGGTCCTGATCATCATGCGGGGAACCGAGGGGATCAAGATTCTGGAAAGCTGGGCCGCACCCCTTCTGCTGGTCGGCGGTCTCGCCCTTCTCGCCTGGGCGATCCAGGCCGGCGGCGGCCTCGGACACGATCCTCTCCGCGTTCCGCCGAGATGCAGAAATCCCATGGCTCGTTCTGGGTGCTCTTTCCCGCGGCGCTGACCGCGAACGTCGGCTACTGGGCGACGCTCAGCCTCAACATCCCCGACTTCACCCGCTACGCGAAGAGCCAGCGATACCAGATGCTCGGCCAGGCCATCGGACTGCCGACCGACCATGACCGCTTTCGCTTTCATCGGCGGTCGCGGTGACCAGCGCCACCATCGTCATCTTCGGCCAGGCGATCTGGGATCCCGTCGCCGCTGATCGGCACGGATCGGATCGCCGGTGGTGATCATCTTCGCCGCGCTCGTCATTCTGATGGCCCAGCTGACCACCAACATGGCGGCCAACGTCGTCTCGCCGGCCAATGACTTCTCGAACCTCGCACCCGAAACGGATCTCCTTCATCACCGGCGGGATGATCACCGCGGTCATCGGGATCCTGATGATGCCCTGGAAGCTCTACTCCGATGCCGCCGCCTACATCTTCACCTGGCTGATCGGCTACTCCGCGCTGATGGGCGCCATCGGGGGGATCCTCATCGCCGACTACTGGATCCTCCGGCGCCAGAAGCTCTCACTCGCCGATCTGTTCCGGACCGACGGGCGATACAGCTACCGCAACGGAACCAACTGGAAAGCGGTCGCCGCACTGGTCATCGCCATCCTTCCGGTCGTGCCCGGTTTCCTTCGCGCGGCGACCACTCCCGGCGGACAGGTCGCCGATCCCAATTTCTTCGACACCCTCTACACCTACGCCTGGTTCGTCACCTTCGGCCTGAGCATCGCCATCTACATGGTGCTGATGGGCAAGGTGCACGAGCCGACGCCGGTGCTGGAACCGGAAAGCCGCGAGCCTGCGCGGTGAACTCAGACTCTGAACGACGGGAGACGAGAACGACATGCCGAGAACTGTGAAGTGCGGACTGATCCAGGCCACCCACGCCTGCTCCACCGATGAGCCCCTTGAGACCATCCGCGACGCGAACGTCGAGAAGCATCTGAAACTGATCGACCGCGCCGCCAGCGAGGGCGTCCAGATCCTCTGCATGCAGGAGATCTTCACCGGACCCTATTTCTGCGCCGAACAGAACACCCGCTGGTACGACTCCGTCGAGGCCATCCCCGATGGCCCCACCACGAAGCTGATGCAGGAGGTGGCGAAGCGGCACTCCATGGTCATCGTCGTCCCGCTCTACGAGGAAGACGGCCAGGGCATCTACTACAACACCGCCGCCGTGATCGACGCCGACGGCACCTACCTCGGCAAATATCGAAAAAACCACATTCCCCACTGCGGCCCCGGCTTCTGGGAAAAGTTCTACTTCAAGCCCGGCAACCTCGGTTATCCGGTCTTCAAGACGCCAGTACGCCGACGTCGGCGTCTACATCTGCTACGACCGTCATTTCCCGGAGGGCGCTCGCGCGCTCGGCCTCAACGGCGCCGAGATCGTCTTCAACCCCTCCGCGACCGTCGCCGGGTTATCCGAGTATCTCTGGCGGCTCGAACAGCCGGCGCATGCGGTTGCCAACGCCTACTTCGTCGGCGCGATCAACCGGGTGGGACGCGAAGAGCCCTGGAACATTGGCGAGTTCTACGGTCAGAGCTACTTCTGCGATCCCCGAGGACGGTTCGTCGCCGAGGCCTCGCGGGATCAGGACGAGCTGATCACCGCCGAGCTCGACCTCGACATGATCCGCGAAGTCCGCAACGTCTGGCAGTTCTTCCGCGACCGTCGTCCGGAGACCTACGGTGGCCTGGTGAAGCTGTAGCGGCGACTTCCATCACCTCTCGACCGGATCCGGGGGCGGCCCCAGTGGCCGCCCGCCGCGGTTCCATCCCTTTCTTCCCTGACCCCCAGACGCTCCGCTCTCCCGCCGCTATCCCGCCACCTGCGGTATGGGAGGCACGTTCTCGTCTTCATCACCACCAGCGCCGCCGCGCCTGCCATCACTGCGAGCAGGGCAATCCCGATCAGGGGACGATAGACGATCCAGGCGAGGGCGACGGTTCCGGTCGAAAAAATCGCCGCAACGAGAAACGCGATCAGCCCGGTCCCGGCACCGACCATCCGACCGACGAACGGAATCACATCCGCCAGCACTCGGAGCGGCGCCAGGATCATCACCAGCCCCAGGAACATCGCCAGAAAACCGGCTCCGCGCAGAATCCAGGTCATCGTCGCATTCGCCGATTCCGCGGCCTGAAACATCTCCGCGGCGCTGTGCGCGCCCACGTCCAGCAGGTGAATCTCTCCTCCATTGGCGGTGCGATACGTCCCGATCGTCTCGCCCTGCTGCAGTCCGACCAGACTGATCGTCATCGGTTTGACCGCCGCAAAGGTGATCCGCAGATCGCCGACCTCCGGGGAGTCCGGATTCTCTCCGGAGTAGACGCCGCCGCTCCAGGCGCTCGTCCCCTCCGGGAGCGCGGCGGCCGGATCGACCGTCAGCCCCGTCCACTCATCGATGCTCTGCACGTCGGACGAGGAAAGATGGAACGCTCCGAGGGTGACGTCCTGCGCCGTCTCTTCTCGCGAGTCGAACCGCACCGAGGAGGGATTCTCGTGCCCTGCCGGCTCCTTGAATCCGGACGAATCCTCGAGGCGCGATGACCATCCCTTGCCGTAGCGGTAGGTCGTGGTCGTCTCGCTCCCTCCCCCCACCTTCTTCCGCGTCTTCTTCGAAGAGCTCTCCTGCCACTGATAGATTTCGACCGACCGGCGAAGCCGGAGCGCATTGGAGGAAACAGGGAAGTCGGCATCCGCGAGCACTTCCTCGGTGGTCGCTTCACCGGTCAGGTGAATGAGCTTGCCTTCGTTCCCCTTCTCCACGGTCCCGGCGTCGACGGACGCAACGATTCCGCTCCCTTCCTGAAGCGCCTTGTGCCGCTTCACCGCACGGCCCTCGTTCCAGAACAACACCACGAACGCGATCACGAAGAGCAGCAGGCCGAACAGAATGCCCTTGAACGCTCCTCCGATGCGGGACAACCAGGATTGCGAGGTGACCTCAGTGACCTGATCAGCCATGGATGACTCCCCTCCTGCTTTTCTGCAACGGTGATGATGGACCGTCGAAGCATAACCCCGGCGCCCGGCGAGTGCCATCGAAAATCCCGGCGCCAACCGCCGGCTGGCTCACCCTGGATGGCCGCACGAAACAAAACGCCCCCGGTTGGCGGTTCTCTTCAGGCACTGGAGGCCAACATGTCAGGACGACTCGCTCTGATTGCCGCGATGGCGGTCGCGGTGATCGCTGGATGCACGCGGTCGCAGGCGGCGCCGGCGGCCCCAACCCAGGCCCACGAGGAGACATCCATGTCGAAAGTCACGCAGCCACCCCCGGCCGGGCTCGAAAGGGCCACCCTCGCAGGAGGTTGTTTCTGGGGGATGGAAGAATTGATCCGCAAACAGCCCGGTGTGGTGAACACGATCGTCGGATACACCGGCGGCGAGGTCGAGAACGCCACCTATCGTAATCACGAGGGCCATGCTGAGGCGGTGGAGATCACCTTTGATCCGACGAAGACCTCCTACGAGGATCTTCTTCTCTTCTTTTTCAAAATGCATGATCCGACGACGCTGAACCGGCAGGGCAACGACGTCGGGAGCTCGTATCGCTCGGCGATCTTCTACCATGACGAGGAGCAGAGGAAGATTGCGGAGAAGGTGAAGGAGCGGGTGGACAGATCCGGCGCCTGGGGAGGTCCGGTGGTCACCGAGATCGTTCCGGCAGGGCCGTTCTGGATCGCCGAGGATTATCACCAGGACTACCTGCAGAAGAACCCCGGCGGCTATACCTGCCACTATCTCCGGCACGTCGAGTTCTGATCCGGCGTCGGCTCCCCTCGTCATCCTGAGCGCCTCGTCACGGTTGGTTCGGGGGCGGTCGAGAGGAACGGTCGCATGCACTTTCAGCGGACCGGAGATGTCGCGTTGGAGCATCAGGAGAGCATCCCCTTCGAGACGGTGAAGGAACGCGCGGATGCGCGCCGCAAACGCGGCGGCCGTGCCTGATAGCGGCATTCTGATCCAACCCCGCCGACATCATTCACTCCCTTCCCGGGTAGTCCGCGGGTGACGATCGCGACATGGCGGGACCGAACGCTCCCATGCGAGAATGACATCCTCAGGTCGAGTGTTGTACCGAGCACGCGAAAAGGATGGGTTTCGGAATGACAACGACGGCCTTTGGCAGGTACGACGGCGGGGTCCTTCGCCGGGAGGAGCCGGCCGTGCTGGCACCGAACATGCGCGTGCGCGTCCTCGGCGGCGCAAGGAGATCCCGATGAGCAACTACGGCGATCGCATCACCATCGAGCCCGGCAAGCGCGGGGGCAAGCCGTGTCTCCGCGGCTTGAGGATCACCGTCTATGACGTTCTCGAGTACCTGGCGTCCGGAATGTCGCACGACGAGATTCTCGCCGACTTTCCTGATCTCGAAGAAGAAGACATCCGTGCAGCTCTCCTCTTCGCGGCTGATCGGGAGGATCGGGAGCTCGGTGCTCCAGCCCTCCGCACGGAGTGATTCGGTGATCGCGATCGAGAGACTGGAGGCTGGAGGTTCCAGGCTGGCCGAAGAGCCGACCAGCGTCGTCCACTCCTCCGGCGTCAGGTTCCAGGAGGCCGTCCAGTTGTCAATGAGCGTCGCGACTGCGTCGGTCGATCTTACCACCGCCCCCGTCGCATCGAGCACCGCGAGACGCACCCCCAGCGGTTCCGCATCTTCCTGAGAAGTGGTGGCGGAGACAGGAGTTGGGGCGGGATCAGATTCGACGGGAGACTGGATGGCGGCAAAAAAAGGGGCGGATGGGATGGCGGAGGGCAGGGACGGCGGGGGTATCGCGAGCGAGAAGGGCAAAGGAGAAATAAGGTCCAGGCCAGTCGCAGGTGCGTGGCGCAGAAGCGAATGCTGTTCAATGGAGCTCAGGGGAATGGAGTGGTCGGCCAGAACGAGCGAGAGCTTTCTACGGCGAAATCCTCGACGAGCAGAATCACGAGAGAGCGCCGATTCTGATGCTTCCGCATCTCGGGCTTGAGGTTGCGCTCGAAGAACAGATAGGTGAGCAGAAAGGCGGCTGCCAGAGTTAGCAGCAGGGTCTCGATCGCAGTCGGGCGATGGACGTAGTAGTGGTCCATGTGCCACAGCGTGGTCAGTTCATTAAAACCTCGGTTTTCGACGTCCCATCGATCTCGGCCCCACCGCCGAACCTGCATGGCGGTGGCCTCGGACTCGTCGAGGTTTGTCACCCAGGCCCACTGACTCGACTCCGGAGTCTCGACTCGCACTCCTCCCACCCGACGCGTCTGGACCCACTGTTCCTCGGACCAGATCACCCGGACCGGCTCGCCGAGGGTGTTGAACGACTCCAGACCGGGCAGATCCCAGATGCGAACCGATCGGTTCTGGTCCTCATGGAGTTGGGGCTCGACGATCGGCCGGAGGCGGTTGGCATCCTGATAGAGGTCGCGAGCTTCCTGCTTCATGACCACAATCAAGCGCTTCCGGGCTGCGATCACATCTTTGAAAAACGGGGCCTCCAGATACAGAGCATCCGCAACGATGACATCGATCAACCGGGGGAGTCGGCTCAGAATCCGTTGGAGCAGGCGTCGGGCAGCAATGACTTCACCCTCGCCGGGCCGGACCAGTTCGAAATCGAAAATCGCCGCTGGCGTGACTCCGATCCACTGCGCTGCAACGACACGGTGGTAGTACTCGACCACCTCGCCCGCCTCGGTCGTGATGGTTCTCTGCAGACACTGCGAGCAGCACCGCGCCCGACTCGCTCCGAGCTCGTGTCCGTCCATCGCCACGATCCTTCGACTCTCGCCCCGACGTTGATGAATCGCTTTGCGTCGCCAACTGATCCGACACAGTTCGAAGCTCAGATCCCGCAGGACATCGACCGAAAAACAGCTCAGCGCCCGTCCGATCGTATCGGCGCTCGGTTTGCGCTTGCCGACGAATCGTTCCCATCGACGCGGTCGCCGAAGCTGCTGCTCGGTCGCATTGAGGCTCGCGTACCGGAAAACGAACATCAGGAAGACCGAAAGCCAGATGTTGGGCGCAGGAATCTGGGGACGAAGACGATCATCCCGGAGGGCTTGGGCGCGCTGGCGAAACTGGAAGAGCTTGTCGAGGTAGCTCGCCAGTCGCGCCAGCACGTTCAGTCCTCCCGCTCCTTGAGCCGTCGCAGCGCTTCGCTCGACATTTGTTCGAGCAGTTCCCGAACCTCGGTGTACCGCGCGGTCCATGCCCGGAAACGGTCCTCCCATTCGGCCGGGATGTAGACCATCTTCTTGCGACCTTCGATGCTGATGCCCAGGTATAGCGAGTGGTGCCGCGCCCCTTCGTCGGAAGCGCAGGCACAACTCTTCTTGCCACACCGGCGTCGCATCTCGACCAGGTTGCCGCGGACCAGGCCCGGCTCGGTCAAAATCTGACGCAGACGTGACAGGGCCCGGCGCTCGATGGGCGACTGACGCATGCGTGAGCTCACAGAGGTAAGCATAGGCGAAATCACTCTGATATCCATAATATATATCAGACTTCCGCCGTCCGCAACCCTTTCTTCTCAACGCGAATTTGCCCCTCAACCCCCGGGCTCGCTCAACTCACGGCTCCGACTACTACTTCTGCCCCTGCCGCTGCGAAGTTGCGGAACCGCTGACGCACCCCACCTTCCAGCGTCGCCTCCCCGATCCGCTCGGTTGTCCGGATCGTCACCTCCACGCTCGAGAGGTTCCCGTCGCCGTCCTTCGTGGCCTTGATCGCGATCCGGTCGGCCGCCGAACCGGCCAACGTGTACGGATCCTCCCCGTACGCCCCCTCGGCCGCGTTCCGCGAGACCACCTCGCCCTTCGCGTTGAGCACCGCCTGGAGGCTGCCCGCTCCCGACTCGTCGTACAAAGGATAGAGGCGAGAGGCGAGAGACCCGCCTTCGCCGGAGACGGTGACCTCGATGGGGTCGTCGTAACCGAGGCCGCCCTGGATCGTCTGGCGGAGGAGGCCGCCTTCGGCGTCCATGCTCGGGTTCTCGCTCGCGCCCGCCCGATGTGACTCGGCAGAGGGCGCCGGGCGGGGGCGAGAATCCTGAGCCCGCGGCTTCTGTTCTCAGAGATCGCCGATATGATGGAGTTCGGAAAACTCTGAAGCACCTCGACCTCGGACTAGTCTCGAACCGGGAAAACGAAATCGAGAAGGAGCACGCATGGCATTCACTCGGATTACCACTGACCCCAGCCAGATGGATGGAGTGCCCTGCATTCGCGGGCTTCGAATTCCCATCGCGACTGTGATCGGGATGGTCGCCGACGGCATGGGCGAGCGGGAGATTCTCGAGAACTATCCCGATCTCGACGCCGACGATATTCGTGAGGCCTTGCGATTTGCGGCCGAAGCCGTTCGAGAACGCGAGCTTCCTCTGGTCAAAGCGCAGTGAAGTTCCTCATCGACAACGCGCTGTCCGCCCTGGTCGCTCGTCTGTTGCGAAACCAGGGATACGACGCGGTTCATCTTCGTGAGCGGGGGCTGCAGGGAGAAGCGGATGAGGTCGTGTTCGATCTGGCCGCGGAAGAGGGTCGCATCATCGTCTCCGCAGATACCGACTTCGGGCGTCTCCTCGCAACGCGCGCCTCGAGTTTCCCCTCTCTGATCCTCTTTCGTCGAAATGAGGGAAGACGGCCCGCTCAGGCAGACCGCCCTTCTTCTCGCCAACCTGCCGCAGTTGACCACCGCCCTCGAAGCGGGCGCTGTGGTGGTTTTCGATGAAGAACGCGTGCGTGTGCGGTCACTTCCGCTCTGGGAAAAATTGGGGTCGGAGCTAAAAAATAGAGAATTCGGGCGAGATGCCGGGAGGCGAACGCGGCAGATCGGCCCTCAGAACTACACCTTCCCATCTCCGTCGCCCGGTCAGGCCGAGCCATTGCCCGATGTCGCGTCGTTCATTGCCGTCCCGCCCGGCGGGATGCCACAGGGCACCAGGATGCTCGACGCGCAGAGGACGAGCCATGGGGCAGGGTAGCGGGAGGATGAGAACGCGGGAAGGAACGGGCGAGCCGAATTTTTGATTTTTTACCTCCGACCCCGACGGCCTTTATGGAGGCAGCCGACTCCTCGGTTTCGGTGGACCTGCTCGTGCGCTCCCTGCTCGCCGTCGGCACCACGCGCCGCGAGCTCGCCGTGTCATCGGCTCGAGCTCGCGCTCAGAGCGTTGAATTCTGACAGCAGCATCCGGACAGAGATGCCGATTCTTTCATGCGGCTCTGACCCTCCCGGCCGCGTCAGTGAAGAAGACTCAAAGTCGGGGCAATTCGCCACGACTGGTGTGCCACAGCTCGAGCACCTCGACCGCTTGGTCATCATCCGAGATGGCGTAGTACAGATGGTACTCCACCGACGAAAGGAGGATTCTCCGCAGCTCCGGGATTTCCGGGTGGATCACCCGCTCGCCGGCGCGCGGAAAGGTCACCAGAGCGAGAAAGGCGCGCTCGATTTCCTGTGAAAAGAGGAAGGGCGCACCACCTCGATTGTCGAACCACCAGTCGGCGACTTCCTCGATCTGGTGTTCGGCCCGAGGAGAAATCCTGATCCGATGGCTCAACGGCCCTTGTCCCGGAGCCTTCGAATCAGATCGTCGCCCTCGACGAACTTCCCGGATCGAATCTTCTCGAGCGAATCGAGAAGAGCATCCTCCTCCGCACGCGACAGAGACACGGGCTCGTCACTTCCCGAAGCGACGATCGCCACGGGCGTCCCGTCCTCGAGCACACCCGGCGGAAATGCGATCTTTCCGTCGACGACCTTTCCCGTGACGATCTTCATGAGTGTCAGTCTACCACCGCACGGCGAACCGAACGGTCGAAACCACTCTCTTTCGCTTCACCAGAGCAGGGTCGATTTTTCATTTTGAGGTCTGAACCGAACGGCCTTCGGCGATACCCCCTCTCGCCAGTTTACTTCGTTCTTGGGGTGTGATCCGGTGTGACCCTTTTTCTCCCGGGGTTGACCGGCGAGGCGGCGAGCTGCGTCGCCCGCCAGGGCCGGCCACTCCAACGACTCGACGACGAGTACGCCTCCCGCATCCGCCGGATCCGACTCACCCTGGGTATCGATCGACCGCCATTCTGAACGGAAACCGACTCGGCCCGGACGCCATTTTTCTATTTTTGGGTGTGACCCTGCTCCGACCGGTTCTCGCTCGCCCCCGCCCGATACACCGCCGCGATCGTGTCGGAGATCGGGTCCCAGACGAAGGTGACTTCCGCGGGGAGGCCGTCGGCGGCGAGGATGGCGGGGCGGTCCTCGAGTTTCCAGTCGTCCTCCGCCGGGCTGGCGCCCGCCGTCGAGAGCCGCGCGTACTCGGCTCGTCTCCCGACGAGGCGGTTGGTTCCGGCGTAATCGTAGAGCACCCGCCGGAGCGTGATCGACTGGGGCTGGGGGATCTCCTCGACCCTGGTCAGCCGGTCGCGGGTGTCGAAGGTGTAGGTGAACCGGCCGTCGTCCTTCCGGACCGAACCGTCGTAGGTGAAGACCCGCGTCGCCCCTCCTCGGGTGACCGAGCCGATCTTGTGGCCCGGGAGCTCGCCGAAGCTGAGCGACGGCGGATCCACCGGCGAGGTCGGCGTCCGGTCGAGCAGCTCGCGGAAATCCGCGCGGCTGAGCGTCTCGATCGACGGCACCGCCTCCTCGTTCCGCGCCATCACCGCCGTCTTCAGCCGGCTCCGCGCGTCGTAGTCGAAGATGTGGAACCGGTTCTCCGAGGAGATCCCGATGAGCTGCTCCGAGGTAATCTGGAGCCCATCGTATCCGATTCGCGATCCAGCCACCTCGACACCTGACGAGGTCACCACCATTCCGTTCATCTGACCGGTGGAAGTCTCATAGCCGTACTCTCTCGTGACGGTCGCCGGGGTGCAGTCGCTCGCCCCCGCGCAGCTCGTGGTGATCGTCCGCGAGTCGGGCCGCCCGGCGTGATTCATCTGATCCTGACCACTGGCGCGGCACGTCAGGGGCCGTTAGACTGATGTCGAATGCCCAGAGTCTATCTCGACGCCTGCTGCCTGAATCGCCCGTTCGACGATCAGCGGCAACAGCGTATCCATCTCGAATCCGAGGCGGTGATCGCGGTGCTGGAAGAGTCCCGCGCCGGGACCGTGACCTGGATTTCGAGTGCGGTCGTCGATCTCGAGATCGGCGCCACCCCTGACCCGGAACGACGGGCTCGGGTCCAACACATTGCCGCACACGCGAACGAGCACGTCGCTTTGGAAGACGACTGCATCCGGCGTGGTTTGGAATTGGAAGAAATGGGATTCCCAGCCTATGATGCGCTTCATCTCGCCTGTGCGGAAGCTGCGCATGCGGACGTGCTGCTCACGACGGACGATCGGCTCATCAAGCTCGCCGGCCGGCTCGCGGACCGGCTTCGAATCCGGGTCACCAATCCTCTTCAATGGGTCAGTGAGGTCATCTGATGGAGATCGCCGCCAAGACACTCGAACAGATTCGCCGTGAGGGAATCGCGGTTCTCGACCGGGAGCTGGGTCCGGTGGGCATGATCCGCTTCCTCCAGCAGTTCGAAACCGGCCACGGCGACTACAGCGTCGACCGTTCGGCGTGGCTCGACCGAAAGACGGTCACCGAAATCGTGGACAGCTCGAACCGGGACTGACACACCTGCTCTATACCGGGGGCCGGCATCGACCCCCAGGCAAGGCGTACGACTGATCGTCGCTACCCCGATGTCCTCGCAGCACTCTGCTACCTCGCTCGCACCGCCACTCCCGGCGGTGACTCCGCCAAAGCCCGGCTTCCTTCCCCGGCTCGAAAGGTCCTTCCGTCACCCATGCATTCTGGAGCAAACGAGGCGTCTGCCGCGACGCAGATCGAAGAGCGTGCGCTCGCCGCCACTCCGGAGAATCCGTCCGCGAACGATCTCGAAGCGCCATCGGCCGCACCGGATCGATCGCGATCATCGAGCGTTTCTGGCGAACGCTCAAGGAAACGCTCGACGTCGGATTCCTCCCGCCCCTATCCATCTCGCACCTCGAGGAGAAGGTCGAGCGTTTTCTCTTCTACTACGCGACGCTCCGTCCCCACCAGGGGCTGGGCGGAGCGACTCCGGCCGAGATCTACTTCCGTCTCGAGCCGCCGGCTATCGCCGCGGACCCGTCAACGCCTCCACGCGCCTCGCCCTCCGACACCGAAGGGTCGGTCACGCTCCCTTTCGCCGTCGACTGGCTCGACCACGAGCGACGGATGCCCTTCCTCATCCCGACAGACAAAGCCGCGTAACCCGTCAATCTCGCTCGCATATCATGGAGGGGATCACCCGAGGTCTATCCATCCACGCCGATTCGAGGCTGATTCGCACTCCCGACCCGATCTCCACTGTTCCTCGGGCCAAATGCCAGCGCTCATCACCTTCCAGAACTGCCCGATTCACAGCCACTGCAATTCCCATTGGGGCACTACACCCCAGTTGTTCCGGTCTTCCCATTCTCTCAACTACTCGTCCAGCAGCCGCAGGGCCTGCTGAGCCTCCAGAAACGATTGAGCTCGCAGTGCTCCCGTCGCTTGTGGCATGCTAATCACAGCCGCCCCACTTTCGTAGAATTCCTTGTCAAACGGGTGCGCACCTAGAGCCGCACAGTACTTCTGTAAGAGTGCCTCATCAAACCGTTCCCGCACTCTCCTCGCGCCGTACCTACTCACGTCTTCGAAATCCAAAGGAGTACCGCTGGACTCGAAAGTCCATCTCCCATCATTGTTCGCCGTCTCGAGAGACCTTTCATAGTTAAGAAAGTCCGTATTATGACTTGCAAACTTCTCAAACTGAACTATCCCGTGAAGGACTACTCGCCCACTTGCGTCCTCCGTGGTTGGTTTCACCGCCACACTCAGACCTTCACACCGCATACTGCGTGACATATAAGCAACCACGTTCGATAGCGGCCCGCCGCCGTTATTGTTCGAGAACAGAGCCGTCCAGCCATTCTTTGCCCGCACTACCAATATTTTTGTCTCGGGATAGGTCAGAGGCTCCAATTTTTCAAGGGCCGACTCGAGCTCGCCATCTAGCCATTCACAGCTCACGTCTGAGCGCAGAGAATGACGCCAGGCGAACAGGTGTTCGAGCGACACCTTCGAAACCGGAACGAAGCAGTCCCACTGAAAATATCACAGGAGCGAAGCGCGGATTCAGTGCCATAATCAGTCAACTATCTTCAGAATCACCACAGCGTCCGGATCGTTAAGTGGTATCCGGACTTGATGAGGGAGGCGCCTCCCCGACGAACTCGTGTCGTACTCAATATAGTACCGTTTGCCATCCAATGTGAACTGTAGATCAGGGCGATTGACGCCTACCCGAGTCCCCTCGATATCGACCATATGTTGATTGACTCTGATCTCCGTAGCGCCAAGCCTCTGGGCTTCCGCTATGTCAGCCTGGACAACCGCATTTTGGGAATCACTGAGTCCCACAGCACGACGGAGCGACAGCGGATCTGGCCTGTTTGGGTTCACGCTGACGTCTCGAGGACTTCGGGTCGCGATTCTGTCGTCGAGTTGAGGAAGTTCACGCCCCGCACCAAGCAACCGCCCTTCCTCACCGGGTACCTCAAGCAGCGTCTGGGGAATTTCTCGTTCGGCCACGATGATCCGTGAGACGGAGGCCGAGCGACCCCCGACGCCACGCAGCGGAGTAACGACAATAAAAGTAAAGTCAGTCGCAGAATCGAATGCCTCATCAAGTTCTTCTTCCGACAGCTCGTTCAGAGCCTGGTAGAGCAGGTCTGGGTCACTGAGCAGTTCGCCGGCCGACGTTCCCCACCGCGCGGCAACATTTCGCGTCTCCAAGGCCGCACCTCGCAGAACCGCCTGCAGGTCGTATAACGCCACCACGTCGCCAGCTCTCGCCTTTTCGATCAAGCCGAACAGATACGTCATCGAAATTGAGGTCGAGCGAACGTTCCTGATCTGATGAAGAATGAAGTGTTCAATCTGTCGATCGAGACGATTAGGCTGAAGTTCCTGACGTAAGCGAACGCTAAGGTGCGTAGGTTGTGTGGCTTGAGTGCTGGAGTGGTGTGTGGTCTCTGTCTACAGGCGGATCGTGTTGAGCAGGTCGTAGGCACGCTGCTGTTGGGGGGTGGGGCGGGTGAAGAGATCAAAGGTGGGTTCCTCAGCAGGTGCATCCGGGCGGCGGCAGCGGTTGCGAACGATGGTGCTCAGGTCCTGGAGGAGGGTCTGAAAGCTGTGTACAGGAGTTCCGTCATCGAGCCGCCTCGAATGAACCTTGGCGAGAGCGGCCTTCGATCGCTGAGCCGGGGCGACCGGATCGCGATCCTTTTTCGAGCTCTGATCTTGGTCACAGAATAGAAGCGGACGCCATGCCTCGGTCATATGCCAGCTCACATAGTAGGCCAGCATGCAGAGGAAGATGTGGCCCCGCACCCGGGACTCCAGGCGATGCCGGATCGGTCGGATCTCCAGATCCATGGTCTTGATCGAGCGAAAGGCTCGCTCGACCCGCCCGAGCAGCTTATAGCTCCGAACGACATCTTCGGTCCCCATCACGGCGTCCGCGATGCTGGTCCTGACCACGTAGATGCCGTCGAGCAACGCCTCCCGGCTGATGCTGGTCTCATCACGATGGAACTCGAACTGGTCCTCGCCGATCTCGAGGATGATGTGTTTGGAGACTTTGTACTTGTTGATGACCTTCCCGACGCGAACCCCGATCTCGTCTTTGCCTTGGATCCTGCCGCGACGGACCATTGCCTGCACTTTGGCCAGCTCTTTGAGGGTGGCCTGAAGAAGCGATTCGCGTTTGTACGCGCGCGAACGGGCAAGCTCAGGATTGCGACATGCCACCAGGCGTTCCCCGGGGTAATCCGGGTGGACCAACTCGAACAGATTCCGTTCATCGAATAGCCCGAGTTGAATGTGGCCGCCCTCGATCAGCTTCCGAATGCTGCCGCTTCGCAGCGCCGTGATCCAGTCAATGCCTTGATCCGCGGTCAGTTGATCGATCTGTTTCTGCGAGATCATGCCCCGATCGCCGATCAGGACGAACTCCTCCAGGGCGAAGCTCTTCTTCAACTTCTGGATTTGAGGCATCACCGTCTTCGGATCCCCCGTGCTCCCCTCGAAGACCGAGATGGCACGGGCGGCCCTCCACGTCAGTGAGCAACCCGTAGTTGACCTGAAGCTTGCTTTTCTTGCCGTCCCGGTTGTGGCCGAGCGCTGCCAGCGGACAGGTGGATCCTTCGAAGTAGCTCGAGCTCAAGTCATACAGCGCGATCGCACCGGGGCGAAGGTGTCGCCGGCGAGCTTCTTCTCGATCGCGCTCTGTCGTTCGACCAGCCAATCGAGGGCCGCATACAGGTCATCCTCGTCCGCCTCGCCCACTCCGAACAGATCGGGGATCGTCGAGGTGGTCCAGGACCGCGCCGTGGCAAGTTTGCTCTGAGGGGCGATGATCCGCGCGGCGACCATCGCCAGGACCCGGTCCCGCTCCGGGCATGGCCGCGACGCCACGAGCGAGTCGAAGCCGAGTCGTCTCATCGCGATCCGGACGGCCTCGACATGGCCGTGGTGGGCCGAGTTGGTGATCTCGAACATCTCGCCGACCGACGCCAGCTGCTCGCCCCGCAAATCCTTCGAATGGCATCGATCTGATCGGCCGGCAAGGCGGATAGATTGGCCAGGGTGCGCTTGCGGACCCGTTTCCCCTCGCGATAGGACTCGCGCAGCAGCACGGCGGGCCGGGAGTTGCGGTTGG
>CAVUJZ010000035.1:0-156275 GCA_963741905.1 uncultured Acidobacteriota bacterium | reverse complement strand
ATCCTTTCGGCCCGGTATTCTCCCCCACTCACCTCTCGGCTCTCGCCTCTCGTCTCCAATCTCACGTCGATCGGGACGACTGCGCCGCCGGCGGGAACGATCACTCGCCGCCAGGCCGTGGTGTAACCCGGCGCGGAGATCTTCACCGTGTGAGCGCCCTCGGGGAGGCGGACGAGGTAGCGGCCGCGCGCGTCGGTGGTGAGCGGGGTCTGCGCGGTGAGCGGGGCCGCGAGAGTCGAGCGCCGTGAGGAGCGCGGCGGAGATCGTTCGGTGGATGAGCTTAGGAAGCACGCGGTTCTACCTCGTTTTGCGGGGATTGCGGCTTTCCGGTGTGGAACGGGTCTCCTGACCCGTCTCCCGCCCAGAGCCAACCCAGGGCCACATCTTCGATCTCGGCGGCCTGGACCGACGATGGAAGATGTGACCCCGATCAGTTCCCTCCAGCATCTTCGGAGAGGGCAAGATGAGTGCGAAGCGCGAGATGGCCCGGGCACGCTGGAAGCTCTCGGTACGTGATCTGGACAAAGATGGTCGTGGGAGCGTTGGTGTCCAGAACGAGTCCTGCGTCCGTCAGGCGTCCACGAATCTTCAGTTCGAGATCATTGGTATCGAGGCCTGGGACCGTCTGCGGGCTGAAATTCAGAGCGACCGTCGAACTGCCGCCGAGTTCCGGGTGAATCTGTCTGGCAGAGGTTGCGCTCAGTGAGGTCGAACCCGTGATTAGTAAGGTCAGAGCGGTGATCAAAACACTCGCATCGCTTCTTCCTGGGCCCCTAACGTCAGAAGCCGAGCAGCGGCCGCCACGCCCAGCAGCGATTCAACGTTGAGGAGCGGTCGAGCGTGCGGCGGTCCGCTCGAGCGTTCAGTTATGCGGCTACGTTGAGTTTCTGATACAGGAATTCGGGAGCGAAATCCGCACCGTTCGGCCACGAGATCGTGCCGAGATCTTTCGGGATCGAGAACTGACGAAAGTATTCGATATCGCGAAGGGGCTCGACACGGGACCGTCGAGCTCGTCCGACAAATCGACTTCGCCCGTCGTTCCGTCGTCGAAACGCAGCCAGATCGTGTAGTCATGGACGTATTTCGCTTCGATCACATCGACGATCATCATTTACTCCAAAGGCTCGACTTTCCGAGTGGTCGCTTCTCCACTGCCGATTGCCAATTTGCAGCAAGCTCGTCGCGGTGGATATTCCACCCCTAGAATACCAACGACAGACCCGACGAGGAAAGTCGCCTTCCACCAGGCCATCTTCCATTCCGACCGAAGTGCGCAGCGAAGGGGGTTCGCTCTTCGCTTTTCGAAAATTCTCGATTCTGTGGCGATTCTCCACATGTTCGCGGTTCGATTCTACGTACCGTCGACAAACCGAGAACCGAAGACCTGACCCTCTCGGCCCGGTTCATACTCATGCCTGGTCCCTCTTTTCGCGCCGCAGAACAGTAAAGGTTCTATCCGTCCAGCGAGACGATGCACGAGGCGTCGGCTGGTTCACGATTGGTACCGTGTGAGAGACCGGAACGTGGGGACGGAACCAGTTGGATGGAACGGCAGGCGACCCAGGGGGCGGAAGCTTCCGGACGAAGGTGAGCCGTGCTTTGCCGCAGTTCAGACAGAGCAGGGAGCGCTGGTCGCCGGAGCCTGACTCGGCGTCCGTCCGGTCCTTGGGTGATCGCGGGGGTCAGTTCCGGGGAACCGAACGGGTGGACGGGTGGCGTCGCGGCTTCAGGTTCGATCACGCGCACGGAATGCGAACGGTGAACATCGCTCCCTTCCCTTCCCCGTCGCTCTCTGCCTCGACGGTGCCGCGATGCAGTTCGACGATGTGCTTGACGATCGCGAGCCCCAGTCCCAGCCCGGAGAAGCGTCTTTCCGTGGCCTGCGACCGTCGCTCGAAGACGCGGGGCAGAAAATTGGCCGGAATCCCCTCGCCCGTGTCACACACGCTGATGACCGCGAACGAGCCCTCGCGCCACAAGCGGGTTTGGATCAGCCCGCCGGCTGGCTGACCTTGATAGCGTTGGTCAGAAGGTTCGTGAGCACCTGACGCAATCGCGCTGCGTCACCGTCGATGACAATGGATTCTTCCGCCTCCTTTCTGATCGAGATGTCGTTTGCCTGCGCCACGAGCCGTATGCCGCTCACGCTATCCTCGATCACATCCCGCAGGTCGACCCTCGCCTCAGTGATCTCGAACTTGTTGGTCATGATTCGGGACACATCGAGCAGGTTGTCGATGAGGTGAGCCTGAAGCGCAGCGCTGCTGGCGATCGAGCGCGCTGCTTCCGAGATCGTGGTGGCGTCCGGGCTATCCAGCAGCAGGGCCGCCCAGCCGGTGATGGAGGTGAGAGGCGACCGCAGCTCGTGCGAGATCGCGGCGAAGAATTCGTCCCTTGCCTCGACCGCGTTCCTCGCCTCCTCGTACAGCTCATTCATCTGCTCGGCCAGCGACTGGGATCGAAGGTTCGCCACAACGAGATTTCCATTGGCTTCCCGGAGGGCCTCCATGAGCGCTTCGAACTCCGCGCGGACATCGACGACCGACTGTTCCCGCTCTTCGAGCTCTTCTTCGTGAGCTTCGACCGCTTCCTCGCGCGATTGAAGAACTTCCTCCCGTCCGGGCTTCTGATCTTCGGATTTCGCAGGTGCAGGATCGGCTGCTGTTTTCCTGCGTTTCGTCATCGTCCCGACTTTCCCTGCCGCTTGCGGGGGTCATTCCTCGAAGGCACGGCATTCTCGTTGGCTGTGGGATGACCTGTCGAGCAGTCCATTGTAAGCCGACAGCTGCTCACCGACCACGAGGCCTTTCTTCGTGATCTCGTAGGCGCGGATTTCCTTGCTGTGCGCGCTGCCGCGCACCTTCACCACCGACATCACCCGCTGCAGGCGACCCTGCAGCTCGATGTAGCGCTGCATGATGATCATGTCGGTGAGGAACGCCGCCCGTGCGGGACTGAAGCGAAGGCTCGTGTAAGTGTCCTCCAACTCCGCGGTCATCATCATCGTGACCCCCATCCCAGTCAGCACGGCCACCATACGGTACAGCGATTCACGGAAGTCCTCCCGAAACGTGGGGGCGAGCGCCAGCTCGAAACCCGAGAGAGAGTCGACGACCAGACGCTTCGCTTTCAGGCGCTCTATCTGTCGACGATCTCTAGAGTGTCTCATCGAGGGACAGATCGAGCGGACGTGAGTGAAGGACCCGATCTCCCTCCCGAACCATCTTTCCGAAGGCACTGCCCGCCCGGGGCGTCTGTGAATACTCGTTGGGACGCTTCTCGAACACCGCGAGAACGGCGGATTCATCGTGCTGAATCCCGGCCATGATGAACTGCGTCGCCAGAACGCTCTTGCCCGAGCCCGAAGGGCCGGCTACGAGGACGGAGTACCCCTCCGGAATGCCGCCGCCGAGCATCTCGTCGAGCTCATCGATGTCCGAGCAGAAGACGGTTGCGCAGATCGCGCCTCGTCTTGCCGGGCGGACCGACGATCACACGCGGAAACACATCGATGCCCCCGTCTGTGATTCGAAAGGTGTGCAGACCCGGCACCGGGGCCTGTCCCCGCATCTTCTTAACCTGAATCTTGCGAACCATGGAGTTACGGTCCAGACTCTGGTGCAGCCACAGCAGTCCGTCGGCCACGGTGAAGACCGGATCGTGCTCTGCTTCGTTCGGTTGATACTCCCCGATGAGAAATGTCGTGGCCTGCCATCCGGTCAGCCGGATCGCGAGCTGCTGCACGAAGCTCTGCAGGTTCAGCCCCCGTCCCGCGATCCGTCGGCCGCCTGCGACACCGTCCGAAACGAATCGACGAAGACGAGGCCCGGTTTCGTCGCTTCGACTTCCGCGATGATTCGCCCGAGCAACTGATCCAGTGTTCCGTTCGCGATGTCCTGTCCGACGCTGACGAAGCTGATCGAGTCGCCGACGCGATCGAGATCGAAGAATCGATACTGCTGCTGGTACCGGAGCATTTTCAGCGGAGGCTCGCCGACGACGGTGAAGTACACGGCTCGCCGCTCGGGAGTGGCGAGCCCGAACATGATCTGGTGCGCGAGCGTGGTCTTGCCCGAGCCGGGAGAGCCGACAATCAGATTGAAGGAGAACTCCGGCAAACCTCCGCCGAGGATCTTGTCGAGTCCCGGCACACTGGTCGGGAGTTGTCGAATCTCTACCTTGCTGGTCATGCCTTCTTTCCCTTCGTCTTCGCGTCGGAAAACCCGTCGGGCCACGCCTTTTCCAGAAATCGCGTCGTCAGTGGTTCCCCGATCAGTGCCGCGAGCAGTTGCGCGAACGTCGCGAACAGCGAAGCCGCAGCGTCGGTCGCCGCGGACGGGACCTGCGCTTCCAACCATTGAGTTGCTGGAGCAAAAGGGTCTTCCGTCCCGCCGTCTCCCTCGCTGCGCTCCCCGCCCGGATACTCACGTTGAGCCAGATCGAATGCCCGCGTCCACAGCGCCTCGACACCAGAAGAGCTGATGAGCGGGTCGAGCGCGACGGTCAGATCGCCGTATGTCAGACGAGCCGCCACCACCACTGCACCCGCGCCGATCGAAGACCCTACGCGGAGTGTGATGACGCGGACGAGACGCTGCTGCAGGACGTTCCTGTCGGCTGACGTCATACCTGGCGATCTATTCGCGGTATGAGACCGTTGATCGTGAGAAGAATGGTTGATGGATGCGAGTGAAGCGCGCACGCCCGCCGTACTTCCATGGCTTCCGCCCCCCCACCAGGCGAGCACCGATCTGGCGGGATCTCGTCAACCCGCCTGAGATTCGGGACGTGCATGACTTCATCGCTTGCACAAGTCCAGCCGCACCCGCAGTAATCGCGACGTCAACGTCCTGGCTTCGACGCCAGGCGCCCGGAGCAACCCATGATCGGCAATGCGCCAGGAAGCGCAGCCCTGGGGACAGTTCAGCACGAGCCCCGAGGCCGTCGACCTCGAATGAATGAAATGATGTTCGTCCCGACGACGCTGCGACTCGACTGCGGTCACACGTTGTTCGAGAGCCGCGATTCCCGCACTCGAAGACTTCACCAAGATGCGCGGCAGGCAGACGGATCTGGTTACGAACGCCGCGGAGCAGGGTGATGAAGCGTCCTCGGAAGTAGCTCGACAGAATCCGCACGGGAAACGGAAAGCCCTTCCGGCGAGAGGAGATCCATCGAGTTCCGTCGGCGCTGAACCCAAAATCGGGGCCACATCTTCGATCTTTGCCAGCCTCGACCGACGATCGAAGATCTAGACCCCACATCCCCGCACTCACCCTACCTCGTTTTGCGGGGGTTCGGTTTTCCGGTGGGGGACGGGTCTCCTGACCCGTCTCCCGCCCTGAGCCAACCCAGGGCCACATCTTCGATCTTCGGCGGCCTGGACCGACGATCGAAGATGTCGGCCCCGATCAGTCTCTCGCGTCCTCGTTTCGCTCATCTACGCGACGGGACTCCGGACCTCGGAAGCCTGCCTGCTCTGCGCTGAGTAGGGGATGTGGCAACTTCACGATCGGGTTGATGCATCACGTGGCGGTAGAAGAAGCGCAATCCGCACACCGTCTGGTTGACCAGGCTCCACGAGGCCTTCTTCTCCTCGCGCAAATACACCAGGTCAGGGCGGATATCGTCCGGGCCTGCTTCTCGGGTGACCGCCCGAAGTATCTGGCACAATGAGCCACGGCACTGACGTAGGCCTCTTTGGTTCTCGCGAATCGTTGCGCACCCGAAGTTGCTCGATCATAAACTCGCGTAACGGTGTCGTCATGGGAGTCTCCTTTCTTCATCATCGGGGTTGGGGAAACTTCATGATGTCGAAACGGAGACTCCCCTTCCACTCCGCGGGCACACCTCCACCCCACGGTGAACTGATCGACTGGTGGTTCAGGGAAGTGACCGTCGCTCGGTCAAGCTACCGCGAAGCGGTTTAGTCCAACGTCTCCAGCTCAGCCGCTTCGGCCCACGCGAGGAACGTGAAAGTGAGCGTATCAGACGCTGGGCCGAAGTCGGCTGCAGCGAAAAGTTAGGTGTCGGCCGCGGCAGCAACTGGCGCATCGCTCTTTTCCTTGGTGTTCTCTTTCCTGGTTTCGAATCATGATCTGCAGATAGGGCGAGTACAACTCGGGCTTCGAAAATGCTTCGAGGTCAGCGATGACAGCGGGCGAACAACGAAGCGAAGCGCTCACTCGAAGCAGAGCCAAACACAGAACTGAAAACAGCACGGTTGGCGTGAGCAGGATTGCTCCGCGGAGCGAAAAGATGAGCGGTAACACCCCCGACACCGACAACTCGGGAACGCTGCCTACTCGCAGCGGCAGAAAGCTCAGAGGATAGATGACGCCCAGATAGAACAGCAGTAGTGCGCCGACGAGTGACAACCGAACGATGGGTGAATCTTCGGGGTTGGCCTTCATGTCGCTCAACATCTGAGCAACGAGTCTTGAGTGATGGCGTACCTCGATAATGACCGCCTCGATGAGTTCTCGTTCAGCCGCAAGCTGAGGCTGCAGGTTCGCCTTCATAATGTCTTGGGTACCGGCATACTCTGGAAGCGCGAATCCGTAGGGTGTCTGCCGGGGAGGTTCAGGAGGTCGCTTCGCCCACGCGACTCTTGCGGCAATCTTCTTCAAGACTTCCTCTCTCGGCACAAAGGGCGGGAATGTATAGCGGTCGTACATCGACTGAGGATCCGAGGGTCCGTTCGCGCTCTTTGCGGAATACTCTACAGAGTCAAGCGCGGACTCAAGTTGACGCTTGTTGTACCAACCAAAGTACCGAGCGTTGAGTTTGTCGAGCAACTCTTGGCCGCGCGCGAGAAGCTCGCGGCTCCTTGCCAGCTTCCTGGTGAACTCACTTTGATTGGAGACGATGCTCGTAATCGTGAAGGCAGCGATGATGCCGACAAGTGCGGCGATCGACTGAGCGACCGAGCTAAAAAACCAGTTCCAGTCCACCATACCGTTCCCTTGCAGCCGCGAGTCCGGACACCTAACGGCCCTGCGATGAGCCGCGAGGCCCGCACTGAAAGTCTACACCAAGTTACGCCACAGCCGATGCGGGCCGAGTCGGCTCGATCGCGATAGTTATGCGGTTCAGGGATCAGCGATCGCACTACTGGCCTCCGCTCGCTTTGCTTCCCGTTCAATCCGGTCCTGCTGAAAGCTCGACCACGCTTGCAGGTGGTGCTGACAGGCGAGGTATAGCTCGATGAGCTTCTCTGCGGGCGCAGCGTCGAGATCCACCGTCTCAAGCCGCTTGACCAAGGCGTCACTCAGCCGGGCCACTTTCGCTGCACCGTCACCTTCGAGTCCATCGCCAAGGTTGGCCCACAAGGACGCGTACGCCTCGGCGCGACGCTTCTCTCGCGCCTCCTCGCGGCGCACGCGTTTCAGCTCGAGCCGGTGCTGCGCCCAGAAATCGAAGGGGGTCACATCTTCGCTTTTCGACAATTCTCGATTCTGTGGCGATTCTCCGCATTTTCGCGGTTCGATTCTAAGTACCGTAGACAAGCCGACAACCGAAGACCTGACCCTCTCGGCCCGGTTCCATCGACAACCGAAGATGTGACCCTCTTCCCCGGGTGCGGGGGCATCGGTCGGGCGCCGAACTTGTTCCGGTTGCGCGGGAACCGATGTCCGAGAGTCGCATTACTTGCGGCGCAGCCGGAACAAAGTCCGGCCACTGGGGGACGGCTCGTTAGGATGGGCGCCTCGCGGCTCGAGAGGGACGTTGAATGAAAGCGGTGATTCTCACCGCACTCCACAGCCACCCGCCCTTCCCCGCGAGGGTGGGGAGTTCGGCGAGGGGGCATGGTGCGAGAGCGGACCTTCGGCGTCGAGAGGGGCCCATCTGCGGTTTTCGAAAATTCTCGATTCTGTGGCGATTCTCCACATGTTCGCGGTTCGATTCCACGTAACGTAGACAAGCCGAGAACCGAAGACCCGACCCTCTCGGTCCCAGTAGTTTCGCCTGCGACTGTGAACGAACTGGCGTCTGCCATCGCATCTGCGCGTTTCCGGTCTACAATTGTTTCGATGACACAGTTCAAGATCATTGTCGAGAAGCACGACGACGGTTACGTCGCATATCCCGTCGGTCTCAAAGGTGTGGTCGTTGGCCAGGGAGACAGCTATGATCAGGCGTTGGCCGATGTGAAATCGGCGATCCTGTTTCATGTCCAGACCTTCGGCACAGAAGTCCTCGAAACGGATGACTCTCCCGTACGCGAGGCATTCGTTGCCGAAGCCGAGCTCGCGATCTGATGCCGAAGTTTCCGGCCGATGCTCCGAGCGTAGACAAGCCGAGAACCGAAGACCCGACCCTCTCGACCCGATTTTTGATGGTAGACCCTCTCGCCCCCGGTCAAAGCCGATGGGGCGGCGTGAATCGCGTTCGCGTCAGCGGGCTCAGGGCCGCGACAGGACGGCGACCTCGCGCTCCAGCGAGGGACCCAGACGGTCTTTTTCGCGTTCGAGCTCAAAGTGCGACTGCAGGTTCATCCAGAAGCTCTCCGAGTTCCCGAAATACCGCGCCAATCTGAGCGCCGTGTCGGCCGTGATCGATCGTTTTCCGTGGACGATCTCGTTGATCCGCCGCGGGGGAACCCGGATGTCTTTCGCCAGACGATACTGGCTGATTTGGAGCGGAAGGAGGAAGTCCTCCATCAGAATCTCGCCCGGATGAATCGGGTCCATTTTGCGTGTCTTTCCCATCGAATCCTCAGTGGTAGTCGGTCAGTTCCACATTCCACGCGCCACGCTCGCGCCATTCGAAACAGACCCGCCATTGATCGTTCACCCGGATACTGTACTGCCCGTCCCGCTTCCCGCGGACTTTTTCGAGACGGTTCGCCGGCGGGATCCGGAGATCTTCGAGGCTGGTCGCAGCATGTAGAACGACGAGCTTGCGAAGCGCGGCACGCTGCACAGCCGATCCGAGCCTCCTCACCCGCTCACGTCGGAAGACGCTTTCGGTATCCCGGTCGCGGAACGTGCGAATCATCGGCCCTGATCATAACGCATCCCGTTACGATCCAAAACGGTCGAGGGACGCGGATGATTCCTGAGATTCGCGGCTGGAGAGCTCCTTCTTCGACCGCGGGGTTCCTTCCGCGTCAGACGCCCTCACTTCAGGACGGGGAGAGGGTAGGTCCTCGCGGCTTCGCCGTTCGTCATGGCGGCTCTCCGGGGTGTGCGGAGTTTGGCGGGGTCACGGTTTCCGGTGGCTGCGCTTCGCTTGCACACCGGCTAATCTCCCATGCCCCTGCCGGGGCAGACGCCGGAGTCCTACGAGCGTCGGGATCTCCGACCCCGACGACGCGAGGTTCGGCGCTTCGTGGAGCGAGCCCTCGGCGGGGACGCCCCCGGGGGTCGGACAGGATGTCCCACCCCCACGACGGCCTTTCGGCACTCCGTGGGGCGGGCTCTCGGGGGCCGGAGGTCCAACCCCCAAGTGCCTGGAACTTCAGACTCTCCGGGGGCGCACCGGGCTGGAGTAGGATGCCACCAGCAATGCTCCCGTGCGCGGGAGGTCAGGAGGCTGCGTGACATCGAAACGATCCGAACAAGGGTGGGGACAATCCACCCGCGCCGTCTGGGGCGGTGAGCCGGAACGGGGCCCGGAAGGGGTCACCGTCACACCCGTCTACCACGGCGTCACCTTCGCCTACGACGACCTCGACCAGTGGAAAGAGGTCGCCACCGGAAACCAGCCCGGACACATCTACTCCCGCAACACCAATCCCACCGTCGAAGTGTTCGAGGAGAAGGTCCGCGAGCTGGAGGCCGCCGAGGCCGCCACCAGCTTCGCCACCGGCATGGCCGCGGTCAGCAACACGCTCTTCACCTTCCTCTCTCCCGGCGACCGGGTGGTCGCCATCAAAGACACGTACGGCGGCACGAACAAGATCTTCATCGAGTTCCTCCCCCGCTTCGGGATCGAGGCGGCTCTCTGCACCACCGACGACCATGAGGAGATCGAGCGGGAGATCGCCCGCGGCTGCACTCTGCTCTATCTCGAGAGCCCGACCAATCCGACCCTCAAGGTGGTCGACATCGAGCGTCTCGCAAATGCCGCACATCGCGCCGGCGGCCTGGTGGTCGTCGACAACACCTTCGCCACCCCGATCAATCAGAATCCTCTGCCCTCGGTGCGGATCTCGTGCTGCACAGCGCCACCAAGTTCCTCGGCGGACACTCCGACGCGATGGGTGGGGTGGTCTGCGGATCGGCAGAGCGGGTCCGGCCGGTCTTTCACTTCCGGGAGATCAATGGCGCCTCACTCGATCCCACCTCCGCCTTCCTGCTCACCCGCGGCATCCGCACCCTGGAGCTGCGCGTGGAGAGGCAGAACGCCAGCGCGATGCGGATCGCCGAGTTCCTCGCGGAGCAGCCGGGAGTCGAGGCGGTGTTCTATCCCGGACTTCCCGGTCATCCAGGCCACGCGATCGCGAAGCGGCAGATGCGCGGGTTCGGCGGCGTGCTGTCGTTCTCGCTTCACGGTGGCTACGAAGCGATGAAGCAGATCGTCGGCTCACTTCGCCTCGCCCATCGCGCCGCCAGCCTCGGGTCGGTCGCCACACTCGCCGGTCCACCCGCGCTGACCAGCCACGTCGAGCTGACCGCCGAAGAGCGCGCCGCGGCCGGCATCCCGGAGAGTCTGGTCCGCTATTCCGTCGGGATCGAGAACGTGGAGGACCTGATCGATGACCTGCGGACTGCACTGGGCTGATAGTGGTCCCGGGGTGACAGAGGCTGATGACTGATCTCGAAACCGCGGTACTCGACGCCCTGGACCTCGACGGTCTGATCGCGACGCTCGGCGACCTGATCCGGTTCGAGAGCTGCGATGGCCGCGAAGTGCCCATCCAGCGGCACGTGGCTTCGCTGCTCGACCAGCTCGGGATGGAGACGGACGTCTGGGAGATCGACCTCGCGGCGCTCTCCCGGGATCCTTCCTGGGGAGCCGAGATCGAGCGGGATCAGGCCCTCGGGGTGGTCGGCTCGTGGGGCGGGGATCACGGGCCTCGGCTGATCCTCAACGGACATGTGGACGTCGTTCCGGCGGGAGAGCGGGAGCGCTGGACCACGCCACCGTTCGAACCGTCCGTTCGCGATGGCAGGGTCTTCGGGCGCGGGGCGGCGGACACCAAGGGTGGGCTCTGCTGCGCACTCTACGCCGTGAAGGCGCTGCGGGATGCGGGAGTGAAGCTCGCCGGCTCGGTGAAGATTCAGAGCGTCGCCGGGGAAGAGGACGGCGGCCTCGGGACTCTCGCCTCGGTGCTTCGCGGCCACACTGGCGACGGGGCGATCGTGCTGGAGCCGACCGGCCTGGTGGTGGCACCGGCGCAGGGAGGCGCACTGAGTTTTCGGATCACCATCCCCGGGCGTGCGGCACATGGCGCGCTGCGCATGGAGGGAGTCAATCCTCTCGACAAGTTCTCTCGCGTCTACGAGGCGCTCGGACGTCTCGAGCGGGTACGGAATGAACGACTGCGCCACCCTCTGTACGCGCACACCGATCTTCCCTACCCGATCTGTGTCGGCCGGATTCATGGGGGAGTGTGGGCGTCGACGATCGCCGAGGCCGTGACGATGGAGGGGCGGTACGGGGTGGGAGTCGGCGAGAGTTGCGACGAGGCCCGGCGGGAGCTCGAGTCGGCGATTGCTCAGGCGGCGCAGGAAGATCCCTGGCTACGGGATCATCCGCCGCGGGTGGAGTGGTGGGGTGCGCGGTTCGAACCGGCAGCGATTCCGGCGGATCATCCTCTCGTCGGCAGTCTGATCGACTCGTTCGCGGCCGTGACCGGCGCCCGACCGCCGGTGCAGGGCGTCTCGTACGGGGCCGACATGCATCTTCTGGTCAACCGGGGAAAGACACCGACGGTGATCTTCGGCCCTGGCGACGTGCGGCTCGCGCATGCGCCGGACGAATCGGTCCCCATCGCGGAACTGGAGACGGCCGCCAGGGTTCTCGCTCTCACCATCCTCCGCTTCTGCGGAACCACCTGACGGAGCGGGGTTTGCCGCCAAATTCCGAGGCCGGCCGAAAGAGCCGTGGTGTTCGATTCCGGCGGCGCTACGCGTGTTAGAGTGATGGCATGGACCAGGCGCTCCGAAGTGCGTTGATCGACGATCGGCGGGTTGCCTACGCCCTTCTCTTCGGTTCGGCCGCGCGCGGGCAGTCGACACCCTTCAGCGACGTCGACGTCGCCGTCGCATCCAGGAAGGGCGTGCGCCTGGAGGCGGGGGAGATCGGCGAGATCACCGCGCGGCTCGAACAGGCGGTTGGACAGCGTGTGGATCTGGTGCTTCTGGACGAAGCATCGGCTCCTCTCGCGTACCGCGTATTCCGGGAAGGACGCCTTCTCGTGGAGAATGATCGCGCAGCACGGGTCGAGCGGGAAACGCGCGCCATCCTCGAGTATCTCGACTTCAAGCCGGTCGAACAGATGTGCGTGCGCGCTGTCCTCGAGAGCGCCTCCGATGGTTGACGAAATGGTGCAGGCGGCGAAGTCCGCCGCGATTGCCGACGCCGTTCGTCGAATCCGCGAGGTCCTGCCAGCGACGGCGGAGGGTCTTCGCGAAGATCGAACGGCGCGAGAGATCGTGACCCTGAACCTGTTCGTGGCCATTCAGGACTGTCTGGCGCTCGCCACCCACTGGCTCGCGGACGAGGGATGGGCCGTGCCGGGCACCTATGGCGAGGTCTTCATGGTTCTCGCTGAACATGAAGTCATCGACCGCGAGCTGGCGCGGAGACTGGTCGCCGCAAGTGGACTCCGGAACCTGATCGCAAACCAGTATGGAGCGATCGACACGGGGCGGCTTCATGCGATCGCATCCGAGTCGCTCGACGATCTGCTCGAGCTCACTCGTGTGCTGGCGCGGCGTGCTCGTGGAACGTCGGGCTCATGTGAATGCAGGCCTCGCCTGGTTCAGGCGCGCGCCAGGCGCCGATAACCCAAACGTACACAGCATTTTGACAAAACTAAAATACGATTTTATTATTGTCAGATGCACTACCTGCCCCGACAACTGACGCCGATGCTTCGGCAGGCGCTGTCAGGGTTTCCCGCTGTGCTCGTGACCGGGCCGAGGCAGTCCGGAAAGACGACTCTGCTCAAGAGGGAGCTCCCGGAAGCCGCCTACGTGAGCTTCGATGACCCGCTGGAACGGGACTCGGCCCGCGCCGATCCGGAAGGATTCCTCAACCGGTTCGGCGGATCGATGGCGATTCTCGACGAGGTTCAGTATGTTCCCGAGCTTTTTCAGTACCTGAAGATCCGGATCGATCGGGATCCGCAGACCTGCGGCCGCTGGATTCTTACCGGCTCGCAGCAATTTGCCCTGATGGCGGCGATCACCGAAACGCTGGCGGGACGGCTCGCGATCCTCGAACTCCTGCCCCTGAGCTTTCTGGAACTGCCTCCGGAAACTCATCTGCCCCGAGCGAACGAAATCTGGCTCGGAGGGTATCCCGTTCCGCGACTCTACCCCGAACGACGGGACCTCTGGATGAGCTCCTATGTCCAGACGTATGTCGAACGGGACGTCCGTCAACTCCACAGCTTCCAGGACCTGCGAGCGTTCGAGAACTTCGTGGCCCTCTGCGCCTCACGGCACGGCCAGGAGCTCAATATGGCCGCTCTGTCCAGGGCGGCGGGCGTGTCGCAACCCACGATCAAGTCGTGGCTCGGAGCTCTCGAGGCCGGTTATCTGATCTACCTGCTCTCACCTTATTTCGAGAACCTTGGAAAACGAGTGGTCCGGTCACCGAAACTGTACGTGCTCGACTCCGGGCTCGCATGCACCCTGACGCGCCAGCCCGGCCCTGAGGCGGCCCTCGCTGGCGCGATGGGGGGAGCGTTTCTCGAAGGATGGGTGGTCGCCGAGACTCTGAAGCTCTTTGCCGCCGCGGGAAAGAGCAGAACCGATCTCTACTTCTGGCGCTCCCATGACGGGTTGGAGGTGGATCTTCTCGTCAGACTGAAGGGCCGGCTCATCCCCATCGAGGTCAAGCTGACGGCCACCCCGACCCTCGGACATCTCGAGCCGCTCCAGCGGTTCAGGACGCTGGCAGGGGACCGTACGGGGTGGGAGGGACTGCTCGTCTGCGGAGTCAGCGAGCGGCGTGAGCTTCCACACGGGAGCCTCGCCATTCCCTGGTCGGGGTTCCCTTCATGGCTCGAGCAGGCTCTCACAGAAGAATGACGATGGGTCCGGCGGAGTCCTGCCTGGTTCACTCTCCCTGTTCCGGAGCCACCACGGTCACCATCTGCGTGACGTTGTTCGTCACGGAGCCGAATGCCCAGATCGGAACGCCCGCGGTGATCGATTCCACCTGGATGCGAACCGGATAGCCCCCGTACCCGGACCAGTGGCCAGGCGGACCGACAGATCATAAGGCGACGGACGCAACCGGTGTAACGTTTCCCACGATCACCGGTTTTCTCCATGGAAGCCCGAAATGCAGAGCGAGCGCGAGTTCAGCCGATTTTTCGACGAGGCCTACCCGGCCCTGTTCCGGTTCATTCATTCGCTCACCGGCTCCCGCCAGACCGCGCTCGACGTTGCGCAGGAGGCGTTTCTCCGCCTGTTGCGCCGGGGTCCGTCCGCGGGATTCGACCAGCAGCGCTTCTGGCTTTTCCGGGTCGCACGAAACCTCGCCCTCAATGACCTCGCGCGCAACCGGACCCGCGACCGGCTGAACGACGAAGCCGCCCGCTTCATCGAGCGCACCGCGGCCGACCCCGAGGATGAACTGCTCCGCTCGGAGCGACACCGTACCCTGCTCGATCTGCTCGACTCCCTCACTCCCGATCAACGCGCGGCATTGCTGCTTCGCGAGCAGGAAGGGATGTCCTATGCCGAGATCGCCGGCACTCTGGGCGTCTCGGTGGCGAAGGTTCGCGTCGACGTCTGCAGGGCCCGTCAGCGGCTGCGATCTCAATGGCAGCGGATCGAGGCGCGCCGCGATTCCCAGGAGGTGAATGATGAACTGTCCTGATGAGCCCACACTCTCCGCATTTCTCGACAGAGAGACCGGGAAGGTCGAGGCACAGGAGATCCGGACGCATCTGGCATCCTGCTCCATCTGCCGAGACCAGGTGCGCGCGATCGAAGAGATCGGCGACGCACTCCGTGATCTTCAGGCGCCTGTTTCCCGCGCGGAAAGACAGCGCGCCCTCGAGACGATTCTCTCCGCTCCCCTCCCCTGGTGGCGACGACGGATCCCCGTCCCCGCTCCCGCCTTCGCTCTCATGTTCACTCTCCTGCTCCTTCTCGGAGCATGGGTTCTGCGGCTCGAGATCCGCGCGACACCGATTCCGACGGAACCGTCAACGATCGCGGCCCCGGCGCCTTCGAGTGGCGCCCCGGTCGATCTCGCCCGCTTCGACCATGGCCAGCGGGCGATCATCTACAAGACGACGGCTGCGCCGGCCGCGGAGGCGCGATGATGCGCGGCCGTGCGCTGCTGATCATGTCGGCACTCGTCGCCGTGACCGCTCTGCCTTCCTTTGCAGCGGATCCTCTCTCGCCCGCGGACCGCAACGGCATCGCGTTCGACATCACCGCGGCGACCGAGACGGCAGAAGGACGGACGCCGGTTGCCGACGCGGTGATCGCAGGTCCGTCCGGAACCGATTTCGATATCGCCCTCGACGCGGGGCGCTTTCGGATGAGCGCACAATTCCTCACCGAGCTGAATCCGGGAGGCCGCGATCTCCGGGTCGTCGCGGTTCTCGACACGAAACGCCTCTACGGCACCTCGGAGCGTGGTCTTCCACTTTACGAGGAGGATCATCAGAACCATTCGTTCCGTCTGGGCTTCGACGAGCAGCTCGTGCTCCTCCCGTTCGGTGGCCGCGACCGGGAGGAGCGTCTGGTGATCGACATCGTTCCCCGGCGGGTCCATCTGACCAGCGAGAACCTGCAGATCCATTTCAATCAGCAGTCGGGAAATATCCGGATCAACGCGTCACGCCGGCAGCATCGGTTCGCGACCGAAGCCGAGGTGATTCGGGGCGGGAAGGTGGTCGCTCGCGGGTCGGCCCGGAGCTTTCTGGGGGACTCCGCCACCATTCGACTCGCCGCGCTCGATCCCGCCGCCCGCTTTCAGAATCTCGATCTTGTACTCACTATTCAATCGTCCGAGCCGCGTCCGCCGGATGAGGTCGTGCAGATCTCGTTCGATCTCCTGCGCCGGGGATCGCCCCTGCTGCAGGGCTGGGCCGGCGCCGGGACCCTCGGTGGTGACCTCGTCTACGACCTTCACCAGGTGCTCGGCGGCGATCAGCCGCTTCAGCTTCGAATCGTGATCCGACCGGACCGGTGAATTCCATCAGAAATCAGGAGGCGCCATGCTTCGAATGTTTCGAATCATCTCGACCATCGTTCTGCTTCTGGTCACCACCTCCGGACTCGCCGCGGCACCGGAAGCATCCTCGACACTTCCGGATCGTGACGCATCGATGATCGCCGAGGCCTACCACCTCTGGGAATCACTCGGGGAGACCGTCTGGCCTGGATGGACGACGATCGAGATGCCGATCATCTACATCCGATCCGACTTCGAATACGCGATCGGTTTCGAGACCGCGCCCAGGGGATTCGAATCTCTCGGCTTCGACCGGCGCATCGGCCGCGACGTCTTCGTACGTCCCCGGACGTTCGACCCCCACCTCACCGCCTCGTTCTTCGTCGACGGCACACCGGCAGTGGTGATCGGGACCTCCGGGACGATCGGCAGAGAGCCGGGCTGGTGGGTGCTCACGGTGGTTCACGAAATGTTTCACGTGCTGCAGGATTCACGCGGAAGTGTGGAGAAAATCGCCTCGCTGAAGATCGGGCCGGGCAACGATCCTTCCTGGCAATTGAACTGGCCATTCCCCTACGACGACCCGGAGGTGATGCGTCTGGTTCACCTCCAGGGATATCCGATCTTTCTCGGGTTCACCGCCTCGGATGATGCCGACGCGCGCTACGACGCCGGAACGGTGATGGATGCCGTTGGCGTCTATCGGGACTACCTGAAGCTGAAGACCGGAAGCCGGACGGCCTACGACTATTCACGGTTCCAGGAAGCGACGGAGGGAGTTGCGTTCTATACCGAACGGAGGTTGGCGAAGGCGGCGGCGGAAGGTGGATACCAGCCGCTGCCCGCATTTGAAGCGCTGTCCGACGCGAAACCGTATCCCGACATCTGGAGCCGGCTGTACGAGTCGCGGATCTTTCTGGTCAAGCACGCCGGCCGAGCCACGCAGAGTCGCCTGACCTTCTATCACCTCGGAATGGGAAAGGCCCTGCTGCTCGACAGGATCGCCCCGGAGTGGAAGAAACGCTACTTCGAGAAGGACCTGTGGCTCGATTCGCTGCTGGCCGACGCACTGGAATCCGCCGGGGCCTGCGCCACGACACCGTAGCCGGATTGATCACAGCGTCTCGTCGCGAGGAGACGGTGCCGGTCGGGGGGCTCGAGATTGCAGCGCGCGCACTCGCCCTCACGATCCTCCGGTTCTGCGGCGCGGAACGGTGAGATGTGGCGCTCGGCGAGGCCCGTGGTCTCTGCGGGATGCCCGGTGGCCCCTCACCCCGGCCCTCTCCCCGCTTCGCCGTTTCCGCTGGCGCGGCATCGTCCATGGCGGGGAGAGGGGGCGTTTCCTCGCGCTCCGCGTTCGTGATGTGATGATCCCGAGAAGCCGGACGCTCGGGGTTCCATCGGTGGCGAGTTGTGGCCTTGACGACGACCTCGACATCCTCGATCAGGCGCAGGGGGAACCCGAAAGCCTCCTCGCCTCTGGTGGCGTTGTCATCTGATTCGTCAGCCCTTGAGGAACGTCCCTTCTGGAGCTCTTCGAATGCCTGCTGCAATTGATCTCGGGTGTTCATCACGATCGGGCCGTACCAGGCGACCGGCTCCCGCAGCGGCCTGCCGGAGACGAGGAGGAAGCGGATGCCCTTCGTCGCCGGCCTGGACAGCGACCTCGTCGCCGCGGTCGAAGAGGACGAGGGAGCGGTTGTCCGGCCTCCACCGGCGGCGCGGTCCGCCGGCCAGCCCGACCGTCTCGGTCGGCGACCGGCCGCGGGCCGGAGGCGTTGCCGAATTTGCCCGCTGCCGGCGAAGACGTAGGCGAAGGCGTGGCGGCGTGGTCTCCACCGGCAGCGTCTTCGTCGGTTCCCGGCGGGACCGAGACGTCGAGGTAGACCGGGTCCGCGGCGATGCCCTCCACCGGCCCGCGCGTGCCCCAGAAGTTGCCGCAGACGACGCGGACGCTGGTGCCGTCATCGTCCGTCACGCTCGGGGATCTCCGCGGCCTTCACCTCCTGGTAGCGCGGGGGCGTCATCTTCAGCGACGCCGGCAGATTCGCCCAGAGCTGGAAGCCGTGCATCCGGCCGGCGGCGTCGCCCTGCGGCATCTCCTGGTGGATGATGCCGCTGCCGGCGGTCATCCACTGGACGTCGCCCGCGCCGATGACGCCGCGGTTGCCCAGGCTGTCGCCGTGCTCGACGCTGTCCGGCGAGGACGTAGGTGATCGTCTCGATCCCGCGGTGCGGGTGCCAGGGGAAGCCGGCCAGGTAGTCCTCCGGCCGCTCGTTGCGGAAGTCGTCGAGCAGGAGGAAGGGGTCGAAGTCGGAGGTGTCGCCGAAGCCGAAGGCGCGGTGCAGGTGGACGCCGGCGCCCTCGAGCGTGGGCTGAGATTCAGTGAGCTTTCTGATGTCGCGAACGGCCATACGAACCTCCGGATGGAACTGAGAGGCTGTGACGGGCGAAGGCCGCCCGTCACGCCCCTCCTGGTCATTTTGCCTTCTGCAGTTCCAGGCTGAAATCGAGGGTCACGTCGTCACCGACGTAGGTTCCACCGTTGTCGAGAACCTTGTTCCAGACGATGCCGTAGTCCTTGCGATCGATGGTGAACGTCGACTCGAATCCAGCCTTCTCGTTGCCCCAGGGTCCTTGATGAATCCGACCAGAGTCGCCGGAATGGTCAGCTTTTTCGACACGCCATGCATGGTGAGGATGCCTTCGACGTCGAAGGTATTGTCCCCGGTCTTGCGGATCGCGGTACTGCGGAAGCGGATCTCCGGAAACTTCTCGACGTCGAAGAAGTCGGCACTGCGGAGATGCTTGTCCCGATTGGCCACCCGGGTGTTGATGGAGGCCGGATCGATGCTGAAGTCGACCTTCGAGTTCTCCAGATTGGACCGATCGAGGTAGAAGTCGGCCGAACTGGTGGTGAATTCGCCCGGAACTTTCGAAAGAAGGTGGCGGACGGAAAAGGTGACGCTGGAGTGTGCCGGGTCGAGTACCCAGTGTTCCTGGGCCTCGGGTTGGGCCTGCGCAAACAAGGCGCCGGCGGTTAGAAGGAGCAGAAGGGAGACGAGAGAGAAACGTGGTTTCATGGAATCCTCCGATTCGGTGTCAGGACATCAATTGTTCGATCAATCATTGGAGCCGGGAAACTCACTCGGCTGCTTCCCGAACCCGCGCAAGCAGGTCGAGGATCTGTTGAACTTCCTTCTTCGAGAGTCGCCCCCAGGCTTCCACCGAGGCCTGGTGGACCGGGTCGTCGAGCTCCGCCAGCAACGCGAGCGACTCCGGCGTGCTGCGACAGAGCACCTGACGACGATCCTCCGGACATCGTTCACGGGCGACCATTCCCTTGGCTTCCAGCCGGTCGAGCAACCGGGTCACCCCGGGCATCCGTTCGATCATCCGCTCGCCGATCTCGAGCGTCGGGATGCCATCCTCTCCTGCTCCGCGCACGATCCGCAGCACGTTGTACTGCTGGAGGGTCACTCCTCGGGTTTCGACCACCTGGCCGATGGCGTGGCGCACCACGTCCGCGGTGCGCATCAGCGCCACCGAGGCTTCGTCCGCGGGCGACGGAAAGGGGCGGGTCTGGTGGATCTCCTCACGAATGGTCTTCGGTGACATTGGATATAGATTACATTGCATTAGTTGATTTGTCAAGTAATAGATCAAAGGGGGGGCGACTGACTCCCACCGTGGGGGTTGGGCCGCTGGCCCGATCGCCGGGGGCGGCCTCGCCCCCAGGCGCCCGCTCCTGATCGACACTCGCGCCCAACCCGCAAAACTCGTACCTCCACTGCTCCCGAACCGGACCACTCTCCGTCGAGTGGGCAGCGAATCCACACCGAGATTTCATTTTTCCCGCTTCGAGGAGCGAGCCCTCGGCGGCAGGCTGCCGCCTGGGATCGGCCGGGCCGGCCGACCCCCACGTGGGGCGCTCGCTGAGGACACGACGGTCAGTGTCCCGCGTACCAGTCGTAGCCCCGGTCGGCCCAGAAGTCCGCCGGTCGAACATCGGTGTAGCGGATCGTACCGATCTTCTTGATGTTCTTGATCCCGTACTTCACCGGGATCGCGAGCCGGAGGGGCGCGCCGTGCCGCCAGCTCAACGGGCGGCCGTTCATCGCCCAGACCAGCAGGGTCTGAGGGTGAGTGGCACTGGCCATGTCGAGCCCGACGTAGTAGCCGCGGCCCGGAGTCTCCATCGCCACGTATCGCACCAGCCGTTCGGGATGCGCGATCGGGTCCGGCGCGCTGCCATCCCGCGTCATCGGCGGGTACTTCGCCATCAGATCGATCAGCCGTGCTCCCGTCCACCTCACCACGATCATCCATCCCTCGATGCACCGCAACGCGGTGATCATCTCGTGCTGCGGCAGACTCTTCACTTCGGACAGGCTCAATTCCACCGGTCGGTCCGCCCCGGCCGCTCCCTCGATACGAAGACGCCAGGACGCGAGATCCACATCGGCCGACAAACCATTGCCACCGTTGACGCGTTCGGCAGTAATCGCCGCGGGCGAGAATGTCGGGCTGAGCCGGTCGCGGTCGAAGTAGCCCATCGCAAGCTTCTCGTTCCACTGCAGCATGCCGCGAAGCGGCCAGACACGACCATCCACTTTCGGTCGGCTGGTCAGCCACTCCCATCCGAGATAGCCGGCACCGGCCGCGGCGGCCATGCCGATGAACCCCCGCCGGGAGAGACGTTTCAGTCGGGCCCGGACTTCCTCGTCAGACTCCCCCTCCGGAAGCTCCTCCTCCATCTCCACATCCTCGGGGACCACGATCTCCGGCTCCGGCTTCACCAGGAGCGTCGATGGGTCATCCGGGACCTCGTCCCTCTCCAGCCGCTCTGCTCCGCCAGCCTCCTCTTCGGAGAGCTCCGTCTGGCCCTGGAGCTCTTCACCCTGCCCATCGAGCTCGCCGGGCTCCTGGTCGCGTTCGTCATTCATGGCCCACCTCCGAGGAATCGACCAGTTCGACTCCGATGACCATCGCTCTGAAGTTGTTCCACCCGGCGCGGATCACCTGGGCAATGTGGACGAGGAAGAAGAGCACGTAGCCGACGGTGATCCAGAAGTGAAACCAGCGAGCCATCACGTAGCCGCCGAACAGCGCGGTCAGCCAGGAGAGCTGCACCGGCTTGTAGATCGCCAGGCCGGTCAACAGCGACCCGAGCCCCATCACGATGATTGCCGGTGTAGGCGATCTGCTGTGCGCCGTTGAACTTGCGCCGCGGAAGCGGCTCCTTCCGGAGGTGCAGATCATGGAGAAGCACCTGGAACGCCTCGGAGAACGAGTGCCGGTCTCGGCACGAGGTCCCTCCATTCGCCCGAGACCGCGGTGTAGAACACGTAAAGCAGTCCGTTGATGGCGAAGATCCACATGAAGAAGAAGTGGAACGCCATTCCCAGCGCCAGCCGGTTGTCGACGTGCAGCGCCTTCCAGGTGGACTGGTCGAGAATCATCGGGAACCACGTCCAGCTCCCGACGCCGACGCGATAGACCGGATAGGCCCAGTAGATGAGAAGCCCGCTCCAGATCATCAGAGCGAGGATCGGAAAGTTGATCCAGTGGAACCACCGGATCGCCAGCGGATGCTTTTTCTCCAGATGCATTCATCGGCAACCTCGCAGAGAGTCATGCAGGGAGTCTGCAGTCAGGGTATCGCAGAAACATCACGAAAGAATGAAAGGAAAGGAGAAGCCGGGATTCCGGCTGCCGCCAGGTCCGCCTCTCTTCTGGAACATCCTCCCGGTCTCCCGGGGTTAGACAGGGCCATTGAGCACTGTTCGTTGGCGAAAGAAGAGAGGCCATGAGTACCACTGAGACTGAAACAGCGACCGAAGAAATCCGTCCCAGGGATTTCATCCGCGACATCATCGAGACGGACCTGGAATCGGGAAAACACCATGAGGTGATCACCCGGTTTCCGCCGGAGCCGAACGGCTATCTCCACATCGGCCACGCCAAGTCGATCTGCTGAACTTCGGCGTCGCCGCAGCAGTTCGGCGGCCGCTGCAACCTCCGCTTCGACGACACCAATCCCCGAAGGAAGAAGAGCGAGTACGTCGAGTCGATCAAGGAGGACGTCCGCTGGCTCGGCTTCGACTGGGGCGAGCGCCTCTACTACGCCTCCGACTACTTCGAGCAGCTCTACGAGTGGGCCGTGCACCTGATCCGCGAGGGCAAGGCCTACGTCGACGACCTGACCGCCGAGGAGATCCGCGAGTATCGGGGCACGCTCACCGAGCCCGGCAGGGAGAGCCCCTACCGCAACCGCCCGGTCGAGGAGAACCTCGACCTGTTCGCGCGGATGAGGGCCGGCGAGTTTCCCGACGGCAGCGAGGTGCTGCGCGCGAAGATCGACATGGCCGTCACCGAACCTCAACCTGCGCGACCCGGTCATGTACCGGATCCGCCACGCCACCCATCACCGCACCGGCGACACGTGGTGCATCTATCCGATGTACGACTGCGCACACGGCCTGTCGGACTCGATCGAGAGGCATCACCCATTCGCATCTGCACGCTCGAGTTCGAGGACCACCGGCCGCTCTACGACTGGTTCCTCGACAATGCTCGCTCGACCTGCCAAGCCGCAGCAGATCGAGTTCGCCCGGCTGAACCTCACCTACACCGTGATGAGCAAGCGGAAGCTGCTGCAGCTGGTGAAGGAAGGCCACGTGCACGGCTGGGACGACCCGCGAATGCCGACCCTCGCCGGCATGCGGCGGCGCGGCTACACGCCGGAGGCGATCCGCGACTTCTGCGAGCGCGTCGGCGTGGCGAAGAAGAACGCCGTGATCGATCTGAGCATGCTCGAGTACTGCGTCCGCGACGACCTGAACCGGGTGCGCGCCGCGGCGTGATGGCCGTGCTCGACCCGCTCAAAGTCGTCATCACGAACTACCCCGAAGGCCAGGTCGAGGAGCTCGACGCGGTCAACAACCCCGAAGACCCCTCCGCCGGGACGCGCAAAGTGCCGTTCTCGCGCGGTGCTCTACATCGAGCGGGACGACTTCATGGAAGACCCGCCGAAGAAGTTCTTCCGCCTCGCGCCCGGCCGCGAGGTGCGCCTGCGCTACGCCTACTTCATCACCTGCAACGAGGTCGTGAAGGACGACGACGGGCAACGTCGTCGAGCTTCGCTGCACCTACGATCCGGCAACCCGCGGCGGCGACGCTCCCGATGGCCGCAAGGTCGAAGGCCACCATCCACTGGGTGCTCCGGCGACACGCGGTCGACGCCGAGGTGCGGCTCTACGACCGGCTGTTCACCGACCGAGAACCCGGACGACGTGGCAGGAAGGCGGGGACTTCCCTCGAACCTCGAACCCGACTCGCTGGAGATCCTGCCGGCTGCCAGCTCGAGCCGAGCCTGGCGCAGGCCACCGCCGGGCGATCGGTTCCAGTTCGAGCGGCTCGGCTACTTCTGCGCCGACCCCGATCGCACCGCCGAGCGGCCGGTATTCAACCGCACCGTCACCCTCAAGGACACCTGGGCGAAAGTCCGCGCCCGCTGAGCAGCGAACGATCGGAGTTCGAGATGAGCCTCTACTTTCGACAGCTTCTCGCCGGACGCGACTTCGCGCAGACCAATCCGGTCGCGGCACAGATGGTGAACTTCTGCTACCTGATCGGTGACCGGGAGGCGGCCGAGTGCGTGGTTGTCGATCCCGCCTGGGATGTGCGGGGGCTTCTGGACGTCGCCGCGGCGGACGGAATGAAGGTTGTCGGAGCGCTCGCGACTCACTACCACCCCGACCACATCGGTGGCGATCTGTTCGGCCATTCGGTGGAAGGGATCGCGCGCCTTCAGGAAGAGCAGGGGATGCCGGTCCACTGTCAGAAACCGGAGGCCGCCGGCGTCCAGATGATGACCGGGCTTTCGAGCTCCGACCTGGTTCTCCACGAAAGCGGAGACGTCCTGGCACTGGGAGAGGTGGCGATCACGCTGCTCCACACCCCAGGACATACCCCGGGAAGCCAGTGCTTTCTGGTGGAGAACCGTCTGGTGTCGGGCGACACACTTTTCGTCCAGGGATGCGGCCGGGTCGATCTTCCCGGTGGCGACGCCGAGGAGATGTACCGGACGCTGACGCAACGCCTGGCGAAGCTTCCCGCCGACACCGTGCTCTATCCGGGGCACCACTACGGCTCCCAGCCGACCTCCACGATGGGCGAACAGCGGCAGACCAACTACGCGCTGCAGCCGAAGACGCTCGACGACTGGCTGACGATGTTCTAACCCGGATTTCTCACACCATCTCTGCTGCGGAGGCGGATCGCGGCGACACGCGCATCGCTCACGTCGCCCGGGCTACGCAACCTGCGCTCTCTGCGCGGGGCCAGGCCTGGGAAGGCGAGGCCCACCTGGAACTGCGGCGAAGTGGACCGGGTGTTCCTGCGCCCGGGCCCGCGACGGGCACTCGATCTCGGGGATCACGGGCTATGAAGCGCGAACGTCCCGCACGGAACCGCGGCGACACGCGCATTGCTCGCGTCGCCCGGGCTGCGCAACCTGCACTCTCTGCGTGGGGCCAGGCCTGGGAAGGCCAGGCCCACCTGGAACCGCGGCGAAGTGGACCGGGTGTTCCTACGCCCGGTCCCGCGACGGGCACTCGATCTCGGAGATCACGGGCGACGAAGCGCGAACGTCCCGCACGGAACCGCGGCGACACGCTCGTCGCTCACGTCGCCCGGGCTACGCAACCTGCGCTCTCTGCGCGGGGCCTGGCCTGGGAAGGCCAGGCCCACCTGGAACCGCGGCGAAGTGGACCGGGTGTTCCTACGCCCGGTCCCGCGACGGGCACTCGATCTCGGGGATCAACGGGCTACGGAGCGCGAACGTCCCGCACGGAACCGCGGCGACACGCGCATTGCTCGCGTCGCCCGGGCTGCGCAACCTGCACTCTCTGCGTGGGGCCAGGCCTGGGAAGGCCCGGCCCACCTGGAACCGCGGCGAAGTGGACCGGGTGTTCCTACGCCCGGTCCCGCGACGGGCACCCGATCTCGGGGATCACGGGCTACGAAGCGCGAACGTCCCGCACGGAACCGCGGCGACACGCTCGTCGCTCACGTCGCCCGGGCTACCAACCTGCGCTCTCTGCGCGGGGCCAGGCCTGGGAAGGCCAGGCCCACCTGGAACCGCGGCGAAGTGGACCGGGTGTTCCTACGCCCGGTCCCGCGACGGGCACTCGATCTCGGAGATCACGGGCGACGAAAGCGCGCGAACGTCCCGCACGGAACCGCGGCGACACGCGCATCGCTCGCGTCGCCCGGGCTCCGCAACCTGCGCTCTCAGCGTCGGGCCAGGCCTGGGAAGGCCAGGCCCACTGGGGGCCGGGCCGTACTGACGTCGCGGGCCGCCGTCAGTTTGCTTCGTCCTGGGTGGGCGGAACGAACGACGGCAGCGATTCAGGACGGATGCCGATCGACTCCAGGGCGCGGGTCCAGGCGCGGGTCGGATCCAGATCGAACAGAATCCCGGCGTCGAACGGAACTACCAGCCAGTCGTTGCGGTCCATCTCCTGTTCGAGCTGTCCGGCGGCCCATCCGGCATAGCCGAGCAGGACCCGGAGCTTCGGTGGAGGCTCGGCGGCGAGGTCCCGGAGCACCCCGATGTCCTGCGAGAGACGGACACCATCGCCGATCTCCAGGACTCCCTCACTGGGCATCGGGATGGAGAGGTCGGTCTCCAGGAACAGGACGCTGCCGAGATTGGGCTGGACCGGGCCGCCGAACCAGGTCAGATCCTCGCGCTCTCCGGACCAGGGGATCTCGAGCCCTTCGAGCAGCTCTCCCACGGCGAGCTCGGTCGGGCGGTTGACGATCATCCCGAAACTCCCCTCGGCTTCATGCTCGAGCATCAGCACCACCGAGCGGTGGAAGAAGGGATCCACCACCTGCGGCATGGCCACCAGGAGGAACGGCGGGTCGAGATTCTGTTCGACGTCCGTCATCGCATCCATTCTAACGCGGAGTGACAGCCGCAACAGCGAGGTGACCGCGGAACAGGCTCAGCGCTGGAGGAAGCTTTCAGCGAGAGCGACGAATGCCTCCACATCTCGGAGGGTGCTGACGATCCCCAGCGAGACGCGGACCGCACCGGTGCTCTTGGAGTCGATGCATCTCCGGAGCGATTCGTAGGTCAGCCGCCCATCGGAGGCGGCGAAGCAATACTCCAGCTCTTCCCGACCGATGCCGAGAGCGGACTCGCCCGCGCCAGGATTGCAGAAGCACCCGGTACGAAGCGAGATCATTCGCTCGTTGGCCCGCCGTTGAACCTCATCGTGGTCGATCGGGCGGCCCTCGGCGTCGTGAAGATTCACCGTCACGGTTCCGCCGCGCCGGTCGGTGCTGGCCGGCCCGTACAGAGTGACCAGGGGCCGTCCATTGCGATGGTGCAGATCGAGCAGGCGGCTGATCAGCCATCCGGTCAGACAGCGGACCCGATCGTGAATGGTCTCCATCCCCACCGAACGGAGCACGTCCAGACCAAACCGGATCGCGGGAATGGAGAGAAAATCGGGCGTTCCGTCCTCGAAGGCGGCGGCACCGTGGGCCAGTACGTGGCGGTCGGCCTGCACCGAGGCCACCGAGATGGTGCCCCCCGCGAACCAGGGACGATGAAGGCGGTCCATGGCCTCGCGCCGGCCGATCAGTGCGCCCAGGCCGGTGGGATGGCCGAACATCTTGTAGAACGAGAGGGCAACGAAGTCGGGATGCCACCTCGAGAGGTCCAGCCTGCTCGTGGGAACGAACGCCGCGGCATCGAGAAGGACGTCCCAGCCTCGCGACCGGGCCAGCTCGATCCACTCCAGCGGATGCTGCACGCCGGAGAAGTTGGACTGCGCCGGATAGGCGAAGAGATTGTGCTGATCCGGCGCAGCGAAATCGAGTGCCCGAATCAGATTATCCTCGTCGACCCGAAGATCCCGGCCGAGTGGAATGTAGATCGTCCTGGCTCCCCGTACCCGGTCGTACTCCCGAATCCCGTTGACCGAGTTGTGATTGTCGAAGGTCAGCAGGAAGTTGTCCCCGGCCGAGAAGGGGTACGACTCCCCCACCAGCTTCAGCGCCTGGCTGGCGTTGGCGGTGAAGACGATGACGTACTCCTCCTCGTCGGCGTGGAACCACTGGAGAATCTCCCGCCGGGTCTCCTCGATCAGGTCCGTCGCAGCCGACGAGGTGGGATTGGACGAATGAGGATTCCCGAACACCCCGGAGGAGAGCATCTCGAAATGACGCTGAATCTGCGATTCGGCATAGAGGCCGCCCCCGGTGTAATCGAGATAGACGTGCCCCGCTGCGTCCAGACGCGCAAACTCCCGAGCCCGCAGCTCATCGAGAGGACGGGTCAACGCAAAGGAGGGATAGCGATAGAGGAACCGCTGCTCCTCGGCCACGTCGACCTTCGGTATCGAAAACGTGCTCATCCACCTGCCTCAGAACCCTTTGGGGATTGTATCCGAGCGAAACCTATCCCGGGGGGCGTGTACGCGGCAGTGATCCATGTCCGGACCGTCTGTGACACACGAACGGATCCAGAATCCTCGGCAGAAGGCCCTGCTTCGCTTCCGCGGAGAGTTATCGTCCCAGCAGCCGTTTGAGCAGCCGCACCAGAGAGAGAAATCCATACTGCATAAGATGCCAGGGGGCTTCGGTGTCCCGGCGGTAGTCGGCCAGTCCTCCCAGCGAGAGCCGAGCACCTCCTCCTCCGCTTCCCCTCGCCTCCACCACCAGCACGTGCGGAAGCTCAGGCGTGTCGGGATAGACCTCGTGGCGCTCCAGATCCCGGAGCTCCGGGTGGTCGCTCTCCCCTCGCTCACCGAACTCCACCTCGGCAAAACCGGCATCCAGAAGAACGGCCTGCAACATGGCCCGGTTGTAGAGGAAGTGATGCCCCCAGCCGTAGAACGATCGGTTGAGTCCCAGGCAGTCGTCCAGCGCCTGCTGATCGCTGGACCACTGATCGGGGTGATAGGCGGTGCGCCAGACCCAGTCGAGATTCGGCGTGGTCAGCCGCAGCACACCTTCGCTTGCCAGTGCGGTGCGGCAGTGCGCCAGGAAACGACGGGCTTCGTCGATGGTGAGATGCTCGATGAAATGCTCGGCGAAGATGAAGCGGGCGTCCCGGAAAGGTAAGCCACGGGTGACGTCCTGAACCGTGTCGACCGCCGGGTAGGGCGTCATGTCGATGTTGACCCAGCCCGCCAGCCCCTGATCTCCACAGCCGATGTGAAGCTTCTCTCCGCGTCGATTCACCATGCAGTGATTCTAGCCCGCATTTTCCCGCAGACCTCTGCTGCGGAGGCGGATCACGTTCGGAGCTCCGGTCTGAGCCTGCTGGTGCAGTCCGGTCGCCGCCTCCTCGCGACGAGGCGGCGCGAGCGACTCGCGCCAGGCCGGACCGTTCATGAGGACTTCGGCGAGGGGGCGGAATCACCGGCGAACCTGATCGACCGCGATGAATGCCGGACGCGGAAGCACCACGCGCGTCACCGGCACCTCACCGCTCCGGAAGAATGTTGCGATCGCCTCTCTGACCCGGGGGTCAGGAAGCATGTCTTCATGTCCGGCATGGATCACGATCAGATGGTGTCCGTTGATCATCCCCCAGCGGACCTCCTCAGCCTGATACGGAGGGGTATTGCTGTCGATGGTCCCGCTGACGAAGAGAGTTTCGACGGAGGAGTGGATCGGCTCGCGGAATGTCTGGTCGAGTTGCGGCACGCCGATCGCGCTGCAGACGTGCTCGTACAGATCGTTCATCACGTTTCCGAATGCCGCACTCGGCGCTTCGGCTTCGATCCTCGCCCGCCGTTCGGCCGAGACCCCGGATGCGCAATCCATCGCCAGAGACATCAGCGGGACGCCCGCTCCGATCTGGAAATAGCGTTTGCGTACGAACCAGGCGAGTGACTCCGTGTTCCCCTGGCCGAGCTGATGGATCAGCGCCGGAAACCAGGGCAGGTCGTTCCCATCGCCGATATCCCAGAGAAGAATCCGGCGCAGGCCCTGCCGTCCTACCGGGAGCTCGAGGGTCTCTCCGTGGCCGTCGTCGATCTGAACCATGAACGGCTTGCTCGCCGCCCGGTCGAGTACCCGGCGGGTCAATGCCGCGAAATCGGGAACGGCCTTCGCCACGGTCGGATCGTCGGCGACCAGAAGCGAGAGCTTCTCGAGCTGCCCGTCGAGGGTCGATGGAAGCTTCCAGGTGTGGTCCGGGCCTTCGGTCCCGATCAGGACGACCCGCTCGAGATGGTCGCCATGGCGCCGCATCGCGGCCGTGGCGAGATGGGTTCCGTAGCTGAATCCGAGGAGATTGAGCCGCTCTGCTCCCAGAGCGCGGCGGAGATCGTCGAGATCATCCGCGCTTTCCCGGGTGTTCCAGGCGGCGACATCGACTCCGTCGGACCGGAAGCGTGCGGCACAGCGGGCCGCCTGACTCACGAAGGCCTGAAGGGCTGCCGGATCATCGGAGAAAACGTCGAGTGGGGCGGGAGCCTCCGCGCGGCAGGCGAGCAGAGGACTCGACAATCCGGTACCCCGCTGGTCGAGAAGGATCACGTCGGCGATCGCCCGAAGGGGTGCCAGAGACTCGATCGCCCGCTCGCTCCGGACCATCGGCGTCGCCGCCTGCCCCGGCCCTCCTTCCAGAAACACGATGGGAAATCCAGGATGAGCGGAGGTCGACTCGAGTCGGAGGAATGCGAGATCGATCGTGCCTGAATCGGGGTCGTGACGATTCTGCGGAACCTTCAGATGCCCCAGATTCCAGGTTTGTTCAGCGCCGCTTCGATCCTTCACCACATACGGCTCCCAGCGGATTCCGGGCGCGTCGGCCGGAGGAGCAGCCAGTGTGGCGAGCGCGAACAGGACAGACGATACCCAGAGCATGAGGATTCTCATGAACGATCTCCTTTCGAATCAATGAAGGTGAATGGGAAGGTGTGGCCGCCGCCGACCCGTCGTCATTCGCGCTGAATGACCCTGCGATGGACGGTGCGATCCCGGCCGGCAATCACGATTCGGACCGACTGCACCGAGGGGATGACGATCCGCTCCTGCCTCAGTTCGATCCGCTGCCCCTTCTCGATCTGTACGTCGTCCGGATTCGCCATGGAAACCAGAGGCACCGCCGACACAGCCGTGGAAGCACCGACCGCGAGCAGGATCGAGAGCAGGACCTGGAGCAGGGAAAGGCGCCGACGCTCGAAGATCCGCCGCACCCGCTGTTCCAGACCACCGGAGACCAGCGCAGCCGACGGCGTCAGAGCGATTTCCGCGCGTGCCGCCAGCCTCAGAAGCTGCTCGGCGTAATCGATTGCGTCCTCGTCGTTCGGACTCTGCCGCAGAGCACTGCGGTCCGCGGCCGCTTCGGATTCCTCCCGCGCGATCCGCTCGAACAGCAGAAGCGGAAGCACGGGCCAGAACACGATCCGGACCATCCGGAGAAGAGCAGTACTCAGAGGATCCCTCCATCGCGCGTGATCGTGTTCGTGAGCGAGAATGCGGTCGAGCGCCGGCGGAGCGACCTCCTGGAGGAATCTCCGTGGCACGAAGACTCGAGGACGCAGCCAGCCGACGGTCATCGGCAGCCCCTGGTTGCCGCTCATCACGATCCCCCGGTTGTCCACCCGCACCGGCCTCCAGCCCCGAACCATCCGGTGAAGCTCCCGCCAGCCGCGCAGTTCGCGGACACCGAGAGATCCAACGCCAGCGCCCCAGACCAGGACTGCGATGAGCAGCACTGGCGCACTGACGGCGGGCACCACGACGAACGTCTCCACGGGGAGGGCGACGCCGGACCCCGAGACCGGCGCCCGACCGAGGACGGCGATGCATCGCATCACCACGGTCCCGAACGCCAGCACCGAACCGAGCTGAACGAGACGAGGGGGGATTCCGCGAAGGAGACGACGGCCGAGGAGCAGGAGAATCGCCAGCGGGAGCCCCACCAGCCAGCCGGCCATCGACGATTTCAAAACGTCGGCTCCCACCGCGGCAAGGAGGTCGATCATGAGCGATCCCTTCTCTTCTTTGTCGCGATCAGCTTTCTGACGCGCTCCAGCTCACCGCTGCTCAGGTCCTTTTCAACCAGATGTCGGGCGAGCTGTTCGGCGGAGCCATCGAAAAACCGTGAAATCAGCGCTTCCAGCGCGCTGCCCGCTGCGGCCGGCTGACGGAGCCGCGGGGTATAGCGATATGCACGTCCGACCATCTCGCGGCTGACGTGCCCTTTCGCCTCCAGCCGGTTCATCATGGTTTGAACGGTGGTGTAGGCCACCGCCAGCCCTTCTCCCCGCAGGCGTCCGTGGACCTCCGAAACGGTTCCACCACCCAGCTCCCACAGAGCATTCATGATGTCCAGTTCCCGCTCTCCCAGTTTCGATGCCTCTCGTTCAGTCATTCGATACTCCTACTGTAGTCGGAGATACGAAGTCTACGGCGGAAGGTTTCAACTGTCAACGACTGGAGTAGGAGATGGCCCGAGACAGCCTCCGTCACGTGGCGGCGTGACGGAGGGAGAGCGCAGCGATCGTGCGGGCGCTCGAGGGCACAGTCGAGCAGGCCCGAAGGCTGCTTTCGATGGCCGAGCAGGGCTACGAGCTCGGAGTGAAGTCGCGACTCGAGGTCGAGGACGCGGAGCTGAACCTGCGGACCGCCGAGGGAAATCTCGCCCGCGCACGCCACGCCTATCGGCTGGCACGGGTCAACCTCGAGTGGGTTTGCGGCGCCCTGTGAGCCCCGGCCCCTCCCTCACGATCGCCGTCAGTGCCGGCGGTGATCGGAAGGGTCACGGCGCGGTTCCCGGCCGGAACCTCCCATCCACCGCGAGATCTCCGGTGATTCCCCCGATCCTTCTGTCTGCCGGTTCCGCTCCCGGGCCCGGCGCTGTTCACGCCGGACTTCACGCTCATTGTCTCGACGGCGGCGATCAGTCATGGCCAACCTCCATTTCCCCGGGGCGTGCAATGGATCTGCCACTCGGCCGGGCTCGTGGGCAGGGAAGTCAGGAGTCTTCCGCAAGAGGAATGCTGACCACGAACCGGGCTCCCTTGCCGACTCCGCCACTCTCCGCGCGAATCGCGCCGCCGTGAGCCTGAACGATTCCACGGGCGATTGCCAGACCGAGCCCGAGCGAGCCTCGCTCGCGCGGGGAATGACCGTCGCCATGGCGGAACGGCTCGAAGATGTGGACCAGGTCGTCCTCGGCGATGCCTCGACCGGTATCGCAGACGTGAATCTCGGCGCAGTCATCCACATCCATCTCGACCGTGATCAACCCTCCCTCCGGTGTGAAGCGGATTGCGTTGTTGATCAGGTTCCAGATCACCTGTTTGAGCCGCTCCGGATCGGCACTCACGCGAGGGTTGAGGCCGCGGGCGTTGCGGGCGAGGATTCGAATCCCCGCCGACTCCGCGGTGGGACGAAGGGAGTCCACCGCTTCGTCAATCACCGTCTGCAGCTCGACGTCTTCCCTCTCCAGACGCAATTTTCCGGAGATTGCCCGGGAGACGTCGAGCAGATCCTCGATCAGCCGCTCCTGCACTCCGGCACTCTGTTCGATGGCCTGCAGCCCGGCGCGAAGCGTCGCCTCGTCGGGAGGAGGAGAGGCGGCGAGAAGCTGGGTCCAGCCGACGATGGAGGTCATTGGCGTACGGAGCTCGTGGGAGACCATGGCCATGAACGCTTCTCGCGCCTGGGTCGCCTGACGCGCCTCGTGATAGAGCCGCGCATTCTCGATGGCCATCGCGGCGCGGCGGGCCAGGTCCTCGGCGGTGGACAGATCCTCCGGTCCGTACCGCCGCTCCGACTCCGCCCATGCGAAGGTGATGGCTCCGAAAACCCTTTCACGGACCTTCAAAGGAACGATCATTCCCGATCGGAGCCCGAGTGAAAGGGCAAGCTCAACCTGTTCCGGCGTACTCGCACTCTTCCGGATCATCTCCTCGGTCACCACTGGAATCAGAGCGGATTCTCCGGTCTGCACCACCCGATCGATCGCATTCCTGGTTCCACGGCGACGGCCGAACAGCTCCAGCCGGCGGACCGTCTCCGCCCGTTCAGGGTCCACGTGAGTGACCGCGACCCTGCGAAGCTCGCGGGCCTCGTCGGCGACATCGACCGCGCACCAGTCCGCCAGTCGAGGCACCGCCATCTGTGCGGTCTCCTGAAGCGTTTTCTCGAAGTCGAGCGAGGAGAACAGCACCTCACCGGCCTGTGCCAGAAAGGATGCACTTTCCCGCGCGCGCTCCTCCACCTCGAACAGACGTGCGTTTTCGATTCCCAGCGCAATCCGAGTGCCTGCAAGCTGAAGCAGCGTGGCGTCGGACTGCTCGAACGGGTGCGATTCCGCACGCCCCACCTCGAGGACGCCCACCAGTCGTCCGCCCGATTCCAGCGGGACACCCAGGAGGGACTGCAGATTCTCCTCTCCCAGGTGCGGACTGGCGAAGCTCACCCGATCGGGCTCATTGACGATCAGCGGCTCCCTCTGCTCCGCGACCCTCCCCGCAAAGCCCTCCCCCACCCGCACGGTGACTTCCGACGCGCCGTCACTCCGATCCAGCCCACGCGCCGCCGTCAGCCGCAGGGTCTGCTCATCGGAATCGAGCAGCAGCACCGCGACACTCGTGCAGTTCATCGAGCTCCGGAAGTAGTCCACCAGCGTGGACAGCAGCTCCTCGAGGCGAAGGCTGGAGTGGGAGATCCGCATCACGTCGTACAACTCCGCCAGCCGATCCTCGGCCCGTTTCTGGACCGTCGCATCGCGTGCAATCTTGGAGAATCCGATCAGTGCGTCATCGTCACGAATCGCGGTGGTCACACCATCGGCATAGAAGAGGGAATCGTCCTTCCGGGCATGCCACCGCTGGTCCGCTGCACGACCATAGCGGTGAGCAATCGCCAACTCGCGCTCCGGAATGCCCGCCTCCACTTCCTCCGGGGTGAACAGCAGAGCGAAGTTGCGGCCGATGACCTCGTCCGGTTCGTAACCGAACAGAGCACGGGCACCGGCGTTCCACGCTCGGATCGCCCCTTCCGGATCCAGAATCACCACCATGTGCTCGGTGGTCTGTTCCGCCACGAGTCGGAAAAGATCCGCGGCGTCCCGTTCCTGATTCCTGGCCATCGACGTTCGATAACTGCAACAAACCTTCCGGCTCCGGGCGTCCGTGGAGCCGACCCCCGCACCCTCACTCCCAGGGGTGTTCGAGGTCACACGGCGCTGAACCGGAGATTCCTAGAATCGGATGGCTCCCCATCCGGAGCTTCCAATCGAAGGAGGCACCCGATGAACTATCCCTTCTGGGAAGTCGGCATCGGCTACGGTGTGATGATGGCCGTGATCGCCATCGTGCATGTATTCATCTCTCATTTCGCCATCGGAGGCGGTCTCTACCTGGTGGTCTCCGAAACGATCGCCCGGAAGCGGAACGACAGCGTGATGCTGGCGTTTCTCCAGAAGCTGACCCGGTTTTTCGTTCTGGTGACGGTGGTGGCCGGGGCTCTGACCGGCGTTGCGATCTGGTTCATCATCGGGCTGCTCAATCCCACCGCGACCGAGGCGCTGATTCACAACTTCGTCTGGGGCTGGGCGATCGAGTGGACCTTCTTCATCGTGGAGGTCTGTGCGGCGATTCTCTACCTCTACGGATGGAAGAGCATGGCCGCCCGCGATCACCTCATTCTGGGCTGGATCTACTTCGGCGCCGCCTGGGGCTCGCTGTTCGTCATCAACGGCATCATCACCTTCATGCTCACTCCGGGCGCCTGGCTGCAGACCGGAGCATTCCGGGATGGCTTTTTCAATCCGACGATGTGGCCTTCGCTGTTCCTGCGAACCGGGATCTGTGTGATGCTCGCCGGGCTCTACTCCATGCTGGTGGCTTCGCGCCTGACCGGGGATCGCGCCCGGATCAGCCGTTACAGCGCAATCTGGGGGCTGGCCGGCATCGTCATCGTCACCCCCTCGCTCTTCTGGTATCTGCGCGCGATTCCCGCGCCGATCTTCGATCGTGCGGCGAACATGTTCTGGCCGCTCGCCTCGCTGACCCAGAGCTACAAGTACGGCATCGCGATCCTCGCTCTGTTGCTGCTGTTCGGAGTTCTCAAACCTCAGTGGAACCGGACGGAAGTGGCCATCATCATCATGATCGCCGGCTTCGCCTGGTTCGGCGCCTTCGAATGGTTCCGCGAGTCCCTGCGAAAGCCCTACGTGATCGATGGATACATGTACGCGAACGCCACCGAAGTCATCCATGATACGGACTACGCAAGGGACGGATATCTCGCTCACGTCGCGTTCCGCAGCGATGACCCGGGCGAGGATCTGTTCAACCACACATGCGGAAGCTGCCACACCGTCACCGGATACCGCGATCTCGGCCGCTACTTCAACGGAACCGATCCGTCGTTCGTCACCAACATGGTGCACGACACCGAGAAGATGAAATCGAACATGCCTCCGTTCCGGGGAACTCCGGAGGAGGCGTCGCAGCTCGCGGGCTACCTCTGGAAGCACGTCGATCAGCGGCCCCTGACGGAGACCTCCGGACTGAGCGGACCCGCGCTCGGACGTCGCGTCTACGAAGTCCGCTGCGGGAACTGCCACGTGATCGGTGGATTCAATGACAAATGGCCGTCCCTGAAGGGAATGGCGGCCGAAGACTATGCGGACCTTCTCGACATGGCGGGCGAGATGTCACCTCTGATGCCGGCGTTCACCGGCTCATCAATCGAGCGGGAAGCTCTGATCGCCTACCTGGTCTCGCTGAATGGAGCGGCGCAATGAACCTCCCCGACTATCATTTCTTTCCCGGTCCGCTCTGGTTGCTCACCACTCTGCATGTGGTCACCCTGGCTCTCCACTTTCTCGCCATGGGGTTCATCTTCGGAGGAACGATCGTGGTCCTGCTGGGGCGGTTCGAGAACCGCTGGCAGAATCCGACCGTCCGGCGGTTCATCGGACTGTTTCCCTCGATCATGGCAGCAACCGTCACTCTCGGAGTGGCGCCGCTGCTGTTTCTCCAGGTGGTCTATCCACGGCAGTTCTACGCCGCCTCCATCACCTCCGCCTGGTTCTGGCTGGGAATCGTGCTCCTGGCGATCGTCGCCTACTACTCCTTCTACACGGCCGAAATGGGACGGGAGGAAGGGCGGGAAAACCGATCCATCTGGCTGCTGATAGCTCTCGGCGGACTCCTGATGATCTCCCTCGTCTACAGCTCGGTCTTCGCGATGGCCGAAAATCCGGCGCTCTACACCCGGGTGTATGCCGCCAACCAGACCGGGCTGGCGATCAATCCGGATGCGGGGTTCTGGCTGGTCCGATGGAGCCACATGCTGTTTGGAGCGATCAGCATCGGGGCCTTCTTCGTGATGCTTCTCGCTCGCGACGACGAGGCCCGCAACACCGGCAGGATCTTCTTCTTCGGTGGGATGATCGCCGCCATGCTTGCCGGGGTCGGCTATCTGATCAACCTCGGGCCGGCACTCCCGCTGTTGATGCGGTCTTCGGTGATCTGGATCCTCTTTCTGGCGATCGTCCTCGCCGCCGGGGCCCTGTTTTTCGGTTTCCTCGGCCGCATGACGGCGGCGGGAGCTCTTCTCCTGGCATCGCTGTTCGGCATGGTCTTCATCCGGCACACGGTACGGCTTTTCCAACTCGGCGATCAGATCGATCTGGCCTCGGTTCCAGTGCGTGCGCCGTGGGACGTGTTCGCCATTTTTCTGGTCTGCTTCATCGGGGCCCTCGGACTGGTGGCGTGGATGCTCCGCCTTTTTCTCAAGGGAAGCCAGCAGCGCGCCTGATTGCGTTTCCGCTCATGAAACCAGTCGGCATGCCGACTGGTTTGAGCCGAGCCGGCAACCGGACCACTGACCGCGGTGGTCATTCCGGCTACACTAGACGGTGATGGCGAATGGAAGGGTGGGGCGTCTGATACGGGCCGTCGTGGTCCTCTGTATCCTGGGCAGCTCGCCAATTCGAGCGGATGAGCCTCTCACCCGGGCGCTGGAATCGCGGAGCGCGGGGAAGTACGCCGAGGCGATCGTGACACTCCGGCAACTCGTCAGCGAAGATCCGCAACGGAGCGACTACCAGCTCCTGCTGGCCGAAACCCTCGCCTGGGATCATCAGTTCGAACAGGCCGAACGCGTCTACCGGACCATTCTGAGCGATCACGACCAATCGCGGGAAGCGCGGCTGGGGCTCGCACGGACTCTTCTCTGGGAAGGCGAATACCGGGAAGCCATTCCGGAGCTCGATCGCCTCCTGACCGCCGATCCCGGAGACCTCGAGGCGCTCGAGGCCCGGGCCACAGCGGACTACTGGAGCGGCGACTTCCGTTCCGCGGCGCGACGATTCCAGCGGGTGCTCCGGGCCGACCCGAATCGAGCTGTCTCTCGAACCAGCCTCGACCAGATCAGGCTCGCGTCACGTCCGAAACAATGGATGGCAATGGATGATCTCGACGACGATCAGCCCTATCGGATGACTCGTGCGGAAATCGGCGTCACCGTCTTTTCCGACCCTTTGACTCGCTGGTCGGTCGTCGCCGGCGATGAGCGGGCCAGCGCACCGCGCTACGGCGCCCGGACTCTCCCTTTCCTGGATCTGAGCAACCGGACCGTGGTTCCGGCGGCCCGCCTGACGCTCGCTCCGAATCTGGGGATCATTCGCTACGCCGACGGAACGACAGGAACAGTCGGAGGACTGTCCCTTTCGCGGCGGCTCACCCAACGGCAGACTCTCGAGTTGAGCGCGGATCGCCGCGCTCTCGCGGTCACCGCCACGGGCCTGGCGACTCACCCTTCCGTGGACACGGTGCGGCTCGAATGGAAGCGCGAGAGCGACGATGGCTGGTCGGCGGCGGTTCAGGCGGCCTCCCTCCGGTATTTCGACGGCAATCGCGGCGTCTCCGCCTGGGCCTGGGGGCTGGTCCCACTGTTCCACCGGGAGACGCTGCGGATTCGTGCGGGTCTGGCCGTCAGCTCGATGGACACCGACCAGAGCCGGTTCCGGATCGCGGCAGCGGCCTCGATCCGCAATGGAGAATTCTTCGATTACACCTATCGGGGCGAGTACTCCCCTTACTGGACGCCGCAGAATCTGCGGGAGGCTCGGGTGGTCCTGGTGGCGGCGAGGAAGCTGGGGCGCGTCGGCATCGAGCTCCACGCCGACGCCGGTCTGGCCCGTGACGAGGGGGTCGCCTTCGGCCCGTCGTCCGGGGCGGCCCCGCTTCCTTCGAGTCCGTTCAGGATCCCGTTCGACCGTCAGTTCCATCCATTCCGGACAGAGCTGACCGCGACCATTCCGCTCAGGCAGGGACTGACTCTGCAGACCGGTCTCGAGATCGGTCAGACAGCCTTCTACCGCGCGAGGAACTTTCATGTCTCACTGGTCCGACACCACTGAGCTATTCCGGCACCGCAGGGCGCCGGCGGTGAAGACCCGTGAGCGGGTCCTCCTCGGCGTCCTGCTGTTTTTGGGAGTGCAGAGCGTGTTCGGATTCGGACTGTGGTGGTTCCGGCTGGACAACGTCAACAACCTCGGGTTGTTCATTCTGCTGTCGCTGGCGACCTGGTACGGGATCTTCCGGATGATGGTGGGCTGGTACAACGCGTTCCACATCGATCAGCCGGACGTCGTCCCGGCTCCCGAGGGACTGTCGGTGGCGATTTTCACCACATCCTCGCCGGGCGAGCCGTACGAGATGTTCGTCCGGACGCTGCAGGCCGCGAAGCAGATCCGATATCCGCATACGACTTACCTTCTCGACGACACCCGCGATCCTCGATTCGCTGCTCTGGCCGAAGCCACCGGGGCGGTCCATCTCGAACTGGTGGACCTGCCAGGTGCGAAGGCTGGAAAGATCAACGCTGCCCTGGAACGGACCTCCGAGGAGTTCATCCTCGTGCTCGATCCGGATCATGTTCCCTTCCCCCAGTTCCTCGACCGTGTTCTGGGATACTTCGAGGACGCTTCGGTTGGTTTCGTCCAGGTATCTCAGGCCTACTCGAACCCCGGGGAGTCGTTCGTCGCCCGCGCGGCCGCGGAGCAGACATTCTCGTTCTATGGGCCGATCATGCAGGGGATGAACGGGACCGGAACGGCGGTCGCAATCGGCGCCAACTGCACCTTCCGCCGGAAGGCGCTGGAAACGATCGGAGGACATGGAGTCGGGCTGGCGGAGGATCTGGTGACCTCGATCCGGCTGCATGCCCGGGGCTGGAAATCGGTCTACGTCCCGGAGATCCTCTCCCGCGGACTGGTTCCGGCGGATCTCGACTCCTACCTCCGCCAGCAGTTGAAGTGGTCCCGGGGAGTGTATGAGGTCCTGTTTCATGAATACCCCCGGGCCTTCCGCTCGCTCACCACGTATCAGAAGATCTCGTACTTCACGATCGGGAGTTATTATCTGGTGGGGCTGACCAGTCTGATCTATTTCGCCATCCCGTTGATCTACCTCTGGTTCGGGAGACAGCCCGCCTACATGCTGATTGCCGAGTACGTCCAGCATGCAGCACCGGTGGGCTGTTCGGGATTCCGATCTACAACTTCGTGCAGCGCTGGATGTGTGATCCGGAGCGGGAGCGGGGATTCCACTGGAGAGGGACGCTGCTCAAGATCGGATCCTGGAGCGTCTATCTCCGGGGTCTTGTGCTCGCACTGATGGGCATTCGCCGTCCCCTACGTTCCGACGGCGAAAGAGCGGCGCAGTGGCAGGTTCTGGACGCTGGCCCGGGTTCCCCTGATCCTGATCGTCCTCTCGCTCGTGACGGTGGTCTGGACGGTGTTCATGCAGCTCTTCGTGGTCCCTGAGGCCGAGGTGCTGATCACCACGGAAGTGACGTTTGGAATGCTCGCATTTCTGATTCTGAATGTGGTGCTGATGAGTGGACGATGTATGCTGCATGGACGGACCGGGAGCGGGGTGGATCGGCATGAGCTCGAGAAAAAGACATTATCAGATCGCTTTTTTCGCCCTCGGCTGGCTGATCGCGGTGGGATCCTCTTCCAGATCGGGCTGGGCACCGGTTTCCACGCGCTGTTCTCGTCGGTCAACGACCGGTCGAATCGTGCGGCCCAATGGGTCTCGAATTCTCAGGCTCGTGCAATGGAATCGGTGCGGCATGGATCCCGCTCCGAATACCTCGAGCCCCTGCAGCCGACCCTGGAGTCGGCCGAGGCGCTGAGGCACCCGGACAAGATTCTCTTCGGCGCCTACGACGGTGGATTCCCGACATCTTCGCGGGCCTCGATCAGCTGGAGAACGCGCTCCGCTACAAGTTCCCGATCATCTCGTTCTACGTCGCTTGGGGTGACAAGCCGGACCAACAGTTTTCCGACCCGCATGGTCGAGACCATTCATCGAATGGGCTCGGTCCCGATGATCACCTGGGAACCCTGGATGGTGGATTTCGACGAATCGGCGCGTCCCAATCTGGCACCGGCAGCGGAGCGGGAGTATGCCAGCCTCGCGGCGATCGCTCGAGGTGAATACGACTTCTACATCGTCCCCTTTGCCCGTGCCGCCGCAGCCTACGACCATCCTCTTTTTCTGCGTTTCGCCCACGAGATGAACGATCCCTACCGCTATCCCTGGGGTCCGCAGAACGGAAACCGGCCGGAGGATTTCGTCGCCGCATGGCGCCACGTGCATCAGATTTTTCAAAAGATGGGCGCCGAGAAGGTGCTCTGGGTCTGGTCGCCGCACATTTCCATGGCCTGGTTCGAGTACTACTATCCGGGAGACCCGTACGTCGACTGGGTGGGAATCGGTGTGCTGAACTACGGCACGGTCGCGACCTGGTCCCGCTGGTGGAGCTTCAACCAGATCCTCGAGAAGTCCTATCCCACCCTTCAGAGAATGGGCAAGCCGATCATGATCTGCGAGTTCGGGACGCTGGAAGAAGGGGGGGATGCGCCCGAATGGTACCGGCAGGCGTTCTACCAGATCGATCACACATTCCGCCGGGGGATTCGCGCCGTGGTGTTGTTCAATCAGACCAACGACATCACCATTTCGCCCGACTACCCGCTGAACTGGAGCGTGCTGCAGAATCCGCGATCGATGGAACTGATGGCCGGCGAGCTGGCCCGGGAATCGGCGCTTTGAGATCGATCATCCGGGGTCGGCAAAAGACGAGCGCCAGCGGCCTGGATGGGACTGAAGAAACTGTTGTTCGAACTCCGAGGCAGGGACGGGACGGCTGACCAGGTATCCCTGAATGTCAGTGCATCCGTGCTCGGCCAGGAAGGCGAGCTGCGCCTCGGTTTCAACCCCCTCCGCGACCGTACGGAGCGACAGCTGTGAGGCGAGAAGGAGGACCGCGGTGACGATCCATTCGTCGCTGCTGCGACGGTCGATGTCGCAGATGAAGGTCTTGTCGATCTTCACCGCATCGATCTCGAACCGCTTCAGGTAGGTCAGCGACGACTGGCCGGTCCCGAAGTCGTCGATGGCGATGGTGATTCCCATCTCTCGCAGCTGCTGGAGCATTCGAAGACTGCGGTCGGTCTTGTGCACGGCCACGCTTTCGGTAATCTCGAGCTCCAGACCGTGAGGGTCGTAGCCGGTATCCTCGATGACCCGTGCGATGGTTCCGATGAAGTCACGCTGATAGAACTGACGTGCCGAGACGTTGACCGAGACCCTGCGGGGAGCCATCCCCACCGACCGCCATGCCACCATCTGTGCGCATGCCTTGCGCAGGACCGCCTCGCCGAGTGGTGCAATCAGACCGGTCTGCTCGGCCACGGCGATGAAGTTCGCCGGCTCGACGACAGATCGATCGGGATGGTTCCAGCGCACCAGCGCTTCGGCTCCGGAGAGGGATCCGGTGGCGATATTGATCTGTGGCTGGTAGTAGGCGACGAACTCGTCGCGAGCCAGCGCCGTGCGGATCTGCTGCTCGAGCGAGAGCCGGCCAATCCCCCGCCGGCCGGTGCGGCTGCAGAGCTTGATTCCATTCCCGCCGGTCTCCTTGACCCGATACATCGCCCCGTCCGCATTGCGGATCAGAGCATCGGCGGTTTCACCGTCCGAGGGATAGATCGCGCAGCCGATACTGGTGGTGATGTGCATCTCGTCGTCATCGACATGAAACGGCTCGCAGACCTGCGCGTGAATCTTGGCCGCAACGGACTCCGCATCCTCTTCACCATGGATGTGGCTGAGCAGAATCAGGAATTCGTCCCCTCCCACCCGGGCGACGGTGTCCCCGCGCCGAAGCGTGGAGGAGAGGCGTCGGGACAGGACCTTGAGCATTTCGTCCCCGGTGGAGTGGCCGAGGGTATCGTTGATGATTTTCATGTCATCGAGATCGAGGAACAGGACGGCCAGCTCCGCCGCTCCTCGTTCGGCGTGAGCGAGCTGAATGTTCAGACGGTCGAGGAACAGATCGCGATTGGGCAGACCGGTCAACGCATCGTGATAGGCCCGGAAGACGATTTCGGCCTCGGAACGCTTGCGGTCGGTAATGTCCAGGACAATGCCCTCGAGAGTCGCCTTTTCCTCACCGTGCCCTTCGACCAGCCGGACGTTTTCGAGGATCCAGCGGGTCGAGTCACCCTCAACCGCAAGCTCGACTTCTTCGTTCAACACCGCACCATCTTCCCGCAGCCGCCGGTTGATCGAGTCCCGCACATGTTCCGACAGGTAAGGAACGCTCGCTTCCGCTGCGGTGAGCTCTTCCGGCGATTGAAAGCCGAAAATCCGGGCGCAGGTCTGGTTGCAGTTGACGATCCGGCCTTCGGCGGTGGCAATGTAAACCCCCGCGAGGTTTCGCTCGAACAGCAGCCGATAGCGCTCCTCCGATGCCCGCAGCGCCTCCACCGCTCGACGTCGCTCATCGATCTCATCCTGCAACTCCCGGGTTCGCTCGGCGACCCGCTGTTCGAGCGTTCTGCCCCACTGCTCGAGCTGCCGCCAGGCCGCATTGAGGCGATCGATCATCAGATTGAACGCCCCCGCCAGTTGCCCCACCTCGTCCTTTCCGGAGACGTCCGCACGGCGGGAGAGATCGCCCTCGGCAATCTGCTCCGCCGTCTCGGCGATCCGCTTGAGAGGCCCGGTAATCAGCGTGCTGAGAAAGAAGACTCCGATCACTCCGACCATGAAGGCCACCACCGTCACCAGAGCCACCGTCGCACGACTCCGAGCCATACCCGCCTGGATTCCCTGCAGCGACACGCCCAGATACATGGTGCCCAGCGGACGACCACGATCGCGCACCACACTGACTGTCTGGTAGACCGAGCCATCGGCGGAAAAGCCTCCCGAAATCCCCTCGGCGCTCGAGCCGGAGGACCCGGCTGTCGGCGGCCGCCCCTCATGCGGAATGCTGAAGGCGGTATGAATGGGTTCGCGCGGGATCGAGCGATAAACGACCTGGGAAGCCATCAGCGGATTGAAACTCGCCAGGGTGTTGCCCTGCGCATCGAGCACCACCAGGTAGACCAGGTCAGGATTCCGGCGAAGCGAGGCCAGCACCTCAGCGATCGCGGCCGGATCACGCCGGCTCACACCTCCGGCGATCGAGCCGGAGGTCATCTCGGTCAGGACCGCAGAATTCTGGACCGCAGACTCCACGGCCTGCGCTTTGAGCCTGGCGGGAAAGTAGACGTACACCGCCACCGACATGATCGCCAGCAGCAGCGTCATGACCAGAGTGAGCCTGGTACGGATCGAAAGATTGCGGAACGTCATCTGACCGGCGCCGCCTCCTGTCTTCCCTTGGCGTCACCGCGGCTCGCACTGCCCAGCATGTCCATTGAAGCCGCTTCGACCGAGAAATATTTATTGTAGTAGAATTTCGCTCGCGACAGCGTGTGTTTCGGGCGGCTGACGCTTTGCCTCCGCCGCCTGGACGGCTTTGGTCAATTTGGGACGTACCATGGAGCGAACCAACACCGGTCCCCGGTCCGCTGGAAGGTGGGCCCTGCTTCTGCTCGCCGCTCTGGCTCTGGGAGTTTCCCCCGTCCATCCCGCGACGGTTCGCGGCACAGTCTCCTCATCCCAGGGACCCCTGGAGGAGATGGTGGTCTCCGCCTGGGGAACGTCCGGAACACTCGAGGCCTCCGCAAGCACGGACCATACCGGCCACTACGAAATGTCGGCCCCCGCGGGCCAGTACCGGATCCTCGCCTACGATCCCCAGGGAGTCTGGGCGACCGCCTTCGATGGGGGCGCCGATTCATTCGAGAGCTCTCCCCAGGTGAACCTCGGCGCAGCATCGACGATCACCCGCGACTTTCAGCTCCAGAAGGCAGGGTTCATCTCCGGAACGGTTCGCGCCGGTGGCACCGGGCGCCAGGACATCACCATCGCGGTCTACAACCTCTCCGGAACTCGCCGCAGCACAACCCGCTCCGGATCGGGAGGCCACTACTCCGTGGCCCTCCCTCCCGGCCAGTACAAGCTCGCCGTCTGGGATGACCAGGTCGGGCTCGCCACGGTCTTCTACCCCGACACGCCCTGGTTCGAAGACGCGGCCATCCTCACGGTGAGCTCCGGCACCACCTCGACCGGCCGGGATTTCGCGATGCAGCCGGTCGCATCCCTCTCCGGAACCATCACAGAGGCCGGCACCGCCCGGCCTCTGTTCAACGTGCTCGTGTATGCGTACGGCAGCGGCGGGCGGGCGATCGCCGTCACCACGACCAGATCCGATGGCAGCTTCGATCTCACCGTGCCCGCCGGAACGTGGCGCCTGGTTTCGACCGATCCTGGAGAGACCTATGCGACCGACTACTACGGCAACGCGATCACATTCGCCAACAGCCCGGGCGTGTCGGTGGGTGCGGGTCAACGACGCGATCATCTCGATTTCACCATGGCCCGTGGTGGAACGGTCACCGGACAGGTGCAGTCGTCGACCGGCCTCACCCTCGCTGGCATTCACGTGGTCGGCTACAACCCCGACGGCACACCTCGTGCGGAGACCACGTCGAACAGCTCCGGCAACTACGAACTGATCCTGCCTCCGGGACCCTTCCGGCTCGCGGCATTCGATCTTCAATTCACCTTCGCAACCGAGTTCTACGACCAGAGCTCAGTGTTCGAGACGGCAACGCCGATCACCATCACAGCCGGAGTGATCGTCCCGGGTATCGATTTTCGACTTCCCCGGGCTGCAAAAATCACCGGCACGGTTCTGGACGGACAGAAGCAGACGCCGGTGCCCGGGCTCACCGTCTCCGCCCGGGACTCGAACGGTTACCGGACGGGGGCCGCGATCACCGACGCGAAGGGACACTTCACTCTCGTGCTCGTACCCGGTTCCTACCGGGTGCTCGTAAGCGATCCTGCCAGGCTCTATGCGAACGCCTTCGACAGTGCATCGCACAACTTCGAGTCCACTCCCGAGCGCTCGGTTTCGGCTGGCACCAGCCAGATCGCAAACTTCTCGGTCATGCGAGGCATCCCTCTGACAGGCCGCTGCGTCACTTCAGGGCTGATCCCCGTGGCGGGGATTCAGGTGAGCGTGCTGGACCCCGCGGGGAATCACATTGTGGAGTCGACCAGCGGCGGCGATGGATCCTTTCTCGTCCCGCTCCTCCCCGGGAGCTACATCCTCGAGCTTCAGGACCCGCAGAACCGATATCGAACCTCGTTCTATGCGCAGGCCCGCGAGCTCTCCGAGGCGACGTCCTTCGAAATCAGCGCACCCACGGCGCCACCACCTCTCGAGGTCATTCTCCTGCCCGCCGGCCACCGACGCCATCTGGTCCACCGCTGACCACCGGAGCGCACGAAGTTCACCGAACGGTGACCGTCAGTTCGAATCCTTCCCGCCGATGCGCATGGCGCCGTGGGTCACGATTGGCTCCATCGAGCGTTCGTAAGCGGACCTTGATCCACGGTCCATCCAGGCGTTCACTCATGGCAACTCATGAGTGTGATGCCCTTTCCCAGAAGCGGAAGCCTCTCGCCGACGCTCCAGTCGTTCGAGACGCTCTCCTGCTCGTTCGAATCTTCCAGAATCACGGTGGTCGAGCACTCGTGCCGGCAGCCGCATCTGACGCCGGAGTCCCGAACCCTGGTGGCCGGGCCGGTACTGGGTTTCATCCACTACGGGGTAGGCATCATCGACGTCGGAAGCGATCCTCTCGCCGCCGACTCCAATCACGTGGTGGTGTTCTGCCCAGGGGACCGTTACCGGGTCCGGCACTTCGGCTGCATCCACCGCTCGTGTGCGTTGACCATTCATCCCGACGCGGAATCACTTCGTGAGGTGGAGGAGTCGACCGGCCTGACCCTCATCAACGGCCAGAACAAGCCGGAAGCACGGCTCCTGATCCGCTCCTCTCGGACCCAGATCGCAATTCATACCCTTCGCCAGGCCCTTCGCTGCAGTGCCTCGACCGACGAGCTGGAGGCGCTCTCACTGGACCTTCTGGCGTGCGCAATCTCGGGGGAGTCCAGGCGACTGCGCTCGGCGGAAACACGCTCGGCGCGCCTCCAGCTCGTCCAGAGGGCCCAGCAGTTGCTCTGGAGCCGATTCGACCGGAGACTGGTGCTCGACGAGCTCGCCGGTGATGTGGGCTGCTCCCGCTTCCACCTGTCCCGGCTCTTCCGCGAAACCATGGGGATCCCGCTGGTCCGCTATTTCCATCGGCTGCGGGTCAACGAAGCGCTGGGCCGGATCTGCGACGGCGCCGAAGACCTCAGTGCGCTGGCACTGGACCTCGGCTACTCCACTCACAGTCACTTCACCTCTGCATTTCACCGGGAGCTCGGCCTGACTCCTTCCGAATTTCGGGCGCGTCTTCAACAGCATCGAAAGCGGAGGCTTGCGCTCGGCTGAACCGTTCTTCCGCAATATCTTGATAGCGGTGTTGGCGCAACAAGACATAGGGTGCTCTCGTCAGTCCATCGTCCACTCGTCGAAAGGAACAGGAGTATGCAAACATCCAACCGTGGGTACCAATCCCCCCTCGCCCGCCGTACGACCATCGGTCTGCTCGCGATTTCGTTGCTCGCCTTCGCGGGGATCCTCAACGCCGCACAGCAGACCTATTTCATCAGCGGCGAAACCAGAGCCTCCAGCACGTTCAGCGGCGTGCCGGCGGCTACGCCGTTTACCGGAACCTACAGTTTCGACGACGCCGCCGTCGACAGCAACGTCGACCCGACGATCGGGACGTATCCGACGGGAATGTTCTTTCTCGATTTCGGACCGTCCATCGGAACGATCACGTTCGATGGAACTCCCAGCACGGTGGTGAAGAATGATCAGCCCGGATTCTTCTCGTCGAGCGAGGACAGCTTCCTGATCACCGCGACGCCCGGAGCCCGGAATACGCCAGGTTTCAGCAACGCAATCCAATCGTTACCGTCGCTCCTGTTTCGGGCGACCACGTTCTCTCCGGCAGCGCCCCCTTCCGCAGTCACCGATGATTCCCTGACCGGAGTTCCCCAGGTCTACGGGGCCCCGTGGGATGCGGCGGATCAGATCATCACCCTTCAGTTGAGTGCGACCCCGTCAGGGTGTCCGGCGTTCAGCAGTTCCTGCTATCTGACCCTCGAGATTCAGGCGGTGGATCCCGCGTACAACCTCACCGTGACTCCGGTGGGCGACGGCTCCGGAACCGTCGTCAGCAATCCCGAGGGCATCGACTGCCCCGGCACCTGCAGCGCACTGCTCGGAGGCACCGTGGTGCTCACGGCGACGCCGGACGAGGGTTCGGAGTTCGTCGGCTGGACCGGCTGCGACAGCGTGATGGACACCAACTGCACGGTCACCCTCACGGGCGAGACCACGGTAACCGCCGAGTTCGCGACCATTCCTCCTCCTCCGGCTGTCCCCACCCTCTGGGGCTTCGGGACTGCGGCACTGGCCCTTCTTCTGGCGATTGCAGGAGTGTTCGTGCTCAAACATTAGAATCCGCTTTCCGGAGGATCGGTTCCCGTGTGACGCAGAGTCCCCCACAACCCTGCCCATCGACATCCTGTTTCCGATCCGATCCTCCGTCGTTCACCGGAAGTCGTCCGGTCCGGCGCGCTGCCGCTACCTCACGCCGCTGGGGAGTTTCTGAACGAGCTTCGGCTCACGTGCCGGAGAAACTCCCCAGCATCACCTTTGCAGGCTTCGTCGGTGAGAGGATGCGATGGAGAGATCTGATCGAGGACTGCGCGAAGCACTGGGGGCAGATCACCAGCGTCTTGATCGGGCGCTGAGTCGTGCGCTTCGCGATGACGGGACAGTGGATGAGTTCTCCTGGAACGAGTTCCGGAAGGGTCTGCTGCGACACATCGCAATCGAGGAGCGGGTGCTGCTCCCGCTTCTCCGGAGCCGGGATCAGGAGACGGAAGCGGACCGGCAGCTTCATCGGGATCACGCCGCTCTGGCGGCACTGCTGGTTCCGCCACCGGGTCCCGGAGAGATGCAGTCGATCCAGCGGATTCTCGAGGCGCACAACCCCCTCGAGGAAGGGGCCGATGGTCTCTACGAGCGGGTGGAGGTGGCGGCCGGAGACCATCTCGCCGAGCTGTTGCAACGGGTCGATGCCGTCGCGCCGGTGCCGCTCTCACCACAGGCCGACACGCCGGTCGTGCGACGCAGTATCGCGAAGCTGCTGGCCGAGGCTGCCGCGGGACGGAGACGCCTGGGATGAGCGGCGCCGAGTCTCTGGTGGACCGCCTTTTCTGCTAGAGTGTCGCCCCAGTCAGATGGTGCGAATTCTCATTGTCGACGACAACGCTCTGTTTCGGACAGAGGCGATTCGGCTGTGTGAATCGGAGGGCTTCGAGGCTTCGACTGCGGGAAGTTTCGATGATCTGCACAGCGCACTGGAGAGCGCACCGGATCTGGTCCTGATGGATGTGGATCTCCCCACCATTCAGGGACATCGTCTTGGATCGATGGTGCGCTCGCGCCATCAGGTTCCGATCTGTCTGGTCTCCGCACTCCCCGAAGACAAGCTCCGGCGGCTGTTCGAGAGCTCCGACGCGGATGCATGGATCGCCAAGCCGCTGACCCGTGAAAAGCTGGTCGGGGCCGTCACCCACCTGGTGTATGGGACCCGAATGCCTCCTCCTGGTGGAGGTGCCACCGAACCCCAACATGACGCAGCCCGCATTCTCCTGGTCGAAGATGATGCGGTCCTGAGCGATCGGGTCACTCACGTCCTCGGCCCTCTCGGATCGGTGGTCGCCGTTCCCGACGGGGAGCAGGCGATCTCGCACCTGCATGTGGGCCGGTTCGACGCGATCCTTCTGGATATGGTGCTTCCGCGGCTCAGCGGGTTCGACGTCATTCGCCACCTGATGATGCACCGCCCGGAGCTTCTCGAACGAACCATCGTGATGACCGGCGTGGACGAGGAGTCTCTCCAGTTCGTCGATCCCACCCTGCTCCACGCCATCCTGCGCAAGCCCTTCCACCTGTTCGAGCTGGCAGGCCTGGTTTCGGAGCTCCTGGAGAAGCGACCCGCCGCATCGGGCTGAAGCCGCGATCAGTCGATCAACCTGCCCGCGATTTCCACCAACCGGCGGGTCTGGTGTGCAATGGCTCCCCGCGTTGGATCGTCGAGCGGCTTGCCCGCCGTAACGCTGGTTCCGTAGGGATTGCCACCGCTGTCGAAGACCGCCTGGTCGGTATAGCCCGGGGGCACCAGAATCGCTCCCCAGTGCATGAAGGTGATGTAGAGCGTCTGCAGGGTGGTCTCCTGCCCCCCGTGAGGGTTCTGGGCACTGGTCATCGCACTCGCCGCCTTGTTGGCCAGCTTCCCTTCCATCCAGAGCGGCCCGAGGGTGTCGATGAACGAGCGCATCTGACTGGCCGCCCCGCCATATCGGGTGGGAGAGCTGAACAACCATGCGTCGGCCCACTCCATGTCCGCCGGAGCTGCTTCCGGGATATGGGCAGTCTTCTCCGCCTGTTTCGCCCATGCTTCCTGAGCCCGGACCACCTCGGGTGGCGCGGTTTCGCGGACCCGCCTGAGGCGGACCTCCGCGCCGGCTTTCTCCGCCGCTTCCGCCGCGACCTCCGCCATCTGGTGATTCGTTCCGTAGGTGCTGTAGTAGATGACCGCCAGTTTTACCGCGGCCATGATGGGACTCCCGTATGTCTTGGGTGATTGGATTTCATGGTCACTCACCCGGTGCGAGGGGGGTGCCAGGAACGCGATCAGAGGCCGGGGAGAGGATCCCACGGGCGGGACCGGGAGAGGTCGGACCGGGCAATCTCTTTGCAGACTCGGTCGATATGTTATTACGACAAACTATCCGGATACTCAGCGTCTCCATCCTGACGCTGTTGTGTTCCGCCGGCGCCTGGGCTGCGCCGGCATCCACCTCGAGGCCCACCGTCCGAATCGAGATCATCCTCTCGCAACGAGCTCTGAACATCTATGCGGGCGATCAGGTGATCGCCACATTCCCCGTGGCCATCGGGATGCTGGACCATCCCACTCCTCCCGGCGACTTCGCGATCGAGAAAGTGATCTGGAATCCGACCTGGACACCCCCTTCGGATCGGGAATGGGCACGAGGGGCGACAGCCAGAGGTCCCGGGGACCGGAACAGCCCGATGCGCGTGGCGAAAATCCCGTTCGATCCTCCGTGGTACTACATCCACGGAACCAACCGACCCGAAAGCGTGGGCAGTCTCGCCTCGCACGGCTGCGTCCGGATGAAGCCGGGGGACGTCCGGCAGCTCGGCGAGATCCTGATGCGGGAAGACGGTCAGCTCGACAACCGACGCCTGGTCGATCAGATCCTCGGGACGGCGCAAACGCGCGTGGTGACCCTCAACCAACCGGTGCCGGTGGAGATCCGAATGGGAGATGAGAACGTCTATCCCGGCATCGTCTGGCAGCTCTCGAAATAGCGGCGGCGTGCCACTCAACGGGATCCGCGTTCCATGCCGAACGCGCGGTCGAGACTGTACCGGCCGCTGCCTCGCGCCGCGATGAACAGAAAGGCGAAGCAGTAGAGCGTCGCCAGCTCGCCGTGGTTCAGGATCGGGAACATCCAGTCCGCATGGCTCGCATGCCGGAGGAAGTAGGCCACCGCCATCTGACCGCTGGCAATGAACGCGGCCCAGGAGCTGAACAGACCGACAGCGATCAACAGGCCACCGACCAGTTCGATGATGCCGGCCAGACCGACAAGCGAAAGCAGCTCGACAGCCGACCGGTCCCCCGGCAGCCCCAGGAGTTTCTGGCTGCCATGAACGAGAAACAGCAGGCCGGTGACGAAGCGAAACAGAGCGTAGGCAGGCTCGGTGACGGGACGCAGGAAAAAGCTCATGCTTCTGTAAAGTTTTCGGCGGCGAAAACTCTTCCAGACCCGAACCTGCTCCAGCGGAGGCCGGGCGGCCTCCGCTGGAGCGCTCCCGTCAATCCCCCTCGGACTCCGGGTCCTCAGGCCGCGATGGTGGGGTGCTCAGACCGGCTGCAGGCGCGCCGAGCGCGGTCAGTCCCGACAGGCCTCCCAGCCCCATCGTCTCCACCGCGCTGGAGGGAACGATCACCATCGAGCCCTTCTCCTTGATCGCCTCGTAGAGCATGTTCATGGCCCGCAGATGCAGTGCCAGCGGACGGTCACGGTATTCCTCCCCCGCCTTGACGAAGCGCGACGCGATCTCGGTCTCCGCGGTGCCCAGAATGATCCGCGCCTGGCGCTCGCGCTCGGCCTGAGCCTGCCGGCTCATCGCATCCTCGAGCGCCGGAGGAATCTTCACGTCCCGAATCTCGACCGAATGAACCGTGATCCCCCAGGGGTTGGTCTTCTCGTCCAGAATCCGACGGAGCTCTTCGCCAAGACGATCCCGCTCGGTGATCATCTCCGCGAGCTCATGGCGTCCGATCGCCTCACGAAGACCGGTCTGTGCGGACAAGGCGATCGCCTCGAAATAGTTCGCGACCTCGAGCACCGACTTCTGTGCGTCCCAGACGGTCCAGAAGACAATCGCATCGACATCCACCGGGACGGTGTCGCGGGTCAATGCCGACTCCGCGGTCACGTCAGTCACCCGCATTCGCTGATCGATCAGATGCGACAGCGAGTCGACGATCGGAATGATCATGAAAAGTCCCGGGCCCCGCAGCCCGATGAATCGACCGAACCGCAGCACCACGCCCTTCTCCCACTGCCTCGCAATCTTGATCGAGAACATCGCCAGCAGACCGAGAAGAACGAACGAGAGAATGAAGATCGGCGTCCAGACCGGGTCATCGTAGACCGCACCGACAATGACACCGATGACGAAGAAAATCACCCCGGCCGCACCACTCACCGGATTCAGCTGGCGGCGCACCTGGATCGCCGCGGCCTCCCGGGCCGGAAGTCCTTCGATCCGCTCATCCTCTTCCGTCTGGGTTCTCTGTCTCTTTTTCTTCACCGCCATGATCGGAATCATCCTTTCCTCCTTCGGGCCGTTCCGGCCCGCTCCACCAGGGCATCCAGCAATTCGTCCAGAGACATCCCCATCGCCTCACCGTTCGCGATGAAGCGGTCGAGCAGGTCCTGCAGGGCCTTCCTCCGCTCCTTCGAGCGGGGCTCCGGCGGCCGAGCCGCCACAAACGTCCCGGTCCCCTGCTGGGTCTCCACGATTCCTCGGATCTCCATCTCGCGGTAGGCCTTTGCAACCGTGTTCAGGTTGATTGAAAGGTCCACCGCGAGCTGCCGAACCGTCGGGAGCTGAGCCCCGGGAGCCACCCGCCCATCAGCCACCGCCAGGAGAACCTGATCGATGATCTGGCGGTAGAACGGCACCCCCGAGGACGAATCGAGATGAAACACCGAGCTCATGAGGAACGCCCCTGCTCGTCGATGAAGTTCCGTCTCGAATGCGCCTTTGTCATAGTTCACTATTACAATAGATCCATCAAAGGGTTTTGTCAACGCGCTTTCCACCCTCCTTCGTCGGCGCCGAAAGGGCCAGGGAGAACAGCCGGTGGCAAGCTGCAAGCTCGTCCTGCTTCTGATCTGACCTCCCCACCCCACCGGAGCGGACGCGCTGAATTCTGCGTTGCCCGCTGAGACCTTTGCTAGTGTAGTGTCTCGTAAATTCGGTACATTTTGCTGGTGGTGGTTGCGAGTCGAGATCAAGGAGCGAGGAGGAGTCGAGGTGGTTCCTCGGCGACGACAAGCGACGCAGAGATCGGCCGCAACCACCACCAGCCCGAAGGGTTGCGGCGAAAAGCGGCCGCTCGCGTTGTCGCGACTCCTCCACGATGAACCACATCGCTTCGTCGTCGCTCCGCGCGAATCGACCACTTCTGGTCGCAACAAAATGCACCGAATTTACGAGACACTACACTAAGATGGCGTTCTCTGGCGGCGGGAATACCCCTTTTCAAGGCCACCCTCCACTGTTGTGGGCGACGAGAAGTCCAGGCGGGGTCGATTCGTCGATTCGTTTGTATCGAGGTTTGGAGATGGTCATGACGAATCGAATCGCGTACGGATTCCTGTCGCTTCATAGTCGGATCCCGGCACTTCGGCGAAACGCTTTGGTGGCGCTGAGCCTTCTGATCGTTGCCGCGACGCCCGCCTTCACCGGGGTGCCGTTCAACGGCGCCCTGAACCCCGCGCTGGCAGCCCAGCAGGCTCCGATCCCGTATCGTTGCCCGCTTCGTTTTCACGATCTCCAGCGAAAGACCATCGATTCCCAGCTTCTCCGGGTGAGATCCGGAGATCTCGACAATGACGGCATGACGGACATCGTGGTCCTCGGGTACCGAGAGCCGACGCTGTATCGCGGTCTTCGTGGCGGCGGATACGGGGACGCGGAATTCCCGATGGCCGGCCTTGGGACCGAAGACTTCGCGCTGATCGACGTCAACGATGACGGGTTCCTCGATGTCGTGCGCACCGGTGGGAACAGGCTTGAAACTGACCTCGGCGATGGCCGGGGCGGACTCACCGAAACCTTCGCCCTGCAGTCGGCGGGTCTCGATCGCGCCACTGCCATTGTCGTCGGAAGGTTCGGCGGCCCGAGCGCAAACCTCGACGCCGTGATCATCGACGTCGATGGCGAGGTGCGCACCTTCGAAGGTTCCGGCGATGGAACATTTGCCGCCGGCGTCACCCAATCGTTCGATCTCGATCTCGTGACCTACACCCGGTCGATCATTGCCGATCTGGACGGCGATGGCTTCGACGACATCGCTCTGATCGAATATCCCTCGAAAGGGATCTCCATCCTTCACAACCGCGGCGATCGTTCCTTCGAGCTGCAGATCGTCGACGCCCCGGACTCGACGGGGGTGACCGCCGGCGACGTCGATGGCGATGGTCTCGTCGACCTCGTGTTCGTCATCCAGGGGCGTTCCCTGTCCCTGGTGCGGAACCTCGGAAACATGCAGTTCGACGCACCAGTGAGGATCGAAAGCATCCGGACACCCCCCACTCGGGTCCTGCTCGCCGACCTCGACGGTGATGGCATTCTCGATCTCCTGACCAACGACATCGCCGGGGGCACGGTCGTGATCGGCCTGGGCCAGGGCGACGGAACGTTTTCCGTCCTCGTCACCTCGGATCCGGCCTCGATCTCGGAGTTGACCACCGGAACCTCCGGCACCAGACGGACGATCACCACCGTCGGCTACACGAGCGGCGAGATGGCTACGTGGTCCGTGACCTGTACCCGCCTCCGTGCCGTCCGCCCCCCGGGTTAGACGTCGCGCCTTCCGGCCCCAACGGGGCCAGGGCGATGGGCGGAGCTCGAAGGACGTTGAACGAAAGCGGCGCGTGGAATCAGGCCATCAGACGTCCAGAACGAGAATGCACTGCCACTTCCCGTCGGCGGTCCACTCAATCTCGGCATCATGATAGGTGACCGCCTTGACATCCTCCTCGAACGACTCGACAGGCATTCCCTCCAGCTCACCGATGAGCCGGTTTTCGGAGAGCTCCTTCAGATGGAGACGCCAGTAGCTCTCCCGGTGGGTCTGCGCGAGCCACAGCACCTGATTGAGAAAGTCGACGAGGAGGAAAGTCCGGTCCCCCGCCTCGACATTCACCTCGCGATGGACCTCGGCCCCCTTTGCCGCACGCCGCGGCGCGAGGACGATCATCAGAGCATGCAGGGACTGCTCGAACAACTCTTCGAACGTGGCGCCGCGAAGCTTCAGCCTGAGGTCAGCAGTGTGGTCGAGAAATTCGCACATCAGAAGAGTGGTATCACAGTTCGGGCCTCCCGTGCGGTGTGCAGGATGCTGTGTGAGGGTGCGGAGCGGAGAATCCGACGTTCTGGTTGCTCCGAACCGATGGCCATCAGTCATCGTCACCGGCGAAGTCGACGACCGTCTCCACGTGGGGAAAGACCTGATGAACCTCGTCCTGCCATCTCCAGATCCGATCGATCACCTCGGTCCACTCTCCCTCGATCTTCGACGCCTTCACATCCGAGCGTTCCCACACCCCGTTGAGGGATGCCGGAAGGTCGATCTGGAGTGGCAGGATGGTGAAACGCAGAGAGATCTGAGCTCCGCACCTGGGCGAAGGCTGGATCAGGTTGGACCGGGGATCCCTCATCATCTCTCCAATGTCGGTCCTCCTCGCCGGCAGGACCAGGCCCCGGCTCACACTTCCCGGTGATCCTCCTCCAGGCGTCGGAGGGAGGGCGAGCGAGCGGGTCGTCCGGAGCTGGCGACGACGTAGCCACAGGCGGGGTCCTCCCCCATCGGATCTCCGGAGGCGAGCCAGGCGCGGACACGGGAGCCCCCACACAGGCTCCGCATCTCGCAACGACCGCACTTTCCCCGAAGCTGGGTCACGTCTCGAAGCCTGCGGGACCAGCTGCCGAATCGGAACGCTCCGATCACCAGGTCGTTGCGGACGTTGCCAATGGGGAGCCGGAGGGTCCTCGAGGGAAAGATCTGACCGTCTCCGGAGACGAAGGCGGTGGTGCGAGAGTCGGCGACCCGGACCCTCGCCGAGGATGGAGAGGAGAGCCGGGAGAGGCTGGATCGTGGCGCCGGAACCAGATGGTACTGCGGCATCTCGTCCAGAACGATCTCTGTCCCGGACGCCGGCAGTACCGCAACCCGTCGACAGAGAAGATCGAGCAATCGAGCGGAGCTCTGCATCCGACGATGCAGCCCCTGGGGAAGCGAGATACACCACTGCCGGACTCCGCTCTCGACCACCACCTCGAACATCTCCTCCAGGCTTTCGGTCAAGGCCGGGCCGGGCCGCGTCCGGACCTCCACCCCAAGACCCCGCTCGACCGCCGTTTCGATCAACCGCATCGTCGCCTGCCACGATCCGGGACCGTGAATCCGGTTGTGCTCTCGGGGGTCGAGATGATCCAGGAGCAGCGAGAGGATCAGAGGCCGGGCCTGGATCAGGTCATCGAGCGCCCCCTGGGCGACCCCGATCGGGATCTCGACGGTGGTCTGCAGCCCGGTGCGGGCGATGTAGTGGATCAGGCTCATCCGGCGGGCACCGAGCTCATGTTCCAGCCCGACCAGGCGCACCGAGGGCACCCGCATCTCCACCAGTTCATCGATCAGAGCGATCAGCTCCGGCAGACACAGCGGCGCGATCTCGTCATTCCCCTGCTCGATTCCGGATAACGACGTCTCGGTCGGCAGGTCGATGACGACCTCCGTTGGCACGGTGATCGAAGAGCTCCACATCTCCACACCCAATGTGGTGCGATCCGTTCCTCCACGCCACATGATTCCGTCGCCTGCAGGAGAGATCTTCCCGTCTGCACACCAGAAGGTAGCAGGCGTCACCCCTCTGGAGTGATTTCCACTGCGGCCTTCCATCCGCCGGGAACCTATTGATGAATACAGGATCCATGGCTCCGGAGCTCGAACGAGGAGGAAGACGATGAAAGTCAGGGATGTGATGACCGCGAAACCCGCATGTGCAACGCCCGACACCGTCATCCAGGATGTGGCGGGCATGATGGTGGAGTTCGACTGCGGTGAGATTCCCGTCTGCATCGAGGGGAAGCTGGTCGGTGTGGTGACCGACCGGGACATCACCTGTCGTGCGGTCGCCCGTCAGATCAACCCGATCGATCTTCCGGTTCGTCAGGTCATGAGCCAGGGAATCACCACGGTCTCGCCCGAGGATTCGCTCGAGATCGCCGTCCATCGGATGGAAGACCGCCAGATTCGTCGGATTCCGGTCATCCAGCCGGACGGGACCCTGGTCGGCATCATCAGCCTCGCTGACATCGCCGAGCGTACCTCGGAGCGGCAGGCTGGGGAACTGGTTCGGGAGGTCTCCCACCACGGTCCGGTGAGGACCCATTTCCGGATCACCATCTGATCCGGACTGGTCACCGTGGGAATCCGACGAGGCCTGCCGCTCTCGATGAGCGGTGGGACCGCCTCTGATTGGGGGTGTCCGATGAAACGCACCACCTCGCGACAACCGAGAACCATCGAATCTTCGCGAAAACGACGCGATCCCCGGAAGGGAAGCGCACCGTCCGCCAGAATCCCGGTTCGGGGCGTTCACCACAAGCCGGAAGTGAGGATCCCTCGTGTTCGCCATCGCGACATCGGGGCGCGATGAACCGACAGGGATGCGGAGGTCAGGGATGATCAGCCAGTACAGGATGCGAACGCGGGTCGAGTGGAGGGCGCCCGAGGCCGACGCCAAGGGCGCCACCGAGGACCAGATGGTGTCGATCAGGGAGATCGACGTGCTGGAAGCACTCGGCTATCGCGGAGAAGGGCGCGAGGAGCACAGTGGCGAAAACGCACCCTCTACGTTCGATGGCCTGGAGTGGGAGCTGGCCGACAACGCTCCTGCCCAGGTCCTCATCGACGATTGACCGTTCGCCGCGGGATTAACCCGGGTTAATCCGCCGCCGGATCGACCAGGTCGGGACGCAGCGCCCAACGGAACCGGATCAGTGCCCGGCGATGATCTCGATCCTCGACTTCGAGTGCCTGATCCGCCCCCTCATCGGTGGTCTCGATCCAGATATGCCGAGGATCGCGGACGCGATGGGTGAGATGGCTTTCGGCCGAATCGCCAGCCATGATGGTCAGTACCTCGTGAGCGTCGCGCTGCTCCACCGAAGCGCCATGAAACGCCTGATTGGAAATCTCGGTCTGGGCGCCGAGCGAAGCGTCCAGCACTTCGACCGAGATGTGCCAGCCCTGATGGATCCGGCTGAACTCATCGATGAACCGCACCCATTCGTCGTGAGGGATCTCCCGCGTCTTCATCCTCTCCTCCCTTTCCCGCTGGTTCAGCAGGGTCCGAGGTTCGGTCCGGAGGCCACAAGCCTCCGGGACTAGTCGACGTCGGTCACGGCGGTCAATCCGGAAAGGCCGGACCGTTCCGCCTCGAGAGCCATGGCTCGGGGACAGAGGACGCTGTTCTCCAGGGTGAGGTGCCGCTCGAGCCCGTCGAGGATCTGTTCGAGCGCAGCGAGGAGATTTCGACTGCCGGAGGATTCGTCCTCCCGCCAGTGAAAGTCCGCCATCATCTGCCGGATCTGACGCATCTGCGCCATCACCGAGTCGTGTTCTTCCATCATCGAGTGCAGGTGCATGCTCAGCGTCAGGGGATCGCCGGGAAGCAGGTCTCCCTCGCTCGCTTCATCGGTGAGGAGCTCAATCGCGGGGTAGAGGACGTTGTCTTCGTGCAGCATGTGCGGAAGGAGGTGATCGGAAAGGCGAACCACCACCCGCTGGAGGCGCTCACGGGCCTCGTCGGGGGGGGCCGAAGTGGCCAGCTCGTCGAACTGGAGAGCCACGCCGTTCAACTGATGGCGCAGCGCCGGGTGATCCTGATCCCGGAGAAACAGAACCAGCTCCGGGAGAGAGCTCTCGGTCCAGAACATCCCGGCAGCGGCCATGGCTTCTTGCATCGACATGTTCGTCTCGCAATCTCCTGTGCATAATCTAGCGCGAGAGAGACCGCGGAGCGAGCATGAGCAACACCCTTGTTGGGTGATGGTTACGACCATCCGCTGTGATCGGAAAAGTCCACGGGGACCGTCGGGAGTCCGGCGCGGGACAGCGCCGACCTTCTCGCACGGTGCCGTGGCGACGAGAACGAGGGGCGATCGGATTCACACCGTCTCGTTCGCCGAGGAAGCGGAGACCGGCCTGGGGCTAGCCGGCTAGCCGGATTGCTCACACCGTCTCGTCGCGAGGAGGCGGAGAGTGGCCTGGATGCAAGGCGCGAGCGGCTTCGGCGACGTAGGCATCGTGGTGACTATGTTGAGGAGCCGAAGCTGTGCGCAACGTAGCAGACAGGCCGCGATCCGCCTCCGCAGCAGAGATGGTGTGAGAAATCCGGGCTAGAGAAGAACCAGCCGCTCGAGAGCGTCGCGATCCTGAATCAGCAGCGTCGAGCCCTTGATCGAGAGAATCTTTTTCTCCTTGAACTCGCCGAACAGCCGCGTGACGGTCTCCCGGGAGGTTCCGATCATCTGGGAGATCTCCTGATGGGTCATCATCATCTTGAGGCGGCAGCCGTCGTCCGTGGTCTTGCCGTTCTCGTCGCACCAGGTGATCAGCAGGTGTGCGAGCTTTTCGGCCGCGGAATGAGAGAGGCCGAGTGCCCGAACATGATCGTCGGAGGATTCGCACTCCTCGCTGAGCTGCCGCGCAGCGCGGAAACAGGCGTCGCCATGCTCCTTGAGGAAACGGTCGAAGTCGTCCTTCTTCACGAAGTTGATCTGACAGGGCTCGATGGTCTCGGCGGTGGCCTTGTGCGGTTTGTTGGCCAGTGCGCTGCTGAGCCCCAGCACCTCGCCTTCTTCGGCCACGCGGGTGATCAGGGTCTTGCCCGCCGAGGAGGTGGTGGTCATCTTGGCCCGGCCTCGGCAGATCATGAAGACTCCACGCGGGGACTGACCTTCCGCATACAGGATCGAACCGGCCGGATAGACGCTGGTGAACGTAATCCGATCGAATGCCTGAAGTGCGTCGGGCTCGAGATTACAGAAGAATCTCTCGCCACGATAGCGACAGGTCAGGCAGTTGTCGAACGCTTCGAAGCCGTACGGTGATGGCATGTTGTCTCCGTGGGATGACCCGATCTGCAAAGTCTCTGGAATCGCTGTAGTTTACCGAGTGTGATTCCAATCACACAAACGCGGTCGACCCGGACAGGAATTTCCGGGGAAGGGGCTGATCGCAAGCCTCGGCCCGGCAGGCCGGCCGGGCGGGCTCATCCGGGGGAGCTTCACCCCTGATCGCTCAGACCGGATCGGAGGCGATCGGCTGGCGCACAACCGCCCGAACGGTCTTGTCGCCCGAGAGCGGATCGGTCAGATAGATCGTGTGGCCGTGTCCCTGCTTCCGATAGCCCTGGGCCTCGATGAACTGATCCAGGCGGCGGCGGCTCCGGGCCTCGTCCCCCGGTTTTCCGGTATGGAGGGTCTGCACTGCCTGACCTTCGCAGAAGGTCAGAAGCTGGACGTCCCGGCATTCCGCCAGATCTCCAAGACCCTCACGTTCCGTCTCGAAGATGTGCTGCTTGGCCACCGGCTGCATGATCATCATCATCCACTTCCAGTGACCATCGACTCCGGGAACCGTGGCTTCCGACTCGGCCCAGAGACATTCCAGCGGCATCGGACGGTAGTCGAGAATCTCGCTCTCCCGGAAGGTCGACTGGAGGTTCGCGGCAAACCGCCTCAGCACGGATTCCATGCGCTGAAAACGTTCGCTGGTGAAAGGATCATCGGTCCCACAGCAGGCGAGGAAATGCATCCGCGGAACCGTGACCACTTCCACGTTTCTTTCCGGTGCGTCGTAGAGATGCGAGAAGACATCCCTGAAATCCAGTTTCGGCATCGCGTTGGATCGTGCCACCGACTGCATGAGAAACCTCCAAAAGCCTGACGCTGACGATTAGAGCAGCCTCACAAGGGATTTCCGCGGTATGTCAGTCACAATCCGTGGTGATTTCTGAACATCCCCGAAAACGCTCCGCACCGCCCCCAGAGCGGATCACAGCCCGCGGGGAGAGAAATTTTCGACAGGAGTCGGGGAGTGCGCAGTGACTGTGGTCACATCACCCGTGCCGTGATTCAGCGGCCAATTGAAGAGGTTTCAACCAGCGGAAAATTTCCCGGCCAGGGCGCGACCTTCGGTGACTGATCAACGCCGTTGCGACGAGTCATTCATGAGGCCGTGCCGCCCTATCCCGACGAGGCTGCTTCGCCGAGAACCGTCATATCCGGCACCAGGAAGCCCTCTTTTTCCGTGATCAGGACGCCTTCCTTCTGCCAGCGGCTCATCAGTCGGATGGTGGTCTCGATGGTGGTCCCGACCAGATCGGCGATCTCCTGACGGCTGAGGTTCAGCGGGATCCAGGTTCCATCCCCGCGGACCTGCCCCAGACGTCCCGCGAGGGTGATGAACAGCCGGGCCGCTCGACTCTCCACCCCGCCGGTCATGTCGGCAATCCGCTTGTTCACCGCCATCAGACGCATCGTCAATCCGGCGAGCAGCCGCCGGGTAATCTCCGGCCTCACCTCCAGGAGCTGGAAGAACTCCCGCTCCGGAATCGAGAGCACGCTGGAGGGTTCGATCGCCATGGCGCTGGCAGGAAACGGCCTTCGCTCGAAGACGGCAACGTTGCCGATCGGCTCTCCAGGCCCGAGGATCTCGATGATGATGTCGCGGCCGCCCGCCGCCTTCACGATCTTCACCCGCCCGAGATAGAGAAAGTGGATCCGGTTGGCCGCATCCCCCTCCATGAAAATCACCTCGCCCTTGTCGTATCCGGTCATCCGGCAGAGCGGCGCCAGCGCGTCACGATCTTCCTTCGGCAGCGGAGCAAGGGTCGGAATGGCGTGAAAGGGGATGGGGATCTGGAGCACCATGCGATGGATTATAGAAGGTCCGGGAACCGCGCCGGAATCTCGAGGACCTCGCCTCCCCCTCCGCAAACTGGCCGGCCATATGACCGATGTCATGTTCGATCCAGCCGTCCGCCTCTACTCTGGATTCAGACAGAGCTCAACGCGAAACGATCGAATGATCGAGGAGGAAACCATGACCGCAGATGTGAATCAGAACCCCGTGCTCGACCCTGGCGCCAGCGTGGGCAGCATTGCCGCCGCGCTTCCCTCGTCCACCCGGGTCTTCGAGAAGTGGAAGATCGACTATTGCTGTGGCGGCAAGCGCTCACTCGCGGATGCCTGCGATCGTGCCGGCGTCGATGTCGCGACCATGGTCGCCGAGATCGATGAGGTGACCCGCGGATACCAGGGCGGCGACCGCAACTGGAGCACCACATCTCTCCAGGAGCTCTCCGGCTACATCGTGGCGACCCATCACCGTTACACCCGCGAGGAGACCGAAGCCCTCGTCGCGCTGGCGGCCAAAGTCGATGGTGTCCACGGCGCAAACCACTCGGAGCTTCACGAGGTTTTCCGGATCGTGAGCCAGCTTCACCCGGAGCTGTTTCAGCACATGATGAAGGAAGAGCAGATTCTGTTTCCCTTCGTCAGCCAGCTCGAGGCCGCGATCGGACAGGGCACATCCGCGCCCACACCGTTCTTCGGCACCGTCGAGAATCCCATCCAGATGATGATCAGTGAACATGATCAGGCCGGAGAGATGCTCGAGGAGCTCCGCCGAATCACCAGCAACTACGCCCTCCCCGAGGATGCCTGCATGAGCTATCGGACGCTGTACGAGCGGCTCCAGGCGCTCGAAGCGGACCTTCACACCCACATCCATCTGGAAAACAACATCTACTTTCCCCGCGCGATCGAGCTCGAGCAGTCGGCGCGTTCGTGAGCACCTCCTGCTGAGGAACGCCCGGGGCGAGACCCGGGCGTTCCTGTTTTTCATCCCTCGCATCCGCGGCCGCCTGCCCACCACCACCGCGGCCGCCCGGCCCCATCTCGAATAAGCGGCCCCCCGGGCGAGTTTCCAACAGGGAATCGCCGGGCTGATTTCACCGACCACCGTTCACCCGCCGAAATCGGCCATTCACCGGGGCGGGCTCGACAGGGTTCGGCGGGATCCGTAATCTCGCTGGCGAACGACGCGAAATGGTGCGTCGCCTCCTGGAAATGATCATGAACCAGAATCGTCTCGAAGAACTGAAGATTGATCGCAAGGCCGACCCGGAGACCCGTCGCCGCGGTGGCGTGCTGGTGTTGATCCTCGCCGGTGCGATGATCGCGATCGTCAGCGGGTTCGTCCTCACCCGTCCGGGCGCAGCCGAAGTCACGGTCGCACCGGTCCGGGAGCTCTCCCCCGGAGGGACCTCGGCCGTCCTCAATGCCAGCGGCTACGTCACCGCCAGGCGTGCCGCCACCGTCTCGTCGAAAGTCACCGGGAAGGTGACCGAGGTCCTGGTGGAGGAAGGGATGAAGGTGGAGCAGGGGCAGGTGCTCGCGAGACTCGACGCGGAGATGCAGAGCCGCGCCCTGAGCCTCTCGAAATCCCAGGTCGCCGCTGCCGCGAGCGCGCTGGAAGAGACCCGGGTCCGGATTGCCCAGGCGAGACTGGATCTCGACCGTGCGCGGAAACTCACGTCCGAACAGGTCGCCAGCCAGTCGGATCTGGACAACGCGAAGGCGGAGCTCGACGCGCTCCAGGCACGGCTCGCCTCCCAGTCGGACGAGCTCGAAGTCGCCCGCCGCCAGCTCGCTCTTCGCCAGCAGGATCTGAGCGACCTCGAGATCCGGGCCCCCTTCGCCGGAATCGTGGTGACCAAGGATGCCCAACCGGGCGAGATGATCTCTCCGGTCAGCGCCGGTGGCGGATTCACCCGCACCGGGATCTGCACGATCGTCGACATGAGCTCGCTGGAGATCGAGGTCGACGTGAACGAGGCCTACATCAACCGGGTCGAGGCCGGGATGCCGGTCGAGGCCGTGCTGGACGCCTATCCGGACTGGAAGATCCCCGGCCACGTCATCACCGTGGTGCCCACCGCGAATCGCGAGAAAGCCACCGTCCGGGTGCGCATCGCATTCGATCAGAAGGACCCGCGGATCCTGCCGGACATGGGGGTGAAAGTCTCCTTTCTCGCGTCCGGTGAAGCGGCGGAGAGCAACCGGCCGGCCATCACCATCCCGAGGGATGCGCTGCGTCAGGACGGAGAGAAGGACATCGTGTTCGTCGCACAGGACGGCCGGGTGGAACGGCGTGCCGTCAGCGTCGGACAGTCGGATGGAGATCGAGTCGAAATCACCTCCGGCCTCACCGCCGGAGAGAATGTCGTGGTCACCGGACCGGACGGACTTGGAGACGGTGACCGGGTGAAAGTCGTCGAGGAGAAGAGCTGATGAGCGAGGGCCAATCGCCACTGGTAGAGATGCGCGGAGTCGAGAAGTACTTCCATCGGGGAGGAGAGCAGATCCACGTTCTTTCGGAGCTGGACCTGCAGATTCCCAAGGGCGATTTTCTGGCGCTGATGGGACCGTCCGGTTCGGGCAAGTCCACGCTGCTGAACCTGCTCGCCGGGCTGGACAGCCCGTCGGGAGGCGAGATCGTCGTGGACGGGCAGAGGATCGACAACGTCAGCGGCAGAGAGCTCGCCCGCTGGCGGGCCCGGAATGTCGGATTCGTCTTCCAGTTCTACAACCTCCTTCCGGTGCTCTCGGCCGAGCGGAACATCGAGTTGCCTCTGCTGCTGACCCATCTGTCCCGGGCGGAGCGAAAACAGCATGTCGAGACGGCGCTGGAGATCGTCGGGCTGAGCCATCGTGCGAAGCACAATCCCCAGACACTTTCGGGCGGAGAACAGCAGCGTGTCGGCATCGCCCGGGCGATCGTGACCGATCCCACTCTGATCCTGGCCGACGAGCCGACCGGAGATCTCGACCGGAAGACCGGCGACGGAATCCTCGATCTGCTTCAGGCACTCAACCAGGAGCAGGGCAAGACCATCGTGATGGTCACCCATGATCCTCATGCGGCATCGAGGGCGAAACGAACCCTTTATCTGCTCGACGGACGGGTCTCCTCGGAGATGGCGGCATGAGACTTCCCGGGCTGGTTCTGTCGAACTTCCGGCGCCATCGAATGCGCACGGCACTGACCATCTTGTCGATCATGATGGCCTTCATTCTATTCGGTTATCTCTCGGCGATTCGCAAGGCGTTCGAGATGGGAGTCGACGTGGCCGGCGCGGACCGCCTGGTGGTCCGCCACAAGGTCTCGATCATTCAGATGCTTCCGGCCAGCTACGAGAGCGACATCGAACGGATCGAGGGGGTGAAGGATGCCACTCCCCAGACCTGGTTCGGAGGGATCTATCAGGAGCCGAAGAACTTTTTTGCCCAGATCGTGGTCAAGCCCGAAGAGTTTCTCAAGATGTACCCCGAGTACATCCTGCCGGACGGTGCGAAGCAGCAGTGGCTGCGCACCCGAACCGGGGCGATCGCCGGAAGAAAGCTCGCGGAGAAGTACGGATGGAAGGTCGGCGACCGGATCCCGATCCAGGGCACCATCTGGCAGACGAAGAGCGGAAACAACACCTGGGAGTTCGACCTCGTCGGGATCTACGACGGAGCGAAGAGGGAGACCGACACCACCCAGTTCTTCTTCAACCAGAAGTATCTCGACGAGAACCGCCGCTATGGAGAGGGATCAGTCGGCTGGTATGTGATGCGGATCGCGGATCCCGATCGGGCGGTGGAGATCGCGAAAACCGTGGACGAGACTTTCGCCAATTCTCCGGCCGAGACCAAGACCGAGACGGAGGGAGCGTTCGTCCAGGCGTTTGCGGACCAGATGGGAAACATCGGCGCGATCACCACCGCCATTCTGACCGCCGTGTTCTTCACCATCCTGCTGGTCGCGGGCAACACCATGGCCCAGGCGGTGAGAGAGCGGACGCAGGAAATCGGGGTCCTCAAGGCGCTCGGGTTCAGCGACGGTTCGGTTCTCGGACTGATTCTGGGCGAATCGATGATGCTCGCCCTGATTGGCGGAGGCGCTCGGACTCGCCCTGGGATGGCTGCTGGTCTCGCGCGGCGATCCCACCGGAGGAGCCCTCCCGGTCTTCTTCTTTCCGAAGGATGATCTGGTGACGGGGGCGGTTTTCGTGTTGCTTCTGGGAATCGTGGCCGGACTGCTTCCGGCGATTCAGGCGATGCGGTTGAACACCGTGACCGCACTGAGGAGAGAGTAATGGCGAACTGGTTTTCACAGGTCTTCGCGCTGACCGCATTCAATCTTCGGTCTCTCCCGGGACGGAGAGGCTCCGCGGCCGCGGCGATGGTCGGGATCGCCGGAGTGGTCGCCGTCTTCGTCGGCGTGCTTTCGATCGGACAGGGATTCCGCCGGGCGATGACCGTGGCGGGTTCGGACGATACGGCCATCGTGATGCGTGCCGGAGCCGACAGCGAGATGACCAGCGTTCTGCTCAACGATTCCGTGAGCCTTCTCGAGCAGGCTCCGGGCGTCGGCCACAAGGGCGAGGAGGCACTGGTGTCGCCGGAGCTCTACGTGATCGTGAACCTCCCGAAGAAGTCGACCGGAACGGACGCGAATGTGCCGATGCGGGGAGTCACTCCGACCGTGTTCGACGTCCGGAACAAGGTGCACGTCGTCGAAGGCCGCCCGTTCGCCTGGGGAAAAAACGAGGTGATCGTCGGCCGCGCCGCGGAGAACCAGTTCCGGGGTCTGGGTATCGGCTCCAAGCTCCAGTTCGGACAGAACCAGTGGACGGTGGTGGGCATCTTCGAGGCCGACGGCGGACTCCCCGAATCCGAGATCTGGGCGGATACGAAGGTTCTGGCCCCGGCGTATCGCCGTGGAAACGCCTACCAGACTGCCGTGGTGAAGCTGACCTCCACCGGAAGTTTCCAGACCTTCAAGGACGCGGTCACCAGCGATCCGCAATTGAATGTGAAAGCAGTTCGTGAGACCGACTACTACCGGGAACAGTCCCAGCTTCTGTTTCTGCTGATCACCGGACTGGGCACGTTGATCGCGGGGATGATGGCAGTGGGAGCCGTGTTCGGCGCTCTGAACACGATGTACACCGCGGTGGCCGCACGAACACGGGAGATCGCAACTCTCAAGGCACTGGGATTCCGCAGCGCGCCGGTGGTCATTTCGGTTCTGGCAGAGTCGGTGATGCTCGCCCTGATCGGAGGTTCGATCGGAGCGATTCTCGCCTGGCTGGCATTCGACGGATACCAGGCGGCGACGCTCAACTGGCGCAGCTTCAGTCAGGTCGCGTTCGCGTTCGACGTCACTCCCGCGCTGCTGATCGAGGGGGTTCTGTACGCCACGCTGATCGGCCTGGTCGGTGGTCTCTTTCCCGCCATCCGCGCCGCGCGTATGCCGGTGGCCAACGCGCTGCGGGCATCCTGAGAGTCTGTGCGAAACCCTCCTGACGGTGGTGCGGCCGGTCTCCGGACGCACCACCGTCGTCGAGCACTGATCTTTCCGGATCCGTGGCTCCGGCCGTCGCTTGCGCCACCGAAAGAATCGGTTATCATCCCTCCCCACCCCGGCTCTAAAAGGAGACCTCTGCCTCATGAGACCCCTTCAGATCTTCCTCGCCATTCCGATCCTCACGCTGACTGTCCCGGGCCTGGCGCGGGCTCAGAACAGCACCATTCCCCCGCAGGACTACGTCGTCGAGGTCACCGCGACCCGCGTCCCGGAAGCGATGGAACCGGTTCCGGTCACCATCACCGTGGTCAGCGGCGATCAGTTGCGCGCCACCGGTGCCGATGATCTCGCCACGGCTCTGGCCACCGTCTCGGGAGTGACCATCGCTCCCGGAGGCGATTCCGGACCCGCCTCCTCCGTCCCCGAGCTCTGGGGACTTCGGGAGTTCGACGCCTTCCTTCTGGTCGTGGACGGCGTCCCCTGGGGTGGCGCGTTCAATCCCTCACTCGACACCGTCGATTTGTCCAACATTGAACGGATCGAGGTCCTCCGCGGCCCCGCGCCCGTGATGTATGGAGCAACTTCCTTCGTCGGGGTGATCCAGGTCATTCACAAGGATGCGGGCGCGTTCGACACCCGGGCCGGAGTCTCGGTGGGAAGTTACGGCAGCGGCAGCGCTTCCTACTCCACGTCGCTTCCCGCCACCGGCTCCTGGCAGCAGTCGATCTCGATCGACGGAGCGAAACAGGGCTTCAAGGACGACCGGACCGGCTTCGACCGCGGCCACCTTCTCTACCGCGGCGGCACCGATACGGCGTACGGAAACTTCCGGCTCGACTTCGACGCCAGCCTCCTCCGCCAGGATCCCGCCAGCCCCCATCCGCGGGAAGGGCGGGTCCTCTCACCGGACATCCCGCGAGATGCGAACTTCAACCCCTCCGGTGCGCACATCGACCAGAATCGCTACACCCTGACCCTCGGGCATTCGACCCGGCTCGCCTTCGGAACCTGGGCCACCACCCTCTCCTGGGCCCGGGCCGATTCCGACATCCTGCGCGGCTTCCTCACCGAGCTCGACAACCCGGAGGAGAATGCCGAGGGCTACGAACAGGATCGCACCGTCGACGACCTCTATTTCGACACCCACATGGTTCACGAGTGGGGCAACAACGTCCGGCTGGTGTTCGGCTTCGATCATCTCTACGGGCGCGGAACCGCGGAGAGTGGGATCTTTCCCTACGTCATCGCACTGGACGGGAGCCATCCCCCGTCACGTGAGGATCTCGTGGTCGACGAGGAGACCCGCATCGAAGATACGCGCAACTTTTCCGGGCTCTATGCCCAGACCGAATGGCGGCCGGATCTCCGCTGGCGGTTCGACGTCGGTGCCCGCCTCAACCGCACCTCCGAGACCCGCCACGGCGGGCCGCTCGACGCGCTGACCGCGGAGGAGGAAGAGGGGGACGAAGGAGGGAAAGACCATCGAACCATCACCCGCGGGAGCGGAACGGTGGGAGCGAGCTGGCTCGCGTGGCAGAAGGGACGCGACGCTCTCTGGCTGTTCGCCAACTACCGCAACGCCTTCAAGCCGGCAGCGATCGATTTCGGCCCCGACGCGGAAGGGGGCATTCTGGACCCGGAAACGAGCACGAGCTGGGAGATCGGGGCGAAGGGCAACGCAATGGACGACCGGCTCGACTGGCAGGTGAGCGCGTTCCGCAGCGACTTCGACAACCTGGTCGTCTCCCAGATCCGGAATGGCCTTCCGTCGCTGGTCAATGCCGGAACCGAGCGCCTCGAAGGGATCGAGGCCGAGGGGGGAGTGAACGTGAGGCCGGCGCTCCGCTGGCAGATGAGCTACGCGTACCACAACGCTCACTTCCTCGATTACGAGCGGCTCTTCGACGGAGTCCCGACGCAGCTTCGGGGCAACCGGCTGGAGATGTCACCGAAACATCAGGCGGCGACCAGCCTGATCTTCTATCCCGCCGATGGCTGGCTGGGCGATCTCACCGTTCAATACGTCGGGAATCGCTACATGGACAAGCGGAATCGGGCTCTTGCGGATGCCTACACCCTGGTCTCGGCCGGGGTCGGATATCGTTTCGACCGATACCAGATCCGCCTCGACGGCGACAACCTGACCGACGAACGGCCTCCGGTTGCGGAGAGCGAACTGGGAGATGCGCAGTACTACCTCCAGCCCGCGAGAAACTTCCGGCTCTCGGCCCGGATCCGCTTCTGAGGCACTGCGATCCCTGGGATCGCCGCGAACAAAGAGCCCGTCCCCCCGTGGGGGTTGGGCCGCTGGCCCGATCGCGGGGGGCGGCCTCGCCCCCCAGCGCCCGCTCCTGATCGGCACACGCACCCCATCCAAAAACTTCGTCTCTCACTGCTCTCGAACCGGCCCACTTCGTCGAGTGGGCAGCTAAAAATCCCCCAACGAGATTTCACCGTTCCCGCTCCGAGGAGCGAGCCCTCGGCGGCAAGCTGCCGCCGGGGATCGGCCGGGCCGGCCAACCCCCACGTGGGGGTTGGGCCGCTGGCCCGATCGCCGGGGGCGGCCTCGCCCCGCAGCGCCCGCTCCTGATCGGCACACGCACCCCATCCAAAAACTTCGTCTCTCACTGCTCTCGAACCGGCCCACTTCGTCGAGTGGGCAGCTAAAATCCCCCACCGAGATTTCACCGTTCCCGCTCCGTGGAGCGAGCCCTCGGCGGCAGGCTGCCGCCGGGGATCGGCCGGGCCGGCCAACCCCCACGTGGGGGTTGGGCCGCTGGCCCGATCGCCGGGGGCGGCCTCGCCCCGCAGCGCCCGCTCCTGATCGACATACGCGCCCCATCCCAAAACTTCATCTCTCACTGCTCTCAGAACCGGATCACTCTTCGTCGAGTGGGCAGCGAATCCCCAGCCGAGATTTCACCGTTCCCGCTCCGTCGCGCGAGCCCTCCGGCGGCAAGCTGCCGCCGGGGATCGGCCGGGCCGGCCAACCCCCACGTGGGGGTTGGGCCGCTGGCCCGATCGCGGGGGGCGGCCTCGCCCCCCAGCGCCCGCTCCTGATCGGCACACGCACCCCATCCTTCGAGTTCGACTACTAACTCTCGAACCGCATCAATACATCAATCCCGGGAATCCGAGGTACCCTCGGCTCATGAGGAATCACACGTATATCTGGCCGGAGGGCAGACTCCGGAAACGAAATCATCTTCCGCACATCGACATCCCCGGCGGACTCTATTTCGTCACCTGGTGCCTCGCAGATGCAGTTCCTCCCGGCTTCCTGAATCGCCTGCAACGAAACCGCGCGGCGCGGATTGCGCAGATCCGGCGACGCTTCGGTGACATCTCAACCAGCGACCTCAGGATCGTCGACAAACAGATGCGCATGGAGCTTTTCAGCGAGATGGATCGAGGAAGAGGGCGTTGCGAACTTGCAGTGCCGGAAGTCGCCAGAATGGTTCAGGAGGCGCTTCGCTATTTCGATCGGGATCGCTATCGCCTCTTCAACTACTCGGTGATGCCGAACCACGTCCACGTCATTTTCCAGCCGAAACAAGAATGGCCATGGTGGAAGATTGTCGGCAACTGGAAGTCCTTCACCGCAAAAGAGGCAAACCGAATTCTCCGACGCAGCGGCACCTTGTGGCAGGACGACAACTGGGATGTGATCATCCGCTCCGCCGAACACTTTGAACGCGCCCGCCGGTATGTGCTGGCCAATCCCGCCAAAGCAGGACTCGAAAGCTGGCCGTGGGTTGAGGACCTGATCAGCTGTGGCTCTGGAGAATGAACTTTCCCCAGCGCTGCACCGAGATTTCACCGTTCCCGCTCCGAGGAGCGAGCCCTCGGCGGCAGGATGCCGCCGGGGATCGGCCGGGCCGGCCAACCCCCACGGAACCGTTCCGGCTTCAGAGCTCTCGCTTCAATCCCGCCCAGATCGCGAGCGCTTTCATCGCGCGGTCCGCGCTGCGGAAGACCGGGACGCCCGCCTCTTCCAGCCGCGCCGCCATCGGATCGTAGAGAGCACCCGAGTCGATCACCATCACCCAAGGCTTGACCGTCTCCTGCCAGAGCGCACCGAGACCGGCGACCACCGAGCCGGGCTCGTCGAGATCCTCGCCGTGCCCCTCCCCTTTCGGCAGGGTCTGCAGCGAACCGGTGAGCGGCACACAGCCGACCACACCGGCATCCACGCCCGGGTCGGCGAGAATCGCCCGGACCGTCTCGACGAAAGGCAGATCGCTCATCAATGGATTGACGTCCAGCGGGTTGGCGACATTCATGATGCGGTCGAGCTTCGACTCGCGGAACAGGCTCTGAATCCTCTCGGACGTCTGCTCACTCCAGGGAACGAACCGGAATGGCCCGGCATTGTCGGCAAACGCCACGGTCTCGTAGCCGGCATTGGAGACTGCACCCATTCGCAGTCCTTGGAGCTGCCGTCCGCGGAGGAGCCAGAAGAGCCGGGTGAGGTCCTCGAGCTCCTCGAGCGATTCCGCGACGACCACGCCCGCGCCGCGCGACAGCTCGCGGGCCACCACCGCGTCCCCGGCGATCGCCGCGGTATGCGATGCACTCGCTTTCGCTCCCTCGGGAGTGCGGCCGGCCCGATAGAGCAGAACCGTCTTCCCCGCTTCCGTTGCCCGCCGTGCGGCGCGCAACCAGCGCCAGCCGTCCATCGGCCGGAATCCCTCGACGTAGAACGCGATCACCTCGACATTCGCATCGTCGGCGAGGTACTCCATGTAGTCGGCGACGGTGAGATCGATCTGATTGCCGATGGAGATCAGATACCTCGGCGAGATCGAGGCGAGCCGGCTGGCCCGGGAGGCGACGAACGCGCCACTCTGAGAAACCAGAGCGATGCCCGCTCCCGGCTTTCTCGCCGGAGGCAGCTTGCTCTCCGGCAGAAACAGCGTGTCGATCTTTCCCGGAACCGAACGGATGCCGAGAGAGTTCGGCCCGTTCACCACCGGTCCGCCCCACGGTTCCGAGCGGCTCTGCCGGATCATGGCTCGCAGTGACTCTTCGAGACCTTCGGTTCCTTCCCGCTCGCCGAGACCGCCCGGAATCACGATCACGCTGTGCGCGACCCGGCGCGCGACGATCGTGCGCATCAGATCGGGAACCTGCTCCGCACTGACGCTGAGAACGGCGAGATCGACCGTCTCGGCAAGCGCATCCAGATCCGAAACGCAACGCACGCCGTCGATCTCTTCGCAGTCCGGATGGACGATCCGGATCCGCGACGGATCGAATCCCTCGCGCAGAAGATTGCGCACGATGATCCGGCCTGGGTTGAGCTTGCGGGAAACACCGACCACCGCGATGGTCGACGGGTTGAGCAGCTTTGCGATTTTCTCCACCGGGCGTGGAGGCTCCATCTCCTCGGTGTGGCCGAGATGGAGAACTGCATCCAGCGCATAGAGCCCGTGTGGCGTCACCACCACCGGATTGATCTCCAGCTCCCGGATCGGCTGCGGCACGTTCTCGTCACCGAACCGGGCCAGCCGGTGGATCAGGGCTTCGAGGGACTCGATCGGGAGGCGGGGCTCACGGCCGCGGAACGGCCGAGTGAGCAGCGAGATCACCGCCTTCTCCTCCAGGATCCGTCGAAGACTCCGGTCCGGGGTGAGCTCGGGAGAGATCACCGCAATCTCCCGTCCGGGACGGAGATTCTGCGCCAGAAACTCGGTCGCCACACCGCCGGCACCGAGGGTCACCACCACTCCGAAATCGCGAGTCCAGCGAACCCCCAGGAGGAGTTCTCCACCCGGCGAGGGATCATGATCAATGAACTCGCTGACCAGGAACCCCTGGATCGAGAATCCCGCCAGCCGCTCTCGCATCTCCTCGATGGCCTGGGCGATCACACCCGGCCGTTTCCGGATCACCCGCACACCTCCGAGATCGCTCTTGTGGAGGATTTCGTGAGAGATCACCTTGAGAACCACCCGCTCTCCCCAGAGCGAATCCCAGGCGACCTCCGCGGCGGCAATGGGATTCTCATCCACGCCGATGAACAGGTGGTCGGGGGTTCGAATCCCGAGGGAGGTGAGCAGATCTCCGCACTCATGCTCGAACAGAACCTCGCGGCCGCGGGCATGCGCCTGGGCCACGAGACAGATGATCGACGAATTCAGACCGGGCTCGGCAATCAGACTGTCTGGCATTGGACCGCCTCCTGTCCCAGCGTGAAGGCGTCGAGATTGATCCGGACGATCTTCTCCCCCTTCGCGCGAAAGGTTTCCTGGATCCGATTTCTGATCTGGTCTTCGCCGACCGGAAGCAGGTGCGCCGCCGCGCCGACGAGAACGACATTCGCCGCCTTCGCGGTCCCTGCCTCACGGGCCAGCTTCTCGGCATCGATCACCACGACATGTGGCAGCCGATGCACCGTGTCGAGGAGTTCCTCGAGATCCGGATAGTCGGGGATGTTTCGCACCGGCGTGCTGCTGGTGATCACCATCCCCTCGGGCGAGAGGTAATCGAGATAGCGGAGGCTTTCCAGCGGCTCCATGCTGATCAGCAGGTCCGCGCGTCCGCGTCCGATGGTGGGGCTGTGGATCGGGCCGTCGCCGATGCGCAGGTGCGCGAGAACCGCTCCACCCCGCTGCGACATCCCATGAACCTCGGATTGGGTCACATGCAGCCCGGAGTGGCCCGCGGCCGCGGCAATCAGTGCAGCGACCGAGAGAACCCCCTGGCCACCCACGCCGGCGGTAATCACATCGCACTTCATGAGGCCTCCTTCCGGGCCGTGCTCTTCCGCTTTCGCGCGGCCTCGATGCACTCCCGATGGGCAATGATCACGGAGAGCCCCGGGTACTCGACCTCATGCCGGAGAAGCTCCTCGAGCTCATCGCGCTTGCGGGGATGCAGCTCGAACAGGTGACAGTGATCCGGATTGACACCCAGCCCGAGAACCAGATCCTTCAGGTGATCGGAAGGCAGCAGGGTCGGCTGTGCACCGGTCATCGCCACCACCTGGTTGTCGAGAATCAGCAGGGTCATGTCGGTGTTCGCGGCGACCGCATCCATCAGTGGCGTCACGCCTGAATGCAGAAACGTGCTGTCGCCGATCACGGCCACCGCCGGCCGGACTCCGGCGTCGGACAGGCCCTTCGCCATCGCGACCGAGGCACCCATGCAGACACAACTGTCGCCGACGCTCGTCGGGGGAAGCACACCGAGGGTGTAGCAGCCGATGTCGGAGGTGACCACCGGGCCGCGATACGGCTGCAGGACGTTTCGGAGAGCGACGTAGGCGTCAATGTGAGGGCAGCCGTCACACAGTCGCGGCGGACGATTGACCAGCGCCGGCAGCTCGAGAGGGGTGCCTTCCGCGACGGGAATGCCGAGCGCCTGACGGACCAGGTCCTGGTCCAGCTCGCCATCCGCGGGAACGGCCCCGGACATCCGCCCTCGTATCGGGATCGACGGCTCCAGGATCCCCCGAAGCAGCCGCTCGACGAAGGGGTAGCCCTCCTCCAGCACCAGAATGGATTCGACATGCTTCGCCAGAGTGCGGATCTTGTCGAGCGGGATGGGAGAGGCACCGATGTGCAGATGGGAGATTCCCAGATGGACCTCGCTGACGGCCTCATCGAAGTAGGCGCGGGCGAGCCCGGTGGTGATCACCCCCAGTTCCTTCAACTCGGGATGGAGCCGAAGTTCGTTGTAGCGCGATTCATCGGCCCACTGCGCGATTTCCTTCCGCTGTTCGATCCGGCGTTTCCACTGGCGGCGCGAAAATGACGGCAGAAGAACCCACTCGCGGGGATCCCGATCCAACTGGACGGCGTTCTGCTTTCGCGGCTCCGCTGCCACCCGCACCATCGAGCGCTGATGCGCAAGCCGGGTGACCAGCCGGATCATCACCGGCATGCGGAAGCGCTCGGAAAGATCGAACGCCTCGAAGGTCATCTCCCAGGCTTCCTGGGGATTGGACGGTTCGAGGCAGGGGATCCCGGCGAAATCGGCGTAGAAGCGGGAATCCTGCTCGTTCTGCGAGCTGTGCATCCCCGGATCGTCGGCAACGGCGAGAACCAGCCCTCCGAGCGGAGAGATCACCGCCGAGTTGATGAAGGGATCGGCGGCGACGTTGAGGCCGACATGCTTCATCGCGACGAGCACCCGGCGACCGGCCATGGACATGCCGATCGCTGCCTCGTAGGCGGTCTTTTCGTTGGCACACCAGCTCACCCGGGGCGTCCACGCCCGTTGAGGAAGCCGGAGAAGGTACTCGAGAATCTCGGTCGACGGCGTTCCGGGATAGGCGTAGGCGCCGCTGATCCCGGCATCGACCGCTGCCTGGGCAACGGCCTCGTCGCCGAGAAGAACCGACGTGCGGACATCTGTGATTTGTGTGGAAGACATCAGGGTTCATTCCTCCCTGTTCGTGACATGGGCCCTGATGAAGAATGTATCGGTCCCCCGAGCAGAACGGTGTGACCCGAGGGATGCAGGGGTGTGATCGCGATGGAAACCAGACGTGATCAGCGGTACGGACGGAAGTGAGAGCTCGAGGTTAAAGGCTGGCAGAGGTTGCGCCTCATGGCTCCCCTCTCCCCGCGGACAGCGATGAGTCGGAGCGAAAAAGGTGAGGCGGGGAGAGGGCCGGGGGGGCCGGGGGTGAGGGGAAATTCGTTTGCGAGGGATCGCTGTCACGGAGCTGTTCCGACTCGCGCTCAAGTCATCCCACCGGCCTTCTGTGGATGAACGTTCCGGTGTTCATCATCGTCCCACCGCGCGAAAACCGTCGCACTCGACAGCTCCGTTCTGTCGAAGCCGTCCCGGCCGCTCCCGATCCAGGCGGCAGGGTGCCTTCTGGGGGTTGGCCCTCCGGCCCGATACCCGGGTGGCCTCTGGCCCCCGAGGGCTCGCGCCACGGAGCGAAGCGCGACACTTCTCACAAATGGAGAGGCGCAGGACACCCGTGAACGGCCGGAGCGTGGTGCAGCCGAGATCGCGATTGATTCCGCAGAACCGTTCTGACGTTTCGGAGCGTGCGTAGCACGCGATTCTAAGGGTAGCACCGGGCCACCGAAGGGAGTCCGGTGGCGAGGGTGGCCTCTTGCCACCCCGGGTGAGCCTCCGAAGGAGGCGACTCTCAGGGGCGCGGCGGGCGGTTTTGGCAGCTCGGACATGACGGCGATGCTCTGGTTCGAATCAGGTTCCCCGAGATTTTGAGCTGCCCCTCACCCCGCCCTCTCCCCGCTTCACGCGCTTCGCTCCGTCTCACCATCCGCGGCGGGGAGAGGGGGCGTGCTCTCGCGCTCCGCGCTCGTGAGGTCTCTTCTCCCAGCTCAGTGCTCACTCACCTCTCACCTCTCACCTCTCACCTCTCACCTCTCACCCACCCACCGTCTCACCTGATATAACCTCCTCCACCGATGAGTGGCCCGGTCCTCCTGTCCTGCGAGACGATCTCGAAAGCCTTCGGAGCGGAGCCTCTGTTCGAAGGGCTCACCTTCACCCTGTTCGAAGGCGATCACGTCGGACTGGTCGGGCCCAATGGATCCGGCAAGTCGACTCTGCTGAAGATTCTCGCCGGGGCGGAGACTCCCGACTCAGGCAATCGTGTTGCCCGGAAGAACCTCCGGGTCGGCTATGTCCCTCAGGATCCTGTATTCGCTCCCGGCCACTCGGCGGAAGAGGTCCTGATGGAAGCGCTTGCCGGCGAGCCTGTCGAGGAGTACGAGAAGCATGCACGCGTGGGTGTGGCTCTGGGCAAGGCGGGGTTCAGCGATCGGGCAGTGTCCACCGACACGCTCTCAGGCGGCTGGCGCAAGCGGCTCGCAATCGCGCGCGAGCTGGTCCTCGAGCCGGAGGTTCTTCTTCTCGACGAGCCGACCAACCACCTCGATCTCGAAGCGATCTTCTGGCTGGAGGGCCTTCTCCGGACCGAGCCGGAGGCCTTCATCGTGGTCAGCCATGACCGCTACTTTCTGGAGAACGTCGCGGGCCGGATGCTGGAGCTGAACCGGGTTTTTGCCGACGGGCTGCTCCAGGTCGAGGGGACCTACAGCCAGCTTCTGGAAACGCGGAACGAAGTGCTTCGAAATCAGGCCGCCTATCAGGAGACGCTCGCCAATCTGGTGCGACGCGAGGTGGAGTGGCTCCGCCGTGGTCCGAAGGCGCGCACCACCAAGTCGAAGTCCCGGATTCAGAACGCGGAGTCGCTGATCGACGAGCTCCAGGAGAGTCAGTCCCGGGCACGGACGTCCACGGCCGATATCGACTTCACCTCTTCCACGCGAAAGACCCGGCGGCTCTGGCTCGGACGGAGACTGCACAAGGAGCTGGGGAGCCGGACCATCATCGATGAGCTGGATCTGTTGCTCACGCCCGGGACGCGGCTCGGCGTGCTCGGGCCGAACGGCTCGGGAAAAACCACGCTGCTGCGAATGATCGTCGGCGAGCTCGAGCCGGATCAGCGGCAACGATCCAGACCGCGGAGTGGCTCCGCACCGTCTATTTCGAGCAGAACCGCCAGAGCCTCGACCCCGGCGTCTCGCTCCGTCGCGCCCTCGCTCCCGAGTCGGATTCGGTCATCTATCAGGATCGCTCCATTCATGTCGCATCGTGGGCGAAGAGATTTCTTTTCCGTCCCGAGCAGCTCGAGACACCGGTGGGACGCCTCTCCGGCGGAGAAAAGGCCCGCATCGTCCTCGCCCGCCTGATGCTGCAGCCGGCGGACCTGCTCGTCCTCGACGAGCCGACCAACGATCTGGATATCCCGACCCTCGAAGTCCTCGAGGAGTCGCTGCTCGAGTTCCCCGGGGCCCTGGTGCTGGTCACGCACGATCGCTATCTGATCGACCGGATCTCCACCCGGATCCTCGCCCTCGACGGCGAGGGGGGAACGGAATTCTTCGCCGATTACCCGCAGTGGGAGGAGTTTCGGAGGACCGCATCCTCGGAAAAGCGGGCAGAGAAAAGGGCTGCCGAGCCCGAGCGTGATCGCTCCCGACCGAAGAAGCTTTCCTACCTCGAGCAGCGGGAATGGGAGTCGATGGAAACGACCCTGCTCGAAGCGGAGGAAACGCTTCAGGAGGCGAAACGGAGGGCGGAGGATCCATCGATTGCCGCGGACGCGGAGATTCTCCACCAGCGGTTCGCCGAGATGCAGAAGGCCCGGCAGGAGGTCGATCGCCTCTACGCCCGCTGGGCCGAGCTGGAGGAAAAGCAGACGTAGACTCGACTGCCTGGACCGCCCCGTCCTGCCGGCGGCCAGACCCGGGCCATCCGGCATCGGGGAAATCCTCCGCGCCCGCGGATGTTGGTCTCCTTGATGAGGTGCGCCATCCTGCTGGTCCCCGCGCTGATGCTGGCGGCTCTGCCGCTGCCGGCGCAGAGCCGCTTCCAGGAAAAGGTCGAGGTTCGGCGGATCATCATCGATGCGTACATCACCGACGCGCTGGGACATCCGATCGAGGGACTCACCCCCGACGATCTGGAGGTCACGGTGGGAGGCCGCGCCGCGGAGATCGATGCGGTCGACTGGATCCCGATGGCCACGACTTCGAACTATCCTGCCACGGTGGAGGGCTCCCCCGCACCAGCCGCCCGTCGCGGCCGGCTGATCGTTCTCTTCTTCCAGACCGATTTCGCCCGCAACCGCGCGAGGCTCCACGGCCAGATGGCGGTCATCCCTCAGGCGGTGAAGTTTCTCGATTCGCTCGAGTCGACCGACCTGGTGGCGGTGGTGCAGTTCGATTCCCATCTGAAAATCCGCTGCGACTTCACCAACCACCGGGACGTTCTCGAGCGGATGATCGAGCATTCACTGGCTCTGGACGAGACCGAGCCGGTACGACCCACCGCGTACGCCTCACTGCTCGACGAGCTCGACCCGCACGAGCTTCGGGATGCCGCCAACCCGGAGCGTGCGCTCTACGTCATCGCGAAGGCACTGGCGAACATCGAGGGCGCAAAGACGCTGGTGGTGTTCGGGTACGGGCTGGGGGTCTACACGAAAGGGATGGTCAGCATGCGAGTGGACTACGAGAAGGCCCGTGCGATGCTGGAGGAAGCGCGGACGACCGTCTTTTCGCTGGATGTCACCGAGGCGGACTACCACACCCTCGAGGTGGGACTCCAGAAGGTCGCGGGCGACACCGGAGGCTTCTATGCGCGAACGTTCCGCTTCCCCACGATCGCCATGGAGCGGCTGGAGAACACCCTCAGCGGCCGCTATGAGATCGTGCTGAAGCCCGACGGCATCGCTCCCGGCCGGCAACCGGTGGAGGTTCGCGTTCACCGGCGTGGAGCCGAGGTACGCGTGCCCTCCTCGATCACGATCCGCCCCTGATCAGTCGTGAATCTCGGCGGGAGCCATCGACTCCGCCCCCGGCAGACGGCCGGTGAGCTGTACCGGATCGTGAATCAGCACGGGGAGGTGCTGCGCGCAGATGCGAAAGGTGGAGTTGCGGTACTCCATGGTGAGCAGCGGAATGGTATCCGCGGTACGCGCGCAGAGCAGGCAGTGAGGGGTGTCTTTGGTCGACATCGCCGGGTCTTCTCCTTCGCGGGTGAGCATAGCCGACGGTGCGGTTCCCTGACGTGCTGGCGGTCACCGCCGAGACGTTCAGGACTCACGAACCAGGGCTGGCGCGCATTTCTCAAGCCGAGGCCTCGGCGCAACGGGCCGCAAAATCCAGTTCAGAGATCGAGCGGGAGGAGAAGAGGAATGAAGCGAATCAACATCGGATCGGGAGCAGAGTGGGAGTCGATCAACGGGTATTGCCGGGCGGTTCGAGTGGGGCCGTTCGTCCACGTCGCCGGGACGACCGCGGTCGGCCGTGACGGTCAGCCGGTCGGCGAGGGCGACGCCTACGCGCAGGCGAAGCGGGTGTTCGAGATCATCGGCGAGGCTCTCGAACAGGCCGGGGCTTCGATGCAGGACGTGGTTCGGACCCGGATGTTTCTGACCAACATCCGCGATCGGGAGATCGTCGGAAAGGCGCATGGAGAGGTCTTCCACGACATCCGGCCCGCGGCCACGATGGTGGAGGTCAGCGGACTGTATGAAACCTGGATGCTGCTGGAGATCGAGGCGGACGCAATCATCACGGAGGAAATCGACTGAGCGGTGGAGAAACCGGCTACCGAATCCGGCGACCGCGGCGGAACACCTCGATCCGGGTGAGATTGCCCCAGGCACGTCTTGCAGTCGGGGTGGGCGATTGATAGATCGGCCGGATGGTGCGCAGACGCTCCACCGGCAGCGGTGGCTCGAACGGGTCGGTGCTCGCGATCCTCTTCTCGTACTCGGAAGGCTCGCGCATCGCCTGGACGGCCTGGTCGGGACGGGCGAACCTCCTCGCCCGAACGATCCGTTTGACCACCGTCCCGTCCCCCTGCTCCACGGTCTGATACTCGAAGACCCAGGTCGACCTGCCGCTTCGGTTGCCCAGTCCCAGATCGAGATAGAGCCGGATCGCCAGCGTCTCGAAGTATGACTGGTAGAACAGTGTCACCGGCTTCCACGAGCCGTCCTTCGCCTGGATCTCGTACCGTTCGAAGAAGTCCGTCACCGGCTCGCCCGCCCATCGGGCCATCGCTTCGAAGGTCCCCAGCGACATCAGGTTTCCCGGAAGCTGCCGAGCGGGGATTCCCCCGTCGAGTACCAGGTAACGGACCCCGAGCTCGTCGAGCAGAGGCTCGGCCGAAATCTCGTTGCGGCTGATCAGTGCACGGGCCACCGCCGACGCGTTGTGCTGAGTCGGTGTGGCGGCCGGAACGCGGTGACCGATCGCCAGAACCCAGTAACCCGCATCCCACCAGCTCAGAACGCTGTACTTCGCCTCCTCCCCCGATTCGCCGCGTCTCTCCCGGGCGCTCCAGACGTCGTGTTCGAACGGCTCGGGGGAGTGCTCCCGCAACCACCCCAGAGTCGCCAGCCAGTCATCGTGCGGGGCAACGCTCCTCTCCGCCTGGCGTGCACCGAGACGCATGGCCGGCACCAGCAGCAGTAACACCACTCCCGCGGCCAGCACCGCACGGAATCCACCGCGCCGCTCCCGCGCCACCTTTGCCGTCAGATCGAACAGAGCTGCCACCGCGGCCGCCGCAAGAAGTGCGACCACCACTCCGAGGTAGTAGGCAAAACGACTCTGGCCGAATGTGATCAGGAGCATCACGCCGCTCCAGACCAGAAGAAGCAGGTCCGCGGCCTTCTGTTTGCGCCACACGGCGATTGCCACAAGCACCAGACCTGCCGCCGCGAAGGGGAATGACCAGGCGAACTCCCGGTGGAACGGGGTCAGACCTGCCCCGGTCTGCAGCAGAGGAGTCATCTCGTTGATGGTCGACCCTGCGCCCCGGGGCCACAGACGCCCGGCGTTGATCAGAACCCGGTGGATCGCTCCCGGCGCAATGAGCCAGACTCCAGCGGCCCCCGCGAGCCCGATCCAGCCGAGAGCCAGAAGCCTCGTCCCCGTCGACCGCCCTCGGAGCCGGCGCAGAACGAACACTCCGACCGCCAGGGAGGCGAGCGAGCCGCCGAGAACGACGATCGGCGTGACCAGAAACGGATCGATCGGCAGAAAGAGAGGAAGCAGAAGCAGAGGAGCCAGAAAGAGCGGCCAGAAAACTTCCAGGGCTCCATCAGACCGCGCATCGCCTCGTGCATCGAGCACCAGCAGCGAGCCTCCCCACACCGCCAGCAGCAGGACCAGAAGCGTTCCACTCCGCCACGAAAGCAGATAGGCGGTCAGCGCCAGCCCGGCCAGGACCCCGAGTATCCGTGAGCGCCTGAGGGACTCCTGAACATCCGAGGCTGCTGAAATCAGACATCCCAGAACGACGGTGCTCAGCAGAATCTCGGCCGCGTGGTGATCGGTCGCCCCCAGAAGAGTTCGATCGAGAAGCGCGCCCGGAAGAACCGCAGCCAGAGCGGCCGCGGTCCAGCCACCGAATGGCCCCCACAGACGCCGGGCGATCCACCAGCACGGCAGCACCAGCAGCGCACCCATCACCGCCGGAGCCCAGGCGGCGATGATCTCCACCCGAGCGGCAGACGGGTGGCCCCAGCCGGCGAGCCAGGCGACGGTCCCAACCAGAAGATCAAAGCCGGGGGCCACCGGAACTTCCGAGCCCCCTCCCGGTGCGAGATACGAATCCCACGTGCTGGGCAGCGGGAAGTGGGCCAGGAGATTCTCGATGAATCGGACGTGGTACCAGGCGTCGTTTCCGAGAAAGCGGACGGAACTGCCTCCGAGAACCAGTGTCCGGACCGCCGCGGCCCTCAGCCAGAGTGCAACCGCCGCGAGAAGAGAAAGCCCCAGAACCGTGCCGGCAACCCCCACACGGACCGGGATCCGTCTCCGCCGCTCTTCCGCCATCGCCGCCACGCTCATCGCGGTCCATGATACGGCAGAGAGGACGCCCTCCCGACAGGTTGTGCTGCAACAATCCGCGGGCGAATTCCGTACACTTGCACTGTCTCGTCCTGCTCGAGGTGTGTCCATTGACGGAAAACAGGAGGTTCATGTGAGATCGAAGTTCTTCCGAACACTCGGTCCGATCGCTCTCGCTTTGCTGGCAGTCGCCACTGGCGCGTACGCGGTCGACTACGGTCCGTATCATCAGTTCTCCGAGGTCCAGTCGCAGCTTCAATCGTGGGCGGCGAAACCGGAAGTGGAGCTGATCACCATCGGTCAGTCGGCTGGTGGGCGTCCGATCTACGTGGTCCGTGTGGCCGCGGCCGGAGCCGATGCGGAAAGCCAGCCGGCGGTCTTCGTCGGAGCCAACATGTCCGGCGACCACAACAGCGGCACCGAGGCCGCTCTCGATCTGATCGAGACACTGCTCGCCGGGAGCTCCAGGTCTCTGCTTCAGTCCCGGACGTTCTACATCGCCCCGGTGCTGAACCCGGATGCCCACGATGCCCTGTTCGCGAAGGTCCGCGTCCGGCGTCAGGGTGACGCGAGGAAGCTCGATCACGATTCCGACGGTCTGCTCGCCGAGGACGACTTCAACGACCTCGACGGAAACGGACGAATCACCGCGATGCGCATTCCGGACGCCAGCGGTTCCTGGCTTCCGCTCCAGTCGGATCCGCGCATCATGGTGCGGTCGGACTCTCTCAAGCAGCGCGCCGGCGCATACCGGATGGAGAAGGAAGGAGTCGACGACGACGGCGACGGCCGGTTCAACGAAGACACGACTGAAGGCGTCACGCCCGACATGAATTTTCCTCACGCCTTTCCGTTCCCGGAGATCGCCGCCGGACCCTTCCCCGGCTACGCCCCGGAAGCGAAGGCGCTCACGGAGTTCCTCTTCGCCCATCGAAACGTGGCGCTCGCTGTGATCTACGGACCGGCGAACAATCTGCTCGAGCTTCCCCGCAGTCTCGGGGGTGGTGGTGACCTCGGCTCTCTCAAGTTCAAGGTTCCGCCCCAGTTCGCGGAAATGATGGGCTTCGATCCCGAGGCCGAATACACCATCGACGAGATCTGGGAGGTGGCGAAAGAGCTCCCCTTCATCAAGCAGAACGACATCACCAAGGAACAGGTTGCTCAGTTCCTCGGAGCCGGCCCGGCGACCAAGCTCGAAGACGAGGATCAGAAGCTGTTTCAGAACCTCGCCGACAGCTACAAGGAACGGCTGAAGAAAGCGGGGCTGGACACCGATCGCCCGGTGGAACAGTACTCGAAAGGCGGTGTCACTCCCTGGCTCTATTACCAGTACGCCGTTCCCGCTCTGGAACTGGACGTCTGGGGCATCCCCAAGGCCAGGGAAGAGAAGAAGAACGGGGAAAAGGAAGCCCTGACCGTCGATTCGCTCGAGAAGATGAGCTCGGAAGATTTCCTCGCGCTCGGCCAGGATCGGATCACCGCATTTCTCAAGGAGATCAAGGCTCCGCCCCAGTTCTCCGCATCGATGGTGATGGAACGGGTCAAGAGCGGGCAGGTGACGCCCAAGATGATGGCGGGAATGATCCGTCAGATGGGCGGCGGCAACGGCGGAGGTGAGGCCGAGGCCGGCGAAGAAGATGCCGCCACGAAGCGGGCGAAGGACGTTCTCGCCTGGGTTGATGCGAATGCGGCGGACGCTTTCACCGCGTGGAAGACGGTGACGCTTCCGGACGGAACGAAAGCGGAGGTCGGTGGACTGGATCCGTTCATCAGGGTGGCACCCCCGCTGGATGTGCTCCGTCCCGCACTGGCAGCGCACACCGCGGAAGTGCTCGACCTGGCGTCGAAGATGGCGCGGGTGGAGATCCGCTCGCTGGAAACCGAGGATCTTGGAGGCGGCATCTACCGGGTCACGGCGGTCGCGGCGAATCGGGGCTTCCTCCCTACGCACAGCAAGATGGCGGTTCGGGCGCACGCGCTGCTCCCGATCCGGATGACGATCCACACCGGCAACGGCGTCGAGCTGGTGACCGGCCACGATACGGTGAGCTCGGAACGGCTGGAGGGAACCAGCGGCACCCTCGAGGGGAGCTGGCTGATCCGCGCGCCGAAGGGAGCGAACGTCACCGTGGAGCTTCTCTCCCAGAACGCCGGCACCGATCGCAAGACGACCACCGTCGGAAAGGGGGCCTGAGATGAACTTCAGATCATGGAAACTCGCACTCGGCGCACTGCTGCTTCTGGTCGGATCCGTACCGGCGTTCGCGGCGAACCCTCTGACTCCGGCGTCCACACCCCCTTCGCCACGGTTCGACCGGCTCCACGACTACGACGAGATCACGTCGTTCCTGAAGGGCTATGCCGCGGCCTATCCCCAGTGGGTGAAGCTGGAGAGCATCGGGCAGAGCATTCAGGGCCGCCAGATGTGGCTGCTGACGATCACCAATCCGGCGACCGGAGCGGCCTCGACCAAGCCGGCGATGTACGTCGACGGCAACACCCATGCGAACGAGGTCCAGGGCACCGAGGCGGTGGTGTACACCATCGATTTTCTGCTCGGCAATTACGGTCGGCTCGATCGGGTGACGGAGCTTCTCGACCGGGTGACGTTCTACATGGTGCCGATGGTGAACCCGGATGGCCGGGCCCGCTGGTTCCAGGGGCCATCCACGCCGGACTTCCCGCGCACCCTGATGGTGCCGGTCGACGACGATCGGGATGGTCGGGTCGATGAGGATCCGTATGACGACCTCGACGGGAATGGCGTGATCACCCAGATGCGCAAGAAGGTCCCGATGGGCCAGGGCGACTACCGGCTCGACCCGAAGGATCCGCGAATCCTGGTTCCGGTGGAGAAAGACGAGATGGGCGACTACGTTCAACTCGGACTGGAAGGGATCGACAATGACGGCGACGGCAAGGTCAACGAAGACATGATCGGCTACGTCGATCCCAATCGAACCTGGGGATACGGCTGGGAGCCCGAGTATGTGCAGAACGGAGCCGGCCTCTACCCGTTTTCGGTCCCTGAAACCCGGAGCATCGCCACCTGGGCGCTGCAGCATCCGAACATCGCCGCGGTGCAGAGCTTTCACAACTATGGCCGGATGATCCTCCGCGGACCGGGAGCCAAGGCGCAGCCCGCCTACCCCGCCGCCGATGTGAAGGTCTACGACCTGATCGGTAAACAGGGCGAGAAGATGCTCCCCGGTTACAAGTACCTGTTGAGCTGGAAGGATCTCTACACCACCTACGGCGACACCGATGCCTACTTCTACCGGGTCATCGGCGCGCTGTCGTTCACCAATGAGATGTGGGAGCCGCCGGTGGATCTCGACGGCGACGGGAAGGTCACCGACCAGGAGCGGATGAAGTTCAACGACCTGATGACCATGGGCCGCCAGTTCGTCGACTGGAAGTCCTACGATCATCCGCAGTACGGACAGATCGAGATCGGCGGGATGCGTTTCGACACCAATCGCGTCCCCGAGGGGTGGGGGCTCGAGGAGGACGTCCATCGCAACAGCACCTTCGTGATGTTCAATGCCTACCATCTGCCCCATCTCAGCTTCGGTGAGCCGACGGTGAAGAAGGTCGACCGGGACCTCTACCGGGTAATCGTTCCGGTGCTCAACGATCGCGCCATGCCTTCGCGGCTCGGGGTGATGAAGCAGGAGAACATCCAGCGGCCGGACATCGCGACCGTGGATGGAGCGAAGGTGATCGCGAGCGGAATCGTGCAGAACGAGTGGATGGACCGGATTCAGATGCAGAAGGACCGCCCGGAGCGTCTGATGGTGCCGGGGGTCGAAGGCCTCTCCACCGAGCAACTTTTCTTTCTGGTCCAGGGAAGCGGAACGATCACGGTGAACTACGACAGCCTGAAGGCAGGAAAGATCTCGAAGAAGATCGTCCTGCCATGAATCCGGCGCGGCGGGAGGGTCTGACCGAGCCTCCCGCCGCCTCTTGGTCGATATCCGCAGCACGAGGACCGCACATCGAATGGGCGAGTCGCTCCCGCAGGGTCACTCCTGCCTGGCCACCTTGGGGTCGCAGGCTCTCCGTAAGCAATCCCAGATCTACTCCTCGTAGAGCGAGTTTCCATTCCGAGGAGAAAAAGCGCCTGATTACGGCAACGATTGGACAGATCGGATTTTCCGAGGGATCCTCGGCTTGTTATGGCGAGACCACTCCGACTCGATCTTCCCGGTGCCATCCACCACGTCATGAACCGCGGCAACGCTCAACAGGACATCTTCCTCTGCGACGAGGACCGCGAAGACTTCCTCCGGCTCCTCGACGACGAACAACGCCGCTGCAACTGGCTGATTCACGAATACGGTTTGCTCGACAATCATTTCCATCTTTCGATCGAGACTCCCGAGGGAAACCTCTCCCATCCGCCTTCGCCATTCGGCTACGGCGTGACGAAGGGGCATGCAGCACTTCGAGAGCCGGTACGTGCAGCGCTTCAACAAGCGGCATGGCCGGGTGGGTCATCTCTTCCAGGGTCGGTTCAAGTCGATCATCGTCGAGCGCGAGTCCTATCTGCTCGCGCTCTGCCGCTACATCGTGCTCAATCCCGTGAGTGCGGGGATGGTCGAGCGCCCCGAGGACTATCGCTGGTCGAGCTATCGGGCGAAGATCGGACTGGAGAAGCCGCCCGCATGGCTCTGCATGGACAGCCTCGCGCTCTTCGGCAGCGACGCGAAGACGGCGCGCGCAGGAGTACAGGGCATTTGTGGAGGCGGCGATCGGTGTGGCCGATGATCTGATGTCGAAGGTCGTGGGCCAGCTCGTGCTGGGGACCGCGGAGTTCGTCGCGACGGTCCAGGAGCTGATCGACAGCGAAGAGAGATCGACCGAGCATCCGCGGTGTCAGCGTGAGGTGGGACGTCCGCCGCTCGACGCGATCATGGCGGCCGTGGCCGAGAAGCTTGACGTGACCGAAGAGGAGATCCGGACGAGCCGCGGGGCGCTCTGCCGGATGGTCTATGCGCGGCTCGGCTGGTGGGAGGGTCTGCGCACGTTGCGCGAGATTGCCCGGGAGCTCGGGCTCCGCAGCGCCGGCCATGTGTCGAATCTCGTGAAACGGTGCCGTCGCGAATGCGAGCGCGATCCATTCCTGCGCCAGATCTTCGACGAGTGCATCGCGCTCGCCCGCCAGCACGCTCCGCCGCTGCCTCAGCACTACCGCGCCTGACGGCGCGGAGCCTCCCGACAGACATTCAACGCTTCGAAATGCACCTCTCGACTGAGCAGGCCCGGTGGGGCTCCGTCCCGTTCAGCCGATCCAGCCGGTGATGGCCCCCGCCAGGAGGGATTTCGCCCTCCCTGTCACACTCTCGGCAGCCCGTTCCGATCAGATCGCGCGATTTTGCGCGATCTTCGGTGATGCGCCCGCCCTCCCCCCGCCCAAAACCGGGGCCACATCTTCAATCTTCGGCGGTCTGAACCAAAAATCGAAGACGTGACCCCGTTGCCACGTGCCCGCATCCCTTTCACCTGACTCAACCTCTCACCGCTCACCTTCTGACCGCTTACCTCTCACCGCTCACCTTCTGACCGCTCACCTCTCACCTTCTGACCGCTTACCTCTCACCTCTCACCTTCTGACCGCTCACCTCTTACCTCTCACCTTCTGACCGCTCACCTCTTACCTCTCACCTTCTGACCGCTCACCTCTTACCTCTCACCTTCTGACCGCTCACCTCTTACCTCTCACCTTCTGACCGCTCACCTCTTACCTCTCACCTTCTGACCGCTCACCTCTTACCTCTCACCTTCTGACCGCTCACCTCTTACCTCTCACCTTCTGACCGCTCACCTCTTACCTCTCACCTTCTGACCGCTCACCTCTTACCTCTCACCTTCTGACCGCTCACCTCTTACCTCTCACCTTCTGACCGCTCACCTCTTACCTCTCACCTTCTGACCGCTCACCTCTTACCTCTCACTCTCTCAACCCGATTGGCCCGCAGCTCTGCGAGCGGGTAGAAGGTGTCTCGCCAGCGAATGCCCCCATTCCGATGGGTGATCCAGGCGGCGCGAAGGACGACCCAGAGAAAGGTCACCGCACCGAGCGGGAAGCCCAGCGCCCACACCGGCCTGAACCCCGAGCGGTGGGAAGACCAGGCGACGAGCGCCAGGATCAGCAGAGCCGTCGCAACCGAGACGAGCCGCACCATGCCGGTCGTCACGAACGGCGCGATGAAGGGCCAGACGCAGAACAGGGTGCCCATCAGAAGTGCGCCGACCAGGAGGACCGGGCTGTACTCGACGCCGCTGTAGGCGTTCTTCATCAGGCCGTCGATCGCCTCCCGGAGCGTCCCGTACCATTCCACCTCGATGGCGCCCTTCCCCGCGACGAACTGCTGTCGCGCGCCGCTCCGCTTGAGGATCAGGCCGAGCTTCAGATCGTCGTCCGGTCGCATCGGGATCCGGGTGTGGCCACCCACCGCACGATACGCCTCCGCCCGCACGAGATTGAACGCGCCGATGCCGATGTGCTCGCGGCTCCCCGGCCGGCTGGCCCGCCACGGCCGGGTGAACATGCCAAAAAAGAACATGAAGGACGCGATGAAAATCGAGAGCGGCAACGAGGTTCGGATCAGGCGTGGCGATGCAGTGAGATGATCGATCCGCTCCTGGTTGATCCAGGGCACCACCCTCCGCAGAATCGACCGTTCCAGGATGACGTCCGCATCGGTGAACAGCAGAAACTCCCCGCTCGCGTTTGCAGCACCCTGCTGCAGCGCATGGTTCTTTCCCAGCCAGCCCGACGGAAGCGTCTCGATGTCCACCACGGTAAGACGGGCATCGTGTTCCGCCAGGGCGTGAGCGATCGCTCCGGTCCGATCGGTGGAGCGGTCATTGACCAGGACGATCTCCAGCGCCGGGTAGTCGAGCGCGAGCAGCGATTGAAGCCCCTCCTCGATCTTCCGCTCCTCGTTGCGCGCGGCTGCGATGATCGAGACCCGCGGGAGGTCATCACCTTCCCGGGCGGGCAGTTCGATGATCTTCGGCGTGGCATCGAGGTGGACGAGCAGTTCCACCCCGAGAAGGAGGTAGGCTCCGAGGAGCACCAGGGAGAGTATCAGCAGTGGATGCACCGGAGGAGGATAGCAGCGAACGACCGGGCACACCGGCAAGCACGATCCGGGAAGCCGCCTGGAAGGCGGCGTTCCGACGCCCGCTTCGCGGGCAACAACTAGCCCGGATTTCTCACACCATCTCTGCTGCGGAAGCGGATAGCGGCCTGTCTGCTGCGTTGCGCACAGCTTCGGTTCCTCAACACAGTCACCACTATGCCTACGTCGCTGAAGCCGCGCGCGCCTTGCATCCAGGTCACTCTCCGCCTCCTCGCGACGAGACGGTGTGAGAAATGCGGGCTAGATCCCCTTGCGGATCGCCCGAACGGGGGCCTCGGGCTCCCTGGTGGCCTGGGCCTGTGCGCGGATGACGTCGGTAGAGGTGAGCAGTCCGATGAAATGGCGGCTCTCCTCGTTTTCCACCACGGGGAGAAGATGGACGCCTCCCCGATGGAGCTTGACCACCGCCACGTTCAGGGGTGTATCGGCCCCCAGCACATCGCTGAGTGAAATGTAGTCGCGTACCGCGCGCTGGGACTTGCCGTCCTCGACCGCCTGAAGCAGTCGAATGCGATGGATCAGTCCGACGAAGTTCGAATCCTTGTCCACCACCGGATAGATCGCGTATTCGTGCGACGCGATCCGTTCCAGCGCATCCTCAACCGTGGAGTCGGGATCGATCAGCACCGCCCTGGTGGTCATCACCGCGCCGACCGGGATTCTGGAGAGTGGCTGGGCCTCATTGGGATGTGGAATCAGGATTCCATCCTGCTGGAGCAGCGCCTCGTAGATCGGGGTCGGTCTCCAGCGGGTGGCCAGCGCATAGGCGGTCATGTTGGCGACCATCAGGGGGAGGATCAACGAGTATCCACTGGTCATTTCGAAGATGATCAGAACCGAGGTGATCGGCGCGCGAATGATCCCGGCGAAGACCGCACCCATTCCGACCAGCGCATAGGCTCCGACCTGGTCCGCGCTGCCCAGCAGAAACTCGTCGATGTAGCCGACGGCTCCACCGATCATCCCTCCAATGAAGAGAGAGGGAGCAAAGATGCCCCCGGAGCCACCACTGGCATAAGAGAAAACAGTCGCCACGAGCTTGGCGCCCGCAAGGACGATGAGGACCCGTAACGCGAGTTTCCCCGAGAGGCCGACGGCAAGAGTCGCATAACCACCACCGGTGATTCCGTTGACCCCCACCCAGAGAATGGCGATGACCGCCAGCGCGCCGGTGATCAGTCCACCGATTCCCGGGCGCGCCCAGCTCGGGATCCTCTTCATCGCGCGAAATCGAAGGCGCAGATTCAAGAGCGAATCGGTGAACAGCACCGAGGCCACCGCCGCGATGACCCCGAGAAGCGCGTAGAGGAGGAGCGAGGCGGTGTGCTCGAGAGTGTACTGGTGGGTGATCTGGAGAATGGGATGAACCCCCAGCACGCTCCTCTCGATGGCCGCGGCGAGCGCCGCCGCGATGACCACTCCGCCGAGAACCGCCTGATCGAGATCCCCAACGATCTCCTCGATGGCAAAGGTCACCGCCGCAATCGGGGCATTGAAGGCCGCGGCGATTCCGGCTGCCGTTCCCACCGGCAGCATCCTCCGCATCGCCTTTTTCGACAACGCCCCGGCCCGTCCGAACATGCTGGCGATTCCGGCGCAGATCAGCACCGTCGGCCCTTCCCGTCCGAGGGATGCACCCGAGCCGATCTGCAGCAGACTGATGAAGAATTTCCCGATCACCACCTTCAGCGGTATCTTCGTCTCTTCAGTGGCGTAGGCTCCTTTGATTTCCGGCACGCCCGATCCCCGAGCCTCCGGGATCCGCTCGAGCAGGATGCCGCAGATCAGACCTCCGACCGTGGGAATGATCAGAAGCCAGGCGATCCAGGAGTAGCCGTCGCTCCTCGCAATGAGGCTCGCGAACTGATCCTCCATCCAGCTCAGCGCGACATGGAACGCCACCGCCGCGAAACCGCAGGTGATCCCGATCAGAACAGTCAGAATCAGCAGCCGGCGCCGCTCGACCGGGGCGATCCGGAGAAGAAGCCGAAGGAAACCGGCGAGAAGCCGGCGCCAGCGACGACGGATCACGACCGCGAGGCCGGGATCCTTGCGATCCGGAGCTGCCTCACCATCTCTCCTCGTCTCGTCCATGGGGTCGCTGATCCAACGATGCTATCACCTCTGATCCGGGACGAACGCCGCTCCCCCTCCGGAAATCGGCCTGGATCAGATCAGACGACGGGTATGGACCACGACATCCTCCGGATTGCCGGCACGGCGCACCGTCAACCGGATACTGCGATCGGGAACTCTCAGCCGGTCTCGAATCTGGTCAAGGGTCAATGCGCCGACCGGAGATCCGCCGAACGCGATGATCTCGCCTCGGTCGACTATCTCGCCGGTCCGGGCTCGGTGAAGGAGCTGGAGGCGCGGCTTCGCTGGATCAGGCAGGTCCGTCGCGAACCAGCCCGAATCCCGAACTTAAGGTTCCCCTCTGCTCCGGAACGCCGTCACCCTCACAGCCGGGTCGCCGGAGTCCCGAGCCGCACCGGTCACATCGCCACGCACGCTCCGGGAAGCCGGCTGGAAGCCGGCGTTCCGATTGCCCGCTTCGCGGGCATCAGACCCTTAGGTTCGGGCTGGCCGCTCAGGAGTGAGTCTCGGCGAGCACCTGAAGCAACTCGACCATTGAGGAGATGTGCGGGAGCACGTCCTCGGGCTCCTCTTCCGGCACCTCGATGGGGAGGGTGAGAAACAGATCGGTTCCCCGACCCGGGAGACTGTTGTAGCTGATTCGGCCCCCATGGCGCTCCACGAGTTGCTGGAGGCGATGCGCGGAGAGATCATTCCGTTCCGCCGGCCCATCGGAAGAGAACGGCACGGCCGCGAGAATCTCGGCGAGGCCGGACGCGTCGAGACCCGATCCGGAGTCGTGAATGCTGAACCGGACCTGCCGGCCCTGCCGCATCGCCGCCATCCAGACGGATCCGCCGCCACTGGAAGAGACGCGAATCGCGCGGCGGAGCAGTGCACGGAGAGCTCCACGAAGCTCCCGGACCTCGCCCCGAAGCGGATCAGTGTCGATCGCGCCCAGCTCGATCCTGACTCCACGAGCGAGAGCTTCCGAGCGCAATTCATCGACAGTCTCCAGAATCAGGTCGGTCGCGTTCCAGCTTTTCATCGCCTCCACCTCCGTCGATTGGTTTCTCTGCTCCTGAGTCGCGTCCGGGACGAAAAAAATACAGGCGCGACGGTTGCAAAAGCCGGCGCGATAGGAGAATCGAGGCCGGTCCCCCGGGATCGTGCCGGAAAAACCTCGCGACCACATGACAGACCTCCCGACCTATGGGAGCCTTTAGAAAACGATGATCACTCGAACCCATCGAACCGTCCGCACCCCCACCGCCACACGCCTCGAATTCAAGTGGCGCAGAATGGCACTCTTCCTGGCCTTGCTGCTCCTGTCGACAGGAGCATTCGAGATCCGGGCTGACGAATTGCTCCAGTGCGCAACGCTCTCCCGATTTGCCGAACGGGGCAACCCGGTCGACCTCGTTTGGCAGAACGGCTTTCTCTACGCTGCAGATGGCCGCGGACTTTCTGTCCGCGACGTCAGAGATCCGCGTCACCCCATCACGATCGCGACGGCCGAGACAGAGCGGCCGTCGACGGCCGTCGCCGTCAGCGGTGAGTATGTCGGCGTGACCACGGCGGAGTCCGTGGACCTGTTTCGGCTCACGGGTCACGCTCTGGAGCATCTCGATTCCCGCAAGGTTCCCGCCCAGACCAATCTCGCAGCGAGCGGCGATTGGCTGATCTCTTCCGGACAGGCGCTTTCTCTGTGGCACATCGTTAAGGATCGACTGGTTCTTTCCGATCGAATTTCGCTCTCCGTTCCGGCAGCACTGGGATTCACCGGTGACGGACACCTGCTGGTCTCGGGGGATGGTGCGGGAACGCGCGAATTCGGCATCAATGGAGGTCGTTTCGTCCTGCTCGAGCGAATGACCGCATCCGGAACCCGTCTACTGGTCGACGGCGACACGCTCTATCTCGCGTCTGGCTGGGTCACAGTCGTGGATCTCTCCGCAACACCTCATCGGATGGTGACTCGGATTCCCGATGCCCAGGCCCACGCAACAGCTCTGGCCGTCGACCAGGGAGAATTATTCGTCGCCGACGGCGGCAGCACCATCTCGGTATTCGATGTTCGAGACCCTTCGCACCCCACCGGCATCGGCACACTGGAGACTCCAGCCAGCACGGTTGCGGCCGGAGCAGGAGTCCTCTTCTCCAGTGGACATCTGTATGACCGATGGGGTCAGATGGGAGAGCCTCCCTATGCCGTCTCTCTTTTCGCACTTCGTCCGGGGATCACTCCGGAGCTAGTGACCCGAATCGACAATTCCGGCGGACCTCTCGCGGGGGTGGCCACAGACGGCCGGTTCGCCTGGTTCGCCGACCATCCCTGTATCCGAGGTTTCGACCTGAGTCGGCCCACCAGACCTCGCGAGCTGCAATGTCTACCAAATCCAGACGGCGCCGACGAGCTACTCCACGACCCACGCGGCATCCTCGCGTGGGGCCGGGGAGATGTCCACATTTACGATGCGAGCGATCCATCCCATCTCGTCGAAAAAGGAATCTATCACTCCCTCGGAGCGACTCGAGAGGGAGCTACGTTCTTTCGCGATCACTTTATGATCGAGGACAATGTGACCAGCGGACTTCACCTGCTCGACATCAGCGATGCGAGCCAGCCACGGCTGGTCAGCTACATGAAGATCAATGGCTCCGGCGGGGAATGGGTGGACGTTGTCGCGACCGATTTCGTCGCGTACGGAGCCGCCCAGGGTGATCTGACGAAAGTCGTGGACCTCGCGGATCCGGCTCATCCTGAGTTCGTGAGGCCGGTGGCCGCCTCCGGGACGCGGGACACGGAGATTCGGAATGACGACCTGCTGCTCACGCTCGGAAGAAGCCAGCTGACCCTGCTCGATCTGAGCACCCCGCTCGATCCGACCGTCGCCTCGGCGGTGCCCATTGAGAACGGAGTGGATCTCGCCGTCGACGGTGATACAACCTACGTCGTCACCCGCGACGGAAAACTGATCCGCATCGACATCTCGGATCCCGCTCATCCCCGGATCACCCATACCGCCTCCGGTCTTTCCGATCCCCATCAGGTGAGCGTGGCGAACGGCCTGGTGGTGGTGGCGGACCGCTTCAGCGCCAGGGCGCTGATGGATCTCGCCGCCGCGGACGTTCCGGTGGTGGTCACGCCCACGATCGAACCTGCGGCCGGAACAAGCAGCCGCAGCGTCCAGGTCCTCTGGAGCGATCTCGGCGTTCCGTTCTACCAGGTCCAGACCGCGGATCAGAGCTCGTTCATCGGAGCGCAGACCCGGCAGGTGGATGAGCCGTCACTGCAGATGTCGTTGGATCATCCGATCTGGATCCGGGTGCGCGGACTCCGCGGCTGTCAGGCAGGACCCTGGTCGGACGCGATGGAGCTCGACCCTGCATCCTTCGTGCGCCATCGCGCGGTGAGACGCTAGCCCGACGCCAGCCCGGATTTCTCACACCATCTCTGCTGCGCAAGCGGATCGCGACCCGTCTGCTGCGTTGCGCGCGGCTGCGGTTTTGGAGCCGCTGATCGGCGAGTCATAGAATTGCGCCCGGATGACATCCTGGACCGAAGAACTGCGGGAGCTCACCCGCCTGGCCGTGCCACTCGCCGCTGCCCATGCCGGAGTCCAGTTGATGGGTTTCGTCGATACCGCCGTGGTGGGTCGGCTCGGAGCGACCCAGCTCGGCGCGATCGGCATCGCCAACGCGCTGTTCTTCTTCCTCTCCACCCTCGCCGTCGGAGTGGTCATGGGCATCGATCCGCTCGCCTCGCAGGCCATCGGCGCGAATGATCTGCCTCGAGCGCGCAGGATTCTCTGGCAAGGCGTCTGGCTCGCCTGCATCGCCGGAGCGGTCATCTCGGTGCCGATGATTCTTTCTCCTCGGATCCTCCCCCGGCTGGGCATCGCCCCGGAGGTCATCGCCGCCGCACGATCCTATCTGGTGATCCGGACCTTCAGCATGATTCCGCTGCTGCTGTTCTTCGTCACGCGCGCGTATCTCCAGGCGAGACTGCTCACCCGCCCGATCGTCGTCGCCATCGTCATCGGGAACATCTTCAATCTGCTCGCCGATCTCCTGCTGGTCTTCGGAGGACATCAGCTCGGGCCATGGGCCGGTCCGCTCCACGCGATCCCGGCAATGGGCATTCGAGGGGCCGCGATCGCCTCGGTGGCCGGCAGCATTCTCGGCGCGCTGATCCTGAGCGACTCGATCCGGCGGGTGGGACTGCACCTGCCCGACCACTCGCATCGGCTTCTCCACCCGGAGGAATTCTTTCGTGCGATGCGGGTCGGCATTCCGGTCGGGCTGCATATGGGGGCGGAGGTGGCGATCTTCGCGCTGGTCGGACTCCTCGCCGGGAGTCTGGGAAAGATCGAGCTGGCGGCGCATCAGGTGACCATCACCCTCGCGGCAATGACCTTCACCGTCACGATGGGAATCGGCGCGGCCGGATCGGTCCGGGTAGGACGCTCCATCGGCGCACTGGACGCGGCGGGGACGCGCAGAGCCGGATTCGTGGCGTTTGCGGCGGGAATTGGATTCATGGTCTTCGGCGCGACAGGGTTCATCCTCTTTCCCCGTGCGCTGGCCTCGCTGCTCACCGATGTTCCCGCCGTGATCGACCGGGCCATTCCTCTGCTGGCCATTGCGGCGCTGTTCCAGATCTCGGATGGAATCCAGGGAGTCGGCGCAGGAGTGCTCCGCGGCGCCGGCGATACCCGGTTCACCTTTTTCGCGAACATCGCCGGCCACTGGCTGGTGGGATTGCCCGTTGCGTGGTGGCTCGGCTTTCACCTTGGGCAGGGAGTGCTGGGACTCTGGTGGGGTCTTTGTGCGGGTCTGACCATCGTCGCAGCTCTCCTGCTGATCCGTTTCCAGCGGCTCTCATCGAGGCCGATTCGTCCCCTTTCACACCGACCTCTGCCGTAGCTCCGGATTCAGTTCCCCTTCTGTCCGCTGGGATTCGATATGCTCTCCTCCGATGAAAACCCTGGAACCGAGCACCGAAGCGATGAGAGCCCTGATCGATCAGGCTCTCGATCGCATTCTCCCGCACCTCGAATCCCTGCCGCGCCAGCCCGCGGGTGATCCCGGAGGCGGGATCGAGCTCGCCCGCTCGCTGGTCGAGCCTCTCCCCGAGGAGGGGACCGAGTTCGGCGAACTGCTCGATTTTCTGTTCGAAAAGGCGATTCCGAAGAGCTTCAATACGGCCGGGCCGGGATACCTCGCCTACATCCCCGGCGGAGGGATCTTCCACACGGCGGTCGCGGATCTGATTGCGGATACGGTCAACCGATACGTCGGCGTCTTCGCCGCCGCCCCGGTCCTGGCGCAGCTCGAATCCAATGTGATCCGGTGGTTCTGCCGGATCGTCGGACTTCCGGAAGGCTCGGGAGGAACCCTGACGACCGGCGGGTCGATCGCGAACTTCAGCGCAATCGTCACCGCGCGTCGGGACCGCCTTCCCGAAAACTTCCTTCGCGGCACGATCTACGTCTCCGATCAGGTCCACCACTCGGTGGAAAAATCGGCCGTACTCGCCGGATTTCCCGCGCGGAACGTCCGGAAGATTGCGACCGATTCGCGGTTTCGGATGCGAGCGGCCGACGTCGCCGATGCGGTGCGGAGAGACCGCGAGGAAGGGTTCGAGCCGTTCCTCATCGTCGGTAGTGCCGGGACGACGAATACCGGCGCCATCGACGAGCTCGAGGCCCTCGCCGATCTCGCGCGGGACGAGAACCTCTGGTTCCACGTCGACGGTGCCTACGGCGCGTTCTTCATGCTCACCGGGCGCGGCCGCAAGGCCATGAAGGGGATCGAGCGTGCCGACTCGGTGACTCTCGATCCGCACAAGGGACTGTTCCTCCCCTACGGCACCGGCTCGCTTCTGGTCCGCGACCGGGCCACTCTGCTCCGAGCACATTCGGTCCGCGCCGACTACATGCCGCCCATGCAGGAAGACACCGAGCTGGTGGACTTCTGTGAAATTTCGCCCGAGCTGTCCCGGGCCTTTCGAGGACTGCGGGTGTGGCTCCCCTTCCGGATGCTCGGAATCGGACCTTTCCGCGAATCGCTCGACGAGAAGCTCGACCTCACGACGTACGCGACCGATGAGCTCCGGAAGATCGGGGAGATGGAGATCGTGGCGGAACCGCAGCTCTCGATCGTCGCCTTCCGCCTCCACCCCGATGGACTGGGGGAAGAGGAGCTCAACACGCTGAACCAACGGTTGCTCGACGGGATCAACGGCCGTCAGAACGTGATGATGACGCCCACCCGGCTCGACGGTCGATTCGTCATCCGGATCTGTGTGCTGTCGTTCCGCACCCACCTCGACCGGATGGAGCTCGCCATGCAGGACGTGCGGGAGGCCTGCCGGGAAGTACGATCCGAGTGAGCGGTGCGAGTGATCCTTCGGGGACCGTTCGAGGGGACGACCAGATCCCCATCTCCGGAGGCGGGACGACAGGTGCACTGAAGCAGATCGAATCACCTCCGCCGGCTGGATTGGTTTGGTCAGTCCCCCACCTCCGACTTGACGTGAGGGGGCAATCCGTGAAGAGTAGAAGGCGAACATTGCCTAGGGGTGGCCTCACGGCCTGAGATCAGACCCTCGAACCTGATCCGGTTGACACCGGCGTAGGGAACGGCAGAGCCAAGTCTCCAAGGATTGATCTCCCGTCGTCGAACCGCTCCTGCGGAGGAGGAAGAAATGAATTCATTGCATTCCGCGGGTCTCGGAGTCTTCGACACGCATCGGATGCGGGTCGCGGTACTCCTCATCGCCACTTTTCTTTTCGTGGGTACGCTGCCGGTGGCCGCTCAGACCTCGGTTCATCTTCACGGCGTGGTGGTCGACGCGGCCGGAGAACCGATCGCCGATGCCGTCGTGACCGCAGGAACGGCGTCCGCCCGAACTGACTCCCAGGGTGACTTCGAGCTCGACGTTCCGTCCGGAACGATCTCCATCGACGTCACCCATCCGCGGTACGCGACCCTGCATCGCCGGCTCCGGGTTTCCGGACCGTCCATGGAGCTCGAGCTTCGCCTCGCCTCGCCCGCTGTAATGTCGCAGTCGATCACCGTCACCGGCGTGCGCGCGGGCGAGACCGTCCCGGTCACCAAACAGACCCTCGATCGTGAACGGATCGAAGAGCTCTCCTTCGGCCAGGACGTTCCGCAGCTCCTGCAGTACACGCCATCGATGACCTGGTACTCCGATTCGGGCGGCGGCTGGAACTACTCCTACTTCACCCTTCGCGGGATTCAGCAGACCCGGATCAACATGACCTTCGACGGAGCGCCGCTCAACGACCCTGCCGAGGATGCGCTCTATTTCAACAACTTCTATGATTTCACCAGCGCAGTCGACAGCATCCAGATCCAACGCGGCGTCGGAACCTCTTCGGTCGGATCGCCCTCGTATGGGGGCTCGATCAATTTCGCCAGCATCCCCTTCACCTCCGAATCGAAGACCGAGGTTCAGCTCGGTGCCGGCTCCTGGGACACCCGACAGGCGGCGGTGAGCTGGCAGTCGGGCATGCTGGCGCACGGGATTCAGCTCTTCGGCCGTGTGTCATGGGCCGACACGGATGGCTATCGCGACCATTCCGGATCGCAGCACCACACGTTCTTCTTCAACGCCGGCCATCAGGGTGAGAAGTCGCAATGGAAACTCGTGTCGTTCTTCGGCGACGAGCGCACCGGGCTCTCCTGGCTCGCCGTCGATCCCGCGACCCTGGCCGAAAATCGCCGGACGAACTTCATGGCGCCGGAGGATCAGGATCACTTCCGCCAGAACTTCGTCCAGCTTCAGTACAGCCGCGAGGTCGGCGACGCCACCCTGCTCGAGGCCTCGGCGTACTACAACGGGGCCTACGGATGGTTTCGTCAATGGGACGACGAGATCGCGCAGAACGAGCTCCAGAAATACGGAATCGACCAGAGCTTCATCGGCTCGCTGGTGACGCTCTCGCGCACCAGGGGGAACCTCGAGACGACGGTCGGCGTGCAGTTCGACGACTTCTCCGGCGATCACACTCTCGACGTGCCGGCCGGGCGGCTCTACACCAACACCGGCTACAAGACGCGGGCGAGTGCGTTCGCGAAAGCGGCCTGGACCCACGACCGATGGCTGCTCTACGGTGACGCGCAGCTTCGCTGGGCGAAGTTCCGCTACGAGGGCGCGGTCGATCTCGGGTCGATCGACTGGACCTTTTTCAATCCGAAAGTCGGCGCACGCTACGCCATCTCGCCACACACCAGCGCCTACGCCTCGATCGGGCAGGCCCGGCGTGAGCCTCCGCGGCTCGATCTGCTCGCCGGTGAAGACGATGCGACCGTCGTGCACGACTTTCATGCAGTCGAACCGGAGACACTGACCGACTACGAGCTGGGCGTCGACCACACCACGAGCAATCTCGCGCTGCACGCCAATCTCTATGCGATGGAGTTCCGCAACGAGATCGCCCTCAACGGCGAGCTCTCGGAGATCGGCCTGCCGCTGCGGCAGAACGTCGATCGGAGCTACCGTCGCGGAGTCGAGCTCCGGGCCAAATGGCGCATCTCGAACCACTGGGCTCTGACCAACAGCACGAATCTCAGCAACAACCGCATCCAGACCTGGACCCAGTACTTCGACGTCTACGACGCCGAGGGCAACTGGATCGGAAGCGAGCCGCGCGTCTACCACGACGTGCCGCCGCTGCTGACCCCCGAGGTGATCGTGAGTCAGGGCATCGACTGGACCGGCCACGGGACGACAGTCGGAGCCATCGGACGGTGGATCGGGTCGTCGTACCTCGACAACACCGGAACGGAATCGCTGGAGACGCCGTCGTATGCGACGGTCGACCTGCACGCGACGATCCCGCTCACGCGGTTCTGGGCTGTCGCAGGCAACCCGGCCCTTTCGATCTTCGTGAACAACCTGACGAACGAGACGGAGGCGTATCCGAGTGGCTACAGCTACCAGTACATCGTTCCAGGACCATCGGGGCAGCAGACGCTGGAGGGGACGCCCTACTACTACCCGCTCGCCACGCGGAACGTGATGGCGCAGATCCGGTTCGAGTTCTGAGATGTCGACGCGACGCGGCAGGCACCGCAACCGCAACAGGAAGGCCGATTGATGACCTGGTTCGAATTCGCCGCGGTGGTGGTGACGCTTCTCTCGGTCTGGCTGACCGTGCGACAGGTCATCTGGTGCTGGCCGACGGCTCTGGTCAGCGTGGTGATGTACGGGATCGTCTTCTACGACGCTCGTCTCTACGCCGACATGGGACTGCAGGGGATCTACTTCGTGCTCTCCGTCTACGGATGGTGGGCGTGGCGGCACGGGGGCCAGGACCAGACCGAGCTCGAGGTCTCGCGCGGATCGATCCGTCTGTACGTCCTGCTCGTGGCGATCGGCAGCGCCTTCGCCATTCTGCTCGGAGGGATCCTCGGGCGCTACACCGACGCCGCCCTTCCCTGGATGGATTCGACGCTCACCTCGTTCAGCCTCGTGGCGCAGTGGATGATGACTCGGAAGCTTCTGGAGAACTGGATCGTCTGGGTTGCCGTCGACGTGGTCTACGTCGGAATGTTCATCTTCAAGGACCTGCATCATGACGGCGGCCCTCTACGCGGTCTTTCTGGTGCTGGCGGCCAGGGGGCTGATCGAATGGAAGCGGTCGATGACCACCGGCGCGGAGAAGCCGGTGGCCCAGGTGGCGCCATGATCCGGGTGGTGGTGACCGGCTCGGAGTGCACCGGCAAGACGACCCTCGCCCGCGGGCTCGCGGAACACTACGGCACGACCAGCGTCGACGAGGCGGTGCGGGAGTACGTGGAGACGAAGGGTGCTCCCCCGGAGTACGAGGATGTCGACGCCATTGCGAGGCTGCACCTCGCGATGGCGGACCGCGACGCGAAAGAGGCCGGTGAGGTTCTCGTCTTCGACACCGATCTGATGAGCACCTGGATCTATTCGCATCACTACTACGGCGACTGTCCCGGTTGGATCGACAGCGAGCTCGGCATGCGCCATGGCGATCTCTACCTCCTCGCCGGGATCGACGTCCCCTGGGTCGCCGACGGAAACCAGCGCGACCGCGGCCACATGCGCGAGGAGATGCAGGCACTCTTCCGGAACGAGCTGATGCGGCGAGGCTTCCCGTTCCTCGAGATCGAGGGCACCCACACCGCGAGGCTGAGACTCGCGACCGAGGCGATCGATCAGTCCCTCCGCGCGCATGCCGGGGGGTGAGCGCCGCACCTCGCCCGGCGTTCCCGTGTCCAAGGGATCGGAAAGCGTGCGTTGGCCAGGTGCGCCGACCGGGCGTCCACGCGGCGCCGACACGAACGCCCGGAACCGCCCGCCGGCCGTGGCGACCTCGGCGAATGTACCAGGCGCCGTCCGCTTCATGCGGCAGGCAACCTAAAATAAGAACGAGCGCTATTTCAGTTTCGCGAATGAAAGTAGATCAACAGGCAGCATTGGTTCCTTCTCCAGAGGTTACGGGCGCGAACGCGCTCGTGTGATCGCGCCCGGCTCTCGCAGCCAGCAGAACGGATCGGCGCTCAACCGTGGCAGCGCGCATGGCCGAGCCGTGGGCAGGAACCTGCACGAGATCCAGCGCCAGTGTGCTCTTGCCCGTCCGCCTTCATCGGCGGATCAGGCGCTCCCGGGCGACCCGTACGTCAGCCCGAACACCGTGTCCGTCAGCCAGCGCCGGAAAGCCTCGTTGTCCATGAACTGCTTGAAGAGCTCCGTGTCGTCCTTCGAGCACGGCCGTCATCACCCGCTGCAGCGCCTTGTCGTGCTCGATGCGGGCGTTCTGCTTGTCGGAGTTCTGCTGCGCGTTCTGGTAGGCCGTGTCGGCCGCGACCCTCGGCTGGGATCTCCTCGGTGATGAGCTTGTGCACCCGGTCGGCGTCGGTCCACGGGATGTTGCCGAACTGGTCGTTGAAGGTCTTGAGGATGTTGGAGAGCCGGTCCAGCTCGGGCTCGGGCTTGCGGCCGCCGCCGGTCGTCGGCACCGGCTCGATCTCGGCGTCCTCGTCCGGGAGCTGGATCTTCATCGCCGCCTGCTTCTCGACCCGGTAGCTGTCCATGTCGATGGCTTCGAGGATGCCCTTCGACAGGTCCTCCTCCACCGGCGCCGGCAGCTTCGGGACCGAGGAAGTTCAGGAAGATCGAGAGCTTCTCCCACTCGGCGTTGGTGTAGGGCAGGATCGGGGACGAGGAAGCCGTAGGTGCGGAGGAAGGCCTTGGCCTTGCCCTTGAAGTCCACCTGCCCGTCCTCGTCGAGGTCGCTCGCTTGTAGATCGGCGACGCAGGCGTCGAGGATCGGGTCGAGCTGGTCGCGGTCGGCGCCGCCGAGGTAGAGCGTCCACGAGCTCGTCGACCTGCGTCCGGGGCGTAGACCTGGTAGCCGTCGAGCGCCGCCTTCAGGTCGTGCAGCTTGTTCGGGTCGGTCTCCTCGGCCAGGATCGTCGTGCGGTAGTAGTCGGCGAACGCCTCCTGGATGGTGTCGGTGTCGTTCATGAAGTCGAGCACGAAGACGTCGTGCTTCTTCGGGTGCGCGCGGTTGAGCCGCGAGAGCGTCTGCACCGCCTTGATGCCGGAGAGCATCTTGTCCACGTACATCGTGTGCAGCAGCGGCTCGTCGTAGCCGGTCTGGAACTTGTCGGCGCAGATCGAGGAAGCGGTACGGGTCCTCCTGGATCTTGTCGGCGATCTGGCTGCGACGGGAAGCCGTTGAGCGACGCCTCGGTCACCTTCTCGCCGCCGTACTCGTGCTCGCCGGAGAAGGCGACGATGGCCTGGTAGGGGCTCTTGCGCTCGGCCAGGTAGTCGCTGATGGCGTGGTAGTACTGGATCGCCCGCTCGATGCCGCTCGTCACCACCATCGCCCGCGCCTGGCCGCCGATCTTGTTCAGCGCCAGCACCTGCTCGTGGAAGTGGTCCACCATGATCTCGGCCTTGAGCCGGATGGCGTGGTCGTGGCTCTCGACGTAGCGGCGCAGCTTCTTCTGCGCCCGCTTCGTGTCGAACTCCGGGTCGCCCTCGACCTTCTTGACCAGCTTGTAGTAGCTGTCGACCGGCGTGTAGTGCTTGAGCACGTCGAGGATGAAGCCCTCCTGGATGGCCTGCTTCATCGTGTAGCTGTGGAAGGGCCGGTGCTTGACCTTGCCGTCGGCCTGCGGATCGGGCTCGCCGAAGATCTCCAGCGTCTTGTTCTTGGGCGTGGCGGTGAAGGCGAAGTAGCTGGCGTTGGGCAGCAGCTTCTTCGGCCTCCATCAGCCGGTTGATCGTGTCTTCGAGCGTCTCGTCGTCCTCCTCGGCGCCAGCCGCCGAGAGCGCCATCGATCATCGCGGCGGAGGTGCGCCCGCCCTGGCTGGAGTGCGCCTCGTCGATGATGATGGCGAAGCGCCGCCCGCGGTGCTCGCTGCCGATCTCGTCGAGGATGAAGGGGAACTTCTGCACCGTGGAGATGATGATCTTCTTGCCCCTCTTCGATGAACTTGCGCAGGTCGCCCGAGCTGCTCGGCGTGCCCGACCGTCGCGCCCACCTGCGCGAACTGCTTGATGGTGTCCCGGATCTGCTGGTCGAGGATGCGGCGGTCGGTGACCACGATGATCGAGTCGAAGACCGGCGCATCGTCCTTCGCGAGGCCGATCAGCTGGTGCGCGAGCCAGGCGATGGAGTTCGACTTGCCGCTGCCCGCCGAGTGCTGGATCAGGTAGCGCCTGCCCGCGCCGTGCTCGGCGGCATCGGCGAGCAGCTTGCGCACCACGTCGAGCTGGTGGTAGCGCGGCCAGATCTGCACCGCTTCTTCGTGCCGGTCTTCTCGTCCTTGGTCTCGACGATCTGGGCGTAGTTCTCCAGGATGTCGGTCAGGCCCTCGCGGCGTGAGCATGCGCTTCCACAGGTAGTCGGTCTTGAGGCCGTCCGGGTTCGGCGGGTTGCCCGCGCCGTCGTTCCAGCCCTGGTTGAAGGGCAGGAACCACGAGCCCTTGCCCTTCAGGTGGGTGCAGAAGCGCACCTCGTGGTCGTCCACCGCGAAGTGCACCACGCAGCGCCCGAACTCGAAGAGCTGCTCGCGCGGGTCGCGGTCGCGCTTGTACTGCTCGACGGCGTCCTCGACCGTCTGCTTGGTCAGGCTGTTCTTCAGCTCGAAGGTGGCGATGGGCAGGCCGTTGATGAAGAGGCCGAGGTCGAGCGCGAGCTGCGTCTCGTCGCGGCTGTAGCGGAGCTGGCGGGTGACGCTGAAGCGGTTCGCGGCGTAGCGCTCCGCGGCCTTGGCGTTGCCCGGCGAGGGCGTGCCGTAGAAGAGGTCGAGGTGGTGCGGCCCGTGCTTGATGCCCGTGGCGCAGCACGTCGATGGTGCCGCGCTTGGTGATCTCGCCCTGCAGGCGCGCCAGGAACTTGCGCCGCGTGGGGCCGTCCTGGTCCGAGGTCGAGCGCCTCGGCAGACTTCGGGCTGGGTCGCGCACAGGAAGGCCGAGAGCTGGGCGAGGTCCACGCAGTACTCGCGGTCGTAGTCGCTCGGATCGCCGCAGATCCAGCCCGCGCCGTAGACCGCCGGCCGCTCGCGGACGACGTCGGGCTCGGTGCCGCCCGCATCGCAGGGGGCGCCGGTCAGCGCCGTGCAGATCAGCCGTTCGAGGCCGCGTTCGGAGGTGTCGGTGGTCATACTGGCCCGCCTCTGCAGGGCTCGCCGAACCATCCATCAAACAACCAGCAAGCAACGGGAAATCGCGTAACACTCTGACGTAACGACATCTGCACGACAGCCGAGCCCTTCGGTAAAACCGTTCGACACTGTCCCATCAAACAAGCCTCCGCGGATTTTGTCGAGGCTGCCCAGTACGGCAGGTAGCTCCGCGTCCCGACGTCAGGGTCCGCGGCCACGATTGCGCCTGACTCCACTGCTTCACCCAGCAGCCGCGAAGCCCTGGCAACGCTCCTGCTGGCTCTTTTGCTAAATCCCTTTGCTAAACCGCGAACAGAAAGGGGAGTTTAGCAAAAGCGTAACTCTCTGTTGCAAAATGCACTTGCCGGTGGAAAGGCCCTGCGAAAAACGGTGTGTCGAGGCCAATTTCCTTTTCCAAATCACGGCGAGTTTCCCTCCGGACCCGATTCGATGGCTACCCATTGGGGGTTTTTCCGCGTGCCGCGGTTGTCGATCCGTCCGGATCGGCGGAGTTCCTGCAGGAGGTTGTGAACCTTGCGGAGCTTCTGCTCCTTCGAGAGGCGGTCCGGCAGCTTGGTGAGCAGGAGGAGATCCACGTCCTTCCGATCCACGGGCTGGTGCTCCGTCTCGGTCGGCAGCGCGCGGAGGCGATCGATGAGTGCGATCTGCTCGCGTTCGCTCACGCCTCGGCCTCCTCGGGGACGCTGTCGGCGTCGCCGGCTTCGGCTTCGTCCGCGTCGCTCTCGATGTCGGTCTCGTCGAGCGGCTCGGGCTCGTCGGCTTCATCCGGGAGGCTCGCCGCCGCCTCGCGCACGTCGAGCTTACCGGTGACCACGTCAGCGATCAGGCGGGTGCGGTATTCGCGGAGGAGGTCGATTTCGCGCTGTGCGTTGTCCAATGCGTCAGCGACTTGTGCCGTGGCCTGATCGAGATGACGGACTATCTGGCTCTGCTCGTCGGCAGGAGGAATTGCGAGCACGACGTCCTTCCATCTCTCCGTAGGAAAGCGCTTTGTTCCATGTCCAGCCTCATCAATCATTGGCACAAACGCGGCTTGCGCCGCATCCATCCGGTAGGCCAAGAAACCAGCGTCGATGCCTACCGCAGGAACGATCGCCTTCATGTCCTGGTTGATTGTGACGGGCTCAGTAGTGCGGGCGATCGGTACTCGTCGGGCGAGGATCATTCCCCGAACAACGAGCAGTACCGACCCTGCCGGAATGAGCTGCAATGAGGTGGCTTCAAGTGCACGGGCCGAAACAGTCATCGAGGCACCCGCAATCGTGAAGCGCTTCATATCCTTGGGGGTAACCCACGGAACAGCACCGTCCCAAAGCGACCGATCTGCCATACTCGGGGTCAACCCACCGGAAATGGCCCCGCATTGCCTCAGTTTCTTCACCTCCCAATGCTCCGGCATGTCCCCCAGCCACTCCACGCCGGAGGGCTTGAGGCGGACGTTGGGATCGAGGCCGCGGGTGACGGCGCGGTGGATGATGGCCTGCTTCTGCTCCTCCAGCAGCTTGATCAGCTTCTGCTTGGCGCGGATGTAGCGCCGGATCCGCCGGTCCGCGTGGTCGAGAAAGCGGACGATGGCGGCTTGTTCGGGGAGGGGCGGGAGGGGCAGCAGCAGCCGTTTGAGCTGGCTTCCGTAGATATGCACGACGGTGAAGCCCCGTCCCATGCACCCTTTCTGATGCCGTGACGCTGGCGAATCGGCAGCGTACCCAAGATAGCGCGGCACCGCCGGGATCTCGGGACGCAGCACGAGAACATCGCCGCCACATCGCGCGTCGCCTTCGATCAAGTTGACAGAAGACCGCCCGATGTCTTCCATCGTCTCGCCGCTAGCGGCGAACAACACGTCGCCGTACCGGATCGGCGTGTACGCGCCGGCCCTCTCCTCCGAGACGAACGCCTTCGACCTCGTGATGAAGAACTCATGTCTCGTGTAGAGGTCGCCATAGCGGACGCAGGGGACGCCAGCGGAGACCTCGTCGCCTTTGTTTCCTCCGTTTCCCTTGAAGAGCGAGCCCATCCCAGCAATGGGTCGCACCTCCCAATGCTCCGGCACCTCCCCCAGCCACGGCACGCCGGAGTCCTTCATCGCGGGATAGGGCTCGAGGCCGTCGATCATGACTCGGCCTCCACGGCATCATCCCGAAACAGATCGATGTAGCTCCGGTACATGAACTTTCGGTTCCGCGCATGGCCGGTCATCTCGTGCAGGATGCCGCTGCCGACGAACTTCGAGACCAGGGAGTTGGCCGCGGAGTAGGTCGTGCCGATCAGGCTCTGCACCTCGTTCACGGAGACGATGGGATGCTCGTAGAGGTACTCCAGCACGCGGTGCCCATTCCCGGCTGCGCGGCCGAAGTCGTCGGTGATGGCCGAGCGGTGCGCCTCGCGGAGCGACAGGATGCGGCGCGCGGTTTCGGTGGCCTGCTTGCTGACTTCGATGACTCCGCGCAGGAAGAACGTCAGCCACTCTTCCCAGGCGCCCCGGTCCCGCACGGCCTGCAACAGATCGTAGTATTCCTGCCGGCGGCGCTTGAAGTAGTGCGAAAGATACAGCACCGGCTTCTGCAGGATCTCCTGCTCGCACAGCAGGAACGTGATCAGGAGGCGGCCGACCCGTCCGTTGCCGTCGAGAAACGGATGGATCGTCTCGAACTGGGCGTGCGCCAGTCCGATGCGGATGAACGGCGGAAGATGCGTATCCGAGTGCAGGAACTTCTCGAGCTCACTCATGTGCCTCGCGACTTCATGAGGCGGGGGCGGCACGTAGGTCGCCTCGGCGAGGGAACAGCCGCCGGGTCCGATCCAGTTCTGGCTGGTGCGGATGTCCCCGGGCGTGAGGTGCGAGCCCCGCACGCCTTTGACCAGTTCGGCGTGGATCTCGCGAATCAGTCGGACCGAGACCGGCAGGTTCTTCAGCCGCTCCAGTCCATGGTTCATCGCCCCCACGTAGTTCACGACCTCATCGACGTCCCGGGGTCGGTCCGGATCCAGGATCCGGGCCTCGGCGGCGAGAACATCCTGAAGCGAGCTCTGGGTGCCTTCGATCTGGCTGGACAGCACCGCCTCTTTGCGAACGTACATGAAGACGAACAGGTCCGGGTGCGGCAGTGTCTGAATGGAGCCGTCCAGCCGGCCCAGGGCACGGTCCGCCTGAGACAACAACACCTGCATCTCGGGGCCGATCACCACTGCCGGATCGGGTGGCAACGGCTCTGGAACGAATGCCCGATAGCCTGCCGGCTGACGGACGTATCTGCCCGCTCTGGAACTGGTTGGACTCATCTCTGTTCGTGGCTCCCCAGGGTGCCGTGCCTGGAACAACGCCATCTTCCCACCTCTATATTGTAGCTAGCCTAGAGCATGGCGGCGAATCTGTCCCATATTATCCGTGGCCTCGAGGATGACCCCGAGATTTGGCATGAACGGGCTATTCCCCGGCACTGCCGATGATCTCCCCCAGCAGCCCCTCGGTCTCCGTCTCCAGCGCCAGGATGTCGGCCCGGATCTCCTCCAGTGTGCGCAGCGGCTGCGGCTTGTAGAAGTAGCGGGTGAAGCTGATCTCGTAGCCGGTCTTGACGCTGTCCGGCACGTACCAGGCGTCGGCGGCGTGCGGCAGCACCTCGCGGCGCAGGAAGGCCTCGATGCCGCCCTCTTCGAGCAGGGGCACCTGCTCGGTGTCGCGCAGGTCGGAGTCGGGCTCGTACTCGACCACGGCGGGCTTGCCGCCGATGGTGGCTTCGAACAGGCCCCGCAGCGGATCGGCCGCGGTGCCCTTCTTGTGGATCTTCCTGATGACCGGCGGGGCGTCGTCGACGCGCTCGGCCGTCTCCTTGAGCGCCTTGATCTCCCTGGCGGCGTAGGCGCGCTCGGGATCGATGCCCGCGAGCCGCAGCGGGCGCTCAACCGTCACCTTCCAGTAGCCGAAGGCGGCGTTCGGGAAGATCTTCGACTGCTCGGTCTCCTCGAAGGCGAGGAAGGTGTCGCAGATGCGCTGGATGTCCTCGTCCGCGAGCTCGCAGTTCTTCTTGCCGAGGTTCTTGCGGAGAGGCTTGAACCACTGCGTCGCGTCGATGAGCTGCACCCGGCCCCGGCGGTGCTCAGGCTTGCGGTTGGTCAGCACCCAGACGTAGGTGGCGATGCCGGTGTTGTAGAACATGTTGAGCGGCAGGGCGACGATCGCTTCCAGCCAGTCGCTCTCGATGATCCAGCGGCGGATGTTGCTCTCGCCCTGGCCCGCGTCGCCGGTGAAGAGCGAGCTGCCGTTGTGCACCTCGGCGATGCGGCTGCCGAGCCCCTTCCCTCGACCGGTCCCCTGCTTCATCTTCGAGAGCATGTTGGCCAGGAAGAGCATCTGGCCGTCGCTCGAGCGGGTGACGAGCGAGTACTCCGGGTCGCCCGCGTGCTCGATCAAAAAACGCGGGTCCTTGAGCCCCTGCTTGCCGCCCATGCGCTCCAGGTCGCTCTTCCAGCTCTTGCCGTAGGGCGGATTGGAGAGCATGAAGTCGAACTCGCGCGAGGGGAAGGCGTCGTTCGCGAGCGTCGAGTGCTCGGGCCCGCCGACGATGTTGTCCGCCGCGTCGCCATCGCCCTTGAGCAGGAGATCGGCCTTGCAGATCGCGTAGGTCTCGGCGTTGATCTCCTGGCCGTAGAGGTGGGTCGCCACCTGCTTACCGTGCTCGGCGGCGAGCTCCTGGAGCGTCTCCTCGGCGACGGTCAGCATGCCGCCCGTGCCGCAGGCGCCGTCGTAGAGCAGGTACGTGCCCGACTCGATCGCGTCGGCGACGGGCAGGAAGATCAGTCTGGCCATGAGCTTCACGGCGTCGCGCGGCGTCCAGTGCTCGCCCGCCTCCTCGTTGTTCTCCTCGTTGAAACGGCGAATGAGTTCCTCGAAAATGGTCCCCATGCCGTGGTTGTCGAGGCCGGGATGCTTCACCGAGCCGTCGCCGTTCAACACCGGCTTCGGGCTCAGGTTGATGTCCGGCGAGAGTAGCTTCTCGATCAGCGTGCCGAGGGCATCGGCCTTGGAGAGCCGCGGGATCTGGTGGCGGAACTCGAAGTTCTCGAGGATGTCCTGGACGTTGGGCGAGAAGCCGTCGAGATAGGCCTCGAAGTCGGCCTTGAGCTGCTGCTGGCTGGCGCGCGCCTTGAGGTCGCGCAGGGTGAACTTCGAGGTGTTGTAGAACGCCTGCCCGGCGGCCTGGCGCAGGGCCTGATCCTGGTTGGTGATCTTCGCGCTGTCGAGCGAGGCCTTCATGTCGAGGACGGCCTGCTTGGTCGGCTCGAGGACAGCGTCGAGCCGGCGCAGCACGGTCATCGGCAGGATGACGTCGCGGTACTTGCCGCGCACGTAGAGATCCCGGAGCACGTCGTCGGCGATGCCCCAGATGAAATTGGCGATCCAGTTGAGTTGACCTTGTTCCATGACATTGCGGGTTCATCGCGAGACCCGGCGGATCTCGCGATGAGAGGGGAAACCCGTACCCGAAGATTACACCAGGTTCCAACGCGCCACGAGAATGCAACGCGGTGGAACCAACCGGCGAAGAGCCCCCCGCAAGGCCCTCAGCCTCGCGGGCACGGCATCAACCACTCGGTCCCGTCCGCCGCCGCGAGGAGCGCGACTTGCTTCGAAGAGAATCGAAACTCCATCGTCTTTCCGAGCGGGATGTTAAGGAGTGCAAAATCAACTTCGGGTTCCCCCGCGAGGTCGGCCTGCACCTTCACCCGCAGGATTCGTAGTCCGCTTCGGCGAACTTGGCCCGTGCCGGCTGATCTCAGGTGTTCCCGCCTCCGGCCGAGAATGCCAGTCCATGGTGGCGGATCAGTGAGAGAACGAGCCCGAGGAAGGTCGCGATCCAGGATCCGAGAGCGATGAAGAAGAACCAGCGCGGGAGGAAAAGGAGGAAATCGAGCTTCATCGCCTGCGACATCTGCAGCGTCGCGGCGGTGTACATCCCGAGAGGGAAGACGGCACCCCAGTAGAGAGGATCGTAGCGGAACGGGAAGCGCTTGTAGATGTAGCGCCAGATCCCGAGGAGGATCAGCATCGGAATCCACCAGGTCCCGGTAGCCCAGTAGAAGACGGTGAACCCCTCGAGAAATGGACGGAGCGACAACAGGAACGGCGCTCCGGGTCCCGCGTTGATGATCAGGCGGGCTCCCGCGAGGGTGGAAATGGCCATGGCGCCCATGTTGATCCAGTAGGGGGGCGTGAGATCACCGGGTGGAAACCGGAAGAAGGCGTAGCGGTAGAAGATCAGCGAGATCATCCAGATGTAGAGCATGCCGCCCCAGAGCCACATCGACAGCCCGAGGAAGTTGGCCATCAGTCGCCACGGCTGGGCCCAGTGCGCAGCCATCAGGGTGGAGAGGATCGCAATCGACTGCGTGGCGACCACCGCGACCAGCCAGGCGCCGCTGATTCCCCGGCTCAACTCCGGCTTCTCTTCCTTCACGGTCAGCCCGGTGAAGAAGGTGTAGATGAAAATGATCCAGAGGAAGATCCCGAAGATCCAGAGCCCGAACGCGATCCGGAAGTTCCCGAACAGGCGGATGAACTGAGCGCCGAGAATGCACGAGGCGGCGACGGCGGTGAAGTATCCGGCACCAAGAAGGTGATCGATCATTTCGCTGCCGACGCGGCGGGGATGGCGCAGGATGCGGGCACCCATCAGGATCCAGAAGAGAGGAAAGGCACAGACATTGATCCAGAAGAGGAAGATCGCGATGGCGTGCCAGTCGAGAAAATCAGCGGCGATGGAAACGATGCCGGTGGCCATGACCAGCGCGAAATTGGCCGCCGAGAACTCATCGATGGCACTCTTCCAGTTCGATCGGACGGTGGCTCGTGTCATGACGGGCTCGGACTCAGGCGCGATCGAGGCGATAGAGATACCAGAGCAGCCCGCCGTTGAGGCCGAAGCAGCCGAGACTGACCAGCGCGGCCGGCAGAACGATCGACTGGTCGCCGCCGAGCCAGGCGTTCATCGTGGCCGTCAGCAGCCAGAGCTGGAGCACCACGATCAGCAGCACGATGCAGAGGATTCCGTAGACGATCGTGGTCTTCTGGGACCGGGAGAAGGGCCGGTTCATGTCGTCCTCCACTCCACGCCGGTCGCGTAGATCTCTCCCTTCCGGACTTCGAGCCGGATCCGCGGGAGCGGACGGCGCGGTGGGCCGGCGAGCGGCGCACCGGTCGCCATGTCGAACCATCCCTCGTGACAGGGACAGTGGAACCGCCCCGAGCCGAATTCCGGCTTCACCGCGCACGACAGGTGCGTGCATTTCTGGCTGAAGGCGGCGACCTCGCCCGACGCGAAGCGCACCAGGAGGCAATCGTCGTGCGGCTCCGGATAGGTGAACCGCCTTCGCGGTTCCGGGCGGAATCTCACTCAGCGCCGCAATTCTCCGGATCGGCGGCTGACCCTTCCTGCTTCGCGCCAGGTTCTGAAAGACGATCCAGAACTGGCCCGACCACGAACGCGAAGCTGGTGAGGACCATGAACTTGGTGAAATCGCGTCGGGCGATGAAATCATCCTTCGGCCAGTCGATGGCGAAATCCTTCCGCCACTGCGGCTGCTCTTCGTCCGAACGTGCGTCGGGAGGAATGCTCAGTCGATCGGGATCCTCGATGCGAACCATGATTTCGGTCTCAGTCGCCCTCGAATATGTCGTCCAGAAGGTTCATCGGCCGCTCACGGCCGACCGGCCCTTCGTCCATCGCAGACGTCACGTCGATGTGCGTGACCGGCTGTCCTTCGGCACCATCATGTTCACCTTCGTGGTGATGGTCTGTTCCGCCGAACCGAAACTCGTTGATCGGCGTCGACCGCGGGCGCAGCGCTCGATCTCCTCCCGCGTGCCGAAGAGCAGCGCCCCGCTCGGACAGACCGTCGCGCACATCGGCTTCTTGCCGACCGAGGTGCGGTCGTAGCACATGTCGCACTTCATCATCAGCTGCCAGTTCGGTCTTCATCTTCGGCACGCCGAACGGACAGGCCAGCACGCAGTTGTTGCACGCGATGCACCGCGGCTTGCGCGCGCTCTGCACCACGCCGTCTTCGGTCCGTCTTGATCGCATCGGCCGGACAGACCTCGGCACAGGTCGGCGAATCGCAGTGCATGCAGACCACCGGCACCGTCTGCGTCGAGATCGGCCGGGCTCGACGTAGTCGAGCTGGATCATCGACTGCCCCTTGTGCGTGTCGCACTCGCGCACGCCTGCACGCACGCCTGGCAGCCGATGCAGCGGCTGGGATCGATGAAGAACTCGAATTGACTCCGGGACAGGCATGCTCGTTCAGCTCGACTATGCGACGCTGGCACTCGATTCACTGCTGCGGCTCCAGCTGCTCGGCGTACTCCGGCGGGCCGTCGGCCTTGCGCAGCCGCACCGCGCACACCTTGTACTCGGGGATCTTGGAGATCGGATCCTGGGCGGAGATCGTCAGTTGGTTGGCGCTCTTCCGCCCGGCCCAGTGGTAGGGGATGAAGATCGTGTCGGGCCGGATCGTCGTGACCACCTGCGCCCGCAGCGTGCAGCTGCCGCGGCGGATCTCGGCCGTCGCCCAGTCGCCGTCGGCGATGCCCAGCTTGTCCGCCAGCCGCGGGTGCATCTCGATCCGCGGCTCGGGATACTGATCGACCAGCGGCCCGATGCGCCGCGTCTGCGTGCCGGACAGAAACTGGCTGACCACGCGACCGGTCGTCAGGATCAGCGGATACTCCTCATCCACATCCTCGGCCGGCGGCGTGTAGGCGGCGACATTGAACCGCGCCTTGCCGTCGGGGAAATAGAACGGGCCCGCGCCCTTGGCGACCGGGTTCCACGAGCCCGGCTCGAACAGCCGCGGCGTGCCGGGGTGGTCGATCGGCCGGCCTTGCGGATCCTCGCTGGGCACGGCCAGAAGACGCCGTAGTTGCTTTCGATCTTCTCGTAGGTGATGCCGGAGTAGTCGGCGACGCCGCCCTTGCTGGCGACGCGCAGCTCCTCGAAGATCTCCCGCGGCGCGGCGAACGTCAAGCCCTGCTGCCGCCCAGCGCCGCGGCGATGTCCTGGATGATCCGCCAGTCCTGCCGCGCATCGCCCGGGGGATCGACCGCCTTGTTGATCTTGATCACCCGGCCTTCGACCTGCGTGACGATGCCTTCATCCTCCTCCTGCAGCGAGCCGGGCAGCACGATGTCGGCGTGGCGCGCGGTCTCGTTGAGGAAGAAATCGATGGCGACGTAGAACTCGAGCTTCTCCAGGCATGCGCGTGACGAAGTTGTTGTCCGGCAGCGAGACCTTCGGATTGAAGCAGATGCTGACAGCAGCCCGTTGATCTCGCCGCGGTCGATCTTGCGAAAGATCTCGTAGGCATCCACGCCGGGGCCGGGCAGATCCTCGGGCTGCGATCCCCCAGACCTTGGCGATGTAGTGCGCGATGCTCGGGGTTGCCGATGTCGCGACGCCCGGGAAGCTGGTCGCATTTCTGGCCGTGCTCGCGCCCGCCCTGGCCGTTGGCCTGGCCGGTGATCGTGGCGTAGCCGCAGTCCTCGCCGGCCGATGCGCCCGGAGGCCAGCACCATGTTGATCGCGCCCAGCACGTTCTGCACGCCGTGGCTGTGGTGCTCGATGCCGCGGGCGTGCATCAGGAAACTGGTCTTCGCCTGTGCCCCACAACTCGGCCGCCTGCCGAATCGCCTTCTCGGCGATGCCGGTCACCTCGGCCGTGCTTGCGCGGCGTCCACTCGCGCACGTGCTCGGCCACCTGCGTCGAAGCCGACGGTGTGCTTCTCGATGAAATCGTGGTCGAGCCAGTCGTTCTCGATCATCAGGTGCAGCATGCCGTTGAACAGCGCCACGTCGCGGCCCGGCTTGACCGGCAGGAACAGATCGCACGTGCGCGCGATCGGCGTGATCCGCGGATCGACCACGATGATCTTCGCCCCGTTCTCGCGCGCCTGCCAGACGTAGTTCGTCGTGATCGGCGCGCACTCGGCGACGTTCGCGCCGCTGATCCAGACCACCTCCGCCCCGAGGATGTCGGACCAGGGATTGGCGGCGCGATCGATGCCGAACGCCTTCTTGTTGCCCGCCGCGGCGCTGACCATGCACAGCCGGCCGTTGTAGTCGATGTTCGCCGTCTTCAGGCACATGCGGGCGAACTTGCCCATCAGGTAGGTCTTCTCGGTCGTCAGGCTCGCGCCGCTGAGCACCGCCAACGCGTCGCGGCCCATGCGTCGCTTGAATGCGCTCGATCTCCTCGGCGACTCGGCGAATCGCCTCGTCGTAGCCGATCGGGCGAAAGCCGCCCGGCGCTGATGGATCGCGCTGCAGCGCCGTCATCAGCCGGTCCGGATGCGCGCCCTGCAGATAGCGCTTCACGCCCTTGGGGCAGAGCATTCCCTGTTGAACGGAAACTCCTCCCACGGCTCAAAGCCGATGACCTCGTTGTCCTTGACCTTGAGCTGAATGCCGCACTGCTGGCCGCAGAAGCAGCAGTGCGTCTTGACCAGCCGGTCCGGCTCGACGCCGGGTCCAGCCGCGTGCCCGTCCGATCGCGACAAGGTGCGGGCCGAAATGCTCGATCAGGTCTGCAGCGTGTCCGCCGGGAAGTTTGCCATGATTCGATCCAGCTCCTCCGATGGTTCAGTGGTCCGGCCTCGCTCGTCGTTCAGCCCAGAGCCGGCCCTGCGCCAATGCCGAGCATCGCCCGGCGGCACCGCGGGCAGATCCGCTGGTAATGATCCGCGCTCCGCGCGCGTCGCGGCATTTCGTAGTCGATAGCCCAGCTGCCGCTCGACCGTGATCAGATCCTCGACGTGCATCCGCGAGCGCAAACGCCTCGCCGCAGCCGGCGCAGTGCGCCTGCTCGCTCGGCGGCGCCCACATCCTTGTAAAACGCCACGCCCAGCTGCGCCGGCCGCTGAAAGATGTGGAAGAACTTCCCGAACGGCAGCCACAGCAGCGTGAAGATCACCGTGACCGCGTGCAGGATCGCCAGGAACTCGTAGGCGTAGCCCTGCATCCACGTGTAGCTGACGTCAGCATCAACCCGGTGACGCTGATCGCGAACAGCAGCATCAGCGGCAGAATGTCTTCGCCGAACCGCTGCACCGCCGCCGCCCCGTGGTCGCGCATCCGCCGCCGATCGCGAGCATCACGCCCGCGATCACCAGGAACGACGCCCACACCAGACCGTGAAAAATGCACGAAGCCCGATCAACGATCGATCGGGAAAGCTGAGCGTGGGAAAGCCGAAGACGTAGACGCGATAGCGTGTCGAGATCTCCCGGGCACGCGTTTCGAAATGAATCCAGCCGAAGACCAGCGGGAACGTGATCGCCGCCGCGATGATGCAGCCCCACATGATCAGCCAGTGGGCCAGCCCGCGAACGCCGGTCGCGCCGGAAGATGAAGTGATTGAGCGACGAACTCGCTGGTCACCCGCGCGAACCAGGACGCGGATGTTGCCCGCGAGATAACCGGGGACGGAAGAACACCTGCCAGCCGCGCCGCCAATACATCGCCGTCGGCGGTCGCTGCAGCCACATCGCGTAGCGATAGGTGATGCCGAACGCCGCGAACAGCGTGGCGAACGTGTAGCCGACCAGCGCGGCGTCGAAATGCTCGAGATTGCGCGAGCCGACGACGATCAGAACCGCCAGGACTACGGTGAACAGACCACCCCAGAGAGTCGCTTTGACGTGTTCCTTCATCAGGTCCAGCTCGCTCGGTTCTGCCGCTGCGTTTCATGCAACGGCTGTTCCGACGCGTTCACCGCCGTTCGAACGCTCCAGCCGTCGGTGAGCATCCTATCATCCGGTCCGCGGCCGCACCGGATGAGCGTGCGGCCCAGTCAGTGGTATCCGGAGTGACAGGCGTCCTCCTCTGCCGGCCGATTCTCTATTGACGTCCGCAGGAATCGACGTGGTCCCGGCCGGGGAGTCGTTCCTTGCCGTGGGTGAATTCAATGGTCGGGTCTGGACCGCGGGCCCCGAGTTGATGCGGCGCCACGGCGCGACGCGTCCCTGAGCCGGACCACGGTTCCGTCTGCACTTCCATTCCCCGGGGCGGGGGCTACGGCCGCTTCCCCGCCTCACCCCGCCAGGGCCGCGCAGACAGATTTCTCTTGACGAACCATCGTACCAGTTGTACCATTACCTCGAATGGTACAATGACTATCGCAGGCCTATCTATGGAAATCACCATCGACATCGACGACTCAGTCCCCGTCTTCGCCCAATTGATCGCGCAGATCAAAGCCGCCGTGCAGCGAGGTGATCTTCGTCCCGGCGACCCTCTGCCATCGATCCGCCAGCTCGCCACCGACCTGGAGGTCAACAGCAAGACGGTCGCAAAGGCCTACCGCCTGCTGGAACGCGACTCGGTGATCGAGGCCAAAGGGTATCGCGGGACCTTCATTCATCCGGACGCGAGGGCGAACAGCGAGGTCGACCTGAATGAGCTCGTGATCGAGACGTTCGAGAAAGACGGTCGTCGCGCTCAGGGTTCGGGCGCGACGGACTCCGAGATCCGAATCGCATTTGCAGACGTGATGAATCGCCGCAACGACTGAGGAGACAGAGATGCTCACACAGACCGTGTTCTACATCGTGTTCGCCGGACAGATTTTCCTGATCTCCTACTACTTTCCGAAGCGCATCCTCGGCAGGATGTGGACCGTCCTGGAGCAGTATCCACCGTCGGAGTACCCGCGGCTCTACCCGATGTCTGTCGCGTCGCACCGCGCCGCCTGCCGGCGATTCGAGCTCGCCAATCGACATCGTTCTTGCGCTCGGCGTCGTCATTCTGCTCACGATGATCTTCGTCGTGGACCATGCCACGTTCGCCGACGACGGATTCATCTCAGAGGCGTGGCCGGCTGCGTACGGCGGGATCCAGTTCATTCCGTTCATCATGCTGGAGCTCTCTGAGTACAGCCAGTTCAAGTCAATGAGAAAAGCGAGCGTGTCCACGACCCGCAAAGGCGGAGTTGCGACCACGCCGTTTCATCGATTTCGCTTCGCCCGCTCTGCTGTTCTCGGCGGGCACCCTCTTCCTCGGCTCGATCGTGTTCGATTTCTATCTCGACGACTTCACGTTCAGCATGGCCAGTGATGCAACTCAGCGAGCGATCGTGCTGACGTTCACAAATCTCTTCATGGCCTTCGTGTCCGCCTGGGGCATCTACGGGCGCAAGCTGAACCCACATCAATCGATCGCTGATCGCTCGAAACAGATGGCGGCAGATGTCACTTCGATGTTGTATACGAGCATCGCCCTGAGCATCTTTTTCATGACGCTGGCCCTTGATGACGCGTTCAGTCTTGGCGGTCTCGACGCGATTCTGATGAGCCTCTACCTTCAGGCGAATCATGGTCGTGTCGATGGGCCACATCCTGCGAAGCCTCCGACTCGAGGACATCGACTTCAGCGTCTACCGCGACGAGCCCCGGCGAACTGATCACCGGCGAAGGCTCGCCACGCACTGCCCGGCGGAATCGCCCGCCGAGCCTTACCCACATCGCCGCGACCGCAAGCGGTTCACCAGAGGAGGTGTCTCCATGTCACGAGATTTCGTTCGCCGCTTTACGTCATCCTGGTCCGCCTCATCGCTCCTTCTCGCCTTCCCAGTTCAGGCATCGTCACCCGAGGGGAGCTGGAACGGTCGCATCGACGTCTCCTGGAAACCCGATCGAGATCTCGGTGACCCCGGAACGGCGAGCGGCGGCGAGATGGTCGGCGAGATCGACATCCCCGCCCAGGGCCTGAAGGACTTTCCCCTGGCCGAGGTCGAGGTCGACGGAACCTCGGTCTCGTTCGCCATGCCCGGCATCCCCGGCAAGCCCCGGTTCCGCGGAACGTTGAGCGCCGACGGTTCCGGCCTGGACGGCGAGTTCTCACAGGGAGGCGCCCACATGCCCTTCCATCTGGAACGAAAGGGCGAGGCCGAGATCCGGTCGCAATCCAAGGTCGAAGCGATTCCCGATTCGATGGCGTCCAGGCTCGCCGGACGGTGGGCGGGCACTCTGAACGCGCCGGGTAAGCCGCTGAGACTCGTCCTCGTGCTGAAACCTGACCCTGCCACAGGACTCACCGCAACACTCGACAGCCCGGATCAGGGCCGGTCGGGCATGCCGGTGAGCCGCCTGACCGTCAATGGGTCGACCGTTCGCGCCGAGCTCGGATACGCGGGCGCCGCGTTCGAAGGAGTCCTCGATTCCGACGGCTCGGAGATCTCCGGCGTCTGGCGGCAGGGCGGGGGCTCGATGCCTCTGAGTCTGCGAAAGGAGGCGGCGGCGAACGACGCACCGTTCCCGAGGCCGACCCGTCGAGTGTGGGAATGCCAGCCCCGAGCGATGGAGATCCTCGACCATCGCGTACAGAAGATGGTGGACGACGAGGAGATCGTCGGCGGTGAGCTGATCGTCATCAAGGACCGCCGCACCGTGTTTCGGAAGGCCTTCGGCTGGAAGGACCGCGAAACGAACGAGCCGATGAAGGTCGACGCGGTCTACTGTGTTCGCTCCATGACCAAACCGCTCGTCGGAACGGCGATCCAGATGCTCATCGACGAGGGTCGGCTCCGCCTCGACACGCCGGTCCGTGAGATCCTCCCGTTCTTCGACGGGCCCGAGAAGGGAACGATCACTGTCGAGCACCTGCTGACCCACACCTCCGGGACTCCCGTTCACGACGATCGGCAAAGCCCTCTCCGAATACCCCGACCTCGCGGCCGTCTCCGCCGAGGCAGCTTCCAGGGAGCTGCTGTTCGAGCCCGGGCGCCCGTTTCGAGTACAGCGATGCCGGGGCCGACACGCTCGGCGCGATCGTCGCGAAGATCAGCGGCATGCCGGCAGAGCAGTTCATCCAGACAGCGCATTCTCGATCCCCTCGGCATGCAGGAGACGTTTACCCTGCTCGACGGCGATGAGGCGGTACTATCGCGCATCCCGAGCGCGTACTCGGGGGAACCGGCTCATGGGAGAGACACTGGAAACCCTCCGATCCTCCCATCTTCCCGATCTTCCTGACGTCCCAGAGCCTCTACTCGACGACGACCGACTACGCGCGTTTCCTGGCGCTCTGGATGGATGGCGGCATGGCGGGAGGTCGGCGACTGCTCTCCCCCGTCGCCGTGAGAGCGCGCGCTGGCGCCGAACCGGCTGGTTCCGAACTATCCGGCGAACGGCGACGTGCATCTCTACTACGGCCAGCAGTGGATGGTCTACGCGAAGAACGGCGACGGAGCGTCCGCGAGATGGTCCTTTTCGGCCACGACGGATCCGACGGAACGTACGCCTGGGCATGGCCGGACGCAGAACCTGATGGTGCTGTTCTTCACCCAGTCACGCGGCACGCTGGCCGGGCTTTCCGCTGGAGAGTCTCGTCCAGACAACCCTCGTCGATCACAATCTCGACGCACCTGCAGCTCACCCCGCGAGCGGCCGGGCGCAGGCAGAGCTCGCAGAGCCGTTTCGGGAACCTACTGGGACGAGACCAACGCCGCCGCCTACTACGTCATCACACCCCGGGGCGAAGGGCTGATGCTCGACCGACCGGGCGGGGCGCAGTTGGTATTCAAGACGGTGACGACCACGGGCGGTTCGTCCACGAGGCGAATCCGCAAGTCTGGATCGAGTTCGTGCGAGGCGAGGACGGCTCGGTCGCGGCGATGCGAACGCATTTCGGTGGAGCAGGAGGAGCTCGACCCTCGTCATGTGCCGGCGACTGATCTGCCCACGGTCGCCGATGTCGCTGGCAATGGTCAGGCGCGCCCACCACATCGACCGTCTGGCGGAGCTCGGCGTGGTTCGACTGTCGGGAACGCTGAACATGGAGGACCGCAACATCCAGGGCACCTTCGAGACGCGACCTTCGACACCACTCGGGGACGGATCGAAAGCCAGACTCGGAGGTGGCGAGGAGGTCGTCGTGCTGAATGACGGGCGGGTCTGGCATTCGGCGACGACGATGGGCACGACCGAGCTCGAAGGAGTGCGGCGGGAACAAGCGCTGCTCGACCAGTTCTCGGTGAGGTTCGGCGACTGGACCCGCAACTTCGAGCCGTGGACGTGCTCAAGCGGGTGAAGACGCGACGAGCGTCTCCCTCCTGCTGGTTCGGGTCGTGCCGCACGACGCGCCGGTGTCGACGATGTTCGTCGACGAAGCGACCGGGCGGGTCGTGCGGGTCGACAGTCTCGTACAGGTTCCGGGCGTCGGGATCGTGGGCGTTCAGACCACGTTCGAGGACTTCCGCGACGTCGCCGGGATGCTGCTCCCTTTCCGCACCGTGGCAACCGTTTCAGCTCGAAGCTGATCGGGCGGATCGTGACGACAGTCGATCGGGCGGAAGTCGGTGTCGATATTCCGGAAGATGAGTTCGCCCCGCCCTCGCTGGACGATTGAGCCGTGGGCGCTGATCGAGCACTGCAGGTATGCTCTGTCCCATGAATGCACGTGCGACCGAGCTGATCCAGCGCCTGAACCTTCTTGACCACCCGGAGGGAGGGTATTTTGCGGAGGTCTTCCGTTCTGAATCCGTCGTCGAGCCGGCGGATGGGCGCGGAGCGCGCGCTGCGCTCACGGTGATCTGGTTCCTGCTCGCAGATGGCACCTTCAGCCGCTGGCATCGGGTGGTCTCCGACGAGGCCTGGCACTGGTACGAGGGAGCGCCGCTCGAGCTTTTCACCGCGCCGCCGGACGGCGGACCGATCTCCCGCCAGATCCTCGGGCCGGTGACGGACGATGCCGTACCACTTCGGGTCGTCCGGGCCGGCTGGTGGCAGGCGGCGCGTTCCAGGGGCGACTACACCCTGGTCGGCTGCTCGGTCGGCCCCGGTTTCGATTTCGGAGACTTCACGCTGCTCTCCGCGATTCCGGAATCGGAACGGCCGGTGCTGGCTCCGGGCGGCTCGCAGTCGAGCTCCTCTGAGGGGCGGGGTTGGTGGCCCGCCGGGTTTCCGGCAGCGGGATCAGGCACGGTCACCCACCAGGGAGGCATCCCGGCGCGGTCAGTCGAGGCTCACGTGGATCGAGCCGACCCCCGCCCTGGAGGTCGATGCGAGCGTCTCCACGTCCATCATCCCAGTCGAGATTGTGGCCGAGAAAGAGAAATCCGGGGACGTCGACACGTCGTCCTTCGACCCGCATTTCGGCGCTTCCCACTCCGCACTCGAGGTGAACCGAGCGGACTGCCTGATGCGGAAGATGAATCTCCACGTCTCCCACTCCCGACTCGATCTCCACACTCCCGCTGAGGCCAGCGAGCTCCGTGTCCCCCACTCCGAGCTCACCACGGAGATTCATCTGACGCGGCACCGAAATCCGAAGATCGACCGACAGGTGACTCTGGTGGTGCGGGTAGTTCTTCACCTCCAGGAACATCGTCGTCCCGGACGTCCGCTGTTCCAGCTCGATCTCCTTCGCCTGATCACCGCAGCGGCGGAACCACGAGGAACAACGGATCTCCATCTCCACGGTCACTTCGCTGCCATCGGTTCCGGTGATCTCCACATCGCCCACCGGCACCTCGAACGACAGCCGGTCCGCCCCACCTGCTGCCCAGGCGTGATGCTCGCTGCGCAGCGTCTCCGCCCCGGCGGCCGCGGCCACCCCCAGCATCAACACGATCATGACCATTCGCTTCATTCCGGACCTCCTTCGGCTCCGGTGTGAGATACGGAAGAAGCAGCCGGGAGTTGCAGAACCAGACCCTGATTCCCTCGCGAAGATCGCCCCCATTGTCGTCCCGAGCGGGCGGGCGGAGGGGCAAGCGAGGGACCTGTCCCGATGCGAAAAGGACCGTTTTGCTGGACGACCGCACCGCACGCTTTGCGCCCGGAGGTTCCTTGTCGCATCGGCGGAGATGTCTCGCTTGCCCGCCCACCACCCGCTCGACATGACACTGGTCACCGACTCGTCGAGCGCCGTCGGCTTGTTGACAGGAAGGGGGTGAGGAGAGCCGGAGCGACGGGCTTCGGAAGACGGGATTGGTCAGCCGGATGCTTTCACTCCGTGGGACGATGATGAACATCGGAATGTTCATCCACAGGTCGTCCCGAGCGGGCGGGCGGAGGGGCAAGCGAGGGACCTCCCCCGATGCGAAAAGGACCGTTTTGCTGGACGACCGCACCGCACGCTTTGCGCCTGGAGGTTCCTTGTCGCATCGGCGGAGATGTCTCGCTTGCCCGCCCACCACCCGCTCGACATGACACTGACCACCGGTACCTCGAGAGGGCGCTGCCCGGGCGAGTGGATCCCGGCCCCGCCGCTGATTCCCTCGCGAACCCTTCCCCTATTGTCGTCCCGAGCGGGAGGGCGGAAGGGCAAGCGAGGGACCTCCCCCGATGCGACAAGGACCGCTTTGTTGGAGGACCGCCCCGACACGCTCTTCGCCTGGAGATTCCTTGTCGCATCGACCGAGATGTCTCGCTTGCCCGCCCACCACCCGCTAGACATGACAATGACCACCGGTACCTCGAGAGGGCGCTGCCCGGGCGAGTGGATCCCGGCCCCGCCGCTGATTCCCTCGCGAACCCTTCCCCTATTGTCGTCCCGAGCGGGCGGGCGGAAGGGCAAGCGAGGGACCTCCCCCGATGCGACAAGGACCGCTTTGTTGGAGGACCGCCCCACACGCTCTTCGCCTGGAGATTCCTTGTCACATCGACCGAGATGTCTCGCATGCCCACCCACCACCCGCTCGACATGACACTGGTCACCGACTCGTCGAGCGCCGTCGGCTTGTTGACAGGAAGGGGGTGAGGAGAGCCGGAGCGACGGGCTTCGGAAGACGGGATTGGTCAGCCGGATGCTTTCACTCCGTGGGACGATGATGAACATCGGAATGTTCATCCACAGGTCGTCCCGAGCGGGCAGGCGAGGGACCTCCCCCGACGCGACAAGGACCGTTTTGCTGGACGACCGCCCCACACGCTCTGCGCCTGGAGGTTCCTTGTCGCATCGGCGGAGATGTCTCGCTTGCCCGCCCACCACCCGCTCGACATGACACTGGCCACCCATTTCGTCGAGAGGAGACAGTTTGGATCCAGGGAGAGTGTTGCGCGAGCGACCACCACGCGCTCGACATGGAATGGCCACCGGCGCGGCGCGCGGAGCGACCTGTCCTATGATGCGCGTGGAGATGGCGACACGTGACCACTACCGCACTCTGGAACTGGAGCCGGGAGCCTCCGAGGAGGAGGTCCGGCGGGCCTGGCGGGATCTGACCAAGGTCTGGCACCCGGACCGGTTCGGGAATGACGAGCAGCTTCGCCGGCGTGCGGAGGAAAAGCTCAAGGCGATCAACGAAGCCTACGACGAGATCCGCCGTTCCGGATCGCGCGGCAGTCGCTCGACGTATTCGCGGCCGGAGCCCGATTCCACTCCGGGATGGCGCGTGCGGGACGGGCGGCAGGAACGCGCGGCCGCCGACCTTCGGACGATTCTCGCCTGGATCGTCCGGGGCAACGTCACCGCCGACGACGAGATCTGGGATCCGAGGCAGGGGCGGTGGATGCCGGTGATGGAGGTTCCGGAGGCACGGGAGCTGGTCAACCGGATCGTGGCCAGGCGCTACCGGAGCTGGGCGGCCTTTCTGATCCTGGCGGCGCTGTTCATGCTGTTCCGCCGGCCGTCGGAGGGGAGCGCCATCACGGCGGCGATCTTCATTTCGGTGGCTGTGGTGCTGTGGATCCTCGCCGCATCAAAGCGGTGACCGCGAAAGGGCGGCCACAGGGGCCGCCCTCGCTCCGTTCGCGTTCACGCCACCTTCAGCCAGCGCCACAGCTCCGGAATCGTCGGACGCTTTCCGTAGGAGAGGATGCCGACGCGGAAAATTTTTCCGGTGAGCCAGAGCATCCCCCAGATGGTTCCCATCGACAGGACGATCGCGGTGACGATCTGCCACAGCGGAGGCTCGGAGACCAGCGTCCGGACGAACATGGTGATCGGCGCGAACAGCGGGAACAGCGACAGGAACACGGAGAACGGCGCGTCGGGATTGAAGATGATCGGCATCATCAGGAACCAGGGGATCATCAGGATCATGATCACCGGGCTGACGAACTGCTGCGCCTCCTTCTCGCTGTTCGAGACCGCCCCGGCGATGGCATAGACGCAAACGTAAAGCATGTACGCCAGCAGGAAAAAGATGAAGAAATAGATGAAGGCGTCCAGGCGGAGGAACTGTGCGAGGTTGATGTCGCTGACCATCATCGCTCCCCCGCCGGCAAAGATCCCCAGCAGGGCCGCCACCCCGATCCAGATTCCGAGCTGGGTCAGCCCCACCAGCGCAAGGCCGAAAATCTTGCCCGAGAGCAACTGCATCGGGGTCATCGAGGAGACCAGAATCTCCACCACCCGGTCCGTCTTTTCCTGCACCACGCCGCGCATCACTTCCACGCCGTAGAAAATCGAGGGGAGGATCAGCATGCCGGCGAAGACGAAGCCGGCGATGAAGTCCATCTCTCCGCCCTTCTTCTCTTCTCCCGTCTTGGAGAGCTGAACCGTCTCGACCTCGGCACGGGCGAGCAGCTTATTCATCTCGTCCTGTCCGATGCCGTGATCGAGCAACCGGAGACGCTGAATCTCGCGGTTGGCGCGACGCTGCAGAATGCTTCTCGCACGCAGCTCGGTCGCCGAACGGCTGTAGTAGGTCATCGACTGATCCTCGCCGGAAACGACTCTGGGCGGAATCACCAGCACGCCGTCGACCCGCTGTTTCCGCTCCGCGGCGAGCCGCGACAGCCACGGCTCCGCCACCTTCTGTAGATCGGACTGCCCGTGCGCATCGATATATTCGAAGGTGAAGTTCTGCCCCTCGTCGCCGCTCGGATCGGACTCGGTGATCGCCTTCAGCGCACCGCTGCCATCCACGATCACAATCTTCTTGCCCCCCATTCCGCTACGGACGACCATCATCGGCACCCACATCAGGGCGGCGAACAACACGGGGACGAGAATGGTCATCACCAGAAACATCTTCTTTCGAACGGTCTGGAGATACTCCCGTTTGAGCACTGCAAGAGCCTTGTTCATGCCGTCACCTCCGCCGGAGCCGCCTCGGCCGGCGCCATCGGACGCCCCACCTTCTCAATGAAGATCTCCTCCAGAGAAGGCGACGCCACTTCGAACTTTCGAATCTTCAGACGGGACATGGCGGCCTGCAGAATGGCCTGGGAGTCGGCCTCGCCGCTGAGGACCAGTTCCGCGGACGAATGATGCAGAGTCGAGCGGATCACGCCAGGAAGATCCTGGAGAAACGCACCCTCACCTTCATATTCGATCTGGATGTGGTTGCTCCGCGCCGAGGCGCGGATACTGTCCAGACTCCCCGAGAGCACCACCTGACCGCGATCGATCAGGATGATCTGGCTGGCCAGCTTTTCGGCTTCCCCCATCATGTGGGTGGACAGAAGAATGGTCGTTCCCTGCTTCTGGAATTCGCGGATGATCTCCCGGACCAGGACGACGTTGACCGGATCCAGACCGGACATCGGCTCGTCGAGGATCAGCAGTTCCGGCTCGTGGAGCACCGCCCCGATCAACTGGACCTTCTGCTGATTACCCTTGGAGAGCTCCTCGACCTTGACATCCTTTTTTTCCAGCAGGTCGAATCGTTCCAGCCACTCCTCGGCACGCTTTCGTACCTCCTTCGAGGAGCGGCTCTTGATCTCGGCCAGAAACAGAAGGTGTTCGAGAACCTTCATCTGCTTGTACAGACCCCGCTCCTCGGGCAGATAACCGATCCGATCGAACTGACTGCCTTCCGACCCGCCGCTCCAGTCGATCGTTCCGGAGTCGGGCATGAAGATGCCGGTGATCATCCGGATGGTGGTGGTCTTGCCTGCTCCGTTTCTTCCGAGCAGGCCGGTGATGGTTCCGCGGGGGACGTCGAAAGAGACGCCGTCGACGGCACGGACTGCACCGAACGTCTTCCGGATGTCCCTGATGGACACGATGGACTGACTGATTTGCACGGTTTCCTCCCTGGTCCGGCGATTCATGAGATTCCGGTGGGAGACGAAATCCTCATGAATCATCGCTCTCAACCACTGAAGCTACGACCCTCCGTCACAAAAGTTTACGCAATTCGAGCCGGCCCGCAATGGTTGCGGTTGGCCCCTCGACTCCTTTTTTTGACGTCGGGCTGACGCAGCACTCTATAATCACTCAAGACGACAGGACAGGCTACACCAAACAGGCAGCAGGCGAGTCGCGGAGGCGGCGATGATGCTGAATTCATCGGAAACCGACCGGGTCAAGGCTCTCCGGTCGTTCAATATCTCACCGTCGGTGGACGACGACCTTCATCTGGACGAATTGACCCGCCTCGCGGCGATGATCTGCGGCAGCCCTGCGGCTCTGCTCGGATTCACCGAAGGCGACCACCAGTGGTTCAAGGCGCGCTATCGATGGAAGGTCGACGCGCTCCCGTCGCAGTGCCCCTTCGTCAGCCAGGTGCTGACCACCGATCAGGTCCTGGTGGTGGAGGACACCCTCGAGAACGAGATGTTCCGCAACGACCGCCGGGTCCAGGGCGAACCTCACATCCGTTTCTTCGCCGCGGCGCCACTGCTCGACCCGGACGGCTTCGTCATCGGCAGCCTTTCGGTCTTCGATCAGAAGCCTCACCAGATGACCACAAGCCGCATCAGTGCTCTCCGGGCACTCGCGGATCAGGCGATGCAGATCTTCTCTCTGCGGCGGGAACTGGCGACGGTCCGAAGGCAGATCGCTCAGGGTGGAGAAAACGTCTCGGGCCTGCAGGCCCAGGTCGAACAGACCCGGGAGCTGTTCGAGACGGCGACGGATCTGATTCTCAGCCTCGATCCGAAAGGCCGGATCGCGCATGCGAACCGGGCGCTCCACGAAACCCTCGGGTTCGAATCGGCCGGCTCAAGCGGAATGACCATCACCGATCTGGTTCATCCCAACGAGCGCGAGACGTTTTCCCGGGAGCTCGCCGAGATCGTCCGCACCGGCCAGGCACACCGTCTCGAGACGGTCTTTCTGACCATCTCCGGAAGACGCAAGACGTTCGAAGGGAACCTCATTCCCAAGGTGATCGACGGCGAGACGGTCCTGATCCGGGCGATCTTCCGGGACGTCACCGAACGGAAGCTGATGGAGGTGGAACTGGGTCAGGCACGGGACGCAGCCCTCGAGGCGGCCCGGCTCAAGAGCCAGTTCCTGACCAATATCACGCACGAGATCCGCACTCCGATGCATGTCATCTTCGGGATGCTCGATCTGCTCGCAGCGGGCGAGATCACCCACGAGCAGAAGGATCTGATCCAGACGGCTCAGGCCAGCGGTGAAGAACTGCTGACTCTAATCAACAACATCGTCCACATGTCGGCGCTGGAATCGGGACGGTTGCACGTGACCATGGCCGACTTCGACCTGGAGAGCACCGTCGAGCGGCTGATCCAGGTGATGCAGGTGGTCGGGCAGGAGAAGAACCTGAAAGTCTCACTCTCGCTCGACCGGACCATTCCCGCCGTACTCCGCGGCGACGTCTCCCGCCTCCGCCAGATTCTGACCAACCTCGTCAGCAACGCCATCCGCTTCACCGAGGAAGGCGGGGTGGAGGTTTCGGTCCGGGCGGACCGCGAAACGGAGACCCATCTGCTGGTGCGGTTCGAGGTGCGGGACACCGGCCCGGGAATCGATCCGGCGACCATGAAGCGTATCTTCGAGCCCTTCGTCCAGGGGGATGCGACGTCCACCCGCAGCCACCACGGAATGGGCCTCGGCCTGGCCATCGCACGTCAGCTCGCCGATCTGATGCATGGCGCGATCGGCGTCGACAGCCAGCCGGGCGAGGGTTCGCAGTTCTGGCTGACCATTCCGTTCGAGAAGGTGATCACCCGCGACTACATGATCGCGGCCCGCAAGCGCGGATTCGCCGGTGTACGGCTGCTCATTCACGACCGCAGCGAGATCAGCCGGCGGATCACCACACACTATCTGGACAGCTGGAAGGTCCGGTGGCGGGAGGCCTCGAACTCCGGGGAAGTTCTCGAGCGTCTCAAGAGCGAGGCCGCATTGGGCGAGCCGTATCCGGTCCTGCTCTACGACCTCCACGCCGACCTCAAGGGGATCGATCTGGCGCTCGCGGTCCGGGATGATCCGGAGATCGCCGACACCGCAATCGTGCTGCTCGCGGAGATGGGAGAACAGCTCAATGACGAGGATCTTCGATCCGCGGGCGTGACCGCGTACCTGGTCAAGCCGGTCGAGCAGGCCGAGCTCTTCGACGTGCTCAGCGCCGTCCTCGCACGCCGGGATCCACGTTCCCTCAAATCGACCGGTACCGGCACCCAGTCGGAGCTCGCCGCCATGGGCGTTCCGATGCTCGAGCCTGAAAAGGTCCGCATCCTCCTCGCCGAGGACAAGCCACTCAACCAGAAGCTGACCATGAGCCAGCTCGCCCGGCTGGGGTATCGCGCGGACGTCGTGGGGAACGGAGTCCAGGTGCTTCAGGCCGTCGAGAGAGTCGCCTACGACATCATCCTGATGGATTGCCAGATGCCTCTGAAGGACGGATACGATGCCACCATCGAGATCCGCAAGCGGGAGGGGAAGAATCGGAAGATCCGGATCATCGCCATGACCGCTCACGCGCTCGAAGGGGAACGGGAACGATGCCTCGCCGTGGGGATGGACGACTACCTCTCCAAGCCGACCCGCCAGGAGGATCTCGCCCGCGTCCTGAGCCAGTGGATCCGGCGTCCCGCCTCAGCATGACGGGATGGCAATGCCCGAGTCCTTTCCCACCCCGTCATCCTGAGCGCCACGAAACGCGTCGAAGCCCATGCCGGTCATCGCGAAGGATCTTGCTTTTGCGAAGGTCGAGAGCGATGAGAGCCCCTCTCGACCTTCGCAAAAGCAGGATCCTTCGCGGCACCGTTCCCGGCTTCGACGAGGGCACGGGCGCTCGATGACGATATCGCCCAGTTCACTCCAAAGTCGCATCACGACTCTGCGCTGCCGATACGGACTGAACAATTGCGTTAGCATGGGGGAGTCCGAACCCGTCCGCCCAGGAGGTTTCATGAATTTCGATCGTCCAAACGTGTATCAGTTCCGGCCTCCGAACATTCACGGGGGCACCATCCTGAAAATCCTCATCGTGTTCGCGGTGGTTGCGGTGGTCTGGACCACCTGGTTCACCGTGGAGCCGGAGGAGACCGGCGTGGTGCTTCGCTTCGGCCGCTACGTGCGCACGACCGAGCCGGGCCTCCACGTGAAGCTTCCTGCTCGTCGAGAGCCGTCATGCAGGTGCCGGTGCAGCGCCAGCTCAAGGAGGAGTTCGGATTCCGCACGACGCAGCCCGGCATCCGGACCGCAGTACGACCGACGGCACGTTCAACGACGAGTCGGTGATGCTCACCGGCGACCTCAACGTCGCCGTCGTCGAGTGGATCGTCGCAGTACCGGGTGCCCGACCCCTACAAGTACCTCTTCAAGGTCCGCGCGCTGACCGACGACCTTTCGCGCATGAACGAGGCGGTGATGCGCGAGGTCATCGGCGACCGCACGGTGACCGAGGTGCTGACCGTCGGCCGGCAGGAGATCGCGACGACGTCCGAGCGGCTGCTGCAGGAGCTTGGTCAACCAGTACGAGATGGGGATCATGATCGAGCAGATCGTGCTGCAGGACGTGACTCCCCCGGACCCGGTCAAGCCGTCCTGGGACGAGGTGAACCAGGCGCAGCAGCAGCGCGACCGGCTGATCAACGAGGCGCGCGCCGAGTACAACAAGGTGATTCCGCGAGCCCGCGGCGAGGCGCTGCAGGCCGTCCTGCAGGCCGAGGGCTACGCGCTCGAGCGCGTGAACGGGCGCAGGGCGACGCGACGCGGTTCAAGGCCGTGCAGCGGCGTACCAGCAGGCGCCCGACGTCACGCGCCGCCGGCTCCACCTCGAGACGATGCAGCGGGTGCTCCCGAAGATGGGGGCGCAGGTCTTCATGGACAAGGGATCCGGGCGTGCTGCCGCTGCTCCCCATCGCCGGCCTGAAGAGCCTGCTCGGGGCTGAGGCCGGCAAGCCGGGAGGTGAGCGATGAGGCATACCCGCCGTCGCCGCAGCATCGGGCTCCTGCTCGTCGTCCTGCTCGCCGGCGCGTTCTACGAGGTGAGCGAGATCCGAGCAGGTGATCATCACCCAGTTCGGCGAGCCGTCGGGGAGCCGATCGTCGACGCCGGGGCTGCACTTCAAGCTCCCGCTCATGCAGCGCGCGAACACTTCGAGAAGCGGTTCCTCGAGTGGGACGGGGACCCGAACCAGATGCCGACCAAGGACAAGCGGTTCATCTGGGTGGACATGTACGCGCGGTGGCGGATCACCGATCCGCTGCTAGTTCTTCCAGCGCCTGCGCGACGAGAACGGAGCGCCCAGTCGCGGCTCGACGACATCCTCGACGGCGAGACCCGGAACGCCGTGGCGAGCTACGACCTGATCGAGCTGGTGCGGAGCAGCAACCGGCAGTTCCGACACGCCGAGCGACATCGAAGCGAAGAGCAGATCCGCGCCGGAGCAGATCGGCAAGGGGCGGCCGGGCGATCGACCCAGCGAGAGTCCTGAAGCGCGGCGCGGGCGCGGACGCCGACCTCGGCATCGAGATCCTCGACTTCCGGCTCGAAGCGGCTCGAACTACGTGGACGAGGTGCGGAAGGACGTCTTCGCGCGGATGATCGCCGAGCGGCAGCGGATCGCGGAGCGGTACCGGTCCGAAGGGGCAGGGCGAGGCGGCACGGATCCGCGGCGAGCGGCAGCGCGACCTGCAGCAGATCCAGTCCGAGGCCTACCGCAGGCCCAGGAGCTCCGCGGCAAGGCCGACGCGGAGGCCACCGAGATCTACGCCGAGGCCTATGGCCGCGACGCGGACTTCTACCGCTTCATGAAGACCATGGAGACCTATAAGACGACCATCGATCCGGAGACGATTCTGATGCTCTCGACCGACGGTGAATATCTCCGCTATCTGGGATCGATGAAGTAGTCGCCCCATCCCGGGAGGGATCCGGCTGCGCCGCCGGATCCCTCCGCCGCGCCAGGAACCGCCACTGTTCAGTTCCCGCCGCCAGAGTGTAAGATTCGCGCGATGAATCGCCGCCTGGTCTTTCTCGCCCTCGGATTTCTGCTCGCCGCCTGCTCCTCGGCGCCCCCTCCGGAAGCCCCGGCGGAGCCGGCGATGACCGAACAAACCATGCCGGCGTTGCCCACCGAGGAAGTGGTCACCGCCACCGTCCGGGTGACCGCCTCCAGTCTGAATGTGCGGGATCAGCCGACCACCGAGGGAGAAAAGATCGACGCGGTGCGGCGGGGTCAGCGTCTGGGACTGGTCCGGGAGGAAGACGGTTGGAGCCGCGTCCGGCTGACCGACGGACGTCTCGGCTGGGTCTCATCCCGCTACGTTCGGAAGGACACGAAGTGCCCGCCGGACCAGGACTTCACCTTCAACCGGCCGCCTCGGCCCGCCTTCTCCGATTCGGATGCGCATGGCGTGGTCTCCGTGGAAGTGACCGTCGACGCACGGGGCACGGTGATGTCGACGAAGCTCCTGTCGAATACGACCGGCGACGAAGCGCTCGGGAAGATGACCGAGGAAGAGATCCGGAGCGCCGGGTTTTCTCCGCCGATCCGGAACTGCCGGCCCCTGCCGTTCATCTACGTCTACCGCAGGACCTTCTGACCCTCCGGGTCATTTCGGGAACGGCAGGCTCCAGATGAATTGTGAGAAGGTGAGCATGGCCGGATTCGGCACGTCGCGCTCGGCCTCGTTCAATTCCTGCACTTCCTGGTTGATCCTCACCAACTCGTTCCCGTCCAGCCAGAATCCCTGACAGCGGGGACAGAAGTCGAGAATGATGTTGGTCTCGACGATGAACTCGACCTTCTCCATGGTCACATCCGGATCCTTCGGACACTGGATCAGGGGAGCATCGTCGGGATGCTCGAAGCTGTCCAGATCGACCGTCGAGTATTCGAGGTCTCCGGTGGTGGGATCCGCAACCTTGTTCAGTTCTCCGTGCGCGAGGTACATCCCCCCATCCTCGGGGCAGACCTTGACCTCGACTTCGTGAACTCGTTGCGTCTGCAGCTCGGCTCCATCTTTCGGACAGTTCATCGAAGACCTCCGCTCACTCCTCATTGCGAGTTGCAGGCCGTTTCGACAGAGGGCTGTGATCTCGAGAAACGCGAGACACGACTCTGAATCCCCGAGGCTCTGAAGTGGACGGCGAAGTCAATCCCCTCCAGAACTACACGACTCTCAGAAATACAGAACTCCAGAACTTCAGAACTCTCAGAACTTCAGAACTCTCAGAACTCCAGGCTCAGCCCTCTGCGGCGCGCCGCATCTACTCTCTACCGCCGGGCCCGCCCTGTCAATTGCCAACCAGAGGAATCTGCTGCCAGCGGGCGGCGGTGATTTTCCAGTCGCCATCGAGCAGCCGGAGCTCGACGTCGAACTGCCAGGCGGAGGCTCGGGGAAGAAACTGATCCAGTCCGCCGAACTTCCGGGGAGTCCCGGAGAAGTCCGCACGGAACGAAGCATCGGCGGCGTTCGAGTCGCGGTCGATGGTCACACCCGAAAGGCTGATGTCGATGTGCTCGTAACCGGCGAAGTACCGCTTGAGTGCGAGAGTAGCCTGATCCCTGGTCATCCCCCCGGTGACACTGGTGAAGTCATTCGCGACATGCTCCATCACCGCCTCGGCATCGCGGTCCTCGGCTGCCGCCACCATTGCGTCGAGAGTCTCACGGATCGGGTCCTTCTCCTGGCACCGGCCGGCCGACACAATCAGCAGACCGACCAGGATGATCCCCATTCCAGGAGCCCGGCTCCTCAACATCGTCTCCTCATGGTTCCGGCTCGATGTGAACCTCTTCGTTTTCCAGCGCATAGACGACGCCGGCGATCAACATTTCATCTTCGGCGGATTCGCCCCACCAGACGTCCCGCGGTGGATTGTGCGGGTTACGCGGATTCGCGGTGGAGTTGTCGTAGTCCGCCTCCACGAAGATGCTGCTTCCTGCCGGCAGGAGAAGAGGCTCCGCGAGCTGATACATCCCCTGCCACCGCGGATCCCAGTTATCGATCCGGATCATGCAGCTCGAACTGCCGTCCGGCCAGTGAGCCTCGATCAGGAATCGTCTCCCGAGCGAGTGCATATGCGGGTCGAGCGCATAGATTCGAATCGGCTCCGTCACGACAAAGGTCTGGGTGACCGGGATCTCGGGATCCCCCGCGGGGAGGTAGAGATCGCCGTTGAAAATCGTCATGAACCGGAGCAGGCGCGTGATCGTCGAATGAGCGAGGTGCAGTCCAACCCGCGGCTGATCGGGCTCCGGGGAGCCGTCGTGGATGTGATAGTGGGTCTGCAGGACGATCGCGGCTCCGGCCGGAATTCGGATGGCCGTCCCTTCCGGATAGATGAACGGCACCTCGCCGGGCGTGTGGAATCCGACCAGCCCCGCCGGGTCGAATCCGAGACCGTGGGTCTGGTAGTCGTAGCCGGCGCCTGGATCCATCGCGTCGAGCTCCACGGCCTTTCCGCTGGTGTCGATGTAGGCGAGCATGTGGTGCACCGATCCGGGCTCCGCGCTCAGGAATTCGAACCCGTTGATGTAGAGATCGTGGTCCTCCGGAGCGGGAAGAACGTAGCAACGCCAGGAATCACCTGCCGCTCTGGGCGTCCAGGTGCCCTCCGCCCTCAGGACCAGATCGGGCTCCCCAGCCTCCATCCATCCGGGAACTCGAGGGGCGGCGGCGCGTCCGCGGGGTGCCCTTCGGGTGCGCCCGCCTCGACCCATCGATAGAGCGTTCGGATTTCCGCGGCAGTCAGCGAGCGGTTCCCCTTGAAGCTGCCACATCCGTACGCCGGCTTCCAGGGCGGCATGACCCGCGACTGGGTCATCGCAAGAACCCTCGAGCTCCACGTCGCCGCCGTCTCATAGTCCATCAGAGAGAACGGCCCGGTGCCTCCCGGGTGATGACAGACCTGACAGTGCTCCTGGAAAATCCTCACCACCTCGCGGTTGAAGGTGGGGACGACCGTCGGCTCGTCGACCGGACGACGGCGTCCGGCAGCGAGCAGACTCGGAGAGGACAGGAGACAGGCCGACAACGCCGCAACGATCCATCCGCATCTGGTTCGAGCCCGCATGCGCCCATTGTATCTGCTATCATGCGCCGTCGCCGCAGATCGACGAAATCCGTTTGGAAAGCCCCCGTTCATGGCCGCGAAGAAAAAATCCCGAACCGTTCACTACGACTGTTCGAAATGCCCCGCCTACTGCTGTACCTATGATCTGATCGCGGTCACCAGACGCGATTTGAAACGGCTGGCGAAACATTTCGACATCTCTGTCGACGAGGCGGAGAAGAAGTTCACCAAGAAGCGGGAAGGCGAACGTGTTCTCCGCCATCGGAAAGATGAGATCTACGGAACCGCCTGCCAGTTTCTCGATGCCGAGTCCCGGCGATGCACCATCTACGAGGGGCGTCCCACCGTCTGTCGGACCTACCCCGAAGGCTCCCGCTGCGGCTATTACGAGTTCCTGAAGTGGGAGCGGAAGTTCCAGGATGACGAGGATTTCATTCCGCTCTACCGGTAGCAGCTCGCCGCATTGCTCATGACGACGATGGTTCGCTGGTCAGGCGGCCGGTGAGCTCCCCGAGGCGTCGGAGACGGCTGGCGATGGCCGGGGCGAACTGCTCACTGCGGGCTCGCCAGGCCCAGTTTCCGTGAATTTCCCCCGGCGTGTTCATGCGCGCTTCGCTTCCGACCGAGAATGCGTCCTGGAGTGGGATGATCACCAGATCGGCAACCGACTCGTAGAGCGAACGAATCAGCGGCCAGGGAACCTCGTCCCGTTCCGGATCGAGGCCGGTGTAGTCGATCACTCTCCGGCGCGATTCTTCGTCGAGCTGCCGAAACCATCCAGCGGTGGTGTCATTGTCGTGAGTGGCGGTGTAGCCGACCATCCCGGGGATGTAGTGATGCGGCAGATGAATGTTGTCCAGATCTCCGAAGCCGAACTGCATCACCTTCATGCCGGGAAGCTCGAACCGATCGCGCAGCTCATCGACGTCCGGGGTGATGGTGCCGAGATCCTCCGCAACCAGAGGAAGCGAACCGAGCTCGCGCCGGACGGCTTCGAACAGAGCGGTTCCCGGCGCATCGACCCAACGCCCGTGAACCGCGGTCGGCTCGGAAGCGGGAATCTCCCAATACCCGGCGAACCCTCGGAAATGGTCCACTCTGACCAGATCGACCAGATGGAGATTGATGCGGAACCGATCGATCCACCAGCGGAATCCATCTGCCTGCAATCGATCCCAGCGATACAGTGGATTTCCCCAGCGCTGTCCGGTCTCGCTGAAGTAGTCGGGCGGAACACCCGCGACCACGCGTGGACTTCCGTCGGGCGTGAGGTCGAACAGCTCCTGATGCGCCCAGACGTCCGCGCTGTCGAATGCCACGTAGATCGGAACGTCGCCGAAGATCCTGATTCCCCGCTCCCCAGCGGCGGACCGCACCGACGCCCACTGCTCGAAGAAAACGAACTGGACCCAGCGGTGGAATTCAATCTCCTCCCGCAGTTCCTGCCTCGCCCGCTCGAGTGCCGACGGATCGCGGCGCACCAGCGCTTCGTCCCACTCGATCCAGGACCGCTGGCCATGCGCCTCCTTCAAGGCAATGAACAGGGTCCAGTCGTCCAGCCATCGCCGAGGCAGCATTCCTTCGGCCCAGGCTTCGACCTCGTCCTGCCGGAGGCCGGAGCGACGAACCTCCTGCCATGTCTCACGCAGGAACCTCCCTTTGGCCGTCCGGACGGAAGCGAACGAGACACGGGAAGCCTTCTCCGCGGCCTCGGGGATCCTTCCGGTCCAGCCGGCGTCTTTCATCGCGCGTGGCGAGATCAGCAGAGGATTCCCCGCAAATGCGGAGAGGGTGTCGTACGGAGAGCCACCGTCGCCGGTCGGGCCGAGGGGAAGAATCTGCCAGACCGACTGACCGGCGGACGCAGCCCAGTCGAGAAACCGAGAGGCTTCCGGACCCAGATCTCCAATCCCGAACGATCCGGGGAGTGAGGTGGGATGGACCAAAAGTCCGGCCGAACGGCTCAACCCACCGGCTCCTTCCGCATCTGATCGAGATAGAGGTGGACCACGGCGCTGATGTTCGTGGCATCGAACGGCTTTCGGATCACCCCGTCCACCACCTGTCGGTTGAGCTTGATCTGGCCTTCGGCGACGGCGCTGAGCACCAGGACCACCGGTTTGACCCTTCGCTTCGATTCGCCTTCGAGGTAGTCGATCACGCTGTACCCATCCCCCTGAGGCATCCGGAGATCGAGAAACAGCAGGCCGTAGGAACGCTGGTCCAGCTTGCGAATCGCCTCCACGCCGCTGTCCACGCATTCCACCTCGAAGCCTTCCCGACCCAGCAGATGACAGAGAAGATCCCGGACCTTCGCGTCATCATCCACCACCAGAACCCGTCCGGCCGGTGCATTGCTCATCGCTTTCCTCCTGTCGGTGCTCGGGAACGTTCGTTCGCTTCGTCGTATCATAGACCTTCATCCGGAGCTCCGGGATGTCCCCGGCGAGGAGAGACTGATGAACGATCTATATCCGGCTCAATCGGACCATCCACTGTTCCGCTACTTCGATCCGGGCGAGCGGGCGCGCATCGAAGAGCTGGCGGAATCGCGTCTGGTTCCGAAAGGTGATTTGCTGATTCGGGAAGGAGAGCAGGATTCGCGCCTTTTCTCGATCGAATCGGGTCGGCTCGAGATCGTCGGCAGGCGTGACGGCGAGGCTGCGATGATCGCTTCGATCGGACCAGGGGACGTTCTCGGCGAGGTTTCGTTCATCGACGGTTCGGCACGATCGGTCTCCGTCACCGCTGCGGAAGACAGCCGGGTGCTGCAATGGGATCGAGACATCCTGCTGTCGGTTCTGCGGGGGGATCCGCCGATGATGGCGAAGTTTTCGGTCGCCATGAATGAGCTTCTCGTCGAGCGGCTGCGCGATACGGTTCGACGACGGGTCTGAGCGCTCAGAGGCGCTGCAGATCGCTGCCGGTCGGCTTCTGAAACACCCGCAGCCCGAACTCCGGAACGATGGCCAGAATGTGGTCGAAGACATCGGCCTGAATCGCCTCGTACTCGCCCCAGTCGGTCGTCCGGGTGAAGACGTAGAGCTCGATCGGCAGGCCCTCCGGCCCCGGCTCGAGCTGCCGGATCAGGAAGGTCATCCCTTCGCTGTAGATCATCGGATGCTGGCGAAGATACGCCACCAGATAGGCCCGGAAGGTCCCCACGTTCGTCAGACGCCGAGCATTGGCGACGATCTCGGAATCGGTCACGACCTCACGGTTGTATTCCTCCAGAAGCCGCCGCTTTTCCTCCACGTACTGGTGCAGCAGGACGAATCTGGAAAAGCGATCGATGTCCTCTGGTTCCAGAAACCGGATGGTGCTCATGTCGAGATGAATGGCGCGTTTGATCCGTCGTCCGCCCGATTCCTTCATTCCCCGCCAGTTGCGGAAGGACTCGTCGATCAGCTTGTACGTCGGGATCGTGGTGATGGTCTTGTCGAAGTTCTGCACCTTGACCGTGTGCAGTGCGATGTCCACCACGTCACCGTCGGCGCCGTACTTCGACATCTCGATCCAGTCCCCGATCCGGACCATGTCGTTCGAGACGATCTGAATGCTCGCCACCAGCGAGAGAATGGTGTCGCGGAAGATCAGAAGGAGAACCGCGGTCATCGCCCCGATTCCGGTCATGAAGTACCAGGGCGAGCGGTTCAGCAGCAGGGCAACCACCAGCACTCCGCCGAGAAGGAAGACGAAAATGTTGATGACCTGCAGATAACCCTTGATCGGACGGCCACGAGCGATGGGGTAAGTCGTGTAGATGTCGTTGACGGCAGAGAGCAGCGCACTGATGGTCAGCATCGCCACCACCGCCATTCCGGCGAGTGCCAGGCGGCGAAGGGCTTCCTGAAGATCCGGCGTGAGCCCCGTGATCAGAGGCACGCCGTAGAAGACCACCAGCAGGGGCGCGAGCGCCGCCGCCCTGCGCAGTACCCGCTTCTCGATCAGGACATCATCCCAGCTGAACTCGGTATGCCGGATGACCTTCTCCACCAGACGGAGAAGCAGCCGCCGGGTGAGAATCCACGCGAGCACCGAGAGCAGCACGATCGACCCGATCCCGACCAGCGGGGCTGCCCAGGGGTGGAACCCCAGCCAGTCCGAAACCCGCTCGAACAGAGCCGAATCCATCAGTCCTTTTGCACTGGTCTGCATCCGAACCGAACCATACCATGCTCCCCCCGGGGGCGACGACGAGCGGGTGGCCAGTGTCATGTCGAGCGGGCGGGCCGGGTGGGCATGCGAGACATCTCCCCAATGCGGCAAGGAACCTCCAGGCGCAAAGCGTGCGGCGCGGTCGCCCTGCAAAACGATCCGCATCGCATCAGGGGAGGTCCCTCGCATGCCCTTCCGCCCGCCCGCTCGGGACGACAATCACCGCCCCTGCACGAGAGGGCTTCGCCGGTGCACTCGTTCAAAGCGGCAGCGTCTTCAGTCTCGACGAGCACGTGCCCGGTGCCATGTCGAGCAACCACGTCGGATGGTGCTTCCCGCCGGGATTCCGGTAGAGTGACGGCTGGACCTGACGCGAACCCGATTGCACGACGATGGAAAGGAAACCCGATGCGATGGACCCGATGGACTCTTGCCGCACTGACACTGTTGCTGTCGATCTCCTGCAGGAGCGCTCCTCCGGTCATCCCGGATCCCGGTGAGACGATGAACGACGCCGCCGAAGAATACGTCCATCTGGTCCTCGCCGTCGGGGAGCAGGATGCCGACTACGTCGATGCCTACTACGGCCCTCCCGCCTGGCGCGAGGAGATCCATGCCGCCCCGCCCCTCCTCTCGGAAATCCGGGACCGGGCTCTCGCCCTGCGAAAACGGCTGGCCGGCATCGACGTGGACGCCGCGGATCCTCTGCTGGTCCTGCGTCAGCAGTACCTTTCCCGCCAGACCGAGGCGCTTCTCGCCCGGGTGCGGATGCTCGGGGGCGAGCGGATGACCTTCGACCAGGAATCGAAAGCGCTCTATGACGCCGTCGCTCCGCACTACGGGAAAGACCACTTCGACGCGATTCTCGCGCGCCTGGATCAGGAACTTCCCGGCGAAGGGGATCTCACCTCGCGCCTCGAGCGCTTCCGCCAGGGATTCGTCATCCCCTCCGATCGGCTCTCCTCGGTCTTCGATGCGGCCATCCGCGAGTGTCGCGATCGGACCATGGCCCACATCGCGTTGCCGAAAAATGAATCCTTCCGCGTGGAGTACGTCACCGACAAGCCCTGGAGCGGCTACAACTGGTACCAGGGCGACTACAACAGCCTGATCCAGGTCAACACCGATCTTCCGATCTGCATCGACCGGGCGATCGATCTCGCCTGCCACGAGGGCTACCCGGGCACCACGTCTACAACGCGCTGCTGGAGAAGAACCTGGTGCGGGACCGGGGCTGGATCGAATTCACCGTCTACCCGCTGTTCACCCCGCAGTCGCTGATCGCCGAGGGATCGGCGAACTTCGGCATCGAAGTGGCGTTTCCCGGGCGACGAGCGGGTCGCCTTCGAGCAGAGCGTGCTCTTCCCCGCCGCCGGTCTCGATCCGGCGACCGCCGAACGGTACTACCGCATCCAGGCATTGATCGAGCAGCTCGCCTACGCGGGCAACGAGGCGGCGCGGCGCTACCTCGATGGCGAAGATCGACGCAGGCGCAGGCCGCCGCCTGGCTGGAGAGATACTCGCTGATGGAGCCCGAGCGCGCCCGTCAGCGGGTCCGGTTCATCGACAAGTACCGCAGCTACGTCATCAACTACAACCTCGGCAAAGACCTGGTCCGGCAGTGGGTCGAGGCGCAGGGAGGCACCGAGGACCGGCCCGACCGGCGCTGGGAAGTCTTCGAGGAGCTGATCTCCTCACCTCGCCTGCCATCCGGCCTGAAGGTCGAGCGGCGCTAGCCCTACACTCCCCCCTCTCCCCGCGCACGATGATCGCAACGAACATCAACGGTGAAGCGGGGAGAGGGGCCGGGGGCGAGGGGAAATCCCAAAATCGCGAAGTCGTCACGGCCAACCGACACCGGCAAACCCGATGACCGCAGATTCATCAGTCATGGAAGCGCCGGCGACCAACTCCTCACGAATGGTTCAAGATTGAATCGCGGTCAGCCGGCGTGTTTGGCGGGAGGAGAACCGTGCTCCGCCAGATATTGGCGCAGAGCTTCGTTTACCGTTTCGGAATCGTGAAACGACTCAGCCACGTCTGGGGCCAGCAGGACGACATTCGACCCTTCCATGTAGCGATCGTAGTATCTGCCCCGCACACCGCCGGGGGCTGATGTCTGTTCGGGAATCTCGTCGTCGCTGTGCTTATCCTGACTCATAGAGCCGCCGTTCCTTCGAGGTAGCTGGTCGCGAGGAGATGATCCGAACACGATCATCGCGCTCGGTATGGGCAACAATCACCAGACGTTCTCGATCAGTGTAACCGAGGGTCAGCGTCCTGTACTCCGCTTCGGAATGAGCCCCATCCTGCCAGCTCAGCGCGAATCGATCACCGAAGACCGTCGCGGCCTCCTCGAAACTGATGCCGTGCTCCTTTCGGTTTCGCCGATCCTTCACCGGGTCCCATTCCAGCTTCATCGGGATCTGAGGTACCTCGGACGGCTGACGGCGAAAGCGTTCCGCGGCAGAGTCTGAGCCAGAGTGGCCGAAGTCGAGGTGTTCGCGGCGAGTTCCAAACCGAGGAGGCGACCCCTCTGCCGCTTCCCGGGTTCGAATCCGCAGAGCCCAGCTTCAGAGCGTGGCGAGCAGCTCGTCCAGTTGTTCGAACGTTTCGTGTGTGGCGTCTGCGGCGCCGGTGCCGGCCGCGTCGAGCGCTTCCTTCGACGGATAGAGCTCGCTCATCACCAGCAGCGTCTGGTCGCCCTTTTCCTCGAAGGTCACGGTGGTTACGGAGCTGCTGTCGTCGCCCCCTTCTTCATTCGTCCAGACGATGCGCGAGGGGGGCGTCACCTCGATGTAGCGGCCGAAGAAGTCCATCCCCTCGCCGAAGTTGAGGTGGTACCTGCCACCGGTGCGCACGTCCATTTCGCACGATCGCAGCGCCATGCCCATCGACTTCGGGACCCACCACTTCCTGAACAGCTCAGGCCGGGTCCACGCTTCGAACACCAGCCGCCGAGGCGCGTCGAACATCCGCGTGACGACGACCTCGCGATCCGATGTCCTCTGCACCGAGGTGCGTTTCATGGGGGGCTCACCTTGCTTTCTTGCTTCCATCCATCTTCTCCTTCCGTTTCAAATCTTCGACGACCTTGTCCAGCTCGCAGAACCGTGCGTCCCAGAGCTGGTGATACCGCTCGACCCAATCCGCCACTTCTTCCAGCCGGCGGGCGCCGATCCGGCAGTGGCGTACGCGCCCGATCTTTTCCGTGCTGACCAGCCCCGCCGCCTCGAGCACGGCGACGTGCTTCTTCATCCCCGTGAGGGTCATGCCGAACGTCTCGGCCAGGTCCGTGATCGACGCTTCCGCGCGACCCAGTTGCTCGAGGACGCCGCGACGGGTGACGTCCGCCAGCGCGGCGAACGAGGCATCGAGGTGAGCGTTCGCATACTGAACCATCTGGTTCAGTATTTAACCACAGGCTTCAGCGGCATGCAAGGCAGGGCTGATTCTTCCACGCGGAAGGTGGGCCGGTGCAGACGCTGTTCAGGCGCCGCGGAAAGCGCGACGCGCGATGAAAAGGGCGGCTTCGAACAATGCGTAGACGCCGCCGAACATGCCGAGCGCGATCCAGCCGGCATATACGTTCGGCCCGCAGCGCCCTCAGCGCTGACGTTCCATCGGATTCTCCCGCGAAGTCTGCTGTCCGAGCTGTTGGGCGAGTCCGAGGAGAATTCCCTCCGGGCCTCGGATATAGCAGAGCCGATAGGTGTCTTCGTAGTTGACCACTTCATCGACCACCGTCGCACCGAGCTCGCTGAGCCGGGCGAGGGTGTCGTCGATGTCCTCGACGGTGAACATCACGCGCAGGTATCCCAGCGAGTTCACCGGGGCTGTGCGGTGATCGGACGCGATGGCGGGGGCGACGAAGCGCGAGAGCTCGAGGCGGCTATGGCCGTCGGGGGTGCGCATCATCGCGATCTCGACGCGTTGACCGTGCACGCCGGTGACGCGGCCGGACCATTCGCCTTCGATCGGCATGCGGCCTTCGAGGGTCAGGCCGAGCTCAGTGAAAAACTCGATCGCGGCATCGAGGTCTTCCACCACGATACCGACGTTGTCCATACGCTTGACTGTCATGGTCTCTCCCTGACGGATGACGAATCCGCGAGTCGAGCCTGCGCGGCCCGCCGAACAGACGGAAAGTATAGCTCCGCGAATGTCGAGATCGCGCCCCACAGCAACAGGCCACCCAGGAACATGCCGAAGGCTATCCCACCGATACCGTCAGCCCGCGAGTGCCGGTGGATGCCGCGGAGACGACTCAGCAGGACCTGGAAGTCGCCGGGTGCGGGGACGCACGGCTGACGTTCGTCCGAAAGCTTCGTCCGGAGAGCCCCCGCCCGAGCGGTTGGGACCCGAGGAGCTCGACTCGTGGACAAGGGGAAAAGTGTGCCACGTCTTCGAATTCGAGGTTAGCCGCCGAGGATCTCGTTGAGCCCTTCGACGATGCGCTGAGTCTCTTCTTCGGACAGGTGAGCGACCTTTCGGCCAAGGCGTTGAACCGAGAGCGTTCGAACCTGGCTCACCTTTACCCAGGAACGTTTCGGCAGTTTCGCGCTCGTGATTTCCATGGTGAGGGGAAAGCCGGCTCGCGGCTCCTGGCTCGTCACCGCGACAGCGATGACCGTTCCCGACCGCTCGTTGAAGACGGCCTCACTGAGAATGACGACCGGCCGGGACCCTGCCTGTTCCCTGCCGATGGTGGGATTGAGGTCCGCCCGGAAGATGTCGCCCCTCAGTATTCGGGCCACTCGCCTTCCCCTGCCATTCCCTCTTCAGCCATAGCCTGCTCTTCCGCTCTGTCGAGTTTCGCGCATTCCCGCGCCAGCCTCGAGTGCTGCTCGCGGTTGAGCCGCTCGGTGACCGCCGACTCGATGGCTTTGCTTCGGTTGGGGAATGCCCCCTGGCGCACGAGTTGGTCAATCTCCGAGAGGGCGCGTTCGTCGATCGTGATCGCGATTTTCGCTCGGGCCATGAGTATGAGTATACGTCATACCCCTCGAACTCGCAACCACTGTTCAGGGCGGCTAAACGATCGAGGGTGAGCGGCCAGCGCACGGCTCACCAGCGTTCGCGATTGAATAGGGGTCGAACGTGGCTGGTTCGCTCGACCGGTGAAATGGTTGCCCCTCACCCCCGGCCCTCTCCCCGCTTCACCGGTGATGGTCCTGGTGCCGCTCTGTCGTGTTCGAGCCGATGCCTAATGGCTTTCACCTTCCGACTGCTCTTTGGCCCGCAGTTCGCGCGCATGAGCAATGGACGCTTTCCATGCCTCCTCATAGGCCTGCGGCAAACGTCCAACGAGAACTGTATGGACTCTTCGCGCTCCAGCTCGGACGACCACCACATCCAGTTTCTCTCCGACCTGCAAAGAGGAGACGAACTGAAGAAATTCGAGCTGGTCCTTAAAGTCGCCTCGCCTCGAGCCGATCCGCACGAGCACGTCACCGGCGCGAATTCCGGCCCTCTCGGCCGGAGTGTCGGGGCCGACCTGCACCACGTAGACAAACCGAGAGCCGGATTGGGATTCCCGGATGGTGGCGCGAATCCCGAGCCAGGCCCGGTCGCCGGTCTGGCTTTCCGCTGGAGACTGGGTGGAAAACGCAAGGGCGATAAGGGCCGCGACGGCGGCAATTCTCATGGCGAGTCCTCTTCCGAGACGTAATCGACCGTCATCGTGACTCCAGGGGGTAGGGTGAGCTCTCTGCATTCATCCTCCAGACAGATACGGTACGAGCCGGGCTCGATGAAGTATTGGAAAGCCCCATCGATGAACTCCGCCGGCGTCCCCTGCCCGAAGCGAGGCATAAGGAGCAGCCGGAGCGAAAGAGCAGGTCCACCCGCTCGCATCAATACAGGCCATGGCGGTACCCGGGTGAGCACCACACGCAAGGAGGCCCCGAGAGAAGACATCGAGATGTTCACGAGGCGCCTCTTCCATTCGGAGGGAGCAAGACGACGGACCGCCACGGGGTGTGGTGGCGCCAGCACGATGAGATCGATGACCCCGTCGGTATGCATGTCCATTTCGAACAGGCCCTCCGCATCCGCGATGGTGTCATTGAACCGGCCGGTCTGGTCATCAAACGCCCGGACAATCGCACCGCTGATCGGGTAGCCGGCTGGTCCGACGACCAGACCTTTGAGCCGTGAGGATTCTTCGAGTTTCAGCTCGACCTCGATCCGTGTCTGTTTGGACAGGTCGGCTGGCTCGGCCCGAGAACGACCGGCCTCGCCTTCGGCCTCGACCGTCTGAAGCTCCTCCGGAAGGTGATCGACCGAGAACTGTCCATCGTCGCCGGACTTGCCTTGAGCGACCACTCGACCGGCTCGACGAACGGTGATGATTGCCGCGGCGGGATCCCCCTCGGGGCTGACGACCCGACCCTCGATTCGCCCCCGCGGGAGGAGGATCTTCAGCTCGCCCATATTCTCTCGAATCTCGACGGGGTCGAGGCGCAACTGCGCCGCGGCATCGACCGAAGGGGTGACCATGACCTGCCAGGATCCGGGGGTCGGAAAACGCGCTTCGAAGTGGCCTGCTTCGTCACTCTCTGCCTGCACACGGCTGCCAGATGGAGCGGAAAACGCGAGGGTCCCGGGAACGCCCTCGTCGCCGGCGAGCAGTCGACCGCGCACGGGAATGCCTGAGATCCTGATGGAAACACGACCGACGTTGCCGTCGAGTTGAACCTTCTGACGTGCGACCTCCGAATCGACGCCGCTGATCACGACCACCTCGTACGTTCCGTTTGAAAGCGCATCACTTTTCCAGTATCCGCCCGGGCTTGCGAGATCATCTGCCACCACCACGACCTCGTGGCTTCGCGTTCCAGGGCGTGTCACCTGGAGTCTCCAGGGCAGGGCGTCCCAAGCCACAGGCGGGTCCAGATGAACCTCGATCCAGGACGGAGGCGAATGGATCAGTGGCGGAGCGTGCACATCCCTGTCGACGACCTCCAGCCGAGGCACCTCGGCATCCGCCTCCTCTTTTACATGAGAGACGAGTCGATAGGAGCCCGGCTCCACTCCATCGATCCGATATCGTCCGTGGACGTCGCTCTTTGCGGTGCGGGTGCGGAGGAGGCGTTGACTCCGCGGCAGCTCCATGGCGGTGATGGGGATGAGCTGGACCTCCGCTCCCTCGACCGACTGTCCAGCCCGTTCGGTGACTCTTCCGGCTACGGAATATGCGGGAATCCAGGTGGGGGGATCGAGAGCCAGAGGTTCGCCTTCGGACACTGCGACGTTCAGGAGGTAGATCGGTGCGAATCCCTCCCGCTCGAACCTCAAATGAATCAGGCGGCCCGCTGGAATCTCACAGGCCGCCACATGCTTCTCGACGGTGCACGAGACCTCTTGGACGGCCGCGTCCTCGTCGGCCTTGGAGTCGACAAACCCGGCTGTCGCCTGTTCGTCATCCAGCCCTCTCGAACCGAGGCGGACCTTCAGCGTCCCACGTGGCCAGCTCCGCAGGACGAGATGAGACGAATCCCGCACCAGTTTGCCGGGATCGACCCAGCACTCGCGTGACTCGATCCCGATCGTGTCGGTCGTTTCGGGGATGGTCACCGTCAGGCTGGTCTCTGGCCCGTCCATGCTGATCGGCGGATCCAGCCGGTCAATCCGCTCCGACCCATCGGCATCACGGACATGAACCGCAGTCAGCTCGCAGATGGAATGGTCGGCTTCTCGCTGACGGACAACCATCAGCTCCAATCCACGTTCGCCGGCAGCAGCCAGATCGGTTCCGACCAGCAGCACCAGGATCACTCCAGCGACCCACGACCTCGATGCTGCCGTGCGAGCCGCTACGCCCAGAAGCAGTCGTATGTCATTGCACATTCGTGATCGCATTGGTACGCGGGCGCCCAAACGCCCTGAATCTTCACAAACCCGACGATGGTGCAGTCATAGGTTTCGCGGCAGGTGCCTGCGGAGAAGGGTGTCGAAAGACCCTGCACGCATTGGGCGGTGTCGACTCCGTATTCGCACCTCCAGTTACAGTCGCCTCCGAAGGCGAATGGGGCCGACAAAGAGAGAACGGCGGACATCACGAAAACCAAACCGATAATCCTGCGCTTCATGGGCAAAAGCTCCTTAACGAGAGTTAGTGGACAACCTATCAGGGTCGCTGCCATCGAAGTGACATATCGCGAGCCCATTTGACCGGGCGGCCAATATGATGTCCAGTCCTAAAAATTGCGCGCCTACGGACCGACGGTCGGTGGCCTCTGAAAAGGCCGGGCCGAGAGGGGGCAGAGAGGGTCAGATCTTCGGTTCTCGGCTTGTCTACCGGGAAAATTGGGGTCGAGCTAAAAAGCAATTCCGAGGAGTGACGGTCACATCTTCGGTTTTCGGTCAGTCTACCCGGTGTGGAGCCGAGCCGTGACAACGGGGCGAATTGCCCCAGAACCCGGGAATTCCGACAACCGAGATCTGCCCCGGTGCCTTTCCCACAACCCAACGAACCCCGCTTGCTCCCAATAAAATAGGGCAAAGTCAAGACCCGACCCCACTTTGGGTGACCCGCGCCCAATGGATGACTCCGGCGCCGCTCCTCCGAACCAAAACGTATTCGATCGCGATGCTCGATGCTCACGCCGATCTCCCGCCAGCGCCGGAGAGCGTTCTGAAGGCTTCTCACCCTCGCCTCGTCGAGAATGGTACAGCGGGCCCGCGCCCGTGACGGGGAACTCATCAGTCAGGTGGAACGGACTGGATAGCGGCCGTGTTACCGAGGTAGACTGGATGCCAACATGACGCGCACGACCCAACGACTTCTGGACCAGGCACTGGAGCTGCCCGACAGCGAACGCGCCGAGCTCGCCGCAAGGTTGATCGAGAGTCTGGACGCCGAGGAGCAGGATGGCGTGGATGCCGCCTGGGCCGCCGAAATCGAGCGCCGGTGCGCTGCCCTCGATTCCGGCGAGGCCGTTGCCTCGGATTGGACTGAGGTTCGTGCACGCATCGAGCGCGAGATTTTCGGCCGGTGAGTCCTCTGGTCGTCGAGCATGAAGCAGACGCGGAACTTCGCGCCGCAATCATTCGGTACGAAGAAGAGCGGCCCGGCCTCGGAGCGCAGCTCTGGGATCAGATCCAGCGTACGCTGGCACTGATCCAGGAACGGCCGGGCATCGGCGAGACAGTTCAACGCGCCCGAGTCAAAGGCATCGCACGACGCTTCCCAGTTCGCCGCTTCCCCTATTTCGTGATCTATCGCGAACAGCCGGAGCTGATCGAAATCATCGCCTTCGCTCATCACCGACAGCGCCCAGGCTACTGGCGCAGCCGATGGCGCTAACGCCTGAGGCCAGCCTCGCCAACCCGCACGCGCAAGACTGGCAAACCACGTCTCGCGCGGAGCCGGTTCGCGTCGGCTGCAGCGTCGAGTTAGCTTACTTCATCGAGAGTGAGGTGCTTCACGAGAGGCGGCTAACGTTCAAAGCTCACCGGCTTCGAGCCGCACGCGACATCCTAGCATCGGCGACCCGCAACGCGCGGCTCGAAGTCCGGTGCAGCGACAAGTTAGGCCACGCCTCCTGGGAGTTCCGTCTCGGAGGATCCGGCGAGCGCAATCGAAACGGCGGGAAAGGTGTCGCTGGGTTTGAGCTTCGTGGCATTCCACTGAACGTACCTGGCCGCTGCGATGGTGACGTGGTCAGGTGCGAGCGTCGCGTCGCGCGGTTGGGCCACCTTAAGGTGCATGGAGAAGCCGTCGGACGCGGTAAAGAAGAGATGAATGCCGAAGCTGATGACGTTGACCGACGAGAGGATGAGCGTGGTTCCTGGAGTGTCGGGCGGCGGCGCACCCCACAGCCGAACCTCCACAACGTGATTTCGGAAGCGACCGAGAGTTCGGGTAAGCGGTAGCCGGGAGGTCGCGAGGCTTGTGGCGAGGAAAAGCAGAGGCAGCGGTGCCAGGACGAAGAAAATCGTTTGCTCCGTCACCAAGCCGAGCGCCACGGCGGATGCGCCGAGCAGGGAGAAGAGGATGCGAGCAGGTAGTGGACGCATAGAGGATGCCGCACGAGTCTCCGGCGTGGCCTAACGATCCCCGGTGAGCGGCTTCGGCCCACGCGCGGAGCGTGAAAGTAAGCATATCAGCGGGCGGGCCGAAGTCCGCTCCACCGCAAAGTTGGGCCTCGCTACGTGACTGAGGACAGCCAGGCAACAAATGACTGAAGAACTGCCACGATGATACCCAAGCCTCAGTAAACGTTCCGTTCCTCGCGCCAACACAGACGGACGCGGCGAGCCATGAACCTCGAGCTGACCCTCAACCCAGGCCTTCGGTGACGACGTCGATGACGACCACGCCCGCCTTCTCTCCGGTCTGGACGTAACGATAGGCATCGGCGATCGCGGCGAGTGGATATCGGCGATCGACGACAGGGATGAATCGGCCTGCTTCGATCCTGTCCCTCAGTTCGTTTACGAACGCCTGCCCACTTCCCCGCTTCGACAGGGGAATCACGACCCGCCCGCTTCCCGTGACCTTCGACCAGAGCACGAACAACAGATTCTGCGACCAAGGGCCGCGATCCGTCGCCGCGAATACGCCCCCGGGCTTGAGCCATCGCCGCCATCGGCGGATACCCAGCTTTCCCACCGCGTCGAGCACGAAGTTGAAGCTGCGAGCAAGCTGTTCGAACTCGTCAGTCGTATAGTCGACCACCAGGTCAGCCCCCAAGGAGCGCGCCAGTTCGCGGTGGCGGCCTGGCACGACCGCGACAACCTCGGCGCCGCGATCTTTGGCGAGTTGAAGCGCTGCCGTTCCGATCGCGCCGGATGCGCCGTAGATCAAGATCGTGTGGCCGGGTTTCAGAGCGAAGTGCTCGATGATTGAATTGGCGTAAAAGGCCCCTTCGCAGACGACGGCCTGATCGAAGCGGAGATTCGAGGGCATCTGCGCGATCGGGCCGGTTTCGGCCATGCAGAAATAATCCGCTTGGGCGCCGTCATTCCTGAACGGGCACATTCCGTATACGCGGTCTCCGGGCTTGAACCGGCTGGCCGATGCGCCAGCTGCTTCGACCGTCCCGGCGAAATCCATGCCGAGAATCTTTCGTCGCGATCGCCCGCCGCCGGTGAGCAGTCTTATGAGTGTCGGGTGAAGGAGCTCGCCGCAATCGGTCCTGTTGACCGTCGTAGCATGAACCCGGACCAGCACCTCGTGCGGTCCGGGCATCGGCGCCGGGACGTCGCGCACCTCGATCACGCCGGGTGCCCCATAACGCGCGATTGTGGCTGCCTTCATGGACCTCCAATTTACTCTCGTAGCGGTTGGCCGTGTTCCATGCCGCCCAACGGCAAAGGTTCTATCCGACGTCCGAGACAGCGGCCGAGGGAGCGTCGGTGTGATTCGGGATTGTACCGCGAAGAAGAGCCGAGGGTCAGGACGTCGGATGGAACCAGATGGACGGAACCGCTTTGCGACTCGCACCGAAAGCGGTGAAGAAACTGCGCGGCGTCGGAGAGGCAGGAACGGTCGCGCTCGACTCCAGACCCGGCACCGGCATTCTCAGCGCTGACGTTCCATCGGATTCTCCCGCGAAGTCTGCTGTCCGAGCTGTTGGGCGAGTCCGATGAGAATTCCCTCCGGACCTCGGATATAGCAGAGCCGATAGGTGTCTTCGTAGTTGACCACTTCATCGACCACCGTCGCACCGAGCTCGCCGAGCCGGGCGAGGGTGTCGTCGATGTCCTCGACGGTGAACATCACGCGCAGGTATCCCAGCGAGTTCACCGGGGCTGTGCGGTGATCGGACGCGATGGCCGGGGCTACGAAGCGCGAGAGCTCGAGGCGGCTATGGCCGTCGGGGGTGCGCATCATCGCGATCTCGACGCGTTGACCGTGCACTCCGGTGACGCGGCCGGACCATTCGCCTTCGATCGGCATTCGGCCTTCGAGGGTCAGGCCGAGCTCAGTGAAAAACTCGATCGCGGCATCGAGGTCTTCCACCACGATACCGACGTTGTCCATACGCTTGACTGTCATGGTCTCTCCCTGACGGATGAAGGATCCGCGAGTCGAGCCTGCGCGGCCCGCCGAACAGACGGAAAGTATAGCTCCGCGAATGTCGAGATCGCGCCCCACAGCAACATGCCACCCAGGAACACGCCGAAGGCTATCCCACCGACACGGTCAGCCCGCGAGTGCCGGTGGATGCCGCGCAGACGACTCAGCAGGACCTGGAAGTCGCCGTAACTCTGGCCGATGATCGCATTCATGACGAGAGGCGCCTGACGATGGAGGGTGAGCGGCCAGCGCACGCCCACCACCGTTTCAGATGAGTGGCGGTCGGGCGTGCGCTGGTCCGCTCGACCCGTTGGTTAGCCGGCTTCGTTGCTCGGGGGAGACCCGTGTTCGGCGATGTACTCGCGCAGCGCTTGATTCACGGAAGAGGAGTCCCGGAAGATCTTCGCCATATCGGAATCGAGTAGAACAACGTTCGTTCCTTCCCGATAGGCGGCGGCGTACTTCCCCCGGACCCCCTGGCTGAAGTCGTATTCCTCTCTGAGATCGTCGACGTCCTTATTATGCTTCATAGTTTCTGCGCTCCCCGGCGGTTGCGAGTCGTGCACTGATGATTCTGATTCTCTCCTCGCGGTCGGCATGAGCGACCACGACGAGACGCCCTGAAGTAGTGTAACCGAGTGTGAGGAAGCGGTACTCCCCGACCGAGTGGGCCGGATCGGGTCGCGAGATCGATAGCGTGTCGGCCAGGGCAGTCGAGGCTTCAACAAAGCCCACGCCATGTTTCGCTCGGTTGCGCCGATCCTTCTCGGGGTCCCACTCGAACTCCATCATGGAGGAGTGTACCTCGGCCGGCTAACGGAAGCTGCGAGTTAAGCTGCGCGCCCCGCACGCGCGAAGTATAGCTTGGAAGTTGTGGCTCGCGGGGCGCGTCAGCTTCAACGACGCGTTAGGCGTAGAGAGCAGCCGGGGGTCTCCGGCTGCACCATCGGCCGTTGACCGCGTCCAGGGCCGGATGAAGCCGACACCCTCGAGGGATCATGTCTCACGCGTTGTCGCAACCGGATCGTTCCCGGAAGTCACCCCCTCCAGCCATCCGTGAACGCCCATGCAAACGCCGTCACCTTGGCGCAGATCGAGCGAGTAGACCGGCTCATAGTTGCCCGCCGAGTCTGCTACGGAGTACGTTGCGACCATGCTGACATCGAACCGCGTTCTGCGTCGCTTCTCAAACCTCCAGTGACGCCGTCAATCACCTGCATCAGCGAATACAAAGTTGTGCGAGCGGCCGCCTCTGCCACGGTCCTTTCATGGTCGCTCAGATCGCGTGGCAGCATTGACAGAGCGGCACGATAGACGTCTTCGATCAAGATGAAGCCAGCACCGTGCTGAATCCACAGCTCGCGTGAACGCGCGTCCGCCGGGGGACTGACCAACTTGTAATCTGAAGTTGACATATATGCCGCCTGGATGTGAGAGTCGCCTAACCTGAAGTTCCTGACGTAAGCGAACGCTAAGGTGCGTAGGTTGTGTGGCTTGAGTGCTGGAGTGGTGTGTGGTCTCTGTCTACAGGCGGATCGTGTCGAGCAGGTCGTAGGCACGCTGCTGTTGGGGGGTGGGGCGGGTGAAGAGATCAAAGGTGGGTTCCTCAGCAGGTGCATCCGGGCGGCGGCAGCGGTTGCGAACGATGGTGCTCAGGTCCTGGAGCAGGGTCTGAAAGCTGTGTACAGGAGTTCCGTCATCGAGCCGCCTCGAATGAACCTTGGCGAGAGCGGCCTTCGATCGCTGAGCCGGGGCGACCGGATCGCGATCCTTTTTCGAGCTCTGATCTTCGTCACAGAATAGAAGCGGACGCCATGCCTCGGTCATATGCCAGCTCACATAGTAGGCCAGCATGCAGAGGAAGATGTGGCCCCGCACCCGGGACTCCAGGCGATGCCGGATCGGTCGGATCTCCAGATCCATGGTCTTGATCGAGCGAAAGGCTCGCTCGACCCGCCCGAGCAGCTTATAGCTCCGAACGACATCTTCGGTCCCCATCACGGCGTCCGCGATGCTGGTCCTGACCACGTAGATGCCGTCGAGCAACGCCTCCCGGCTGATGCTGGTCTCATCACGATGGAACTCGAACTGGTCCTCGCCGATCTCGAGGATGATGTGTTTGGAGACTTTGTACTTGTTGATGACCTTCCCGACGCGAACCCCGATCTCGTCTTTGCCTTGGATCCTGCCGCGACGGACCATTGCCTGCACTTTGGCCAGCTCTTTGAGGGTGGCCTGAAGAAGCGATTCGCGTTTGTACGCGCGCGAACGGGCAAGCTCAGGATTGCGACATGCCACCAGGCGTTCCCCGGGGTAATCCGGGTGGACCAACTCGAACAGATTCCGCTCATCGAATAGCCCGAGTTGAATGTGGCCGCCCTCGATCAGCTTCCGAATGCTGCCGCTTCGCAGCGCCGTGATCCAGTCAATGCCTTGATCCGCGGTCAGTTGATCGATCTGTTTCTGCGAGATCATGCCCCGATCGCCGATCAGGACGAACTCGTCCAGGGCGAAGGTCTTCTTCAACTTCTGGATTTGAGGCATCACCGTCTTCGGATCCCCCGTGCTCCCCTCGAAGACCGAGATGGCAACGGGGCGGCCCTCCGCGTCAGTGAGCAACCCGTAGTTGACCTGAAGCTTGTTTTTCTTGCCGTCCCGGTTGTGGCCGAGCGCTGCCAGCGGACAGGTGGCTCCTTCGAAGTAGCTCGAGCTCAAGTCATACAGCGCGATCCCACCGGGGCGAAGGTGCCGTGCGGCAAGCTTCTTCTCGATCGCGCTCTGTCGTTCGACCAGCCAATCGAGGGCCGCATACAGGTCATCCTCGTCCGCCTCGCCCACTCCGAACAGATCGGGGATCGTCGAGGTGGTCCAGGACCGCGCCGTGGCAAGTTTGCTCTGAGGGGCGATGATCCGCGCGGCGACCATCGCCAGGACCCGGTCCCGCTCCGGGCACGGCCGCGACGCCACGAGCGAGTCGAAGCCGAGTCGTCTCATCGCGATCCGCACGGCCTCGACATGGCCGTGGTGGGCCGAGTTGGTGATCTCGAACATCTCGCCGACCGACGCCAGCTGCTCGCCCCGCAGGATCCTTCGAATGGCGTCGATCTGATCGGCCGGCAAGGCGGACAGATTGGCCAGGGTGCGCTTGCGGACCCGTTTCCCCTCGCGATAGGACTCGCGCAGCAGCACGGCGGGCCGGGAGTTGCGGTTGGGCACGATGTCGATGTGCATGGCTACACTATATGCACATACGCCTTGCCTGTCAACACAGCAATCCTGCTATTACATGGCTACATTATGAACGTCAGAATAAGGCTATCTTTCGCAAAATACAAGGAGTTAAGCCTCTCGGCAGGGAAGGAACTTCAGCTTAGCCGCGTGCGATCAGTGGAAACCGCTCCGGGTGCTCGATCGACTCCATTGAAAGATCGATGTCGAGAGAGGGCCAGTAAAGATGGTCGGAGCTCGGACGCTTCACCTCCAGGACCTGCGCAACCGGAGCATCGCGGAACCACGGAAAATCGCTGAAGGAGAGGAAGAACTCGCGGTCCTCCACGAGCAACCACACACCATTCGGCGAGATGTTGGTGACTTCAACGTATGAAGTGGCGCTCCCATGCGCGGCGGATTTCATCTTCGTGCTCCCTGATCAGTCGTTCTATTCTACCGAGTTCTTCCTGAGAGAGCCGTTCGTTTCTGGCGAGCTCGATGCCTGGATCAATCCAGAACTTCGCCTCGCCATCGATGATTGCCAGCATCACGCGGGCCGCCACTTCGTCGCAGGCGCAGCAGCCATTGGTGCAGCTGGCGGAGGCATACCGTGGGTTGTTGTGAGGCCGTCATGGCTGCAATGTTGGCTTCGGCGTGAATGTCATTAGGACGGTGCTGGTCCCGGAAGAGACATAGAGACCGCGGCTGGTGCCTGGGCATCAGCACCGGTGAGTGTCGCGTAATCTCTGTAGTCAACCATCGGCCACAGCTCATAGTATCCTGCCGGAAGACCCTGTAAGTGTGCCCATCCAGCGATGCGTT
>CAVUJZ010000034.1:0-211287 GCA_963741905.1 uncultured Acidobacteriota bacterium | reverse complement strand
CGCGACGTCGCGAACGGTGCACTCGATGATCTCGCAGCCGAAGCTCTCGACGAAGACGCTCGCGGCGGGTCGAAAGAGCTTTGAGCCATCGGTCATCCCAGCGGTTTTGGAGGCTGTTCGAGCAGCTCCCGAAAGACGTTCAGCGGGTGGCCCGCGAGAATTTCGAACTACTGAAGGTCAATCCCCAGCATCCCTCCCCTTCATTTCAAGCGCATCGGGCGGTTCTGGTCCGTGCGCATCGGCCGCGCCCATCGAGCGGTTGGTGTCGATGCACCCGATGGCATCATGTGGTTCTGGATTGGCGAGCACAGCGAATACCTTCGTCTCATCCACTCGCGGTAGGCGCGCCGCACGACTCGAAGAGTGGGGTCGGGTCTTGACTTTGCCCCTCTTTATTGGGAGCAAGCGGGATCGTTGCGGTCTCCGCGACTGGGCTTCGTCCGAGAGCTCGGGCCCGAGCGGTTGACCCGAGGAGCTGGACTCGTCATGAACACTCACCTGTCCCATGCACTGTGTTGTCGAGGTCGCGATCTGCGATCCCGCGGCGGAGCTTTGCAACTCCAGCGAAATCCTACCGTTCGCGGACGTCTCCGCGTGCTCGGGCCTGCACTCGACCGTCTTCCTTCACCCGCCGTCGCGCCTCCAATCCACAGCCCAACTCCGCGGTCGATGTCGCGGTGCTCTGCGTCCGCCCTCCCGCATCCATTGAAACCCCAGGTGCGCTACCGCAAAGCGGTTCCGTCCAACCGGTTCCATCCGACGTCCTGACCCTCAGCTCTTCTTCGCGGTACAATCCAGAATCGCACCGACGGTCCCTCGACCGCTGTCTCGGACGTCGGATGGACACCTTTACCGTTAGGGTTAGGCGGCGGTTCGAATGAACGTCTTGCCAACATCGTACCGCCGTCACCTTCCTTTCGTGATCGCTCTGCTTCTTGTTCAGTTCTTCGTGCCGGATTTCTACTCGGTGTACTACCGAACGTCTACTCGTCCATCCATACTGGCGAGAGGCGGACGAGAGTGCGAAGGTTACGTGCCAGCGCTACCTGGAGGAGAAGCCAAAAGACTACGACGTCGTTCTCCGTTCCGGGACCGAACTGATCGAGGAGATTGTGCTACGCGCATGGCGGGGCCATCGAAACCGTGTCCGAAGCAGTGCGGGTCACTTTCTTCGAGAGCAGTTCGTCCTACGTTACGAACAAGATCGAACTCGTGCTTCCGGGTATCGCGTTCGCGGTATTCTTCCTAACCGTCCTGTCGAAGCTGGTCCGGACGAGATCCATCTTCACCTGGCAGTTGGCCAGGCACTCGTCCTCGTCGAGCGAATTCGAAAAGACTCTGCTGCTCTACGCTGTACCGATCTTCTTGTCTTCGATTGTTCTTCCCCTTCTTCGGTAGTTCGCGGCGTGACTCGTCGATCGAGCGGGCTCGGCCCGCATCGGCTGCAGCGCAACTTGGTGTAGTCTTCGAGTGCGGGCCTCGCCGCTCATCGGCAGATCCGTCAGGGGCCGTGGTGACGACGACAACGCCCGTCTTCCAGCAACTGATCGCGAGCTACCTTGCTGGTGAGTGGCGTTGCCGGAATTCTGGAAGCGGTTCACATTCGCATGGGCGGAACAGACGAGACAAACTTTCCGCCGTCCGATAAAGCGTTCTTTTCGGCGGTCGCCGATCGTTTGCACTACGTTGACTTCAGCTCACCAGCCGAAGCTCCCCTCGGCGAGCCGCAGGAGTTTCGCGAGTGGCTCGCGAATGCGGTCGCTGGCCGCGGCGGCACCTAACTCGCGGGTATCTGTTCACCAGGGGAGAGCGCGGATGTGTGCTGGGGGAGTGCGGAGTAGTGTGATGAGTTCATTCACTGCATTCCACCCGCGTTGAGCCTCGGTACGCAGGAGCGAGACGAGCGACTCTTGTGCGCGAGCGCCGTCCAGGGTCCGATTTCCACCGCTCCTCTTTCGATTGACCACCGCCGGGCGGATTGCCTGATCAGCCCGAACGTTAGTCACGTAGACCGCCGGATCGCACAGGAACGTGACGATCGCCTGCCACTCGCGCCACAGATGCGCAGCGAAATGAAGGCTGGCGTCATCCAGCGGAGGGTCATCGCGGACGTAGGAACAGTGGGGTCAGAGCTAAAAAGTGAAAAACTCAGCGGGGGTGCGATGAGGCGAACCCGGCAGAACGGCGTTCAGAATGGGGCCTGGCCGATGCCGAGTGAGAGGCGGATGCGGCGCAGGCGGTAGGCGTGGCGATCGGTCGTTGGGATCGAGCTGGCGACTGCGGTGTATCGGATCGCCGACCGCCTGTTCGGTCAGGTCGGGGCCGTTTTGTCGATGAAGATGTGAGAGTGACCCGCAGCGAAGAAGTAGAAGTTGACCGCCTGAGCGGAGTGGGCTCCGCCGGGGGGAGACGCACGGGAAACCTTGGCGCGTGAGGATTCCTCCGCCCGGAGGCGAACGGAGCGAGCTGATTTGTGATTTTTTAGCTCCGACCCCATTTCTCCCTTCTTGTACGGGCGGGCGGGCGGTGGGAAGGTTGACGACAAAACCTGACCTCAATAATCAAGGATGTAAGGGTCCGGAGTTTTTCGCTCTGACCCTGCGGAGTCACAACTGACCGCGTACCACGGGCTCGGAGGACCTTCCCCAAGGATTCAGAATCCACGCCGTCATCCTCGTCGACTCCGCGGGTTTTGCAACCTGCGTTGATCCGGACCAGCTCAGTTCGGACGACGGACTGGGCGCCGTCTCGCGGGAGGCGTTCCTACTGAAAAACTTCGCCCCTGCCGTGCTCTCGCCGTAGACAGTCTTCACGATGACCGTGGCATCGCCATCCGGCAACGTCGGAACGGTGCACTCCAGGGTGTTGCATCCGGCCTTGACCTCGGCCGCCTCCCGCCATCGTCACCTCCACGTAACGCGGCGGCAGAAACTCGTCCGCACTCGGTGCAAGCCCCGACGACGCGAGCGTCGAACCAGTGACGGTCAAGAGAGCCAATTGGCTACCCAGTGACCCACCTCCTGGAGGAAACACAGTGCAACTGAAGTACTTTCCGTTGTCAGACAAAGAGACGGGAGGCGTTGTATACGTCGATGCGGTCGCACCAGGAATCTCCGTCGGAGGATAGCCGGAGACCGCTTCTTCCCACTGGTATCGACTTACCGGCCCTTCCACCGTGATTGAGAACGTCGCGGTCTGGCCCGGCGCGACCGTGACGTCAGCCGGTTGACCCGTGATCGTCGTCGGAATCGATTTTGCGGCGCCGACAAAGCCCGCGCCACGGATCGTGACTGTCGAACCGGGCAACGCGATCTGAGGTGTGATCGAGTCGATCCGAATTGGGTCCGGCCGGTCCCGCACTCGAAGTTGAACTCTGGCACGATTGTCATGAAAGTAGAACTCGTTGCTGTCGCACTTTTGCAAGGCCTCGAAATCAAACTCCGCTGTGTAGTCACCGCGCTTCAGCCGCGGTGGCGCAAAATCGTAGGAAGTCGAAGACACGTCCACACAATCCTCGAAACCCGGGCAGGGTTGGCCAAAGTAGACCTCGGCGGGCTCGAGCCCATCAGTCGGGCTGGCGATGCCGCCGAAGTGGAGAATCCTGGTTGAAGCGTTCGGCGCGAAGGCGATCGGCTCCCAGTTGATCGTGTAGGTCTCCCCCGCATTTACGGACACCGGGCTGCTGAAAAGACTAATGACCCCGTAACCGGTTCCAAAGAACTGGTCGAACGGCGGCAAGACATGAATGAAGTCGCTGAACGGGCAAGGTCCCGGATTCAAGGTCACGCTCAGATTGTCCACGAGTGCCGTGTGGGTGGAAAATGGATAAAGAGCGGCGTTCTGAGTCCCGCCCCCAATCACATCAACCTCGTTGTACGCATAGCCGTTGCCGTAAAGGTTGTCTGCTGAACCTGCAAGCTCAAAGGGGTCCCTATCGCAGAAGTTCTCAGGGTTTGCCTGGCTATCGATTCTCAGGTCAAAACGTGGTCCGATACCGAAGTCCACAAAGCACGGAACTGGCGTGACCAAGCAATCTGGTGTCGCTGGAATTGGAAACCCGCATGTGCCTGATGCGCCTCCCGTGCCACATATTTGATCCGCGCAACCGTATGCAGCGACGCTCGCGCTAATCGATTGGATGTCCCAGAGGAACTGCAGTAGAAGTGCCGGACACTCGCCACCATCAATCGGGGTCCGGCAGACCATGGCGCGCCCGCCTGCGATCACGATATTCACCCCGGGCGGAACGGCCGCAACCGCCTCGTCCACAAGCCAGTGGCCACTGCAAGGTACGGGTAGTGCGTGCCCGCAGCCCTCGCAAACACAAACGGAATCCCCGGAACCTTGAGCTGGTCGACGCGCGTACCGAGTGGCACCGAATTCAGCAACTGCTCGAAGTTGATGGTCACGGTCTGGGCCGAGAGTGGAATCACCACGAGCAGGCTGAGCACAGCACCAATAGCGCGCATCCGCGGAGTGTGCGCCCGCACACTCCGGGATGTCAACTGGTCGAGCAGGGGGGGCGAGCCCCATGGAACAAGATCGCCGATCCAGCCGGACGACCCGCAGCGCTTTTACCTCGCGAGCTACCTCAGGAGGCCATGGAACGACATGTTTGCAAACCGGACACGAACTTCCTCGAGGACGCCAGGATCATGGTGATGAACGACGAGCCGGCCAAGGTCGTCGCCGACGAAGGACCCTTCAAAACAGTGGGGTCGGAGCTAAAAAATCAAAAACTCAGCGGGGGATACTACCGGGCGAACGCGGCAGATCGGCGTTCAGAATGGGCCTGGCCGATGCCGAGTGAGAGGCGGATGCTGCGCAGGCGGTAGGCGGGATCCGGAGCGTCGGATCTTCGACGGTCGTTGAAGTCGCCGATCGAAGACGTGGCCCCCTTTGTCCTTTTGTCGACGGTGCGGGAACCCACGACTCAGGTTCGTCCAGAAGCTTCCGACCGAGAGCTCGCATCCCGAGGAGATCGACTCGAGCCAGCCCATCCCGTCGCTCCGAGCTCCGGTCCTCCGACTGGCCAGCGAAGGTGTACGCCTGAGGCCCGATTGGCCTCGTAGAGACCTCCCGGTGGCCGGCGAGTCGCCTTGACCCGCGTCGAGCCCGATTCACCCCGATGCCGACGCAACTGTTTGTCGCATCTCCGCAGTAGCCCAACAATCTCGTCCAGCTTTCCATCATTGAAACCCCAGGTGCGCTACCGCAAAGCGGTTCCGTCGAACTGGTTCCATCCGACGTCCTGACCCTCAGCTCTTCTTCGCGGTACAATCCAGAATCACACCGACGGTCCCTCGACCGCTGTCTCGGACGTCGGATCGAACCTTTCCCGTCAGCGGCCCCGGCCATCCGAGGTACACTCGGAGCATGAAATACAAGATCGCACTTCAGGAGTCTGAAGAGGGCTTCAGCGTCTCGGTGCCTGGTCTTCCCGGCTGCTGGTCGCAGGGTGCGACCGAAGAAGAGGCCGTCGAGAGCATTCAGGACGCCATCCGGGAGTATCTCGCCGCTGTCGACGATCTTCTCGAGGGTCAGCAAGTCAGAGAAGTCGAGGTCGCAGTCTGAATCGTGCCTCGAATCCCCGGAATCAATCACCTTCGTGCGGTCGCCGCTCTCGAGAAGGCAAATTTTCGGATCGTGCGCCAGGGCAGGCACATCGTCATGTCCGACGGAACTCGGATCGTCACCAAACCGAGGCACAACCCGGTCAACGCTCACACCATGGGTGGTATCGCGAAGGATGCCGGTCTCACACCGGAACAGTTTCGGAAGCTCCTGTAGCCATGACGCCGCTGACTGGTCGCTCCACCGGAGGCGGCCACGCGATTCGATGACTCATGAATCCGTCGTTCCTCGGGGCGTGGCCGCGCCGGTGAGCTCGGATCGTTAGCAGGCTTGACCATGGCGAAAGAGTACGAAACCGTGGATGTCTGGTTCGGCACCTTTCCATCTGCGGAGATGCTGGAGTCATACTTCGCTGAGAAGTATGATCCGGATGACGACGATGAACCGATTTCGGGTTTCGCGGCTGACCAACGCCCGCCTTTCTATGATCATGACTTCGTCGAATATGGTTTTCACAAAGCCGGCGATGACCCCTGTTCTCTCCTGTCTTCCCACTCGTTCTCGGAGTCTTACATCTCCGACGTTCGGCGAATCGTGGCGAAAGAATCTCCCGGCTCATGGAGCTCGGTCGTTCTTGCCTGGGGCCACGCGATCGACGAGCCTCTGTCAGTCGAGAGTCAGGAACACACGCTCAGGTACCTCGGCAATTTCAACTGCGACCCTCGTGTCTGACAGCCTGCTAACCAACGGCTCGAGCGGGCTAGCGCACGCTGAGCCGCTACTCTATTTGAACCATTGCTGGGCGTGCGCTAGCCGCTCAGCCTGAACCGTTATGCCGCCGGTAGCTCGCGTGGTACACTCTGAAGTACCAGTGGAGGTATCATGCGTCGTCCCGATCTCGTCCAGGACATCAAGCCCGTTTCCGAGTTCCGTGCCAATGCGGCCAAGCTCATCGACCGTGTTCGGGAAACCGGTCGTCCACTCGTTTTGACCCAGCGCGGTCACTCGGCAGCAGTCGTTCTCGACGTCGAGGAATACGAACACCTCCTCGAGGAGGTCGAGCTGCTGAAAGACATCCAGCTGGCTGAGAAGCAACTTCAAGCTGGCAAGGGTGTCTCCAATCGGAAGGCCAAGGAAGAGCTCCGACGGCGGCTCGCCCGGTGAGGATCGCTTGGTCGCCGCTAGCGATCGATCGAGCATTTGAGGAAGCAGCATTCATAGCTCGAGACAAGCCGGAGGCCGCGGAGCGGTGGTTGGAAGGATTGTTTGTGGTCGTGGACCGTCTTGAGACGTTTCCCGACTCTGGCCGAGAGGTACCCGAGCTACCGAGGACGAAGTGCCGTGAAGTCATCTATCGGTCGCACCGAGTTGTGTTTGCCGTGGAGGGAAAGTCGGTCCGCATCCTCACGGTCCGCCGCTTCAAGCAGAAGCTGGATCCGTCTGAGGTGGAGGGCGCGGGCTAGCGCTTGCACCCGACCGCAACCCGCATCTCCACGCTCGCATTCGTGATACTCTCTCGAGGCGGCTTGTGGCGGGTGAAGCGCGGCCGTTATGCGGCGAGGGCGATTGCATGTCCGATGTGCGTGAGGTCTACCGGCAATCCCTCCGACGACGGCACCCGGAATCTTCTCCGCCTCGAGAAAACTCATGAGCTCCCGCAGGACCGCCCCGAGGGCTTCGACGGGGCGCTCATTGCTCATCGTCCGGTTCTCTCGCGGAGCCGCGCCCACATCTCCTGGACGCGCTCGTCCTCCCCGTTCCGGGGCCACTGGAAGAGCGAGGCCGAGCTCATCAGTGACGCGAGCTGGCGAAATTTCTCCGCCTCGGAGGTCTCCCGGAGCTCCCGAATCGAGATCTCATCGACCGCCTTCCAGCGATCGAGCCACTGCCGGGCCTCCTCACGGCTCATTCCCATGACCACATCTTAACCCCGGACTTCTTCCGAAGCGGTCGCCTGAATCGAAAGGGGGGGTCGGAACCGAAAAATCAAATACTCAAGCGGGGGATGCGATGAGGCGAACCCGGTAGATCGGCCTTCAGAAGGGAGCCCGGCCGACCCCGATTGAGAGGTGGATGCGGTGCAGGCGGTTGGCGTAGCCATCGGTCGTTGTGGTCGAGCTGGCGACGGCGGTGAATCGGATCGCCGACCGCCTGTTCGGCCAGGTCGGGCTATTCTGTCGATGACGATGCGAGAGTGACCCGCTGCGAAGAAGTAAGAGTCGGCCACCTCACCGGAGTGGGCTCCGCCGGGTAGAGAGGCGCGGGAGACCGTGCCGAGTGATGTTTCCTCCTCCCGGGGGCGAGCGGAGAGAGCTGAATCTTGTGATCTTTCGGCTTCGACCCCACTCTTCGTAGAGGTGAGCGATCGCTACGAATTTCCGCGGAAGTCACCTGGTGGGCAGGCTGGTTCACGTGCCGCTGCGATAGGGGTCCGGGTCGTCCCGGCTGGCGTCGGCAATGGACCGAAATCGCCGCACTCCCGGCTCCGGGCGTGCATTGAGCCGAAACCACAGCGTCATCAGAGCTGCAATCCTGCAAAGGTTTTTCGGATCATCAGGATCGGTCCATGGAGGGGGCATATCCGCCACGGAGCGATACTTTTCGATCGGCATGATCAGGCCTCCCCGAATCCGAAGCGCTTCGCCAGTTGCTCGGCATCGATCCGATCGATCGGCCGCACCGTGTCTCTCTTCATTTTCCACAGCGTATGTGCCGTGACCACTCGCACCGGCACATCTCCGATCCGCTTTTCCTCGATCTCCAGCGTCTCGAACGCGAACGCCTCGCCCAGGCGGGTCAGAATGTCGAACCCGAAGCCCTCAGGTGGCCAGTAACGAACCGCAGGGTAGGGGCCACAAAGCTCTTCTGCCGAAATCTGATCGATGCTCGGATCGTCGAAGACCGATCGAAGTGCACGCTTCAACCTCTCGACATTCTCCTTGTCCGGCCGGACGAAAAGATCCAGATCGGCGGTCGCCCGCGCGAGTCCGTGGAGTCCGAGAGCGATTCCCCCGAAGATGGCGTACTCGACCCGCTGAGCGTCCAGTGCACGCAAGACCGCGAGAAGTTGCTCCTCGTCGATTCGAACTTCGTCGGTCATTTGATTCGAATGATCTCACATCTGCGCCTGACGGATTCATGATCTCGAGACCACACTGTCGAAGTCCTCAACGTCAGGGCGTCGTGGAGAGCGACGAAGCATTGCGCACCAACCGCTGCAGGAGCCATCGCGCCACGCCGAACGCCGCGAACAGACCCGATCCGAGCCCGATTGCAGCAATGAGGGGCTATCGCTGCCGTTCGTAAACAGAAAGTCCATCGCCGGTCACGGCCGCCATGGTGATGTAGGCTCCCGAAATCGCCAGCGCCACGACAACCCAGGTCCCATAGAACGTTGCCACCCAAAGAGCCGAGGCTCGGGTGTGCCTGTCTGCGGCTCGGTAGCCTCCGGCAGTGGCTGGGAAACTGCAGGGAGTGGATCGAATCCGAGGAGCAGAGATCTGGCCTCACCCGCGCCCATCTGTGGTACTGATCGAGCCTGACTCCAGTGAAGAAGTGGGATGGCTCGCTCGAACCGAAAGGACCGAACCATGACGCAATCCAGTACCCGCAACCGCAAGTTCGTTCTCGCGGAGCGCCCCGAGGGCGAGCCCGATGAAAACACTCTGCGCCTCGAGACGGAGGACGTGCCGGCACCCGCTGCGGGTCAGATGCTGCTGCGCAATCACTTTCTCTCACTCGACCCCTACATGCGCGGCCGGATGAGCGACGCCCCCTCCTATGCTCCCCCGGTCGCGATCGGTGAGGTCATGGTCGGTGGCACGGTGTCTGAGGTGATGCGCTCGGACGTCGAAGGATTCGAGCAGGGCGACTGGGTCGTGGCCTCGGGCGGGTGGCAGGACTATGCGCTGTCCGACGGCAGGGGCGTAATCAACATGGGCAAGGATCCGGAACATCCGTCGTGGGCACTCGGCGTGCTGGGGATGCCCGGCCTGACCGCATGGGCGGGGCTGACCCGCATCGGCCAGCCGAAGGCAGGCGAAACGCTCGTGGTGGCCGCTGCGAGCGGCCCGGTAGGTGCGACGGTCGGACAGATCGCCAGGATCCTCGGATGTCGGGTCGTCGGCATCGCCGGCGGTCCGGAGAAAGGTGCTCACGTGGTCGAGACCCTGGGATTCGACGCCTGCATCGACTACAAGGCGGAGGGTTTCCCGCAGGCGCTGAAAGAAGCTGTGCCCGAGGGCATCGACATCTACTTCGAGAACGTCGGCGGCGCAGTCTTCGACGCGGTGCTGCCGCTCCTGAACACCTCGGCCCGCATCCCGGTCTGCGGCCTGATCTCGCAATACAACGCCACCTCGCTCCCGGAGGGACCCGACCGGCTGAACCTCCTGCTGGGCACCATCCTGCGCAAACGGATGACCGTGCGCGGCTTCATCGTGTTCGACGACTTCGGCTACCTCTACCCCGAATTCGCGAAGCAGGTGGGCGAGTGGGTGAGGCGGGGAAGGATCCGGTATCGCGAGGAAATGATCTCGGGACTGGAGCAGGCGCCTTCAGCGTTGGTCGGCCTGTTGAAGGGGGAGGCCTTCGGCAAGCGCGTGGTTCGGCTGGCCGACTGACACCTGCCGACCATGGAGACGGCTCGGTCCGCAAGACACGGATTTGCCAAATTCGGTGCCCGTGGGAATCACCGGTCTGCGGTGGTCACTCGGAACGGTTCGAGTCGCGCAATCGCAGCTCTCCCGCCAGAGACGGAAAAATCGAAACGCGGGACCCGCGAAACGGGTCGCCGCGTTCCGAACCTGCAGCGCCGGGATCAGAGCAGGCGACTCATGCGGAGGATCGCCACGCCTGCCAGTGCCAGGAGCATGGCGAGAAGCCCCCACCTGTCGAGCGCGGGAATCGAACCGATCGTCGCCGTGGTCACCGAGGCCGCGGGCGCCGATACCAGAGTCGACCCGAACGCAGTGCCGCTTGCCGTCGCCACATTCTCAATCTGCCCCTCGGCCAGGTCGATCCCCGTGATCTGGTGCGTGCCGACGTGAACGCAGGTCTCCCCTGGAAGCACAACGGCACACTGGGTGGACGGCGGCGTGAGCATCGGATCGCTCACCTCGACGTTCGCTTACCTCGCCCGAGTCATAGGTGGTCAGGACCGCGCCGGAGCCGTCGCGGAGCTCGACGATGACCTCTGCGGGATCGGCCATGGGAGCCCCCGAGGCGGTGGGCTTCCGAGGTTGACGTATAGTGGCACCCATGGTCGAGGTCGGGCGGGTCTGCGAGATTGTCCGGTATCCCGTCAAGTCCATGGCGGGACACGTCACCGAATCGGCAGCCCTCGGCTGGCACGGACTGGACGGGGACCGGCGGTTTGCGTTCCGCCGCGTCGGGACCAGCAGCGGGATGCCGTGGCTGACAGCGAGTCGCCTCGCGGAGCTCCTGATGTACGTTCCTGGAGCCTTCGATCAGAGCACAGGCGAGCCCCTTCCAACGGAGGTACGCAGCCCCTCGGGATCGCGTCTGGCGCTTGGAGGCGAGGAACTGCTGGCCGAGCTTGCGGAGCGATCCGGGAGTCGCCTCGCGTTGATCAAGCTCGATCAGGGAATCTTCGATGAGGGGGCGGTGTCCGTGATCAGCCTGGCGACGATTGAAGCAATCGGGCGAGAGGCCGGATTCGAACTGGATCGGCGCCGGTTCCGAGCGAACATTCTGGTGGAGACGAAGGACAGCGACGCGTTTTCGGAGGACGGCTGGGTGGGTGGTGAACTGCTCTTCGGTGAAGGCGACCCGTCGCCGTCGATCAGGGTGACACATCGTGATGAGCGCTGCGTGATGGTCAACCTCGATCCGGAGACCGCCGCGAGAAACGCGGCGGTGATGAAGTCGATCATCCGCCTCAATGAAAACCATGCGGGGGTGTACGCCACCGTGGTGCGGCCTGGCACGATCCGAGTCGGCGATCGCGTGAGGTTCGTGTCGAGCTGACGGAGCGAGCCAGGAGGCGCGCGGAACGGTCAACAGCTCGTGACTGCCAGAACGGTGTCGAGGCTGCGAACGGTCCACTTACCGTCATCCTGAGAGGCTGTCCAGAAATCCAGGGGGGATCGGCTTTCGTCCCGCCGCAAGACGGACCGCTCCGGATTTCTACACAGCCTCTCAGTGCCGGTGCGGTATCGAGGTCGCGAACGGTCCCGATGAAAGCACTCGAGATCAAGACTTGATCCGCGAACGAGAGTCGAAGCGTCTGCTCCCTCGAGGTCCATGGCTCCGCATCACTTCGACTTCTTCTTCGCGGTCGCCTTCGCGACGATCGCTTTCGCCCGCGCGCTACCGTCGGGGGGTGTTCGACGAGCCGGGGGCCCAATCGAGACTACACCAGGATGCGCAGGACCGGCACGCGGGAAACGTGAATCACGACCCTGTGACGGGCTCCCCCCTGTCGTTCAATCGCGTGGAACTAGCCCGGATTTCTCACACCGTTTCGTCGCGAGAAGGCGGAGAGAGGCCTGGATGCAAGGCGCGCGCGGCTTCAGCGACGTAGGCATAGTGGTGACTATGTGGAGGAGCCAAAGCTGTGCGCAACGTAGCAGACAAGTCCAAAGGTCACATCTTCGGTTTTCGGATGACTCCACATCCAGTAGGATCGCCCATCCAGTTATGGTGCGTATCGATTCCTTGTAGAGTTGCATTTACCTTTTGAATCTGCGTCGGCTAACCCACGGTTCCACCGGACACGGGCACGCGCTACCATTACTCATGAAGCTGCGGTCATCGGGCGCCCCCGTGCCGGGGCGAAGAATCTCTTCGACAGGATCCACTCCCACCCTCGCGGGCTGCCGTTCCTGCGCAGACTCGGCAAGGCGCCCGATCAGCTCGCGGAGGTAGAGTTCCCCGGTCACGCTGCCGAACCCGTGACGGGGGGGGCACCCCGACCGTTCGCGGCGGCTTGCGCCGTTCGCATCCGCCGGAGTACTCTGTCCGCCCGGTCCGAGAGGAGCTCTCCAGCACTTGCGTTCATCCGCACGGCATGCCGCGCTCGCGATTCTGCTGCTCGCAGTGGCGAGTGTTCTGGTGTCGCTCCCGTTTCTGGTAAAGCACGCCCTGCCCCGAGGCTACAGTGTCTCGTACGCGTGGGCCTGGTCTGAGGGTTTCCTCGAGAGTCTGCGGCAGGGCGTGGTGTATCCGCGGTGGATCGGCGAGATGAGCCGGGGACTGGGAGCGCCGACTTTTATCTTCTATCCGCCGCTCGGGTATTACGTGCTGAGTCTCGCCGCACTGGCGACGGGATCGCTGTTCACCGCCTGGCGGATCATGCTGGTGCTGGTGTTCTTCGGGTCGGGGCTGTCTTTCCTCGCGCTCGCCCGAACCACCGTCGGGATCCGCGCGGCCACCCTGGGAGCGCTGCTCTACATTCTGTTCCCCTATCACCTGATCGACCTCTACAAGCGCTTCGCCTATGCGGAGCTGTTTGCATTCGTCTGGCTTCCACTGGTCGTTCTGGGGGTGCGTCGCCTTGCTCTCGGCCCCTCGTGGCGGTCGTGGCTCCTGTTCACCTTTGCCTACGCGGCGCTGGTCCTGACCCATCCGCTGACGGCCTATACGGTGGTCTTCGCCGCGGCACCATGGGGAATCGCACTGGCGCTGTGGGAGCGTCGACCGCAACGCATCGCGCTGATGGCTGCGGGAGGCGCGTTTGCGATTCTGCTCTGCGCCGTCTATCTCCTTCCCGCACGGATGCAGAGGAACGCGGTTCATTTCGAATGGCTCACCACGGGGCGTTTCGACTACCGCACAAATTTCCTCTTCTACCAGGGGCCCCGGGCCTCGCTGTCGGTCGGTCGTGTGATCCCCACTCTTGTTCTCGGGGCGGCTCTCGTGGCGGGTGCGATTCTCGTTCTGCGGGCACGAACCCTCACGAACGACCCAGGACGACGGCTCGCCGTGGGAGAGGGGCTTGTCGCCGCCGCGCTGGGAGCCTTCGCCTGGCTGATGCAGACGGAGCTGAGTCAGCCCCTGTGGGCGGGACTCCCCGGGCTGCCCATGCTGCAGTTTCCATGGAGATTCGGCGCGATTCAGATTCTCGCCACCGCGTTCGCCGTAGCCTGTGCCCTCGATGGATGGTCCCGGGTGGCAGGGCGGTCGCCTCTGCGCCTCGCCCTGACGGGCCTGCTCGGGATCCTGCTCTCCGCATCGCTGTTTCACGCGGCTCTGACGGTCCACCGAGCCTCGATCGGGTTCGATCCTTCCCGCACGTGGAAGCCGACCGTTCCGGAGCACGTGCCGAAGAACGTGGAGAACTGGAGGGCTCTCCGCCAGATCGAGCTTCGGGGACGGGCCGCTCTCCGCTCACGCGAGGGAGAGGTCGACGTGCTCGAGTGGCAGAGCGAGGCGAAAAAGATCCGGATCACCGCCGCGGAGAACGATCGGCTCCAGATCCGGAGCTTCGCGTACCCTGGCTGGGTCGCACGGATGGATGGCCGGCCCGTGCCCATCCACGTCGGCAGCCGCGACGGTCTGATGGAAGTGGACGCCCCCCGCGGGAAGCACGAGCTGGAGCTGCAGTTCGAGCCGGGCGCCGACCGGAGGACCGGGGCCTGGATCAGCGCTCTGACACTTCTGTTTCTGATCGTGGTCCCGCTGGCCGCGGGCGCCCGCAGGAGAATGCATGGCCTGGCGGAGGCGGGTCCTGGAATCGAGTTGAACCGGGAAAAGTAGGATCGGAGCCAGCGGCCTGCGCCGGGCGCAAGGGCATCGCCGAGAAGGAGGCCGAATGCCTCCTGCGCCCCAATTTGGGCGAGCGTTTCCAACTCGTCGGGATCTGGCGAGCGGAACGGGCGATCGGCGGATGGTCGACCTCGGTCCGGAGACCGCCGCGAGCGAGGCGACGGTGATGAAGTCGATCGTCCACCTCGACCACGCGGGGGGGTACGCCACCGTGGTGCGGCCCGGCACGGTCCGAGTCGGCGATCGGGTGAGGTTCGTGCCGAGCTGACGGAGCAAACCAGGGAGGAATCGGAGCGGAGCTTGATCACCGTCCCCCGCGGCGGACGGAAATCCGCGCCGCCCCGCGGCAAGCGGCGAGATGGTCGCTTCCACCAGCGGGCTCTCATTCGTCGGCCTGGCGAGGCTGGTCACGGGAAATTCACCCGGCGCCCGGTGCGTAGTAGCGGACCCGCAACGACGGGAGTGACGGGTCCCAGGTGAACCCGGACGTTGGCGTGGTCGACGAATCCCCAGAGCTGGAACATCAGGAAGGCGGCGATGGCATGAGGCGCCATGGTTCCGAACAGAACCAGCAGTGGAGAGTAGAGAATCATGAACAGCAGATAGTGGGTGGCGTGATGCCGGGCCTGGGTGGTCGAGTTGAGCGCTCGATCCGAGTGATGGAGCTTGTGGGTCTGCCAGAGAAACGGCGAGGTGTGCTGCCAGCGATGAACCCAGTACTGCCATAGATCCCAGATGAGTGCGAATCCGAGTGCGAACAGAATGTGGGTGAACGGGCTCGCAGGCATCGGGATCAGATTCGGGAGCACGCCCCCTTTCGCCGTCCCCAGTGGCATCGGATCCATCATTCGGTCCGTACGAGGAGGAGGGTGAAGAGGGGAGCGAAGACGAACTGGAGCGCAAGGATCCACGCCACGATCCAGGGCAGGTAGAGGAGATTGAAGGCTCTGCTGCGCACCGGCCTCTGGGGCTGTGCCGGCCGGAACATCTCCAGCAGGATGAAGCTCATGGTCAGGACGGCGACCGATTTCAGGATCGAGCCGTACTGAGCGATGAACGTGCTCGACATCAGATCGTCATCCCGAGGCGGTTCTGCGTCGGAGGTCGAAGGGTCACTTCGACTTCTTCTTTGCCGTCGCTTTGGTGACGATCCCTTTCACCCGGGGATCGGTCGCGCTCGCGGAGATCATCGATGCCTGCTCGGGAGTCAGCCTGGCTCCCTTGTCCGCCAGCGCCTCGGCGGCGTCGAGATGCCCGGTGAAACAGGCCATCATCAACGGTGTGATTCCGCTCCCGTTGGCGACATTGATCTTCGCGCCCGCGGCCACGAGCCGGTCGACCACCTTCGCACCGCAATACTGTGCCGCGCTCATCACCGGCGGGTTCGAATTCTCGTCGAGGGCGCCGAGATCGGCGCCCGCCGTGACGAGCAGGTCGAGGGCCTGGAGCAGCTCCTCACTCTCGCCGTGAGAGGAGCAGGCGCTGAGAAGACGAACGAGAGGGCGGTCGCCCGCGGCACCTCCATTCGGATCGACCCCGGCATCGAGAAGAGCCCTGATCTCATCGGGATGAACCTCCACCGCCGACATCCGCAACTGATCGAGTGAGATGCCCGCATTGTGTGACTGAAGAAGTGCGATGGCTTTTCGCTCCTTCTCCGGATCGGTGGGTCGGACGCTGTCCATCTCGTTCTCTTCCGGCATTGAGCGGACGAAGCCCTGGAGGATCTCACCCCGGCTCTGCACGAACTCGTCGGGGTCCTTCGCGGCCATTGCGATGAGACGCTCGAGCACCGGGCGCGGCGCTCCCATGTCGCGCAGCGCGAACATCGCGGAACCGCGCAGCGACCATTTGTTCTTCGGATTCTCCGAGATCTCCAGCAGAAGCGGTGTCGCCTGATCGAGCAGGTATCGCTTGACCGCCGCCGGGCTTCGCCCGTCGGCCTCCCCGAGGTCGCTGATGCGTTCCACCACCCGCTCCTGATTCTCCGGGTCGTTGGCCGTCCGGCGGAGCATCTCGATCACCGGCGCCAGGTCCCGTTCCGGCACGATCGTCCCCGATTCGATCGCCGAGTCGACCCGCTCGAACAACTCCATGATCTGTCGATACTCGACGGCTCCCGCGGAGATCGAGCAGAGGAGAACGAGAAGAGAGACAGCCCCGACCCGGACGAGACGCATGACAAACCTCACTTTCGATTTGGCAGATCGTACGCCGAACCGGTCCGAACGGCAATGGGATCGCCAGATGCCTGATCTTGCCCGCGTCGGGTCGATGACTCGGACTCACGGGTTCGGCCGGAGCGGCAGAGTCAGGTGGCGCTAAATGGCTGGCCATGCGACTGCTGACATCAAGGGGAGAATGCAGGGCGGAATGGGCGCGACGCTGCGGTTTGCGCTATCGTGGTTGCCATCGCCGAGACGCGAAGCGAGGACTGATCCTCCCTGGGACGGACCCGACGATCGGAGGTCGTGATGAAGCTCTGGTTTCTCCCTCTGGCCATCCTCCTGACGCTCGTTCTCGCGTGCGGCGAAAAGAAGGCTGCCCTTCCCGAGCCGGAAGCGTCGGGAGCGTCGGCCGCCGCCGCCGCGCAACCATCACCCTCGAGCGCGATTCGCGTGAATGCCACTTCGACTCTGCCGGCGGGGGACGACCTCCTCTCGGCGAACCGTGGCGTGGCCGTGGTCATCCGTCCCTCCGAGTATTCCGAGGGCTGGGCCGCGGCGGGGATTCTCGACGGAGACCCGAAGACCGGATGGGCGTCGACGAACGGTCAAACGAAGAACCAGGTCATGGTGATCGAGTCACCGGAGCAGATCCGCCTCGATGCGATGGTGTTCGACACGCGGAAGATCGACGGCGACGGACGGGGCGCGAGAGAGGTGACCATCGAGACCTCGAACCAGAGCCGCTCCACCGGATTCACGATGGTGGGAACGGTCACCCTCCCGGACCGCAGCGAGCAGGCGTTCACGCTCGCGAACAGCTCAGCGGGCCGCTGGATCCGGCTCACCGTTCTCGACAACAACGGGGCCGCGGACTACAGCGAGATCATGGAGGTCCGGGGATATGGCGAGACGCTGAGTCACTTCCTCGATCAACCGAGCCTGACCTCGTTTTCTTCGGGAGCCACCGTGGCGATCAGGCCGAGCGAATACAGCCGTTCCTGGTCGGCGCTTCTCATGCTCGATGGAAACCCACGCACCGGATGGGCCTCGGAGAAGGGAGTCGTCGGCAATCAGACGACGGTCATCTCCCTGGCCACCCGCAGCGAATTGACCCATCTGGTGTTCGATACCGCCGGCATCGACGGCCAGGGACGGGGTGCGAATCACGTTACCGTGGAGGTGTCCGACACGAGCCCGACCGATGGGTATCAGCAGATCGCCAGCGTCGCCCTCGATCCGCGGCGTGACAATCAGCTCTTCGCTGTGGCCAGGCCGGTTCCGGGGCGTTGGGTCCGGATCCGGGTGGCGGACAATCACGGCGCGTCCGACTACGTCGAGCTGATGGAGGTTCGGGCGGTGGGACGTCAGCTCGAGCCGCTTGCCGCGAGCAATATCAGCGGGACGTATCAGACCGAGTACGGCGCGATGCATCTGCGGCAGGAAGGAACCTCCGTCACCGGCTGCTACGAGACGTCGGCCGGACGGATCACGGGAGGGCTCGAGGGTCGGGTGATGACGGCCGAGTGGCGGCAGTCGAACGGCTCCGGTCCGGCGGTGATGGTGTTCTCTCCGGACGGAACCAGGCTCAACGGTCTCTGGTGGCGCGCGGAGGGAACCGACAGCGCCCCGGGATTCTGGGACGGGAAGAAGACGAGTGATGAGATCGGAGGTTGCGCGCACTGGTCCGGGGGTGCAAAGAACCAGCTCGCCGAGGATCTTCAGAAGTCGGGACACGCGGTGGTGTACGGGATCAACTTCGACGTGGATTCGGACACGATCCGCGGCGAATCGAAGCCCACTCTGGACCGGATCGTCGAGGTGCTTCGCGAGCATCCCGACTGGGCACTGACGATCGAAGGACATACCGACTCGACCGGAAATCCGGAACACAACCAGGATCTGTCGACACGTCGGGCCGCCTCGGTCCGGAGCTACCTGATCGGAGCGGGAATCGACGGCACGCATCTGAGTACGGAGGGTTTCGGGGCCTCGCGACCGGTTGCCACGAACGACACTATTCTCGGCCGGGCGCAGAACCGTCGTGTCGAGTTGAAGCGGGCCGGGTGAGATGCCGGCTGAAGGAGAATCCGCATGAGGCGTACCTGGACAATCATCGGCGTTCGCGATGTGCGAGCCAGTTTCGAGTGGTACCAGTCGCTCTTCGGGCTGCCGGCCACGGCTCCGGCCCATGACGACTTCGGTCAGATTCTCGACTCCGATGGAACGGTTCTGCTCTGTCTTCACCAGTGGGGTGCCCATGAGCATCCGCCGCTGGAGAGTCCGGATCACGCGGCGCCGGGCAACGGTCTGCTGCTGTTCTTCCGCATCGATGATTTCGACCTGGCGGTTCCGAGAGCACGTGCGCTCGTCGACCGGCTGGACGAAGAGCCGCACCTCAACCCGAAGACGGGGACGATGGAGCTCGCACTCCGGGACCCGGACGGTTACTACGTGATGATCAGCGCGCTGGAGGATCGCTGACCGGGGCCCTTCGAATCGACCCATTCAGAGCTGATTGACGTCGTTGTCGGTGATCGCCACGTCGCTCTACGCCAGCGGCTGCCCGACGGATCTGTGCTGAGCAGAACCGGGTTGCCACCGAAGGTGGTACGAGCAGCGACATCATCGCCGGGCTCGGTGGACACCACGAAGCTCATCATCCGAGCTTCGCTGCGGAATGGTTCCGCCATCCCCTCCCCCTCCCCCTTTCCCGTAAATGACCTGCAGTGACCCTCCTGACACTACGGAGGAGTATTGATCGGCCCCGCAATCAAGGCACAGCCGGCCGCCGCGGACGCGCTACCGGTGTTGGTGCTGGTCAGTTGCGCGGTGCAGCTCGCGCTCGCCGGCGCGGTGTCGACGAGCTGCGCTTCCGCCGCCGCCGCGACCTCGTCGACGATCAGGAAGGTCGGTAGCGAGTCGAAGGCGGCGCCGGCCGGCACGGAGTTGCTGCGCACGTCGGACCGCATGCGGACCGGTGAGCCGCCCTGGCTGTCCGCCGCCAGGTAGATGGCGGCGGTCGGGAAGCCCGTCGAATCCTGCGGATTGACGTCGTTGTTGGTGATCGTCACGTCGCTCTGCGACAACGGCTGCCCCGAGGAGAGCGGCCCGAGGAACTGGACGTCGATGCCGCGCGCCTGCGGCACCTGGCGGATGGTGTTGCCATCGATGAGCAGCGTGGCGGTGGTGCGGCCCTGGACCAGGACACGGATGCCGTTGCCGATCGGCGAACCGGAGCTCGCCACCGCGGCGTTGCCGATCGTGTTGCCCTGGATGCGGCCCTGAATGGTGCCACCGGTCGAGGTCGACGAGCTCGACACGTTCACCGCATGGCTGGTGCCCGACGTCGGCAGCGTCATCGTCATCGTCGGGTTGTTGAGCAGCTTGAAGGACAGGTTGGCCGACCCCGACTGCTCGAAGCTCGCTTGCAGGCCGTTGTTGGTGAAGGTGCTGGTCTGCACCGTGAAGGCGGAGATGGTGGCCGTGTCCTGCGCCTGCACGGTGATGCCGCGCGCCGGCTTGTTGTTCGACACCGTGATGCCGGAGATGCTGCCGGTGGTCAGCGTCGACGTGCCGCGAATGTTGAGCAGGATCGAGTTGCCGCCGAAGGTCGTCCCCAGGCTGCTGTAGCTGCCGCCCGAGATGGTGAACGAGCTCAGCGCCGCCGCGGTGTTGTCGATGAACACGTTGGCCAGCGCCGAGCCGGTGATCGAGGTGCCGCTGAAGGTCGCCGAGCCGGCCAGGTTGGTCACCTTGACGCCGACGTCCGCCGAGTCGTCGCCGTTGTTGGTGAAGCTGCAGCCGGTGAGGTCGAGATCGGTGACGGTGGAGCCGAGGATGCCGCTCTCCAGGCTGTTCTGCACGTTCATCGACGACAGCGCCACGTGCTGCGTGCTGGTCAGCGCGATGGAGTCGCTGGTGGTCTTCTGGATCGTGCCGCCGCTGCCCGCCGAGCCGGTGCCCTTGACCTTCAGGCCGCCCGCCGAGCCGGTGTTGTTGAGCACGATGCCGTTGGCCGGGCCGCCCCCCGCCGTGCCCGCCGTGATGCTGCGCAGCTCGAGGTTCTGGCTGCCGATCGTCGTGTTCGCCACGTTCAAGGCCGTGCCGGTGGTGGTGGTGATCTTGTTGACGTTGGAGCCGGTCGCCGCGCTGTTGCACGGGGTCTCGTCGCAGATCGCCACGGTGCCGCCGCCGGTCGCGGAGAACGCGGCATTGGCGCCGGTCGACAGCACCAGGCCGCCCGAGAAGCGCACCGTCGCGCCCGTGTTGCTCGACAACGACACGCCGTTGCCGTCGCCGTCGTCCCCGTCGGTGATCGCGCCCTCGAAGCTCTTGACGCCGGCGGTGGCGCCGGAGACCGACACGAGCTGGCCGACATCGTCGGTGATCGTGCCCTTGTAGGTCACCGTCGCCGTGCCGCCGCTGATCAGGAAGTCGGTGCCGGTGGCTTCGGTGATGGCGCTGCCGCTCTCCGCCGTCAGCGTGCCGGTGACGTTGGTCAGCGACACGCCCTGGCTGGTGCTGTTGGTGCTGTCCATGTCGGTCAGCCGCAGGTCGAGGGCGGCGGCGCTGGCGGAGACCGCCGGGCCGTTGGTCGCCTGCACGATGCCGGTGGCCGGGCCGCCGGTGTTGACCCGCAGCTGCATGCCGGAGCCGGTGCCGGCGACGCCGAGACCGGTACCGCTGTCGGCGTAGATCGACAGGTTGGCGAAGTGCAGGTCGCCCTGGACGTTGCTCAGCAGCAGGCCGGCCTGGCCGACGCCGTTGCCCGAGGCGCCGATCGTCGTCGTGCCGCCGAGAACGGTGTCGACCCCGCCGCCCGGCACCGCGTCGAAGAGCGCGGTGTTGACGACCAGGCCCGAGCCGCCGGTGTTGCCGTGGACGACGTTGCCGTCGAAAGCGGTGATGGTCACCGAGCCGGTGCCGGTCTCCTGCAGGTCGAAGGCCGTCCCGGTCGAGGTGATCGTGTTGTCGTGGAACGACAAGCCGACGGTCGTCGTTCCCGCCAGGTTGACGTCGACGCCCTCGACGCCGGCCGAGCGCACCACGTTGTCGCGGATGGTGAAGGTGCCGCTGCCGGCAAATGCGGCGGTCGTCGTCCAGTCGAGGGCGTTGGTGTTGCCGGCCAGGTTCATGCCGGTGACCTCCGCCGGCACCACGTTGTGCGCCTCGACGCCGTCGAAGCCGTCGGCCACGGTGTCGTCGAGCAGCGGCCGGTTGCCCGGCACGGCGGCGACCAGCACCGTCGGCGAGCCGTTGCCGTTGAGATTCACCGGCAGCGACAGCCCGGCGTGCTCGCCGATCAGGTGCTGGCCGCCCTCGAGCACCAGGCCGGTCGACTGGCCGCTCGAGGTGCCGTTGCCGAAGTAGACGAAGATGTAGTCGTTGGCGCTGTCGAGGTCGTCGGTCAGGTCGCCGTCGCCGTCGTTGTCCGACAGGTTCGCCGCGGTGATGGTGGTGAACGGTGCGACCGAGGTGCCGGTGCCGCCGGCCGCGGCGTTGTTTTTGACGTACCAGACGCGCTCGTGCCGGGTCAGGGTCACGGTGCCGGTGCTGAGGACGTTACCCGTCAGCTTGTACTGGAAGGTGGCGCTTGCATCGGCATCGCCGGCGACCGGCACGAAGCTGAAGCTGCCGTCGCTGTTGAGCGAAACGGTGCCTTCGCCAGCGATGACGCAGTCGAACGGCGCCGTCACGTCGCCGCAGCCGACGATGCCGGAGACGGTGATCGCCGGACCGCCGTCCGGGTCGAAGTCGTTGTCGATCAGGCCGAACCCGGAGACCGTGGTCTCCAGCGCATGCGGCGTCGCCGCGGCCGCCAAATCGACGCGGAGCTCGGTGTTGCCGATGAAGTCGAAGCCGTCGTCAACCGGTGTCGCCGGGTCGTCGGCGCCGTGGATGGTGACGGTCAGCGTCGACGAGTCGGTCAGCGAGCCGTCGCTGGCGGTGTAGGTGAAGACGTCGGTGAGCGTGTCCGTGAACAGCAGCAGGGCGTTGACCGTCGGGTTGCTGTCGTCGAGGGCGTAGGTGTAGCTACCGTCGCTCCCGATCGTGACCGAGCCGTAGCTGCCGGCCACCGGGCTGCCGACCGTGCCGCCGGTGACGGCGCTGACCGTCAGCACGCTGTCCGGGTCGGTGTCGTTGGTCAGCACGTTGCCCATCACCACGTTGGCGGCGGCGACGTTCGGCGCCTCCTCGGTGATGTCGGCGGTGTCCGGGTTGGCCACCGGCGGGTCGTTGACCGGATTGACGGTGATCGACACCGTCGCCACGTTGGAGTCCAGCGACCCGTCATTCGCCTTGTAGGTGAAGCTGTCCGAGGTCGTCTCGCCGCCGTCGTGGGTGTAGCTGAAGGTGCCGTCCGCGTTGAGGGTGAACGAGCTGTCGTGCGCCGGGCCGGTGACCAGAATCGCCGTCAGCGAATCGTTCTCGGCGTCGGTGTCGTTGGCCAGCACGCTGGCCTGCGCCGAGTCGAGCACCGCCACCGTACCGCCCTCGTCCACCGTCGCCGAGTCGGCCACCGCCACCGGCGCGTCGTTGACCGGGTTGATCGTGATCGTCACGCTCACGGTGTTCGAGTCCAGCGATCCGTCGTTGGCCTTGTAGGTGAACGAGTCGCTGGTCGTCTCGCTGCCGTCGTGGGTGTAGCTGAAGGTGCCGTCGGCGTTGAGGGTGAACGCGCTGGCGTGCGCTGGACCGGTGACCAGAATCGCCGTCAGCGAGTCGTTCTCGGCGTCGGTGTCGTTGGCCAGCACGCTGGCCTGCGCCGAGTCGAGCACCGCCACCGTACCGCCCTCGTCCACCGTCGCCGAGTCGGCCACCGCCACCGGCGCGTCGTTGACCGGGTTGATCGTGATCGTCACGCTCACGGTGTTCGAATCGAGCGATCCGTCGTTGGCCTTGTAGGTGAACGAGTCGCTGATCGTCTCGCTGCCGTCGTGGGTGTAGCTGAAGGTGCCGTCGGCGTTGAGGGTGAACGCGCTGGCGTGCGCCGGGCCGGTGACCAGAATCGCCGTCAGCGAGTCGTTCTCGGCGTCGGTGTCGTTGGCCAGCACGCTGGCCTGCGCCGAGTCGAGCACCGCCACCGTGCCGCCCTCGTCCACCGTCGCCGAATCGGCCACCGCCACCGGGGCGTCGTTGATCGGGTTGATCGTGATCGTCACGCTCACGGTGTTCGAGTCCAGCGCCCCGTCGTTGGCCTTGTAGGTGAACGAGTCGCTGGTCGTCTCGCTGCCGTCGTGGGTGTAGCTGAAGGTGCCGTCGGCGTTGAGGGTGAACGAGCTGGCGTGTGCCGGGCCGCTGACCTGCACTGCGCTCAGCGTGTCGCCCTCGGGATCGGTGTCGTTGTCCAGCACGCTGCTCGCCGCCGAATCCAACACCGTCACCGTGCTCCCCTCGGCCACCGTCGCCGCGTCGGCCACGGCCACCGGCGCGTCGTTGACCGCCACCACCGTCACCGTCGAGGTGGCGACGTTGCTGTCGTCGGCGCCGTCGTTGGCCACGAAGTGCACCACGCGGTCCGTGGTGTCAGGGTCGTCGTCGCCGTTGAAGTAGGTGACCTTACGCAGCAGGGTCACCCACTCGGCGATCGGGCGCGGCGGCGCCGCGGTGACGGTGAGCACCCCCTGGCCCGGGTCCGTCGTCGTGTCATACGTCTTCGAGAACGCCGCGTCGGCGCCGGTGAGATCGACGTCCAGGACCTCGAAGCCGGCATCGAGCAGGTTGGTCAGGGTGACGGTGAGCGTCGTCAGGGTCGCCGAGTCGGCGTCGGTGATCGTCGCGTCGGCCGCGTCCTCGAGCAGCGTCGCCGGGTCACCATCGTTGAAGGTGATGGCGTAGTCCGCCCCCGCGGTGCCGCCGCTGTCGTCGGCGTCGAGATCGAGCACCGGCGCGTCGTTGACCGGCGTGATGGTGATCGTCACCGTCGCCACGTTCGAGCTCAGCGACCCGTCGTTCGCCATGTAGGTGAACGAGTCGACGGGCGGCACTTCGCTGCCGTCGTGGGTGTAGCTGAACGAGCCGTCGGTGTTGAGGGTGAAGGCCGCGGCGTGGGATGGGCCGGTGACCAGCAGGGCCTGCAGCGGCGTCCCCTCGGCGTCGGTGTCGCCGGCCAGGACGCCGGGCGCCACGTCGGAGACCGTGCCACCCTCGTTGACACCGTAGGCGTCGTTGTCGGCCACCGGCGCGTCGTTCACCGGGTTGACGGTGATCGTCACCGTCGCCACGTTCGAGTCCAGCGCCCCGTCGTTGGCGTGGTAGGTGAACGAGTCGCTCGTCGTCTCGCTGCCGTCGTGGGTGTAGCTGAACGAGCCGTCCGCGTTGAGCGCGAACGACGAGGCGTGCGCCGGACCGCTGTCGATCGCCGCCGCCAGCGGGTCGCCCTCGGCATCGGTATCGCCGTCGAGCACCCCCGGCGCCGGCTCGTTCAGGGTGCCGCCCTCGTCCACGGCGTAGCCGTCGTCGTCCGCCACCGGCGCGTCGTTGACCGGGTTGATCGTGATCGTCACCGTCGCCACGTTCGAATCGAGCGAGCCGTCGCTGGCGTGGTAAGTGAAGCTGTCCGAGGTCGTCTCGCTGCCGTCGTGGGTGTAGCTGAAGGTGCCGTCCGCGTTTAAAGTGAACGACGCTGCGTGCGCCGGCGCGCTGTCGAACACCGCCGTCAGCGGGTCGCCCTCGGCGTCGGTATCGCCGTCGAGCACCCCCGGCGCCGGCGGGTTGAGCGTCCCACCCTCGTCCACCGCGTAGGCGTCGTCGTCGGCCACCGGCGCGTCATTGACCGGGTTGATGGTGATCGTCACCGTCGCCACGTTCGAGTCCAGCGCCCCGTCGTTGGCGTGGTAGGTGAATGAGTCGCTCGTCGTCTCGCTGCCGTCGTGGGTGTAGTTGAACGAGCCGTCCGCGTTGAAGGTGAACGACGAGGCGTTCGCCGGACCGCTGTCGACCACCGCCGTCAACGCGTCCCCGTCGACGTCCGTGTCACCGTCGAGCACCCCAGGCGCCGGCTGATTGAGCGTCCCGCCCTCGTCCACCGCGTAGGCGTCGGCGTCCGCCACCGGGGCGTCGTTGACCGGCTCGACGGTGATCGACACCACCGCCGTGTCGCTGCCGCCATTCCCGTCGTCGACCTGGAAGGTGAAGGCGTCGGGACCGTTGTAATCGGCGTCGGGGGTGTAGGTCAGATCCGGCGCGGTGCCCGAGAGCATCCCGTGGTCAGGGCCGGTCGCGGGAACGATCGAGAACGTCAGCGTGTCGCCGGCATCGGGATCCGAGCCGGTGAGGGTGATCGTCAGGGGAGTGTCTTCATCGGTGCTGATGGTCTGGCCATCGGCGGTTGGATCGGTATTGAACCGGAGGTCGGAATCGATCCGGAAACAGAGCTGCTGCTGATCTCCACGTCCGAAGATCGCTCCGAGGTCGACTCCGACCGGGCCGTCGCCCGTGGCATCCGTGGCGAGTGGGCTGAGGCCGGTCCAGTCTGCGGGACTGCCGTCGAGCAGGCAGGCAGCCCAGGCTGTGCCGGCGGCGGAAAAGAGAGCCAGGGCGATCAGGAGCACTACCAGAGAGTGCTGGCGTTTGCGGAGGATCAGGAGCGCGGTCATCGCGCAGAGCAGTCCGAACGCGGCAAGACCGGAGGGGGTGAGTGCGGGGATGTCGAAGACACTCTGCAGGTTGAGGTAGATCGACTGGCCGCCGCCGACGGTCAGCAGCGCGTCGTCGCCCTGGTCGTCGCTGGCGGCGACGCCGATCCGGACCAGATCGGGGGTGATGTCGAGAACGGAGACGGGGATGTACGTCTCGATGACATTGAGGCCTCCGGTGCCGGCAGCCACGCCGACGGGCCACCCGGAATCATCGACGAGGATCGGAGAGCCGAACGTGCTGGTGGTCGGATCGACGCAGACCTGACGCTCGACCCGGGTCACCATGGCGGTTGCCGGTGCGGTGGTCTCGACGGTGGTGATCAGAATCTGCTCCGCGCCGTAGAAGGGTCCGTCGGCGGTGGAGACCGAGCATCCGGTGGCAGGATTCGCGTCGAGATCCAGAAGAATCCTGAACTGCGACGTCACCGCTGAAGCGGGCGATGCGGCAAGCGTCGCGAGACAAGCCAGAAGCAGGCAGAGACTCGCGACCCGAGAGAATCGGTACGTCAATCGACACCTCCGTGAAACTCAACATCGTGAAGAATCGCTGAGCCTCGACCGCGGGGATGCCGGAACGTTCCGGGTCCTCTCAGTGGCGACGGAGGTTTCCCGGAAGCGCACCCCGGGTGGAATCGATCGTCGTTGCGAGGTCAACCGTGATGCATATACAACACAGTAGGTGAATTCTACATCGGAACCCGGATGAAAGACCACCAGTATCATCGGGTTCATCAACTCGATCGGTTCCCGCCCGATCGGCTACGATTGATCCCGAAGGAGAAGGAGTATGATGAGGTTCTTGCGATGAAAGAGCAGGATCCCCAATCCGAACCTCAGGGACGCGATACGTACAAAGCCTGCCTGGCCATGGGACGTGAGTGCGCGAGCCTGCGTCTCAGGCGGATCGAACGTATCGTCACGCGCCACTACGATTCATACCTCCGGCCGTGCGGAATCTCGGCGATCCAGCTTCCCGTGCTCGCCACAATTGCGGTGCACGAGCCCCTTTCGCTTCGAGACCTGGCGCACTTTCTTCAACTGGATCCCTCGACTCTTTCCCGAAACCTCTCGCTCCTCCGGAAACGGCGGCTGATCACCATGCGGGAGGGGGCCGGTTCCAGGCCGTCGAGTATTCGCCTCGCAGTCAGGGGAAAAGGCGTTCTCGGGAAGGCGATCGACGCGTGGCAGGAGGCTCACCGCACCCTCACCGAGGTCATGCCCGGCGACGCGATCGGCCACGCCCTTGGTACACTCTCGACTGTCGTCGATCGCCTGCGCGATGGCTCCGAGCTATGACGACTTCGGCCGGATCGATTTCGAGGGTGCGTCTCTGATCTGGCCACGCCCGGCTGCATGTGTCGCGTGCGACGCTCCTCACTCAACCCGGCAGCGGTGCGGGTGGGGTCTTCGCCATCGGCCAGAACACTAGTGTAGTGTCTCGTAAATTCGCCGCAACCCTTCGGGCTGGTGGTGGTTGCGGCCGATCTCTGCGTCGCTTGTCGTCGCCGAGGAACACCTCGACTCCGCCTCGCTCCTTGATCTCGACTCGCAAGCACCACCAGCAAAATGTACCGAATTTACGAGACACTACACCAGGCTGGAGAGGCAACGCGCGGGTTCCTGAAAAAGGTTTTGGCATGCGCCCGTTTCGTTCGGGAGAATAGGTCACCGCGACCCGGAGCATGTGTCGCGTCTGGACAATCACAGGAGGGACTGATGACAGGTTTGCAAGACCGGATCGAGAGCCTCGACGTGTTCAGCGCCGAGGAGGAGCGATCGGAAGTCTTCGACCGGGTGCTCGAGAGCCTCGACCCCGAGCTTCTGGATGAGCTTCTCGACCGGATCAGCGGAATGCTCGAGGATCGCGAGCGAACGCGACTCCTCGATCTCGTGCGCGATCGGAAGGCGGATCCGGAGCTTCGTGCGCGGGCGGCCATCGGGCTCGGTCCGTCGCTGGAGCTCTGGGAGATGGAGCGGGACGACCCCTTCCCGATCGGTGAGCCCGAGGTCGATCCTGAGCTGGCGCAGAGGATTCATGCGTCGCTTCTCGGGGTGGTCCGCGATGAAACGGAGCCGAAGCTGGTGAGGCGGCGGGCGTTCGAGGCGGCGGTGCGCTGCATCAGCGACGAGCACGTCGAGCTGATCAGGAAGTTTCGAGCCAGTGACGATCCGGAATGGCAGCTCACCGCGGTCTTCGCCATGGGCCACGGTGCCGGCTGGGACTCGGATCTGATCGCGGCCGCGCGGGACGCGTCGCTCGATCCATTGGTGAGGGGCGAGGCATTCCGGCAAAGTGTCGACTGGGAGCTCGATGAGCTCCGAGCCGATGCACAGAGGATCGCGGGTGATCGCTCGGAGCCGGAGCCCGTCCGCGAAGGTGCTCTGTTCGCCTATGCCACCTTCGCGCAATTCGATGCCGAGGAGCTTCTCCAGAGAATTGCGGAGGAGGAATCGGGCGACCTCGAGGATCTCGCGAACGCCCTGCTCGACGAGTTGGAAGAGGGCGGAATCCTTCGCTGGTAGGCTCCGGGCGCTGCTCGGAACCCGGCCTTCAGATCGGGTTCTTACGAGCATCGGTTGCCGGCTGGGCGCGTAATGGTGCCTGAGTCGATGGGCCCTTCGGTGGAGAGTCGCCGGTGACTACTTCCGGCAGAGTCTGAGGCCGGCGAGCAGTCCGGTGAGCATGGCAGCCAGGACTGCCGCCACCGGCTGTTCCCGCGCGAAACGCTCTGCTCGAAGGAATGGCCACTTCCAGGGGTGGGTGTGCTGTTCGGCGATGTCCCGTGCAAGCGTCGCTTTGCGCCGGGCTTCGCGGGGTCCATGGTTGAAGAGCTCGTGAGTGTCCATGATGATCGTCCCTGTTCGACTTCCGGAATCATTGTACAGCGGCACCGAAAAAAGGCCGGCGGGAAGAGCTTCCGGCCGGCCTGGTGCGATTCGATGAAGGGGAACCCTACTTGAGGTACTTCAGCATTTCCTTCGCGATGGCCGCCTGATCTCCATTCGGCTCGAGCTCGAGGTAGCGGGAAAGATGCTGTCTCGCTTTCTCGATCTTCCCGGCGCGGGCGTACACGCTTCCGAGCTCGTAGTGAGCGAGGGCGAAGGTGTCGTCGGCCTGGATCGCCTGGAGCAGAAGCTGCTCGGCCTCTGCGTCTTTTCCCGCATTGAGCAGCGGCACGGCGTCGTTGAAGAGCTGCGATGCATTGGCCGGAGCCTTGGCCCGGAACTCCCTGGCCTTTTCCTTGTTGCCGACCTTCTCGTAGGCGAAGCTGAGAATGGCGAACATGTTCTGGTCATCGCCACCGAGATCAAGCGCCGCATTCGCATGCTCGATTGCGGCTGGCCACTGTTCGAGCCGGTATTCGATCGTCGCCAGAGCGGCATGGGCGGGAACCAGCGAAGGATCGAGCTCCAGGGACTTCTGGAAGGATGTGATTGCTTCCGATTCCTTTCCGTCCTTCAGCAGAGCAACGCCTTCGTTGTAAGCCACGCGGGCAGGATCCGGTTCGCCACCTTCCGCGGCACCGAGCGACGGACCGGCCATCATTGGTGGCACCAGGGTGACGGTCTGGAAATTTTTCTCCGGAATGAGTTTCATTTTGATCACATCTTCCCAGGCCGCATATCCCTGCTTCTCGATGTGAAATTTGTAGGGGATGGTTCCGTCGATCACCAGCACGGTGATCAATCCCTCGGAATTGCTCTCGTAGGTCTGCTCCCAGGTCCGCTTTTCCGTTGCGGTCACCGTGGCTTTGGCTCCCTCGATCGGGTTCCCCTGAGCATCCACCACACTGAGCTGAATGCGCGCCTCGCCCACGGCGAACGCCGAGGTCGCGAGGAGCATGGAAACGAGAATACTGATGGCAGTCGATTTCATTGGTTGTCTCCTGATCCGATGACAAAAAGAACCGAATCCGCCCGCGATTTAGTCCTGAAAAGGGATCGGAGGCAGTGATCGCCGTCACTCCAGAGTGAGATAGGTCTGGTCCTTGAGGCCGCGTTCGTATTCCGCCAGCAACCGCATGCCCTCGGTCGGTTTGAGCCGGTCGTCCTTGATGGCGGCATCGATCTGAGACTTCATCTTTCGAACCACTTCGTTCATGTCGTACTGGGTCATCATCAGGACTTCGCCGATGGTATTCCCGGGAATGGTTTCTTCCACGTAAAATCCGCTCTCCTCGTCCTCGTCGAGGAAAACGTGGGCCTCGTTGACCCGGCCGAACAGGTTGTGGATGTCGCCCATGATGTCCTGGTAGGCACCGGTGAGAAAGACGCCGAGATAGTAGTGCTCCTGAGTGATGGGATGGAGAGGAAGAGTGGTGCGGACGTCGGCGATGTCGATGAACTTCGACACCTTTCCATCCGAATCGCAGGTGATGTCCACCAGCGTGCTCTGCACCTCCGGCTTCTGGTCCAGTCGATGGAGCGGAAGAATGGGGAAGAGCTGGCCCAGAGCCCAGTGGTCCAGGAGGCTCTGAAAGACCGAGAAGTTGCAGATGTGCTGGTCGGTCAGCTCCATCCGGAGATCATTCAGATACTCGGGAACCTCGGTCTCATCCACGTGAGCCGATCGTTGCTCGATCTTCTCGGCGATCTCCCAGAAGAGCGATTCGACCGCGGCTTTGACGTCCAGGTCGAGATAGCCGAGCTCGAACAGGGACTGCGCCTCGTTTTTGATCTGAACCAGGTCGTGCCAGGCCTCGTTGAGGTTGCGGCTGGTGAGGTTTCCGTCGATTTCGATCAGATCGCGAACGAGCTTGTGGTCGGGTGGCCGGCGGGCGACCCGGTCGAGCGGGGTCTTTTCGATCGAGCCGAAGGCCTCCACCACCAGGACGGAGTGATGGGCGACGATCGCGCGTCCCGACTCCGAGACGATGGTGGGGTGTGGGACGCCTTCCTGGTCGCAGATGTCCCCGATGTTGTAGACGATGTCGTTCGCGTACTCGCGGACGGTGTAGTTCATCGACGAGTGGAACGTCGAACGGGATCCGTCGTAATCGATGGCGAGCCCTCCGCCGACGTCGAGGTACTCGAGGGGGTGGCCCGACTTGTGGAGCTTCGCGTAGAACCGGGCGGCCTCGCGGACCGCCCGCTTGATGGTGAGAATGTCCGGAATCTGAGAGCCGATGTGAAAGTGAAGGAGCCGGAACGAGGATTCCATCCCTTCCTGCGCCAGCATGTCCAGCGCCTCGAGGATTTCGGAGGTGGTCAGGCCGAACTTCGCGTGCTCGCCTCCCGAGGTCGCCCAGATTCCCGACCCTTTGGCCTGAAGCCGAACGCGCATCCCGATCCACGGCTCCACATTCATGTCGCGGGAAATCCGGAGGATCGCCCGCAACTCGGAAAGCTTCTCGACGACAATCACCACCTTCTTGCCCAGCTTCCGGCCGATCAACGCGATCCGGATGAAGCGGTCGTCCTTGTACCCGTTGCAGATGATCAGCGATTCGGGATCCTGGTGGATGGCGAGTGCGGCAAACAGTTCCGGTTTCGAGCCGGCCTCGATGCCATAGTGATGCGGCTGCCCGGCATCGAGGATCTCCTCGACCACTTCTCGAAGCTGGTTGACCTTGATGGGGAAGACGCCGCGGTACTCCGACCGGTAGGAGTTTTCACTGATGGCGTGCTGAAATGCGGCGTTGAGGGTGGCGACCCGATGGCGGAGCAGATCCTGAAACCGAACCAGCAGAGGCGTCTGCAGTCCCTGGTCCAGCGCCTCGGCCACGACGTCCACAATCGCGACTCGCGCTCCTTTGTCCTGCAGCGGGGCGACGGTCAGCTTTCCATCGCCGGAGACGTGAAAATATCCGGAGCCCCACCGGTCGATGAGGTAGAGCTCCGTGGCATCCTCGGTGGACCAGATTTCCTCTTCGTTGCCAGGTTCAGTGGTCAATGCGTTCAGTCTCCTCCGTCCGCTTCACGCGTCACACTCCGGCTCACGACAGGTGGTGCCGGAATCTCACAAGAATACCGGTCGTCGGCCCTGATGGGAACCGATCGTCGTCGAAACGTCTCAGACCGACCGGGTGAGGACTTTCCCGGGAGGCACATCTTCGGTGAACAGCCCCAGCGCCGTTTCCACCACACGGCGATGCATGTCCCGGTCGCCGGCGGGGCCGCACACCCGTCCGATGCCGCAGCCTTCGAACGTCATCGCCCGGGGAATGCGGATCGATTCGGTGGCCGCGGGACTGGCACTGATGATCAGCGTCGGAACGCCGCGGGCTTCGATCTCCCGGGCGAGGTGCCCGACCGAGCGATGGCAGGTCTCGGGGCATCCCGCCGTCAGGAGCACCAGCCGGGTCTTGGACCGCTCGATCTGATCCGCAATCTCCGGAAACGTTTCCTCGTAGAGCTCACGTAATCGGGTGGTGAACCCATAGCTGAAGTGTTTGTCATTGACCCCGGCGATGATTCCCTGATCCGCCAGCTCGCGGAGTGTGTCGAGCGGAAACACGATATTCGGATCGCGATCGGCCTCGGTGTGGTCGTAATGGTGATGCGCGATGCGGAGGTCGGCGGTGGAGGTGTCTCCCGGGATCACCCGGTAGCTGACGTCACCGGGATCCTCGGTGGGGAAAGGATCCTGATCCTTCAGGTGGACTCCCGTGGCAGTGGCCAGCGTCACCACCGCTTTCGACAGTTCGCGATCGAACGGGGTGAATGGAATGCAGCGGCGTGCGATGTTCAGCATGATTCCTTTCGAGCGGGCGAGCCGGGGACAAGCCCGGCCGCCCTGGGTGTCTGCGGTGTCAGCGAGAGGTCAGTCGAGCTCGCGCAGCACATCGAGGATCTGCACGTTGTCGGGCTGTTCTCCGATGTCGTGCACGTCGATGTACCGGACGATCCCTTTCTTGTCGATGATGAAGATCGATCTCTCACAGATTCCCTTGTCCTCTTTCCAGACGCCGTATTTCTTCGAGACTTCGCCTTTGGGATGGAAATCCGCGAGGAGCGGGTAGTTGGTGATGCCTCCGAGTGACTTCGCGAATGCGACGTGACTCGGGATACTGTCGACCGAAATGCCCAGAACCTGGGCATCATACCGTTCGAACTCGGACCAGTCGGCCTCGTACGACGGCATCTGCACGGTTCAGACAGGAGTCCAGTCGAGGGGATAGAAAACCAGAACTACGTTCTTCTTCCCCTGATACTCACTGAGCCGGTGTGTTTCCTCGTTCCTGTGCCCCGGGAGCTTGAAGTCGGGAGCCTTGTCTCCGACCTTCAGTGTGCTCGTTTCCGAGGCGAGGGAGGTTCTTCCAACGGGTATGGCCATGAATGTCTCCTCTCGCAACATGAATTTTGCGGCATGTAAAAGGCTCCCCGCCGGCTCCGGGTGAAGTCGTCGTGAGTGGGAGCGGACTGCTGCCGCCGGAGAGAGATCATACGAAAAGCAGGCCAAGGATGCAGCGGGGAGAGGAAAAAGACGGGGAGAAGCCCTCCCCGCCTGGAATTACCGGCCGCCTGGGACGATCAGCGGGTCCCTTTCGCGGTGGAATCCTGATCGCCCGGCTGGGCGGCGTCCTGCAGGTTCTGGCCGGCCTCACTGAGCGCCTCACCCGTTTGCTGAGTGGCTTTGCGGGCTCCCTGCTCGACGGCCTGGCCGGCGCTGTCGACCGCGGTTTCGGTCTGCTGTGCAGCGTTCGCCGCGGCAGCCTCGGCCTGGTCGGACGGAACTTCGACCTTGTATGTATCCTCGCCTGTTTTCTCGGCGTTACACGCGACTGCTCCGACGATCAGCAGACCGCACACCGCAATGGATGCCAACATCTTCTTCATCATCTCTTGCCTCCTTCAAAGCGTTTGAGCGGCGATACAGAGCAATTCTCCGGCCAGCCCATCCATTCCGGTCTGGATCGGGGAATCGCGAACCGCCGGCGAATCTTGTGATGGTTCCGGAGTTGCAGCGGAGAGGTCCGGAGGACCGGGGCGCAGAGTGATCGAAGACCGCGACAGAATGATTCAGGGGATGGCCTGGGGAGGCGACTTCCGGGTGCTGGCCGTTCAGACCGCGCAGACGGTGGAGACGGCCAGGCTGCGGCTCGACATGTCTCCGGTGGCCGCGATCGCTCTGGGGCGCGCCATGACCGGGGCGCTGCTTCTCGCCCGCCTGCTCGACAAGAACATTCAGAACCAGTACGTAACCCTCCGTTTCGATGGCGGCGGTCCGCTGGGGCTGGTCATCGCCGAGGCCCGGGGGGAGGGTACCGTTCGCGGGTTCGTGCAGAACCCCCGCTACGACGACCCGTCTCTCGAGGTTTCCCGCGCGGTCGGTTCCGATGGAAACCTGACCGTCATTCGGGGAACGCCACCGGCGGGCAAGCCGTACACCTCTCAGGTTCGGCTCGTCAGCGGTGGAATCGCGCGCGACCTGACACACTTTCTCGCGAACAGCGAACAGATCACCTCCGCTGTGCTGCTCGGCGTCCGGGTCGTTCCTGAAGGGATCGAAGCCGCGGGCGGGATGATCGTGCAGTCGTTTCCCCACACCAGTACCTCGGCAATCGAGACGATGGAGGAGAAGGTCCGCAACGCGCCTTCGTTCAGCACGCTGCTGAGCCGCATGCCGGTCGAGGAGGCGGTCCAGGAGGTCCTCGCGGGGGTGGACTACAAGTCGGTGGACCGGAGCCTCGACATCCCGGTGAAGTTTCACTGTCCCTGCACCCCCGAACGGGCGCTGGCTCCCTTCGCCCTGCTCGATCCGGAGGAGATCCGCGAGATGATCGAGGAAGAGGGCGGGGCCGAAGCCGTATGCCAGTTCTGTGGGGCCGAGTACCACTTTTCTCCGGAGGATCTCGAGGCCCTCGGTCGCCGTGCCGACGCCTGAGCGGAGCCCTGCCGACGCTGCTGTACAATTCGACCCCATTCTTCTCGCGCGACAACGGGACCCGGTGAAGTGGCGGGGCAGGAGGCTCAATGCGAAGCGTGATCAGTGGAAGCGGGATCGGCATCCCCGACAAGGTGATCTCCAATCAGGCGCTCAGCCAGATCATGGATACCTCGGATGAGTGGATCCGAACCCGGAGCGGAATCGAACAGCGTCATTTCGCCGCTCCCGGTCAGGGTTCATCCGAGCTCGGATCCCTCGCCGCGAAGGCCGCTCTCGAAAACGCCGGGATCGCAAAGGACCAGATCGATGCGGTGATCTTCGCGACGATGACGCCCGACTTCGTCTTTCCGGGAAACGGCCCGCTCCTTCAGGATCTGCTCGGACTGCCGAATATCCCGACCTTCGATGTCCGGCAGCAGTGCTCCGGATTCCTTTACGGCCTCGATCTCGCCGATTCCCTGATCCGGAGCGGTAAGTTCCGGCGGGTGCTGGTGGTGGGAGCGGAGGTCCACACTCCGTTCATGCCCTGGGACCGAGGCTGGGATCGGGTGATGGGTCTGAGCGACCGGGAGATCACGCCCGAGGATCGCGAGTACAACACGCGGTTCCGGGACCGCACGGTACTGTTCGGCGATGGTGGCGGAGCGGTGGTGGTCGAGGCCTCCGAGGATCCAGCGCGAGGCTACCTGGGCGCAAAGCTGTTCACCGATGGCTCCGCGTATTCGGCTCTCTGGGTCGAGGGGGCGAGCTTCCGGCGCCGTCCCTACGTGACCCACGAGCAGATCGACGCCGGCGAGATCATTCCGACGATGCATGGGCGCGACGTCTTCCGCCAGGCGGTGACACGAATGCCCGAGGCCGTTCGGGAGGTGGCCGCAGAGGCGGGAGTGAGTGTCGAGGAGATCGACATCCTCCTGGTCCACCAGGCGAATCTGCGAATCATCGAAGGGGTGCAGAAGGCTCTCGGTTTTGCTCCCGAAAAGGTACCGCACAACATCGAGAAGTACGCCAACACCACGGCCGGCACGCTGCCGATCCTCTTTCACGAGTGTCGTGAGGATGGGAGGATTCGTGAGGGAATGCTGGTCGGTTTCACCGCACTGGGATCCGGTCTCCACTGGGGTGCCTCGCTCTACCGGGTTTGACCGGAGGTTCGTCTGCCCGATCGGAAAGACCGGCTGTCACCCGCCGGTGCCTGGACATATAATTCGCGACCATGACGAAACAGAGCCGCTATCGGGACGCCGGTGTCGACATCGATGCCCAGGATGAAGCCCTTTCCCAGGTCCGTACGCTCGTGCGGGATACGTTCAGTCCAGACGTCATGTCCGAGATCGGTCTGTTCGGAGGACTGTACCGGGCCTCATTTCCGGATCTCACCTCTCCGATTCTGGTCAGCTCCACGGACGGCGTCGGGACCAAGCTGGCGGTTGCACGAGCGATGAAGATTCACGATACGGTCGGTGCGGACCTGGTGTCGCACTGCGTGAACGACATTCTCGTTCAGGGCGCGCGTCCCCTGTTCTTTCTCGACTACTTCGCGACCGGGAAGCTTCAACCCTCGGTCATGGTGGACGTGGTGCGGGGAATGGCTCGTGCCTGCCGCGAGAACGGCGCGGCCCTGATCGGCGGAGAGACCGCCGAGATGCCCGGATTTTATCGTGACGGGGAGTACGACATCGCCGGGTTCGTGGTGGGCGTGGTCGATGAGGACAAGCTCATCGACGGGCGCGGTGTCCGCGAGGGTGACCTGCTCATCGGACTCCCTTCGACCGGACTGCACACCAACGGCTATTCCCTGGCGCGGCGGATCGTGGAGGAGGCGGGGGACGATCTCCAGAGCGTGCACGCGGACCTTGGTGCCAAGATCGGTGAGGTGCTTCTTCAGCCGCACGTCTCCTACCTGCGCTCCCTTCTCCCACTGGTCGATCGGAAGCTGCTCCATGCAATGGCGCACATCACCGGAGGAGGTCTCACCGACAATGTCCCTCGGGTCCTTCCGGAACAGTGCGACGCCAGGATCAAAGCCGGATCCTGGGATGTCCAGCCGATCTTCCGATACCTGTTCCATCATGGGAAGGTGGAGGTCGAGGAGATGTTCCGGGTGTTCAATATGGGGATCGGAATGGTTCTGATCGTCGGCCCCGATGAAGTCTCCGCGGTTTCCGAAGCACTCCGCTCTGCCGGTCAGATCTTCTACTTCATCGGTAACGTGGTGAAGGGGACGGGGAAGGTCCAGTACGACTTCCCGCCCGCCGGATTCGCGAGCTGGATCCAATGAGTCGCCGGACCGGCCGATCGAGGAGCTCCATTCCGTACCGGGCTTCTCTGCCAGCCACGCCGAGGGGGGCAGGTGGAGCGGACGTTCGGGCCCGTCGTCGTGTTCGGATGAAGGGGGAGTGATGAGCGCCATTCGTCTGGCGATTCTGCTTTCCGGGCGAGGATCGAACTTTCTGGCGATCCACGAGGCCATCCGGCGGGGAGAGCTCGGTGCCGAGATCGCGGCGGTGATCTCGAATCGACCCTCGGCCGCTGGCATCGAGCGTGCCCGGGACCTCGGCTACTCCACCCGGGTCGTTGACCACCGGGAGTTTTCATCGAGGGAGGATCATGAGCGCGTGATCATGGACATCATTGATGCTCAGTCGGCGGACTTCGTCGTTCTCGCCGGTTACATGCGATTGCTGAGCGCGTCCTTCGTGAGCCGGTTTTCCCGGCGTGTCCTCAACATTCATCCTTCGTTGCTCCCCTCGTTTCCCGGCGTGGACGCGCAGCATCAGGCCGTGGAGTATGGCGTCCGCATCTCCGGATGCACGGTGCATTTCGTGGACGAGGGTCTGGACAGCGGCCCAATCATTCTGCAGCGGGCGGTCGAAGTGCGGGACGGCGACACGGCCGAAACGCTGTCGGCACGAATTCTGGTCGAGGAGCATCGTGCGTATCCGGAAGCTCTTCGCAGGCTCGCGACGGAATCGTGGAGGGTCGAGGGCCGGAGGGTGGTGTTCGGCGGGTCCTCTGGAAGCTGAGAGAAGCTGAAAATGGATCCGGGTAATCAGCCCGGTTAATCACTACGATTACTGAATATATAATCAGGTAGCTTTAATGGGTTGATTGCCGATGAATGGCCCGCTCACCAGGGCCAGACGCGATCCCACGTACGGCTGAACCATCCCGCCTGAGCGACATCTGCGGCGGCCAGCGCCTTGATCCGTGCAATCGGGTTTCCGTCCTTGCGGACCACGATCCAGCCGACCTGCTGGCCCTTGCTGATCGGAGCCGTGGGCTGGGTACTGCTCACGACCAGCTCGAGCTTCGGATCGCCGGAACGTTTGGCGACGATCGGAACCGTCCGGGCAGCCACCGCGGGGACGGAGCCCTCGACTCCCTGCTGGATGGACAGTGGCTTGAGCTTCTCTCCCTTCTGCACGGGCACGAGAATGCGGTAATCGGTGAAGGCCTCGGTCATCAGATCGGCAGCGCTCCGGAAGCTGTCCTCTTTGTGCCTGCAGCCCATCACCACCGCGACCAGATTCATCGAATCGCGGTGAGCCGATGCAGTGACGCAGAATCCGGCCTTTTCGTGGTAACCGGTCTTGATGCCGGTTGCGCCAGGGTAGAAGTTGAGCAAGTGGTTCGGATTGTAGAGAGTGAACTGGCCATCGCGGAATGGCATGGTCTGGGTCTGGGCGAGCTTCCTCAGCTCCGGGTACTTCATCACCTCGATCCCCAGGACCGCCAGGTCGTGCGGGCTCATCACGTCATCCTGCTCGCCTTCGACTGCCGGCAGGCCGTGCGGACTGTGAAACTCCGAGTGAGTCAGTCCGAGCGATTTTGCGCGCTTGTTCATCATCCGGACGAAGGCTTCTTCGGTGCCGCCGACTTTCTGCGCCAGCGCCATCGCGGCATCGTTTGCGGAGTGAACCATGGTGGCCGCCACGAGTGCGCGCACCGGAAATGTCTCCCCCTGCTTGAGGTAGACCTGCGAGCCGCCCATCTTGCTGGCTTTCGCGGAAACGGTGACCGGCGTGTCCCAACTGAGTCTCCCGTCGTCGGGATCGCCTCGACGGTGAGCAGCAGGGTCATCATCTTGGTCATCGACGCGGTGGGGTAGGGCTGCTCGGCATTCTTCGCGTACAGCACCGTTCCGGTCTCGGGCTCCATCACGATGGCAGCCGAATACGGCTGATCGTCGGCCCGGATTCCGGGTACCAGAAGCGACACAAGAAACAGAAGGACGAGGATTCGAAGCAGGTTGTGACGCATATCAGTGTTTCTTCCGCTTTGAGTCGTTCTTCGGACGGCGCCGGGTTCGAGAGATCGACGAGATCACCGTCCATGCCTGATCGTTGATGACCACCGGCTCGCTCATGTCCGGCCAGAGATCGACCGGAACGTAATAGTACCCGTCTCCGAGGACGCGCGTTTTGTTGGCGAGCTCCCGCATACTCTTGCACAGGCCCTTTCGTCCCCGCAGTGCGCGTTTCTCCACCACGATTCCGGTCGGCTCCCCAACGCCCTGATAGACGTTGATCTCAGCGCAGAGTGAGTTGACGAGTGTCACGTTCCGGAACTGCACAGCAATTTTCGGGCCGACGCCGGAGACACTGTCACTGTATTTTTTCTCCCGCGTGGAGGACTCCCGGTTCGAGGAGGTGGATCATGGACATCGATCGACAATACACACTGGTGCTGGGCAGAGACGAGGCCGGTTGGACCGAGGCGGCCGGGTCCGGCCACTCGATCATCCATGTCGACAGCCTTCCCCTGCTGCGTCAGATCCTTCTCGCCGCCAACAGCGAGTTTGGACGCGAGATCGCGCGTGTGGTCCTCGACCAGACCGTTGCTCCGGCCGATTTCCTCCGCCTCCTGGCCACGCTCCCCTCCGACTTTCTGGGCGACGTTCTACTGCTGGAAGAGGGAGGCGAGGGATTTCTCAGCTCGCCCGCCCGGGGAGACGGCCGGGTTCTGTATCAGCTTCTTCCCGAGGACGTGAGCCTGTACCGGGCGGTGCACCTCTGTGAAGAGGAGGACGGTGATCCGCCGTTTGCCGCGACCCATCCGGTGGCTCTGAGCGCCTGAGCACCGAATGAAGCGCCGCCGCGGGCCCGAACGGCATCCGCAGTGCACGCGGCTCCTTCCGGCCATGCGCTATGCTTCGGAATCTCGGGAGGAGCTCATCCATGAAAGAACGTATCGACGCCATACTCCGGCGGAAGCAGGCGGAGTATCTCGAAAGTCTGATTCCCGCCCGCGATGCCCTGCTCACCAGGGTCGAGGAGCTCGCCGAGCGGGAGGGGCATCCGATCGCCGATCCGGAAGTCGCTCTGATGATGAGGATTCTGGTGCGGCTGAAACAGCCGGAGCGGATCCTGGAGGTGGGGACCAATGTCGGGTACTCCGTCATCGTCCTGGGGCGCGAGGTCGGCCCTGAAACGGTGATCGAAACGATCGAGATCGATCCCGACATCCTGGACGTGGCTCAGAAGTTCGTCGGCGAAGCCCAGCTTCCGAACCGCATCGTCTATCACAACGGCGCCGCGCTGGAAGTCATCCCGAAACTGGAGGGACCCTATGACTTCGTCTTCATCGACTGCGTGAAGACCGAGTACCGTGCCTATCTCGAGGGGCTGGTTCCGAAGCTGGCTCCCGGCGCCCTGATCGTCTACGACAACCTGCTCTGGAAGGGACAGGTCGCCGAGGGTCCGCGGACCGAAGACGATCGGGTCTCGACCGCAGCGCTGGCCGATTTCAATCGAAGGATCACCTCCGACTCCCGCCTGACCACGACCATTCTGGCGGTTGGTGACGGACTGGGTGTCTCGATCTTCGAAGGCTAGTGTCGGGTCGAGGTGATTCTGACGCGCCCCACCTTCAGGCTCCCGGAGGGTGCGCGAACAAAAAAAGGGCGGCCCCGGGGCCGCCCTTGAATGGATCATTCTGAAGGATGCTCAGCCCTTGATCACTCCGGTCACCGGAAGGGTGAAGACCGGCGTCGCCAGATCATTGGTGTAGATCTTGAGCTGCTCATTCATCGTGCCGGCCTTGGCGCCATCTTTGACCTTCACGGTGACTTCGTAGCGTCCGGGCTGGGTTCCGGCCTTTGCTTCGGCCGAGATCAGCTTCGAGCTGGACTCGACCTTTTCGACCTTGAACACCTGGGGATGCTCGCGGTCGTTGGAGGTCAGGACGACCGTCCGTGTCGCGGCCGGCTCTCCGGGCTTGACGTCACCGAAGTTGAGGACGGTCGGCATGACCATGTACGCGGGCCGGACGACGCCGCTGAGGCTCAGCAGGTACTCCGGCTGATGTTCGGAGTTGGTGATGATCTTGACCTTGTCGACCAGCGGTCCGATCGGAGCGGTGGGGCCGCCGACGGTGACGTCGAGGCGGTACTGATTCTGTGCTGGAAGACCGGCCTTGACCCGATCCTCCGGTTTGTCGAGCTTGGTGTAGTCGACCTTTACCCAGTCGCCGGGGGTCTGGACGCCGACGATCTCGAGGGGCTTCTGCTCCTCGGAGTAGAGCACCACGCTCTTCTTCTCGGCCTCACCCTGCAGCAGCGAATAGCGGAGGAAGCCCACCGGGTAGGCTTCGACGTACGGACGGACCACCGCCTTGATCGTCACCATGGTGGTCGGCGTGTCCGGATCGTTGCTCAGGATCGTGACGCCCTTGGTGATCGGACCGTTGAAGTTCGTGGTGTCGACCTTCGCCGTCACCGCCCCTTCCTGGCCGGGCTTGATGACCTTGTCGAACTCGGCGACGGTGCAGCCACAGGTCGGCTGGACCTTGCTGATCTCCAGGTCGGCATTGCCGGTGTTCTTGATCTTGAACGACCAGGTGATCTTCTCACCCTTCGAAACGGTTCCGAAGTCTTTCATCGGATCCACGATGGTCATGCGGGGTGCCTTCTGGTCTCCGGCGGGAGCGCCCTGAGCGAATGCCGCTGCGGCCGAAACCAGAATCAGAATGGATGAAAACAGTACGGTGAAAATGCGTTTGGACGCCATGAATCAATCTCCTCCCGGTGGATGGTAATCTTCGGAGTCGCCGAATACGAACAGGGTCGGCAACACCCACATTCCCCTTGAAAAACCGCGTTTTTCAGCCCTTCTGCTTGTCCCGAACCCTCGGGCGCCACTATAGTAGCGATCTTTCCGACAACGGGTTCGAACTCTGCAGATCATGGCTCGTGTCGACTTCGAATCAGGTGATCTCGATGCCCCATATCACTGCACCGGAACAGGCTCGTAACATTTACCTCATCGGGATCTGCGGGACCGCCATGGCGTCACTCGCCGGAATGCTCCAGCAGCGAGGCTATGGTGTGTCGGGCTCCGACGAACATGTCTATCCGCCGATGTCGACCTATCTCGCCTCCCTCGGTATCCCGATCCTCGAAGGGTATACGCCCGAGCATCTCGAAACGTTTCGCCCCGACCTCGTAGTGATCGGCAACGCCATTCCGCGTACCAATCCGGAGGCCGTGGCGGTGCTCGAGCAGGACCTTCCGTATCTCTCCATGCCCGAGGCGATCTATCAGATGTTTCTCCGGGAACGCCATTCGGTGGTGGTGACCGGGACTCATGGAAAGACCACCACCACGTCGCTGATGGCCTGGCTCCTGGAGGCCGCGGGGCGGGACCCTTCGATGATGGTCGGAGGCATCCCGGTCAATTTCCAGAAGAACTTCAAGCTGGGCAGCGGTCCCGAGTTCGTGATCGAAGGGGATGAGTACAATACGGCCTTTTTCGACCCGCGCCCGAAGTTTCTCCACTACCATGCAAACTCGCTGATCGTGAACAACATCGAGTTCGACCACGCGGACATCTACGACAGTCTCGACTCCATCGTGACGGCATTCCGCCAGGTGATCCGGGAGGTGGAGCCGGGGGATCGGATCATTGCCAATGGCGATGATCCGGTGGTCATGGGCCTGCGCGGGGAGTCCCGCGCCGAATGGTTGACCTTCGGTACCGGTCAGGAATGCGACGCGAGGGCGGACGAGATCGTCTTCTCGCCGGCGGGAGCCGAGTTCGACGTGAGCTGGCGGGGACAGCGGTGGGCCCGATTCCACTCTCCACTCTCCGGAATGCACAACGTTCGAAATGCACTGGCGGATATCGTGGTTGCGCGGTTTCTGGGCCTGGACGCGGGGCAGATCAACCGGGGTCTCGATGGCTTCCGCGGGATCCGGCGCCGGATGGAGGTTCGGGGCGTGGAGCGGGGCGTGACGGTGATCGATGATTTTGCGCATCATCCCACCGCGGTGGCGACGACGCTTCGCGGTGCACGCGACCGCTATCCGGACCAGCGGGTCTGGGCTTTGTTCGAACCGAGATCGATCTCGTCGGGCCGAAAAGAGTTCGAAGACCAGTACATCTCCGCATTCCGGGAGGCGGACCGGGTGATCATCGGGCCGATTTTCCATCGCGCCCGGTTCGAGAGCCGGTACGGACTCGATAAGATGATGTCGGTGGAGCACGTGCTCGAGGCGTTACGGAATGCCGCGATCCCGGCTGAACAGATCGATGATTTCGACGCAATCGCCTCCCGCGTGGCATCGGAGGCGCAGGCCGGAGACGTGATTCTGATCATGTCCTCCGGAGCGTTCGGTGGGATCCACGAACGGATCCTCGAAATGCTGCGGAGGGATTCGTCGGAAGAGTGAGAATGCGAGAACGACCGACGGGGGCGCGCGAGATCTCCGTCGGGGCTGAAAGCGACCCGGGGGGAGAAGAATTGAGTGTGTCTGAGGAAACCAAAGGATGGATCGAGGGCGGAAAATTCGATGAGGTCGAGGCGGCCTGGATGGCCAGTCTCGAAGGCGATCCCGCTCCCGTGGAGGACTACCTCGAAACCGCCAGGATGCTGCGGAAGAAGGGCGAGCGTACCCGCTCGGAGACCCTTCTGGATCTCCTTGCCGAAGGGCTGAAAGAGGCCGGCCGGTGGTCCGAGCGGCTGCGGGTCCTGCGGGAGATCGGTCGGCTGTCCCGGCATCCCTCGTCGCTGCGTCAGCCCCTGCGGGAGGCGGTGGAGCACAGCTGCTCCGACAGGCCCAGTTACGCACGAGTGATTGCTGCCATCGACATGTCCGACGAGGGCGAGAATCCGGTCGAGCAGGCGGAAAAGATCGAGATGTGGCTCACCTACGACGAGGGCGGCCCCTTCTTCATGGCCGGCCGGGGAGTGGGAGTGGTCATCGAGTTGAACCCGGACCTGGGCATCACCCGCCTCGATTTCGAGAACGAGAAGCGAGTCGCGGTTCCTCTCGGCGCGGCCCCGAAGTATCTGGAGCCGATCGGCGAGGATCACCTTCTTCGCCGAAAGCTGACTGATCCGGAGGGACTGACCGCCGATGTCCTCGGTGATCCACCTCAGGCCCTGGAGGATCTGCTGCGCGGATTCGGCCGGGCGATGAGCGCCTCCGAGATCAAGGATGCGCTGGTCGGCGTGATTCCGGCGAAAAAGTGGAGCTCCTGGTGGACGGCTGCCCGGAAGCACCCTCAGGTGGTGATGGCCGGCGCCGGTTCGCGGGCGACCTACTCGTGGAAGGACTCGGCCGAGGCGGCCGAAGAGGCCATCCGCAGGAAGTTCGACCGAGCCTCGCTGCGGGAGAAGATGGATGTCGCCAAGCGCCAGAGTGGCCGGAACGATGCGCTGGCGGCCGACTTCGCCGGAAGTCTCGTGGCGGCGGCCGAGAAGGTTCACCAGGCTGATCCGGGCACCGCCTGGGAGGTCTTTGCGCTTCTCGAGAAGCTGCCGGGATCCTGGAGCACCGATCTCGATCCCGACTCGCTTCTGCTGGAAGGATCGTCGGCGCGGACCATCTCGTCCATCTCGGACCGCACTCTCCGGGAGAAGGCGCTGGAGGTGATCCGGCAGAAGCATCCGGATTGGCAGGACGTCTATGCCGACATCTTTTTCCTCGAGGATGACCCACGGGTTCTGGCCATGCTCTCCACGGGACTGGAGGAGGCGGGGCAGCAGGCCATCCGCGACCGGTTGATCGATGAGACCCTCCGTTTTCCGCGCCGCCACCCTTCCGCGTTCGCCTGGTTCTGCAGGCTGGCTCAGGATGCGGAAACCCTCCCGGAGAGAGCCGACTATCCGATGATTTTCCAGCTTCTCGAACTGGTCGGTTCGGAGGAAGGGTCCGGCGTCCGCTCCCGGCTGAGAGAGCTCTTCGACAAGGGGGCGCTTGTCTATCAGGTGATCACCAACCGGGACAACATGGAACAGGGGGCACGGCTGTTCGAGACGATCGACCGGTTCGGTGCGGTGGACGCCTACCGGCGCGAGTTCGTGAAGGCGGCGGTTCTGATGAAGTACCCGTCACTCCGCGAGCCCCAGCAGCAGGTGATGATCGCCACGAGCGCCGCGGCAAAAGAGAAACGTGCGGAGCTCGAGAAGCTGAAGACGGTCGAGATTCCGGCGAACCTGAAGGCGATTCAGGAAGCGCGCGAGCATGGGGATCTGCGCGAGAATTTCGAGTACAAGGCGGCCCGGCAGCGACAGGAGTATCTCACCGCCAGGGTGGCCGCTCTTCAGAATGAGCTGAGCAATGTCCGGGTGCTGGAACCGGCCGAGATCGATCCATCGGAGATCCGGGTCGGAACCCGGATCGTGCTGCGGAACGGCGATCTTCAGCGGGAGGTGACCATTCTCGGTCCGTGGGAATCGAATCCGGAGCAGGGGATCTACTCGCACGAGTCGGATGTGGCGAAGGCGATGGTGGGAAAGAAGCCCGGGGAGATCGTCAGCTTTCTCGGCAATGATTACATCGTCGAGTCGATCCATCGCTGGACAAGCTGAATCGAATCCGGAATCAGAACGAAACAGGGTCGCGAGGCTGAACGCTCGCGACCCTGTTTCGTTTCTGGAGGAATCGCAGGGTGGAGAGCCCGGGGGCGACAGGAGTGCTCAGAGGCTCGTGGGATTGGGGACTGAGCGTTGAACCCAGGTTCTCCACTCTGCGGTCAATCAGCAGGGGTTCCGATCCAGAATGGAGACGCCGGGCAGGCGACAGGAGTGCTCAGAGGCTCGTGGGTTGTGGGACTGAGCAGTAAGTATCCCGGAATCTCCATTCTGCATTGGAACCCGATTTTCAAGGATCTCAACAAAAAAAGGGGCGCTACGCCCCTTTTCCAGTTCCGCCGACTGTTCTCGACTCGGCTAAGGTCAGTATTTGCGATCCGGATCCGGATTTCCGTGATCCGGATCACATTTTACTACGATTCCTACTTCTGGTACCACTGCGCATTGATCTCGGTGAACCTGGCCCACTTCTCCGGAAGCAGATCCTCCGGGAAAATCGCCTGAACAGGACACGCCGGTTCGCACGCGCCGCAGTCGATGCAGACTTCCGGATCGATGTAGAGAAGCTCCGCCGTGGCGAACTCCTCCTCATCCTTCCTTGGATGAATGCAGTCGACGGGGCAGACGTCGACGCAGGCGGTGTCCTTCGTTCCGATGCACGGTTCTGCGATGATGTAGGTCATGAAACCTCCGGGACAGAAAGTCGGGCTATTGTAGCAGGAACCGGGCTGGCAGGGCGGAGGGTGGACGGCGGCGGTCGTGCCCGGTGCAGGGTTGAAAACGGGCTATGATCTGCCCGGGGAGAAAAGAACGATGAAGGTCAGTTTTATCGGATTGGGTGCCATGGGCTATCCCATGGCGGCACATGTGGCGGAGCGACACGAGGTCTGCGTATGGAACCGGACCGGAGAGGTCGCCGCACGACACGCCGAGCAGTACGGAACGCGCATGATCGAGGAGCTGGAGGCCTGCGCCCAGGCGGAAGTGGTCATCACCGTTCTGCCCACCAGCACCGAGGTGGACACGGTCGTGGAGAGGCTGCTGCCACGATTGAAGAAGGGCACCCTCTGGATCGACGCGACCAGCGGGGACCCGGTCACCAGCCGGAAGACGGCGAAGCGGCTGGCGGACAAAGGGATCGCCTTTGTCGACGCTCCGGTGACGGGTGGGGTCCCGGGCGCGGAAGCGGGCACGCTGACGATCATGGTGGGGGGGAGCTCGGAGGACTTCGTGCGGGCCGGCGAGATCCTCAAGTCGTTCGGTGCGCGGATTGTCCATGTGGGTGCCGCGGGGGCAGGTCATGCGGTCAAGGCGATGAACAACGTCCTGCTCGGAGCCAACCTCTGGCTGACGGCGGAATGTCTGCTCACCCTCCGCAAGTTGGGTATCGATCTGAAGAGTGCCCTGGAGGTGCTCAACTCCGGGAGCGGACGATCCTTTGCTTCGCAGGAGCTGATTCCCCCCCGGATTCTGAACCAGGAGTGGCCGCTGACGTTCAGGCTGTCTCTTCATGACAAGGACATCCGCATTGCGGCCTCCATGGCGGGGAGCGAGAAGATGTCGTCGCCGATGGTGGCGCTGACTTCGCAGCTGTTTGCATCGGCCTCGAAGAACCTCGGCCCGGATGCCGACTACGTCGAGGTGGTCAAATGGCTGGCGAAGATGAACGGAGAGGAGTGGTGATCGCAGCTCGATCCGAAATCCATGAATGACCCCAGGTACACGCGCAATTTTTCCATCATCGCGCATATCGATCACGGCAAGACCACCCTGTCGGACCGGATTCTCGAGAATACCGGCTCGGTGACCGCGCGGGAGATGGAAAAGCAGATCCTCGACGACATGGATCTCGAGCGGGAGCGGGGGATCACCATCAAAGCCCGGGCCGTCAATCTCAAGTACCGTGCGAAGGATGGCCACACCTACACCTTCAACCTGATCGACACCCCCGGCCACGTCGATTTCAGCTATGAAGTGAGCCGGAGCCTCGCTGCCTGTGAGGGGGCGATCCTGGTGGTCGACGCGTCTCAGGGAGTGGAAGCCCAGACGCTCGCCAACAGCTACCTCGCGATCGAGAACGACCTGGCCATCCTTCCGGTGATCAACAAGATCGATCTGCCGTCGGCGGAGCCGGAACGAGTCCGCGAGCAGATCGAGAATGTGATCGGGCTGGATGCCGGAACCGCGGTTCTCGCGTCGGCGAAATCCGGAGTGGGCGTCGAGGAGATTCTGGAGAAGATCGTTCGGGACGTTCCTCCACCCCGGGGCGAGGAGGGGGATCTTCGGGCGCTGCTGTTCGATTCCTGGTACGACTCCTATCGAGGCGTCATGGTCCTGGTCCGGGTGGTGGATGGCTCCATTCGCAAAGGGACCCGGATCCGGTTCGTCTCCACCGGACGCGTCTACGAGGTCACCACCCTCGGGGTGTTCACGCCGAAACCGGTCGAGGTCGACTCGCTCGGGGTAGGGGACGTCGGCTTCGTCGGAGCAAACATCAAGGACATCGTGCAGGCCAAGATCGGCGATACGGTGACCACCGACAAAGCCCAGGTTCGCCCTCTGCCTGGGTTCCGCGAAGTCAAGCCGATGGTCTTTTCCGGGATCTTTCCGATCAACAGCGACGACTATCCCGATCTGCGTGACGCGATGGACAAGCTCCGGTTGAACGACGCTTCGTTCAGTTATGAACCGGAGACCTCGGGCGCGCTCGGCTTCGGGTTCCGTTGCGGATTTCTCGGCCTCCTGCACATGGAGATCATTCAGGAGCGGCTGGAGCGGGAGTTCAACCTCGAGCTGCTGACCTCGGCCCCCGGCGTGCGATATCGCGTGATGACCACGGCGGGCGACATGGTGGAAGTGGAGAACCCGCAGAAGCTGCCCGACCCGGCCTCGATTGCTTCCATCGAGGAGCCCTACATTGAAGCGACGATTTTCACCTCGGACGAATTCGTTGGCCCGATTCTGGCTTTGGCGACTGATCGACGTGGACAGCAGAAGAAGCTCGAATACGTCACATCGAACCGAGTCATGATTGTGTACGACATGCCATTGAATGAGGTGATTCTCGATTTCTTCGACAAGCTCAAGTCGATCTCTCGAGGGTACGCTTCGCTCGACTACCAGTTTGCAGGATACCGCGAGGGCGACCTGGTCAAGCTGGACGTCCTGGTCAACGGGGAGCCGCTCGATGCGCTCTCCCTGATCGTTCATCGGGACAAGGCGTTCGGGCGCGGAAAGACCCTCGTGGAGAAAATGAAGGAGTTCATTCCGCGTCAGATGTTCGAAGTCGCATTGCAGGCCGCGATCGGCAACCGGATCGTCGCCCGTGAGACGGTCAAGGCTCTGAGAAAGAATGTCCTCGCGAAGTGCTACGGTGGCGACATCACCCGCAAACGCAAACTTCTCGAAAAGCAGCGGGAGGGGAAGAAGCGGATGAAGCGGGTGGGAAAGGTCGACATCCCCCAGGAGGCATTTCTGGCTGTGTTGAAGATCGAGTGATCACCTCTTCGGAGGAGATCATGAAATCTTCCTGTTCTCAATTCGTCGTCGCCGCCCTGATCGTCGTCGGGACCGCGGCATGCAGCTCCACCCGCCCGGGCGTCGATCGCGACGCCTCCCGAAGCGTCATCGGAACCCGTTCCGACGTTCGTGTCACCGCCGAGATTCTCACCGACCGCATCTCGTCCAGTACGGTGATTCCGATTACCTGCGAGATTGAAAACGATCGCGCGGCCGCCATTGCGATCGCCGACCGTTCCCCGGTCACCACCTACGATCGTGATTCCCGGACGGTCACCATCAACCTCGGCTCCGAAGTTCCCGGCAATGATGTCGTGCCGCGGTTGGTCAAGATCGTCTCGGGGGAGAAGAAAGTGTTCGAGTGGGGGGCGAAGGTGGGAGTGCGCGTGTCCCGGCTGGATTATCCTCGTTACGTCCGGATCCGTCTGAATTTTCTCGAGGACACTGCTCCGTTCGAGACTCTCATCGGGCTGAAGTCCCCCCGATCCACGATGAACCTCCCCGCGGATCTACTGACGCGCTGGATCGAGAGCAACGCTGCCGTCGAGACCAACGCCGTTCCGCTCTACTGGGGAACGGAATCCCGGTTGATGGGGGCCGAGGCGGACGCGATTCAACCGAGTCCGGCACCGGCCCTGTTCCCCGGTGGCGGGCAGTGACGGAATGACGGACCTGACGCTACCGGTTTGCGAAGGGGAGGTGATCGATGCGGATTCGTCCAGCGGCTTCCACTCCCCTGCTTACACTTCTGGCTTTCAGCGGACTTCTTCTGGGAGGTTGCGCCTCCCAGCGAGGGGTCGATCTGGAGCGCCCGGAGCGGCTGGTCGGTCAGGGGAGTGACGTTCACCTCGATGCTCAGGTGGTGATGGGTGAGCTCTCCGCCGACGCGCCCCTGAGCATCACCTACGAAATCGAGAACCAGCGGAGCGAATCGATTGCGTTCGCCGATCTCGTCCCGGTCGTCAGCTACGATTCCGAGTCCCGCACCGTGACGGTGATTCTCGGTTCCGAGGTTCCCGGGAACGATTTCGTACCGAAGCTCGAGCTGATCCGATCCGGCGAACGACGAACGTTTTCCACCGGTGTTCGCTTGAATGCCGTCCGTCCGACCGGCCGCTCGATGCCCGCTTTTCTCCGCATCCGTCTCAACTTTCTGCAGGACACCGAGCCGTTCGAGGCGCTGATCGGAATCCCGGAGAAGGCCCTCTACGATCCGGATCTTGCCGACCGGCTCTTCGTTCCCTGGGTGGATGCGAACCGCGCCGTCATGACCAATGACATTCCTCTGCGGTGGCTGGCCTCGGTCGGACCGGCAGAGCCTCCGGGGCGCCTCCGCCGGAATGGCGGGACGGGACGATCGTGAGGCCAGGAGCGCGTCGGAGCTTCGACCCACGTTCCCGGCGAGCCCAAAAAAAGAGGGAGGCCCGGGCCTCCCTCCATGCAACCGCTCGGCACGGGCTCAGAACGCGCCGATTGCCTTCTGCTCGTCCTCGTAGACTTCGAAGACGGTGATCAACTGGGTGACCTGGAGAAGGTTGGAGATCTTGGTGGGCAGATGGAGGAGCTTGAGCTTGCCTCCCCGATTCGTCACCGTGGTGTAGGCGCCGACCAGCTCCCCGATCCCCGAGGAGTCGAGTGCGGTCACTTCGCTCATGTCGAGGCAGATGTGCTTGTGTCCTTCCTCGATCGACTTGAGGATGACCTCGCGGAGCTGAGTGTCGCCGGCTCCGATCGTGATCTTCCCCTGCAGGCTGATGATCTGAACTCCGTCAACGGTTCTGGTGGTGGCTTTCATCGATTCTCCTTCTTTCGACTCTGGGATGGCCCTTCTCAGCTCGTGGTCCCGGGTTCTTCCGAGGCCGCTCCGGCGCCGTTATGAGACATCAGTTTTTTCGTCATGGTCAATGAAGTTCCGCCCGACGGGCTGAACGAGTAATCCACTTCGTCCATGAATGTCTTCATGTAGAAGATTCCCCGGCCGCTGGTCTTCATCAGATTCCGGGGGTTGAGCGGATCCTGAACCTTGCTCGGATCGAATCCGGCTCCCTGATCGGTGATGTTGATGGCCAGCGTTTCGTCTTCCAGATGAAAGCTGGCGAAGACCTTCTTTCTCGAGTCCAGTTTGTTGCCGTGCTTGATCGCATTGGCAACCGCTTCCCGCACAGCCATCCCGACCCAGTGAGATCCATCCTCATCGACTCCGTGGGTTTCGCAGAGATGCTCTGCTATGACCTGGACGAGTTCGATGTTCTCGAACCTGCTGCTGATCGTGATTTCGACGCGTTCGGAATCGGGTGCCATCGCGAGTGACCGGCATTCTACGGGAAGCTATCCCTCTCTTCAACAGGGACATCGGCCGCCTTCCGAAACGCGGAGAAGACCCTGAATTCATCCCGCGGGAGTGTCGGCGCCCCCGTCCGGGTTGAAAATCGCGTTGCGCGGTGCTTCCCCCTGGCCGCCCGGAGGAGAAACGTGAACCGCTTATCCAGACAGTTGCCGATCCTGTTGCTGGTCCTGACGTTCGTGTCGTCCGGCCTGCTCGCGGGCGACCTCGATCGGTCCATCGCCGAGGTCGAATCCCTGCGCGAGGCCACATTCGAGCGACCGGTCGAGAGGCGGGAACTTGCCCGCAAAGACCTCCGGGCCTGGCTCCAGAGTCACCTGGAGGAAGGACTGCCTCTGAAGGCCGAGGACTATGTGGAGGTCCTCCGGGTCCTCGGTCTGATCCGCTCGACCGATGGAGCGATCGACCAGCTTCTCGACCTCTATGAGGCCCAGATTCTGGCCTTCTATGACCCGGTCCGGCACGTTTACTATGCCATCGACGGACCCCTCCCGGAGATGTCGATGGACGGTCCGATGAAGGAGGCCGTGGTGATCCATGAGCTGACCCACGCGCTCCAGGATCAGAGGTTCGATGCCGGAGCCCGGATGGAATCGCTTCGCGGCGACTGGGATGGGCAACTCGCCTGGCAATCGCTTCTCGAGGGGGAGGCCACCCTGGTGATGTTTCTCTCTCTGGGTCGGAAGATGGGGCTTCCCGAGGATGCCGACACGATCGGTACTCTGGTCGAAACCCTCGGATCGGTCGACGATGCGACGGTGGGAATCCCCGAGGACGTTCCTGCCTATTTCGTGGCCTCGCTCGAGTTCCCCTACCTCCAGGGGCTGCGATTCGTCGCGGAGGCGTATCGCCGGGGCGGATGGAAGGCGGTCGATCGCATCTTTCAGTCACCTCCGGCAACCAGTCGTGAGATTCTGCACCCGGAGCTCTATTACGATGATCGTGATGAACCGGCTGCTCCGAGTCTCGAGGTGGAGGATTCCTCGGCTGTGCCGCTGCTGTCCACATCTCTCGGGGAGTTCCACTGGAGGTTCCTTCTGGGACGGGAAGTGGCGGAAGGATGGAGGTCCGATCGGGTCCGGGTCATCAGAAGGGGAGACGGCGCGATGAACGTACAGATCGATGCGGTGTGGAGCGATGCCCAGGGGGCGAAGTCGTTCGCTGAGGCATTGGCGGAACGAGTCCGCTCCGGGGGCGGGAGTCCTTCGGTCGCGCTCGAGGGCAGCCGGGTTCGAGTGATCTACGACGTGGCTGCCGTGCCGGCTCCGTCGCTGATCACCGCGGGAGGACGACGATGAGCGATCCAGCGGAGAACATCCTGACTCCCCAGGTTCAGGAACTGCTGCGGGATGAGCGGGATCTTCTGGTCAGCCTGCGGGAGAGCCTGGAGGGAGACCAGGGAGAGGATCGTCGACGGATTCAGGATCTTCTGGAGGGTCTGAGTGAGCTGTTCACGGTGGTGATCGTCGGCGAATTCAACGCCGGAAAATCATCGCTGATCAACGCGCTGTTCGGGCGTCGGCTGCGGGAAGAGGGTCCGGTGCCGGTGGACGACCGGATTTCGCTTCTCCGGCACGGAGACGAGGCGTCGACGCGGAGGATCTCAGAGTTCGTGGTCGAAGAATCGTATCCGGTCGACTTTCTCCGGACGATCCGGCTGGTGGACACGCCTGGAACCAACTCGATCGTGCGACGACACCAGGAGATTACCGAGGACTACATTCCGCGTGCGGACCTGGTTCTGTTCGTCACCTCGATCGACCGGCCCCTGTCGGAGTCGGAGCGGACCTTTCTCGAATTCATCCGGGAGTGGCGAAAGAAGATCGTCTTCGTTCTGAACAAGATCGATACGAAGAACGAAGAGGAGATCGCCCGGGTGCTGGACTACCTGACCTCGAACATCCGGGGGATGTGGGGGATCGAGCCGACGGTGTTTCCTCTCTCCGCCAGGATGGCGCTGGGATCGAAGGAGGGGGCCGAGTCGCCCCGTGCCTGGACCGCCTCCCGATTCGAAGAATTCGAGGATTACGTCTTCCGGGTGCTGTCGGAGAGCGAGAAGATGAAGCTCAAGCTTCAGAGTCCGCTCGACGCGGCCCGCGGTGTGATCGATCGTCAGTTTTCGGTCATCGAATCGCGGGAGAAGATCCTGGCCTCGGATGTCGCCCGGATCGAGGCGATCCGAACGCAGCTTGCTTCCGCCGACGAGGACCTGCGTGAGAACTTCTCCCGGTTCGTGACCCGGATCGACAACATGATTCTGGAGCTGGAAAGACGCGGGATCGATTTTCTCGATCGGATGATCCGGATCAATCACATTCTCCTGCTCCGCGACCCGCTGCGATTCCGGGAAGAGTTTCAGCGGCAGGTGTTTCTGGAGTGGGAGGGCTCGGTCGACCGGACCATTCAGGAGTCGGTGGACTGGCTGGTGGGTCAGAACATGAAGCTGTGGAACTCGACCGTGGAGGAGTTTCACCGCAGGCCCGACCTGGAGGCTGCACCGGGCGACCTGGTGGGGCAGGTCGGGCGCGAATTCGCGTACAACCGCGAGCAGGTCTACTCCCGGATCCGCGTCGAGGCGGAGCAGCGGATGCGCTCCTACGACGTCGGAACCGAGAGCCGGGAGATGATCGACTCGGCGGTTCGAGGGGTCGTCCAGTCGCTTGGGCTCGGGGCCGGAGCGATCGGTCTGGGATACCTGGTCTCCTCGGTATTCACCAGTTTTGCTCTCGACGTGACCGGGCTGACCGCCGCGACGATGCTGCTGGTCTCGAGCTTTCTGGTGCTCCCCTACAAGCGAAGCAGGGCGAAGAGCGGGTTCCGGGAGAAGATCGAGCGTCTGCGCAGCCAGATGAGCGAGGCGATCATCAGCCAGTCCGATGTGGAGATCCGGCGAATGCTGGACAACATCGGGGAGGCTTTCGAGCCCTATCTGCGGTTCTACCGCACCGAGTCCGAGCGGATCGGGCGGATCTCCAGCCGTCTGGGTGCTCTGCGGGAGCGGGCATCCGATCTGGCGTCGCGGATCACGCGCCAGCTGCCCTGATCCGGAATTTCTCCGACGTCAGGAATGCTGGGGGGGAGATGGAGATCGATTACAACAATCTCGCGCGGGATGTCGAGACGGGGCTGTTCCGGGTGAACCTGGAGGAAGAGCTGAAGGAGGGTTTCCAGCGGCTGAAGGATGCCGATGAGCCACTCCCTCCGGCGTCTCACTATGCCGCCCGGATTGCCGAGATCGTCGATCGGGGAAGCGAGGTGCAGATTCCCCAGGAACTTTCGTATCTGATCTATCAGGAGATTCTGGTGGCGTGCGAAGAGGCGCGGGCCGCGGTGCTGGGTGAGGAGCGTCCGGCGATGTGAGCGGAACCTCCGATGGTTCCCCCCGACGGGACGGTGCGGAAAATCCGGGCTAAGATACGAGAGTGAAAGCAAAGATCCGGCGTCATCCGGCGCTCTCTTCATTCGCGACCACTGGTGGTTGAGCATGCAAGCTCGGTCAGGATGACCTGAGAACGCTCCTCGCCAGTCTCCCGGCAGGAAGTCCGGGAGGCGATCTGATCGTCGGTCATGGGACCTCGGACGATGCGGCCGTGCTGCGCGTGGATGAACGCCGGGCGATCGTGCAGACGGTCGATTTTTTCACTCCCATCGTCGACGATCCCGAACTGTTCGGCGCGATCGCCGCAGTCAATTCGATCTCGGATATCTATGCCATGGGCGCGGAGCCGGTCCTGGGGCTGGCCATTGCCGGGTTTCCGACCGATCGTCTGCCTCTCGAAGTGCTCCGATCGATTCTGGAGGGCGGGGCGCGAAAGGCGGAAGAGGCCGGCTTTCCGATCGCCGGCGGTCACACGATCATCGACGACGTGCCGAAGTACGGGCTCGCGGTCACCGGAATGGTGGATCTGGACCGACTGGTGCGGAACTCCACCGCGCGCGCCGGGGATCGGTTGTACCTGACCAAGCCGATCGGCAATGGGATTCTGATCGCAGCGTATCGGGCGGCGGGATCCAGCCGGCTGGGCAGTCTGCTGGGACGGAAGGCTCCATCGATGGATGAAGCGATCGACTGGATGACGACCCTCAATCGTGATGCCGCCCGCCTGATGGTCGCCACGGGGGTCTCCGCGGCCACCGATGTGACCGGATACGGGCTGGTGGGGCACTTGAGCGAGATGTGCGAGGGGTCGGGGATGGGCGCTCGTTTGCATAGTGAAGCAGTACCGTTGCTTGCGGGCGCGAGAGATCTTCTCGCCCGGGGCATCGCCCCTGACGGGACCCGACGGAACGCCGAGGCATTCCGGCGCGTCACCGAGATCAGGGTCGGATCCACCGAATACGAACTGATGTGTGATGCGCAGACCAGTGGTGGTCTTCTGATTGCGATCAGCCCCGACCGGGCTGGCGAACTGGAATCAGCATTCTCCCGGGAGGGGCTGCTTCTGGCTCCCATCGGAGAAATGACCGATCGAACAGGGATGATCGAGATCGAGCCCTGACGTTGCGAGTGATGGAGGGAAACAGCCATGCCTTATTGTCCCGTCTGCAGAAACCATTTCGAGGATGAGTCGGTACGCGCCTGTCCGAAGGACGGAGCCGAGCTGGTGGATGAGCTTCCGTACAACACCGTCGAGGGCCCGGAGGGCAATTCGTGGGTCGAGATTGCGGGCGTCGGCACCGAAGACGAGGCCCGCCTTCTCCAGGGCTTTCTGGACAGCGCGGGGATCCCCACGCAGGTGGAATCGCTCAAATTCCACATGGAGCCGGTGAATTTCGGCGGCCTGGGGGAGGTGCGGATCTATGTCGCCGCGGAAAACGAGAGCCGCGCGCTCGACCTGCTGGAAAAGCGACGCCAGGAGTATGCCGGTCTCGAAGAGGATGAAGTGAATACCGATGAAGGTCCGGCCGAGATCGACGACGATTCCGAGGCGGCTGAAGAGCCGGCTCGGCGCTGATCGTGGAGGAGCCGCGCTCGAATGTGCCGTCGGATCCGCCGATGGACGCCTCCGACGTTCCGGGGGTCGATCAGGAGGACCTGCGACTGGTCGTTCTGCCGCCGTGGGTGGCCGGGGTGATCGGGCTTCTGCTTGTCCTGCTCGCCGCCGCGGCGGTCTGGACCGGGGTTTAGCGGCATGCTCCCGCACATGCCCGGGTTGGCTGCCGAGAGAACAGAAAGGGGCGCGAATCGCGCCCCTTTCTGCCGTTCCGGTCAGGGGCGATCTCAGGCGTGCTCTTCTTCCTTCGCCTTCTGCGCTTCCTGGATGATCTTTTCCTGGAGGTTGCGGGGGACCTCCTCATAGTGGCTGAACTCCATATGGAAGGATCCGCGCCCCTGGGTGATCGAGCGAAGCGTGGAACCGTAGGTCAGCATTTCGGACATCGGCGCCGTGCACTTGATCACCTGGGTCTCGCCCTCGCTGTCCATCCCCTCCATCCGGCCGCGCCGGGAGGTGAGGTCGCCCATGAGGTCCCCGATGTACTCGGAAGGGGCATAGACCTCGACATGCATCACCGGCTCGAGAATGGTGGGTGAAGCCTTGGACATGGCGTCCTTGAAGGCCAGTGCGCCGGCGATCTTGAACGCGAGCTCCGAGGAATCGACGGCATGGAACTGGCCGTCCTTGAGCCGGACCCGGAAGTCCACGACCGGAAAGCCGGCGAGATAGCCTTTGACCCGGGCTTCCTGGATCCCCTTCTCCACCGCGGGGATGAACTGTCGCGGAATGGAGCCCCCGAAGATCTCGTCGACGAACTCGAAGTCGCCGCCACTTTCGAGAGGCTCCATGATGATTTTGCAGTCGGCGAACTGTCCGTGTCCGCCGGACTGCTTCTTGTGGCGTCCATGAGCATCGGCCGAACGGGTGATGGTCTCCCGATAGGGCACCTTCGGCGGGTGCAGGATGACGTCGACGCCGTACTTGTTGTTGAGCCGATCGACGACGACCTCGACGTGGAGCTGACCCTGGCCGGAGAGCAGGAACTCCTTGGTCTGTTCTTCCCGGCCGAAGCGCACCGTGGGGTCCTCTTCCATGATCTTGCCGATCGAGGTGGAAAGCTTGTCCTCGTCGCCTTTCGACTTCGGCTCGATGGCGAACGAGATCACCGGTTCGGGGAACTCGACGTGAGGGATCCGGATCTGATTGCTCTTCTGACAGAGCGTGTCGCCCGTATGGGTGTCCTTGAGCTTGGCGACTGCGCCGATGTCGCCGGCCTGCAACTCCGGGATCGGGCTCTGCTGCTTGCCCTGAATGAGCTGGAGCTTGCCGACCCGCTCTTCATGTTCGCGGCTCGAATTGTAGTAGCCGGTGTCGGAATGAAGGGTTCCGGAGTAGACCCGGATCAGGGAGACGCGCCCGGAGAAGGGGTCGGAGAGGGTCTTGAAAACCAGAGCGGAAAGCGGCGCGTCCGCCTTCGTCTCCAGGGATGTCTCGGATCCGTCGGGCCCCTGTCCGGTGACCGAGCCGACCTGCTCGGGGGAAGGGGCGAGGGAGGCGAACGCGTCCAGAAGGAGATGGCCTCCGATGTTGTGCGAAGGCGATGCGAACAGTAGGGGGTGAATCTCACGATTGGCGAATTCTCTCTTCAGCCCGCTGATCAGCTCGTCCTGAGACAGCCCGCCCTGGTCGAAGAACTTCTCCATCAGGGTGTCGTCACCCTCTGCGACCTTTTCGATCAGCTGTTCACGCCACTCGTTCGCCTGGTCCTGAAGCTCCGCCGGGATCTCGGTCTCCTCGTAATTGCCGGAAGCGTCGTCGCTGTACCGGAACGCCTTCATCGACAGAAGATCGACCACGCCGGTGAAGTCCTTCTCATCTCCGAGGGGCAACTGAATGGGAATGACGCCCCGGCCGAACTTCTGCTGCAGGCTGTCGGTGACGCGGGAGGTGGAGGCGCGCTCCCGGTCCATTTTCGTGGCGACGAACATGACCGGAAGACCGAATTCCTCTGCGAACTTCCAGATCCGTTCGGTGTTGACTTCGACGCCGGTCACACCGCTGACCGCGAGAGCGACGGCGTCGGCGATCCGGACCGCACCTTTCGCTTCCATCAGGAAGACGCCGTATCCGGGTGTATCGATCAGGTTGATCTTTCTGTTCTTCCACTCTGCCCAGGCCACTGAAGCGGAAATCGAATGTTTCCGTTCGACCTCATCCTGCTCGAAGTCGGTTACGGTAGTGCCATCCTCGATCTTCCCCAGCCGATTGGCTGCTCCCGCATTGAACAGGAGTTGGGAGACGAGGGTCGTCTTGCCGGTGTCATTGTGTCCGGCGAGAGCGACGTTCCGGATATCTGAACTGGAGTAAACCTTCATCGGGAGCTCCTTGATGGGGAATGGGACTTCAGAATCGAGGTGCAATCATATTGAAAAGCGGGTCGAGTCTCCAGAGTGTCCGGAGTCGGACCGGTGGGGAAGAAGTTTTCGGCCCATCTGCTTCTGAGGGTATGATGTTGGCAAAGGGGCGACCCCAGGCGGAACCGGGTCGTGTCGGATCCGCAATCCAATCAGAGGAGAGAATCGACCGTTGAACCTCGGCCGATACGAGGTCATTCGCGAACTGGGCAAGGGTGCCATGGGGATCGTGTATCTGGCGAAGGATCCCCTGATTGGACGCCTGGTCGCGCTCAAAACGATCCGGGTCAGCTCCGGAGTCGATGAGGAAGAGGCTCGCGAATTTCAGCAGCGATTCGTGCGCGAAGCCCAGGCCGCCGGAATCCTCAGCCATCCCGCCATCGTCACGGTTCACGATATCGGTCAGGATCCCGAGTCCGGCTCCTCCTTCATCGCCATGGAGTATGTCGAGGGAAAGAACCTCAAGGAGCTCCTCAATCAGGGCAGAAAGCTGACGTTCGAGGAGGTCGCCGACATCGTCGCCCAGATCGCCGAGGCTCTGGATTACGCCCACAGCAAGGGCATCATCCACCGGGACGTCAAGCCGGCCAACATCATCATCTGCGAGAACGGCCAGGCGAAGATCATGGACTTCGGAATCGCCAAGATCGCCTCCAGCGCCAATCTCACCACCACCGGACAATTCCTCGGCACTCCCAACTACATGGCACCGGAACAGATCCGCGGCGCGGCGGTCGATGGCCGGACCGACCTGTTCTCGCTGGGTGTGGTTCTTTACGAGGCTCTGGCGCGACGGAAGCCCTTCGGGGGAGACTCGCTCACCTCGATTTCCTACAAGATCGTCCACGAGCCCTTCGTGCCGCTCCGGGACGTGGATCCTGACACCCCGGCCGGTCTGGACGAGATCGTCAACCGTTGCCTCCAGAAGAACGCCGAGGGCCGTTATCAACGAGGCCGGGAGCTGGCGAGCGATCTGCGTCGGGCGGTGCGTGGCGAGTTCGAAACGCTCGGGACCGCCGGCGATCACGAAGAGACCTGGATGACTCAGGGCCCCGCCGGAAAACTCCCCACGGTGGAGTTGCCGTTCCCGGATGCCGACGACTCGACCACCGCCGGCGGTCGTTCTCCGGTCGTTGCCCCGGCGGCTGCCGCCCCGGCGTCGGTGTCGTTGCCACAGGTCCCTCCAGCTCTGAAGCAGCCTGTCTCTCCCGGCGTCTTCTACGGTGTGGTTCTGGCGCTTCTGCTGACCGTGGGCGGCATTTCCGCCTGGCTCTGGAGTCAGAGAGAGACCATCCCCCCGGTCGATACGAAGCGCCAGGAGCTGGTGGATCGTCAGAGGCAGCTCCGTACCGAGGGTGCCGAGCTGCTGCGGTCGGGAGACATCGAGGGGGCCTATCGGAAATTCGTGGAGCTTCGGGATCTTGCACCCAACTCGCCGGAGGTTGCGCGGGTGGTGCGAAGCATCGAGAGCATTCGGCTGGCGCGGATGTCCTACCAGCAACGGACAGGTCTCGCTCAGCAGCGCTTCGACGAGGCCCGGCGGCTCTATGACGCCGGAGAGTTCAATCAGGCGATTCCTCTGTTCGAGGAAGCCGCGGCTCTGGACCCCACATCAGAACAGGCCGCCAATTACCTGAAGATGAGCCAGGATCAGCTCAAGCTCCAGCACCTGCGCTCGAACGAGTCAGCCTCCCGGACCGCCGGGGGTGCGAGAGGCGACGCAACGAATGTCGCCGCATCCGGCAGTACTTCCGGGGATGCGGCCAGCACCGCACCCGTCACTCTGCTGACGACCTTCGACAGCCCGGTCACGGACGGCTACATCCTGATCAAGGCCGACGGCGAGACCATCGTCCACGAAAATATCTGGGAGGAGCGACGAGGATTCTTTCGTCGAAAATCTCCGAAGCAGATTGCCGTCTACAGCCAGATTCCGATCAACACCTCGACGCTGGACGTCTGGGTGGTGGTTCCTTCCCTGAAGATCCAGGAGCACCGCAGCATCCATCCCAATCTCCAGCGGCAGGTGCTCAACCGGTTGACCATCAGCCTGGATGCCGACGCCCGCAAGGTCACCGCCGACATTTCCTGATCAGGGCCATGGTCTGAGACAGACACCACTCAGAACCGTCCTTCCCCCGAAGCTCCCGGCCGCATACGGATACCACACCTGATCGTCATCAATGGTGGCGATGGACTGAAACCAGCGCTCCAGTGGCATCGAAAGAACGGCTGCAAACGTGCCACGGTCACCGAGGCACAGGAGCTCACATCTGAGGGCTCGACCCTCACTTCGCACCGGACCGATCATGCCGACCGATTCGATGTCGGCCCGGACTGCGGATGGCTCACCGTGTGCGCGCAGATGAAAGGGCATCGGTCTCGGTGGAAGCCGGAAGCTCGGGCGGAAAACGTTCGGCCAGTTCCGCGAGGTCAAGCCCAGGGCGGAAACGATCCGCCCCTGGTGAATCCAGTCGCGAGGCTCGATCTCCATTCCCCGACCGTCGAACCGAATCGCAGCATGCCGATCCTGGCGGAGCGAGAACGCGGGGTTTCGGGTGTCCTTGTCGAGCTCCGGGAGCGAGGCATGAAGCAGAAGGGATGGCCAGATCGCCGCAGCGACATTCGATCTGAGGGCGATGTTGACCTCGGAGTCCGGAGGATGGGTCGGACGGTAACCACGGAGAGCAGCCGTGATGGCCTCCAGCGGTTCGGTACGGAGGATCGCAGCGTCCCGGGCTCCCAGATCGACGGTGGTTCGAAGCCCGCTGTCGGGAACGATCAGGGATACATGGACCCGGACGGACTGCTCGTTCCAGTGTCGCGGCTCACCCTCGGTCCGAAGGGTGTGCGTGGCTGCGCCCGCCACCAGGGTCATCCGCTCGACCTCCACCCCGGCGGTCGCCGCGTCGATCTGCTGTTCCAGCCGTAGAAGAGCGGTCTCGGAGAGCGCATGGGAGGAGCCGGGATCGAGGCTCCTGGCGACGAATCGATCGTGTTCGGTCTCCGAGGAGCCGCCCTCGTCGACCCGTACGAGCGTTGTCGAGCTGGCTGATCGCTCCAGCCGCAGTGTGCTCCCCGACTTGAGATACGTCTCCTTCATTGACGCTCCAGGGGGGCAGTCAGCAGCTCGCAGCACCACGATCCGACGGTGAGCCGCTGTCCCTCATCCGAACAGAACACCCCGGGATAGCGCCGCGGTTCTCCCCGGGCGCCGATCAGGGATCGGGCGATCGTCGATCTCCGTTCACGAATCTCGAAAGGCAGGATCGGTGAGCTCCCGTCGTGGGTGACTGCTTCCGCGGCGGTGACTCGAAGCGAGACGAGGTCGGTCAGCGGGTCATAGTCGCCGCCACCGACCAGGTGGACCTCAATCCGAGGGATGGGGAGCTCGAATGGAGCCTCATTCTGACTGATGATCAGGTTGCTCATCCGGCGCAGGGGGGCATCCCTGAAGCTCTGGCGCCGAATCGATCGGGGGCTTTCCCCGGCATGGAGCCGGGTGATCCGCGGGATGAATCCGCCGTCGTCAAGCTCCATCTGCCCGAGTCCGGGCCGGAAGGGATCGTCGATGACCTCCAGCCAGGGAGGCCAGCCGAGAGGCTTCACCGGGGCCATCGACGCATGGCCTACGGCCTCATGGATCAGCACGGCGCCGGAGCCCTCCTTCCACAGAATCGGCGCCGTCACATCGGAGCGAGTGGCAGGTCTTTCGCCGAGCGCAGCCAGGCGCCGAAGATCCGAAGCCATCTCGTCGAACCGGCAGACCATGCCGAGAGCACTCCAACGGGTCCGCAGCTCCATCGCCACATGATTGAAGACCCGCAGCGAGGATCCGGAGCGGGAGGCAATCTCACGCGCACCCGAGGTGAGGTGGACCAGCAGGAGCATGGATGGCTGAATCGGGACCGACTCGAGATGTTCGCGCAGACGGAGATCCGAATCGCAGACCTGTGTGACCAGGATCGAGGGATCGCGCGGCTCGACGTCCCCGGGAGTGGAGATTCGCCGCGGATCGGAGGAGGCCTCGATCCGGAGCAGACCGTCGACCAGTTCCGTTCTGGCCCGGCCCAGCTCGGTTCGAACCCGGACCAGTCGGGGAGCATCGCCGGTCACGTGCCAGAGCTCCTCGCGGGTGAATTCGGTCAGCAGGTGCGGGGCCATTCCCGCGATCGCGGCGGACATGCGGGTGTTATCGTACACGCCACCGGGTCTTGACAAGAGCGGGAGCCCGCGGGTCAGAATGCGTGCGGGTGATCCGGCGGTGATGGTCCGGGAATTGTAGCCCTCACCGGATCGAACAGAGAAAGCAGGTGTGACTGGAGATGGGGCTGACAGCCAGACAGATTGAGGATCTTGCCAGAACGATCGTGAATCGGCTGGAGGATCGCGGGCTGGTTGAATTCGGGGACGCAGAGGCGGGAATCGAGATCGTGAACCGAGTTCTGATGGAGAACTTCCGCGCGATCGAGTCCCTCCTGCGGGAGGCCCGTTCCCGCCTCGGTGTCGATCAGGGGCGGCCGGTGAGTGAAGAAGATCTCGATCTCGAGATCCAGAAAGTGGCGGCGGAGCGCGGTTTTCTGCTCTGAGACAGGCCCACGAAAGGTTCGAAGACGATGAGTGAGACGGTGGAGCCAACGCCTTCCGAAGCACGCCTCGGCGAGCTGGAGCGGAGGAAGCAGCAGAGCGAACAGGGTGGCGGAGAGGAGCGGATCCGCAGACAGCACGAGTCGGGAAAGCTGACCGCGCGAGAGCGGGTCGGACTGCTGTTCGATCCCGGTTCGTTCCAGGAAATGGATCAGCTCGTGGTTCATCGCGCCCGCGACTTCGGCATGGAGCGCCAGAAGGTGGCGGGCGACGGAGTGGTCACCGGGTACGGCACGGTCGAAGGGAGGCTGGTCTACGCCTTTGCCCAGGATTTCACGGTGTTCGGCGGATCGCTCAGCGAGACTCACGCGGCGAAGATCGTCAAGATCATGGACCTGGCGATGAAGAATGGTGCTCCTCTGGTCGGGCTCAACGATTCAGGAGGTGCCCGGATTCAGGAAGGGGTCGTTTCGCTTGGCGGCTATGCCGACATCTTCCTGCGGAATACCCTGGCTTCCGGGGTGATCCCCCAGATCTCGGCCATCATGGGTCCCTGCGCCGGCGGTGCGGTCTACTCACCGGCGATCACCGACTTCATTCTGATGGTCAAACAGACCAGCTACATGTTCGTGACCGGTCCGGACGTGATCCGGACAGTCACGCATGAAGAAGTGACCAAGGAGAAGCTCGGCGGCGCGATGACTCATGCCCAGACCTCGGGGGTCGCCCATTTTGCGGCCGATTCGGATGAGGACTGCCTGGCGACCATTCGGGAGCTGCTCTCCTTCCTCCCGGCGAACAATCTCGAGGATCCCCCCCGGGCAAAGGTCACCGACGACGTCAATCGGGTCGATCCCGGACTCGATTCCGCCGTTCCGGAGAATTCGAATCAGCCCTACGAGATCCGGGACATCATCCGGTCGATTGCGGATGATGGTCACTTTTTCGAGATCCATCAACACTACGCCCGGAATCTGGTCGTCGGCTTCGCCCGGTTCGACGGCCATCCGGTGGGAATCGTGGCGAATCAGCCGTCGTATCTCGCGGGCGTCCTCGACATGGATGCTTCGAGAAAGGGAGCACGGTTCGTCCGGTTCTGCGATTCCTTCAACATCCCGCTGCTCGTTCTCGAGGATGTGCCGGGATTCCTTCCGGGGACTCAGCAGGAGTACGGTGGCATCATCATTCACGGGGCGAAGCTGCTCTATGCTCTGGCGGAGGCGACGGTGCCGAAGATCACCGTGATCACCCGCAAGGCATATGGCGGAGCCTACTGCGTAATGAACTCCAAGCACATCCGGGCGGACATGAACTTCGCCTACCCCACTGCCGAGATTGCCGTGATGGGGGCGGAGGGCGCGGTCAACATCCTCTATCGGAAGGACATGGAACGTGCCGATGATGGCGGTGCGGTGCGGGAGCAGAAGATCGCGGAGTACAAGGAGAAGTTTGCGAACCCGTACATTGCCGCGGAGCGGGGATACGTGGACGAGATCATCGAGCCGCGATTCACGCGCCGAAAGGTGATCACCGCGTTCGCCATGCTGCGGAACAAGCGGGACACCAATCCGCCGAAGAAACACGGCAACATTCCGCTCTGAATCCGGGAGGAGCCGGAGGTGGTTCCCGGGAGCCGTGAGCGGTTTCGGGTCGAGCCCGGAATACCGACTGCCGCCCCCGCGTTACTCGACTTCGCTTCGCTGACTATTCGCTACCCGTCTATGAATGCCGGGTCTGTTTGGAGGTTTCTTGTGTACGCGGTAATTCGAACCGGAGGAAAGCAGTATCGGGTGGCTGAGGGCGACACCCTTCGCATCGAGAGGGACATTCTCGAGAACGCGAAGGATGGCGCGGTCAGCTTCGGTGAAATTCTGATGATTGGTGGCGATGAGCCCCAGGTGGGCGCTCCGCTGGTCGAGGGTGCGTCGGTCAAGGCGACCGTTCTGGGCGAGGTCCGGGGCGACAAGATCATCGTCTTCAGGAAAAAGCGTCGGAAGCAGTACAAGAAAAAGCAGGGGCATCGCCAGGATCTGGTGGAAGTACGGATCGACACGATCCAGGCCTGAGCTCAGGAGATACGCCATGGCACACAAAAAAGGACAGGGATCGTCTCGGAACGGCCGTGATTCGCAGCCGAAAATGCTCGGCGTGAAACGTTTCGCCGGTCAGTTCGTGACGGGGGGCTCGATTCTGGTTCGTCAGCGCGGAACCCGGTTTTATCCTGGCGAGAATGTCGGGATGGGGCGGGATCACACGCTGTTCGCGAAGATTGACGGCGTGGTTGCGTTCGCGGACAAGGGCCGGAAGGGCCGCTTCATCAGCGTCGCACCGGTCGAATCCTGATCCAGCGAGCTCGTTCGCTGGGTTGTTTCTGAGAGAGCCCCCCGCCCGGGGCTCTTTTTGTTTTGCGCCAGAGGCCGCGACAGTCATGTTCATCGATCAGGCAACCATTCATGTGAAGGCGGGGAACGGGGGCAACGGATGCGTCGCTTTCCGGCGCGAGAAGTTCGTTCCGCGAGGGGGGCCGAACGGTGGGGATGGGGGGCAGGGCGGTTCCGTCCTGATCCGTTCGACCAGTCGGCTCAATACCCTGCATCATCTGAAGTTCACCCCGGAGATCCGGGCGGAGCGTGGCCGCCACGGGGAAGGGTCCAACCGGACCGGACGGAGTGGCGAGGATTCCGTGGTGGAGGTTCCCGTCGGGTCGGTGGTCAAGGACCGGGAGACGGGCGAGGTTGTCGCCGATCTGGTCGAGGAAGGTGAAGAGGTTCTGGTTGCAAAGGGGGGCCGTGGCGGGCTCGGAAACCAGCACTTCGCGACCCCCACCCGTCAGGCTCCACGATTCTGCCAGCCGGGAGAAGAAGGGGGCGAACGAACTCTGGTGATCGAGCTCAAGCTGATCGCCGATGTCGGGCTGGTCGGTCTCCCGAATGCCGGAAAATCCACGCTGATCTCCGTGGTCAGCGCGGCGCGCCCGAAGGTCGCCGATTATCCCTTCACCACGCTGGAGCCGGTGCTGGGGGTGGTCAGCGTGGACGACGAGCAGACCTTCGTGGTGGCCGATATCCCCGGTCTGATCGAAGGCGCACACCAGGGGCACGGTCTGGGGGACCGCTTTCTGCGGCACGTGGAGCGTTGCTCCGTTCTGGTTCATCTGGTCGACCTGACCGCCGATGATCCGGTGGAGGATGCGGAGGTCGTAGGGCGCGAGCTCGCGGCCTATTCTCCGATTCTGGCGCACACCCGCCGGCTGATTTGTGGCTCCAAGATCGATGCGGCGACCGAAGATGCGTCCCCGGTGCTCCGGAAATGGGCTCTGGCCCGTGACCTGGAGTACCATGAGATTTCATCCGCGACCCGCGTCGGCGTGCAGGAACTGGTCTACCGTCTGGCGACCATTCTTCGCGACCCGTCAGCAGATCTGGCCGCGGCCGACTGATGAGCAGAGTGCAGCGACTGGCGGTTCTGGGCGGGACCTTCGACCCCATTCACCGGGGTCACCTCGAACCGGTGCGGCAGATCGCTGCCACGTTCCAGTGGGACCGTGTGCTGGTCATGCCCGCCTGGCGACAGCCGTTCAAGCTCGTCGGATCGGCGAGCTCGGCGTTCCACCGTTTCGCCATGGCCGTTCTGGCCACGGAGGACGATTCCCGGTTCAACGTCTCCACCCTGGAGCTCGAACGGGGGACGATCTCCTACACGTCTCAAACCGTCGAGGAGCTTCGGGAACGGATGCCGGAGACGACGATCGACTGGATCATCGGCGACGACAACCTGGCCGACCTGGAACAGTGGCACCGGCTCGGCCGGATCCTCGAGTTGGCAAACTTCGTGGTTCTATGCCGGGGAGGAAGTGCGGATCACCTGCCTGCCGATCTCGCCGGAAGGATCGCCGATGCCGGGAGCAGGGGGCGCGCAGGGGCCATCGTCTTCGCTTCCAATGATGTCGTGGAGGTCTCGTCGACCGAAATCCGAGTCCGGGTTCGGGCCGGCGAAGCGATCAGCCCGATGGTCGGCGAGCGGGTGGCGCAGTACATCGAACGGAATGAACTCTATGTATAGTGGAGCGTGATGGTCAGAAAATCATCGGGAAAACAGGGCAATCCGGACATCGATCGGCGGGTCCGGCACGCGGCTGAAGCGGCTCTTTCCAAGAAGGCTTTGAATCTGGATGTCCTCGCGGTGGCCGAGCTGACCTCGCTCGGTGATTACTTCGTGATCTGCTCGACCACCTCGGAGAGGCAGAGTCAGGCGGTGATCGAGGCGATCGAAGATCGCCTTCGGGAGGAGGATGGAGTCAAGCCCCTGCTGGTCGAGGGGAAGGTTCCCGGTCGCTGGATCCTCGTCGATTACGGAGACTTCGTCGTCCATGTATTCACCGAGGAGTGTCGCCACTACTACAGCCTGGAGCGGTTGTGGGGCGACGCCCCGAATGTGACAGGCCGGTTCGTCGATGATGCCGGGAACGAGTCGAGCGCCGTCGGCGACTAGCCGCAGACGGCAGCTTCGTCGTCTGTTTCCGAGCCGGAATCGCGGTGTCCGTTCCGTCCTTTCCACCGTCGAGAAAGTTCTCGAGACGGATACCAGTCTCCTCATTCTGGGCGAATCGGGAACCGGCAAGAACCATCTGGCGGAACTGATTCACCGTTTCGGGTCCCGCCGCGGCGAATTCGTTTCGATCGAGTGTGCCGGTCTGCCGGACGAACTGTTCGAGGCCGAGCTTTTCGGCTACGAAAAAGGGGCGTTCACCGACGCCAAAACCCGAAAGCCGGGAAAGGTGGAGCTCGCTCATCGAGGCACGCTCTATCTGGACGAAGTCGGTGCGCTTGGACCCTCACTCCAGGCCAAGCTGCTGCGGTTCGTTCAGGAAAAGAGCTTCAGCCGGCTCGGTGGACATCGGACCGTGAACGTGGACGTGCGGCTGATCTCCTCGTCGAACCTCCCGCTCGATCGAATGATCGAGGAGGAGCGCTTCCGCCGCGATCTTTTCTACCGGCTCAACGTGGTTCCCCTCGTTCTTCCACCTCTGAGGGAGAGGCCGGAGGACATCGCGCCGCTTGCCGAACTGTTCCTGAAACAGGCAGAGCAAAGGCTCGGGCGGCGATTCAGAGGGTTCGAGGCCGCTGCTCTCGAACTGCTGACCCGGCACTCCTGGCCCGGAAACGTCCGCGAGCTGCAGAACGTGATCCTGCGGGCTGCCGTGCTCGAGGCGTCTGAATGGATCTCGGCCGGCTCGCTTCCGGTTGAAGGGTTCGTGGAGCCGGAAGGAATGCTCAGCCAGGGCGCGGATGAGCAGTGGTCGCTCGAGATGATGGAACAGCACTACATCCGAGAGGTGCTCCGGCGGACCGGCTCGAATTTTTCCCGCGCCGCGGCCATTCTCGGGATCAATCGCAAGACCCTTCTCGAAAAGCGCCGAAAGTACGGAATTAACTGATACTGCTGGATTTAGATTTCCAGTGATGTCGGGCTCGGCTCTGGTTATGAGCGCGGGTGAGCGATTTTCCGGAGAAAGATAAACGTGAAATTTCAGGTCACCTGGGTCGGTTCCACAGTCGATACAGAATTTCGGGCGGCGGCGGAGAGATATCTCCAGCGAATCGGAAAGTACTTTCCGATCAGTGTGAGGGAGGTCGCTCCTGAAAAGAGTAGACAGAAAAAGAACGATGTCGCTATCATTCGCGCCGAATCAACGCGATTGATCGAGGCACTGGCACCGCAGGGAACCGTTGTGGTTCTCGATGAGCGGGGCGAGTTGATGAATTCTTTGAAATTTGCGAAGTGGCTCGAACAGAACACGATCCACAACCCTTACGGGGTGCAGTTCGTCGTGGGAGGAGACCTCGGACTCGATCCGTCTCTGCGCAACCGGGCAGACCGTTTGCTATCTCTCTCTCCGATGACGCTCCCCCACGAGTTGGCGAGAGTGGTTCTGCTCGAGCAGATCTATCGCGCGTGCACCATCATTCGAAACGTTCGCTACCACAAATAGCAAGGAGATCCGAAGCGAATGGCAAAACAGAAGTCGAAATCCAATCCCTTTGAAGCTCACCGGCGAGTTCTTCTCGAGAAGCAGCGGGAACTGGTGGAGACGTTTGCCCGGGACCGCGCCGCGGGTGCCGAGCAGAGCGACGACGGCATTCAGGATCTGGCAGATAAGGCGGCCAGTGCCTATTCGAAGGAACTGAACTTCTCTCTGTCGGACTCCGAGCGCGAGACCCTGGTGCTGATCAACGAGGCTCTCGACCGTATGGACAACGATGGGTTCGGAACCTGCACCAACTGCGGAAGCACGATCGGCGAAAAGCGGCTGCGGGCGATCCCCTGGACCCCGTTCTGTATCGACTGTGCCGAATTGAGCGAAAACGGTCTGCTCCAGGCTGCTCAGTAGCCGGTGTCCGACGCTGCCATCCGGAGGGACGAGTCGAGGCTCGTCCCTTTCACGTTTCGGCCCGGGGAGCCGGCCGCGGAGCGCCCGCAGCCGGCTCTTCGAGGATAGAATCCTCCGCAATGCCCCAGTCCCTCGCCACTCTCCTCAAGTCCATCGATACCGGAGATCTCCCACCGGTCATCCTGATCGGTGGAAACAATGAATATCTGGTCGATCACGCCTGGCACCAGATTCGAGACCGGATTCTGGAAAAGCATCCGGGAATTCAGGTGGAGTCCTGGGGAGATGCTGCCGATCTCAGTCAGGTTGTCGACTCCTACAGGACGCACTCCCTGTTTGGAGGCGCTCGGCTGCTCCTTCTCCCGGAGGTGAATGCCTTCGTCACCTCGAAGGAAGTGAACCGGCTCCTGGACAAGGCGACCGACGACTGGAGCTCCGCGAAAACAGAACGGAAGCGCAGCTCCGCGCTCGCAAAGCTCCTGCATGTGATGGGATTGGCGGGAACCGATCTGAGCCAGTCGGACGACACCATCGCCGGCGGTCTGGGCATGAGGGGAGCGTCTGAGCCTCTCCAGCAGATGCTGGCGGTGGCCAGGGAGAGTGGTCGGACCGTCTCCCGTGGTGAAGGCGATGCGGCGATTCTGACCGGCGCAATTTCTGCCGGCGGAGCCCCGGGTGCGACGCTGCTGATGCGGGCTGGCGAACTGCCGTCGGATTCCGCCACGCTGGGGCTGATCGAGCAGAAGGGCGTCCTGCTCATCGAGGACCTCACCCGGGAGCAGTTTCCGCGGGCACTCGAGCAGGCCCTTCGCGAACTGTCCGAGGAGTCGGGTGCGGAGTTTACCGCTGCTGGCGTCGCCGCTCTTCGTGAGAGGCTCGGCATCGAACGCATTCTTGCCGACAAGCGGGGCGCGATGCCGGACCTGCGACTGGTGATTTCCGAAGCCACTCGGCTCGCGTCTGCCGTCGGACGTGGCGGGAAGGTCACCCCCCAAACCGTTGAGGAGCAGGTCAGCTCGATCTCCGGGGGGTTCCGCTATGAGTTCGCTTCACTCGTCTCCGAAGGGAAGATTCCGGAGGCGGTGGAGAAGCTCCGCGACCTGGTGGCCCAGGCCCGGCGCGAGGACGCCCGCATGCCGCTGGAAATGCAGTACGGGCGCTTCATCTTCCCGCTCGCAGATGAGGTCCGGCAGATTCTGGCGGTCGGCTCCTTCGCACGAATCAGGGGGATCGATCTTCGACGGCGTCCGACTTACCAGCAGTTCAAGAGCGGCCTGGCCGATGAGCTCAATTCATGGCTCCGGCAGAACGGCCTGGTCCGGCAGAAGATGCATCCGTTTCCCCTGTACCGGAAGCTGGAGGCCGCCGGCCGCTACCCCGAACCTCTGCTGCTCGACACGCTGAGCCGGCTTGCCGATCTGGAATTCAGCCGGAAATCCGGAGGAACTGCCGCGGAGCTGGGGCTGGAGACTCTGGTGCTCGGTCTGGCTTCCCCGAAAGGACGTCGATGAAACTCCTGATTCGAAGCCTCGCGCTCATTCTCGTCAGCTCACAGATCAGTGGATGTGCCATCGCCGCGGCCCTCGCATCCGGGCCCGCGGGGCGGTTCGATAACTCCGCCATCGACGAGTCCTCGGCGCTGGTGGAGAGCCAGCAGTATCCCGGAGTGTTCTGGACTCTGAACGACTCCGGAAACGAAAACGAGATCTTTGCCATCGACGCGGTCGGCCACTCCATTGCCACCTTCCGTGTGGACGGCGCGGTCAACGTCGATTGGGAAAGTCTCGCCCTCGATGATCAGGGAAACCTCTACATCGGTGACATCGGAAACAACGCGAATCGCCGCCGTGACCTGGTGGTGTATCGCGTCCGGGAGCCGAACCCGAAGGCCCCCGATGCGAAGGTGGCTGTCGATGCCGCGATCCGCTTCCACTACCCCGATCAGGTTGCATTCCCCGACCCGGAACGTCGAAACTTCGACGCAGAGGCATTGTTCTGGAGTGGAAGCTCCTTGTACGTCCTGACCAAACACCGCAGCGACGCGAGAACCACACTCTATCGTTTTCCCCCGTCGGAGGGCGGCGACGTCGAGCTGATCCGCATCGACGACTTCGATACCGGCGACACGATGGTCACCGCCGCGGACGCCACCCGGGATGGTCGTTTCCTCGCCGTACTGACCTACCGGGCACTCTATCTCTTCGAGCGTCCGGACGACTCCGACGATTACCTGTCGCGCCCGCTCAAGAGGATTGCATTCGACGCTCTCATCACGAAGCAGTGCGAGGGGGTCGCCTGGAGTGGCACCGCGATTCTCTTCACCAATGAGCAGGGAGACGTTCACCGCATCGAGCATCCGTTGTCATCCTCGACCAGCTCCTATCCCTGAGGCGGGAACTACAGATCCTCTGCAGATTGTGAGCTACCTCACGGAATCCTGCGGAGAACCGGTTATCTTGAGTTCCGGGCTGCTGAGAGCCCGCGGAGAGATCTCAGACCGGATTGAAAAGGGGCGTAACGCCCCTTTTTCATTTGGGGGGTGAAGCATGAAGCGGAAGGTATGGTTGGTCGGGAGGATCATGGAATCGTGACGGTCTCCGTGACCGCTGAGACGACGTTCAAGAGCGGCCATCAGACGTTGACGTTCTCCGATCTCGAGGTCGGGGATTTCGTGGAGGTCAACGGAGTCTGGGTGGATGAGTCGAGTCTCGATGCGAAGAGGGTTTCGATCGAGGCTCCGGATGATGGTGAGGGCGAGTCCGAGGACTGATGGCCGTGAGGTGCGCGAAAGTCTTGTTGGTCGAGCTGGTTCACCAGACTGACATCGGGAAGATCTTCGGGTTGATGACATGGTCGAGGTGCAGGGTGTGTGGACGATGGAGACCAGCATCGAGCCAGCTGGGGTGACGGTCGGGGACACATCGGACTGATCGTTGCCGGGCCGGGGAGGGGAAACCGGCGGGCGCCACGGGTGGATGTTGGGGGTGTGGGGCGCGTGCCGCGGATCTGTTCGAGGGCTGCGAGTGATCACTCGCAGCCCTCTTTTTGTTCCGGTTCACTGCAACCCCGTTTTCTTCGATTCGTATATTGTGCACCAGGGAGAATTGCGTCCACCTGCCGGTCTGACGGCAGATCACAACTGAATCGGAGGAATCCAGATGCATTTCAGAACAGTCCTGGCTCTGGTCTGCTGCCTGTTGACGGCCGCGGCCGTATTTGGCGCGGCGCCACCGGCCACCGTTGCGGATCTCAGCAGTATCCAGGTGCCCTACACGAAACAGGTCCTCGACAACGGCCTGACGGTCATCGTTCACGAGGATCACAAAGCGCCGATCGTCGCGGTCAACATCTGGTATCACGTCGGCTCCAAGAATGAGCCGGACCGCCGGAGCGGGTTCGCTCACCTCTTCGAGCACCTGATGTTCAATGGCAGCGAGAACTTCAACGACGATTACTTCCAGGTGCTCGAGCGTGTCGGGGCGACCGACATGAACGGGACGACCAGCGAGGACCGCACCAACTACTTCCAGAACGTTCCCACCTCGGCGGTGGATCTGGCCCTGTGGATGGAATCGGATCGGATGGGTCACCTGGTGGGGGCGATCGATCAGGCGAAGCTCGACGAGCAGCGTGGAGTGGTTCAGAACGAGAAACGTCAGGGCGACAATCAGCCTTACTCGATCGCCGAGGAGTTGGTGACGAAATCGACCTGGCCGGCCTCCCACCCCTACGCCCATACCGTCATCGGATCGATGGACGATCTGAACGCGGCGAGCCTCGACGACGTGAAAGAGTGGTTCAAGACCTACTATGGCCCTTCCAATGCGGTGCTGGTGATCGCCGGAGACATCACCGCGGAGAATGCTTTCAACCTGGCGCGCAAGTACTTCGGGGACATTCCTCCCGGCCCACCGGTTGCCCACCAGGAACAATGGGTGGCGAAGCGGACCGGTGAGCAGCGCCAGATCGCCATGGACCGTGTTCCCCAGCCTCGGCTGTACATGATCTGGAACGTGCCCGGCTGGGGCACTCCCGACAGCGACGCTCTGGATCTGGTCAGCGACCTGCTGGCCTCGGGAAAGAATTCGCGTCTCTACAAGAGACTGGTCTACGACGATCAGATCGCAACCGATGTCTCGGCTTATCTCGATGCACGTGAGATCGCCGGGCAGTTCGTGATCCAGGTGACCGCACGGCAGGGTGAAGATCTGAACAAGGTCGAGAAGGTCGTTCGCGAGGAACTGAACGGGCTGCTCGCGAAGGGGCCGTCCCAGCACGAGCTGGATCGGGTTCGCACCCAGTACATCGCATCCTTCGTCCGGGGAATCGAGCGAATCGGCGGTTTCGGCGGGAAGTCGGACATTCTCGCACGCAGTCAGGTCTATGCCGGCTCGCCCGACGCGTGGCGCTCCAGTCTCGAGCGCGTGGCCGCCTTCACTCCCCCGGCCATTCAGAGGGCAGCCGATCGCTGGCTCTCGGATGGCGTCTACGTCCTCGACATCCTTCCCTACGGAACCCTGAAGGCGGACGCGAATGGAGCCGATCGCTCCAGCGTCCCGAAGACCGGAACGCCGCCGGTGCCGCAGTTCCCCGCGCTCTCCCGCGCCACGCTCTCCAACGGACTGGATGTCGTCGTTGCCGAGAGGCACAGTGTCCCCGTGGTCGACCTGGAGCTCTACGTTGATGCCGGCTACGCCGCGGACCAGTTCGCCCTCCCCGGCACCGCGAGCCTCGCCATGGCAATGCTCGACGAGGGGACGGACAAGCGTGATGCACTGCAGATCAGCGACGATCTCGCCATGCTGGGTGCCCGGTTGCGCACCGGATCGAACCTCGATCAGTCGTATGTCAGCATGACCAGTCTCCACTCGACGCTGGACCAGGCGCTTCAGCTCTACTCCGAGGTCATCCTCGATCCGGCCTTCCCGAAGGCGGACTTCGAGCGTCTCAGGAAGCAGCAGATCGCCACGGTCCAGAGGGAAAAGTCGCAGCCCATCCAGATGGCCCTGCGTGTGTTCCCTGGCCTGCTCTACGGTAAGGGCCATGCGTACGGGAATCCGCTGACCGGCTCCGGAACCGAGGAATCGGTCGCGAAGATCCAGCGGGACGATCTGGTGAAGTTCCACGACACCTGGTTCAAGCCCAACAATGCCACGCTGGTGGTGGTGGGAGACACCACCCTCGCGGAGATTCAGCCCAAACTGGAAAAACTCTTCGGAGGATGGAAGAAGGGCGACGTCCCGACCAAGAACATCGCCCGCGTCGAGCTGGCACCGAAGCCGGTGGTCTATCTGGTGGACAAGCCGGGAGCGCAGCAGTCGGTGATTTTCGCCGGTCACGTTGCGCCGCCCAAGGCGAATCCGCAGGAGATCTCGATCGAAGCCATGAACACGGTGCTCGGCGGAGCCTTCATCTCGCGTCTGAACATGAACCTGCGGGAAGACAAGCACTGGTCCTACGGTGCAGGAAGCTTCCTCTACTCCGCCAGCGGACAACGACCGTTCATCGCCTACGCGCCGGTCCAGACCGACAAGACGAAGGAATCGATGCAGGAGATCCGGAACGAGCTCCACGGCATCGTGACCGACCGCCCCGTCACTCCCGAGGAGCTGAACATGGCGGTGTCCAATCTGACTCTCCAGTTGCCAGGCTCCTGGGAGACGATCAGCAATGTCGCGAACTCGGTCGGAGAGATCGTCCGGTTCGGACTGCCTGATGACTACTGGCAGCTCTACGGATCACGGGTGAAGGAGGTGGACCTGCAGCAGATGAAATCCGCCGCAACCGCAGTCGTCCATCCGCAGAATCTGGTCTGGGTGGTGGTGGGAGATCTGGAGAAGATCGAGCCGGGAATCCGGGAGCTCGGATTCGGCGAAATTCATCATCTCGACGCCGACGGCAACCCGACCGACTGACGCTGGTTCGCGCATCGCGGAAACCCTCAGGGGCACCGGGCATCCGGTGCCCCTTTTTTGCGGCGCAGATGATGGCTGTCCTGCAGGCGTGCCTGACCCACGCTTGGCTCACGCCTCCCATTCGATCGAATCGCCGATGCGGATCTCGCCACCGGTGAGGACTTCGCCGAAGGCGCCACCGCGCCACTCGCGGATCATCAGCTCGCGGAGCCCGGGCTGCACTTCGTCCATCCGTTCGCATGGTCTGGTCTCGCCAAGGATCCGCATGCGCACCGGGCCGATCCGGAGGATGCGCTCACGGGTCTGAGCGAGGGGGAAGTTGCGGACCAGGAGGTTCGCGCGGCGACTCGAGGGATCGGCGCTCCCGCCGATCTCGTTCATCAGGGCATCCCAGATCTCCTTCTCGAGGAGCGTGACCTGCCTCCGCCCACCCTGGTTTGCGTTCCCCTCGATTCCCTCTCCGGCCACGAGCCGGGCGCAGTCCACCGGATCCATCGGACCGCGGTGAAACCGCTTGATGTAGACCGCTTCGAGACGCGGCGTCGTCGAGCTCTCGTCAGGATGCATCCGGGCATTATCCACGCCGGTAGAGGTGGAGTGAACAGGGCGGCCAGTTCTCGGGTGGCCTGCGCTGCCGGATCCGCTCGGCTTCGCCTCGAATTGCATCGACCGTTCCGCCGGCGGCGAGCAACAGCAGGCAGACGACCGCGAGAATCCGGACCACGGCGAGATCCGAGATCTCGATCTCGGCCTCGGCGCCGAATGCGTCGGAGGGGAATGGGGCCTGTCTCGCAGACGTCGGACCTTCTGAGGCGGCTCCGTCGACGGGCTCCGCCGCTTCGGTCGCGCGCTCCCGGGTGACTGTTCCCTCGGGCCGTTCTGCACGAGGCGGCTCCTTCGGGTGAATCCGGACAGGGAGAGTCAAGGCCGTCGCTCCTCCACCGGCTTGAAGAAGAAGGATGGTGAGTGGGATGAGTTTTGCTCTGAGCATGGCCTGGTTCCTCCTGCTTCCATTGGAGGTCCGTGACGCGGCATCAGAAGGACCCTGGGGAGGAAAGGCGGGGGAGAGGTGATGGCGGAATTGTGGCGGGACGGGTGGAGGGATGAGTGGGCGGACTCGTGCCGGAGACGACGCGGCTTTCGACAGATTCGGGGAAGGGAGGTCCGACCGCCGTCAGGAGCCGGCCACGGCGGCTTCTTTTTCGTCGCTGGAGCTCTGCGAGGAGGAGTGAATGCCGAGCCGCTTCATCATCTCGTTCAGTGTCGACGGCTTGAGGCCGAGAAGCTCTGCGGCCTTCTTCTGTACGCCGCCGGAGATCTCCAGGGACTGGAGGATCATGTTCCGCTCGTAGTTCGAGACGGCATCCTTGAGAGAGAGCCCGTTCTGCGGGACGAACAGGACGGGCTGATCGCTGGGGATCGGCTGGCGGAGATATTCCGGAAGGAAATCGACGGTGATCGCTCCTGTGGTGCAGAGGACCACCGCGCGCTCGATGGTGTTTTCCAGTTCGCGAACGTTTCCCGGCCAGGCATGATCCATGAGCGTGCGCATCGCTTCGGGGCTGACTTCGGGGACGTCCCGCCGGTTCTCGCGGGAGTACTTCTCGAGGAAGTGGGTGACCAGCAGAGGGATGTCCTCGCGCCGCCGGCGGAGCGGCGGGAGAGCGATTGCGATGACGTTGAGCCGGTAGAAGAGATCCTCGCGAAAGCGTCCCTCCTGGATGAGCTGGCGGAGGTCGGCGTTGCTGGCCGCAATGATCCGCACGTCCACGCGGATCGTCTCGACCGAGCCCAGCCGCATGAACTCCCGTTCCTGAATGACCCGGAGGAGCTTGGCCTGGGTATCGAGATTGATGTTGCCGATCTCGTCGAGGAAGATCGAGCCGTTGTCCGCCACTTCGAACAGTCCGCGTTTGGTGGCGATCGCTCCGGTGAACGCACCCTTCACATGTCCGAAGAGGTTCGACTCCAGAAGCTCCGGGGGGAGGGATCCGGAGTTGACGGTGACGAAGGCGCCCCGGCTGCGGGGGCTGGCGTGGTGAATCGCCTTCGCGACCAGTTCCTTTCCCGTTCCCGATTCGCCGGTAATCAGGATATTCGAGCGCGAGGGCGCGGCGAGCTTGATCAGCTCGAAAATCTTCCTCATCGGCTCGCTCTTGCCGATGATGTTGTCGAACGAGTACTTGTCGGCGAGCTCGGCTTTCAGTCGCTCGTTCTCGTTCGAGAGACGCCGCTGTTCCAGCGCCTTGTTCACCGTGAGGACGACCTCTTCGTTCTTGAACGGTTTCGGGATGTAGTGGAACGCTCCCAGCTTCATCGCTTCGATCGCACCGTCGATACTGGAGTAGGCGGTCACGATGATCACCGGAATCTGGGGGTCGGAGTCCTTGATGGAGCGGAGCGTCTCCATCCCGCTCATCCCCGGAAGCATCATGTCGAGGATGATCAGATCGATCTCCTCGTCGTCCAGGCGGGTCAGACCCTCCTCGCCCGTGGCCGCGGTGGTGACGTCGAAGCCTTCCCGGGACAGGACTGTCTCGAGAACGTCCCTCAGGACCTCTTCGTCATCGATGATCAGGACTCTCATCAGATCAGGCTCGATCTCCGGATTCGGCAAGCGGTTTCGGCTCACCCTCGCTCAGGGGGAACGAAACGTAGAAGGCAGTTCCCTCTCCGGGAGTGCTTTCCACGCGAATGGTTCCGCCTGAGGATCGTACGATTCGTTCGCTGATGGCCAGCCCGAGGCCGGTCCCTCCCTGCCCCTGTTTAGTGGTGACCAGGGGCTCGAAGATGCGGTTCACGAGCTCGGCGGGAATCCCCCGCCCATCGTCGCGGACGACCATCAGTGCATCGCCATCCTCAACCCGAAGCTCGATCCAGATGTTTCCGCCGGCATCCACCGCGTCGCGGGCGTTGAGGAGCAGATTGGTCAGGACCTGTTGAATCTCGTGGAAATCGCCCTCGGTGGTCAGATGAGGAAGCGTACCGGTGTGGACGGTGATGTCGCGTGCCTGAATCAGATCCTCGTGAATGCCCACCGTCGAGCGCACCACCTCTGCCAGGTCGACCGGCTCGATCTTCTTCCGCCGGTTGGCCGCGAAATCCAGGAGGTTGTTCACCAGCCGGGAGGCACGGAAGGTCTGCTGCTCCATCTTCTTGAGCACCCGGTATTTCGGATCGTCGGGCGAGATGTCCGAGAGGAGGATCTGTGCATAGGATGAGATGCCCGTCAGGGGCGTGTTGACCTCATGCGCAATGCCCGCCGCGAGAAGACCGAGCGAGGCGAGCCGGTCCTTTTCCTGAAGCTGCCGCTCCAGCCGCGCCATCTCCGAGACGTCTCCGATCACCAGGACCGTTGCACCGGCGGGCGCATCGGGCGCCCGGAAGGGGCTGGCGGTCATCGTGATCCGCTTCTCCTCGCCCTGACGATTGATGAATGGAAGCTCCAGGGTGGTCCGGGGAGAGTCGACCAGCCGGCGGAAGGGCGGGAACAGCTCTTCGATCGTCTCCATGTCGCCCGGCTCGGATCCAACCAGGTTCCAGAACGCCTGATTCGCCGTGAGGACGTATCCCTCCGGACCGACGACGACAATGGCGGAGGAGGAGGACTCGATGATGTTCTCGTTGTACTCCTTGAGCGAGCGGATCTGTTCGAGCTGGGTGCGCAGCCGCCCGTAGAGGCGGGCATTCTCGATGGCCAGAGCGAGCGGTGGTGTGAGCGATCCGACCAGTTGAAGATCGTCCGTCGAGAGAGGCTCATCCCCTCGTTTGTTGCCGCAGAGCAAAAGGCCCTGCAGTTCGCCTCGGTGCCGCAGCGGAAACAGATATCGATATCCGGCCGAAAGCAGGGTCATGGCCAGTTCGGAAGCATCCGGAAGCCGCGGCCGGTCCAGGAGCAGAACGTTTCCGGCCGGGAGGTCGGCGACGTCCGAGGCCGCGATGCCATTCGGAAGACCGGGCTCCTGACAGGAGCAGCTCAGGGTGTCACCGTCGCGGATGAACACGTTCATCCGCTGGATCCGGATCGCCGCCGCCAGCCGGTCCCGGATGATGTCGATCAGCTCTTCGAGATCGTGAAAGCTCGCGATCTCCTCCGCGAACGAGGTCATCGCCTTCCGGTGCCGGTAGGTATCCCGGTACAGCACCATCTCGATCAGCATCTCGATCCGGCCCTTCATCGGAACCAGCACGCCGGCGATCAGCAGTCCGGAAGCGAACGCCAGAAAGTTCCGCTCCAGAGCCAGCCGCTCCTCGATCAGATGCGACAACAGAATGTTGATGGACGAGAAGGCGATGATGCCGAACGCGAAGGTGACGGTGTAGGCCAGCACTTCCTTGATCACCACCTCGACGTCCCACAGCTTGTACTTCAGGATCGACACGGCGAACGCCAGCGGAATCACGGCCAGGGGCAGAATCGCGACCGTGGTGTAGGGCGAATCGGTGCCGCGGGTGATGAATGGAATCAGGTAGAGCACCAGGAACGGGATGAAGCCTACGCCCATCCCGAGATAGATCCACTTGATCTGCTTCTTCTGTCCCACCGCGGGTGCGGTCCGGTAGGTGTAGGTCAATGCGACCAGCGCGAGCGAAAAATAGACCGCGAACTGCAGCATCTCCAGCCGGTCCATCATCAGGAACGAACGATCGATCCTGGCCAGCGCGATGAAGTTCCGCAGCAGGTAGAGATCGATCACCCAGACCGAAAGGAGGACGGGCAGGACATAGATCCCCACCAGAAAGATCCGCCGCTTCAACAGAGGCCGGGGAAACCGGAGGAAAAAGTGAAGGGTCAGGGGTGGCAGCAGGATGCGCGCGAACTCCTCCACGATCCAGAGCATCTTGAAGGTGGAGTTCACTTTCCCCGCGGGCGTGTAGACGAAGACGATGAACGCGAGCAGGGTGACCAGGTAGAACAGCGAGCTCTCTCTCCCCGAGCCGCGGACGAACGTGAACAACCCGATCGCCAGATAGAGAAAGCCGATAAAGGTGAGGAACAGATACTGATAGTCGATGTCGAGCGAGGGTGCCGTGTAGCTGAGGGTGAGGGTCTGGTCTCCGCGGGCCACCAGCAGGGGCACCGTGTGCATCCGGCGCAGGGTCTTCTTCAGGCCGTCGAGCTCTCCGGGGGGAGTTCCGGCCACCAGCCAGACCCGATCGCCCGGCTCCAGCCCGGCCCGCGCGGCGTCGCTCTCCGGGACCACCCGATCAATCGCGACGGTCCCCTTGTCCCAGTGGTAGTCGAAATCGAGTTTCTCGAACGAGTCCCTCTTCCGCTGGAAAGCCTGAAAGGCCCCGATGATGATCACCACCGTCACCAGGGTCATCAGCAGATTGAACAGAAGAGGCTTGATCTTCATTGGACCGTTGCGCTAGCCAGCAACAGGAATGCCGTGCGGCGTCGCGATGCAAGTCTATTGTTTTCAACGAACAGCATGCAGACGTTGCGATGGTGACCAGCCGCCCGGCTCCAAACTGTTGGATCCCGTACGCGTTTTATTGAACCCGCTGAGCCCCTGATCCCGAAAATCGAATTCTCGATTCGCATCCCGGAATCGCTCTTTCACCGCAGGAGCTTCTCCAGCTTCTGATACGACGAGCGAAGGATGGTGATCCGTTTGACGTAGTTCCGGGTCTCCGACATCGGAAGGCCCTCGATGAATTCGTCCCGTGGCACCTTGCTCTTTGCCCGCAGTCGTTTGACCCGGTAGGGCCCGCCGTTGTAGCCGGCGACGGCGAGCTCGACGTCGCCGTCCATCAGATCGATCAGTTGCCGGATGTAGTAGGTGCCGAGATTGACGTTGACGTCCGGGTTCTCGAGTCTGGATTCGGTGAAGACGGTATAGAGCTTCCCGCCGATTTCGCGGGCGGTTGCGGGCATCAGCTGCATCAGTCCGGTGGCGCCGACGCCCGAGCGAGCGGTCGCATCGAACCCGCTCTCCTGGAGGATCAGGGCCATGATCAACGTCGGATCCAGATTCCGCTCGGTCGCGTATCGGCGGATGGTGTCCTCGTAGCGCAGGACGTAGTAGTTGCGGAGGAAGTGGAGTGGAACCGAATCCTGTTGCACCGTGGCCAGGGCTGGAAACGCCTTCTTCATGTAGCGGGAGGCGATGACGTGCTGGCCCTGCGAGAGGAAGAGGTCACTGAGGATCGCATCCGCGTAGTGGCGATTCGCGGGCGACGCGTTGAGCTGAAGTTCCTGCCGGGCTTCCCGGGGAAGACCGAGCACCTCGAGGTCGTACGCCAGGCGAAGCTCGTCGGGCATTTCCCTCTCCGCAATCTCGACCCAGTCGGTTTCGCCCGGGTCGGGAGATGCGGGTGCGAGCACCACTCCGGGGATTCCCCGCTGGCGGACGAACAGTCCGTAAAGATCGTCGTAGGGCGCTGAGGCAAGCTCCTGATAGATGGCGTTCGCGGCGTCTTTCTTCCCGCCAAGCTCCAGGGAGCGCGCGAGCCAGTACCGCGCCTGACGGATCACGTTCGGATTGTGGTAGGTGTCGGCAATGAACCGGAACCGCAGCTCCGCCTCGTCCAGATGCCGCTTCTCGAAGGCTTCCCACCCCTGGTCCCAGATCCGCTGCAGGGCCGGGTCTTCCAGTGGATCGAGTGCCACGAAGCGGGCGACGTAGTCCCGCAGCAGCGAGTCCTCGTTCGCCTGTTCCGCCCACTCGATCAATCCTCCAAGTGCATCCAGCCGGCTTTCCCGGCTCGCCGGGAGACTGAGAAGGTCCCGCAGCCGGTCGATCCAGATCGCTTCCTCCTTCTTTCTCTCCTTGTCGTCGAGCTTGACCTTCACCCGCTCTTCCGCGGAAACGAATTTGTACGACGGCACCGTCACCGATTTTCCCTTCCGGCGGACCGTATGGGTCCCGGAGCGGACTTTCTTCGTCACCGTTCGCAATCGCGTGGTGGTCTTGCTTCGGGAGAGGGTCCGATGGATCTGTGCGGAGTGCTCGATGGCGGGAATGGCGAACTTGTACCAGCTCGAAAAGAGAGGGCTGAAGTCCTCCTCCGCCTCGTCCAGCCTCCCGAGCTTCTGCCGGATCGACCCCCGGAGCAGCAGGGCTCGCTCCCGGGCCGGCGATCCCATCGCCTCGGGATCGAGATTCGAGATGGCATTGAGTGCCCGCTCCGGCTCGCCATCCTCCAGGATCCGTTCCGCCCGGTGCAGCCGCTCTTCAAGAGTGAGGGGCAGCGCCTCGGTCCGGGGGATCGAGCGGAGTGCTCGAATCAGATCGACCCGGTCCTCGGTGGTGGGCGCGGTTGGATTGTCGACCACCGCGGCCCGGGAGGCGACCAGCATGGCTCCTGGATCGCCGAGATAGAAGGCCGAGCGGATCAGTTCGTCGCGTGCGGCAGCCTGGACCGCCGTGCCGTGCGCTTTCCGGATGATGCTTTCCTCGATGGAAGCCGCGCCGGCCCAGTCTCCTGCCGCGGTATAGAGCGCCGCGAGGTTGAAGCCCGCATCTTCCCTCAGCACCATCCGCGGCTGCCTCTGCCAGAGAGCCGCCAGGGACTGCCGGGCGTTCCGGACATCCCCGACGAGCTGGTAGGCATTCGCCAGATAGTACAGACGGTACTCCTCGGCCGGCCTCGGATCGAACGAGAAGGATCGGAGGGCGATCACCGCCCGGAGACCCTCGTTCTCCTGCAGCGCTTCGATGCCGGTCCGGAATGTCTCCCGGTGACGCATCAGGTCCGGAGGGCCCTCCTGAACGAGCCGGACCGCCTCCATTTCCGGTTCGGGCGCCTTGCGCATCTCCACCAGGACCGTGATGAGAACGATCAGAGCGACGGCCACCAGGGCGGCCACCAGCCGCACTGCACGTGCCGTCCACGGCGTTCCGCGTCGTTCGCCCTTTGCCATTCGATTTGCACGGTGCATGGCACAGGCCACGAACCCCCGTCCGAAAGTTCGCCCGTCAGAACCGCGGACCGGCCCCCGCTCTGCCCGCCTGCCTTCGAAAGCGCTCTCTGCTCTCTCTCCGCCTGTTCCCGACACCGGATCGATGGCAGAATGGCGCCTGTCATGAATGAATCAGAGAAGCTGCAGATCGGAATCATCGGTGGATCCGGCCTCTATGAGATGGAAGGACTGAAGATCCTCGAGGAACGACACGTCGAGACTCCTTTCGGTCCCCCGTCGGACTCCTACGTGATCGGCGAGATCGATGGCGTCCGCGTTGCCTTTCTCTCGCGACACGGGCGCGGCCATCGGCTGATGCCCAGCGAGATCAACTTTCGGGCGAACCTCTTCGGATTCAAGCTCCTCGGGGTGGAGGCCATTCTCTCCGCTTCCGCGGTTGGATCGATGAAGGAGCAGTATCACCCGACCGACATCGTCTTTCCCCATCAGTTCATCGACCGGACCCGCCACCGTCCCGATACCTTTTTCGGCGACGGAATCGTGGCGCACGTCGCCTTCTCCGACCCGATCTGCACCGATCTGTCGGGGCTCGCGGCGAAGGCTGCCGCGGAGGTGGGAGCGAGCTTCCATGAAGGAGGCACCTACCTCTGCATGGAGGGTCCGCAGTTCTCCACCCGTGCCGAGTCACTGCTCTACCGTTCCTGGGGCGTCGACGTCATCGGGATGACCAATCTGCAGGAAGCGAAACTCGCCCGCGAAGCGGAGATCTGCTACGCCACCATGGCGCTGGTGACCGACTACGACTGCTGGCACGAGACGGAAGAGGCGGTGAGCGTCGAGACGGTGGTGGAGTACCTGCAGAAAAATGCCGCGACCGCGTGCGCGATCATCCGGGCGTCCATTCCGGGGATGGTGAATCGTGCGCGCGACTGCGGCTGCGCCGAGGCGCTCCGGTACGCGATTCTGACGGATCGTACGAAAATCGGCGACGAGGCACGGACAAGGCTCGCCCCGTTGATCGGAAAGTACCTCTCGTAATAGTGTGAACCGGGCCTTGAACCCGCGGGCTCGAGCTCGAACCGGACAGGAGAATCATGTCGATACTGGTCGTTGGAAGTGTTGCATTCGATACCATCGTGACGCCGTTCGGACGCGCGGATCGCGCCATCGGAGGCGCCGCCACCTATTTCTCCGTGGCCGCCTCGTTCTTCGCGCCGGTGCAACTGGTCGGGGTCATTGGAGAGGATTTCGGGACAGAGGAGATGTCCGTCTTCGCCGGAAGACAGATCGACACCTCGGGATTGCAGCGGGTCAAGGGCAGGACGTTCTACTGGAGCGGCGAGTACGGGTACGACCTCAATGTCGCCGAGACGCGCGAGACGCAGCTCAACGTCTTCGCCGATTTTTCGCCCACGATTCCGGACGCCTTCCGCAAAGCCGAGGTGGTCTTTCTGGCGAACATCGATCCGGACCTCCAGGACCAGGTTCTGGAGCAGGTCGAATCGCCGCGGCTGGTGGCGCTCGACACCATGAACTACTGGATCTCCTCGAAGAAGGAGTCGCTGACGCGGATCATGAAGAAGGTCGACCTGATCGTGATCAACGAGGCGGAGGTCCGGCAGTACACCGGCGAGGTGAATCTGGTTCTCGGCGCGCGGAAGATCCTCGATCTCGGGCCGCGGACGGTGGTGATCAAGCGGGGCGAGTACGGGGTGTTGATGATCTCGGGCGACCGGATCTTCGCTGTGCCGGCCTATCCGCTGGAATCGGTGTTCGACCCGACCGGCGCGGGCGATTCGTTCGCCGGAGGTCTGATGGGCTACCTCGCGTCGTGTGCCGAGGCGAATGACGACGAGCTTCGGCGGGGGATCGTCTTCGGCAGCGTGGTGGCGTCGTACAACGTCGAGAAATTCTCGCTCGATCGCCTGCGGGAGATCTCCCGAACAGACATCGACCGTCGCTTCGGCGAGTTCCGGACGCTCACGAACTTCGAGCGCCTGCCCAACGCGGCGAAGTAGTGTGGACTAAAATCCCTCGTGAGGGTCGGGCGTCTCGCCCGATACCCGGCTTGCCGCGCCATAGCCGTGCGAAGGCGGGGGCGTTCCGCCCCCGAGGGCCCGCTCCACAGGCGACAACGCTACGCTCTCATGCGAAGCACCCTCGACGCGGATGCCATCGCGACCTCATCCCCCCCTGTGGACGAACATTCCTTTGTGGGGGTGGGGCGTCCCGTCCGATACCCGGCTTGCCGCGCCGTAGCCGTACGAAGGCAGGGGGCGTCCCGCCCCCGAGGGCGCGCTCCACAGGCGACAACGCCAGGCTCTCATGCGAAACGCGCTCGATGCGGATGCGATGTCGAGTCCGCGACGATCCTCACCGAAGAAGAATTCGGAATGTTCATCCACAAACCGCCTCCGGCGGAGCCTCCCCTGCCCCGGAGGGGCTCCATAGGGTAGCCGGTGGTTGCGAGCGCAGCGAGCCACCACCGGTTGGCGTCCCCTCGAAACCCATCGCACCCCGGAGGGGTGCCATAAAGACCCGCGAAGCCTCGCATACGCCGTCGATCCTCCGCGATATCCCCAGGCGCGAAGCGCCCCCGGAACCCTCTCCCCGCCGCCGAATCCCCCACAAGCCACACCGGCCGCGCGGGGAGAGGGCAGGGTGAGGGGCCACCCGAAATCGTGATCAACGAGTGTGGACGAACATTCCTTTGTGGGGGTCGGACGTCCCGCCCCCGAGGGCCCGCTCCACAGGCGACAACGCCACGCTCTGATGCGAAACGCGTTCGGTGCGGATGCGATCCCGACGTTATGCGCCCATCCTCAATGGCTGAACATCGGAACGATTCAGTTGCGTAGCTCGTGCGTAAACACTCCGATGGTGGCCATGGGCACAAACCGCCACGACCAATCCTCGGACAACCCGTGGAAAGAATCCAGCCCATCGCGCTCCGAAAACCACGACTCCTGAATCCGCCGATTCCCGCTCCGAGCCACCATGATGAACATCGGAATCGGAATGTTCATCCAGTGCGCCCGAGAGCGCACCTGATCAGAACGGTGGTAGTCCGTTCGGGTCAAATGCTCATTGACCGAAGCCGAACGTAACTGCGTCGCTGCGAGGCGGGGTGGAGAGCAACGGGAGGCGAATGACCGGTCCGTACGATAGGGCGTCTGGGGATGGTTGGAGACCGAACGGTCGGAAGGTCCGGTGCGTGAATCGCGGAGAACCTCGTGGTCCAGCCGACGGCGACGAGGAGTCAGAGCCTTCAGGCCACGCGATGATTCGCTACGCCGACGACATGGTGATCATGTGCCGAAGCCGGGAGGAGGCGGAGCGTGCGCTTGTACGTCTCGATACGTTGCTGACCGGGTTTCGCCCCGCTTGATCACTACCGCGCGCCGGAAATTCGGGACTCCTGAAACCGCCGCTTCCCGCTCCGAGGCACCATGATGAACATCGGAATATTCATCCACAAACCGCCTCCGGCGGAGCCGCCCCTGCCCCGGAGGGGCTCCATAGGGTGCGGAGGGTCACACCCGACGAGTCCCTCCGTTCACTTTCCACGTTCCTCAATTTCCGTCGCTCTCGCCCCACTCGAACTCCATCTCGACGAGCTCGTCCACGATCTCGTCGAGCGTGATGGATGAGCGGCTCTGAAAGCGACGGACGAGACCCTCCGCGGATTCTGCGTCCGTATCCCCGTCGAGACCGGAGTGGAAGACCATCGCGTCGACTCCGCTCATCGCTCCCGCCAGGAACTGAAGCAGGGCATGAGCTCCCGGTTTCCTCCGAACGCGCCACATCCCCAGAACCCGGTATGAATCACCGCGCGGCAGGATTCACCGCGAAGGCGCGTGGTTTCCCCAACCGCGCGGCGCTGAAACCCCGTCTCGATCCACTCATCGATGATGACTCGTGCGTTGGCGACCGCCTCTTCGTAGGTTGCGCCATCTGCAGCGCAGCCAGGAAGTTCCGGGACTTCCGCGATGAACGCCTTATCGGCATCGCTCCAATAGATGATCATTTCGTATCTCGGCGTTTCACTCATCGTTTCCTCCCGCAAGTCCGTAGCCTACGATGACTTCTTGTACCTGTTTCACCTGGTACGGCTTTGCCTTCGGACCCCGTGGCTGGAGATTCAGGATTTCCTCCACTCCATCCATGGTGAAGATGTGATGGCTTCCTCTGACGCGCTCCTGAAACCTCAGAGCGCTCAGGAGAGAACAGAGGGCGTCGAACTGGATATTCGCTCGGACGCTGCCGCCAGAATCTTCTGCAGTAGCTTGTCCTGTGCCGTCACGCCACAGGAGCTTACCTGATTGTTTCGGCCTGGGGAAGGCGTCCCGAAGGGCACCTGATCCGGACTAGTCGGCGCCGCGATGCAAGGCGAAACGAGGGCCTGCGGCGAAGGAGTGTGCCGCACCGCCTCGCGGGGCTCTGAGGTTCCCGGCGTCGTTTCCGGGGCTGACGCCCCCGGCGAAACAAGGTGGCGCCCTTCGGGCTCGGTACCTGTCGGCGCCCCCGTGAAGGAAGAGGAGGTAGGAGGAGGTAGGAGGAGGTAGGGTCATAGGATGAGGTAGGGTCACATCTTCGGTTCTCGGTTTGTCTACCGGGTGTGGAGTCGAACTGTGAAAATGGGGAGAGTTGCCTCAGCTCCCGGCAAATCCGAAAATCAAGATGTGACCCCGAGGAGCCCAGGAAGCAGAAGCAGGAGTGGCTGTTGAGATTTGGACAGACTCTGAGCTCGGTTTTACCCAGCCACGGGCACGCGCTACCATGAGTCATGACTTATGAAGCTGCGGTCATCGGGCGCGTCCATGCCGGTGAACCTCAGCCGTTGGACGGACCAACAACAATCGCATGCTCATGATGACATGGGTCCAGGAGGTGCGGCGTGAGATCGTTTTTGAACGGCTTCAACAGATGTTGGAAGGCGAAGCAGGCGGAACGCCGACGGAGTGACCATCCATCGCCGTCATCACGTCATCGGCTCGTCTGTGGGATCTACCTGATTGCCATCCTGACGATGCTCGCTCTCCCGGCCGCCGAGGCGAGCGCACATCGGATCGGCGTCCGAGTCGTCGACGGACAGGGAGAGTTCTACGACCGTCAGACCGGCGACCGGTTCGTCGGCCGCGGCTTCAACTACATTCGCGTCGGTCCGCAACCAGGCGTCAGCGGTCCGTATCACTCCACATTCACTCCCGGGCAGTACGACCCTTCCGACGCCGATCAGGCGCTCACCCGGATGCACCACGACGGCTACAACCTGGTTCGTGTGTTCATCAGCGAAAAATCGGTCCTCGCGGAGGATGGGACGGTGTCCCAGGCCTATCTGGAGAACGTCTCCGACTTTCTCCGGAAGGCGCAGAGCCACTCGATCTACGTGTTCGTGACGCTTCCCTTTCAACCGTACAACTATGTGACGCCACCGGGCTGGTCATGGATCAACAGCATCTTCCTGCGGAGCGATGGGGTCTCGGGGAAGCAGCGCTATCTTCGCGAGTTCATCACCGGTCTGCAGGCCCTCGATGCGCCGATGGAGGCCGTCTTCGGGTGGGGGCTGGAAAACGAAGTGTTCTTCGACTCGGATTTCAGTCCCCTGAGCGACACCGCCGGGCTGGTGACGACGGCGAACGGCAGGACCTACGACATGGCGAGCGCCGCCGAGAAGGAGAAGATGATCAACGAGGGCCTGGTGTACCTGATCGACCAGGGCCGGGAGACGATCCGTCAGGTTGATCCAACCGCCCTGGTCGGCGTCGGCTTCTTCTGGGATCAGGCTCCGCACCCGGCCAGGGAGGGGGACGCCCGCGTGATCCACCCCTCGGCCGCGATCGAGGGATCCACGGCGGACTTCTTCGACCTCCACCCCTATCCCGGCGCAGGACTCACGATCAGCGAGATGGCTGACAATTTCGGGATGGTGGGCTCGCCGCAGAAGGCGTACCTCATGGGAGAGTTCGGCCTGGTCCGGCTCCCGTACGACTCCGCTGCACGAGCAGCTCAGGTGCTTCAGGACTGGCAGGTGGAGTCCTGCGCATTCGGCTTTGATGGCTGGCTCCTGTGGACCTGGGATCGCGAAGAGCTCGTACCCGGGAAAGCCCTGTTCTGGAGTGGACTCTCGGAGAACGGGATGATCGAGACGGCACTGTCTCCTCTGTACAGGCCGGACCCGTGCAGAGCGGGTCCGTTTCCCGGTCAGAATCGTGGGTTCCGCAGGCCCGCCCGCAGTTCGGCGGCCATCCCGGACCATTCCGCGCAGCTCGCGGTTGATGGCGAGCTGACGACGGCCTGGATGTCGGGGGACTACGCTCCACAATGGATCGAGATCGACCTGCAGGAGACGGTCAACGTCACGAAGATCCGACTCGTGGTCAATCAGTATCCGGACGGAGCCACTGTTCATCGGGTGTGGGGCCGCGGCCCGGCGTCCGACGACAGGGAACAGTTGCTCTACGAATTTCGCGGAGGCACGACGTCGAATCAGGTCCTGGAGACCGCCTTCCCTGCCCCGGGACGCCCGGTTCGCTTCATCAGAGTCGAGACGACCGAGAGCCCCTCATGGGTCTCATGGAGCGAGATCGAGATCTACGGGGACTCCGTCAGACGGAGACGAGCGGTGCGTCACTGGTGATGTCTGCGGGTCGGGCCGCCGAAGACGGAAGATCCCACCCGGGTTTTGATCGGGCGGAGCGCGCGACCCCTCCTTCGACGGGGGGGCCAATCCCGGCGCCGCGCCGCCGTAGCGTCTTGACATCATAAAGTACTTTGTGTAGCCTGATCCTGATGGCGAGCGGGAGCGGACAGCGCGATCATGCGGCCGGGAGTTTCGTCTCGACCGACCAGGCAATCGAACGAGCGGGATCTTGACGAAGCGATACGAAGTGGTCGTCGTCGGGGCCGGCCTGGCGGGACTCCAGTGCGCACGGCTTCTCGCAGAACGCTCGATCCCGGTGCTGATTGTCGATCGTAAGCCGGATCTGCACCGCCCCATCCATACGACCGGCATCTTCGTGCGACGCACCCTCGAGGACTTCCGGATTCCCGCCGCGCTTCTGGGACCCTCGATCCGGCACGTGACGTTGCATTCGCCGGGCGGAAGACAGCAGAGTCTCGAGAGCCCGCACGACGAGTTTCGGATCGGCAGGATGGGCCCAATGTACGAGTCCATGATTCGGGACGCGCAACGGGCGGGAGCAGAGACTCTTCGGGGCGCCCACTTCCGAGGCCTGGAGGAGCGGGGCGAGAGGCTGCTCGTTTCGCTCGAGGTCGAAGGATCTCCGATTCCTGTCTGGACGCAATACATCGTCGGGGCGGACGGTGCGGCCTCCAGAGTCGCCTCCGCCCTTGGCCTCAGCACCAACTCGGAGACGATTGTCGGCGTGGAGGACGTCCTTCACGGCGTCCCTCTCGAGGGGCCTCCGATGCTGCACTGCTATCTGGATCCCGGGCTCGCGCCGGGGTACATCGGCTGGGTTGCGCACGACGGGCATGAGATGCACCTCGGTGTCGGTGGCTACGCGGACGCCTTCTCGCCGGCCGGGTCGCTCGCCGCGCTGCGCCACCGGGTTGCACGCGATTTCGACATCTCACGTGGAACGCTGGCCGAGCGGCGGGGAGGCAGGATTCCGGTGGGAGGAGTCCTGCCGAACATCTCGTGCCGGTCGGGGCTGCTCACGGGTGACGCGGCAGGGGCGGTCTCGCCACTCACGGCTGGTGGTCTCGACGGAGCGATGAGGCTGTCGCGTTACGCCGCGGAAGTCCTGGCGACAGCCGTCGAGCAGGATGATCCGGATGTCCTTTCGCTCTACGACGGGGTCCGCCTGGATACGCGCCTCGTTTCCCGGAGATGGATGCGATGCGTTCTGACCAGTGTGCGGTCCCCGCTCCTGGTCGAGGCCGGCTGCGCGCTCCTCCGGACTCCTCCCCTGGCCGCCTTCGCCTGGCAGATTTTCTTCGGGCGCCGTTCATTCCCGGAACCCGATCGAGGCCCGCTGCGGGTCATGGAGCTCGATCGCCGATGACCACCGGGAAAATGGGACTACTGCTCGATCTGCCGACTCGATGTGCGAGCCAGCTCGCCCTCGCCGGTCGCACCGAACCACCCACCGATGGACCAGAAGCCGCGAGTCTCTTGAGATGACTGGTTGCTGATGAGATCCTTACGATCGACATGGGCAAAAGCCGGGTCCATCTCCAGGGAGAGCTCTCGGTCGACTGCTGTGTGGAATCGGAGGATCGTGAATGGAAGACATCGCCGTTACCCTGCTCATCATTGTGCTGATCGCGACGGGCGCCGCGGTGATCTTCTATGACCATTCCGCCTGGCTGAAATACCTGCCCGAGGATCTGGGGACCCCGGCGATCCACCGGGGCGGTGCCCGGCTCACTCTCGACGGAGAAGGTTCGTGGCCTTCGGGGGGAGTTTCGATTCACGACGAGTTCATCGTCCTGGTATCGCCGCCCCGCGTGGTGATCCTCGAGTACCAGACGATTCGAGAGATTCGCTATACGAACTGGGCTGCCGAAGCTTTCGTGACGCTGCTGCGGGATGATCCGCCGAAGATCATCGAGTTCGAGGCGTCGGGAGCGATGAAGGAAACCTTGATCGAGTTGGTCCCGGTCGGCACCGTCGTCACCCGATGTTAGACGAACGGTAAAAGAGGGTCATCCATTGGGCGCAGTTGTCAATCGTGAGCGCAGCTCTTCCTTTATCTCTCCCCCCGTCTCTCCCCCGATGCGACCAGGGTCGCCGTGGTCATCGCCGACGAGTCCGGATCGGACATCTGGGTGTGGGACACCGCCCGGGACACGCTGAGCCGTCTGACGTTCGAGGCGTCGAATGATGCATGGCCGGTATGGTCGCCCGATGGCAGACGCATCGCGTATCTGTCGACCTCCCGGGACGGCGACAACCCGCCGGTGGTTCGCGTCCTGGTCAAGGCGGCCGACGGATCGGGCTCCTCGGTCCCCGTCGAGTTCGAGGACAAGGGAGTCCAACTCGCGGGAACCACGGCCTGGTCAAGGGATGGGAAGACCATCATCACGATGCGGATGTCGGATGACCTCGGCGTCGTCGACATCGACGCGATCTCAGTCGAGGGACCCGAAGCGGGAACGAGCAGGAGCATCGTTTCCGGTCCTGCCGTCGAGTTGATGGGCGACCTGTCACCCGATGGGCGCTGGATCGCCTATCAGTCCGACGAGAGCGGCTTCTATCAGGTCTACGTTCGACCGTTCGACGATTCCGAGGGGAAGTGGCAGATCTCCTCCGCCGATGGTACCGGACCGAGCTGGACCAGAGATGGGACCGAAATCGTGTGGCGCAATGCGGACGAAGGGTTTCTGGCGGCCCCGATCACAGCCGTCGGAAGGAGCCTGTTCGTCGGGCAGCCGGCCTCCATCCCGATCGACGGCCGCTATGTCGCCCTGGACCCGCTTCGCCTCTGGGACGTCTCGGACGACGGAAAGACGTTCGTCCTGCTCGAGAGTGACGAGGAAAGCGGTGTCGACCAGAAGTCCGTCGTCCTGGTGACGAACTGGTTCGAGAAGCTCTAGCCCGGATTCTCTCAAGAGATCTCTACTGCGGAGGCGAATACCGGCTGTCTGCAGCGTTGCCCTCGATTCGGCTTCTGGACATCGTTTCATCTACGCCTGCGGGGCCGAACCTCCGTGCGTCCTTCACTGTTCGACGAGCGCCCTCCAGTTCGTCACGAGCTGGAACGGAACCGCGGTCGGACTGTCCGTCGAAAGATCGAGGAGGATCCGCGTCCCGTCCGGGCTCACGTCCTCGAGGGTTCCGCCACTCGGGATGCGGAAGAGCTCCGACGGCTGGCCCGGCCGGAAGATCGGAGCCGTTTCGACAGGCACGGCCATCAGGCTCCCGTTCGCCGCGACGTAGACGATTTCCTGCCCCCTCCAGCGGGGAGTGCCGCCCCCGTCGGTCGAAATCTGCCATTGGTGATCGCCCGGCCCCAGTCCACGGACGTAGACCTCGGCTCGCCCGGTGACGTCGGACACGTAGGCAACCCAATGCCCGTCCGGCGAGACCGCCGGTTCTCCCTCGTTCGCCGGCGTCACGAGCAGAGGCGTCGTCGTCGGACGGTCGGTCAGCGTCACCAGCAGGAGGTCGATCTTCGTCGTTGGATCCTGCTCGGAAACGACCATTGCCGATCCGTCCGGCAGCCAGCTCCATGCAGTCTCCCAATTGGGCGACTCCATGACCCGCCGGGCGGGCGATCCGTCGACGAGTGACTTGACGCAGAGGTCGGCGGCGCCCGCGCCCTGGCAGCCGTAGGCGACCGCAGTGGAATCCGGCGACCAGACCGGGTCGCAGCTGGTACACCCGGTGATGGGCGCGGTCGATGGGTCGGGGTCCGTGACCCTGTCCGCGCGGCCACCCTCGAGGTCGCGCACCCAGAGATCATGCCGGTCGCCGCTCCCGGTCGTCTCGTAGGCGACCTTCATGCCATCGGGCGAGATCCGAGACCCGGCGTAGTACTCGGCCTTCCCGAGGCTCTCCTCACGCCGGCCGTCGCGGGAAAGGAAGACCAGCTCCGATTCCCGGCTCGGCGCCGGGAGGTAGACGAGCGTTCCGTCGTTCGAGGCTGCGAAGGGAATGAACGTTTTCGGGCCCCAGTATGCCGTCGACTCGGGAACGATCGGGATCGGATCGCCCGAGATCGAGAGCTCTTCGGCGTCGAATCTCGAGGCGAACAGATACGGGCCGCGCCCATGAATCAGCCAACCCGGTTCGCAGTAGAGTGCATTGGTCGAGTCGTCGATCAGGGTGCGCGTCTCGGCATCCTCGATCGACCCGACTCTGAGCTGACCGACGCCGACACTCCCCTCCTTCCTCTGGTCCGCGATGTAGAGGAAGTGTTTGCCGTCGGGGAGAAACTGCGGCCAGCGGTGGGTGATCTCGGTCCTGGGATCGAGCTTCGTGACCGGCTTCACCTCGCCGCCATCCGCGCTCACCATCATGATCGATGCGCCCTGCGGCAACGGCGCGAAGAGGATCGTTCCACCACGGCCCCAGCTCCCGCCCCGGCCGTACGGGGCGCCGGTGATGGGCCGCGGAGATCCACCGCGGAGATCGATCCGTAGCAGCTCTCCTCCGGCGAAGAATGCGAGGGACTGTCCGTCCGGCGACCAGAAGGGGTACGACGCCCCGTCCGATCCGGCGACGACCCGGGCGGTCGACGACGAGAGCTCGCGGATCCAGATCTGCGGCGTTCCCGTCCCATCGGCAACGAACGCGAGGGCGCGGCCGTCGGGCGACAGGGCGAGTCCCTTCGTGTCGAACGACGGGGCGAGCGCGGTTCCGGGCGGAGGGGGGATCGTCGAACGAACGACGCGATCGGGTGGCTCGACGGGCGCCGGCCGCCGCTCGATGAGAAACCCGATCGCGAGCGCCAGAATGGCCACGAACACCCGGACGATCCGTTCGCGCGATTTCCGGCGGACCGTGACTCCATGCGCGACGCCTGCCTGCGATCCCGCTTCGCGAGATCCACTGAAGCTCGCTCGCGACGTCGTGCGCCGACTGCCAGCGGTCGTCCGGATCCTTTTCGATGCACTTGACGCACGATGTGGTCGAGCGCGGGCGGTGTCACCTTCGCCACGCGGTCGCGATTGGTTCCGGCTGCGAAGAGACGATCGCCGCGATGAGGCTCGTCTTCGGCTTCCCCTGGAACGCGCGACGCCCCGTCGCCATCTCGTACAGGACTGCGCCTAACGCAAAGATGTCAGTGCGCGCATCGGCCTCGAGTCCCTCGAGCTGCTCGGGCGCCATGTACTGGAATGTCCCGAGGATCGTCCCTTCCTGCGTTAGTGGCTTCGCCTCGGTCGGCATGTTCGTCAGGCCGTCGATCGGCGCGCTCCCCTCGGTCGCCGTCTTCGCGAGACCGAAGTCGAGGAGCTTCGCCCCTGACTTCGTCAGCATGACGTTGCCCGGGTTTGAGATCACGATGCGTGATGCCGCGTCGATGCGCCTGCATCGAGCGCCGAGGCGATCTGGCGTCCGTACTTCAGGACCTCGCTCGCCGGCGAAGCGGACCCCTTCCTCATTCGATCCGCGAGCGACTCGCCCTCGAGAGCTCCATGACGAGGTAATGGACGGGGAGCGAAGCCCTCGTCCGCGACCGCCGACATCATAGAGAGTGCAGACATTCGGGTGATGGAGCTGCGAGAGCGCCTTCGCCTCGCGCTCGAAGCGAGCTGGAGTGGACGTTCGTTTTGTGCGAGCGCCGGCGGCAGAATCTTGATCGCCACCTCGCGATCGAGTCGCGTGTCTTTCGCTCGCCAGACTTCACCCATACCGCCCGCGCCGACGGCGCGACGATCTCGTACGGACCGAGACGGGTGCCACTCGCAATGACCATGAACGGACAAGGATACGTGGCCACCGCGGATCCGTCAGCGCAGAATTTCGGAGTCTCCGCGGCGCGGCCCGAAGCTCACCGAGCCGGCAGAGGGGGCCTGGGTGGCAGGCAAGCCAGCGCCCGTTCGAGGGAGAACCACGGTCTCGCGTGTGCGGACGAGCCGCTGCAGGTGACCTTCTTCCCGAATCGAATCTGATGATCGAGGGCCCGAAGATCCTGCGCGCCGGGAAATGGCTCGCCCGGACGTCGGCCGCCAGTTTCGGCGCTACTCGAGCACGATCCCGTGACCCTCGAGGAGCGAAGACCTGGGCGGAAAGTCGCGAATGATTCCACCTTGCGATGTGTTAGAGTGGATGCGCATAAATGACTGAATATCATGCGCAGGGCGATCGACATGGGAAAGCAGAGCAAGAACCTCTCACTCGACGAGGAAGCCGTACGGAGGGCCGAGCGGTACAGCAGGCTCCACGAAATCTCGGTGTCGCGGCTGGTCAACGAGTTTCTGTCGAACCTTCCGATCGAAGCCGACGAACCTGATCGCAACCTCTCCCCGGCGGTTCGCAGGTTGCTGGGGCTGGCATCGGATCAGGGAGGGAGACAGTCCTATCGAGCGTACCTGGAGAAGAAGTACGGGTCGTGAAGCTTCTTCTGGACATCAACGTCATTCTGGACGTGCTCCTGGCCAGGGAGCCGTGGGTCCGAGATTCGGCGCGACTCCTGTCGGCGGTCGAGGAGCAGCGGATCGATGGGTATGTCGCGAGCCACACACTTCCAACGATCCACTACCTCGTACAAAAGGAGAAGGACGCGAAGCTCGCTGCGCGGGCAGTGACGGACCTTCTTCGGATCCTTCAGGTCGTGCCGCTCACGAACGCCGACTTTCAACAGGCACTCGTTCTCGGTCTGCGCGATTTCGAGGACGCGGTCCAGGCCGCATCGGCTCTGAAGATCGGAGCCGACGCGCTGGTGACGCGAAACAAGAGCGACTTCCGCGGGCTCGATCTTCCGGTTCGAGCTCCGGGTGAACTTCTCGCGAGTTTGTGAATGTCTTCCATGACGGGACGGGCGTGGGCTCTGTCGAACGGGGCCGAAGCGGGAGCGTTCACCGGGACGACGCTGGTGAACGTAGCGCGGACAGTTCGGGTTGATCCTGTGCGCCGTTACCCGTCCCTGACCACGGGATCGGATGTGGATACCATTGATCGTAAAGCCGCGGTCGGCGGCGCGCGTCCGTACCGGTGACTCTCCACCGTCAGGCCGCGGGAGAGAGCCATGAAACGCAGCTGGACAATCATCGGCGTCGCGAACGTGGCCCACAGCTTCAACTGGTATCAATCGCTCTTCGGCCACCCGAAGTCAGCACCAGCGCACCATGACTTCGGCCAGCTTGTCGACACCGACGGAACCGTCCTGCTTTGCCTTCACCAGTGGGGCGCGCATGACCACCCGACCCTCGGCAGTCCCGAGCACGCGATCCCGGGCAACGGGCTCCTTCTGTTCTTCCGCGTCGACGATTTCGATGATGCATTGGAACGCGCCAGAGGTCTGGTTGCTGAATTGGAAGAGGACCCCCGGATCAACCCCGCCACTGGAACCAGAGAGTTTGCAGTCCGTGATCCCGATGGCTACTACGTATGGTCAGCGCGCTCGCCCGAGCCCGCTCGCGCCCCTGCCCCGTCTCGCGCGGAGGTGCTTCGCGTCGATCGCCGCGTCGGGCATCTCTCGCCGGCCCGTTTTCGGCGGGGGTCTCTGACGTGGAGGATTGAAGCGGCTGCGCGGCGGTGGCAGGATGACCGGACAGGAAAAGTCGAATGGCTATCGTAGCCGGCCGAATCGATCAGAGGCGCCGTGACCATTCCAGGACGGTTTCGCGGAACGATGCGGGGTCGATCGACGGGAAGCGGTAGAGCTGCGGCTCGATCGATTCGAACAGTTCCACCAGGCGCCCTGGCTCCACCAGGCCCGCGGAGATCATGCTCTCGACGTCGGCGAGGTCACGCTGGTGCCTGCGCTCGAGCTTTGCGAGCACCTGAGCGTAGAAGTCGTAGTGGAAATAGTCGACCGGCCCCTTCCGAGAGATGAAGCGGCTGCGGGATTGCCATCCGGGCACCTCGGGGATGAAGTCGTCGGGCGATGCCAGCTCGACGTTGAGCCTCAGCCGCTCCTTCAGATCGGGCAGAACGCGGAGCACGTCGTCCACCGCGGAGACGATCTTGATGTCGAGATCGATCGTGGTCTCTCTCCATCCATGAAGCAGCGCCGTTGCGCCGCCGGTGAAGTAGAGCCGCGACGGCTGCCGGACGGCGCGTCCGAGCTCCGTCATGAACTGCTCCAGGGTTTCGCTCGTCAGCGGGTTGCGCATTCCGCCGCTCGTTCGAAGCTCACCAGCCGGCGGATCAATGCGTTGTACCGGCCATGAGCAGAGTCGGAATCGTCCTCGGCGAGGAGCGCGTAGAGACGGTGGTCGGGATCCGCGATCGCTACGTCAGGCACGTTCAGTCCGAGGCGCCGCAGGCGGGGTCTGCCGATCGCCACGAGCAGAGCCTCGACCGATTCGACTCCCGCGGCGAGATCGTTCAGACCCTTTTCGACGAGATCCGCTCCGGGTAAGTCCGCCATGTCTGTCACTCCTCGAGTATAGACCGATCGTACGTCGTTGCGTCCGCGTACCTGTTTTACCGGGCGCGCATTGCGCTGGCGGGCCCGCATTGGTCTGCGGGTCCGCCAGCGTCCATTCTTACTGCGGTTTTACGTCGAGACCGCAGCAGCGCTCGTAGGTCGGGTAGGGCGGGCGGACCGGCTCGACGCGCGGGTGCTTCCGCACCTCGTCCATGAGGTAGCTGACTGCCCGCTCGAGCTGCGTGTCGCGTCCCTGGCGCCAGGCCGCCGGATCGAGCTCGACCTCGAAGTCGGGCGCCACGCCGACATTTTCGACTTCCCACTCTCCATTCAGGCCGTACACGGCCGCGTCCGGAGCAGTGTAGCTACCACCGTCCATCAGGCGCGGACCCTGCTGGCTCGAGACCAGACCGCCCCAGGTCTTCGTTCCGATCAGCGGGCCGACGTTCATCTTCCGGAAGTACCACGGCATTGCGTCGCCGCCGCTCCCCGACATGCTGTTGATGAGCATCGCCTTGGGGCCATAGATCGCGCCGGCCGGGACAGGGATGTCGTGATCGGCATAGCGGAAGGTGATGGCGCTGAGTTGCGGACGGGTGAGCAGGTTCACCACGTAGTCGGCGAGCAGACCGCCCTGATTGAATCGCTCGTCGACGACCGCCCCTTCCCTCTCCGTCTGGACAAAGAAGTCGCGGTTGAAACTGCTGTATCCACTTCCCGCGGTGTTGGGCATGTAGATGTAGGCGAGCTTGCCGCCGCTGAGCTCGTCGACCCTGCGACGGTTGTTCTCGACCCATGCCCGGGTTCGAAGCTCCGCCTCGCTCGGTACCGGGACGACCACGACATCGCGGGCGGCCGAGCCGTCCGGCTTCGGCCCGACGCGGATCCGGACCTGTTTGCCGGCGGTGTTCTCGAACGCCGCGTAGACGTTGTCGGACGCCCGAAGCTCACGTCCGTTCACCGCGATGAGGTATTCGCCGGTCCGGACATTGACGCCCGGGCGGGTGAGCGGGGCCTGCAGATGGGGATTCCAGTTCTCGCCGCTGTAGATCCGGGCGAACCGGTAGCGTCCGTTCTCGATCGAGAAGTCGCAACCGAGAAGGCCTCCCGGCACCGACTTGGTCTCGGGCATGTCGCCGCCCCGGATGAACATGTGGCCGATCGTCAACTGGTTGAGCATCTCGCGGAACAGGTAGTTCAGGTCGGCGCGATGACGGACGGCGGCGAGCCACGGCTCGTAGAATTTCTCGGCCGCGGCGAGATCGAGACCATGGTGATTCGGATCGTAGAAATGATCACGCTCGCCGAGCCAGGCGTCGTGGTACATCTCGCGCCACTCTGCGGCAGGGTCCACGCGGATCTGAATCGAGTCGGTTGCGAGCATGCCGTCGCCCGGCTTCGGACTCGATACGGACGAGGCGATCGCCCAGGCATGCTTCTTCCCGTACAGAACCTTCTCTCCATCGGCGGAGACGTCGAAGCCGTTCACGCCGGAGAGGAAGTCCTCGATCTTCCGCTTTTCGAGATCGAAGCGCTGGACGTCGACTCCAGAATCATCATTGCTGCCGAAGAAGGTCGGCGGGGCGAAGCTGACGAACAGGACGCCTTCCTTGCCCGGGTCGAGGTGCAGGACATGGCCGTTCGGAATCGGGAGCGAGACGATCCGCTGGTCGATTCCCTCGAGGTCGATCCGGACCGGCTCCGGTTTGTCCGCCGCCGCATCGTCCTTCTTCGAGTCCGCTGTCTTCGTCTCATCCTTCTTTGTGTCGGCCTGGACCTTCTCTTCGTCCGATTCCGGCTCGAGAGGAGACGGCAGGTCGTTGCGGAGCACGACGGCATAGACGTTGCGCGTGGGGACACTGTCGATGCCGGAGAGGTCGGCCCAGCTCAATCCCCGTCCGACGTCGGTGCTCGCGGCGATGTAGAGGTACTTGCCGCCGCGATCGAAGACCGGGTCGACCACGTCGCTCAATCCGTCGGTGATCCTCGTCGACTTCCCACTGTCGAGCGAGTGGACGAAGACGGCGCGAACCAGGTTCGGCAGGTAGCGGGAGTAGGCGATCCAGCGGCTGTCGCGAGACCATGCGGGCTCGAGCGCGGAGTCGGTGAAGCCGATGGGATTGGTGTCGACGCTGATCCGCTTTCCGCTGGCCACGTCGAGATACCAGAGCTGGAGGCGGCGATCGGTGTAAGCGATCTTCGTGCTCTCCGGCGACCAGACGGGATGGTCGTAGAACGTCGGTGGCTGACCCATGTCGATCGTTCTCTCGGGGGGCTCACCTTTCTGATCGCGGATGTGCAGTGCGTATTCACCCGAGGCGTCAGAGAACCAGGCGATCCACTTCCCGTCGGGAGACCAGGCGGGATCGCGGTCGGTGATACCGGGGCTGCGGGTGAGATTGCGCGCGTCTCCTTTCTCGGCCGGAACGGTGACAATCTCGCCGCGTGCCTCGAAGACGGCGCGGGCGCCGCTGGGGGAGATGTGTGCGGCGCGCATGGATTTGCCGGCCGGTTCGAATCGGGGTCGAACACCGGTGAAGTCCCCCTCGACCTGGATGGGAACCTGGTGTGTCGAGCCCGTCGTTGGGTCGAGCAGATGAATCGTGCCGAACTTCTCGTAGACGATGCCGTCCGGTCCGGCCGACATCGACTTGATGTCCAGCCCCTCGTTGGACAGCACCTCGCGCACCGCTCTGGTCCCGGTGTCGTAGGCGAAGATCGAGGTCGTCCCGGTGCGGCTGTCCCGATCCGAGATGAAGTAGATGGTGTCGCCGACCCATGCAGGAGCATGGTCGTTCGAGGCGGAATGAGGAACGCGATCCAGGACGGTCGAGTCGGAGAGCCGCGCGATCCAGATCTGTCCGGTCTGGCCGCCGAGCTGCCGCTTCCAGTCGGGCTCCCACTGGGTGATCGGCTGATAGGCGATCCGCGAGTCGTCGAAGGAGAACGAGCCTCCCTCCGCGTACGGCAGCGGGACCATCTCGGGGAGTCTGCCGTCGAGGCCGACGGTGAAGAGCTGGTCGTAGGCTCGCGCGCTGGCTCGTGAGGTGCGGAAAAGAACCCGCTTGCCGTCATGAGTCCATGCGACCACTTCGTCATCGCCGGGATGGAACGTCAGCCGTTGCGGCTGTCGGCCCTCGGCCGGAATCACAAAGACGTCGGTGTTCCCGTCGTATTCGCCGGTGAAGGCGACGAGTGAGCCGTCGGGAGAGAAGACCGGGTTGCGCTCGACGCCGACATCCGTCGTCAGCCGGTTCGCGGTCCCTCCCTCTCTCGACACGGTCCAGAGATCGCCCGCGTAAGTATGGGCGCATTCTGGAAAGGCTGGTCCGTGATGGTGCCGTGATTCCGGCACCTACACTGCTCGAGGCGAGGATCGTCGCCTCGTCACGCCTGGAGCGGGATGCGTCCGCGCTGATCCACAATCTGCTCGAGGAGCTCGACGTCGGGATCATAGCGTTCGACGAGCATCACTCGCGAACCGCCCTTTCCGCCTGGCTTCGCTTCGGAAAGGGGCGGCATCCGGCGGAGCTCAACTTCGGGGACTGCATCGCCTACGCGGTGGCGCAGCGATCGGGGATGCCGCTGCTCTGCATTGGTGACGACTTTCCAAAGACCGATCTCGAGCTGGCGTAGTGGTGCGAGCAGGTCTGTGATCTCGCGCTCTCCGGGTCGGAGCACAATATCCTCGGGCACGTCGTGGAGAGAGTCGCCGACAGGAATCAGGATCACATCTTCGGTTCTCGGTTTCTCCACCCGGCGTGGAGTGGGCTGTGAAAATGGGGAGAATTGCCCCGGATCCCGCGAATCTCGAAAACCGAAGATGTGAGCCCGAGGACTCTCAGACCAAAGGAATCTCCGCTGCTTTTCTATTTTCGGGTGTGACGGCGAGTATCTTGAGCTCTGCCGCTCCGTCGTCTTCAATCGGGTTCGCGCCGGGGGTGAAGACCGCGGGCGAAATGGATTGGTTGAACCCCCGCTCGCGCCGCCGGCGGAGACGCGCCTCCGGGTGGCTGGACGTCCGTCGCACGTTGAATCAGCTTCCAGGAAAGACGATCAAGAAGCGTCGTCAGGCTGGCGGCGCTTCGTCGCCGGCGCCCGGGCTCGAACTACAACCGTGGGAACAGGTTCCCGGTTCGTGATTCTGATATCCTTAGGTCAGGCACTGAATAGAGTGCAGAGTGGCAGAGCCTCAGCATGTTAGAGCCGGGCTCGAAGGACAGAGATGAGACGTATCGGTCTGGTGCTGGCGCTAGTGCTAATTTCAGCTCCCATCCAGTCACAATCGTATTCGGTGAGTCTCTTGGCGGGTAGCGATAAAGGGGGGGGCTACCGCGATGGCACCGGGGAGGAGGCTCGATTCTCGCTCCCCTCCTATGGTGTTCTCGACAGCACGGGAAACCTGTACATCGCGGACGCCGGAAATCACGTGGTCCGCCGGGTTTCGAGCAGCGGTGTCGTCACGACGATAGCAGGTGTCCCCGGTATTGCAGGTTTCGCTGACGGACCCGCGAACATGGCGAAGTTTAACCAGCCGCGGGGGATCGCGATCGATGCCGCGGGTGACTTGCTGGTGTCGGATTACCGGAATCACGTCATCCGCAAAATTACCCGGACGGGGCAGGTATTGACCATCGCTGGAGCCCCCGGGATTTCAGGCACTAGCGATGGCTCCGGGTCGAGCGCCCGCTTCACGTACCCAAGCGGCCTCGCAGTCACTTCGGATGGATCTGTCTTTGTGGCCGATTCTGGCAACCATGTGATCCGGCAGATATCCAATGGCATCGTGTCGACGCTGGCCGGAGAAAAGAGGTATCCAGGAACGAGCGATGGGTTCGGGACCCAGGCTCGATTCAACTATCCTTTCGATGTCGTAGTGGCGGCCTCCGGTGATCTCTTTGTTGCCGATACCCACAATCATTCTATTCGCCGGGTGACGCGAAACGGTCAGGTTACAACGTTTGCAGGTTTATCAGGAGAGGAGGGACACGATGACGGACTGACGTATGAGGCCCGCTTTAGCTACCCCTGGGGGGTGGGCATCGCAGGTGACGGCTGGATCTATGTGGCGGATACGCGGAATCACCTCATCCGAAAGATCAGTCCGGCCGGTGAGGTGAGTACCGCATCGGGGGTAGCGAGAGTTTACGGAACAGGCGATGGGGGCGCCTTGGACTCACATTACAACGTGCCCACAGATGTGGTGGTTCGCCCCAACGGCGAACTCTTGATCATCGATTCGGAGAACGCCGCAGTGCGCAGGATCACAGGCGGGACCGTCACCACCTTCGTCGGCAGCAAGCCGGTGGGAGGCGTTCTTGATGGTCCTGCCACGCGAGCACGGTTCGCCTATCCGCAGGATGTCGCGTTCGATTCGAGCGGCAATCTGTGGACCGTCTCCTGGGCGAGCGTCGTGCGGAAGGTCGCCGCGGACGGGAGCGTGACAAGCTGGGCCGGAAAGGCATTCGAGGAGGCAGCCACTGATGGGGATAGACGCAAGGCCCGCTTTTCATCGCCTACCGCGCTCGTCGCCGACAACTCCGGCACTCTCTTTATTGCCGACTCTGGGAACAGCACAATCCGCAAAATAGCTGTCGATGGAACAGTATCTACCCTTGCGGGAAAGGCTGGCCAGCCGGGAGATAGCGACGGGAGCGGCGCTCAGGCCCGTTTCGACTACCCGATGGGCATTGCGATCGATAGTAGGGGCGTCGTCTTCGTCGCGGATACCTACAATCACACCATCCGCACCATTGATATGAACGGTGTCGTGTCGACTTTCGCAGGCTATCCAGGCTACGCCGGCTACTACGATGGCGTCGGTCAATCCGCGCTTTTTCGCTATCCCATCGGCCTTGATTTCGACCTGGGGGGGAATCTCTACGTGGCCGACTGGGGGAACAACTGTATACGGAGGATCGCTCCGAACGGGACAGTTACGACCATCGCTGGCAGTCCTGGAAGCTGGTGGTCCTCCGACGGCCACGGCACCGATGCCAAATTCGAAAGGCCCTTCGGGATTGCGGCCAGTGGTGATGGCTCCATCTATGTCTCCGAGGAAGACGCACACGTAGTCCGTAGGATTTCAAAGGAAGGAAACGTTAGCACCATTGCCGGTGTGCCCTATGGACCGGGAAATGGAGCAGGAGTCGGTATTGATGCAAGGCTCTACCTGCCACGGGGCATTGCCGTATCCACATCCGGAGCGATCGCATTCGCTGATGAAGGGAATCATGGGATTAAGACTTTGGCTGTGGCGGTTCCAACAGTTCACTTCACCGTGAATCCCAATGTGATTTCGCCTCGCGGTTCGGCGGTGCTGGAGTGGACCGTGGAGAATGCGACGACGGTGTCAATTCAACCGCAGGTCGGGTCGGTGGGTCTGAGCGGATCGAGACGCGTCACCCCAGACCACACGACTGTGTATACGCTGACGGCTACCGGCGGAGGAGGAACGGTATACGCGAGTGTTACGGTGGACGTGCGAACGAGAAGACGACCAGTGCGTCACCCATGACTCTGTCAGAAAAGCGGACAATTGGGGTCGGACCCGGGTCACACCAGAAATAGAAGGTTGCTTCCAGGGGGCAGCGGTTCCCCTTCAGAGTGGCGGCCTCTCATGGCGAAGGTGAGTCGAATCCGGCGGACACGCCAGCCCTGCCCACTACCCATAATGCGGAGCACGGCAGAAGTCATGGTTTCTCGGAGTCCCGGAGAGTGAAGCCCTCGCGCGTGAGCTTGAAGTTGAGAGTTTGCCGTACCACATCAACTGGTGACTTGGAAAGGGATCGTTCCTGCGACCGGAACGCAGGAACCAGGATCACATCTTCGGTTCTCGGTTTCTCCACCCGGCGTGGAGTGGACTGTGAAAATGGGGAGAATTGCCCCGGATCCGGGGGAATCTCGAAAACCGAAGATGTGAGCCCGAGGAGTCTCGCTGGTCGGTCGGCTTTCGCCCGCGCGGATGGCCCCTTACCCGGCCCGATCCCCGCGCGACGAGACGGTGTGAGAAATCTGTCCTGTGGCGGACGAGTCGGCGGGGAGAGGGTTCCGAGTCGCGCTTCGCGCTCGAGTTCGCCCGGTTCCCGATCCGGCCCGCCCGACGGTCCGGATCACTCGGCCGGGTTCTGATAGACGATCTTCCCTCCGAGGATGGTGTAGCGCACCTGGATGTCGTCGAGTTTCGACGGGTCGATCTCCAGCGGGTTGGCATCCACGACCGTGAGATCGCCGAGCTTGCCCACCTCGAGCGTCCCGCGGCTCTCTTCCTCGAACGCGGCGTACGCCGCTCCGAGCGTGAACGCGCGAAGTGCCTCGGCCGGGCTCAACGACTCCTCCGGATACCACCCCCCCGCGGGGTTGCCGTCCCGGTCCTGGCGGGTCACCGCGGAGTAGATCCCGAGAAACGGGTTCACCCGCTCGACCGGGAAATCGGAGCCGAACGCCAGCGGCACACCGGCATTCTCCATGGTCCTCCAGGCATAGGCGCCGTGAATCCGGTCGGGCCCGAGGCGATCCTCCGCCCAGGGCATGTCCGAGGTCGCGTGGGTGGGTTGCATCGAGGCGATGATCCCGAGACGCTGGATCCGCGGAAGATCGTCGAGGCTCATGACCTGGAGGTGCTCGATGCGCGGACGATCCTGCGCACGAGCTCCGGCCGCTTCGTAGGCATCAATGACATTGCGCACTCCACGGTCTCCGATCGCGTGAGTCGCGACCTGAAATCCGGCGGCGGTCGCGGCTTGCGCAACGCTTTGAAGATGTTCCTCGGAGGAGACCAGCAGTCCCCGGTTGCCGGGATCGTCGGTGTAGGGCTCGAGCATGGCCGCACCGCGAGAACCGAGGGCGCCGTCGGCGTAGAGCTTGACGGTGCGGACGGTGAGCTGGTCGCTGTAGTTGATCAGCGGGGTGCCGGCGAACCAGGTGTCCAGCAACGCCGGATTGTCGGCCAGCATCGCGTAGACCCGGATCGGCAGGACGCCTTCGTCGATGAGCTCGCGGAAGAGCGCGATTCCCACGCCGTCGACGCCCGCGTCATGGACCTCTGTCAGTCCGTTCTGAGCGATCACCTGCGCCGCGTGGAGAATGCGCCGCTTCCGGGTCTCCCGGCTCGCGGGCGGGATGGCTCGTGTGATCAGCGCCTCGGCGTTGTCCACGAAGACGCCGGTGGGATTCCCCTGCGCGTCGCGGAGGATTCTTCCCCCCTCCGGATCGGGTGTGGAGGCGGTGACGCCGGCGGCGCGCATGGCCGCGGAGTTCGCGAGGATGGCGTGTCCATCCACCCTGCTGAGGGCGACGGGATGATCGGGAACGGCGGCATCGAGCGCGGCCGCGGTCGGGAACTCCCTGACCCTCCAGTCGTTCTGGTCCCAGCCGCGTCCCTGAACCCACTCGCCCGCGGGCAGGGTGGCCGCGCGCTCTGCCACGCGCGAGACGACCTCGTCGTAGGAAGAGGTATCGACGAGATCGACATTATCCAGAGCCACTCCCAGTCCCTCGATGTGCGCATGGGCGTCGGTCAGGCCGGGAAGAACGGTGGCTCCGTGGAGGTCGAGGATCTTCGACCCCGCCGGAGCCTGGGCGCGGGCTTCCTCGCTGCTGCCGATGAACCGGATCCGGCCGTCGACACCGATGATTACGCCACCGTCGCGGATGACCATCGGTTGGCTGTTGGTGACGAGTGTCGCTCCGACCAGGATGAGCGAGGCGGCGCTGACCGGAGGTTGAGGTCGTGTCGCGCAGGCTGCGAGGGCGAGAAGGAGGAGAAGAAGGCAGAAGATACGTGTTTTCATCAGGTTCTCCAAGACATCGGTCGCAAGGATCCGCTGGTATCGGATCGCGATCACTGGTAGCATAAACGATTACGGGAATGTCGGCTCCGTGTCGGCGTTTCTGCGAGGAGAGATGAGAAGAGCGGCGTTCTGGTGTGGAGCTCTGCTGCTTGCGTCACTACCGGCGCAGGCGGGGCAGAAACTTGTGGCCTCGGATACGGGTGCCTCCATCAAGCACGAAGGGCGCATCGTGATCAGCAATCAGGGCTCGACCATCACCGCGTGGCAGTTCGATGGTGACATTCGGCGGGCGCTTGTTCGGGTGCGCAGCTCCAAGCTTCAGACGCACTTCTACGGTCCGGTGCTCTACGAATCCGACGCCCAGGTTCGCGGTGGCGTGCCACCCGAGATCGCGAAGACCATCCGGGCTGCTTCACGGAAGCATGGAGTCGATCCCCGTCTCGTCGCGGCCATCGCCTGGCGTGAGTCGGGCTTCGATCCGACCATCGTCTCCCGTCGAGGGGCGACCGGCATCATGCAGTTGATGCCGCAGACGGCGGAGTTTCTCGGAGTGTCCGACATCTTCAACGTCCACCAGAACATCTTTGCCGGAACCCGTTACCTCCGGATGCTGCTGGACAGTTTCCACGGCGACCTGGAGCTCGCGCTCGCCGCCTACAATGCCGGCCCCGGTGCGGTGGAGCGGTATCGCGGCATCCCGCCCTACAAGGAGACGATCTCGTACGTGAAGAATGTCCGTCACGATTACGAGAAGAGCCTCCGCAGCCAGTCCTGAGGACACCCCAGGGCCCAATGGCCCGAACTTCAGGACATGGATCTCCTTGCTTCGGAACTCCGTCACCCTGATGGCCGGCCGCCGGCGTGCCAGATACGACCGGTCACATCGCCATGCACGCTCCGGGAAGCCGGCTGGAAGCCCGGCGGCCCGGCCGCCTGGAAGGCGGCGTTCCGATTGCCCGCTTCGCGGGCATCAGACCCTGAAGTTCGGACTAGGCTTCACCCCATTTGAGTTTCTTGCGCAGGACGTCGAAGTAGTTCTTGTCCGGCGACTGCACCAGACGGACCGCCTGCTCGGAGCGACGGATGAACACCCGGTCCCGTTCGGTGATCGGGAATCCCTCCTGCCCGTCGAGGGTGAGGAACACTTCCTCTCTCTGATTGAGAATGCCGATCTCCACCTCGAACGTGTCCGGCAGGACGAGTGGCCGGTTGGTCAGCATGTGCGGGCAGATGGGAGTGATCACCACCGCATTCATCGTGGGGTAGATGATTGGCCCACCCGCGGAGAGGTTGTAGGCGGTCGACCCGGTGGGGGTGGCGACGATCAGCCCGTCCGCGCGGAAGGAGGAGACGAAGAGACCGGAGACTTCGACCCACATTTCGATGATGCGGGCGAGGGCGCCTTTGTTGATCACCACGTCGTTGAGGACCCGGAACTTCTCCTTCCGTTCTTCGCCGCGGACCTCGACTTCGAACGTCACCCGAGGCTCGGCCTCGAAGTCTCCGGCGAGGACCAGTTCGAGGACGGAGGGAAACTCCTCGACCCGGATCTCGGTGAGAAATCCCAGCGTCCCCATGTTCACCCCGATGATGGGGACGCGATCGGGAGCGTGGCGGGCTGCGCTGAGCAGGGTGCCGTCGCCGCCGAGGGTGATCAGGAGATCCGCGTGCTGACCGATATCGGTCTTTGGAAAGCAGGAGGTCGGCTCCGCGTGGAGGGACTGCCCGGTGGCCTCATCGAGACAGACGAGATAGCCGCGGTCCCGCAGAGTGGTCGCGGTGGCGGAGGCGAGCTCGATCGCCTCATCGGTCGGTTTGGCGATAATCCCGATGGTTCGCATGAGCCGGTAGTGTAGTGCACCCGCAATCTGCGCGAGCGCTCAGCGGCTTTTCCTGCGACGCGGATTTCGTGCCGCCCCCTCCCATCGGAGATCCTTCCCATCGGTCGACACGCCCAGAAGGTCGAGCACGCGCATCGCGAAGTGATCGAGATAGGCATCCCAGGTCTCGCCGGCGTAGAAGGCGGGGATCGGCGGCATCACGATCGCGCCAGCCCGGCTGACCGTCGCGATGTTCTCCGCGTGGATCACCGAGAGGGGCGTCTCGCGAAGCGCGAGGATCAGCGGGCGACGCTCTTTGAGTGTGAGATCGGCCGCACGCTGGATCAGGCCGCGGGAGATCCCGTGGGCAATGGATCCGAGAGTCCCGGAGGAACAGGGGATGATCACCATCCCGTGCGTCGGGAAGGACCCGGAGGCGATGGTCGCGCCGATGTCGCTGTCGGGGTGATGCTGGATCTTTTTCCGCTTCGCCGCGGACAGACCGGCTGCGTCGAGGATTTTTTCCGGGGTGCCGGCGGGAGGATCCAGCTCGGTCGCTGCCACTCGCAGCGCATTCTGGCTCACCACCAGGTGAATGTGATCCACCTGATCAGCGCTGGCGGCGGCGCGGAGGAGCTGGACGGCCAGCGAAACGCCGGAGGCTCCGGTCACGCCGACGACGATGGTTTTTCCTTCGGATCGGGACATCGAGTCGAGGTTACTCCTGTTCTGCCAGAATCGTGCGGACCTGTTCCGGTTCCACCACGATTCGTTCACCCGCCCGCTCCGGCCCCTGAAAGAGAATGGGGTGGAGCACAGTCTCCAGGATCGAGCGGAGTCCCCGAGCGCCGAGCTGCTGGCGGAGAGCCGCGTGCGCGATCTCGAACAGCGCTCCCTCGGAGAACTCCAGTTGGATCTGATCGAGCGCGCAGAGCCGCTGGTACTCCGGAACCAGAGCCTCCCTCGGCTGAGTCAGCACTGAGACCAGATGCTCCGCGGTCAGCGCTTCCAGTTGCACCCTGACCGGTAGCCGCCCCAGAAACTCGGGAACGAATCCGTAGGACACCAGCTCCTCGGTCCGGATCGGCCGACCCTCTGCCAGAGCCTTGCCCAGGAATCCGATCGGCCGTTCCACGCCTCCCTCGTCGAGATCCGAAAACGAGCCGCCGCAGATGAACAGAATGTTGGAGATGTCGATCTCCACATAGTCGTACTTGTTCCAGTGTGCGGTGACGTTGAGAGGAACGAAGATCTTGTCTCCCTCGAGGATCTTGAGCAGCGCCTGCTGGACACCTTCGCCCCCGATGTCACGGCTGCCCGCGCCGGTTCTGGTCCCGCCGTTGCGCCGGGCGATCTTGTCGATCTCGTCGATGAACACGATTCCGTTTTCCGCGTCCTCGACGTTCTGGTTGGTGGCGTAGAGCAGCCGTCCGATGGCCACTTCGACGTCCTCACCGTAGTAGCCCGCCTCTGTGAATCCGGTGGCGTCGTTGTAGGCGAAGGGGACGTCGAGAATCCGGGCGAGCGTCCGTGCGAGGTAGGTCTTTCCGCATCCGGAGGGTCCGATCATCAGGATGTTCGACTTCCGGATGGAGGATTCGCCTCCGAATTTGAGGTATTCGATGCGCTTGAGGTGGTTGTAGGCGGCGATGGCGAGAACTTCCTTCGCACGCTTCTGGCCGACGACGTACTGATCCAACTGCTCGAAGATCCGGCGGGGGGTGACGTGGAGGAATCGGTAGACCTCGCGCTTTTCCTTCATCGTCCTGGGTCCTGGGGCGAGTATAGCAGGGCGCCGGGCAGGCGCGTCCTCCCCGACGTACGGCCAGACCCGAGGCCGCGTCTCGTCACCCCCTCCAAGCCTGCCAGTCCGGGCAATTTGCGCAATCGAAGGCAAGGAATTTTGACAGTTCCGCGCCAACGCACATCCAGCTAACTAGTTTATTTTCTGTTGTTTACGGTCATGCCAGGGCCCGGCGCCAGCCTTGAAGTATGGGGCTGGACGAAAGGAGGTGATGCAGCGCGGAGAGATAACGCAGAGAGACAACCTGGTGTGGGAACACAAATCAAGCAGTTCAAAAAGCCGAAACAACCAACACGAACCATCAACAGCAACAGAAAGGAGAAAACGATGAACACTCGGAAGTCCCTGATTCACATCATCGTCATTGCAACGCTTCTCTTCACCTTCGGTGCGGTGGCCCAGGCGGCCGAAAGCGCCTCGCACGCCGGACCGGTGATCAACATCAACACGGCCGATGCGGGGCAACTGGCCCTGCTGCCGCGGGTCGGTCCGAAGGTCGCGGCCCGGATCGTCGAGTTCCGCGAGGCCAACGGCCCTTTCAAGAAGGCGACCGACCTGATGCAGGTCAAGGGAATCGGTGAGAAGTCGTTCGAGACTCTCCGGCCATACCTGGTGATCGAAGGCTCGACCACCCTGACCGAGAAGCAGAAGGCGCCCCGCCGCGCCTCGCAGCCCCAGCCCGCCAACGCGGCGCACTGACGCGCCGTCCTTCCCCCAGGGGGTCGCCTTCGGGCGGCCCCCCTTCCTGATCGTCGAAGAAAGGAGTGGAGTCGATGCCCCTGCGCAGAGATTCAAGTCGTGGTCTGACTCTGATCGAACTGCTGACCACCATTGCGATCCTCGGGCTGGTCGTCACCCTGACCGTCCCAGCGTTCCAGAATTACCGCCGGCGGGCCGCGGTCCGCGCCGCCTCAGTGGAATTGCGTTCCATTTTCCGGCTCGTGCGCTCCCGCGCCGTCGCCCACTCGCGTTATGCCGCGGTGAAGTTTCGGCAGAATGGCGACCGGTGGGTCTGGTCGGTCTACGAAGACGGGGACTGGGATGGCGTCCACAACGACGACATCCGCCGCGGTGTTGACCGGTGTGTCGGTCCTCCCCGAGTCCTGCTCGAGGGAATCGCGGACGTGGCGATCGCGCTCCCCTCGTTTCCTCTGCCCGACCCGGATACCGGCCGCGTTCTGAGACCCGGCACCTCGCCGGTCCGCTTCGGCAGGTCAACCCTCTGCTCGTTTTCCCCCAGAGGAGCGGGAAGCTCCGGCACCATCTTCCTGACTGACGGTCACCAGATGTGTGCGGCGGTCCGGGTCTACGGTCCTACCGCACGTGTACGGACCGAACGCTACGACATCGCCACCGGCCGCTGGGAGGCGCGATGACCTCGCTCAGCGGAGATGACTCAGGGCTCAGGTCTGCGCACGATCAGGCGATCAGCCTCGTAGCTCGGAATGAGCGAAAAGGTCGTCGAACGCAGAACCGAGTCCTGAAACGCCTCGGTGATGACCCTTCCGTCCATGTCCCGCGCGACCGGAAGACCCGAGCCGAACAGCAGAGTCGGAACGAAATCGACCACCTGGGAGGTCGGTGGGTTTTCCTGATGAGCGACCCCCTGTCCGCGGATCAGAAGAAATCCGTCGCTGCTGCCGGGATCGTCCAACTCGAGCCAGAGCTCCAGGAAGTCGAGAGGATCCGCCGCGATATGTCGCGGATTCGGGCCCGACGAAGAGACCACGTAGAGATGAGCCGCGGGAAACCTCCGGCTGAGATCTCCGAGAAGCGTGTCGAGCTCCTCGATGTAGGCCCGGATCGCGTCCCCACCGGCAGACGATCGTGGAGACAGCTCATTGCCGCCGGTTTCGAGCTGGTCATCAAGCTCGCCCAGTCCGTTGAGGGAGATCACCGTCAGCGCCGGATGGATCTTTTCGATCTGTTCGCGTCCGACCGCGAGAGCCGTCAGATCGCTCTGAAGCGCGCTCACCGCAATCGCCCGGCCATGCTCGGGAAGCGCAGTGAAACGCTGCTCGACCTCCTCGACGTCCTCGTTCCGCGGTGCGCTGGAGGCCAGCTTGCGCACCGTGGCGTCGGAAATGACTCGCGTACCGGGGGTTCGAAGGTCCGTCGTGAACGGCCAGTTGACGACCGCGGTCTGAAACCCGAGCCGCGAGAACAGTCGCCAGAATGGAAGCGCACGGCCGGAGGGGAGCCGGATCGACACCCTCTGCACCGGCGGGATCAATCCCCAGGTGTGAAAGTTCAGGCCATTCGGGAGGAGGAGGAACTCCTCGCCCGGTCCGTTGATCGCCGTGCGGTACGAGTATCGACCGGTGACTCCGTGCCGGTACGGAAGCTTGCCGGTCGCCAGCGATGCGGAGATGGCCCGTGCACTGGTGGTGGGGAACGGCTCGAGGCGCGCAAAGTACTCGCCCTCGCGCATGGCGTCGAACCATGGGAGAGGGGTTTCCCCACTGATCTTGACGATCCAGTCGAAGGGAAGCGAGCGGACGGAGACGACGATGATCTGCCGCTCTCCTGCGATCGGACCAACATTCGCGACCACCGCCTCACGGTGCTCGATCGGATAGATCTCCCGGCGCTGATGCAGGAAGAAGACGGACAGTCCGATCAATCCGCATCCGATCAGGAAGACCAGATCCGACACCCGTCGGGAGGCATTTCTCTCCACCAGCCAGAGAAGGAAGAGAAGGAAGGCGGTGATGCCGATGATGGTGGTGGCATTGGCGAGCATCCGGACGCTCGCGCGAGGGAGATAGACCCGGAGCGTGGCGAGGTGGATCCAGTAGAACACCGCCGAAAAGAGTGCGGAGAAGGTGATGATTCCGAACCCGTGCGGCTTCGGTTCGGCCGGCGGGAACCAGCGGCGCCTTGCCAGCCGGAGGACCCAGAGCAGCGATCCGGCGATCAGGGCACACAGAAGCGCATAGAGCAGCGACACCGCGAGCAGATGGGTGGTTCCGATGTCGATCTGGGGGTTGAGGTAGTAGAGAAGATGGGCGATGTAGAGGCCGAAGACCCCGCCCGCGACCATCCGTCGGAGCAGCCCACGCGGGATTCTGATGGAATGAAATTTCATCGATCGGTTCACCCCACGGGGCGGACACGCATCAGTGTAGCAAGAGACAGCCGGGAAGGAGGCGGCCGATGATCACCGCCGCACGGCTGCGGGAAATCCTTCAGGTCGACTCGCTCCGAGGTCTGGTGGCGGAGTTGGGCTACGTTCCGGAGGAGGTCGAGATCGATCTTCGGGAGTGGAAGGCTGCCGGTCTGGATCTCGGTCTCAGCGAGTCGGTCCGGGCATCTCAACTGGTGCGGCAGGGAAGCATTCGGATCTTCGGGGTCGAGGGAATCGGAATTGATGCCGAGCATTTGACCGAGGCAGTTGGAAGGCTCACCCGTTTCAATGCCTTGATCCATCCCCTGATCCTGGCGCACAGCCTCGATCGCAATCTTGTCTCGATTGCCGGTCCGGATCTGAAGGGGACGATCAGGCGGATCGACGTCGATCTGGAGCGGCCACGTCAGGACGTCCTCGAACGGCTGATGCTTCTCGACGGCTCCCGCGAACGGAGCAGCCGGCAGCAGACACACCGAAGGCTCGCTTCGGCATTCGACCGCGGTTCGGTTTCTCACCGGTTCCTACTGGGGTTTCGAAGCGCCGCACAGCGAATCCGTGAAGAACTTCGCCAGCAGTTCAGCGACGAGCCGGAAGAGGCCCACCAATCGGAAGCGATTCTCATCCTCTCGCGGGTTCTGTTTCTCTACTTCATCCAGGAACGCGGGTGGCTCGACCACGATCCGGCGTTTCTGCCACACCGGGTGGCGGAGGCAGTCCGTCTGGGAAAAAATGCATGGCGGCGGGTCCTGGTGCCCCTCTTCTTCGGCTGTCTCAATCGCCCGGTTCATCGCCGGTCGGGAGCGGCCCTGGGGCTTGGACATGTTCCCTACCTGAACGGTGGTCTTTTCGAACGTTCCGATTACGAGTCGCGTCATCGGCGGATGGTGCTTTCGAACGAACTGCTCCGCGATGTGATCGAGACGGTGTTCGAGCGGTACGTCTTCACCATCCGGGAGGATGATCCCTCTGGTGCGCATCTCGATCCCGAGACACTGGGGCGGGTGTTCGAATCTCTGATGGAATCGGATGAGCGGGCCTCGAGCGGAACGTTCTACACCCCTCGTCCGATCGTCGACGTTCTGGTCCGGCGGGCGATTGCCCACGCGGTCTCAGAGGGTGACGAGGAGGTCGAGGCGCTGATCCTCTCGGATGAAGATCCTGCGCGTCTGCCGCGGGAACGACTGGAGGCGATCCGCACCCGGCTGGAAGGCCTGACCATCCTCGACCCGGCCTGCGGGTCCGGGGCTTTCCTTCTCGCCTCCCTGTCGGTCATCGAAACTCTCTGCCGTCGTACCGATCAGGCACTCGGCCGGAGATCGGAGCCTGATCTGCGTCAGAGAATCGTCGAGCGCTCGCTGTTCGGGGTGGACCTCAAGCCGGAGGCGGTGCGCCTGTGCGAGCTGCGGCTGTGGCTCGCCATCGTATCCGGACGCATTGCAGCCTCGGATCTCCCGCCGGACATCGAGCGGATTCCGCCCCTGCCGAATCTCGATCGAAACGTGCTTCAGGGCAACTCGCTTCTCGGTCCGCTCGATTTCGCCGGCGGTGACTCGGTGGCGATGTACCGTCAATGGCGGTCGGAACTCGACAAGCGCCGGGATCTGCTCGACCGTTATCGACACGCTTCGATCGACGAGCGCCCGCGCATCCGCCGTGCGCTGCAGGAAGACGATCAGCGACTGGCGGGATCGCTCCTGGAGGAGTCGATCCGGAGAGATCAGCGACTCCTCACCTCGGAGGACCAGTCCGTCCTGTTCGGAGTCGGCAGCCGCCGGAGCGTGCGGGAGCACCGGGCGGAAATTGCTGCGCGCCTCGCGGACACGGAGGAACGGCTGGCGGCGGTGCGACGGGGAGAAGTCGGATTCTTCGCCTACGATCTCCACTTTGCTCAGGTCATGGCGAACGGGGGGTTCGACGTCGTGGTCGGGAATCCGCCCTGGGTGCGACGGGGGCTCATTCCGCGCCCGATGCGCAGGATGATCGAAGACCGCTACCGCTGGTTCGGAGTCCGGGGTCGAGGCTTCGATCAGTGTGACCTCTCGGTGGCTTTTCTCGAGCGGGCGATCCAGCTCGCCCGGGCTGGAGGCGCCGTCTCGTGTCTCGTCCCCTCGAAGCTTCTCTCGGCCTTCTACGGCCGGGCGCTCCGGAGCGATCTGGAGCGGAACCATCGAGTCGTGGCCATCGACGACTGGAGCCGCGGCGGCCGGCACTTCGACGCGGACACCTTTCCGGTCGCATTGACTGTCGAGAAAGGCGGTGCGAGTGATTTTGCCGTGGAGATCCACCTCCAGGATCGAGCTCACCGCGTTCCCCAGACGCAGATTGCGACCGGTGAATCGGGCTCGCCCTGGAGTCTGGCCCCGGGAGATGTCCGGGCGATTCTCGATCGATTGCGGAACCGTTTCCGACCGCTTGCCGAACAGTTGGGGAGTGCTCCGGTGATGGGCGTGAAGACTGGCGCAAACGATTGCTTCTTTCTTCGCGATGCTGAGCTCCATCCGGAGGGACTCTGGCTTCGAGATGCCTCGGTGACGATCCCGTTCCGGGCCGTTGCGCGGGTGGTGAGGGGACGTGATGTCCGGCGGTTTGCGGTGCGAGACTCCCTCTGGATGCTCTGGCCACCCTCGCAGGGGTGGGGAGATCAACCTCCGGAGTGGATCCGGCGGTTCGCGGCGTGTCACGAGCGAACCCCCGAACAGCTCAGGCTCGCCTGGATTCGTCCCGAGCACCTCGGTCTCAAGGTGGTCTGGAAGGATGTCTCGCGGGGATGCCAGGCGGTCCTGCTTCCGGAGAGCTCGAAGATCGAGCGCCGTTCCTTTCCGCTGATTCCGAATCAGACACTCTACTGCGTCGACGTGGCGAGCATGGAGCAGGGGCACGCGCTCACGGCCATTCTGAATTCGATGATCTTCAATGCGCTCACCCTTGGATCGCTCGAACAGGCGAAGGATGGACACTTTCGCTATTTCGGCCGGACCATTGCCGCCGTTCCCCTGCCTCCCCTCGACCCGGACCAGTCCGTCGTGCGCGACCTGGCGCGGATCTCCCGGCGGGCGCATGGCGGCGGTGTGGTCGACGACGATCTCGACCGTCTGGTGGCTGAGCTGTTCGGGCTGAGTGAACGCGACCTCGTCGTCCTCCGCCGTTGGGTCGAGCAGCACCTGGGAGAGCGGTGAGGAGCTTCGACCGCCAGAGACTGCCGGGGCCGACGGATCGGAAGGGCACGCCGCTGATCGATCTCTCCGGGCTTGCCGCACATCAGGCCTCTGCCGCCGCTCGTCTCGCCGCCATCCTCTCGGTGTTCCCGGGTGCGATTCTCGCGGATGAGGTGGGGATGGGAAAGTCATGGATCGCGGCTGCGATGGCCCGGGAAGAGATCCGCCGAGGCCGTGCCGTGGAGATTCTCGCCCCGGCGAGCCTTCTGGAGATGTGGACGGGAGTGCTGGAGCAATTCGAGATCTCGGCCCGGATCCTCTCTCACGAGTCGCTCTTTCGCAGGGCGTGGGCGACCGGGATGCACGGCGAAGGCCTGGTAATCGTGGATGAAGCACATCGCTTTCGAAACCCCGGCACGAAGCGTTACGACGCCCTTGCCGCCCGGACCGTGGGACGGAGAGTCCTGCTGGTCACCGCAACCCCCTTCTGCAACTCCTCGCGCGATCTCGCCTCACTCCTCCGACTGATCGTCCCCGACGACGGTTTTCGCGCCTTCGGGATCGCATCGGTGGATCAGATGATCGAGGAGAACGTCGACTCCCTCCGGCGGATCCTGGCGATGGTCATGATCCGAAGGAGCCGCGACAGTCTGCCTCGATCGCTCGCACTCCCGCGTCTTGCACGACAGGTGATTCGATTTCCACTCACGGCGAATGGTGAATCGTGCTGGAAATGGATCGGGAAGCTGAGCTTTCCGGGGATCGGAGGGATCGATCCGAAGCTTCTTCGCCGCTTTTACCACCACAGGCTTCTCTCCAGTCCTGCCGCGCTGGCCGATTCGGTCCGGCGGCAGAGAAGGTTCTATCGACGAGTTCTTGCCCTGGGACGGGAGGGTCTGGATCTGGGGAAGCGAGCCTACCGGCGGCTGTTCGGTGACGTGGACGAGGATGTGGAGTTTCAGGACATGCTCTTTCCGGGAGCATGGCTCTCGGCCCCGCAGACCGGAAGCTCCGTGGAGAGGATTCAGCGGGAGCTCGACCTGCTCGACGGCCTGCTTCGGGAGTTGGAGAGCGTCTCAGATGAAAAGCTTCGTCTTCTCCTGCAGTCCCTGGAAGACGAGTTCGAGCCCACGCTGGTCTTTGCCGGTTCCATCGTGACGGCGAGCGCGCTCCACGAAGCGTGCAGAGTCCTCTGGAATTGCGGGCTGATCACCAGTCGTATTCTCAAGTTCGACCGGCGGCGGATCCGATCCCGCGCAGATCTGTTCGCTGCATTTTCCGCGGGTGCGCTCGACCTTCTGGTCCTGACCGATCTCGGTGCGGAAGGGCTCAATCTGCAGCGCGCTGGAAGAGTGGTTCATTATGATCTGCCGTGGAACCGTGTGAGGCTGGATCAGCGGAATGGAAGGGCCTGTCGCATCGGTCAGAGGCGCGAAGAGATTCGTTCCCTGATCTTCATTCCGGAAGAGCGGGATGGTCGTCGTGTGCTTGCGGCAGTGGCCCGAAAAGGGCGCGAGGCACGGCGGTTTCTGCCCGCTCCGGAGGCTGCTCCCGAGCTGTCGGTTCCGTTTCCAGGAGCGGCCCATCCTCGGCCGGAGTCGCACGGCGGCTGTCTTCATCCCCGATCCGAGCAATGCTCCGAGGATCTGGTCGTCCTGGAGGGATCGTGTTTCATGCTGGGCCTGACGGTTTCGGACGGACAACCCATCTGGAGCCTGCCGGTCCCGGACGACTTGCCGCCGGCAGGCGCCTCCGGTCTGGACTCCTGTGCGCCCGCGCGGGAGGCCATGGGGCGGGTCACGAGCCGGCTGGCGACGAGGAGCATTCTTCCATCGATGCTCCCCGAGGGATCTCCTCAGATTTCGCTGGCGAGGCGATTCGAGGGAATCGGACTGCTCGACGGGGACCTGGAAGAGCTGCTGGGCAGGCGGTACAGAGCGGGGGTGGAGCGACTCCTCGGGACCATGAGCGGCGAGTATCTCGACCGGAGCCGAGCTGAGTACGTTCGAGGAATCCTGCGCCGGGAGCGATCGCTGGATGGAGCTCCCATCGAGGGAAAGGCTCGGTTTGCGGTGCTTTTCGGTTGAGCGGTGGAGGGGGTCGATATAATGCGGCCCGGATGGGAGTCCATCCGGCGGAGAATGAGATCGTGGAGCTCCTGATTGTCGATGATGAAGCCTCCCTCAGAGATTTCCTCTCGATCGTATTCGAGGAGGATGGCTGGGTGGTGCGCTCCGCCGCCTCGCTGAAGGAAGCGCGAGCCGAGCTGGACAAGGGAGAGCCCGACACCATTCTCTGCGACCTGATGATGCCCGATGGCTCGGGCATCGACCTGTTGCGGGAGATCAAGGAGGCCCATCCCGCGGTTCCGGTGATCATGATTACCGCCTACACCTCGACCCGCTCGGCGATCACCGCTCTGAAAGAAGGTGCCTACGATTACATCGCCAAGCCATTCGATATCGACGAGCTGAAGATCGTCGTCCACAAAGCGGTCGAGAGACGGGCACTGGAAGACGAGAACCTCCATCTCCGGCAGGCTCTGGAGGAAAAGTTCACCTTTGCCAATATCATCGGCAAGAGCCGGAAGATGCAGGAGATCTTCACGGTCGTCTCTCGCATTGCCCGTACCGGATCGACGGTGCTGATCACGGGCGAGTCCGGAACCGGAAAGGAGATGATTGCACGGGCAGTTCATCTGAATTCCGGCCGCCGGGGAAAATTCGTGTCGATCAACTGCGGCGCGCTGCCCGAGCAGTTGCTCGAGTCGGAGCTGTTCGGTCACGAGCGAGGTGCCTTCACCGGTGCCATCCGGGAAAAGAAAGGGCTCCTGGAGGAGGCCGAAGGCGGGACGGTCTTTCTCGACGAAATCGGCGAGATGACTCCGCCGATGCAGATCAAGTTGCTCCGGGTTCTGCAGGACCGCCAGGTGCGTCGGGTGGGCGGAACGAGTGAGTTCGGAGTGGACGTGCGGATCATTGCGGCCACCAACCAGGATCTGATCGAGTCCATCCACAAGGGCAGCTTCCGGGAGGATCTCTTTTACCGGATCAACGTCATCCCCATCGAGTTGCCTGCCCTCCGGAACCGCACCGAGGACATCCCTCTGCTGGTGGAGCACTTCATCGTCAAATACAGCCGGATGCTGGAGGTCCCGGTGAAGAAGATTTCGGTGGACGCGATGAAGGCGCTGGAACGCTACTCCTGGCCCGGCAACGTACGGGAGCTGGAGAACGTGGTGGAGCGGATCGTCGCACTGGATCCATCCGAGATCATTACCACCCCTGCGCTCCCTGACTCGGTCCGGCTCGGTCTGGACTTGCCCGGAGACATGTTCGAGCTCCCTCCCGAGGGGCTGGATCTCGAAAAGCATCTGGAGAGCGTGGGGAAAATGATGATGCTTCAGGCTCTGGACCGAACCGGTGGAGTGCAGACTCAGGCAGCCGAGCTTCTGGGGATGTCGTTCCGCTCGTTCCGCTACTATGCAAAGAAATACGATCTCATTGCCCGGGACCGCGAATCAGATGAGAAGAGGAAGAAGACCGGTGACTGAATGGCTGCTGATTTCGTTGCTGGCCACCACTGCATTGTCCTGCGGTCGGGTCTCCACTGCCCCTCCGCAGGGATCTCCGGAGGCCGGGGTGAAAGCCTCCTCATCGGACCGTGCGGTGGATGCGCCGACGGTCGTCACTCCCGCCGGAGAGAACATCCACGTGGAGGTGGCGATCGATCCGGAGACCCGGGCGCAGGGGCTCATGTTCCGGGAAAGTCTTCCCCGTGGGCGGGGCATGCTGTTCCTGTTTCCCCGGAGCGACATCTATTCGTTCTGGATGAAGAACACGCTCATTCCTCTGGACATGATCTGGATCGATGCCGAGGGGACGGTTGTCGGCGTGGAGGCGAATGTTCCGCCCTGCCAGGCTGATCCCTGCCCGAGCTATGGCCCCGACGCGGAGGCGCAATACGTGCTCGAACTGGGGGCCGGAGAGGCGGCCCGCTACGGAATCGGGAAGGGAACGCATCTCGATCTGCGGAATCTCGAACGCTTCGTCGTCCGTTAACGCAACCGACGATGTCCATCCGGCGCGAGAACTACCACTCGATCTACATCCTGCTGTTTCTCAATATCGCGTTCTTCTTCATGCAGCTCCAGGATGCGCAGCGCTTCCGTACGGCCTTCGCATTCGATCCGTTCCTGGTGCTCCACGGTCAGTTCTGGCGGATCGTCACCTACCAGTTCCTCACCCCGTCGTTCCTGGGATCCGGTGCGATCGGGATCTTCGTTGCACTTCTGATGCTCTACATTCTGGGAGCACCGATCGAAGAGGAGTTCGGCACTGCTCATTTCGTGGGACTGTTTCTGGTCTCCACGCTGGTCACTGCCGGAATCGCGTTCATCTTCGGCGTGCCGGTTCTCGGAGCCTATTTTGCCAATCTGACCCTGCTCTTCATCTACGCGGATCTCAACCCCGAGCAGACCTTCTATCTGATGTTCTTCATCCCGATGAAGGTGAAGTGGATTGCCTGGGTGGCGCTCGCGTTTCTCGCCTGGGGGGTGGTGACACTCAATCCGGTCACCCTGGCCGTTGCGGGAGGCTGTCTGGCCGCCTGGGGTTACTTCCGGGTCGGGCTGAAGGGCCGGAGCGCACCACGGATCCGGACGAAGCGTCCGCCATTGCAGCAGCCTCCGCCACAGGATGCACCGCAGGCCCAGCGGAAAGGCCAGGAGAATCTCGAGCGCTTCCGCGAGATCAAACGGATTGCCGAATCGGGGACGTCCGAGGAGCGCGAGACGATGGTTGGCAGTCTGGAGCCGGGGGTGATTCCGGGGGTGAACATCTGTCCCCCGGCGGACTACAAGCCGGAAGGGTCGGATCTCTACTGCGTTCGGTGCGAGGGCTTCAACGAGTGCTCGATCCGGTTTCTTCGCGCAAGCGAAGGCTCGAGCGATGTACAGGACGATGACCGTCGCAGCGCAGGAGGATGACCGTCGCGGGTTGCGTCACGTCATCCTGAATCATTCAGAGCTTCCGCTCCCCTGACCGCCGCCGGAATCCTGGCCGCCGCTACCTTTCCTCCTCCGGCGTCGGCGTCGCCGTTTCCGGCTCGGACCGGATGAGACGTTGGCGGCCTCACCGGAAGGCGGTGCGGATTTCGAAACGGGAGGCGCCGTGCTGGTCTCGCCGCGAGTCTGGCTCTCTGCTTCCGCGGGTTTCGTCCGTCCCCGTCCCCGCCCGCGCCGCCGACGCTTCTTCTTCGCTCCCTCCTCGGGAGCGGCCGCCGGGGTCGCGGGAGCATCCTGCCGCGGCTTTCGTCCACCCTGTTTCCGCCCGCGCTCTTTCGATCCGCTCTTCTTCGCGGTCGGTTTTGCCGCCTGTTGTGCTGCGGCGTCCCGCCTGGCCTGCACCGGGTCGAAGCCGCAGTACGGGCAACGCTTCCATCCCTCGGGATAGGTGTGTTTGCAGGCGGAGCAGAGGAGGCTCTTCGGAAGAGGCATCGTCGGCCGGGATTGTACACGACCCGCGAGATTGGCTTTGGACACCGCTCGTGAAATTATTCGCTCTGTGACCATGACCGACCGTCAGCGGCGCAAGGCGACGCTTCGCTCCCTGATCGATCTCGCCCGCGGCTCGGATCCCGTGGCCTGCTGGGATCCCGAGCGGGCACTGCAGCTGCTTCGAGGACAATCCTCGATCGAAGAGCTTCAGTCGTTCGGATTCGAGGCGGAGGTGATCGAGATGGTGTTCGGTCCGAGAGGGGAGGGGCACGGTGGAAGGAGCAAGGAGGAGGATCGATGAGCGGAGCCAGGGGAAGCTTCACGGTTCGGGTCGAAGCCCGATTCGAGTCAGCGCATTTTCTGCGGAGTTATCGGGGAATCACGGAACCGCTCCACGGCCACTCCTATCGGGTGGAAGCAGAGCTGGTGCCGGCCGCCGGGTCGCTTGACGAGGATGCGATCGCGGTCGATTTCATTGCGGCGAAAAAGGCCCTCGAGCAGATTGCCGCTCGGTTGGACTACGGCTGCATCAACGAGGTCGAGCCGTTCACCGAGATGAACCCGTCGGCGGAGAACATCGCCCGCTGGTTTCATCAGGAGCTGAGCAGGGCGGTGATGGATCAGGCGGCGCGGGTGAGCTCGGTGGTGATCTGGGAAGGCCCGTCGAACTCGGTCCGCTACGAACCTCCGGAGCGGTGAGGTCGGCGGAGCGGAGGAGGAACGATTGGAGTTCGTGCTGGTCATCCTCATGGTTGTGGCGGGTGTGGTTCTGGCGATCGTTCTCGGGGTCGGGCTGATGGTCTTCGATCGGAGCGAGCGGGATGATCTCCGGCTGCGGCTGGCGGGGATGTCTCAGACGCAGATCGCCGCTGCTCTGTGTTTTCGGATCGCGCGCTCCGGCGGCGGATCGATTGACGAGGCTCGATCCCTGGCAAAGGCCGAATCCGGTGTCGAGGCTCCCGGTACGCTCGAGGCTGATATCCAGAGCTGGGCGGCGGCGTTCAGTCGGAGAGCCAGCGTTGAGGCGCGGGAACAGTTGCTGGAGAGCGCTGTGCGCATCGCCGTATCCCAGGGGCCGACCATCCCTCGCAGCCAGTACGCGGCCCTGATGGATCTCAGCTTCGCTCTGGGGTTTCACTCGGATGCCCTCGCGCGCTTGCGGGCCCGCTACCGGTTCGATTTCGTGGATGAGGCGCGGGGCCGTCGCCCTGCCGCGACGGCATTCCGGGGGGCCCCTCGAGACGAGCGGCGGAGTCTGGAGACTCTGGGTCTGGCGAAGCGGGTCAGCCGGCGGGAGCTGGTGGCGAGCTACCGCCGGATGGCGGCGCTGGTCCATCCCGATCGGTTCCACGATGCCTCGGAGGCTGAGCAGGCGAGGGCCTCGGCCCGCTTCATCCGTCTGACCGAGGCGTACGAGGACCTGTTGCCCTTCTGCCGGGACGATTGATCTCGCGGGCAAGACCTGATAAAATTTCCGTGCAGGGTAGGAATAGAGGCAGTTAACAGTTTGTTTACAACTGGTCTACCGAACGAATTCCCCCCCACAATCGTATAATTCATGTCCGAGCCCGCCGGAAGGGACAGGTTGTCCGGAACGAGGGACAGTGGAAGTGGAGCCTTCCCGGGCGAGGCAGGGAGCATCGGAGCGACCGTTCCGGATTGGAAGTCGCTCTGAACCAGTAACTTAGAATCGATTGCGCGTATCGAGACGGGCCCTCGGCAGCCACCCGGAAGTCCCTTCGTGACCGGCACGCGTTATGAAGTTCCGCAGAGGAGACGCGATCGTGATGATCGCAGGAGACGTAGATCATGAAGAGCGCTGAAGCATACGAGCACGAGCAGGGGTGGGATTTCGAGCAGGCGGCGATGCCCTACGTCGATTCCCTCTACAACACGGCCTACCGGATGACCCGGAACTCCGAGGATGCGGAGGACCTGGTTCAGGAGACCTACCTCAAGGCGTACAAGTACTACGACAAATTCGAGGAAGGGACCAACTTCAAGGCGTGGCTCTTCAAGATCATGAAGAACACGTTCATCAACAACTACCGGAAGAAGAAGCTCACCCCGCACAAAATCGACTTCTCCGAGATCGAGGAATCCTACGAGCGGGTGATTCAGAAGAACGCGCCGGACCTGATCAAGGATCCGGAGAGCGAGATCTTCCAGGACATGATGGACGAGGACGTGAAGCGCGCCCTCGATACGCTCCCGCACGACTACAAGATGGTCGTCCTCCTGGCGGACATCGAGGGGTTCTCCTACAAGGAGATTGCCGAGATTCTCGACTGCCCGGTCGGAACGGTGATGTCCCGGCTCTACCGTGGACGAAAGATGCTCGAGCGGACCCTTCTGGAGTACGCCCGGAAGTATGGCTACATCCGGGGCGGTGAGCCGGCCAAGATGCGCTCGCGCAAAGACGAAGTCAAAAAGAAGAAGCCCGAGGGGCAGGCGGATGAAGAAGAGGAATCGGAATCCTCCGACGAGGATGATCTGAGCCTTCTCTCGGACGATGAATCCGAGGAGATCGAGTTCGAGGTCGAAGAGGAAGAGGAAGAGGAATTCGACCTCGAGTGATCCAGTTGTGATTCGCTGAGTAGTCGTCACCCATCGAACACCCGGAAGGAGACCCATGATGGTCTGTGACGAAGTACGGCGAGTCGCTTACTTCTATCTCGACGGTACCCTGAGCGAGCAGAAGCGCCGCCTTCTGATGGAACACCTCGGACTCTGCGAAGACTGTGACCGGCGGCTGGCGGTGCATCGCCGCTTCCGCACCTTTCTGCAGGCTCGGCTGCACCCGATGGCTGCGCCGACCGGTCTGAAGGAGCGGATCAGCGTCTCGTTCCGCACTCTTCGCGCGTGAGCCCCGCCCTTCTCTTCGTTTCTTCCAACCCGAACAAGATCCTCGAGGTCGAGAGGATGCTCGGCCTGCCTGTCCGGTCGATTCGCATCGATCTGCCCGAAATCCAGGCGGGCTCGCTCGAAGAGATCGCCCGAACAAAGCTTCGAACCGCCGTGGAGCGGGTCGAACCTGGCGGCGGCTTTCTGCTCGTCGAAGATGTCTCCCTCGGGCTGACTGCTCTCGGAGGATTTCCAGGTCCCTACGTCAAGTGGCTCCTGCAGAGCGCGGGTGGAGAGGGGCTGGCGACGATGGCGGCAGGAGTGGGCGATGCTCATGCCGTCGCCCGTTGCTGTGTCGCATGCTGGGACGGCGAGCAGGAGCATCTGTTCGTCGGCGAGGTCGCCGGACGGATTCTCCCCGCTCCCCGGGGGACGCGTCGCTTCGGTTGGGATGCGTGGTTTCAGCCGGATGGATCGTCCTTCACGTACGCCGAGATGCCGGACGACGAAAAGGACCGGATCTCCCATCGAGCACTCGCCTGGAGGCGCGCGTCAGAACTTCTCGCCTCCGTCATCCCGGGTGGACAATGAGTGGCGAGTCCGAGGACACTTTTCGCGACCTGCGTCGGAGCTCTGTCTTGGAAATAGAGGGCAGGTCCATTCGTATCAGTCAGTTACGAGTAGTTCTCGGCCGCGCCAAAGCTGGCAGGCGGCTTGTAATCTCCTTCGAGCAACCGCGCCTTCCGGCGGGAAAGGAGGAGATGCCATGTGGGAGTACGATGGCGAACGCTGGTACAGGGATGGTGAGGAGTACGACGAAACGACCGGAACTCAGGTCGTGGAGGAAGTCGAGCGTCCCGACCTCGAGCATCTCCTCCCCGAATTGCAGATCATCCCGACTCCGGTGCCGCGCGAACGGCAGCCGTTTCCGCCGGTGTTCTCCTGGCCGGATTGAAGAATGGATTCCGCGATTTTCCCGGGCTTTCGTCCGTCGGGCCGCTGAAACCCTCCCGTTCCCGGGCTGCTTTTTCGCGCGGATGTTATTCATCGTTCCCGGTTCCGGGGCCCGCTCGGTGGCCGCGCCGCCACTGCTCCTAACCCGCCCCGGATGAGCAGCTTGCCTTCGGAGCGGCTGAATCCTCCCTTCGGCGTGCTTGACAACGCGTCGCGCATTTCTAATATAGTCTTGCTTTCTGACTCGCGTTGAAGGCGAACGCTGAAAGTCTGTGTGTGAAGATCAAGCGTCGTCACGACCATGCTGTGAGGTGATCGAACTCGAGCGTTGAAGCAAACTGATCCAGGAACAGGCCCCCGATGTTCAGTCGGAAAATTGTTGAAGTACAAAAAAGGAGAAAGTAAATGAAGAAGACGTTGTCGTTGATGTTTGCCTTCCTTCTCGTCCTGACGTTCCTTGCCCTTGGCTGCAAGAAGCAGGAGACCGTCGTGGAAGAGCCGGATACGGCGATCACCGAGACGGCGGCGACTGACACCGCGATGAATGACACCGCGATGGAAGATACCGCCATGAGCGATACCGCAATGACCGACACCACCATGGACGACACGGCGATGACCGATACGACCATGTCGGACGAGACGGATACCGCCAGCACCGGCACCGAAGGATCCATGTAGTCGGAGCTTTTCGGATTCGGAACGCCCCGCCGTGTGGCGGGGCGTTTTCATTTTGTCCGGTGGCCGCTGTCGACGCCCGCCTCCCGTGGAGAATCCCTGAAATGAAAACCCGACGCCTTTTTGCACTGCTCTGCATCATTCTTCTGGCCGTTGTGCTTGCCGGATGCGGTCGACAGGAGGAAGCAGTGACGGATACCGCGGAACCGATCATCGAGCCCACCGCCACTTCGGGTTCGAAGTCTGTGGCTCCGGATCAACCGCAGAATCCCGCTCCGCCGCCTGCCGGCGAGGCCGGGAGCAGCGACGCTCCGAACGCCGAGTGAGGAGCGTCGGGTTCGGGAGCGATCAGCGGCGATGCAGATCGCTCCGGAGAGTTTCGAGCAGGGCTTCGGTTCGCTTCCGGAGCGTGTCGAGGTCGCCGCCATTCTGAACGACGTAATCCGCCTGTGCGAGGCGCTGGTCGCGGGGCATCTGCACGGCCATTCTGCGCTCCACCTCGTCCCGGGTGAGCCCGCGGGCGATGCCGCGCTCGATCTGGATCTCCGGAGCGACGTCGACCACCACGATCCGGTCGTACCGCTCCCGTCCTCCCGACTCGAGCAGGAGGGTTGCTTCGACCACGGCGATGTGGTCCCCGGGCAGCTCCCGGATCCTGCGCATCTCGTCGGCCTCGCGGCGGACGACCAGTGGGTGGATCAGCCCATTGAGCTCGCGGGCGGCTTCGGGTGACGAGAGGGCGCGGCGGGACAGTGCCGGCCGATCAATCCCTCCATCCTCATCCAGAATCTCCTCGCCATAACGGCGAACCAGGGTCCGATGCCCCTCGGCGCCCGGCCGATAAAGCTCCCGGACGATTTCATCGGCATCGAACACGGTGCACCCGAGCTCCCGAAGAAAACCGGCCACGGTCGACTTGCCCGAGGCGATTCCTCCGGTCAGACCTACCCGCAGAATCACCGGCGCCTCGTTGCAGATTCGACGGTGTTCCTCATCAGCATGGCGATGGTCATCGGTCCGACTCCGCCTGGCACCGGGGTGATCCAGCCGGCGACCTCCGAAACTCCGGCGAAGGCAACGTCACCCACGAGCAGAGACCCCCGGCTCTGGAGCTTCTCCCGGCGGGAAGGATCAAGCCGTTCCGCGGAGGGATCCTCCGGGGTGATCCGGTTCATCCCCACATCGATGACGATGGCCCCCGGACGCACCATTTCCGCGGTGAGAAACATCGATCGGCCGATCGCAACCACGACCAGGTCGGCGGTCCGGGTGAGCGCCGGGATGTCGCGGGTCCGGGAGTGGCAGAGGGTCACGGTGGCATTTCTTCGAAGCAGCAGCTCGCCCATCGGGCGTCCGACGATATTGCTCCGCCCGATCACCACCGCGTTCATTCCTTCGATGGACTGGCCCGTGGATTCGATCAGGCGGATGATGCCGGCCGGGGTGCAGGGTACGAATCCGGGGCGCCCGAGATGGAGCCGTCCGACGTTGACGGGGTGAAATCCGTCGACGTCCTTGTCTGGATCGATCCGGTCGAGCAGCGGTTCGGTGGAAAGATGCTTCGGGAGAGGCAACTGGAGGAGAATTCCGTCGACCTCGGGATCCTGATTGAGTCGATCGATCTCGTGTGCGAGCTCCTGATCGGTGATGGTCGCGGGAAGATGACGCTCCGCACCCCGGATTCCAAGCTCCCCCGCCTTGCGCGCCTTGCTGCGGACGTAGACCTCGGACGCCGGGTCATCTCCCACTCGCAGCACGGTCAGTCCGGGCTGGATTCCGCGGGCGGCGAGCCCGGCGAGATCCTCCCGCAGCTCCGATTCGATCTCACTGGCAATCTGCTTTCCGTCGATGATCTGGGCGGTCACGGCTTTTCTCCACGATAGAAGGTCACGATTCCACCGGTCATCCGAACGGCGGAAAGTTGATGAAATCCGGCAGCTCGCATCAGAGAAAGGAAGGCCTCTCCCTCGGGGAATTCGGCCACCGAGCGAGTGAGGTACTCGTAGGAAGTGCGGGAGCCGGTCAACAGCCCTCCGATTCTCGGGAGGATGCGGGTGAAGTAGCTGTTGTAGATGAGGCTGAAGGGCGGCCCGGGCCGCGAAAACTCCAGAATTCCGGCGGCGCCACCCGGGCGCAGAATGCGAAACATCTCGCGCAGCCCCGCGGCGGGGTCGGCGAAATTACGAATTCCGAAGGCGACGGTCACTCCATCGAACCGAGCCTCCGGGAAAGGAAGCGAGAGCGCATCGGCGGTGACCATGGCGGACGCCTCGAGGCCGCGCTGCATCTTGTCTCTCCCGGCGGCGAGCATCTCGAAGGTGAAGTCCGCGGGGATCACCCGGTGATGGCCATGACGATGGAGATCGACCGAGAGGTCGCCGGTTCCCGCGGCGACATCGAGAACCACTCCCGGCCGGGGGAGGAGCTCCCGGGAAATTTTCCGCCGCCAGCGCACGTCGAACCGGAATGAGAGTACGCGGTTGGCGAGATCGTAGCGGGGCGCGATGGAGGCGAACATGGCCTGGATTCGCCGGGCATCCTTGTCGATCACGAGGGCGCTTCTACCACGGTGACGGGGTGGTGGCAAGGGGCCGGAATGGAAGCCGAGGCCCGAAGCTTCCGCGCTGGAATGAATCCCTTGACACTGGTTGTTCCGCAATGTTACCGTCTCAGCCCCCTCGGGCGAGGGACGGTTGAAGTATGCCGTTTGACAGACGTTGACTCCCTCGCGGCGCCGCTCGCTCTGAGCCGTCCTGCGGGCGAAAATTCAAGGTAAAGGGTAGCAGTTCGACATGCGCAGCTATATTCCGAAACAGGGAGATCTCGAGCCCCGCTGGTACGTGATTGACGCCGAAGGTCAGATTCTCGGCCGTCTCTCCTCCGCGATTGCGCGGATCATCAGCGGAAAGACCAGTCCGAGCTGGACACCGTTCCTGGACACCGGGGATCACGTGATCGTGATCAATGCCGACAAAGTGGTGCTGACCGGAAACAAGGAACAGGACAAACTCTACCGCCATCACTCCGGCTATCCCGGGGCTCTCCGGGAGAAGGCCGCTCGATTCATGCGGGCGGACAAACCGGAAGTGATGATCGAGAAGGCGGTCAAGGGCATGCTTCCGAAGAACCGGCTGGGGCGGAAGATGTTCAAGAAGCTGAAGGTGTACCGTGGTGGGCAGCATCCGCATGAGGCCCAGCAACCGGAATCACTGAACCTGGCGGATGTCCGCTGAGCAGGGGGAAAGCACATTGGTTGAGTACAACGGAACTGGACGACGCAAATCCTCGACGGCGCGGGTGCGTCTGCGCCCGGGCAGTGGCAGCATCACGGTGAATCAGCGTTCGCTGGACGACTACTTTCCGAATGAAGTGCTGAAGATGATCATCAAGCAGCCGCTCTCGCTGACCGAGACGGTGGATCACTTCGACATCTTCGTCCGGGTCGATGGTGGGGGGCCGAGCGGCCAGGCGGGCGCGATCCGGCATGGCATTTCGCGAGCGTTGCAGACCTACAACATGGAACTGCGTCCGCGCCTGAAAAAGGCCGGTCTTCTCACCCGCGACCCGCGGATGAAGGAACGGAAGAAGTACGGCCAGAAGGGCGCGCGGGCACGCTTTCAGTTCTCCAAGCGCTGACCTCTCATGTTCCTTCCGGATTCGATTTGAGTTTGCAGGGGCACGGACTGGCCGTGCCCCTGTTTGTGTTTGTGGCGAAGACTATGCATCGCAGTTGAACAAAGGAGGAGTCACTTGGCAGTTTCAATCACGATGAAAGAGCTTTTGGAAGCTGGCGTTCACTTCGGTCATCAGACCAAGCGCTGGAATCCGAAGATGAAGAAGTACATCTTCGGAAAGCGCAACGGGATCTACATCATTGACCTGCAGAAGACGCTCAAGCTCTTCAAGGAAGCTTCCGCTTTTGTTACCGAGCTTTCCTCCGAGGGAAAGCGCGTCCTGTTCATCGGCACCAAGCGCCAGGCCCAGGACGCGATCGTGGAGGAGGCCAACCGCTGCGGGATGTTCTACGTGAACAGCCGCTGGCTCGGAGGCACGCTCACGAACTTCACCACCGTCCGTCGCTCCATCGAGCGGCTCAAGGAGCTCGAAGCAGCTCTGGGGGATGAAGAAAAGGAGATGTCCAAGAAAGAGCGGGCAGCGATCGAGAAGGAGCGAGACCGTCTGAACAAGAACCTCATCGGAATCCGGGAAATGGACTCGCTTCCCGATGCGGTGTTCGTGATCGATCCGAAGAAGGAGCACATCGCGGTCAAGGAAGCCCAGAAGCTGGGGGTTCCGGTGGTCGCGATCGTCGACACGAACTGCGATCCCGAGGGAATCAACTACGTGATTCCGGGGAACGACGACGCGATTCGCGCCATCCGGCTGTTTACGCAGAAGATTGCGGATTCCGTTCTGGAGGGCTATCGCGTCGCGGAAGAGCAGTACATGGCGACCGAGGGGAAAGAGGCGGCCTCTGAGGCTGCCGAAGCCGCCGAGGCTCCGGAGAGCGGACAGGCCGAAGCGGTCGAAGCCTCGACTGCATCGGCTTCCTGAAACGCAACCGAAACCCGCGGGAGGCGGTCGAACCGTCTCCCGCCACCACCCCTGAATTCACGGTGATCGCGAATCGTCTCCGGTCGGGTTTCCGGCTCGATGGCATCGTCGTCCCGACCCTTCCCTGACCGTGAATCAGAGCTGAGAAATGGAGATGCAACATGGCTGAAATCAAAGCTGCCCAGGTGAAGGACCTCCGGGAACGTACCGGCGCCGGAATGATGGAGTGCAAGAAGGCTCTCACCGAAGCCAACGGTGATCTGGAGGAAGCGGTCAAGGTCCTCCGGAAGAAGGGTCTGGCCGCGGCCAGCAAGAAAGCGGGTCGAATCACCAGTGAAGGTCTCGTGCAGGCACGGGTGGAAGGATCCCGTGGAGTGCTGATCGAGGTGAACTGCGAGACCGATTTCGTGGCCCAGAATGCCGATTTTCAGGAGCTGGTCGCCGGTCTCGAGGGGCTGGTTGTCGAGCAGGCGCCGACCTCGGTCGAGGCTCTTCTGGAGCTGAAGTGGCCGGGCAACGCCGAAGGTCACACCGTGGCAGATGTGGTGTCGACCCGGATCGCGACCATTGGCGAGAACATCAGCGTCCGTCGCTTCGAGCGCTACCAGACCGAAGGCAATGGCGTTCTCGGGTCCTACGTACACGGCAATGGCCGGATCGGCGTCATTGTCGAGCTCGCTGTCGAGGGCGGAGATCCCGAGGTCTGGGCGGAGCTGGCCCGGGAGCTCGCGATGCACGTCGCTGCAGCGGAGCCCCGCTTCCTCCATCGCGACGAGGTGACCCAGGGGGATCTCGATGCGGAGAAGGAGATCGCCCGCGAGCAGGCCATCAAGTCCGGCAAGCCGGAAGCGGTGGTCGAAAAGATCGTCACCGGAAAGATGGAGAAGTTCTACGGTGAGAGCGTGATGCTCGAGCAGCCCTACATCCGTGACGACAAACTTTCCGTCCAGCAGTTCATCGGGAAACGCGCCGCGGACAAGGGTGGAAAAGCCGAGGTCGTCCGGTTCACCCGCTTCAAACTGGGCGAGGGCCTCGAAAAGCGCTCCGACGACTTCGCCGCCGAGGTGATGTCGCAGGTCGGCCAGTAGATTGGGTTGCAGGTACTGAACGCACCGGGGGGGCGGCTGAGGCCGCCTCCTTTTTCATGTCCGAAGCCGGTCCGGCGCCCCATCCCACCGACCCTTCTGGTATACACTTTCCCGCCATGGAACGTCACCCGGATTTGAAGTACGAGCGGATCATGGTCAAGCTTTCGGGCGAGGCCCTGATGGGACCGCAGCAGTATGGAATCGATCCCGGGACACTGGACCGCGTCTCGGAGGAAATCGAAGCGGTTTACCGACTCGGTGCTCAGGTTGCCATCGTCATCGGTGGGGGCAACATCTTCCGAGGGGTGACCGGAGCCACCAAAGGAATCGATCGGGCGGTCGGCGACTACATGGGGATGCTTGCGACCGTCATGAACGCGCTCGCTCTGCAGAACTCTCTGGAGCACAAGGGGGTGGATACGAGGGTGACCTCGGCGATTTCCATGTCCGAGGTGGCCGAACCGTTCATTCGCCGGCGGGCCATTCGCCATCTCGAAAAGAATCGGGTGGTGATCTGTGCCGCGGGTACCGGAAACCCCTTCTTCACCACCGATTCGGCCGCGGCGCTTCGCGCTGCGGAGCTGAAGTGCCGGATCATTTTCAAGGCGACCAAGGTCGACGGAATCTACACCGCGGATCCGAATCTGGAGCCCGACGCGAAGAAAATTCCGTACACCACCTATCAGCATGTCCTCGAAAAGGGCCTGAAGGTCATGGATGCCTCGGCGATCGACCTGGCACGAGGGAGTGGGATTCCGATCTGTATCTTTTCCATGCAGGAGAAAGGCAACATCCGGAGAGCGGTTCTCGGCGAGGGGATCGGCTCCATCATTTCGGAAGAGTCACAATCGCTGGGAGGTGCTGAATGATCAAGGATGTCATGTCGGATCTCGAACGGAGAATGCAGGGCGCGATCGAAGCTCTCCATGGAGAGTTCAAGCATCTGAGGACCGGACGCGCATCGACCTCCATGCTGGATGGCGTGATGGTCAGCTACTACGGAACCGATACACCGCTGACCCAGGTGGCCAGTCTCAACGTGCCGGAGCCGTCGATGATCGTGATTCAGCCGTGGGACGGGTCCCTGGTGGGGCCGATCGAAAAGGCGATCAGAAATGCCGACCTCGGGTTCAATCCGGCGAACGACGGGAAGCTCGTCCGGGTGCCCATTCCTCCGCTGACCGAAGAGCGCCGGCGGGAGATCACGAGAAAAGCTCACATCATGGCTGAAGACGCCCGCACGGCCGTTCGCCAGGTGCGGCGTGACGGGAATGACAAGATCAAGAAGATGGAGAAGGATCACGAGATCTCGCAGGATGATGAAAAGCGAGGTCACGACGAGATCCAGAAATTGACGGATCACTTCATCGAGGAGATCAATCAGGCTCTCGAACACAAGGAAAAGGAGATCATGGAGGTCTGAAACGACCCCGGTCACCTCATCGATGAACTGTATCGTCGTCATTCCCGCCGCGGGGACCGGCTCGAGGTTCGGCGGAGAGCTCCCCAAGCAGTTCGTCGAATTTCGGGGGCGGCCGCTGATCGTTCACACCATCGAGCGGGTTCTTTCCGTCCTGGAGGTGGAACGGGTCATCGTGGCCGTGTCCGAAGAGCAGCAGGATCATTTCGAGACGATCATCGAGCGGGAACGGTGGGATCGGGTTCGCCTCGTTCTGGGCGGTGCCTCCCGCCAGGAGTCGGTGCTCAAGGCGATCCGTGCTCTGGAACACGAAAGGAGAAAGATCGTGGCGGTCCATGATGCGGTACGGCCGTTCGTCTCTCACCGCCTGTTCCGAGCGGCGGTGGAATCTGCTGCCCTCTATGGAGCCGCACTGCCGGTCGTGCCACTGCACGATACGGTGCACGAGCTGGAAGACGGGCAGATCGCCCGCACCCTGGACCGGTCCCGGCTGTTCGCCGCGCAGACACCGCAGTGTTTTCAACTCGAGCTCGCCCTCCCTCTGCTGGAACGGGCGTGGCACGAGGCTCTCAGCGGAACGGACGAGGCTGGGATCATCGCCAGCTATGGTGTTCCGGTCCGGACGGTGGAAGGGGAGCCGGCAAATCTGAAGATCACCACCCCGGAGGACCTCGAGCTGGCGGACCGGTTTTTCGATCGATGGAGCCGGTCATGATCCGGGTGGGCCAGGGAATCGACGTGCATGGGTTCGATCCGGAACGGCCGCTGATGCTCGGCGGTGTCCGGATCAGCGAACGGGACGGACTGGCAGGGCACTCCGATGCCGACGTGGTTCTGCACGCGCTGACGGACGCGCTGCTCGGTGCGATCGGAGCGGGGGATATCGGGAGCTGGTTCCCCTCCTCCGATTCCCGGTGGAAAGATGCCGAGTCCAGCCGTTTCGTCCAGGAAGCGAGGAAGCTGGTGAAGGATCGCGAAGGAAAAATCGTCAACGTCGACCTCACCATCATTGCGGAGCGGCCTCGGCTGGCACCTCACCGGGAGGCCATCTCGAGCTCGGTGGCCGGCCTGCTCGATCTTCCCGAGGGCCGGGTGAACGTGAAGGCGACCACGACGGACGGGCTCGGGTTCACCGGACGGGGCGAGGGCATCTGCGCGATGGCAATCGTCACGATCGATGTCGGCTGATCACACACCGGAGGAGTTTGCCTTCTCCGGAATGGAAGGAACATGAGCAGACCAACCGGGAACAGAGTGCGCGTCCGCTTCGCCCCGTCCCCCACCGGGCATCTCCATGTCGGGGGAGCGCGAACCGCCATTTTCAACTGGCTGTTCGCCCGTCACCACGGCGGGGATTTCATTCTCCGGGTGGAAGACACCGATGCCGCGCGGTCCACCCGCGAATCGGAGCGGATGGTCCTGGAGGATCTCCGGTGGCTTGGCCTGGACTGGGACGAAGGCCCGGACTGTGGCGGCCCGCATGCCCCGTATCGGCAGTCGGAGCGGCTCGATCGCTACCGGCAGGTGGCGGACCGGCTGATCGCCGAGGGGCAGGCCTATCCCTGTTTCTGCGATGAGGCGATCCTGGAGAGAAAACGGCGGGAAGCGGAGGCGGCCGGCAGATCGCCGCACTACGACCTGACCTGCTATCGGCTGGAGCCGTCCGGGGTTCGGGAGAGGCTGGATCGAAACGAGCCGTTCGTCGTCCGCTTTCATGTCCCGGAGAATCCCGGCGAGGGAAGTGTGGCGATTCACGACCTGATCCGCGGCGACGTGCAATGGAGTGCAGATGTTCTGGGCGATTTCATTCTGCTCCGAACGGACGGGATGCCTACCTACAACTTCTCCGTGGTGGTCGATGATCACGACATGGAAATTTCGCACGTGATTCGGGCGGAAGAGCACCTCACGAACAGCCATCGCCAGGTGCTGATCTCCCGTGCTCTGGGCTGGGCGATTCCTCAGTTCGCTCATGTGTCGCTGATCCTGGCAGAGGATCGGACGAAGCTCTCGAAACGGCATGGAGCCACTTCCGTCTCGGCGTTCGCGGAGGAAGGCTATCTGCCGGAGTCGATGCTCAATTACCTCACATTGCTGGGCTGGTCGGCACCTTCGGGCGAAGAGCTCTTCAGCCGGGAGTACGCCATCGAGAATTTTTCCTTCGATCGGGTGAACGCTTCACCCGCGGTCTTCGATCGGACTAAATTCAAATGGATGAATGGGCAGTATCTGCACCAGATGAGCCCTGCGGCCCTGATCGAGGCCACCCTGGATCGATTCCGTGATGCGGGGTGGGTTGAGGAAGACGGTCCGGCGGTGCGGGACTGGCTCGCCGACGCGCTCGATCTGGTGCGGCCGCGGGCGGAAACGCTGGCCGAATTGCTCGAACAGCTTCGGTTCGTCTGGGAGTTCGACCCGGCCACGATTCAGGCGCTGCCGGAGGTCCGCGAGGTTCTCGAGGATGCGGCGGCAGTTCCGGTCATCCGGGCACTGGTCGAGGATCTCTCCTCCTCAGAGGCGCCGCGAAGCGGCGAGGACTATCAGCAGCTGATCGGGCGAATCAAGCTGGCGACCGGAGTGAAAGGTCGGAGCCTGTTCATGCCGGTGCGGGTCGCGCTCACCGGCTCCGCGCACGGGCCGGAGTTGCAGCGAGGCGTACCGCTGCTGGAGATCGGCAGCGGTACGGCCGGGCTCGCTCCGATCATTCCTCCCCGGGAGCGGGCGGTGTCACTGCTCCGCGCCCTCGAACCGGGAGTTTCCTGATGTACGGACTGCTTCGGCGTCTGCTGTTTCTCCTCGATGCCGAGGCCGCGCATGAGTTGGTCACGAGCGCGATGAAGCGCTTCCAGGCGCTGCCGGGCGGGACCGATCTCCTTGGTAGAGTCGCGGGAGCCGAACCGCGCGGACTGGCGCGAACGTTGTGGGGGCTTCGCTTCCCGAATCCGGTTGGCATCGCGGCCGGGTTCGACAAGAACGGTGAGCTGGTTCCCTTTCTCCGGGCGCTCGGGTTCGGATTCGTCGAGGTGGGGACGGTGACCTTGCACCCCCAGCCCGGCAATCCGCGCCCCCGCATGTTCCGGTACCCGGAGCGGAAAGCCGTGGTCAATCGCCTGGGATTCAACAACGAGGGCTCGGCAGTGATGGCGGCAACACTGAGGGAGCTTCACGAGCGAGCCGAACCGTGGGTCCCGCTCTTCGTCAACATCGGGAAAAACCGGGAGGTTCCTCTCGACCGGGCTTCCGAGGACTACGCTGCCTGCTATCGGCGCGTGGGACCCCTGGCGGACGGTGTGGTGGTGAACGTTTCGTCTCCCAACACGACTTCGCTGCGTGAGCTCCAGCGCCCGGAGAGTCTCGCGGCGATTGTGAGAAGACTGCACGATGAGCGGGCGCGAGCGGAGTTCGCGCGGCCGGGCGAGCACCCGATTCTGGTGAAAATCGCCCCCGATCTCGAGCCGGGGCAGATTGATGAGATTGCGGAGGTCTGCGGGCAGCATGCGGACGGCATGGTGGCCACCAACACCACGGTCGACCACCGGGCTCTCCAGGGTGCCCGGGATGAGGCGGGGGGCCTTTCGGGAGAGCCTCTGTTCGAACTTGCGAATGCCGTGCTCAGGCGGCTGCGGGCCTGTCTCGGACCGGGCTATCCGCTGGTGGGAGTCGGTGGAGTCGGTTCGCCCGCACAGGCGGTGGCGAAGATGGATGCAGGTGCAGATCTGATTCAGGCGTACACCGGATTCATCTATGGTGGGCCGTCCTTTCCGGGACGGCTGGTCCGGGCGCTGGGAGGGGCCGGCCGATGATCATCTATGGGTGGAACCCGGTGCACGAAGCGGTACGTTCGCATCCGGATCGGATCCGGTACATTGCGATCGCCCGGGAACAACGCGGACGTCTGGGGCGTCTGATCGAGGAAGCCCGGCGGAAGGGAGTGGTGATCCGTCAGCTCAGCACCGTCCAACTCGCTCGACTGGTCGAGCGGGGGGCGGTCCACAACGGCGTGGTGGCGGAGATCGGCGAGGCGGAGTACGCGGACTTCGAGACGGCGATCGGGCATTCGGAGACGACGTTCGTCTTTCTGCTGGACGGAGTCCGCGATCCCAGGAATCTGGGGGCCATTCTCCGGGTGGCCGACGGATTCGGCGTCGATCTGGTGGTCCTGCCGGAGCATGAGAGCGCTGGAATGACGGCGGTGACCATCAAGGCGGCTGCGGGAGCGTCGGAGTGGGTCCCGGTGACCCAGGTGACCAACCTCTCTCGCGCGATCGAACGGTTGAAGGAGGAGGGGTTCTGGATCTATGCCGCAGATTTCGGTGGCCAGGATCCGGTCGAGGTGGATTTCCGGGGGAAAGTGGCGATTGTTCTCGGCGGCGAAGGGAGCGGAATCCGGCGAAACGTTCGGGAGCACTGCGACGGGGTGGTGTCGATTCCGCTCCGGGGCCAGGTGGAGTCCCTGAACGTGTCGACTGCGGCGGCCGTTCTGGGCTGGGAGATCGATCGCCAGCGGCGGCAGGGAGCTTCCGGAGGGGACTCCGAACGTGGGAAATGAGGCGGGAGACGCGCGCCGTCCGGAGTTGCGTTTGTCGTTTCATCGAGTCGGTCCGGAGTTCCCGAAATCGCGGAATACTCCCCGGTTGCCTGTGGTTAGGCAACTTTGCTGTAAGGCTCGTCTTCCTGATCTCGCAGAAGTCGGGATCTTTTTTTCTTTGACAGCGCAGGAGCCAGGCTGGCATAGCTCAGTTGGTAGAGCAGCTGATTTGTAATCAGCAGGTCGCGGGTTCGAGTCCCGTCGCCAGCTCCAGAAGAGTCGCCGATGGCGAGGAGCCCGGTCGCGGTGGTCGCGAAGGGGGGAATCCGGAAACGCCGAAGGCTGACGACTGATGGGTCGGAATGGAGAGATTGCGGAGCGGCCAAACGCAGCAGACTGTAAATCTGCCGGCTTTATGCCTACGGAGGTTCGAATCCTCCTCTCTCCACCATTTCGGCATTCAGTTGCCAGTCGTCGGCCGGAAACGCCGGTGGGCGATGTTCGGGCGGGAGTAACTCAGGGGTAGAGTCACAGCCTTCCAAGCTGTTGGTCGCGGGTTCGAATCCCGTCTCCCGCTCCAGTTTTCTGGTGAATGGCGAATGATGAATGTTGAATGATGCAAGCATTCGACATTCAACATTCTGCATTCAGGAGTCGGTTGGGCCCTCGTAGCTCAGGGGTAGAGCACGTCCTTGGTAAGGACGGGGTCACGAGTTCAAATCTCGTCGAGGGCTCCAGGCCGAACTGGGAACGAAACAGACCCGCCGAGGATGGCGGGCGAAAGTATTGAGGTCGGAACATGGCAGCCATTCGCGAGATCGTCTCGCTGCAGTGCGGTGAGTGCAAGCGGAAGAACTACACGACGACGAAGAACAAGAAGAAGACGACGGAGAAGCTGGAACTGAAGAAGTTCTGCCGTTTCGATCGTCGTCACACCGTTCACCGTGAGGTGAAGTAAGGAATAAACCCGGCGTCGGGGGCATTGCGTGTTTTTTGCGGTCTGCCGTCCCCTGCCGGAGCCACACGAACGCAGGATCGATAGGCCAGTAGCTCGAATTGGTAGAGCAGCGGTCTCCAAAACCGCGGGTTGGGGGTTCGAATCCCTCCTGGCCTGCCAATCATCGATCGGGAGTCAGATGAAAGAGGTTGCGAGGCGACTTCTTCTGTCTGAAATCCCGAGATTTTCCGGAGACGAGAATGGCATTTGCACCGATCGAATGGTGGACGCGCTTCAAGGATTTCTGGCGGGAGACCCGCTCCGAGATGGGGAAGGTTTCCTGGCCGGGCCGCAACGAGGTCGTTGCAACCACGACGGTGGTGGTCATCGCCGTGTTGTTTTTCGGGATCTACCTGTGGCTCTGTGATTTCGCCTTCTACCACGCGATCAACTTCATCTTCACCCGATTCGGATCGAGTATTACCTGATGACAGATTCTGGCGGAAAGCAGTGGTACATCCTCCACACCTACTCCGGTTTCGAGGAGCGGGTGAAGGAGAATCTTCGTCAGCGGATCGATGCTCTCGGGATGGAGGAGAAGTTTTCCGACATCCGGATTCCCACCGAGACGCTGATCGAGATGAAGGGCGGGAAAAAGCGCGAGGTTCAGCGCAAGTTCTTTCCCGGCTACATCCTGATCGAGATGGTCATGGATGACGACGCCTGGCACCTGGTCAAGAACACGCCGAAGGTGACCGGTTTCGTCGGGACGGGCAAGAAGCCCACCCCCCTGACTCAGGAAGAAGTGGATTCGATTCTCAATCAGGTGGTGGAGGCGAAGGAGAAGCCGAAACCCAAGCACGTCTACGAGCATGGGGAGCATGTCCGGATCATCGATGGACCGTTCACCAACTTCACCGGAGTGGTGGAGGACGTCAACCTCGACCGGAACACCTTGCGCGTGATGGTGACGATCTTCGGGCGGTCGACTCCGGTGGAGCTCGATTTCCTTCAGGTGCAGCGATACGACGCCGCGGAAGATCAGGCGGGAGCAACGAAACGATAACGGCAGGGTGACGGGCGCAGGCCCGCCGGCCGCCGATGAGGTTGGTTCATGGCAAAGAAAATTACCGGCTACATCAAATTGCAGATTCCCGCGGGTCAGGCCACTCCGGCGCCCCCGGTCGGACCGGCTCTCGGTCAGCACGGGGTCAACATCATGGAGTTCTGCAAGGCCTTCAATGCGCGGACAAGAAAGACCAGGGACTGATCATCCCGGTGGTGATCACGGTCTTTTCGGATCGCTCGTTCAGTTTCATCACCAAGACGCCACCGGCCGCGGTGCTGCTGCTCAAGGCGGCAGGGTTGCCGAAGGGGTCGGGCGAGCCGAACAAGACCAAGGTCGGGAGTGTGACTCCGGCCCAGGTGGAAGAGATCGCGAAGACCAAGATGCCCGATCTGAACGCAGCTTCGCTGGAGGCGGCGGTGAGGATCATCGAGGGAACCGCGCGATCGATGGGTATGGAAATTCAGGGATAACCAATCCGGGCGCGCGATCCCGGTCGCGATCCCGAAAACCAATGACGTAGGAGACGGGCACGGCCCGTCGTCTGGACTACGGAGGTGCAATGGCGAAACACGGAAAGAAGTACCGTGCTGCAGCCGAGAAGGTCGAAGAGCGGAGTTATCCGCTCTCGGAGGCATTCGGGCTCCTCAAGGAGATCGCCTTCGCGAAGTTCGACGAGACGGTCGAGCTTTCGATGCTTCTCGGTGTCAATCCGAAGCATGCGGACCAGATGGTTCGCGGGACCACCGTCCTGCCTCACGGAACCGGTCAGACGAAGCGTGTTCTGGTCATCGCCGCGGGCGAAAAGATCCGGGAGGCGGAGCAGGCCGGAGCCGACCTCGCGGGCGGTGAAGAGCTGGTCGAGAAGATCCAGGGCGGCTGGCTGGAATTCGATGCGGTGATCGCGACCCCCGACATGATGCGTTCGGTCGGAAAGCTCGGAAAGGTTCTCGGCCCCCGCGGACTGATGCCGAATCCGAAGACCGGAACGGTCACTTTCGATGTGGGGAAGGCGATCGAGGAGATCAAGGCTGGAAAGGTCGAATTCCGCGTGGACAAGACCGCCATCGTCCATGTTCCCGTCGGGAAGGTCTCGTTCACCGCGGAGCAGCTGTCCGAGAACACCGCCACGGTGATGCAGGCGGTGAACAAGGCAAAGCCTGCGGCTGCGAAGGGACGCTACCTCCGTTCGGTTTACGTCTCCTCGACGATGAGCCCCTCAATCCAGATCGACCCGGCAGCGGCCGAATCGGCCGTGGCGGTGACGGAGTAGGAGGCGCGCGATGGCGATGACACGTGAACAGAAGAACCGGATGGTCGAAACCCTCAGCGAAGGCATCGGCCAGGCGTCCAACGCCTTTCTGATGGACTTCAAGGGGATCACCGTTCCCCAGATTACCGAGCTCCGCCGGCAGATCCGGGACTCCGACTCGCAGTATCTGGTGGTCAAGAACACCCTGGCCCTGATCGCGATCAAGGACTCCCCGATGCTCGAGCTCCGGGACCAGTTCATCGGTCCGACGGCGGTGGCCTACAACAGTGGCGATGCGGTGGCGCTGGCCAAGGCCCTCACCCGGTTCGCCAAGGATGTTCCCGGGCTGACGTTCAAGGGGGCGATGCTCGACGGTCAGGTGGTCCCCACCGAACAGATCGAGACGATCGCCAGCCTGCCGTCCAGGGAAGAGCTGATTGCGAAACTGCTCTACGTGATGCAGAGCCCGATTCAGGGTCTGGTCAACGTTCTCAATGCGAATATCAAGAACCTTGCAGTGGTGCTCGACCAGATTTCGAAAAAGAAATCCGAAGGCGCCGCAGCGGAAGAATAATCAACGTATCTGATGAGTGGAGGCTGTTGAATCATGGCTATTTCAACCGAAGATTTCGTGAAGCAAGTCGAGGAGATGTCGGTTCTGGACCTCTCCAATCTCGTCAAGGCGCTCGAGGACCGTTTCGGCGTGTCCGCGGCCGCCGCGACCGTGGCAATGCCCGCGGCGGGTGCCGCAGCCGCTGCCGCCCCGGTGGAAGAGCAGACCGAGTTCACGGTGGTCCTGTCCGAGATCGGGGACAAGAAGATCAACGTGATCAAGGCCGTCCGCGAGGTGACCAGCCTCGGACTGAAGGAAGCGAAGGACCTCGTCGAGGGTGCTCCTCAGCCGATCAAGGAAGGCGTCTCCAAGGATGAGGCCGCCGAGATCAAGAAGAAGTTCGAGGAAGCTGGCGCCAAGGTTACGGTCAAGTAAGGAATGGGGCGGCCTTCCGCCCCGTTTACCACTGTATTGAGCTGGAACGGGAAGTCCGAACTGGTCGGACGGAGTGTCGACTCCGTTCGGCCGTGCTTTCTTTTCTGAACCATTCCAGCGACGATTGAAAGAAGACTGAGCCGGAGGGGGGAGAGGCCCTTTCCGCATCGGCTCCACACCCGCGACTGACTCTCGCCGTGACGCCTGCGGCGAGCCCTCGCAAGTTACCGCGCTGCCCCGCGGACACCACACAAGGAGCCAACGTTCCATGAACGGATCTCTGCCGAAACAGGAGCCTGCTCGTCACGACTTCTCCAAAATCCGCAGTTACATGGCGCTGCCGAATCTGATCGATGTCCAGAGCAAGTCGTACGACCGGTTCCTGCAGATGAACCTCCTGCCGGAAGAGCGCGAGGACGACGGCCTGCAGTCGGTGTTCACCAGCGTCTTCCCCTTCTCTGACTTCCGGGAAACCTGCTCGCTCGATTTCGTCAAGTACTCCATCGGCAACTGGGAGTGCAAGTGCGGAACCCTCAAGGGTCTCGAGCATCTCCGGATGACCTGCGCCAACTGCGGGTTCAAGATCATCACCGACCTCCCCACGAAGAAACGGTTCACTGCCAGAAGTGCGGTGTGGTCAACGAGGACCGCGTCGAGTCTGCGACATCTGCGGCAACCCCGTCGATCTGCAGATGAAGTACTCACGTGGACGAATGCCAGGAGCGGGGCATGACCTACAGCGTCCCGCTGAAGGTCACCTTCCGCCTGTTCGTCTACGACAAGGACCCCGATACCGGGGCCCGTCACATGCGGGACGCCAAAGAGGAAGAGGTCTTTTTCGGCGACATTCCGCTGATGACCGACAACGGAACCTTCATCATCAACGGAACCGAGCGGGTCATCGTTTCCCAGCTCCACCGTTCTCCCGGTGTGTTCTTCACCCGGGAAGGTTCTCATCGTACCTCTCGAAGATCATCCCCTACCGGGGCTCCTGGGTGGAGTTCGAATACGACCAGAAGGGTCTGCTCTACATCCGGATCGACCGGAAGCGCAAGTTCCTGGGATCGGTCTTCCTTCGGGCTCTGGGGCTGACCACCGACGAAGAGATTCTCCGGCAGTTCTACACCCCGGTGCGAGCCCACCTCAAGAAGGGCAAGGTTCAGCTGACCTTCGATCGGCGGGTCGTCGATCAGGAGGAGGCCAAGGAGGCCCATTCGGTGCGCGGCCGCCGCGAGATCCGGCCGATCTTCGCCGGAATCAAGCTGGACAAGAAGATGGCCGACGCCATCGAGAAGAACGGCGAGGTCTCCACCGACGTCGACTTCGCGGCGGTGGAGAAGGCGGTGTTTCTTCACGACGTGGTCGATCTGGAGAGTGGTGAGGTCCTGTTCGAGGCGGGCGACTCCCTCTCCGCCGACTGGGCCGAGCTTCTCCGCGAGCGCAAGATCGAGGATGTGGAGCTGGTTTTCCCCGAGTGGGACGTCGTCAGCGACATCCTGCTCAACACCGTTCGCAAGGACACCACCAAGAGCTATGAAGCCGCGCTGATCGAGATCTACCGGCGGATGCGCCCGGGCGATCCTCCGACCCTGGAGTCGGCCAAGGCCCTCTTCGAGGGGATGTTCTTCGACGCGCGGAAGTACGACTTCTCGCGGGTCGGCCGGTTCAAGTTCAACATCAAGCTGGACCTCGATACGCCGGTCACGCAGAAGACGATGACCGCCGAGGATTTCTACGTGGTGATCAATTACCTGCTCCGGCTCCGCCGGGACGTCGGGCGGGTGGACGACATCGACAATCTGGGCAATCGCCGCGTCCGCGCGGTGGGCGAGCTGCTGGAGAACCAGTTCCGGATCGGGCTGGTCCGGATGGAGCGGGCGATCAAGGAGAAGATGTCCGTCCATCAGGACATCGACTCGGCGATGCCGCACGATCTGATCAACTCGAAGCCGGTCATCGCAGCGATCAAGGAGTTCTTCGGGTCTTCCCAGCTTTCGCAGTTCATGGATCAGACGAATCCGCTGTCCGAGGTCACCCACAAGCGGCGGCTCTCGGCGCTGGGGCCGGGCGGACTTTCCCGCGAGCGTGCGGGATTCGAGGTCCGCGACGTTCATCCGACCCACTACGGTCGGATCTGCCCGATCGAGACGCCGGAAGGTCCGAACATCGGGCTGATCTCCTCGCTGGCGTGCTATGCGCGGATCAATGAGTACGGCTTCATCGAATCCCCCTACAAGCGGGTCGAGAGCGGCCGGGTCCTCGATCACTACCGGATCAGCAAGGCGGGCGATTCGAAGTTCGCGCTCGGTGACATTGTGGAGAAGGCGGACCTGACCCGGGAGAATGCACGTCTGACGAAGCTCTCCACCGGAAAGAAAAAGGCCCAGCTTGCCGAGGCCGAACCGTACGCCTTCTACCTGTCGGCCTGGGATGAGGAGAAATACACCATCGCTCAGGCCAACGCGGTCACCGATGACGAGGGGAACCTGGTCCACGACCGGGTCATCGCCCGTCAGCAGGGTGATTTCGTGTCCATCGAGCGGGAGAAGATCGACTACATCGACGTTTCCCCCAAGCAGCTGGTCTCGGTTGCGGCCTCGCTGGTTCCGTTCCTCGAGAACGACGATGCGAACCGCGCGCTGATGGGCGCCAACATGCAGCGTCAGTCGGTCCCGCTGCTCCGGACCGAGTCTCCGCTGGTGGGACGGGAATGGAGGCCACCGTGGCGCGCGATTCCGGCGCGGTGGTGGTCTGCAAGCGCGGTGGCGTGGTGGATCTGGTCGATTCGAACCGGATCATCGTCCGGGTCGAGGTCGAAGACGTCGAGACCGGAGAGATGAAGGAGTTCGGCGCCGACATCTACAGTCTGACCAAGTTCAAGCGGTCCAACCAGAACACCTGTGTGACCCAGAAGCCGGTGGTTCGCGAAGGCCAGCGGGTCGCCAAGGGTGACGTTCTGGCCGACGGTCCCTGCACCGAGGCGGGCGAGCTCGCTCTCGGAAGGAACATTCTGGTTGCGTTCATGCCCTGGCGTGGACACAACTTCGAGGACGCCATCCTGGTGTCGGAGAAGCTGGTCAAGGAGGACTACTACACCTCCATTCACATCGAGGAATTCGAGATCGAGGCCCGGGACACCAAGCTCGGACCGGAAGAAATCACCCGGGACATTCCGAATGTCTCGGAAACGGCCCTTCGCGACCTCGACGAGTCCGGGATCATCCGGATCGGTGCGACGGTCAAGCAGGGTGACATTCTGGTGGGCAAGGTCACGCCGAAGGGCGAGACCCAGCTCACCCCGGAAGAGAAGTTGCTCCGGGCGATCTTCGGCGAGAAGGCCGGAGACGTTCGCGATGCCTCGCTCAAGACGCCTCCCGGAATCGAGGGGACGGTGGTCGACGTGAAGATCTTCTCCCGCAAGGGCGTGGAGAAGGATCTCCGGGCGAAGTCCATCGAAGAGGGCGAGATCGAGCGGATGAATCGGAACATCCAGGACGAGATCCGGATCATCACCGACGCTCGAAACAAGAAGATCGCCGAAGTGCTCAACGGCGAGACGATGCAACGGGACGTGGTGGATTTCCGAAGTGGCGAGACCCTGGTGAAAAAGGGCGAGGCCATCGACCGGGAGACCATCGGGCGTCTCAGCCGGCGTGAACTTCTGGCGCTGCCGGTCAGCGAGGATGCCCGGGAATCGGTGCGGATGCTGATCGAGCGTGCGGAGAATCGCATCAAGGTTCTGGAGCAGAAGGCCGAGGAGCGGCGCGAGGATCTCCAGAAGGGGGATGAGCTCCGCCTGGCGTGATCAAGATGATCAAGGTCTACGTGGCCATGAAGCGCAAGCTGTCGGTGGGCGACAAGATGGCCGGACGCCACGGAAACAAGGGCGTCATTTCCCGCACCCTGCCGGAAGAGGACATGCCGTATCTTCCGGATGGAACGCCGGTGGAGATCGTGCTGAACCCGCTGGGCGTGCCGTCACGAATGAACGTCGGTCAGATTCTGGAGACGCACCTCGGGTGGGCAGCCCGCACCCTGGGTCTCCATTTCTCCACGCCGGTATTCGATGGAGCGATGGAGGCGGAGATCAAGGATCAGCTCGCGGCGGCGAACCTGCCGCACACGGGCAAGACGACCCTCCACGACGGAATGACCGGTGAACCCTTCGAGCAGCAGGTCACCGTGGGGTACATCTACATGCTGAAGCTCTCGCATCTTGTCGACGACAAGATTCACGCGCGATCGATCGGACCGTACTCCCTGATCACGCAGCAGCCTCTGGGCGGGAAGGCCCAGTTCGGCGGTCAGCGGTTCGGAGAGATGGAGGTGTGGGCGCTGGAGGCGTACGGAGCGGCCTACACTCTGCAGGAGCTGCTCACCTCGAAGTCGGACGACGTCGAAGGGCGGTCGAAGATCTACGAAGCGATCGTCAAGGGTGAGGTCCCGGATGACCCGGACTGCCGGAGTCGTTCAATGTTCTCGTCCGCGAGCTGCAGTCGCTCTGTCTGGACGTGGAGCTTCTGAAGGAATAACGGAGACGAGGTCGGGTGCGTCCGGCGGACGCACCCCCCACGGAACGGAGGCGCAAATTGGAAAGCTTCAACGCACTGTTTCAGCCAGCGAAGTCACAGGCAGTGAATGACTTCAATGCGATCAAGATCTCGCTCGCCTCACCCGAGAAGATCCGATCATGGTCCTACGGCGAGGTGACCAAGCCGGAGACCATCAACTACCGGACCTTCAAGCCGGAGCGCGATGGATTGTTCTGCGCGAAGATCTTCGGTCCGATCACCGACTGGGAATGCCTCTGTGGCAAGTACAAGCGGATGAAGCATCGCGGCGTCATCTGCGACAAATGCGGCGTGGAGGTGACCAAATCGAAGGTCCGGCGCGAGCGGATGGGACACATCGAGCTCGCCTCGCCGGTGTCGCATGTCTGGTTTTTCAAGGGACTGCCGTCGAGGATCGGCCATCTGCTCGACATCACGCTGCGTGACCTCGAGCGAATTCTCTACTTCGAATCCTACGTCGTGATCGACCCGGGCGACATCCCCGAGGTCCTGGAAGAGAAGGATCTGCTCACCGAGGAGCGTTACCGCGAGCTTCGTGGAGAGTACGGAGACGTCTTCGTCGCGAAGATGGGAGCCGAGGCGATCAAGGAGCTGCTCAGCCGCGTCGACGTGGAGGAGCTCTCGGACGAGCTTCGCCTGATCATGCGGACGGAGACCTCTCAGATCAAGAAGCTGAAGGCGGCGAAGCGACTGAAGGTCGTCGACGCCTTCCGGAAATCCGGCCATCGTCCCGAGTGGATGATTCTGGACGTCATTCCGGTCATTCCGCCGGAGCTGCGTCCTCTGGTCCCTCTGGATGGAGGACGCTTCGCGACGTCCGACCTGAATGATCTGTATCGCCGGGTGATCAACCGCAACAACCGTCTGAAAAAGCTCCTGGAGCTCCGCGCGCCGGACGTCATCGTCCGGAACGAAAAGCGGATGCTGCAGGAGGCAGTGGATGCGCTGTTCGACAACGGCCGCCGCGGAAGAGTGCTGAAGGGCTCGAACAACCGGCCGCTGAAATCGCTTTCCGACACCCTCAAGGGCAAGCAGGGCCGGTTCCGTCAGAACCTCCTGGGCAAGCGCGTCGACTACTCCGGCCGCTCGGTCATCGTCGTCGGTCCGGAGCTCAAGCTCCACCAGTGCGGACTTCCGAAGAAGATGGCGCTGGAGCTGTTCAAGCCGTTCATCTACAACCGGCTCGAGCGCAAGGGCCTGGTGGGAACGATCAAGGCGGCGAAGGAAATGGTCGAGCTCCAGGAGACCGAGGTCTGGGATGCCCTGGAGGAAGTGATCAAGGAGCATCCGGTGCTGCTCAACCGCGCACCGACGCTGCATCGACTGGGAATCCAGGCCTTTGAGCCGGTGCTGGTCGAGGGCAAGGCGATCAAGATTCACCCGCTGGTCTGCACCGCATTCAACGCGGACTTCGATGGGGATCAGATGGCGGTTCACGTGCCGCTTTCGCCCAAGGCGCAGATCGAGTCCCGGGTGCTGATGCTCTCGTCCAACAACATTCTGTCTCCGGCGAACGGAAAGCCGCTGACGGTTCCGTCCCAGGATCTGGTTCTCGGTTGTTACTACCTGACCAAGTCGAAGCAGCGGGCGATCGGCGCAGGCAAGGTCTTCGGCAACGTCGACGAGGTGATGCTGGCGCTGCAGAGTCAGGCGGTGGAGTTGCTCACTCCGATCAAGCTGCGCCTCAGGGGGCCGCTGATCGATCTGGAGAAGCAGTTCGACAAGCAGGACATCGTCCATGCCGAGATCACCGAAGCGACCGGGATGATCGAGACCACCGTCGGCCGGGTGATCTTCAATCTTCATCTGCCTGAAGAAGTCCCCTACATCAACGGACTGATGAAGAAGAAGGCTCTCCAGGAGCTGGTCAACTACGTCTTCATCAATCACGGGAACGCTCTGACCGTTCGGATGCTCGATCAGCTCAAGCAGATGGGCTTCCTCTATGCGACGCTGGCCGGTGTTTCGATCGGGGTCGAGGACATGGTCATTCCGAGCCGGAAAGGCCAGATCGTCGACAAGGCCCGCAAGTCGGTCCTCGAGGTGGAGCGTCAGCGGCTGGATGGTGCCATCACCGCCGGTGAACGCCACAACAAGATCATCGACATCTGGCACCGTGCCACCGAGCAGGTCTCCGACGAGATGTTCAGTGAGATGCGCCAGACGGAAGAAGAAGGGGGCGAGTTCAACCCGATCTTCATGATGGCGGACTCCGGTGCACGAGGTTCCAAGGAGCAGGTTCGTCAGCTCGCCGGAATGCGCGGTCTGATGTCGAAGCCCTCGGGCGAAGTCATCGAGACGCCCATCACCGCCAACTTCCGCGAGGGGCTGTCGGTGCTGCAGTACTTCATTTCCACGCACGGAGCCCGGAAGGGTCTCGCCGATACGGCGCTCAAGACTGCCGACTCCGGATATCTCACCCGCCGTCTGGTCGACGTGGCGCAGGACGTCATCGTGACCGAGCAGGACTGCAACACCTTCGACGGGATCATCGTCGGAGCGATCATGGAGAGCGGTGACATTCTCGAGCCCCTTCGGGATCGCGTGGTTGGCCGCGTCGCCCAGGAAGACGTCTACGACTCCCTGACCGGCGAGGTGATCATCGAGCAGAACCAGGAGTTCACCGAGGAGCTGGCGAACCAGATTCAGGAAGCAGGAATCGAGCAGGTCAAGATCCGTTCAGTGCTGACCTGCGAGACCCGCCGGGGCGTCTGCCGCCGCTGCTACGGCCGCAACCTCGCGACCGGACGACTGGTGGAGATCGGGGAGGCGGTTGGAGTCATCGCCGCGGAGTCGATCGGCGAGCCCGGCACCCAGCTGACCATGCGTACCTTCCACGTCGGTGGAACTGCCTCGCGAGTTTCGGAGCAGTCCCGGCACGAGGCGACGAACCCCGGAACGGTTCAGTTCCTCAACGTCGTCACCGTCACCAACAAGAACGGCGACGAAGTGGCCATCAACCGGAGCGGAAAGTTGCTGATCGTCGATGGCCAGGGGCGGGAGAAAGAGCGCTACGCTCTGGTCTACGGCTCCACCCTGAAGGTGCATGACGGAGACAAGGTCAAGCCCGGAGAGGTTCTGGTCGAATGGGATCCGTTCACCTCGGCGATTCTCACCGAGCTCGGCGGAAAGATCGAGTTCCGGGACATCGTCGAGGGCGAGAACGTCCGTGAGGAAACCGACCGGGTCACCGGTCTGACCCAGATGGTCATCGGTGAATCGCTGGCCTCGGAAAAGCGGACGCCGATGATCGTGGTCAAGGCGAAAAAGGGAGAGGAGAAGCGTTACCTCCTTCCGATCAACACCCATCTGGTGGTGACCGCAGGACAGGACGTCTTCCCCGGCGACATTCTGGCGAAGATCCCCCGTGCGACCACCAAGACCAAGGACATCACCGGCGGCCTGCCGCGCGTCGTGGAGCTGTTCGAGGCCCGGCATCCGCGGGAAAAGGCGGTGATCACCGAGGTCGATGGTCTCGTCCATCACGGTCCGGTCGTCAAGGGCATGCGCAAAGTCATCGTCGAGACCGACGAGGGCGAGCGCTACGAGTACAGTGTTCCACGGCATGCTCACGTCAACGTCCAGGAAGAAGAGCACGTCCGGGCAGGCGATCCTCTGATCGACGGCTCGATCGATCCGCATGACGTGCTGGCAGTTCTGGGCGTGAAAGAACTGCAGCGTTATCTGGTGGACAAGATCCAGGAGGTCTACCGTTCGCAGTCGGTGGCCATCAACGACAAGCACATCGAGGTGATCGTTCGCCAGATGATGCGCTCGGTGAAGGTGACCAAGGTCGGAGACACGGATTTCCTGATCGACGAGCAGGTGGACCGGTTCCGGTTCATCGAGGAGAACGAAAAGGTGATCATGCGTGGCGGAGAGCCGGCGGACGGTGTCCCCCTGCTGCTCGGAATCACCAAGGCGTCTCTTTCCACCGACTCGTTCATCTCCGCGGCATCGTTCCAGGAGACGACCCGGGTGCTCACCGAGGCCTCGATCGCCGGTCGTGTCGACTATCTCCGCGGTCTCAAGGAGAACGTCATCGTCGGTCGCCTGATCCCTGCTGGTACAGGCATGGCGCCTTACCGCGACGTCTACCTCGAGAAGGAGGAGCCGGTGCTTCAGCTCGGCGAGATCACCTCGGAGGAAGAAGAAGCGCTTGCGCTCGCGGACTTCGACGAAGAACAGTAGCCCTTCGACTGATTCGATCCCAAAGGGCGGCTTCGGCCGCCCTTTTTCTGTTCATCGGAAGTTTATGTTTCCGTCCTGCAACCGAATCGCGCTTCGTCGGAACGTATGATCAGCGTCGATGCGCTGGCTTGCTGCCGTGACTCTTTTCGTTGCATTTCTGCCGACCGCACGGGCTGGTGATGGCGTGGTGGTCCGCGCCGACGGATCACCCGCCGCGGGAGCGATCCTGACGTTTGTTGGATCGAGGACGACGGTCAGCGCCGATGACCAGGGAAGATTCTCCACCGAGCGGCTTCCGCGGCTCCCGTTGACCGTGGTGGTGATCGGTCGGGACGGCACGGTGTATCCGCCGCTCGAGGTTGTGCAACTCCCGAGGGACGGGCCGATGGTTCTCGAGCTGGCGCCGGTATTCCGGGAGGAGATCACGGCGGTGGCCGGCATTGCTCCCGGAATCGACTCGCTTCCGGGCTCGGCAACGACGATGCTGGGGTCGGAGGAACTGGAGATCCGGACGCTGCGGGATCCTGCGGAGGCGGTCGAGGAACTGCCCGGGGCGGGGCGGAGTGAGAAGTTTCATGCGGCGGTGCCGTCGCTGCGGGGGATGACCCGAGGGCGGACCCTGATTCTGTTCGATGGAAGTCCGCTGGCGACGGAAAGGCGTGCCGGGGTGTCGGCCACGTTCGTCGATCCGTTCACCCTGGAAGGGATCGATATCGCCCGTGGACCCGGCAGCGTCACCTACGGCTCGGACGCATTCGGTGGAGTGATCGATCTCCGGCCGCGGTATCCGCGTGAGGATGACCGTCTGCTTCGATGGCGGATCCAGCGAGCCGTCCTGGCCCGGGGAATGACGGCAGCCGGCCTGGAGTGGTCCGAGCCGATCGGGCGTGGAGCGCTGCTCATGCTGCTGCACATCCGCGACTCCGGGAACAGCGAGGATCCTTCCGGCAGGACGATCGTCGATTCCTCCTGGAGCGATTCAGGATTTGCCACCCGATGGCGTGCGCCGATCGAGCAGGGCTGGTTTCGCGCCGGCCTGACGGTGGACGAGGGGCGGGATATCGGACGGCCGAGCCAGAGCTCCTCGGTCGACAGCACCCGCTATCCGGTCGAAAGCTCCCGCAGGGTCGACCTCGGCTTCGAACTGCAGCCGGAAGGGTGGCTGAGTGTCGACGCCAAGATGCTGATCGGACAGTACCGGCTCCTCCTCGAAAGGGAGAACCTGGTATCCGGATCGCTGGAGATCTCGGATGTGAAATCCTGGGATACCGACGTTCGGATCTCGGCGTCGAGAGAGGCCTTTTCAGGCCTGCTGGCGATTGGCAGCTCGGTGAGCTCGCGACTGAATCTCGAGGCGGAGGATCGCTTCCGCTCCGAGGGGGTGACGACCCGTAGCCAGTCGATTGCAGACGCAGACCGCGTCGACGCGGCGGTGTTCAGCACCTGGGACCGTGCAGTTATCGGCGGTTCGACCCTCTCACTCGGCGCCCGTGTCGACTCCATCGGCAGCCGTGCTGATGGCGAGAGCTTCGGCCATCAGTCCTCCTCCCATGCCGCACTGTCAGGGTATCTGGCGATGACTACGAGGGTCTCCACGAGCTCCGCCGCCTCCCTGCAGTTGAGCCGGGGGTTCCGAGACCCCTCGCTCTCCGACCGGTACTTCACCGGGCCGACGGCGAGAGGATTCATCACCGGCAATCCCGATCTCGAACCGGAACGCAGCCTTCAGCTGGATGGTCTGTGGCGGTGGAGCCGCAGGGACAGAAGCGTGACCATCTCGGGCTTTTCGTATCGGATCGACGACCTGATCGAGCGATACCGCGAGGGGCGCGACTACTTCTTTCGGAATGAGGGGCTGGCGCGGATCCATGGACTCGAGATCGAGGGCGCGGGCCGCGTCGGAGCGGGGCTCCGGCTCGACCTCGCGGCGGCCTTCAGCCGCGGCCACGATCAGGACGGCGATCCGCTGGATGGGATCGAGCCGCCCAACGGACGAATCACGCTTCGCTGGTCTGCTGCAGATCGCTACATCTGGACCACGCTCCGGAGCTTTCTCGCAGACGACAGGCCGGGACCATCGGAGGTCTCTCAACCGGCCTTCACGACCGTGGATCTTGGGAGCGGCTGGCAGATCCGACCCTGGCTGGAGGTCCGCCTGAATCTGGAAAACCTGCTGAATCGCCGGTATCCGGCCTCGGCCGATCCTGACGCGGTGTTCGCTCCAGGCCGCAGCGTCAGCCTCACCTTCGAGGGGCGCGTCGGGGAGAAATTCCGGTAGCCAACCCGGTACGCTCCTTTCATTGGAGCAGATCATGAATCTCGAGATCATCCATCGTCAGCCATCGTCCCCTGTCCATCATCTCCCTGTCCTGTTCATCCACGGCGCCTGGCAGGGCGCCTGGGTCTGGGACGAGCACATCCTGCCGTGGTTCGCCGCGCGAGGTTGGGATTCTTTTGCCGTGAGTCTTCGAGGGCACGGCGGAAGCAGCGTCCCGGGAAGGATTTCCCAGGTGCGGCTTCGGGACTATGTGGACGATGTTCAGGAGGCGATGACGCAGATCGGGCGTCCCGCGATTCTGGTCGGCCATTCTTTGGGAGGGGTTGTCCTTCGCCGGCTGCTCGTTCGCCAGAGTGTCCCTCGGGCGGTCGTTCTCGGGTCAGGGTCGCCGTCGGCGCTCCGCCGGGTTCTCGCCTACGTGATCCGACGGCATCCCGGGGTAGCCCTGGACATGCTTCGGTCGAGAAAGAGCTCCTCGAAGGAGCTTTCACGCGAGCTCTTTTACTCGCGGCACATGCCGGAAGAATGGTTGGACCGATATCTTCCCCGAATGGGCCTCGAATCCCCCCGCGCCATGTTCGATGCGATGTGGTTCGACCCTCCGTCCCCGGATGGGGTGCGTCGTCAGCTCCTTTTCGCGGGCGGTGAGCTGGACCGGGTCTTTCCACCCGACGACATCCGCAAAACCGCGGCAGCGTGGGGAGCCGATCTCACCATCATTCCGGAGATCGGTCACGACGTGCTGCTCGAGCCGAACTGGGAGGGGGCCGCATTGCGGGTGGAGCAGTGGTTGAGCGCGCCGGCTCGATCTCAGACGGAGGGGACGGGCAGGGACTGAAGTTCGGCGGCCGAGAGGCGGAGCTGTGGAAACGCCCGCGCGAGCAGTACGGTCAGCGCTTCCGGGTTCCGGGAGAGAATCAGATCCACCGGCCGGTGTTCCATCAGATCGTAGATCTGCGCAGGCTGAAGCGGCAGGATCCTGTGCTGGTGGATTTCCCAGCCGGCGAAGCCCAGATCGTTGAGAGTCCTTACGGTACGGCTCGGGGGGAGGCCTGTCTCCCGTTCGGATGCCGGGCTGAGCTCGAGCTGGATGATCATGTCGGGGTTTCGCTCGATCGTCCTCTGCATCCCGGTCAGAATTTCGTCCTCGGATCCCTGCGTGTCGATCTTGGCGAACGCGATCGCCCCGGGGGCGACTTCTCCGCAGAGGTCGTCGACCGTCACGACGGGCACGCTGATCGAAGACGGCGCTGCTGCAGATCGTGCCGCAAGGAGCCGATGGTCTCCCCGGTTCCACGTGTTGATCGAGAGAACTGCCTGGCGTGAGGGAAAGCCGACCGCAGAGTTCAGCAACGCGACGTTCCCGAAACGGTTTCGCCGAACGTTCTCCTCGAGCAGTGCGAAGTTGTCCGGTTCCGGTTCGACCGCGATGACCCGACCCTGAGGGCCGACCCGGTCGGCGAGCGAGAGGGTGTAAGTCCCGAGGTGTGCGCCGAGGTCGAGGCAGACGCGGCCATCGAGGTGCATCATGGGGATCAGGCGCATCAGGTGTTCTTCCCACACGCGATCGATGAGCAGGTGATAGCCGATGATCTCGTCTCGAAGATCGATGCGGATGAGGAAGGTCCCGTGGCGGACGATCGGACGTGGATGGATCTGCCGCAGAATGATCCGCAGAATTCTGCGAGCGAGCAGGGGAAGGTTGAGCCTCACAGAGCCATACTTTCGGGCCGGGCTTCGCCAGCGTGTCGCTGCAGCGACAGCGAAAGATCGGTGACCAGAGAAGAGCCTGCGTCCGGTCGCATCAATCGCCTGGCGGAATCGCTGAATGACTTCCAGCACGTCTGATCCCGGAGGAGTGAACCAATCTCGGCCGCGAGGCGTTCTTCGTCCCAGTCCGCCTCACTGGTCCAGATCGCTGCTCCTGCCGCCGCCACGAATCGGGCATTGCGCGTCTGGTGATCTTCCGCGGCCTCCGGCAGGGGCACCAGGAGTGAGGGGATGCCGGAGACGCAGAGCTCGGCGATGGTACTGGCCCCGCTGCGGCCAATCACGAAGTCGGTGTGGGGAAGGGCGGGAGCCACGCTCTCGAGATGATCGTCGATCTCTGAGCAGATGCCAGCCTCCGTGTAGATCCGCTCGATCGGTGCGGAGTCAACGGGACCGATCTGGTGAACGACCCGGAGCTTCAGGCCGCCCTCGTGAAGGCGGCGGAGGAGGCTGGCCACGGCAATGCCCATCCGCGGGGACGGTTCCGCTCCGGCGAGGACCAGAATGGAGCGCTCCCGCTGGAGATCGAGGCTCCTGTCCGAGGAAGGAACGACTGCTCGGATTTCTTCGCGGACGGGAGTTCCCACCACTTGAGTCCGCCCCGCGGGAAGCCAGCCGTGGCATCCCGCGTGGCTGACGTAGATCCGGTTCGCCACGTGGCGAAGGATTCGGTTCGCCTGGCCGACCGCGGCGTTCGGCTCGAGAATCGCGCACCAGAGGCCAAGGCTTCGAGCGGCCAGGACGCCTCCGAGAGCCGCGTATCCGCCGAATCCGATGACCGCCTCGATCCTTCGGCTTCTCAGAAGCGTCCGGGATCGACCGATGCCGGCCGCCAGACTGCTCATCGCCCGCACCCGTCCGGATGGTCGGGTGCGCTGAAATGGCGCCCCGGGAACGAGCTCGAACTCGTAGTCGTACCGTTTCATGATCTCCGCCTCGCTGCCCTCCGGGGTTCCGACGAAGAGAATCTCAGTACGCGGCTGCTGCCTTCTCAGGCGGAACATCGCCTTCGGGGTCCGCACGGGACCGGTCCATTCCCTTTTATCTGAACTCGCATTCCAGGCCGTGGTTCCGTCCTGCCTCCGGGCCGCGCAGAGCCGGCGTCAGCGCATTCGGGTTCGGCGGAACGAATTTTCACGCCGTGGTGGAAGAGCACTCGCGCCACCAGTCGTCCCTGCCGGAACGGCCAGCCGAACTGCTCCTGTTCCAGGCGCGCGATCGTGAAACTCTCCTGCGCGACCTCGAGCAGCTTCAGGGCTTCCTTCGTACCCGGACGCCCCTGCGAATGATCGAGCTTGCGGTCGCGTTGCGGCAGCGCATCGACGCACGGGGCGACGGCGTGCGCCTGGCCATCGTCGCGGAAAGTGCCTCCAGTCTCGAGCAGAGGCTGACGAGCGCGATCGCCTCGATTCGTGAACAGTCGTCCCTGCCGTCCAGAGGCATGCTCGCGTTCTCCGAATCGACAGCCGATGATCCCGGACCCGTCGCATTTCTTTTCCCCGGCCAGGGATCACAGAAGCTGGAGATGCTCGAAGCGCTGGCAATGGTGTTTCCGGCAGTGCGCGAGACCTTTGAACAGGCTGACGCCTCTCTGCGGAAGATCCTGCCGAAGGCTCTGACCGGCTTCGTGTTCCCTCCGCCGGGGTTCGATCCTGACGAGCGGAAGGCTCTGAGACAGGAGCTCGATCAGACCTGGATTGCGCAGCCGGCTCTCGGCGCCGCGGATGCGGCGATGTTTCACCTGCTGGGTCGTCTGGGCCTGCGGCCGGATTTCGTTGCCGGTCACAGCTATGGCGAGTACGTCGCCCTCTATGCAGCCGGCGTGTTCTCGTTCGAAGATCTGATGCTCGTTTCCGAGCAGCGGGGCCGGGTGGTCCAGCAGAGCCAGGGCCGCGGCGAGGTCGCCATGCTGGCGGTCAGTGAGAGTTCCGCACGCCTCGAGCCGCTGCTCGTGGAGGGCACCCATATTGCCGGATACAACGCCCCCGGACAGGTCCTGATCGGTGGTGCGGCAGCCGAGGTCGATCGCCTGGCGGAGCGGTTGTCTGCGGAGAAAATTGCGCACCGGAAGCTGGCGATGAGTGCCGGATTCCACATTCCCGAGGCGTCCGCCGCCGCGGAAGCATTCGCTCCGATCCTCGAGCGCCTCGAAATGAGGAGCCCGAAGCTCGCGGTGGTGTCGAACCTGACCGGAGAGCCGTATCCGGACTCGCCCGCAGGAATCCGCGAAACGCTGATCCGTCAACTGACTCGTCCGGTGGTATTCCAGAAGCAGATCGAGTGGATGCATGCAGCGGGAGCCCGGACGTTCGTGGAAGTCGGCCCGGGAAGCGTACTCACGAACCTTGCGCAACAGTCGCTGCCGGACGATGTTGTCGTGCTCCGGTCGAACGGTGGAACCGGAAAGACGGACGTGGAGGATCTGCTCGCTCTGGCAGGGACTCTGTTCGTCGCCGGAAGAAATCTCAACTGGTCAGCCCTGTACGAGGGTTGTGATATTCCGGTGCGGGATCTCGATTCGGTTCTGGAGCTCGCCCCGGCTCCGGCGTCGACCGCCGTCCTGGTGGATGGAGGTCGAGTCATGCCCCTCGGACCGGCTTCCCTTCGAGCTCTTTCCCGTCCGCCGTCGGCCGTTCAGGACGCCCCACCGGTTGATACGACATTGTCGCCAAGGCCCCCGGAGAGCTCCCATCCGGGTTCGGAAAGATCTCCCTCGAGATCTGCGCAGACACCGTTTGCAGCAATGCAGGAGACGATGCGGCGATTCCTGGAGCTGCAGGAGCGATCGCAGCGGCGTCGCCAGGAAATGATGAGTCGCTTCCTCGAGACCCAGCGGAGAATGGTCGAGACGCTGTCCGGCGGACCGTTCACCCCATCGGTGGACGACCAGCCCCGGACTCGAGAGACCGGGCCCGCTTCGGATGTCCCCTCGCCGGTGGAGGTTCGGGTTCATCCGGGAACGGAGCCGGTATTGCCTCCCGAGCCAGCCGTGTCAGAGCCCGCTGCCTCCGGGAGCGGCTCTTCAGATCGTTCGTTGCGGGACATGGTTCTGGAAATGGTGAGCGAGCGTACCGGCTACCCCGTCGAGATGCTCGATCTCGACTACACGATGGAAGGCGATCTGGGGATCGATTCGATCAAGCGGACCGAGATTTTCGGTGCTCTCCGTGCGCGGGTCGCGCTGGAGACGATCGATCAGGAGGAGTACTTTCTGGCGATTGCTCGTCTTCGGACGCTTCGTGAGGTGCTGGAGTGGCTCGAGTCACAACGTGAAGCGGGATCAGAAGCCGCGAGGTCGGACCAGGCCACCTCCGCGGTGGTTCGGACGGAGCCGGCGAACATCCTGAGGGAGTCTGCGCGCGCGTCCGGTTCCCGAATGGCCGAGGCCGTACGCCGATACCGGGTCGTCCCGGTGGAATCGCCCCTGAACGGGTCGAGAGCTACAGTTCCCGATCCCTCCCGGGTGATCCTGCTCTCCGACGACGGTGAGGGTCGCGGTCGCCAGGTTCTCTCGGCATTGAGAAGCCTCGGGCACCCCGTGGCCCTGGTCCGTCACGGTTCCTCCTTTCGGGTGCTCGGCGCGGGTGAGTACGAGGCGAATCTCGTTTTGACCGAAGACGTGAGGGCCCTGAAGAAGGTGATTCTGGAGAAGCAGGGACCAGTCGGCTCACTGATCCATCTCCTGCCGCTGGGGCGAGCGAAGAGCTCGGATGCGCCGGAAGTACGCGGTCTGTTCGTTCTCGCGACCGTGTTTGGTGAGCAGATTCGGGGAGCTCGAGGAGCGGTGTTCGGTCTCCGGGATTCGGACGCACGGGTCAGCGACGGGGTGGGCGAATCGCGTCCGGCTGCTCTGGCGGTCGGAGGCTTTCTCAAATCGCTGGCAAAGGAGTGGCCGGAGGTACGGGTCCGTTCTCTGAGCGTCGATTCCGCTGAGCCTCACGACCTTCTTGCGGCAAGGTTGCTTTCGGAGCTGATGGCGACGGATCGTACGGTCGAGGTGGCATACGGCTCGGAAGGCCGCTTCACCTTCGGGTACGAGCCGGCTGATCTGGATCTGTCGCGGCCTGGCGGGCCAGTGCTCGATTCGGATGCAGTGGTCCTGGTGACCGGCGGAGCACGGGGAATCACCGCAATGCTGGCGGAAGCGGTGGCGGCAAGGTACCGCTGCCGGCTGGTGCTGGTCGGAAGGTCACCTGCTCCGGTGGCTGAAGAATCGGATACCGCGACGACGACGCGCGCGTCGGATCTGAAGGTAGCTCTGATCGAGCGCCGACGGAAGAGCGGTGAGCCGATCACGCCGGCGATCATCGATGCCGACTTCGACCGGCTGATCCGGGGGCGCGAGATCCGCCGCAATCTCGAGTCCCTCCGGGCATGGTCTCCCTCTGTGGAGTATCGTCCTCTGGACGCGAGAAATCCGCAGGCGCTTCGCGAACTGATCGAGCAGATCTACCGCACCTCCGGGCGCCTGGACGGGATCATCCATGGGGCTGGCGTAGTCGAGGATCACTACCTGCTCTCGAAGTCTCTCGAGTCCTTTGACCGGGTCGTGGACACCAAGCTCGTTTCCGCGGCGACGCTGATCGATGCGGTTCATCCGGAATCTCTCCGGTTTCTGGTTCTGATGTCGTCGATCGCTGCCCGGTTCGGGTATGCCGGCGGGACCGACTATGCGGCTGCGAACGACGCCCTCAACCATCTTGCGCGTCATCTGGACCGCAGCTGGCCCGGTCGGGTCGTCTCGATCGGCTGGGGCCCCTGGGATGAGGTCGGCATCGCGTCGCGACTCCCCTCGGACGTGGAGACTCAACGCGGGCTGCTCCGGATGCCGGTGAGGTCGGGCTGTGAGCAGTTCGTTCGGGAGCTCGAGCTCGGGCAGAAAGGCGATCCGGAGATTCTTCTGTTCGCGGGAACGCCGGATGAATCCTTCGGCGCCGCGGTCTCTCCGGTGTCCTCCATCGACGATGAAGTCGCCTGATACGAACCGGCCCGAGCCGATTGCGATCGTGGGGATGGAGTGCGTCTTTCCCGGGGCGCGAAACCTCCAGGCTTTCTGGAGCAATATCGTCCGGGGAGTCGACGCGATCCGCGAGATCGATCCCGAGCGATGGAATCCCGCGGATTACGGGCTGGGGACCGTGCGTGGCGGGTTCATCGATCGCCTCGTCGATCTCGATCCTGCAGAGCTGCACGTGATGCCCGCCTCGATCCGGGAAGGCGATCCGGAACAGTTTCTCGTGGCTACGGTCATCCGGCGCGCGCTTCGCGATGCGGGTGGCTCAGTGGATGGAGCGACGGACCACGAACGGACCGAGGTGGTCATCGGACGCGGCGGCTATCTCGGCGACTCCGCCGAGCTCCTCTATCTTCGCACCGAGGTGCTGACCGAGATCCTCTCGCTGTTTCGGCAGTTGGGCGATCCGGTCGACCCCGAGGTCCTGGAAAAGATTCGGGAGCAGTTGAACGATTCTCTTCCTGCTGCAACCGCCGAGTCGGTCGCCTGCTCGATTCCGAATCTCTCGGCGGGCAGGGTGTCGAACCGATTCGACTTCAGGGGAGCCTCCTTCACGGTCGATGCGGCTTGTGCTTCCGCCCTCATTGCCGTCGATTCGGTGATGCGGAGTCTCCGGGAGGGGCGGTGTGATCTGGGCATTGCGGCCGCTGTTCACCTGATCCAGAAGCCGCACTTTCTGATGGCATTCAAGACTCTCGGAGCGTTGTCGCCATCGGGGAACATCCGTCCCTTCGACGCACGGGCCGATGGGCTGGTGATGGCCGAAGGTCTCGGAGCACTGGTGCTGAAACGACTCTCGGATGCACGGGCGGCGGGAGATCGGGTCTACGCCGTGATCCGTGCGGTGGGAATCGCCAGCGACGGACGTGGTGCCGGAATCATGACACCCCGGGTCGATGGCGAAATTCTGGCGCTCCGTCGTGCTTACGCCGCGGCGGAGGTCGATCCCCACAGCGTGACCCTGATCGAGGGTCATGGCACTGGAACGGCGATTGGCGATCGGACCGAGATCGAGGCGCTCCGGACGGTGTTCGACGGGGCTGATCACCGAGGGGTGGCGCTCGGATCGGTCAAGTCGATGATCGGACACACCATGCCGGCGGCCGGGATGGCGGGAATGATCAAGGCGGCGCTGTCGGTCTACCATCGCCTTCGGCCCGCCACGATCGGACTGGATCAGCCTCGGGCGGAGCTCGAGGGCAGCCGGATTTTCGCGATCACCCACTCGCAGCCCTGGATCTCACCGCCGGACCAGCCTCGCCGGGCGGGGGTCAATGCCTTCGGATTCGGCGGGATCAACGCCCACGCCATCCTCGAACAAGCCCCTCCGGAGGCCGGCTGGACGTCGTTGACTCCCTTCTCCTCCGAACTGTTCGTGCTCGGGGCCGAAAGTCAGGGCCCTCTGGTCGAAAAGATCCTCCAGTGGGAGCAGACTCTCGACGAAAATCCTGGGCTCGACCCCGGCGACATCGCCTGCACGGCGGCCTCCGACTGGGCGCCAGCCGATCACCGGCTGGCCATCGTTTCCTCGAGTCCGGAGGACCTTCGGTGGAAGCTCGAAGCCTTTCGGACCGCTCTTGAATCGGGGACGGAGCTCCAGCAGGATGGCGTCTACTTCGGAACTGGAGATCCGCTCGGCAAGGCCGTGGTGATCTTCCCGGGCATGGGATTCCCGGGTCTGGGAGCGGGATACACGGAGCGATTCGCTGATCTCTGTCTGCACTTTCCCGTGGTCCGGGAAGCTTTGGATATGGCAGACGGCATGATCGAGAAGATGGACCCGGATGGTGCACCCCTGGCGGAGCAGTTCTTCCCGCCCCCGCTGCTGGGTGAAGCCGAGCGGATTGAGATCGAACGAAACCTGGCGTTGTCCAGTCGCACATGGGTGGGGCTGCTGATGACGCACGTCGGGCTCTGGAACCTGATGAAGCAGCTGGAGTTTCAGCCGGATGCGATCACCGGCTTCTCGCTCGGCGAAGTCTCCGCCCTGATGGCCGGAGGTGTACTCGATCTCGGAGCGGAGGATGCTCGAAACGAGATCGCCCGGGTCTGGTCGATGATCGAGGGTCAGGGCTCGAAAATCGAGTCGGACAATTTGTGGGCCATGGTCGCGAGCTCCTCCGACAAGGTGGAGGCGATCTGTTCCCGGGTCGAAGGGCCGGTCGGCGTGGCCATGGATGTCTCGCCCGGGCAGGTGTTCATCGCCGGCCGGGAGGACGCCGTAAGGGAGGCGATCCGACGTCTCTCGCTCGAAAAGATCTGGGCGCAGGAGCTCCCTCAGGTGTCGTCTCTGGTTCCGTTCTTCGGGATCCACACCGAACTGGGAGAGGCGCTGTCGGGCGACTTCAGGACTCTGGTCGGGAGTTTTCCTCTCGCTTCTCCTGCCGTGCCGATCTACCGTGGAACCGGCGGCGAGTTGTTTCCGTCGGATCCGGATGGAATCGCCGAGGCCATGCTCGAGAGCGTGGTCCTTCCGGTCAGGCTTCACAAGACGATCCGGTCTCTCTATGAGAACGGCTATCGGATCTTCATTCACATGGGAGCCTGGAGGCTGTTGCTGCACAACGTCCGTGGGGCGCTTGCTCACGATCCTCATCTGGCGATCGCGATCGACGATGAATCGCGCAACGGGCTCGACCAACTCCATCACATGCTCGCGGCGATGGCCGCGGGAGGGTTGACCTTCAAGCCTTCCGCGCTGTTCCGAAATCGGCCTTGCAGCCGCATCAGGGTCGGCCGGGAGAACGTCCGGGGGTTGAGCCTGCCGGTTTCACTCTCTCCGCCGCGACTGCGACCCCGAAGGGATCTGATCGAGAACCTGCGCAACCTTCTCCGTCTCGAGCGGCCAGTTGGCGTCTCGGAGTCGCCTCGAGCTTCGCCGAACCCTCCGAATCCCGGCGCAGGAGCATTGGGGCTGGCCGCGCTGGACGAGATGCAGAAGACGTTCGATACCTTTCTTCGGGTCGAGGAGGAGAACGATCGGGAGCAGGATCGGGTGATGCGGGAGTTCCTGAATCTCCAGGAGAGTCTCGCAGAAGGGATGGCCGGAGCTCCGGCCCGCGTCGACCCGGGGGAGAGCAATCTGTTGGATGCGACCCCTCTGGTTGGCGACATTCGGGTTCTTGATCCGGGAGCTCGCATGCAGTCCCGGCTGCGTCTGGACCTCGAGCGTCATGGATTTCTGGCGGATCACGCGCTGCTTCGCATTCCGGCGGGCTTGAAACCGGTCGAAGAGCTCCTCCCGACCCTCCCGCTCACCTTTGGCGCGGAGATGTTCGCGGAAGCGGCTTCGGTTCTGCTTCCCGGGCGGTTTTTCCTGGCCTGCCATTCAGTCGAGGCCAGTCGGTGGATTGCGCTTCAGAGCCGTCGTACTCTCGAGATCGACATTCGGGCGGAGCGGATCGGGGAGAACGAGGTCGCAGTGGAGATTCAGCCGGAGGATCAGGATCGTCCGGCTCTGCGAGGAGTGGTCATCATGGGGAGGGCTCGCCCTGAGCCCCCGAGTCCGATGAATGTGGCCGGATCCGAATCTCCTCGACACACTGCGGAAGAATTCTACCGGATCGGTCCGCTGTTTCACGGTTCCCGATTCCACGTGATCCGCTCTTTGGATGCGATCACCTCCAGTACGTTGCAGGGAACTCTTCGCGTTCCGGCTGCCTCCGAGTGGCTGTCGGATGCCGCGGGCTGGGTGCCCCGCGTCGACCCGATGATTCTCGACGGGCTGGGACAGCTCGTGGGCTACCTCGCGTGGCTCGGAGGACGGCTGGTGCTTCCAATCGGATTCGCGCGGCTCTCGCTGTTTGGTCCTGCACCGGAAGCCGGCAGCCACGTGGAGGGCCGGATCCGGATCCGCGAATCGAACGGTCAGTTGCTGGTCGCGGATCTGGATGTACTCGATTCCGCGGGTCGTCTCTGGATGAGGGTCGAGGGGTGGCAGGACTGGCGGATGGTGACGCCGCCAGGGATGACCGAGGCGGGACATCGCCCGCGGGATCTCCGTGTCAGCTCGGTCGTCGAGTCCGAGAACGGCTCGATCCGCGCGACGGCGACGTTACGCGATCTCGGGAACCTCGAACCCTCCTGGATCGCACGGGTCTATCTCCGGCGGGATGAATGGGATCGATGGCTGGAAGAACCGGACTCTTCCACGCTTCTTTCGATCGTCGCTGCCAAGGACGCTTTCCGGGAGTGGCTGCGGATCCATCATGGAGTCCAGCTCCATCCACTCGAAGTCGCGGTTGCGATGAGCGCGAGGGCCGACGGTCGAATCCTTCTGAAGGAGCCGAAAACTGCGATGCTCGCCGCCGTCCTGGAGATCGATTCTGATCGAGCCACCGCGGAGGTGCAGCTTCAGTCTCCGTCCTGAGAGGCTGCACAGCCTCCGAGGCATCCAGGGTCTTGGGGAACGAAAAAAGGGGACGTTGGCGTCCCCCTTTTTCAGGTGATGCGAGAACTGTGGTGGTTCTAGCGGTAGCTCACCCACGCCGTCTGCGCACGGGAAACCTGTCCCGAGGAGAACTGGAACATGCAGTAGTCGTCGGTGTAGTCCATGAAGTTGTTGATCGGGTCGTCTGCGCCACCGCGGCAGGAGTCCCGGCCCGCGGGGCAGCCGTAGGCCGCCGACCGCTCGGGTTCGGTGTCATCGACATAGTCGCCGCTTCCATGGCAACCGCCCTGGAAGGTGTGGTAAAGACCGAGCCAGTGACCGACCTCGTGGGTCGCGGTGTCACCCTCGTTGTAGGGCGCCGCGGAACCGCCGGGCAGCGAGGAGTAGAGAATCACCACGCCATCCTGACTGGGGCTGCCGGAATAGTTCCACGGGAACGTGGCCCAACCCAGAAGTCCTCCACCCGGATTGCTGGTGTAGAGGTTCAAGGCGTTGTTTCCACCCTGATGGAGCGAGCTCTTCATCTGGGATTCGGCGCTGGTTCCCGGTCCGGCTGTAAACCAGTTCGCGTTGTTGCTGTAGTCGACTCCCGCGAGCGAAAAAGAGAAGCCGGTTCCACTGTAGGCGTTATTCAGAACCGTGATCTGTCCCTGGACGTCGCCGTTGCTGAGGTAGCCTGCGCTTCCGTCCTGGATGACATGAACATAGACCGGAATGGTCACCGGGCTGAAGGTCCCGCCGCCGCCACCGCCACCACCGGTGCCGGGCTTGCCCTTGCTGCCGCCCTTGCCCAGGGAAACGAGGAAGCGATGCTGCATGTTCATCTCGATCTCGGCACGTTCGACTCCGTCCGGTTGCACGGTGCCGCAGCGGCGTCCCGACTGAATGAATGCACCCTGATCGACCCAGCTGTCTCCCTGGAAGACGAACGGCTGGTCGAAGTTGCGGTCCTGAGCACCGTCGCGATTGCGCTCAATCCGCTGTGCCATCACCGGGAAGGCGAGAATCGCCACCAGCGCGCAGTACACAAATATCCTGAAGCTCTTCGACATCCATGACTCCTTTTCCATGATTGGTAGAAAATCCACGAGGTTTGGTGGATCCTCTGTAGCAATCCCGAAGCCAGAATGTAACAAATTCTTAACTTGTGGCTTTTCAGTCTCTTAGATTCCGGTCATCTCGAAGCACTCCGCGGCGTGGGTCACTTGGTGACCTGAATGGAACCTCGTGATGGGTCAGGATCGTTCCATGGGGGTCAGTCATTGCGCCACGACTCAGGATCCCATCGGAAACGTGAGGGTGTAGATGAATCGTCCCCGTGCGACGGACAGAACAATGGACGGGCGGTCCGACTCCTTGACCACCTCTCCGTTCAGATCGGGGAGTGAGCTCACTTCGCGTCCGTTGACTCCGACAATCTCGTCTCCTGGCCGGAGTCCGACGCGCGCGCCCCGGGATCGCGGGGACACCTCGGTGATGATCAGGCCGCGTTGACCCTGTTGAACCTCCACGCCCGCAACCTCTCCGAGGATTCGGAGGCCGAGATTTTCGGGGGGACTGGCCGGTGTCACCTGGATGTCTCTCACCTGATCGTCGCGGTTCACTCTGAGAAGGATCTGCTGGCCCTGGGTCGCCGAGGCCATTAACGTGCTGAAGTCCTCACGCGAATCCACGGGAGCGTTCTGAATTCCCACGATGACGTCTCCCGGCTTGATGCCGGCGCGGGAAGCTGGTGACCCGTCGAAAATGCGGGAGACCAGGGCGCCCCGATCCACGGAGAAGCCCAGGCGGCTCGCCTCCTCAGGTGTCAGGGTGGTCGTGACCACGCCGAGCCACGACGGCTGCACCTTTCCGTATCGCCGGAGATCCTCGATGACCTTTCGTGCGCGGTCGACGGGGATCGCGAATCCGATTCCCTGAGCCTGAGCGTAGATCGCGGTATTGATTCCGATGACCTTTCCCTCGATGTTGACCAGTGGGCCGCCGGAATTGCCGGGATTGATCGAGGCGTCGGTCTGGATGAAGTCGGTGTAGGTGCGTCCCTGTTCCTGGGAGGGAACGGATCGGCCGGTGGCGGAGATGACTCCGCGAGTGACCGTTCCACTGAGGCCGAAAGGGTTCCCGATTGCGATCACCGGTTCACCGATCAGCAGATCAGAAGAGGTCCCGATGGGCGCGGCGGGAAGACTGTTCCCGTTGACCTTGAGCACCGCGAGATCGTTGTCCGGGTCGACACCGATCACTCTTGCGGGCGTCTGCGTTCGATCGTGGAAAACGACCACGATGCGTGAAGCACCCTCGATGACATGAGCATTGGTCACGATTACGCCGTCACTGGCCCAGACGAATCCGGAACCAACAGCCTGGGTGGTGTAGGTGCGGTCCTGGGGGAATCCGAACCAGGGATCGAACTCCCGTCTCCGGATCGTGGCTTCCACCTGAATATTTACCACCGACGGAAGCATCTCGTGGACCACGACGACGGTGGGTGTGCGACGCTGGGCACTGACTGAACCGGGGATCTTCTGCGACCCTGCAGGTTTGACCGGTGGAGGCGCGGTGGCCTCTCTGCAGTTGAACAACGAGAGGAGGATGATCAGGGAAGCCAGCAGTGCGGTTCTTTTCATGTCGAGTCGATTTCACCTGTTCATGGATGGTCGAGTCAGCCGAGGACATCGAGCCGGTGCACACTGAACAGCCGGTGTTCGTCCATCCAGGTTTGAGCCAACCGGAATCCGGTCCCGTCGACGAGGCGCCGAAGGTCCTCGATCCCGTACTTGTACGAATTTTCGGTGTGAATCGTTTCGTCCGGTGCAAATGAAAATTCGCGGGTCCCGATCGTCACGATCTGTGAGCTGGTGCTTCTGAGGTGCATCTCGATGCGACCCTTTGTCGGGTCGAAGAACGCGTGATGCTCGAAGCGGGCCAGGTCGAAGTCGGCCCCCAGCTCCCGATTGATCCGACGCAGAACGTTCAGATTGAATTCTGCGGTGATCCCCTGGCTGTCGTTGTAGGCGGCGTGCAGGCGCGCCGGATTCTTCCGCAGGTCCACTCCGAGGATCATCGCGTCGTCGGGTGCCAACCGTCCGGCGAGCTTCCGGAGGAACTCTCGCGCATCCTCCGGCTCGAAGTTGCCGATGGTCGAACCGGGAAAGAACAGGACCCGCCGCTGCCAGGAGTCCCAGAAGGGAATGTCGAGTCCGGCGGTGTAGTCGGAACAGACCGCCACGACACGAACCGAGGGATAATCCGTAGCGATGGACGCGGCGGCTTCCGCCAGGTGCTCCTTCGAGATGTCGATCGGCATATAGGTGAACGGGCCGTCGGTTCGATCGAGGAGAATTCTGACCTTGGTGCTGCTCCCGCTGCCGAGCTCGATCAGAGCGACCCTCTCGTCCCAGCCCTCGGTCATCTCCTCGGCATTGGCCTCGAGAATCGAGATCTCCGTACGGGTCGGGTAATACTCCGGGAGCCTGGTGATCTCCTCGAACAGTTGCGATCCGCGCTCGTCGTAGAACAGCTTTGGCGGAAGCCATCGGGGCTGGGCCAGCAGCCCGGCGACGACCTCCTCCCGGACATCGGCGAGACGGGGATGCTGGTCGATCAGCTCGATCCGGTTCGCGGTCATGGCGGCCCGATTGTATCCGACTGGAACCACCAGCTCGAATTCACGAAGGACGGCCCGCTGGCGTTGATCCGGCCCTTCATTTAGGATCGAATGCCCGCTCGAGGATTCGGCAGCAAATCGGAGGTTGTGCATGGGAAACCGAAATGACCGTGGAGGTGCTGACGATCGGCTGATCGAGGTCGATGCCGCGCAGCACCTGGTGATGTCCGAAGTGCGGCCTCTCGGGGTCGAGCGGGTCACGCTCCTCGATGCCCTGGGCCGAATTCTGAGGGAGCCGGTGACTTCTCCCCATGACGTTCCGGAGCGCGACAACAGCGCCATGGACGGCTATGCGGTCCGCGCCGCGGATCTGCGGAATGCGACACCCCGGTCCCCCGTCACGCTGGAGATCGTTGCGGACCTTCCTGCCGGGACGGTCGGGACAGGGCGCGTCGAGCCGGGAACCGCGGCGAGAATCATGACCGGCGCCCTGATTCCGGAGGGTGCCGACGCGGTGGCACAGATCGAGATCACCGACCACGGAGCCGACACCGTCCAGATCTTCGAGCCAGTCCGGGCGGGAGCACACATTCGCCGTCGCGGCGAAGACATGGTGGCTGGGACGACCGTGCTCGAACCGGGAGTCGTCATCGGTGCCGGGGAGGTCGGAGTCCTCGCCGGGGTGCGGAGGTCAGTCGTCACCGTCGGCCGTCGTCCCACCGTCGCGATCATTGCCACCGGCGACGAGATCGTCGAGATCGATCAGGTGCGGGAGCCGGGCTCGGTGATGAACTCGAACTCCTATGCACTGGCCTCGCTGGTCCGGGAAGCCGGTGCCATTCCCCGTCTGATGGGCATCGTCAGGGATAGTCGTGAGGCGATGGTGGAGACGATTCGTGCGTCAATGGACGCGGATGTGATCGTCTCCTCGGGAGGGGTCTCGGTCGGAGTCCGGGACTTCGTGAAGCCGGCGCTGAGCGAGCTGGGCGCCGAGACCCGGTTCTGGAAGGTCGCGATGCGCCCCGGAAAGCCCCTCCTGTTCGCCCGGCTGGAGGATCGTCTCTTCTTCGGCCTTCCCGGAAATCCTGTTTCGACCATGGTCTCATTCATTCTCTTCATCGCCCCGGCTCTGAGGAAGGCCATGGGGCAGGTGAGAGGGCTGCAGCCACCGGTGGTCAACGCGCGGCTCACGGCTCCACTCCGCTCGCGGGGTGATCGGCGCTTCTTTCAGCGGGTCCGGGTTGTGGCTCGGGAGGGCCGATTGATCGCCATCCCGATGCGGGCACAGGGATCCGGCATTTCCACTTCGATGATCGCGGCCAACGGCTTCGCGGTCCTCGATCTCGGACAGACCTCGGCAGAGGAGGGGAGCGAAATCCCCACGGTCCTGTTCGGGCCGATCGCCGCGGAGTAGGCGCCACAAGGGGCGCGATCAGTCGCCGGAAGGGCCGGTGGAAGCTTCGGTCGTGGTTCCCGCCGGAGGCGCGACGGACGTCTCCGTGGGCTCGGTCCCGACCGTATCCACCGGCTCGATCGGCTGCGCATGTTCCACTTCGGTCACATCGGTGATCCAGTACTGATTGTCCGCCACGTGGACCACGGCGCTGATGCGGGCATCCGGCCCTGGAAGGTTCGACACTTCCTCGCCCCGGACGGGGAAGGGCATGGTCATGGCCGACATCCAATCGCCGATCGGACCATGCTTGATGGTCAGGGTGTTGGCGCGGACATCCTGGGAAATGACGACGCCGGAGAGGGTGTAGGTCTTTTCGCCCGGGACCGAGCTCGGATGCATCGACCCCGGCCGCTCGTTTCCGCAGGCGGCCACGAACAGCAGCATCAGGAACGGCACAATCTTCTTCATCGAGTTTTCCTCCAGTGGCGGGGTCGGGTCCTGAACTGTCCGGGCAGAGCGCCGGAGAGGTTTCCGCTCCGCACATTCTTTCCGAGCGCGCGGCGGGATTCAAGTCCAGGAGGACAGATACGATATGCTCGAGCCTCAATTCGAACCGAGGAGGGCCCGCATGCTGCCGTCAAACACGTTTCAGGGACAGGTGGGGATGGTGACCGGCGGAGGAACGGGGATCGGATTCGGGATCGCTCAGGAGCTCGCCCGGCTGGGCGCAAGAGTGATCCTGGCGAGCCGGAGCCGTGATCATCTCGAACCGGCCGTGGAGAAGATCCGGAGCCTCACCGGGCGGCAGGACGCGGCAGATCTGGCCATTCTCGATGTCCGTGATCCGGAAGCCGTCGAGTCGGTGGTCGCGAAGGTGTGGTCGGACCATCAGCGGATCGATTACCTGGTCAATAACGCGGCGGGCAACTTCGTCGCACCCTCGGACAGCCTCTCTCCCAACGGATGGAACGCCGTGATCGGCATCGTCCTGAACGGGACTTTCTACTGCAGCTCGGCCGTCGGCCGGAGAATGATCGAAGGCGGGGCAGGCGGGTCGATCCTCAATATCATCGCCAACTACGCCTGGACCGGCGCACCCGGTGTGGTCCATTCGGCCTCGGCCAAGGCGGGGGTGCTGGCCATGACCCGGACCCTGGCGGTGGAGTGGGCGCGATACGGGATCCGGGTCAATGCAATGGCTCCGGGCCCGGTCAATACCGAAGGAGCTTCGTCGAAGCTTTTTCCCGATGAGCGGGTCGCCGAGGGCATCCGGCGGACGATTCCTTTACGACGTTTCGCGGAACTGGAGGAAGTCGCCAACGCTGCGTCGTATCTCCTCTCCAGTTACGCGGCCTACGTCACCGGCGAATCGTTCGTCATCGATGGGGCGCAATGGCTCTCCGGAGCAGACTACTGGGGACGCATCCGCCAGATGACGAAACCGTCGTGATGAACGTAGAGTTGCTCTACGCTGCGGCCCTTCATCCGGATCAGATCCGCTGTCCCTTCCGGTTGACGATCGACATGAATTCCTGACGCGTCTTCTCGTCCTCCAGAAACTCGCCTCGGAGGACATTGGTCTCCATGAACGACGACTCCTGCTCGACTCCACGCATCACCATGCAGAGGTGAGTACCGCCCATCCAGACCGCGAGTCCGCGAGGTTCGAGGATCTTCTCGATCGTATCTGCCACGTCGTGCGCGAGATGCTCCTGGGTCTGGAGCTTGCGCATGTGAACCTCGACGATTCGCGGGATCTTGGAGGCTCCGATGATCGTTCGCTCCGGGATGTAGCCGACGATGAAGTGACCGAAGAATGGAAGGATGTGATGCGCACAGAGGGTTTTGTAGGTCCCTCCGATCACCACCATGTTCTGGCACTTTTCGCCCGCGACCGTGCAGGCCTGGCGGAAAAGAGTGGTCAGCCGCGCCACGTCGGTGAAGTCGTAGCCGCTGGTCATCGATACCAGGGATCGGGCCCACCGCTTGGGCGTATCGATCACGTTTTCTTCTTCCAGATTCACGTGGAGCAGGCGGAGCACCTCACGGAGGTGGCCCTCGATCGCCCCGACGTCGACCGACGGACGCGGGCCGACCATCAGCCCCCGATCGTGGAACAGGGCGTCCAGGTTCCGGTTGCTCAGGCCTGGCGTTTCGTTCTCATCGCTCCGGTTCTCGGCAATCTCGATCTCTTCGGTCATCGTGGTCCTTTCGCTGCAGGAACCCAGCCTGAATTTCAGCTCGCGGTCAGACGCCGAGTGGTGGCGCGTGTCCGGGAGGTAGTTGACACCATCCGGGCGAGCGGAAGCAAGTGGGGAAGGTCTCAATGTGTGTGAGGAACCGGTGGAGGGAATAGTGACGAGTGCCGACTCGATTGACACTGAATGAGCATTCATTCAGAATGGCGCCACACGGTGAGGAGGAACCCTCCGATCCGGGAGGAGCTGTTTTTCGCCCGGAAGGAAGCTCGCGCGCGCAGTGCGTGGCCAGAGTGGATGTTTCCTTCGGGCTATGGCACGCAACTCGTAAGTTCCCCGTGCAGACCATGCGGACAAGGAGACGATCATGAGCGAGGAGATCCGGACCCAGGGAGCGGAAGAGGCGATGGAAGTCGCCGAAGCCAGTCGAGAAACCGAGTGGGAGAAGCCTTCATTCGTCGGGCAGCTCTTTCTCGGCCAGCTCGATCTCGATCTGATCTACCCCTTCCCGCAACAGCCAGCGGACGACAAGGCCGTCGGCGATGAATTCATGGACAAGCTCGAGCAGTTGCTGGCCGAGCACGTCGACGCGGATGCGATCGACGAGACGGGTGAATATCCGCCGGAGATCTTCGACCGGCTGAACGAGATCGGCGCCTGGGGAATGAAGATCCCGAAGGAGTATGGCGGTCTGGGCTTCAGCGTCACCAACTACAACCGATCCATCGGGCTGGTCTCGACCTGGTGCGGGTCCACCGTCGCCTGGTTGTCCGCTCATCAGTCCATCGGTGTTCCTCAGCCCCTCAAGCTGTTCGGAACCGAAGAACAGAAGAAGAAGTATCTTCCACGCCTGGCGAAGGGGGCAATCTCAGCGTTTGCTCTGACCGAGCCCGGCGTCGGATCCGACCCTGCCCGGATGACCACCACCGCCACTCCCACGCCGGACGGCAAGGGTTGGGTGATCAACGGTGAGAAGCTCTGGTGCACCAATGGCGTGCGTGCCGAGCTGATCGTGGTCATGGCTCAGACACCTCCGAAGATGGTGAAGGGGAAGGAAAAAAAGCAGATCAGTGCCTTCATCGTCGAGACCGACACACCGGGCTTTGAGGTGATCCACCGCTGCCAGTTCATGGGGCTTCGGGGGATCGGGAACGGTCTGCTCCGGTTCAAGGACGTCTACGTACCCAACGAGAACCTTCTCTGGAAGGAAGGCCATGGGCTGAAGCTCGCGCTGATCACCCTCAACACCGGACGGTTGACGATTCCGGCTGGCTGCGCGGCGGTGGGTCGAAGGAGCCTCGAGATCGCCCGCGACTGGGCGAAAGAGCGGGTGCAGTGGGGCCAGCCGATCGGGTATCACGAGGCGATCGCGGAAAAGATCGCCTACATTGCCTCTCACACCATGGCGATGGAAGCCATCGTCTGGCTGACCTCGGGACTCGCCGACCGTGGGGACGTCGACCTGAGGCTCGAGGCGGCGATGGCGAAGCTCTGGAACACTGAAACCGGCTGGAAGATCATCGACGAGCTGGTGCAGATCCGCGGCGGCCGCGGGTATGAGACCGCCGGGTCGCTGGAGGCCCGCGGTGAGAAACCCTGGCCGGTCGAGCGGATCATGCGAGACATGCGGATCAATCGGATTTTCGAAGGCACCAGCGAGATTCAGCACCTGTTCATCGCTCGAGAAGCGGTCGATCCCCACATGAAGCGAGCCGCTTTCATGCTGCAGAAGGATGCTTCCCTGGCGGAAAAGAGTGCCGGAATGGCGAAGGCGGGCGCGCACTACGCCGCCTGGTATCCAACCCTCTATGCGGGCTGGAGCCGATTCCCCAGGTTCACCGAGTTCGGGCCCCTGTCGAGCCACATGGGCTATGTCGAGCGCACCTCGCGGAAGCTTGCCCGCTCGATCTTCCAGGCGATGGTCCGCTTTGGGCCGAAACTCGAGAAGAAGCAGAAGACCTTGTTCCGGATCGTCGATATCGGTACCGAGCTCTTTGCAATGTCTGCCACGATCAGTTACGCCATGATGCTCTCGAAGCAGAAGGGCCAGTCGAACGCGATGCGTCTGGCCGATCACTTCTGCCGCGAGTCCCGGATTCGAATCGGTCAGTCCTTCGACCTTCTGTTCGACAACAACGATTCCGAAGCCTACGGCATCGCCCGCGACGTCCTCGACGGCAAATACGCCTGGTTCGAAGGCGAGCTCGTTCAGGGTGTCGCTCCGACACCCGAAGCAATCGAAGAGGCGGTTGCCGGCATGGAAAGGAACTGATCATCCAACCCTGTCTGTGCGACACAGGCTTCGGCCTGTGCCGGGCCGGTCCTCGGACCGGCCTTTTTCGTAATCAGGGACGGAGACCGTTCGCGATTGCCTCCCGCACGACTTCTCTCACACGGGTCCCGGTGTCGGCGCAGGAGATCCCTTCGAACAGGTCGCGATAGGAGCCGGTCACCTTCGCAACATAGTCGGTCACCGCGAAGCTGTAAGTGTTTCGCGGATCGATCGGCTTCCCTCCGATGGTCTGGTCTTCGAGCGAAGCTCCGGAGATCTGGGCAAACGAGTCCGTTCCCCGCAACGACCCGATCCGCTCGAGCACCTTCTCCGCTTGTGTGCCGTTGAGCCTGCAGCGGAGCACCGCGTTGTCGTAGGGGAGCGCATCTCGAAGGTCGGTTTCTCTCACCGATCCCTCTCCCAGTGGGCCCCGAAAGCTGGAAGAAGTCGAGAAGGCGACGTCGGCCTCTGCCGCTCGACGCACCCGATCCATGACGAAAGACCCAACCGCCGAGTTCTCCTCGAGAAGGCCCTCGTTCGAGAGCGTGTCCGGTAGCGTCCCGATCGTGACGAAGAGCTCACGGTAACCAGGGTCGTGCTCCAGTTCGTGCTCGAGACTCGCCACTCGGGTCGCAATGGTCGGGTCCAGCGGCAGGTCCGGAGTCATCGCCACCGGTCCGCCAGTCACAGCGGCGAGCTGATTACCTCGGAACTCGAGCCGCACCCGGCTGACCCAGCCGAGGTACTGACCCGGAGAGAGCGTCCAGGTCCGGGTCCCTTCGATGCGATGCAGCGGCTCGAGTCGATGGCTGTGCGTGCCGAGAATCAGATCGATTCCCGGAACCGCACGAGCCAGCTCCACGTCATCCTCGGTGGACTCGTGGCCGATCAGCACCACCGCATCGACGTGCTCACCGTTCCGGAGCTGGTCCACCACGGCCCGCGCCACATTCATTCGCGAAGTGAACCGCGCCCCCGGTACCGGGAGACGTTCGGCCCCGACAATCGAGGCAAAGTCCGAGCCGGCCACCGCGAAGACACCGATCCGAAGTCCCTCCCGGCGAAACACCAGGTATCGCTTCCCATCGACCTCGAACAGCGGTTCTCCTTCGGCACTGATGACGTTGGCACTGAGGATCGGATAGTCGATCGTTGCGAGGCAACGCGAAAACTCCTCCGGTCCGTAATCGGCATCGTGATTTCCCCAGGCCATCGCGTCGACCACACCGTTCCACCAGCTCCATTCGACGCAGTGATACTTGTCCGACCAGGCGGGAGCGCCGTGATTCATCGTGTCTCCGCCGTTGAAGACGAGCACGTCGGGGCGCCTGGCCTGCGGCTCGATCCAGGCGATCGCCCGCGCGATTCCGGCCGCCCGCGCGTCCTCGCCGATCCGGAACGGCACAGCGTGCGAATGGTAGTCCGAGAACTGCAGGATGGTGACGGTGCGAGAAGTGGTGCAGGAACAGAGAGCCAGACCGGCCAGCAGAAGGAGAATCAGAGGGACCCTTTGCATGCCGCAAAGGTAGCACCTGAAGCTGCGGGAGGCGAGGGATCGGCGGTCCCAAGCTCAGGACCCCCGTGCAGTGATCTGAACGACGGCGGGCTCGAGCGCGTTCTCTTCCATCAGGACGCGATCGGCCGCGACCAGAAGACGCTGGAGTCCGCGCTCCGCCTCGGAGCAGGGAAGTTCCGGAAACGCACAGGAGGCCAGCAGGACCGTCATCATCCGCGAACAGAGTGGCTGCATGACGATGCTGCCGAACCCGCGGCTCAGGCTCGCCTTCAACTCGTCCGCCGTGTGCTGCTCCGTGGCGAATTCCGCCTTGATCGTTCTCAGCCGCGAGACCAGATCGCCGGATCCGCGGACCTCCCTCGGCAGAACTTCGCGCAGAACCTCGAGCAGTTTCCGGCCACGAGGAGCGAGCGGATCTCCGACGCGCTCGATGCCCGCAATCAACCCGCGTGGTGCGAGCAGAGCCCGCAACTGCTGACCCATCGCCTGGGGATTCGCGGCCGAACCGAGACTGCCGAGGCTGTAGATCAGGTCGTAACTCGAGCCGTCGGCAGCGGCCGGGAGCCCGGTGCTGTGCGTACAGGTTCTGATCGAGGGCACTGCCTGCAGCCGGGCGGCCAATGCCTCGCCTCCGTTTCCGAGGATCAGCACCCGGAGCTTCGCATGCTCGGGATCAGGGTGGTCCTGCAGTGCCTGAGTGATCGCCTGATCAATCCAGTCGCTGTGAGGCGTCCCTGAACCCTGCAGATTCTGCCCCTCCCGAATTGCCTCGAGATGTGCGCCGGGCGGCCCGAGAATCGGTCTGGCTGGCGCCAACCGATTCAGGAACGTTCCCAGGAGGTGAAGCGGCCCCGATGCGGCGCCTCCCATGAATGGATCCGATGGCTGATAGGGAAGTGGACGGGGAACCAGAGGCGAATGCGAGGCCGCGAGAATGAGGTAGTCGGAAGGCAGACCGCTGTCCCTCAGCATCAGCTCTTCGGTTCGGCAGAGAAGCTCGAGCATTGCCCGGTCCTCAGGACTGGCGTGGTCGAAGTTCTGGACCACGTCGTAAAGAAGCTGCATCAGAATCGTGCCGCCCCCGGGCAGCGTCTCGAGAATGGTGAAGTGCCGCTCGGTATAGGAAACGATCTCATCGGAGCGGACCGCCTCGGACGGATCGATCGCGATCATCAGCTCTTCCGTCGGCCGCGGCTTTTCCGGATAGATCCCCTCTTGAACCAGGCCCTGCCGGTAGGGTTCCGGAAGAGCGAGCAGCAGGCGATTGATGATGGAGATCTGTCGATCGGAGAACTGAAAACGCTTCGGTCCGACGTATTCGTTGATCAGAAGCAGCCCGTCAGGGACCAGAGCCGCATGCAGGCCGTCGTAGAGAAGATCGAGATTCTCGACGTGATGGATCACCGAGTGGGCGATGATGATTTCGTAGGGACCTGTCGGGATCCGGGTCCGGTTGAGATCCATCACCCCGTAGTGAATCCGGTCGAGCCCCTGGTGCTTTGCCTCCGCTCGTGCGCGCTCGACGGCGCCCTCTGCAACATCGAAAGCGTCGATTCTCTCAACCAGCGGATGTGCCGCGATGGAGCGCTCCAACCAGCCGTCCCCGCAGCCCAACACCAGGATCCGGTGCATCCGCTGACGTGCGTAACGCTCGATCAGGTACATCAGCCATGTCCCGTCGACCGATCCGGTGGCCATCCGGTTCAGGTAGTGCCGGACCACCTCGGACGCCATCCAATGAACCCGCGAGAGATCGCCGGTGATCGTGCCGTCCTGCCACCGTTCCACGACCCGCTTTCGGCTACGGTCGTAGTCGTCGTGATCCGGCTGCTCCGGAGACTGTGGATTCATGTCAGTATCCATAGTGCGAGGCGAGCAGGCCACAGATGAGGTGCTCGGGGAGTGATTGCGCAGGACTGCGTTTGTCCGCACGTGCCGCGGAACGCACCGGCGCTCTCCAGATGTAGGGATACTCGAGCTTGGAGGGATTGCCCGCGACGTGATGCTGGATTTCCCCCTGCGCCGGACCGGCCGGGTCGACTCCGGCGTTCCGGAGAAAGGGCGCGAGCGTGGCCACGGGATTGTTGCCGAGCTCTTCGAAACGAACCCGAACATAGGAGGCGAAGCGCCGCTGGTGCCGCTCGACCGTCAGATTCTCGAGGTCCCAGGCCCAGGCGGTTCGAAGGGGCGAGCTGGCGGGAAGCCATTCCTTCTGTCGGCTCTGACTTGCGATCACCGCCCCGGGATGACGGACCAGGTGGAGCATGTGGACGCGGATCCCATCCACTTCAGTGAGGGCGATTGCCGTCGCCGCGTGCTTTGAGGCATCCACCACCGTCTGGCAGTTCCCGGCCCGGCGCGCGGCGTCGGACAGCACGTCCCGGGCCTCCTTCATCCAGCCGCTTCTTTCCACCGCGCGCAGAAAACGCCTTGGACGAGCGAGACTCCTGATGCGGATCTCCCTGCGGGCGAACTCGCGTGCCTCCGCGGAAATGGTTTTCACCGAGGAGCTCCAGAACCTGCTTTCGTCGAGTGACTGTCCACAGCCGCAGGGCAGACCCAGCCGGAGGAGAAGGCTGCTGAACAGGGTGTGGGTGACTTCACCGAGATTGGCCACGTTCGGGAGCATTCCCAGTTGATGAGCGAGCGCAGTGCTGCCGCTACGGGAGAAACCACCGATGTAGATGACATTGAGATCAGGCATGGCCGAATCGGATTTCCGCTGGAGATGATACGCGATCGCGTGGCCCTGAAAAGGTATGATCGGAGGATGCGAAACTCCGGAGTGCAAATCCTGCTGAGCTCGATCCTGCTGGTGATGCTTTCGATGAGCCTGCATGCGGCTGATCCCGAGGCTCTGCCGTTCACTCTTCACGAGGTAGGGACGGGTGTCTGGGCGGCCGTCGCGGTACCCGGCGGCCCCGCGGGCAGTAACGCCGGGTTCGTCATTGGCGACGACGGTGTTGCCGTGATCGACACGTTCCAGAGTGCGAGGGCCGCCGAGCAGCTCCTCAACGAGATCCGGAAGCGGACGGATCTGCCCGTACGCTTCGTCATCGATACGCATTACCACCTGGACCACGTGTCCGGGAACGGCGTGTTTCAGGCGGCGGGCGCAACGATCGTTGCCCAGCGGAATGTCCGGGCCTGGGAGCGCACCGAAAACCTGAAGTTCTTCGGGAATCCCGTTCCGGCGGACAAGAGATCCTGGGTCGAGTCCCTGATTCTTCCCAACCTGGTCTACGACAGTGATCTCGACCTCTTCCTAGGATCACGTCGCCTGTGCGTGGAAGTCCTGCCGGGACATACCGGAGGTGATTCGGTCGTTGTGGTGCCCGATGCGGACGTCGTCTTCACGGGGGACCTGTTCTGGAATCACGCCCTTCCCAATACGATCGATGCCGACACGGGAGCGTGGCTGATCTCCGCCGACAGGCTGCTCCTGGCCCACCCGCGAGCGACGTTTGTCGCGGGGCACGGAGGGGTGGGGCATGCCACGGATTTGCGGGCGTTCCGCGGATATCTCGAAGATCTCCGGCTCGCGGTCGCCGAAGGAAGAGGGAAGGGCCTTGTCGGAGATGCGCTGGTGAAGTCCGTTCGGGAGGAGCTCTCGCCGAAATACGCCGGCTGGGCGTTCTTCGAGCATTTCATCGGGCCCAATACCGGTCAAATGTTCGCCGAACTGGAGGGGACGAAGCGGCGACCGGTTCCTCCCCGGGAATGATCGCGCTCACCGGGTCCGGTCGTTGCGACCGGACTTGGGCAGAGCCGGAATTCGCAGAAAAGCCGGGCATTGCCCGGCTTTCTGAAAATTCGGGGAAGACGTGATCAGATCGATTTGAAGATGCTCTTGCCGGCGAAGACCGCGGCGTCGGCCAGCTCCTCCTCGATGCGCAGGAGCTGGTTGTATTTCGCCATCCGATCGCTTCGCGACGCCGAGCCGGTCTTGATCTGGCCGACATTGGTCGCTACGGCCAGGTCGGCAATGGTGGAGTCTTCCGTCTCCCCGGAGCGGTGTGAGATCACCGACCGGTATCCGGCTCGTTTGGCCATCTCGATCGCCTCGAAGGTCTCCGTGAGCGTGCCGATCTGATTGACCTTGATCAGGATCGCGTTGGTGATGCCCCGGGCGATGCCCTCGGCGAAGATCTCCGGATTGGTCACGAAGATGTCGTCGCCCACAAGCTGGGTGTCCGCACCCATGGCGTCGGTCATCCGTTTCCATCCATCCCAGTCGCCCTCGGCCATACCGTCTTCGATGGAGAGAATCGGATACTGCTTTCGAAGCGCCTGGTAGTACTCCACCATCTCGTCGCTGGACAGACTCTTCCCTTCGCCGGTCATCTCATACCTGTTCTTGACGTAGAACTCCGACGCGGCCGGGTCGAGTCCGAGCCAGATCTGCTCGCCGGGTTTGTAGCCCGCCTTTTCGATCGCGGCGAGGATCAGGTCGATCGCTTCCGCATTCGTGTTCAGATTCGGAGCGAAGCCGCCCTCGTCGCCGACGGAGGTCGCCAGCTTCTTCTCCGAAAGGATCTTTTTCAGGTTGTGGAACGTCTCCACTCCGGCCCTCAGGGCGTCGGAAAAGGTGTCGAAGCCCGCCGGGATGACCATGAACTCCTGGATGTCCAGGTTGTTCTCCGCGTGGGCTCCTCCGTTGATGACGTTCATCATCGGAACCGGAAGCGTGCGGCCTCCCGCCCCGCCGAGATAGAGAAACAGGGGTAGTCCCGCCGCCTCCGAGGCTGCGCGGGCGACGGCCATCGACACTCCGAGGATCGCGTTGGCGCCGAGCTTCTCCTTGTTCGGCGTCCCGTCGAGCTGTTTCATCAGCAGATCGAGCATCACCTGCTCCCGGGCGTCGAGACCTTCGACCTCAGGCGCGATCTGCTCGTTCACATTGCTGACGGCCTGGCGGACGCCCTTGCCCATGTAGCGGCTCTTGTCGCCGTCGCGTAGCTCCAGCGCCTCACGCGAACCGGTGGATGCACCCGATGGCACAGCGGCACGCCCGATCGCTCCGGAGTCCAGAACGACATCGACCTCGACGGTCGGGTTGCCACGGGAATCGAGGATTTCACGAGCGAAGACTTCGTTGATCTTGAACATGGGGCTAAGCATACAAGAGGGGCGTTTGGGAGGCGAGCGGAGCGGCTGGGAGGAAAGGGTGGAGGTGGGAGGGCGAGAGGTGGGAAGTCCGCTTCGCGTTTGCCGTTCAGTCTCAACGGTTCATCGGGCGCGGGAGACGGCGCTGAGAAACTCCTGCAGACGATCGGTCTCCGGGTGGTCGAGAACCTGGTCGGGAATGCCTGATTCCACCATCACTCCGCCGTCGAGAAAGCAGATGCGCGAGGCAACGCGACGGGCAAAACCGAGATCGTGAGTGACCGCGACCATGGTCATCCCGCCGGCAGCCAGCTCTTCGAGCAGATCGTTGATCCCGGCGATCATCTCCACGTCGAGCGCACTGGTGACCTCATCCAGCAACAGCACCTCCGGGTTCATCGCCAGTGCGCGGGCGATTGCGACCCGCTGCTTCTGACCGCCGGAAAGCCGTGCCGGCCATTCCTTGGCCTTGTCCGCCAGACCCACCCGGTCCAACAGTTCTCGTCCCCGATCCCGGGCCGAGGCCTCCGGTTCGCCGAGAACCCACACCAGCCCTTCGATCACGTTCTCGAGAGCCGTCCGGTTCGGAAAGAGGTGAAAGTGCTGGAAGACCATCCCCATCCGGGTGCGATGGCGCGTCAGCTCCGACGCTTCCATCTGCCGGTAGGGCACCTCTTCGTCCCTCCAGCGGATGATTCCCGCGTCCGGCATCTCGAGCAGATTCAGGCAGCGCAGCAGGGTGCTCTTGCCGGACCCCGAGGGGCCGATCAGCGAGACCACTTCGTGTGAACGAACGTCGAGGTCGACACCTTTGAGTACCTCGAGCTCACCGAACTGCTTGCGCAGACCCCGTACAGTGATCTCCACGGCCGCGTCGTTCACAGCGAAGTCCTCACGGCACGGCGGGAGCGACCCAGATGGGTTTCCCAGCGGCGGGTCAGAAGAGTCACCAGGGAAATGATCACCAGGTAGAAGACGGCGGCAACCAGAAACGGCAGAAAGGCCTGCCCGGTCTGGAAGACGACATTCCGCGCCGCGTAGGTCAGCTCGATCAGGGTGATCGCGCCGACCAGAGAGGTGTCCTTGATCAGGACCACCAGGTTGTTTCCGAGGGAGGGGAGCGAATCGCGAAACGCCTGCGGCAGGATCACCCGCCGGAGAATCATTGACCGTTTCATTCCGATCGAAGCGGCGGCGTCCCACTGACCGGCATCCACCGCGGCGATGCCTCCCCGGATGGTCTCCGCGTTGTAGGCGGTGGTGTTGACCACCAGCGCGAACAGTGCAGCCCCGAAGGCTCCGACGACCTCCGCCCCGGCCAGCCGGTTCACCAGTGTGGCGAGTGCGAAATAGGAGATGAAAAGCTGGACCAGCAGGGGTGTTCCTCGAACCAGGCCGACGTAGCCGGTCGAGAGGGTCCGGATCCACGGATGCCGGGCCGCGGTCCCGACGCCGATCAGCGCTCCGGTACCGAGCGCGATCACCGCGGTCAGCAGGGACAACAGCAGAGTCAGCAGCGCGCCCTTTCCAAGAAGCGGAATCATCGCCCCGAGATTCTCGACGAAATCGGGCTTCCTTCGTGCTGCATGCTCCGCCGCCGCGGTCGACTGCTCCTTCGGGATGATGTGAGCGTAGTCGCCCCACGTCGTGAAGAGCAGCTCGAGGTCGGGATCTGCGCCCACCCAGCGACGGTAGATCGCATCGTAGGTGCCGTCCTGAATCATGGCGAGAAGCGCTTCGTTGACCTTTCGAACCAGAGCGGGATCGCTCTTCCGTGCAGCGATGCCGACCGCCTCGTGGTACAGCAGCCCGTCGAGAGGCACGATGTTGCCGGCGCTCCCTTTCCTGATGTAGAAGCCACCGACGATCCGATCGGAGACGAGCCCGTCGACCTTGCCGGTGTTCATCGCGGCGATGATCTCCGACTCGCTGCCGTAGTGGGTGATCTCGACGTCGGGAAACTCTTCGGGATGCGACTCGATGTAGCCCGCGTAGGTGGAATCCTCGGTCACCCCGATCCGGATGCCTCGAGTCTCGTCGATCCCCTTGTGCACGAACACCTGTGCTCCGCTCACATAGTAGGGAAGCGAGAACAGCATCGTTCGCAGGCGGGCATCGGTGATCGCCATGGAACCGCAGATCAGGTCGTATTTGCCGGCCTGGAGTCCGGCCTGAATGCCGGCCCAGTCGGTTTGCACCAGTTCCGGCCGGTAGCCCAGGCGACGGGCGAGCTCTCTGGCAATGTCGGCATCGAGGCCGACCAGATTCCCTTCGGCATCCGTGGTGGAGAAAGGCTGAAACGCACCGGACATGGCGAGCCGCAGCGGCGGTCGTTCTGTCGGGTTCTGGTCCTGCGCGAAGAGAGATCCGGGGAGAGAGAGAAGGATCAGGAGAGACAGCAGAACGCCCGGCAGGACGCCGGGGCGTCCCCGAACCGGAACCGCTTCTGCCCTTCTCCGATCGATCATGATTCGCGTCTGGCCTTGCGGCACCAGATGTTCATCGACTCCCAGCCATTCGGCATGCGGCAGTTGTTGATCAGCCGACCGGTGAATTCGTATCCCAGGCGGGCAAAGACGCAGTTCATGCCCACTTCATCCGCGCGGGCGAGGGTGTAGAGATCGTGGATGCGGAAGATCTCGACCATGTCCTGTTCCAGAGCGGAGAGGATGAACGCCATCAGTCCCCTGCCACGATGTTCCGGCAGGGTGGCACAGTCGGTCATCTCGGCTGAGCGACGGGCGTGATCGATCTCGGCCGAGGCGGCGGCGATCAGAGTGTCGTGGGAATCGAGGACCAGACGGAAGTGGTGCGAGCGGTTCCGGATGCACTGCTCGATCCGCTCCGGGGTGAGCGGGTCCGGATAGTCTTCGAAGATCCGTTCGAGCAGAGCGGTCAGGCGGCCCGCATCTTCCGGTCCTGCGATGACGCAGCGGAGACCGTCGGGCAGCTCCGGCCGCCGTGGCTCCTTCCCGCAGGCGATCTTCACCGTTTCGACGTGAGTTTCTTCGCGTTCGGAGGATGATCGCTCGGCGTCCGGATAGCGCGCCTCGATGCGGGCATCGGCGTCTTCGAAGAATCCGCGGATGACCCCCTCGTGGTGGAATCCGAGGGCTTCCCATGCGCCATCATCGCCGCTTTTTGCGTAGATGGTGATCTTGGAGACGGTTTCGTTCCCCAGGTCGAGCAGTTCGTCGACCAGGTCGGGGCTGAGTTGCTCCGGGCCGTCCAGGTAGAGCTTGAGGCGCTGATTGTAAGGATCGAAGACGGCCTCGCCCGGGCGGGCGGGCGTCTGAAACCGGCAGCTCGGCCGGCTGCGATCGGCCGCTTCTTCCAGCGTCTTTCGGATCCACTCCGGAAGGGCGACGAGCGTGGCCGCCCCGGAGGATTCCGATCCTCCGGGACGGCTGTCCGGTGTCTGACTCACGATACGGCCGGCTCGAGTGCGGTCAGTCCGGCGGCGCGGAGAGCCTGCTCGACGATCAGGTCGTGCTCCTTCGGATTCGCCCAGCGCTTCCGTCCCTCTTCGGGAAGAAGATGAATCGGATCGAAGTAGAGATAGACCTTTTCCTCGTCCACGCTGGGGCTGCGGTAGACCGCGACGCCGGTGGTCTCGTCATAGTAGTCGTAGCTGTGTACGTCGCGTTTGCCGCCCCCTCCCGGGACATCGGTGACGAAGGTCGGCGTGTTGAACCCTGCGGTGGCGCCGCGGGTGTGCCGCTCGATCTCGACGGTATCGGCGATCCGGGTGCGGAGATCCTCGACTCCCTTGACCATGTCGTGCTGATAGACGTAGTAGGGCTGCACGTTCATGAAGGAGAGCTTGCGGACCAGATGGATCATTTCGTCCGGTGTGTCGTTCACGCCACGGATCATCACCGCCTGGTTTCGAACCTTCACACCCCGCTCGAACAGAAGGTTCATCGCGTCGAGACTGATCTTCGAGATTTCGTTCGTGGTGTTGAAGTGGGTGTGGAGACAGACTTCCTTATGCCGTGCACGACCCTTCTCCACCAGGTCCACCAGTGTGTCGGTCCACTCGTGATGGGTGAGCACCTTCATCGGCATGATCGCCGGACCCTTGGTGGCGAACCGGATTCTCCGCACGTGCGGAATGTCCAGCAGGGTCTCGCCGATCTGGCGGAGGTGGGGCGGAGCGAGCATGTAGGCATCCCCGCCCGAGATCACGATGTCCTCGAGCTCCGGACGGGAGGCGATGTAGGCGAAGACTTCGTTCCAGCGTCCGACATTCGGGGTGTAGCGGGTCTTTTCGACCGTGTCGGTGTCGCCGCCGATCGCGTAGCTGCGGGTGCAGAACCGGCAGTAGACGGGGCAGACGTCGAGCGGCAGAAACAGTGCCTTGTCTGGGTAGCGGTGGACGATTCCCGAGGTCGGTGAATCAGCCTGCTCGTGGAGCGAATCGAGCAGCAGCCGCGGATGGTCGGGCAGCCGGGTGGAGGCCACGGGGATGAACTGGATCCGGATCGGATCGGAGTAGGGCTCATCCCAGTTGATGCGGCTCAGAACGTAGGGCGAGAGCCGCATGTTCATCGGTGCCGCATCCATTCCTTCCTGCACGTCAGCCAGGAAGTCGGGATGAACGACGTCCTTGAGCAGCTCCTCGAGCTGTGCGGCTCGCGTGACGCTGTTGCGGTTCTGGAACCGGTAGTCGAGAAACTCCTCGCGTGAGATGTTTTCGAAGGCCGGGATCTTCTTCCAGAACTCGGAGTTGTCGAATCGCCGGTGCGTCAGTTCCGAGGTGTTCACCGGATCCTTGATCGGATCCGGAATCTCCACGTCGGCGATCTCCTTCATCTTCGGTCGTTCCGAGATCGAGTCGGGCAGATCGGAGACCGTCTGCACGTCCGCCTCGACGGTTGGAGCGTTCATGGTCACGACCTCATTTGCGGAATTGTCTCGGATGGTCTGTTCTTCCTTCACATCCTCCTCCTTCATCGCTGTACGGTGAAGCGATTTGTGTGAGTGAAAGACCGAATCCAAACGCGGGGCTTGAACGGTTACGGACGTTTCACTGCGGATTGAATTGCGCTCACGTCGCGGAGAGCAGAGCGCGGGTTGTTTCGGGGCGAGCCGTTGCCGACTCGGTCGGGCCAACAGGCCAGATCCTGCTGCCATTCCGAACGCACACACACCGATCGACGGAGCATCTGTCCGACGTCCATTCGTGCGTTCATTGTGAGATCCAGCAGCGGGTAGTCATTGATTGTCAACGTCTTGCGGACTGTGATTATTCTGTCGTTGAAGATCACGCTCGAGGATGACCAGCTCATCAATGACCTCATGTGCCGTTTGATAACGATCCTCCGGATCCTTGCGCATCAACCGCCGGGTGATGCACGACAGTTGTTCCGGAGTGTCCGGCCGTGCTCGCTCCAGAGACTCCGGCTCCTGACGCAGAATCCTCTCCATCACCTGCATCAGACTGTCGCCCCCGAACGGAGCGCGGCCCGAAATCATCTCGTAGATTACGCAGCCCAGGCTGAAGAGATCCGATCTCGGATCGGCCGCCTCTCCTCGAAGCCGTTCCGGAGGAGCGTACCATATCGTTCCCGGCACCATCCCGGGGGAGGTCTCGACCCGCGGACCTCCGGATGCGAACAGCGGGTTCTCCAGAGCCTTCGCAAGACCGAAATCCAGGATCTTCACCAGACCATCGCAACGAATCATGACGTTTTCCGGTTTGATGTCCCGGTGGACGACCCAATAGTCGTGTGCCGCATCGAGCGCCCGCGCGGCACCGATCGCGATCGCCACCGTTTCGGAGTGAGCGAGCGCTCCGCGCTGCAACCGCCGGCGCAGCGTTTCTCCGTCGACGAACTCGGTGACGAGATAGTGAGTGCCGCCTTCCTCCCCGAGGTCGTGGATGGTCAGGACGTTCGGATGATTGATGGCCGAGGCAAGCTGTGCTTCCTGAACGAACCGAAGAACACGTTGCTCGTCACTGGAGTACTGCGGAGGAAAAATCTTGACCGCCACGTACCGATTGAGCCTGAGGTCCTGGGCCTGATAGACGTCGCCCATCCCTCCTCTGCCCAGCTTCTTCAGCAGCCTGTAGTGCCCGATATGCTGGAGGTTCATCGTCTCGGTGCCCTGCAGGTTACCAGAAGCGACTCGGCGGGGCAGAATGCGACATGGAAGGGTCGTGATGAGACGGGATGCAAGCCCGTGCCAGCCCAACGCTCACCCGGTGACGAGGATCCAGATCCCCGACGCGATGAAGATGGCGGCGGCGGTCCAGCGGATCGGCTTCTCCGGAAGGGATGTCCCGGCCCATCGGCCGACCACGACCGCGAGGACATTCGCGAAGAACAGCCCCAGCGAGGCTCCGGCCCAGACGGCCACCGCCGAGCTCTGCTGCGAGGAAATCGTGATGGTCGCGAGCATCGTCTTGTCTCCGATCTCCGCGACGAAAAACGCGAGGAAAACCGTGAGGAATGGTCCGAATCGACCTTCGTGGGTTTCTTCGTTCTCGTCCTCCTCCTCCCCTTTGAGTGTCCAGAGTCCGAAGACGATGAAGGCGATCCCGGCGAAGATGCGGATCCACGACAGAGGCAGGGCCATTCCGATCGCGCTGCCAACGGCCACCGAGATTGCGCTGACCGCAGACGCCGCCGCAAGGACGCCGAGAAGGACCGGGAGCGAACGGTGACGGGTGGCGAACGCCAGGACCATCAGCTGCGTCTTGTCGCCGATCTCCGCGATGAAGATCAGCCCCAGGGCGATTCCGAATGCCGTCAGCATCTGGCGGCGGTATATATCACGGCGGGTTTCGATCTCGCTGAGCCCCACCACGCTCTCCTCTTCGGCACCAATGAGGTGGTGAGAATCGCGGCTTTGTCCGTGGTTGCCAATTCGAATCTCCCATGGGATTATCGTTGTGGTGCCGGCGGAATCGCGCGGTTCCGGCCCAGTGTCGACGATGCGGAGGAGCGGTTCAGCTCCGCGGCCGACCCGGCTCTCTTCTCTTCCGGAGGAATTCATTGAGGCGACTGATCCTGCTCGCGGCGATGCTGTTCGCTCTGGACCTGCACGCGGCTGATCCACGCGTTCTCCGAGTTGCGGCGGCGGCGAACATCCGGGATCCTCTGACCGCGATCGCCCGGCAGTTCGAAGCGCGGCATCCCGGCGTCCGGGTGGAGCTTTCTTTCGCTTCGTCCGGCAGTATCTTCAGCCAGATTGCGAACGGAGCGCCGTTCGATCTCTTCCTCTCTGCGGATACCGGATATCCGGATCGGCTTCATCGGCAGGGCCTCACCGCGGGCGCGCCCTTCGACTACGCCATCGGCCGGGTGGTCCTCTGGGTCCGCAGGGATCTGGAGCTCGAGCCCTCGAACGGGCCATCTCTGCTGCTCGATCCACGAATCAGGAAAATCGCCGTGGCGAACCCGCGCCTTGCGCCGTATGGTGCGGCGGCGATGGAATCGCTTTCCAGCCGGCATCTGCTCGAGCGGGTTCGCGACAAGATGGTCTACGGCGAGAACGTTGTTCAGGCCGCGCAGTACCTCGACGTCGGCGCGGCCGAGGCGGGAATCATCGCCCTCTCGCTGGCGCTTGCGCCTTCGATGCGGGAGAAGGGCTCGTTCTGGATCATTCCCGATGGTTGGCACGCGCCGATCCGGCAGGCGGGCGTCGTCCTTCCCGGTCCGAACCGGGAGCTCGCGGAACAGTTTCGAATCTGTCTGAGCTCCGGGGCCGCCGCTGACGTGCTGAGCCGCTACGGATATCTGGCTCCCGCGGCGTCGAAGGCGGGAGGCGGACCTTGATGTCCGCTCCGCTCCTGCTCAGCCTCCGGTTGTCTCTGGTGACCTCGCTGGTCCTTCTTCTTCTCGGCCTGCCGCTGGCCTACTGGCTCGCGTTCGGCCGCGCGAGATGGAAACCGTGGATCGAAGCGCTCGTCGCCCTGCCGCTGGTGCTCCCTCCGACCGTGCTCGGCTTCTACGTTCTCGTGGGGTTTGGTCCGAGGAGCCCGGTGGGGCGGGTGGTCGAGTCGATCACCGGGCTGCGACTCGCGTTCAGCTTCGAAGGACTGGTGCTCGGATCGGTGCTCTTCAGTCTTCCATTCGCGGTGCAACCGTTCGCTGCCGGGTTCCGCGGAGTCGACCGGCGGCTCATCGAGGCTTCCTGGACCCTCGGCGCGTCGAAGCTCCGGACCTTTGTGCGGGTGATCCTGCCGCTCTCCGGGATCGGGATTCTCTCCGGCGTCGTGCTGAGCTTTGCCCACACCATGGGAGAGTTCGGCGTGGTGCTGATGGTGGGAGGCAATATCCCGGGGCTGACGCGGACGGCATCGATTGCGATCTACGACGAGGTGCAGGCGCTGAACTACGCGGCGGCGGGGCGGCTCTCCCTGGTTCTCCTGATCGTCTCCTATTTCGTGCTGATGCTGATCTCGGTTCTTCAACGCCGGACGGTGGTGGGACTGTGGGGCGAGAGCTCGTAGTCGGGACACGACGGAGTTTCCGCGGCGGGCCGTCGATCGAGACGGAGCTCCGCCTCGGTCTCGAGCCGCCCCCGGTTCTTGTTCTGTTCGGCCCCTCGGGTGCGGGCAAGACGACCATCCTCCGGCAGATTGCCGGCCTGGACCGGCCCGACGAGGGGAGGATCACGTTCGACGGCGAGATCTGGTCCGACACCAGCTCCCGAACCTTCATCCCGCCTCAGAAACGGCGGATCGGTCTGCTGTTCCAGGACTACGCGTTGTTTCCGCACCTTTCGGTGAGGGGGAATCTGGCGTACGGGCTGCAGCGCGACGGCGGCGCTGACCCACTGAATGAGCTGATCTCGCTCCTCCGGTTGGACGCGTTCGTGGACCGGCGTCCGGCGGAGCTTTCCGGAGGGCAGAAGCAGCGGGTCGCGCTGGCGCGGACCCTTGCATCGAAGCCGCGACTGTTGCTCCTCGACGAGCCGCTGTCGGCCCTGGATGCGCCATCACGGGAGGAGCTCAGGGTGGAGCTGCGATCGCTGCTCCGGCGGTTGGGCATTCCGACGATCCTGGTGACCCACGACCGGATCGAGGCGTTGGCGCTGGGGGATCGCGTTGCGGTGCTGAGCGAGGGCCGAATTCGTCAATGTGGGCCTGTCGCTGACGTGTTCAGCAATCCGGAGAGTCTGGATGTCGCGCGAACGGTGGGAGTGGAGACGGTGGTGGAGGCGAAGATCGTCGCTCGCGACGAGACGATGGTGACGTTGCGGGCGGGAAGGGCGCTTCTGCACGCGGTGGCGCCCCCGGTGGAAACCGAGGAGGTGTTCGTCTGCATTCGTGCGGACGAGGTGACGCTCGAGCCCCGGGGAGCTCGCCAGGGGAGCGCGCGCAACCATCTCGATGCGACGATCACCGCGATGATCGACGAGGGTGCCGTGGTGCGCGTGGTGCTCGACTGCGGGTTCCGGCTGGTCGCCTGGGTCACCCGTCCGGCGGTCCGGGAGATGGATCTGCGACTCGGAACTGAAGTCGTCGCCACGATCAAAGCGACGGCCCTTCGGCTCGTCGAGCGGTGACGTCTCTGGTCTGAAGGGGGAGCCTCCGTTTTCTCCCCCCCTGTCTCGGGTCGCAGGAACACTCTCCCCTCGCGCGCGTGTTGACCCCGCGGCATGATCTCGTTCTCCAATGTGACCAAGCAGTACGGGCGCCAGGTCCTCTTCGTCGAGGCCTCGTTCCAGCTCAATCCCGGCGAGAAGGTCGGCCTGGTCGGCCCCAACGGCGCGGGCAAGACCACCGTGTTCCGGCTGATCGACGGCGAGGAGACGCCGGACGAGGGGACGGTCACCGTTCCGAGGAGGACCACCATCGGCTACTTCCGGCAGGACGTGGAGGAGATGTCGGGCCGGTCGGTCCTGGACGAGGCCATCGCCGGCAGCGGCAGGCTGGGCGAGCTGCACCACGAGCTCGAAGCGCTCCAGCACGCGCTGGCCGACCCTGCGCGGGCCGACGAGATGGAGCGCATCCTCGAGCGGTTCGGCGAGGTGCAGGACGAGTACCAGCACGCCGGCGGCTACGACCTCGAGGCGCGGGCGCGGATGATCCTGGAGGGGCTCGGCTCTCGCCGACGACCAGATCGACGGCGACGTCGGGGCGCTGTCGGGCGGCTGGAAGATGCGCGTGGCGACTGGCGCGCGTGCTGCTCGGTCGTCCCGACGTCCTGCTGATGGACGAGCCCACCAACCACCTCGACCTCGAGTCGATCCTCTGGCTCGAGGGGTTCCTCAAGGACTATCCCGGGGCGCTGCTGATGACGTCGCCACGACCAGGACTTCATGAACCGCGTCGTCAGCCGCAGTCGCGGAGATCGACCAGGGCGAGTTCGTGGCCTACGCCGGGCGACTACGACTTCTTCGTGCGCCGAGCGCGCGCATCTCGCTCGCGAACCGCGAGATGCAGCTACGCGCGGCAGCAGGCGATGCTCGCCAAGGAGCGACGCTTCATCGAACGCTTCGCCGCGCATGCGGCCAAGGCCGCCCAGGTGCAGAGCCGGGTCAAGAAGCTCGACAAGATCGAGCTGGTGGTGCCCCCGAAGGCGCGCAAGGTGGTGGAGTTCCGCTTCCGCGAGCCGCCGCGCTCGGGCGAGCGACGTCGTCGAGATCGAGGGTCTCGCGAAGGCCTACGGCCCGCGCGTCATCTACGCCGGTCTGGACCTGAAGATCCGCCGCACGGAGCGCTGGTGCGTCCTGGGCCGCAATGGCGCCGGCAAGACCACGCTGCTGAAGCTGGTGGCGGGCGTCACCGAGCCTGACGGCGGGACCGTCCGCCTGGGGGCGAGCCTGAAGATCGGCTACTTCGCGCAGCAGTCGCTCGAACTGCTCGAGCCGGGTCTGACCGTCCTCGCGCAGTTGATGAAGGCCCATCCCGCGGGCCGATCTCGGCGTGCTGCGCAACCTGCTGGGCGCCTTCCAGTTCCACGGCGATGACGTGGAGAAGCCCATCCGCGTGCTCTCCGGCGGCGAGAAGTCGCGCCTGGTGATCGCGCAGATGCTCCTGGACCCGCCGAACTTCCTGGTTCTCGACGAGCCCACCAACCACCTCGATCTCGAGACGAAGGAGATGCTGGTGAAGTCGCTCGCCGACTTCGAGGGCACGATGCTCTTCGTCAGCCACGACCGCACCTTCCTGCGCGGCCTCAGCAACCGCGTCCTCGAGCTCGGCGGCGAGAGCGGCACGACGCCGCCGCCGCACCTATCGCGGCTCCTACGTCGAATACGTCGCCGCACCGGCCATGAAGCGCCCGGCATCCACTCCTGATCGGAATCCCGGAAGTCCTTCTTACTTCCGGGCGAGCGGTCCATTGAACACGTAGACGCTTCCGTCATCGCTGCCGCAGACGATCAGCGATCCATCGCGAGAGATGGATGCGGGCCAGCACTCGTTGCCGGTCTGGTCGCTCCACTGCCAGGATCCGTCCGAGCCTGAGAAGAGATAGAAGTGTCCCGGCTCGCCAACCGGATGACCATCGGCCGCCGCGACCCACGCGCCGGTATCGTCCATAGTCAGTCCCGGGTTCGGCGAGGAGTACGCCTGGGCCGTCCAGACCTGGCTGGGTGAATACCCCGTCGGTGAAGAGGAATCGGGGGTGTTGCGGACGTAGCTGTAAAAGCCCTGACTCTCCCCGGAGGGAGGATTGCTCCCGGCGACGACCGATTGACCATCGGCGGAGAGCGCGACGCCGTAGACCGTCACTCCGAACGGAGAGGTCTGCCCCCAGAGCGGAGCCTGCTGCTGCAGGAAACTGTCGCGCTCGAACAGGTAGAACTGCGTGTTGGAGCTTCCGGCCGCGAAGTATTGCCCGTCCGGAGTGATCACGATGCGCTGGATGTAGCTGTTCTTTCCGTCTCCGATCCATGGTGCTTTCCAGATCGCTTTCTTGACCAGCTGCCCTTCCACATTCTCAAAGAGGACCACCTGCCCGACGACCTCGGAGCCGGACGCGACTTTTCGGCCGCGAAGGTCGGTCAGAGGAGTGCCGGTGGTGCTCTCCGAAGCGATCATCCCTGCCACGATCCAGGTCCCGTCCGCTGAAATGGCCGCGGTGTAGACCGTTCCGGGTGCGGTGAATGAGCCGCTCGGCTGCTGGGCTCCTCCGCCGAGCTCGAAGAGGTAGAGCGAATCCCCGGCGCATCCGATCAGCCATGTTCCGTCCGCGGAGAGCTCCACCTCGTTGACACGCCCGCTGGTCTGGAAGTCCAGTGCCGGCGTCGCCTGGCCGCTTTGCCCCATGGGATAGGCGCGAATGAAGCCCTGGTCGGAACTGGAGTCGAGCAGGCCGCCCGATGCGGCCCATGATGCATCGGCGGAGATCGCCACCCAGAACACACCTTCATCCGCCGGAATCGCGTCGTACCAGACCGGATCCGAAGAGCCCCGGGCAAAGCAGTAGGCGTAGTAGGTGTCCGACTTGCCGAAGCAGAAGGTGCAGGCCATCAGGAATTCACCCTGTTTCGAGACCGCGGTCCAGTTGACGTAATTGTTCCCCGCCGTGGGATAGCTCCAGAGCAAAGGCGCCGTCTGTGAATCGCTTGTTTTTGTCATCGATACATTTCCTCCCGTGCGATCCTCAAGCCTTCGCCATCACTGCCCGAGGGGGATGGCGCCGCCACCAGAAGAGCTCGCAGGATCGTCGGCAAGATTACAGGATGGAAGCCGCTCGGACAAGCGCCGGAATCGGAGATTGATCGGCTACACTATGGGGACGCCGGACATGCCCGTACCCGTCAAGTCACTCCGTTTCTGGGGGCTCCAGCTCGCCCTTGCTGCAGTCTGGATCCTCGTGTGGCAATGGGGCCGGGTTCTGACCCAGACTCCCTTCGCGAGCCTCTGGTTCCCTCCAGCCGGTCTGAGCTTCGCGATGTTTCTGACCCAGGGTCCCTGGGCGGCAGTGGCGGTGACGATCGGTGCGGTGGTGACGACGTTTCAGTCCGCCGCGTTGTACGGCCAGCCTCAGGGATTGAATCTGCAACTGGTCTCTGGGATTGCCTTCGGACTGACGCACTCACTCTCGTACTGGCTCGGAGCGTGGCTGTTCGGCCAGTTTCATGGCGAGGCGCGATTCGGGACTCCCCGTGCGGTCTTCGGATTCCTTTTGTTCTCGACTTTTTCCGCCGCCCTGGCGGCGATCAGCAGTATCTGGATCCTGGGGGCGACGGATCCGGCGACACAGATCAGTCTGCAGACAGATGCGATTCCGTGGGCGATCGGTGATCTGGCGGCAGTGCTGACTCTGGCTCCGCTGTTCGTGGTGATGTGCGACTGGGCGTCGATCCGGCTGGGGCTCGCGTCATCGGGATGGCTCGAAGGGCTCAGCCGCCTCGGAAGTCCGACCACCCGCCTGAGCTGGTTTTCCGTCAAGCTGCTGGGAACCATTGTTGTCGCTCTGGTGCTGGCCGCGCTGGGCACCATTCCCGGTCTCCTGGTCCCCGTGGCTCTGGTGGTGTATGCGCTGATTGCTCCTCTGACGTGGATCGCTCACACCGAGGGGGCGGTGCGCTCGGTCTTTGCGGTCGCCTGCCTGGCCAGCACCGTGGCTCTGGCTGCCGCACTGTTCGGAACCTCGGAGGAAGCGTTCAATCTCCAGGCCGCGATGATCGCAATCGCAGGCACCTGTCTGTTCAACCTGACCGTGCCTCGGCTCTACGCCGACAATCGGAGGCTGCGCGACCTGGTCACCTTCGACCAGCTCACCGGTGCGTTCACCCGCCCGGTCTTCTTCGAGATGGCTGAACGTGAGCTTCAGCGTGCACGGCGTGACGAGATGCCGATGGCGCTGGTGGCCCTGGACGTCGATTACTTCAAGGACGTCAACGATCGGCTGGGACATGGGACGGGGGACCGAGTTCTGGCGCGTGTCGGATCGGTCTGCCGGGGAGTCCTGCGCGAGGCGGAGGTGTTCGGGCGGATCGGGGGCGAGGAGTTCGCGGTGCTGCTGCCGGCGACCGGCTCGGAAGAGGCACGGCTGATTGCGGAGAGGATGCGGCTGGCGCTCGAGGAGACCGCGTGGCAGTCGATCCGGGGACTTGGACGAATTACCGCGAGCTTCGGCGTCGCCTGCATCGATCCTCGCGAAGGCTCCCTCCGCTCCGCGATGGACCGGGCAGACCGTGCGATGTACGAGGCCAAGCGGTCGGGCCGAAACTGCGTCCGTGAGGCCTGAGAAGCGGCTTCAACCTCCCTTCCCTTTTCCTTTTGCACGGCTGGGGTGACGCCGCTCACAGCGGAGCCTGACGATTCTCACCGGGTCCGGTGCGCATGCTGGGGATACCCTTGGCCACACGAAAGGATCCACTCATGCAGACCATCGAGTTGCCGAATCTCGCGGACGAGCTGCGCACGCTCCCGACTGAGGGGACGGCGCGCAATCGCCAGCTTTACAACCTGATTGACTCCCGTGCCGCGGAGGAAGCGAACGCAGCCTTGCGTGACGCGGCCGGACGCGCCATCGGACAGTCCGGTGTGCTTGCCGGGGTGATCACATCCGCCGCCGGGGTACTGGCGGGTGACGGCACCGAGCAGGACCGTCTGCGGGAAGTGATCGCTTCGCCCGAGTTTCTGTCCCGACTTCCGGAGTGGGTCCGCGAACTGCGGGAGCTCGCCGCGTCTCATCCCGATACCGGAGCCTGTACCCTCGGTTCCGCACTCGAGCTCTGGTCCTGGACGCTTCGCCACTTCCGTACGGGTGCGGGCTCCGAAGAGGCTGCGTCCCCGGAGGTGATCGATGAACTGGCCGAGGTGCTCTGTCCGCTGCTGGCGGCGCGGGCCTTCGCGTTCGAAGTCGCCGCGAGCACGGGCCCGACGGACGAATCGAAACTCCGAACCGACCTCTGCCGCGTGCATGCGGCTCGAACGGCTTCGTCCCTCAGCGGCATCTGTGCGGAAATTGTCTTCGGCTATCGCCGGCACCTGGTGTGGGATGCAGAAGGGTGCGCGGCCTGCTACGCGGGGGAGGACCTGGACGATCTGGAAGCGCTGATTCCAGGGATTGCCAGTGGCGCCCGAATGAGCACGGACGTCGTGGAGGCTGATGGTTCTCATCCCGGAAAGGCGGGTCCCTGTGCGAGCTTCGAGGGAATGGACAGTTTCATCCGTCTGCGAAATCGGCTGGATGGATGCCTCACCGGCGCCCGGATCGCCCGCGACCGCGCAGCGGTCGCGATGAAGAATTCGATGACCGATACCGCGTCGGGAGGAAGGGCGTGATGGCGCTCGCACGACTGGAAGCCAGCGATCTCGAGATGATCGTCGAGACGCTGAAGGATTTCACTGATCGCCATGCAACGCTCGAACAGCGGCTGAAGTGGGACGAGAGCGATACCTGTCCTGCCGAGGTGGTGCGCGCAATGCTCGGCCCGGAGGTCGGGCTGCATCTTCCGTTTCTCCCGGCAGAATACGGGGGAATGGGGGGCGGAGCGTACGATATCTACCGGCTCTCCTGCGAGTTCGCACAGATCGACCTCGGACTGGCGACCGCGATGCTCGCGGTGGCGCTCGGCACCGATCCGATTCGAGTCGGCTGCACCGCCGCCCAGCGTGAGCGATGGCTGACGCGGATCGCGGATGAAGGGCTGATCGTGGCGTACGCCGTGACCGAGCCGGAAGCCGGATCGAATGTCCAGAATGTTCAGACTCAGGCGCGCCCGATCATCGACGGCGAAGGGAAGACCAGTCACTACGCTCTGACCGGCGTCAAACAGTTCATCTCCAACGGATCGATTGCAGACCTCTACACCGTGCTGGCGAAGGCGCCGGAGGGTCCGTCGTTCTTCATCGTCGAACGCAGCACACCGGGAGTGACCCCTGGAAAGCACGAGGTCAAGCACGGCATCCGTCTTTCGGACACGGCCCAGGTCGTCTTCGACGAGGTGATCGTCCCGGCGGATCAACTGATCGGCGGGAAGGAAGGCGAGGGCCTCAAGCAGGCGAATGAAGTCTTCGGCTTCACCCGGCTGATGGTGGCTGCGTTCGGGCTGGGTGTAGGCATCGCCGGACTCGACCGCGCGATTGCCTACTCCATGCAGCGCCGGACGATGGGGACCCTGCTCTGCGAAAAGCAGGGCTACACCCACAAGCTGCTGGTTCCGAACAGTGTCCGGCTGGCTGCGGCACGCGCCTACATCGAGCATGTTGCCGATCTGCTGGATTCGGGCAATACGGATCGGCAGGTGGAAGGTGCCATTGCGAAGGTGTTCGCGACCGAGGCGGGCAATCTCGCAGCCGACGATGCAGTCCAGGCGCTCGGAGGATACGGCTACTGCGTCGAATACGAGGTGGAGAAGATCCGCCGCGATGCACGCATTCTGCGGATCTACGAAGGGACCTCCGAAATTCTCCAGAACATTGTCGGCCTCTACCGAATGCGTGAGAGCGTCCGGAGCAAGGGGGCGTTCTACGGAGCGATGGCCGACCAGGTCGAGCCATTCACCGACGCCGGCGGACCGGCGGTGGCGAGGACGGCGCGCTTCCTGTCGATGGCTCTCGACCTGTTGTTCCACCGGAAACTCGCACGCCAGCAGCATGCGCTCTTCGAGTGTGCCACGGCGATTGCCGAGTTGGAGACTGCCGTGGCGCTGGTGCGTTCGGCCGGCATCTCGGAGGATCCGGTGCTTCAGGCGCAGTCGAGAATCTGGGGGAGTGACGTGGCTCTTTCGGTGCCGACCCGCCTGATGAAGCTGTTCAGCGCGTCGGGGATTCTCGACGCGAGTGAGCTGGACGATCTCCAGCGGACCGCGGATCTTCCGGGGGCTATCGCCACGCAGTCGGGCCGTCTCGCCGATATGGATTTCGTCGCGAAGGCGATCACGCTCGGCGGCGACTGATCCGTCCGGTTCTTCGTGCAGCAGCACCGCCGGAACGTCAAGTCCGGTCGGGAGTGCGTAAACGGCAACCGACTCTCGGGGAGCGGCCTCTGCTGCCAGGCTCTCAGGCGGTGAGCATTCTTCGCGATCACACCGACGAGTGTCGGCTGTGCGATTTCCCGGCTGCCTGGTTTGGCAGGAACGCGTATTGCTCCGGGTGCGGCGCATGAAGAGATCATTCAGGAGGAGCTCATGAGTTGGGGCTGGCTCGGCTTTCTGGCGGATCCCTGGTTCGTCGTCCCCTGGTATCTGGTGGGCGGCGCCGCGGGAGCAACTGCTCTGTGGGACATGAAGACCCGCAACCGGCAGGTGGACAAGGCGGTGATGTGGGCCTGGCCGATCATCATCACCTTCTTTTCGGTCATCGGGGCGTTCCTCTACCTCGTGACCGTCGAGACCTCCCGGAATCGGGAAGGTCGATGATCCGAAAGAGGAGATGAAGCGCTTCTACCAGTACGCTTCGAGCACCTGGCGGAAGGTCACCGGGTCGGTCATTCATTGCGTCGGCGGTGACGGTCTCGGAGTGATCACGGGGATGGTCTTCGCCCGGCTTCTCGGGATGAGCTTCTGGCAGGAGTACTGGTTCGAGTACGCGGTCGGCTACGTGTTCGGCTGGTTCATCTTCCAGTACGTGGCGATGCGGATGATGACCGACAGCCCGATCAAGGCGCTGCTGATGGGCGCACGCGGCGAGTTCTTCTCCATGCTGACCGTGATGGCGGGAATGGGACTGATCATGGGGTACGTCACGCCGCTCGCCGTGGGCGAGCAGCCGAAGCCCTACACGTACGCATTCTGGGGATTTTCGGCGCTGGGACTGATGGCGGGCTTCGTTCTGACGTACCCGATGAACTGGCTTCTGGTCGAGGTCGGTTGGAAGCATGGGATCGGGATGAAGGCGAAACAGGGCCTTCAGAAAATGGAGGAGGAATCGTGAAGAAACTCCTCCTTACCGTGGTGATGCTGGTGTTCGGATTCGGGTCGTTGATCGGATTTGCAGCGGTGGTGAAGATCCGGGAGAGCCGGCCGATTCCCGTGACGTTCGAACCGACGGGCGGCGGCGCCGCGGAGACGGCACACGGGGCGCTGCTCGCGATGGTGCGGCACGTGCGTGACGCTCTGGATCAGGGCGGACAGACTGAGGCGGTCTACGCGCTCGATGCTGCGATTCGTGCAGCGAGCGTCGCGGAGCACGCCGTCCCTGAGGACCGGGACGCCGCGTTCGGGGAGACGTGGGCGAGGCTGGAAGAAGCCGGACGGGCGATTCAGAACGGGCGGCGCCAGAGAGCTCTCGATCGTCTGGACGAAGCGGTGAAAACGCTTCAGAGCGAGGCCGATGTGGCTGGCGTGCAGCTCTCGGCTCCGGCCGTCGGCCGGCGAGACGACTACCGCGGCGCGACCCTGATCGATCCCCGCGGTCTCCGGATCGGAGAGGTGGTCGAGCTGCGCGGAGAAGGTGACGGTCTTCAGGCCGTGGTCCGCACCCGCAGCCCTCAGAACGTCTTCGGGTTCATCGATTTCGAGGGTCCCGAGCGAACGGTCCCCGCCTCGGAGCTTCTCTTCGGCATGCCGAAAACGATCGGGTCGACGCTTGTGATGTGGGCGACGCCCGATTCCGAATGAGCGGCGGACAGCAGTGAGCGAACGGGACCGGACGGATGGGCCGGATCCGTTGGAAAGACCAGACGCCCGTGTTTCGAGCCGGAATGAATGACGCTGCCGCAGGTTTGATCGTTCCATGGATTGCTGCGAGACCCCGGAGCTTCGACGAGCCCGCCGTTGGATCTGGACGATCGTCCTCACCGGCGTGCTGCTGGGTCTGGGTTGGACCCTGTTCCATGCGTTCCTGTGACCGGCCGGAGCTTGCATGGACCCGTTGGGGTGACCGCCGTCACTGATGCCGGGAGGAATTCGGTCTACCGTGGTTCTGGTTGGACCTCGTGAAATGAAGAAGGGATTGATCCTTGGCCTGATGTTTCTGATCGTCGCTGCCCTCCCCGGTGCGGCGATGGCGGAGATGTGCCGTCAGGACATGAGCTGCTGCGCCCAATCGGCGAAAAAGATGGACTGCTGCGACATGCACCATTCCGCCCGGCCGGCGCCGCACAATCTGATCGTTCCCGACTTCGTCAAACCGGTGAAGAAGCTCGTGCCGGTTGCCACCTTCGAAGTCAGTCGTGTGGTCGTGCCGGTACCGGTACCTGTCGCTGGTCCGGCTGTTTCGGTCATCCCCTCCCCACCTCCCCGAGAGCATCTCGCGACGCTCTCCGTTCTCCTGATCTGATCATCTCTGTTGCGCCATCGCCGCGGCTGACTGCCGCCGATGGCCCCGGTGTGTCCGGTGAAGTCACCGGACTGCGATCCCGTTTCCCGGAAATCGTGAAGGAGCAACAGAGAACTCATGAACGCAAAACGAAGAACCGCCTGGATGGCGGTCGTCACCCTGAGCCTTGCCTGCACGGCATGGGCGCAGAACAATCCTGAATCTGCGGACCCCTTCGAGGGTGAGGCGAGCCTGGGACGTGCGGAACTGATCCGCACCGTACTGGAGCGTAATCCGCGCCTCGAGATGGCCCGGGCGGCGTGGCAGGCGGCGCTGGAGCGAGTGCCCCAGGTGAGCTCGCTGGACGATCCCCGTCTGTCCACGATGATCGCTCCATTGACCATCGATAACGCCCGGATCGGCTCGACTCTCCAGGCGAGTCAGATGATTCCGTTTCCAGGAAAGCTGAAGCTTCGAGGGGAGATTGCGCGGGCAGAAGCCGCGGCGAGTGCCGCGGATCTCGAGGCGGTCCGTCTGGAGTTGGCGACGATGACCTCGATGCTTTACGACGAATGGTTCGTCAGCGCTCGCTCGCTGGAGATCAATGCTCATCACCGGGCGCTTCTTTCCGACTTCAAGCAATCGGCGGAAGCGCAGTACGTCGTCGGGCGTGCCGCGCAACAGGATCCGCTTCAGGCCGAGGTGCAGATCGCCCGGCTGGCTCGGGCGGAGATGTCGCTCGAGAGCCAGCGTGACACGTTGCGGGCGCAGATCAATGCACTTCTTCATCGCGATCCGGACGCCGCTCTTCCTCCGCCGCCGGCGCAGCTCGACCTGCCTCCCACTCCTGCCACCACGAGCCATGCTCTGCAGCAGAGCGCGCTCCTCAACCGGCCGTCTCTGCTCGCCGCGGAAGCGCGGATTCGGGGCGGCGAAGCGTCCGTCAAGGAGGCCTCGCTCGACATCTATCCGGATTTCGAGCTGATGGCTCAGTACAGCTCGATGTTCATGGGTGAGCATCAGTACATGGCCGGCATCGGCATCACCCTTCCGGTGCATCGGGAGTCGAAGCGTGCGGCCGTCCGCGAAGCCGAGGCGCGACTGCAGGTCGAGGAGAGTCGCAGGCAGGCGGAGATCGATCAGGTGAGAAGCGAGGTCGACCAGGCCTGGCGCCAGATCCGGAAAGACCGCCAGATCATCGGAATTTATGACGATCACCTCGTTCCGGCGGCCCGGGATCAGGTGGAAGCAGCACGATCGGGTTTCGAGACCGGAGCGAACAGCTTCGTCGCCCTGATCGATGCCGAGAACAACCTGCGTGAGGTCTCGCTCGACCGCGAGATTGCTCTCGCAGACCTTTATACCCATCGGGCCCAGCTCGACCGTGCGGTCGGAGTGCTCCCCGAGCTTTCCTCGAATGGAGGTATGCAGTGAATCTCTCCAATCCGCAATCGTTTTCTCCGCGGGTCCGCAGGCTTCTCCATGTCGGACTCTGGGGGGTGGTGGCCGTCGTCCTGATGCTCGTATTCGGCGGTCCTTTGAAATCATGGTTCGGTCTGGGCGAAGCCGATGCGGTGGAGGCGACCGCATCCGGAGCCGCCGCGCCGCTCGAGTACTCCGCGTCGGATTTTCGCTCGATGCAGGGGGCTCTCGACGACTACGACAAGATCAGAAAGAGCCTGGCCTCGGACCGCCTGGAACCTGTGGCTGCGCAAGCGACGGATCTGGCGACGAAGCTTCGCTCGATCGAGCCTGCGAACGCCAGTGTCGCGGAGCGTCTCGAGCATGCCGCCGGCGCGGCGGATCACCTCCGCATCGCCACGGATCTGGACGCCGCGCGTAAAGCATTCTCCGGGCTCGGGGAAGCGTTTCTCCCGCTGCTTTCGGTCGACTCGCGGCTGACCTCGGGTTGGAAGCTGATCGAATGTCCGATGGTCACGGATCGCTTCAACAAATGGGTTCAGCAGAGTGCGGACATCGAAAATCCGTTCATGGGCCAGGCGATGCTGACCTGCGGGAACGATGCGGACTGGAAATCACTGGAGCCGATCTCCCCTGACGTCCATGATGGCGATCTGGTGCCGGTCAGGGATGCCGATGGCGACATCGCCTACTGGACCTGCGCCATGCATCCTTCGGTGCATCAGAGTGGTCCCGGCCAGTGCCCGATCTGTGGGATGACTCTTCTGCCGGTGAGCCGCGAAGACGCGGCCAGCGGAGTGCTTCACGTCGACGAGGCCAGGCGACAGCGCATCGGTGTCCGCACCGCGTTGGTCGAACAACGTCCGATGACCGTCTCGATCCGCGCGGTGGGACGAACCACGTACGACGAATCGCGGGTTCGCGACGTCACCCTCAAGTTGGACGGTTGGGTGGAGAAGCTCTATGTGAATGAGACCGGTCAGCCGATTCGCAAGGGGCAGGCAATGCTCGCGCTCTACAGCCCGGAGCTCTACGCTGCGCAGAAGGAGTACCTCCTGGCGATTCGAAGCCAGCAGGCGGCGCAGTCCACCGGCGCTCCGGGTCGTGCGGACTATCTGGTGAGCGGTGCACGCCAGCGGCTTCGGCTCTGGGACCTTTCGGACCGGCAGATCGACCAGATCGCCCGAACCGGGGAGCCTCTCGAGCGGATGCCGATTCTCTCGCCGGTGAGTGGCTTCGTGGTGGAGAAAGACATCGTCGAAGGAGCGTCGGTTCGCTCGGGCCAGCGGATTTTTCGCGTCGCCGATCTGAGCACCATCTGGGTCGAGGCGGACGTCTACGAGGCGGATCTCGCCCAGGTTCATCCGGGCCAGCAGGTCCGGGTGAGCTTTCCTTACGTTCCCGGAATGGAGATTCAGGGTCGGATCAGCTACGTCTACCCCTGGCTCGATCCCTCCACCCGAACGGGAAAGATCCGGGTCGAGCTGCCGAACCCGAAGCTCGAGCTGAAGCCGGAGATGTATGCCAATGTCGAGCTCGAATCCGACCGCGGCTCCCGCGTGGTGGTCCCCGATTCCGCTGTGATTCAGACCGGTCCGCGGCAGCTCGTCTTCATCGACCTCGGCGATGGCAGACTCGAGCCCAGGCCGGTGACACTCGGGGCTCGAAGCGATGGATGGTTCGAGGTGCTCTCCGGTGTGAAGCCGGGAGAACGAGTGGTCACCTCGGCGAACTTCCTGATCTCTTCGGAGAGCCGCATTCGATCGGCAGAGCAGTCGTGGGAAGGAGGGGACGATGCAACCCACTGAGGCCCGCGGCCCGATCGCGAAACTGATCAATCTCTGCGCTCGCAATCCGATTCTGACGGTCCTGATGATCGCGGGCCTGACTGCCTGGGGATGGTTCTCGCTCCGCCAGGCGCCCCTCGACGCGATTCCCGACCTTTCGGATGCACAGGTGATCGTCTTCACGGAATGGCAGGGCCGAAGCCCGGACCTGGTCGAGGACCAGATCACCTACCCCATCTCCTCGGCCTTGCTGGCGGCACCTCACGTCAAGTTCGTCCGCGGACAGTCGATGTTCGGAATGTCCTTCATCTACGTCATTTTCGAGGACGGGACGGATCTCTACTGGGCGCGCAGCCGGGTGCTCGAGTACCTCAGTACGGTTCAGGCGAAACTCCCGGCGGATGTGCAGCCCACCCTCGGTCCGGACGCGACCGGCGTCGGGTGGGTCTTCCAGTACGCTCTGGTGGACGAGACCGGCAACCACGATCTTCAGCAGCTCCGTTCCATCCAGGACTGGAACGTCCGCTATGCGCTGCAAAGCGTTCCGGGCGTGGCCGAGGTTGCGTCCGTCGGGGGATACGTCAAGCAGTACCAGATCAACGTGGATCCCAATCGGCTGGTCTCGTACGGATTGACCCTCGACCAGGTGATTCACGCGGTGCGCTCGTCGAACGAGGACGTCGGCGGACGCGTTCTGGAGATCGCCGGGCACGAGCAGATGATCCGCGGGCGTGGGTACATCCATGACGTCGGCGACATCGAGTCGATTCCGTTGAAGACGCAGAATGGAACGCCGGTGCTGATCCGGGACATCGGGCACGTCAGCCTGGGTCCGGACCTGCGTCGCGGCCTCGCCGAGCTCAACGGCGATGGTGAGGCGGTCGGCGGCATCGTCGTGATGCGCTACGGCGAAAACGCGCTGACCGTGATCGATGCGGTGAAGGCTCGGATGGGCGAGATTCAGAAGAGCCTCCCCGAGGGAGTGAAGCTGGTCGTGACGTACGACCGCTCGGGCCTGATCCGCGATTCGATCCGGACACTCTCGCACACTCTGATCGAGGAGATGCTGGTGGTCAGCCTGATCATCTTCCTCTTCCTGTTGCACGCGCGAAGTGCCTGGGTGGCGGTGCTCACGCTTCCCGTGGGGGTGATCCTCGCATTCATCCCGATGTCCTTTCAGGGACTGACCGCGAACATCATGTCTCTGGGTGGGATCGCCGTGGCCATCGGGGCGATGGTCGATGCCTCGATCATCATCATCGAGAACATCCACAAGAAACTGGAAGACGCGGGCGAGGACGAGCAGAGTGGCGAGGGCCGCCTGCGATTGGTCATCGAGGCGATGCAGGAGGTCGGGCCCTCGATCTTCTTTTCCCTGCTGGTGATCACGGTCGCATTCATCCCGGTCTTCACCCTGACCGGGACTGAAGGGCGGTTGTTCCGGCCCCTTGCGTTCACCAAGACCTACTCGATGGGATTCGCGGCGATTCTGGCGGTGACCCTCACGCCGGCCCTGGCTGCGCTGCTGGTGCGTGGCCGGATCCGGAAGGAAGACGAGAACCCTCTGAATCGGTGGCTGGTGAGACTCTATACGCCGGTGGTGCGGTTCGTCGTCCGTCATCGAGTGGCAGTGATCGTCAGCGCGGTCGTGGTGATGATTTTCACTGTCCCCGCCTTCTTCCGGCTGGGCAACGAGTTCATGCCGCCGCTCAATGAAGGGGCCATTCTCTACATGCCGACGTCGACCCCGGGAATGTCCATCACCGAAGCGTCGAACATCCTGCAGAAGATGGACCGGGAGCTTAAGGAGTTCCCCGAGGTCCAGAGTGTCTTCGGCAAGATGGGCCGAGCCGAGACGGCGACCGATCCCGCGCCGATCGGAATGGCCGAGATCACCGTCGTGCTCAAGCCTCGATCCGAATGGCGGAAGGATTTGACCTGGGACGGCCTGATCGCCGAGATGGACGAGAAGCTTCAGTTTCCGGGTATGCCGAACGTCTTCTGGATGCCCATTCAGACGCGGACGGAGATGCTGGCGACCGGAGTGCGCAGCCCGCTCGGCATCCAGGTTTTCGGCGACAGCATTCCGGAGATCGAAAAAACCGCAATCGAGATCGAACAGGCCGTCAGCCAGATTCCAGGAACCAGGAGCGCATTCGCCGAGCGATCGATGGGCGGGTTCTACATCGACATCGACATCGATCGAGAGGCCGCGGCGCGATTCGGTCTGACCGTGGGTGACATCAACCGGGTGATCATGTCCGGGATCGGCGGGGCGAACATCTCCGAAACTGTCGAGGGCCGCGAGCGGTATCCGGTGAGCGTGCGTTATCTGCGCGAGTATCGGGATAACCCGGAGCTGCTCAGCCGGGTGTTCGTCGCGACGCCCTCGGGGGCGCAGATTCCCCTCTCGCAGGTGGCGAAGATCCACCCGGTCACCGGACCTCCGATGATCCGCAGTGAAGATGGCAAACTCGTCGGATTCGTCTTCGTCGATACCGATCGGCCGATTGCGGACTACGTGAAGGATGCGAAGGAAGCGGTGGACCGGAATGTCAGTCTATCGTCCGGAATCCGGATCGCCTGGGTCGGCCAGTTCAAGTATTTCGAGCGGGCGAAAGCGAAGCTGAAGGTCGTCGTGCCGGTGACCCTTCTCATCGTCTGTCTGTTGCTGTACTTCAACACGAAATCGATCGTCGAAACCGCGATCGTTCTGCTCGCCGTTCCGTTTTCCCTGATCGGCGCGATCTGGCTCCTCTACCTGCTGGGCTACAACATGAGCGTGGCAGTCTGGGTCGGGCTGATCGCCCTCGCCGGACTCGACGCGGAGACGGGCGTGGTGATGCTGCTCTATCTGACGCTCGCCCACAAGCGGCGCGTCCGTGAAGGGCGGCTGCGCTCGTTCGCCGATCTGCAGGAGGCGATCGTCGAAGGAGCGGCCAAACGGGTCCGACCCAAGCTGATGACGGTCATGACCACGATGATCGGGCTCACGCCGGTTCTCTGGAGTGCTGGAACCGGTGCGGATGTGATGAAGCGGATCGCCGCCCCGATGGTCGGGGGCCTGATCACTTCGTTCCTGCTCGAGCTGACGGTCTATCCGGCGATCTTCGCGATCTGGAAAGGCCGCGGAATGGCCGCGGAAGAAGAGCCTGTGTCCATGACGCCGGAGGAGATTCCCGCATGACCCTCCTTTCCCCTGTTCATCGATCGATCAAGGAGATTCTGCAATGAAGCTACGTTCACTCGTTTTCGCCAGCCTTCTCGTCGTCAGTCTTGCCGGGGCCGCCGGGGCCGCGTCGACAGATGTGGAGCGGATGAAGCCGATTTATGACAGCTACGACCGGATCCACGCCTCCCTCGCGGCCGATGCCCTGACCGGCGTTGCGGCGAGCGCGGCGACCCTCTCGAAGGCGGCCTCCCGCGCCTCGGCGGCTGCTTCCGGTGCCGCCGCGACCGAACTGGACGCCCTCGCCTCGGCCGCCACCGAGCTCGCTTCGGCGACCGCCCTTCCGGCTGCAAGGAGCGCCTTCGGCGAAGTCAGCCGGCACCTGGTCGCCGCGGTGGCTGCCCGGCCGGAGCTCGGAGCCGGACGGCTCGTGTTCGCCTGCCCGATGGCGAAGGGCTATCGGAAATGGGTTCAGAAGGGCGACCGGATCGAGAATCCTTACATGGGGACGAAGATGCTCGGCTGTGGAACGCCGAGTGACTGGAAGGAATAGGAATCGAATCTGCCATGGCCAACAAATCGAATCGAACTGCATCCAAGGCTTCCGCCGTGCTCTTTGCTCTGGTGTTTGCCGTCTCGCTTCCTCTCCTCGCCCATGGCGGGGACACGACCGGCCCCGCAGACGGGCCGGTCAATATGAATTCCGGCGTGCTGATTGCGCCGGTGGCCGGGCGCGGACATGGCGCCGGAACCTCGTTCTGGGTCACGGATCTGTGGGTCCGAGGGGAACAGGGCGACCTTGTCACCCTCGAGTTCCATTCGATGGACGCGCCGTCCGCGGCACCGCTCGTCACCGTCGATCTTCCGATGACCAGCCCGGTGATCTACCTGCCGGACGTTCTCGAGAAGCAGTTCGGCCTGGAGACCGCAATCGGAAACATCGTGATGCGCTCGCAGCAGGGGCATGGCCTCAGTGGCACGGTCCGCACCTACGACGCCTCGACCGAGGGAACGTACGGGTCGGCCTTCATGGCGATGCCGGCGTCGATGGGCATGGGCTCGTGGATGGGCGACATGATGGAGGACCACGGTCAGCACGAGCTGTGGGTGCAGGGGCTGCTGCCCCAGCCGCAGGCGCGCGTCAACATCGCGATCACCAACTCGAGCGACGAGGAGATTCGGGGAACCCTTCATGTGATCGATGCCGATGGTGGGACGCCCGCCACCGGCGCGAAGGAACTGCCCTTCGCGATCCAGGGCTACTCCGGTCATCAGTTCAACGACATTCTTGCCGGGGTTCACAGCCGATTCGGCAACGATGCCGGCCTTCAGGTGAAGGTGGAGCTCGAGGATGGAACGCCGGGCATGATGATGGTTCTCGCCTCGGTGGTCGACAACACGACCAACGACGCCTACACGGTGATGGGCAACATGATGTGGTCCGGCCAGGGTGGCGGCGGAATGATGCCCTGAGAGAGAGGGACTCGAGACGGCGAAAAGGGGGGCGAGAGCAGCCCCCCTTTCTGATTGGTGTGCGAGAGGCGATGTGATGAAAGTGTGCCGGAGTGGGGCGGAAGGTTCGGATCTCGAAATATACCATACCCCCCTACTGTATTCATGGTATGTGGAGTGAGGACTCGAACCCCTGCTTCACGTCAGGCAATGACGCCTCGAACCCATCGAAAGGAGATTCAACATGCAAAGGAACGTCTTTCTGGCCATTGTGGCGACGGTGCTCACGCTGATTGGCGTGGCGGTGTTCGCCCAGTCGAATACGCCAGACACGGCAAACCTGCATTCCTCAATGCACGCCACGACCGCCGACCAGCCCGACACGAGCTGGCAGGACATGATGCAGATGCAGCAGGCGATGCAGAAGAGGATGACCACCATGGACGCGCGGCTCGAAGGCCTCGTGACTGAAATGAACAAGGCGAAAGGCCAGGCGAAGGTCGATCGAATGGCAGCCGTCATCAATGAGCTGGTGAGTCAGCGCGTCGAGCTGCGGAACCAGATCATGACCATGCAGCCGATGATGAACGGCTGGATGATGAACCACATGAACGGCATGAACGGCATGATGGGTAACGGCATGCACCACGGGATGGTCGACCACGACCACGATGCCGACGACGGCCACGGCATGCATCACTCCGGAATGATGGGTGGCATGCACGGACCCGGCGTGATGGGGCAGGTGTCCCCGCAGTCTGGCGGCAATCGGTAACCTTGCGGATCCCGGCGACCCCGGCCTGCATGGCTGGAGCCGCCGGTGGATCCCACGATCCATTACGCGGGAAGGAGCTGACTCATGACCGCGAGCGCGCCACCGAGGAGGAATGACGTCATGATGTTCGGATCATCACTACTGCTTCTGATTCTGGTCGGCGTGATCGTCTGGTTCGTCCTGCAGTCCCGCGGCGCCGGATCCGCCGTGCCCGGACAACGCACGGAAGAAACCCCCGAAGAGATCGCGCGCCGGCGCTACGCCCTCGGCGAGATCGACCGCGAGGAATACGACCAGATCCTGAAAGATCTCGGACGCTGACACGCGCGCGCCGCACCTCAGCGTTCCTTTTGCGGCGACGCTCGATCTCTCCTCCCGCCATTCGTGGCAGGGCCGGTCCGGCTGTTCGGCGATCTTCCAGCCGTTGTATCCGGCTTCGGTCGGGCTGCGGGAAGAATTGGGGATGACGAGAGAGCCGTCGGATACCGAACTGGAACTGTGCTCGTTCCCGGGCACCACACGGGAATCGATCCCGTCTTCCGATCGATTGTGAGGTTCGTGACACGACGATTCGGAATGGCGGTTCTGATTCTCGTGCTGGTCATCCTGATCATCGCCGGAGTGCTGATCTGGAACCAGATTCGAGCCGGAGTCAGCTGCCACGACAATCCGACGGCCATGGAGAAGACCCTCGCCCTGACCATGCGCGGCCTGGCCATTCCTGCCGAGGCGAAGGCACTCCCCAATCCGCTGAAGCCTGAAGCCGAGGCCATTGCCGCAGGAGGGGCGCACTGGGCGGACCACTGTGCGGTCTGTCATGGCAATGATGGAAAAGGCCGGACCGAGATGGGCCGCGGCCTCTATCCGAAGCCGCCTGACATGAGTCGCGAGCGGACGCAGTCTCTCACCGATGGCGAGCTCGCCTGGATCATCCGTAATGGAGTGCGTCTGACCGGAATGCCGGCGTGGGGTGAGCCGGGCTCACCGCCCGGCGAGGAGGACTGGCAGCTCGTCCTCTTCATTCGCCATCTGCCCGCGATTACCCCCGACGAGCTCGCCCGGATGGAACAGCTCAACCCGGCCTCGCCTCAGGATCTGGAGGAAAGGAAGGCCGAAGAAGATTTCCTCGCGGGTGACGGATCTGCCACGGACGCACCCGTGCCCCTTCATGGAGAGCCAGGGCACGGGTGCGTCCGTGGCAGATCCGTCACCCGCGAGGAAATCTTCTTCGGAGCCTTCCTTTCCTCCAGATCCTGAGGCGAGGCCGGGTTGAGCTGTTCATCCGGGCGAGCTCGTCGGGGTGATCAGGGCAGTCGGCGAATGAAGAGGACGAGCTGCCAGTCCTCCTCGCCGGGCGGTGAGCCCGGCTCACCCCACGCCGCATTCCGGTCAGACGCACTCCATTACGGATGATCCAGGCGAGCTCGCCATCGGTGAGAGACTGCGTCCGCTCGCCGTTCATGTCAGGCGGCTTCCGATAGAGGCCGCGGCCCATCTCGGTCCGGCCCCTTCCCCATCATTGCCATGACAGACCGCGCAGTAGTCCAGTGCGCCCCTCCTGCGGCGATGGCCTCGGCTTCAGGCTTCAGCGGATTGGGGAGTGCCTTCGCCTCGGCAGGAATGGCCAGGCCGCGCATCAGTAGGGCGAGGGTCTTCTCCATGGCCGTCGGATGTTGTCGTGGCAGCTGACTCCGGCTCGAATCTGGTTCCAGATCAGCACTCCGGCGATGATCAGGATGACCAGCACGAGAATCAGAACCGCCATTCCGAATCGTCGTGTCACCGAACCTCACAATGATCGGAAGACGGGATCGATTCCCGTGTGGTGCCCGGGAACGAGCACAGTTCCAGTTCCGGTATCCGACACTCTCGTCATCCCCGATTCTTCCCGCAGCCCGACCGAAGCCGGATACAACGGCTGGAAGATCGCCGAACAGCCGGACCGGCCCTCCCACGAATGGCGGGAGGAGAGATGGAGCGTCGCCCCAGCAAAAGGAACGCTG
>CAVUJZ010000033.1:0-39238 GCA_963741905.1 uncultured Acidobacteriota bacterium | reverse complement strand
ACGTCGCGGCGAGTCTGCTTGCCGACGGACAGCCCATCCGGTTTCGCGCATCCGGCGACAGCATGCATCCGACCATCCGGAACGGAGAGATCCTCCGGGTCGAGCCGCTCGGGGACGATTCACCCCGCCGCAATCAGATCGTTCTGATTCTGGCGAACCGTGGCCTGACCGCCCATCGGGTGATCGGACAGGATTCCAGCGGCCGCTGGATCACCCGGGGCGATTCCGCGTCAGGCCCTGACGCGCCGGCGGAGAGCTCCACGATTCTCGGCCGCGTCGTGGCGGTGGAACGCCGGGGAAGAGAGCGGGCGCTCGACGGTCCGATCCGTCACCTCGACCGGCTTCACGCGGCACTGCGCAGACGGGCTCGGACCTTCCGCCGCCCGTGAACTGGAGAATCGCTCAATCCGTCGCGTCCAGTGCGCGAAGTACCTCTTCCCATTCCGCGTAGGCGATCGGGGCGTCGAACTGCTTCAGAAACAGCGCCCGCGCACGCTCACCCATCGTGGCCCGAAGATCCGGATCGTCACGGAGGAGGCGAATCGATTCGGCAAGACCTTCCCCGTCGCCAGGCTCGACCACCAGACCGCACTGGTTTTCGCGAACGAGGGCCGCGAGATCTCCTCCCGACGCGCCGATGAAGATCACCGGCCTCGCCGCCGCCAGCACCCCGTAGATCTTGCTGGGCACGATCAATCGCTCCATCCCGGGCCGGAGCGAGACCAGGTGAACGTCCGCGGCTCCGAGGCTCTCGCTGAGACGTTCACGAGGCTGATAGGGACGGAACAGCACCGTCGCTTCGAGACCACGCCGATCCACCTCGCGACGCAACTCCACCTCGCGGGGCCCGCCGCCAATCAGCAGAAAGGTCACGTCCCGAAGACGGTCGGCCGCATTCACCAGAGATTCGAATTCATGGGCACGCCCCAGGTTTCCCGAATAGCCCACCACGAATCGACGATCGAGCGACCACTGCTTCCGCAGAGGATTCTCGTCCGGATGCACCGGCCGGATCTGGTCTCCGTGCGACCAGTTGGCGATGACCCGCGTCGCGGCGCCTCGCTCTTCCACGGCGGCCCTCATTCCCTCCCCCAGGACGATGTTCAACCGGGCCTGACGAAGCGATCCATCCCGCAGCCGCCTGGCAATCCCCGCGGCCGGACCGTGGTTGCGCAACACCCCCAGTTGCTCCGCAACCTCCGGGAAGAGATCCTGAATCCAGTTGACCAGCGCGAGGGCCCTACCGCGAACGGCCAGGGCAGCGGTCACCCCGATCAGCGGAGGATCGGTCATCGCAACGATCACCGATCCGGGGGCGCTCTTTCGGAGATGAAACCAGGCGCGGAGGTGAAAGGTGAGATAGTCGAGGGAGCGGCCGGCCAGATGCTGCCGTCCGAACCGGGTCGCCTGCAGACGCCGGATCGACACCCCCTCCACCTGCTCGAACGGCGGTAGCCGCGCACCCGGATCGTCGTAGATCTGCCGGCTGGTCACGACTTCCACCTGGTGTCCCCGCGCCGTGAGATGGAAGGCGAGGTCGGTCAACATCTGGCTGGTCGCCGAATGGTCGGGGTAGAAGTAGCGATTGACGAAGATGATGTGCGACATCGGCGGCCTGTTTCGGGTGGCGTGAGCGGTTCCGGAGGATCATGAGCGTTCACCGCTCCGGGACCACCTCTGCTCTCCCGCCGCAACTCTCGACTGTCGTGATCCCACCTGTCAACTCCTGATCGCAATTTGTGAGCATGCTCGAGGCGTTTTCGCTGTCATGCTTCGGACCGGCGAGCCGATCACCATCTCGAGGGAAGTGTCTCGACCGCTGCTCTACCTGAGCTTCCTGATCGTACTGCTGGCGGCTCTGCTGCTGTTGACCATGCGCCGCCCCGCATCGGCCGATCTGACCCAGCCGCAGATCGCCCGGAAGCAGCTCGCCGGAGCTCTCGAGGCCAGCCCGGCAGACCTCGAGATCTATCGGCAGGTCTCGGAGCTGGCACTCGACCTCCCAGACCCCTCCCGGGTGAAACTCTGGCGCAGCTCGCAGGACCTCACTCGCGTGCTCGCGCCCCACTGGCCAACCGTCCAGACCGGGTTCGTTCGCGGAGCGTTTCTCCACTGGCCGGAGCTCGACCCCGCGGACCGGGAACGGGTTCTGGACGAGGCCGGACGGATGCTCGAGACTCCCGACCTGTTCGCGCAGTACTGGCAAACGATCTGGATGGCGACGCACGACATCGAGCTGTTTCGCCAGCATGCACCGGAAGACGCCGATACGCGCACGACCCTCCTCCAACTCGCTCTCCGAAGCGGCCAGTTCGACCAGTACCGTTCCATCCAGAAGGAGCTCGCCCCGCGACGGCGGGAGGATCTCACGCGGGCGGATTCCGCCGAGAAGGTTCTCGACCACCTGGTGCACACCGGCCAGATCCCGATCCTGCGGCCGATGATGAAAGAAGACCTTCTTTTTCTCTCGGAACGCCGCCCGTCCGGCAAGGGAGTGGACGAACAGCGGATCCGCGCGTTCGTCACCTACGCACTCGATACCGGTCTCGGTCCTCTCGATGGCCTGAGCGAGATCAGCTTCGACCAGAACATCATCGACCCTCCGCTGCGGGCGCGCCTGGCACTGGAACTGGGACACCTGAGCCAGGCCGATCGACTCGAGCGATTCGGTGCCGCGGAGGGATCGAAGGGATGGAGCCGCTACCGCGCGGAGCGCGCCCTCTATGAGATTGGACGCGGGAATCTGCTGGATGCGGAAGCGGTGCTCTCACGCACCGCCCCGGAGGACGCCAGCGACCCCTGGATCCGCTTCGCCCGTTTTCAGGCAGCGAGGGAAGAGGGACAGCTCGAGCAGGCGCTCTCGATCCGGCAGAGCCTTCTGAGCGAGCTCGGTCCCGGCTCCGCCTCCCGGCGATGGAGCCGTCTCTGTGACCGCGAGCTCTGCCGGGGCGTCTCGACTCTCGAACTGTTCGCCGCGGAGCCGGTTCAGATCGCCATCCCACTGCACGTGCTGGAGACGGATCAGATCCAGCCGTGGGTGGAGATTTCTCTGGACGGCAGACTGGTGGGTCAGGGGCCGGTCGAGAATACCCGAACGGCGCGGGTCACCATTCGCCGGCCCGGCATCCACAAGATCGAAGTGAAGCTGCTCAATCCGGTCGGCCGGATGTGGAACGTCCGGCGCCGGGTGGCGATTGCTCCTTCGAGCTCCCCGCCGATGGCCGCCGAGCCTCCTCCGGTGTCCGAAGCAGCCGTGAAATCCCGATGACGATTCTGCGCAGGTAGAGCAGCGGCAGCCCGATGGCGGAACCTGCACCGTACCGCTCCATCATGTAGCGGGGAGGCGGGAAGAACTGACGGAACAGCCAGCGGACCCGCATTCGCCATCCCCCCGCCCACCGCAACGAGAGCATCGCGTCATGCACGCCCCGTCGCGCACCCTGCAACAGCACCGCCGTCGGCTCGCTCGGATCGGGCTGCATCTCGAGCCGGGACTCACGGGTTCCGAACCACCGTCTGGCGGCCGCGAGGCCATCGACCAGGATCGACGTTGCCTCCGCTTTCACCGCCCTCCGCCAGAGCTCGTCTTCCTCTGCCTGGGACAGCGATTCGAACAGGAGATGAATGTCGTAGAGCCAGATCACCCTGTCGGCACCCGGGTGATGCGCCACCCGGTGGGTGGTCGCGATGAGGAGGGCATCGGGCGACGAGGGCGCACGAAACCGAAACCCTCCGGCAGTGACCTCACGCGACCGCTCGAGCAGAGAATCGAGATCGAACATCCGGGCGACCGGCTTGAGGTTACTCATGCGCCAGTGGAGATCGAACGCCAGCCGGAATCCGCTCCGCCGGGTCACCCATGTGGTCTGCGAAAAGATGTCTTCCGTGTCGATCGAGAGCGACTCCTCCCATCGGTGAGCAGACAGAAAATCTTCCAGTCGTCTCAGGTCTTCCTCGCGCAGCAGAAGATCCTGATCCGCCCGGGGCCGCAGCTCGGGCGATGCATAGTGGGACCATGCCAGTGCAGAGCCCTTGACGACCAGCAGGGGGATGCCCTCCCGCTCCGCATGCTGCACCACCTCGCCCAGCGCTTCGGTGCGGATCGAGTCCCAGGTCGCTTCGAGAATCGCCTGTTCGCGGAGCGAGGCGAGAACCGGGCGAGGGATGTCCGGCAGTGCGGCGGCCCGGGATTGGATCAGAGGCTGAATTCCATGATCGCGGGTGATCCGGAGGAAGCGCGCTTCGTCCTCCGCTCCGAAGTCGTGTGGCCAGGGGAAAGGACGGCCCTGCAGCAGGCTCCGGATCCACGACTCTTCGCGTGGATCGAACGACTCGATGGACTCGGGATGTGTCATGGGCTCAGACGGGTTCGAGCTCGTCCGCGTCCGGACTTTCATCATCCTCCCCGTCGCGGCGGACGACGCGGTGGGGGGTTGCCGTCGCCGCGCCCAGGATGGCCGCAAGCGTGGCGGGATTCGCCGGGATGAAGAAATTGAAATCGAACGCAGCGTGAATGATCGCAATGGTCAGTGAGATCAGCGCCGCCAGGCGAAACATCCGATGGTCATCGCTCCCCCACTGGATCGCCATACTCTCCTGCGCTGAGCGCCGACCGCGCCGCCTCTGGATCCCGAATACGCCCCGGGCGAGCAGATAGGCACCGGCGAACAGAGCGAGAATCGCCGGAATCGATCCGACCACGCCGGTGGTGGCCAGCAGCTCGAGATAGTCGTTGTGGGCGTGACCGAAGACCCTGTCGAACCCCGCGGGCTGAGTCATCAGCACCACCCGGTCGAAGGTTCCGAAGCCGCTCCCGACCAGCGGGAACTGCGCCCAGACTCCCAGGGCTGCACGCGCGCCGATCACCCGCCCGACCAGAGTCAACCCCTGTCCCGCGGTCGGAATGAATCGGCTGAGCGTGCGGCCGGCGCCGATCCAGAACGCGAGACCCGCGATCGCGACCGCCAGCGGGATGAAAATCAATCCGCCGATCCGTGCAACCTCCAGCCTGCGACGCCGGCCTCGGCTCATTCTCTGGTCCGGAATCCCCGGAACGTTCAGCGTCAGGCGTGCAACCAGAACGCTCCCCACCCCGAGAAATGCCGCCAGCAGCGCTCCGCGGGACTGGGAAACCAGGATTCCACCCAGACACATGAACATCAGCAGCAGGCCCGCCCCCAGCCGGAAGAAGTGTCGCTCGATCACCCGGGCAACCACCTCCGGGAAACTCGATGCCGCACTGCGGGCGTGGCGCCAGACGGTCATCGACAGGTACAGCCCCAGGGGCAGGATGAGCGCCAGATAGTGGGCGTAGTGGTTCGGATTGACGAACGTTCCGGTGATCCGGTTGTGGATCAGAGTGTTTTCCCAGCCCCAGATCTCCCGGGAATGCCGTGCCCAGTGCTCGAGACCATAGATGACCTGGAAAACCGCGGCACAGCCGAGGACGGCGGTCAGCAGTAACCGGTGTGACTGCCGCCGGATCAGCAGGGAAGTGGCGGCAAACACCGCGAAGCAGGAGATCAACCGGGCCAGATGAACTCGGGTGGCCCCGGGATCGATGGTCAGAGGGAACAGGAACCGGCGGGACATCTCCGGGTCGAGCAGCCGGCGAATGATCCCGCTGTCGGTCCAGATTCTCCAGCTCATGGGCGAGAGCAGGCGAACCAGCGGCGGAGGGAGTGGCACCAGCTCCGCCAGAACCACGGCAATCAGAGTCAACGCCCCGATCGCCCAGATCAGCCCCTCCGGAGTCATCCGGAGAACCAGATCTCCGCGCCGGGCCCGGCGCAGAGGCACCAGAAGAGCGACCATGAAAATCAGCACCGCCCCGAGCACCAGCGGAACCTGCCCGGCGTGGGTGACCGATCCGAAGGGAAGCGGCAGCCACAGCAGATAGGCGAACAGGAGGACCCGGCCGAGGTTGGAGATGAGTCGGGTCAACAACGTCCTCCTGGCGCGGCTTCGTCACGGATCAGCCCCGTGGGCAGATCCAGGCCCGATCCTCCGTGCCTGAAACCGCCTTCCCACAGGCGCGGTTTCTCCTTCTTCTCGCTCGCAAATCCCTGCACTCTAAGCTATTATGACCCAACGGCTCAGGCTTCGAGAAACTCCAAAAATACTCGCACGGTGTGGGGGGGGACGTTCATGGCGGTGCAGATAACACTGCGAGCAAACCGGCTCAGCCGGAAAATACCCGTATTTTTTTTCTTCCTCGTTCTGCTGACGATGACCAGTCCGGCGTCTGCGCAGACCAGCAACGAGCGGAACCGTGACCGCGAGCTGAACGCGAAAACCAGGATCGAGAGCGATCTCCAGAGTGCGCAGTTCCGCTTCGGGCACCTCTACGTTCTCTCGTCGTTCAATCTGGGGGATATCGGGATCGACCGCGATATCTATCTTCCCACGGAAGAAGAGACCAACGATCTCGCGATCTCCATCAGCGCACCCCAGAAGATCTATTACGTTCCTCATCGAAAATTCATGCTTTCCGCGGATATCGAGCCGAGCTACCTCTATTTCGTGCACGACAAGGAGCGCCGGCGACTGAACTATCGGTACCGCGGCGACATCCATTTTCTCTTCAACCGGCTCTATCTCGATTTCTACGGGGCGACCTCCGACGAGCTGACCCGCAACATCTCCGAGTTCCGGCGCCTGGTTGGACAGCAGGGAGACAGCTACGGGATGAACACCGAGCTGAAAATCTCCAGCCGGACCACCGTGGAAGGTGCCGCGGATTGGAGGCGGTACACGTTCGAGAACACCAATCTGGGTGAGCTCTACCGCGACCCCGGGAACCTCGATCGTGACGAGTTCCACTACTCCGCGACGTTCAATCACCAGACCTTCCCGCTGACCCAGACCGGGATCGGAGCGGAAGTGACGGAGTTCGATTTCACCGATCCGACCCAGAGCGATGCGCGGCAGAGCATGGTCTTTCTCGAGCTCCGCCAGAACCGCTCCAACACCACTCTGACCTTCAGGCCGGGGTTTGCCCGCCTCGACTTCGACGACCCCGCGCTGAAGGACTACTCCGGGGCGCTCGGTTCACTCCAGGCTCAGTTCGGCCGGCAGAGCCGCTGGCGCTGGAATCTGGGCGCCAGCCGGGAGCTGGAGTTCTCGATTTTCGGCACCAACCGCTTCTACTCCGCGGATCGCTTTCAGGCGACCACCTCCCGGAAAATGACGCGCCGACTCGAGCTCCACCTGATCGGGGAGAAGGGGATCAATCGCTACTATGCCGATACCCCCACCTCGGTATCCGGGGTTCAGACGCGGAAAGACGACCTCTGGTACGGCGCCGTGGGCTTCCTGTTTCAGCTCGGAAAGCTGCAGACGGGGCTGACCTATGGCTACTGGCGGCGCGACTCAAACATCGAGGGATTTGATGACCATGGAATTCGGCTCATCCTTCACTTGTCTTTCAGTCCTGGACTGGGCTGAGAAGACGGATTGGCGGATCCGCTCGAAGCCTGAGCGGGCATGTTTTCTCGGTGGCTGGCGTTTCCATATAACTGTGATCAGAAGACTTTTCATTTTCATCGGCCTGCTGATGCTCGCCGTTCCACTGCTGGCGCAGAACGCGCCGGCTCCGGCGAGCGACTATCATATCGGTCCGCGGGATCTTCTCGACGTCAAGGTCGATCAGGATCCGACCCTGAATACCCAGGAACGGGTGGGGGCGGACGGGCGGTTCCCGATGCCCCTGATCGGACCGGTATACGTCAGCGGGATGACCCCGGATCAGGTCCAGAACCGGATCGCCTCCCTGCTCGCCGAAAAATACATCACCAACCCGAGCGTTTCAGTCGTGGTCAAGGAGTTCGAGAGCGAGGCTCTGGCGGTGTTCGGAGAGGTTCGGACTCCGGGAAAGATCCCGGTGCTTCCGAACATGACGCTGCTCCAGGCGATCTCCGCGGCAGGGGGCCTCGCCCCCAACCATGGAGCCACGATCCAGGTTCTGCGGGTTGCCTCGAACGGACTGACCGACCAGATCGAGATTGGTGTCGACCAGTTGATGGCCAGCGGCAATCCAGACTTCAACATTCCAGTCCAGCCGGAAGACGTCATCAACATTCCTGCCGATCCACAGATCTCCATCTCGCTGCTCGGAGAGGTGATGAAGCAGGGCGTGGTGACGTTCAAGGCCTCCGATGCGGTGACCCTTCTCCGGGCGATCGCGGCGGCGGGTGGGCTGACCGATCGCGCTTCCACCCGGAACATCGTCGTCATCCGGAGTACCGACGGCCGGGAGCAGCGACTGACCTTCAATCTCGGCCGGATCCTCGCCGGCAAGGACCCCGATCCGGAGCTTCGCGCCGACGACAAGATCTTCGTCAGGGAAAGCTTCTTCTGATCCTGTATCAAACCCCTCCCGTCGAGGACTGACGGAGTGAGCCATGGCAACGAGTTTCGAACAGAATCAGGAAGTTCATCTTTCCCACTACTGGAACATCGTTCTGAAACGATGGAAGGTGGTGGCAGTGATTCTCCTGACCGTCATCCTGGGAGCGTTCCTCGGTGGATACTTCACCAAACCGCTCTACCGGTCCAAGGTCGTCCTGCAGATCGAGCGGGAAGATCCCAACCGCATCACCGTCGATGATCTGTTCCGCATCGAGCCCTCCTCTCAGGAGTTTCTGCAGACCCAGTACGCCCTGCTCAAGAGCCGCGGCATGTCCGAGCAGGTGGTCCGGGATCTCGATCTGGTTCACGACAAGGAGATGAATCCGGACGGAGTCGAAGGAAAAACTCCCGAACAGATCCGCGAGATGGAAACCCGGATGGCCGATCAGATCTCCGATCGGATCGAGATCAAGCCGGTCCTCTACACCTCGCTGGTGGAGATCTGGTACACCTCCGGCTCTCCCAGACTGTCCCAGAAGATCGCCAACGGCATCGGCGACTCCTACATCCAGATGACCATCGAGCGGAAGTTCGAGAGCGTCCGCCAGGCCAGCACATTTCTCAACGCCGAGATCGCGCAGTTGAAAAACGAGATCGAGAGCGGGGAGCGTGAGCTTCAGAAGTTCACCTCCAAACGGGACATCGTCTCCATGGAGGGATCGGGAAACCTGATCGTGGAAAAGCTCAACGATCTGAATTCCCAGTACAACCAGGCCCAGTCGGTCCGGATGCAGAAACAGGCCACCTGGAACTCGGTGATGAACGCCTCACCCGGTTCCATCCCCGAGGTCAACAACGTGGTGATCCAGGGGCTGCGAAGCGATCTGCTCAAGCTCGAGCGCGAATACGAGCAGAAGCTCACCCGGCTCAAGCCCGAACATCCCGAAATGGTCCGGCTGCAGGAGCAGATCACCGGATCGCGAAGCAATCTGAACAAGGCCATCCAGGACGCCCTCGGCTCCGTCCGTGAATCCGCCCGGAAGGACTACGAATCGGCGCTGGCTCATGAACAGACCATGAAGCAGGCGCTCGAGGAGCAGAAGAAGAAGGCGATGGAGCTGAATCTCAACGCCGTCGACTACCTCACCCTCAAGAGCACGATCGACAACAAGCGGAATCTGCTGAACGAACTGACCCGGCAGCTCAACGAGACCCAGGTCTCCGCGCGGCTGAAGGGCTCGAACAGCTCGAACATCCATTTCGTGGAACGGGCCGAGCTTCCCACCGCCCGCTTCAACGCCACCACCCAGAAAAATCTCAAGAACGCGGCCCCCCTCGGCCTGATCCTCGGGATCGCCGCCGTCTTCTTCCTCGAGTACATGGACCGCTCGCTGAAGAGTCCGGAGGATGTCGAAAAGACCACCGGCTTCGCTTCGCTCGGGATCATTCCCGCCGCCGCACACGCGCGACCCGGCTATGGCTACGGCTACGGGTACGGCGCCTACGGCTACATGAAATCGAAACTGGGCGGGCGTTCGACGGATGCGGATCCGATCGAAGTGGATCTGATTCCTCATACGGATCCACGTTCGCCGATCGCGGAAGCGTATCGCGCATTCCGCACCTCTCTGCTGCTGGCTTCGGCACGATCCCCGAAAGCGATCCTGATCACCTCTTCGCTGCCCCGCGAAGGAAAAAGTACCACCGCGGTCAACCTCGCGACCGTTCTGGCCCAGATGGGCCGCAAAGTGGTGATCATCGACGGCGATCTCCGGAAACCGAGAATCAAGAAGGTCTTCAAATCCACCGAACATGCCGGGCTGGTCAACTACCTCGCCGCCAATGTTCCGCTCGAGGATATCGTTCAGGAAACCGAGATCCCCCAGCTCAGCTTCATCGAGTCCGGGCCGATCCCGCCCAATCCGTCCGAACTGCTCGCTTCGGATCGGATGAAGGATCTGATGAACCTCGTCCGGCAGGAGTTCGACTTCGTCATCCTCGATTCGCCTCCGCTCATGGCCGTGGCTGATGCGGTGATCCTCGGCGCGCTCGCCGACGGCGTGGTGCTCTGCATCCACGGCGGCAACACCGTTCGGGAGATGGTCCAGCGGGCAGCCCAGCGGCTCAAGCAGAGCAATGTCCCCGTACTCGGCGCTCTGCTCAACAACATCGATCTTCGGGCCAACGGGTACCGCTTCTCCCGCCAGTACTACGAGTACTATTACGAGGAGCGTTCCGGAGAGAAGCGGAAAACCGCCCGCGCCTCCTGAGCCGCTGCCACCCGGACGTGATCGACATTCACCATCATTGCCTCCCTGGCGTGGACGACGGTCCCACCAACTGGGACGATGCCGTGGCACAGTGCCTGATGGCCGCCGACGAGGGCATCGAGACCATCATCGCCACACCCCACGTACTCCGCGGCCCCTGGCGCAACGACTCCCGCAAAGAGCTCCAGAAGCTGGTTCTCGAGCTCAATCGCAGGCTGGAAGGACGGCCTCGCATCATCCTCGGCTGCGAGTATTTCTTCGCCCATGATGTCCTCGAGATCCTCGACAGCGATCGGGGAATCGTTCCGCTGGCAGGGGGGCGCTCCATCCTGGTCGAGTTCGCCTCCATGGCAGTTCCGCCCCGCGTCGACGCGATCTTCTACGAGATGAAGATCCGGGGCTGGTCACCGATCATCGCTCATCCCGAGCGCAACTATGTCTTTCAGCAGAACCCCGAAGCGCTCAGAACCCTCATTGAACGGGGTGCACGGGTCCAGCTCACCGCCTCCAGCGTGGAAGGAGCCTTCGGACCGGCTGCGCGCAAAGCCGCGATCCGGCTCCTCGACAGCGAAATGGTCCACTTCATCGCCACCGATGCCCATAACCTGAAGCGGCGCCCTCCTCGGGTCCGGGAACCCTTCGCGGTGATCGCCGACCGCTGGGGTGAGCCCCGCGCTCAGGCCCTCTTCGTCGACAATCCCGGGGCTGTTCTCGAACAGAAGCCCCTCCCCTACGATCCGGAGCCGCACGAGGTGACCCGCACCTCGGGATTGCGCAGTTTATTCAGACGGTTCTGGAGGGTAGAATAGAAGCACACCAGGTGCAGAAGCCCGCGTACGGATCGGTTGGAATGAAAAAATTTACTCACTGGATGGTTCTCTGTCTGCTCTTCGCTGCTCCCCTGTCGGCGAATCTCGAATTTCACCTCCGTCTGCTGGACCGAGGCAGGACCAGCTATGCGGCCGGCAACTATCAGAAAGCCGCTGAGGAGCTCGAGCTCGCATCGTTCGGATTCCTGGAGAACCTGGCCGATTACGAGACCGCACAGGTCTACCTCGCGCTGACCTATCAGGCGCTTGGACGGAGCCGTGATGCCGCGCTCGCGGTACAGAACGTGCTCCGTGCCGAAGACATCGCCCCCACCTACCGGACCCTCAATCTCGATCCGGCAGTCCAGCGGACGTTCGAACAGGTATTTGCGCGGCTGGCGCCGAATCGAACGGTTCCGGATCGGACCGCTCCTCCACAGGCCATGCGGGAGACAGCTCCGCCGCCACCTGCACCGGCCACCGGCAGCGGGAAGCCGGTCACTGCCGCGACACCGGCACCCGTCCCGACCTCTCCCGCACCCATCGCGGCCTCTCCCGCTTCTGAGCCGCAGAAGGTGGAGACACCGGCAACGGCCGCTGACGAACCCGCCCCGGCACCGGCGAAGCCGTCCGCAGAGCCCGCGGCGCCGGCTCCGGAGCCGGTGCGGGAGATCGACTCCCTGCGACAGCTTCTGGCAAAGGATCCCGGATCGGTTCCGCTCAAGCTGGCGCTGACCGAGGCCAGCATCCGGGAAGGTCTGCTGGGGGATGCGAAGCGGTACGCGGAGAGCGTTCTGACCAGCGAGCCGTCCAACGCAATGGCCCATGTCTATCTCGGCAGGATTGCGGCCCGGGAAAGGCAGTGGAAGGATGCGTCGACGCACTTTCGGGCCGCACAGGCCCTTCTTCCGCTCAGTGACGAGGATCAGGCCTCCCTCTTCGTCTGTTACGTCAACGCCGGCGACTACCCCGCCGCCATGGAACTGGAAGGCCGCCTGCCGGAATCCTCCAGGCAGCGGAACGACGTCTCCGGCGCTCTCGACGAGCTCGACCGACGGTCGCAGTACGACCAGCACAGCATCGAATCATCGCCGCCACCCCCGGCTGAGCCACCCGGAGAGTCGCTCTCCAAAGTCACCGTTCCCGCTCCCGCAGCCTCGACGCCCGCCCCACCCCGCCCGCTCCCTTCCGTTCTGACCGAGGGAGAAATTTTTTCTCTGGTGCGGGAAGCGAGAGACCTTTCGGCCGCCGATCAATGCGCCGGGGCAGGCGATATCTACCTCCGGATCCTGGGCCAGCCGACGCTCCCCCGCTACGTACTGATGGCGGTGGGACGGGGCCTGAATCGCTGCCGTTTCTTCAATCAGTCCCAGGACGCCTACGATCGGGCCTCTCCCCTCGAGAAGGGGGAGGAAAGGGACATGTTCTCCGTGGCGGTCAACCAGTTCGAGCTCGGGAACTTCTCTCTCGCCAGAGAATACCTCCGGCGCTCGATCGACAGCATCGAACAGACCCCCGAGGTGAAGTACTATAGGTCCCGGATCGAGAGTGGAAGGTAGCGGCCGGTTTCGCTGTTCGTTCTGGTCAGAGAGGATGATCATGCGTGGCAAAAACTTACAGTGCGTACTCCTGATGATGGTGCTCGGCGCGACCGCGGCCCTGGCCCAGACTCCGCCCGCCGCACCGCCACCCATCGTTCACCAGAGTCCGAGCTGTTTCCGGCCTGAGCGCAAGGCTCTGGTCGAGGCACGTCTCAACGTCACCGGCACGCCGCGGGTCTTTTTCCGCCAGCACGGTGCCGAGGATTGGTGCTACGTGGATGGCGAGCGGATCCTGGACGAGGCGATGGTCATCCTTCCCGAGTTCCGGAAAGGCATCACCGTCGACTACTTCTTCGTCACCTACGTGGAAGATCGGATCACCGGCCGGAGTCCCACCGTCTACCAGGCGGTGATCAGTGACGACTGCTCCACTCCGGTGGCACGGCACGGCGGAGTCCTCTCGCTGGAATGTGCTGGTGGCAACGCGATCGCCGCGGGAATGGGTGGCAATTACACCTCCCAGAGCGTCCAGGTGTCGCCCAGCAATCCAGACCAGAAGTAAGTTCTGAAGGCGGCTGTCGAGGTTCTTCCGCCCGCAGGGCGACACCCCTCGATTCGATTCGGTGGGCGCGACTGCCCGAGTTTCGGCCTTCGCGTGGGACCGACCTTCAACGAAAGCGGCGCGTGGGCGCCGCACTCCAAAGCCCCCGCCCGCACCCGGCAACTCCAGAACTCCAGAACTCCGGAACTCACAGTTCTTCAGCCCGAAGGGCGGCACTCTGTTTAGCCGGGGGCGTCAGCCCCCGGGCGCAATCGCCGGAACTTTGGAGCCCCTGAAAGGGGCGGCACTGCCCGAGCTTCGGCCTTCGCGATGAACGGACCTTCAACGAAAGCGGCGCGTGGGCGCCGCACTCCAAAGCCCCCGCCCGCACCCGGCAACTCCAGAACTTCAGAACTTCAGAACTCCAGAACTCCAGAACTCCAGAACTCCCTACGCCTTCGCCTTCTTCACTTCCTCGGTCAGCGGCGGCAGAATCTCGAACAGATCGCCCACCACGCCGAGATCCGCGACCTTGAAGATCGGGTGCCTCCGGATCCTTGTTGATGGCCACGATGTGCTTGGATGACTGCATTCCGGCGAGATGCTGGATGGCTCCCGAAATCCCAGCGGCAATGTAGAGGTTCGGGCTGACCACGCGCCCGGTCTGTCCGACCTGATGCTGGTGATCGATCCATCCCGCATCGACTGTTGCGCGCGAGGCCCCCACGGCACCGCCGAGCGCGTGAGCCAGGTCGCGGACATAGGAGAAGTTGGCGGCCTCTTTCAGCCCCCGCCCGCCGGACACGATGATGTCGGCTTCCGCGATGGACATCTCAGCCGCCTCCGGCTGCTTTGTTTCCACCAGCTTCGCTTTCGCCTCGGGCGCCTGAAACGCGGCCTCAGAGACCTCCGCCGACGCTCCGCCGTTCTGCTCGGGAGCAAAGGCATTCGCTCGGCAGGTGGCGATCGCCGGCTTCGACACGACTTCCACCGTGGCGATCAGCTTTCCGGAGTAGACCGGACGCTTCGCCCGGAGCTTCCCTTCCGCCCACTCGAGCGCGGTCACCTCGGAAGCGACTCCGGCACCGAGGCGGGCGGCGATCCTGGGGGCGAGGTCCTTGCCCGACGAGGAAGTCGCGAACAGCAGCACATCGGGGCTCTCCGCTGCGCAGACCTGTTCCAGCGCCGCGGCGTAATTCTCGGTGCTGTAGCTCTCGAGACTCGTCTCGCTCACAGCGATGAGCCTGGTCGCACCGTAACTGCCCGCTTCCGCGGCAACTGCCGACGCGCCCGGACCAAAGGCCACGGCGGCCAGTTCGCCGCCTGAGCCTTCCGCAATCTTCCGACCGATGGTCAGAATCTCGCGGCTCGATTTCTTCAGTTGACTCTCTTTCAGGTCGCAAACGACCAGAACCTTTGCCATGGTGTCGTCCCTCTACAGTGCTTTCACTTCGTCGCGGATGTACTTGAGGATCTCGGCGGCCGCGGCCTGCGGGTCGCTTCCGTCGATCTTCCGGCCTTCCGGCTTCTCCGGAGGCGGATCGAGACTGATGACCTGCAGACGGCTGCCGATGATCTCGTCTTCGCTCAGTCCGAGGTCGGAAATGGACTTGCTGTCGACCGGGACCTTCTTCGCCGCCATGATCCCCTTGAGCGACGCGAACCGCGGCTCGTTCAGCCCCTTCTGTGCGGTGATCACCGCGGGAAGAGTCGCTTCGATGATCTCTTCGGCACCCTCGATCTCACGATGGGCAGTGAGCTTCCCATCCTGAACTTCCATCTTCGTGACGACATTGACCTGCGCAAGACCGAGCAACTCCGCCACCATCGGGCCGACCAGGGAGTTGTCGGTGCCGACTCCCTGCTTCCCGAAGAAGATCACGTCGTGGGGAATGTCGCGGATTGCGGCCGCCAGGACGCGAGCGATTCCGAGCGAATCGGCATCCCCCGCCGCCTCGTGGTTCACGTGCACCGCTTTGGTTGCGCCGCGGGCGAGACACTCACGCAGGGCCGAGGTGGCCCGGTCCGGACCGAACGTCAGCACGGTCACGTCGCCACCCTGCGCGTCCTTGAGCCGGATGGCCTCTTCCAGAGCAAACTCGTCGTACGGGGAGACGATGAACTTGATCCCCTCCTCGTCGATGTGACGTCCGTCCGAGGCGACTCTGATTCTCGATTCCGTGTCGGGAACATGACTGATACAGACAACTGAATTCAAGGAAACCTCCAGACACCCCGGTTGGGGGCGAGCCTTACCCGGCTTCTCTGATGCAGGATCCGGGCTCGATGGCGAGCGTGCGCATTCTAAGGGAAAGCGGAGAGGCCTCGCAAGCGCCCCATCCGGCCAGCCACCAGGACTCCGGCATCTCCCTGATCGCCGGAGATCCCGGCCGATCGGCAGACGACCATTGTTTCCGGAAAGGCACGGCGTTCGCAGGAACGGCGCGCAAGTCCCGGTCCGGATTCCGTCTCTGCTGCTGAGACGGGCTGAGAAATCCGGGCCAGATCCTTTCGACCCACAACGGTTTCACGGAGGCAGGATGGCAGTGCCGAAACGTGCAAGAGCCCGAGCGCCCGAGCTCGACCAGGATCATCCGCTGACCCGCAACCTGATGCGAACGCAGCGCAATGGTGGCAGATCGTCCGGAAAACCACCCGGAAGGCAGCCGCCCCCGGAACAGACCGGAGCGGAGAACTTCTACTACCTCAAGCAGATCAATGCGCGGACGCCGATGGTGGTGGTGATGTCCGATGGCGAGCAGCTCCACGGCTGGATCGAATGGTACGACCGGAGTTGTCTGAAGTTGAACCGGCCGGACGCCCCGAACCTGGTCATCCAGAAGCACTGGATCAGGTATCTGTTCAAGCAGGAGTGATCCAGCCGGGGTTTCCTCGCACTGTCCCTGCTCCGGAGGGCGCGCGGGGCTTCCGTAACGCACGCAGGGTCGTGCTCCAGCTACGTTCCTCCCAGCTCGCGACGCGACAGCGTGAGAAATCCCGGACCGGAGCTTCCGGTCCGCAATCCGCCGGCTTGACGATACAATTCGTCGCATGAAGCAGATTGCGATCAGCCTCGGAGATCCGGCCGGAATCGGAACCGAGACCGTCTTCAGGGCTCTGGAGCTGATCGATCCGGAGATCCGGATCGTCATGTTCGGGGACTGGAACTACACCCTCCAGACTCTCGATCGGCTGGGGATCGCCACTTACGTCGAATGTCACCGCGATCCCACAATCCTGACTCGCGAGAACCGCGCGTCCCGCACGTTCATCGACGTCGGCCTCTCGATTCCGGAAGAACCGCTGCAGTTCGGCACGGTGACGGCCGCCTATGGCGCCACGGCGCTCCGGTCGATCCAGGCCGCGCTTCAGGCGGTCGACGATGGCTTCTGCACAGCCCTGGTCACCGGCCCGATTCACAAAGGAGCCATCCGCCAGGCGGGCTCCGAGTTCATCGGGCACACCGAGCTGCTGGCCGACCACTGCGGACTGACCAGCTATGCCCGGGACTATGCGATGTACTTCGATTCGCCGACGCTGAAAGTCGTCCTGCTCTCGGTTCACGTCCCGATGACCGAGGCCATTCTCCGGCTCACCTCGGATCGGATCACCGCACTCGCGCTGTTGACCCACCAGGAGTACGCGAATTTCTATGGCAGCAAACCGCGCATCGCGGTCGCCGGGCTCAACCCCCATGCCGGAGAGGGAGGGATGTTCGGCGAGGAGGAGATGATCATCCAGGAGGGAGTGATGAGAGCCGCGGATCTGGGGCTGTCGATCTCCGGACCGCATCCCCCCGACACCATCTTCCGATCGGCTCACCTCGGGCAGTACGACGTGGTGATGGCGATGTATCACGATCAGGGACTCATCCCCGTCAAGACGCTCTACTTCGAGGAGTCGGTCAACGTGACGCTCGGCCTGCCGTTTCTTCGCTGCTCGGTCGACCACGGAACCGCCTTCGACATCGCAGGACAGGGGCTGGCAAACGCGCGGCCAATGGCCTACGCCATCCGCTGGGCCTGGGAGCATCACGGATGAACCGGACGATCTGGATCTTCCGGCTGCTCGCGCTGATCATCCTGCTGGTCTTCACGCTGCTGATGTGGAACCTCTACGCCCGCCTTCACGGCATCGAGCAGAACCGGAATCCCGCGGCAACCGCCCCGGCTCAGACGCCCGACCCGTGAGAACAAGGCCTCGGCTGCCTGCGGTCCGACGCCATTTCGCAGCTCTGGATGACAAGGGACAACCGCTCGTGCAGGGTGGCCTGATACGGACGCCGGTCCGCCCCCCGGAATTTCCTCCACAGACCGCTTCGTGGCGTGAGCCACCCGCGTTCTGTGGTAATTTCACACCGCGCATGAATCCACCCCGAATCCTGGTCACGAACGATGACGGAATCTACAGCGAGGGCCTCAAAAAGCTCGCCGCTGCCCTGCGCGAGGTCGGCGAGGTCATCGTCGTCGCTCCGGACCGGGAACAGAGCGCCGCATCCCACGCGCTGACCCTCAACCACCCTCTCCGGCTCCTGCAGCTCGCGGAGAACGAATGGACCGTCGACGGAACACCCACCGACTGCGTCAATCTCGCCGTGCAGTATCTGCTTCGTGACCGGCGTCCGGACCTCGTCGTCTCCGGAATCAACTTCGGGCCGAACCTCGGCGATGACGTCACCTACTCCGGAACCATTTCCGCCGCCTTCGAAGGGGCGCTGCTGAACATCCGTTCGATCGCCTTCTCGGCGACGATCGGTGAGAATTTCTCGTTCGATCGATGCGCGCGATTCGCGGCGGGGATGGTCGGGCAGATGATCGACCGGCCTGCCGATCCGGCGATCGTTCTCAACGTGAACTTTCCCCTGGGGGAGTTTCGAGGGGTCAGGATCACCAGGCTGGGCAAGAGAATCTATACCGAGGGCGTCGTGGAGAGGCTGGATCCGCGGGGACGGAAGTACTTCTGGATCGGAGGGGAGCCTCCGGTCTGGAAAGAAGGCGAGGGCACAGACTTCGCCGCCGTGGACCAGGGCCTGATCTCGATCACTCCTCTTCATCTCGATCTGACGCATCACCCGTCGATTGAGCGACTCAAGGAACTCGAGGGGGAGCTTGCAGCGATCACGGGATGATGGGACCGCGGGGGCGGATCGTTTCAGCCATCTGCGGGAGCTGATGGTCGAACGGCACGTGGCCGCGCGGGGCATTCGGGATCCCCGGCTGCTGGAGGCGATGAGACAGGTCCCCCGGCACCTGTTCGTACCGGATCTGGTGGCGGCGAAGGCGTATTCACCTGCCGCCCTGCCGATCGGACAGCGCCAGACGATCTCCCACCCATGGATCGTCGCACGGATGATCGAGCTCCTGGATCTGGACGGATCGGAGAAGGTCCTGGAGATCGGAACCGGAACCGGTTATCAGGCGGTTCTGCTCTCCAGGCTGGCTGCACGGGTCTTCTCCATCGAAAGAATTCACGAGCTGGCGATGGTTGCGGTTGATCTGGTGCGCCAATTGAAGATCCACAATCTCAGCATCAAGGTCTTCGACGGGACGTACGGATGGTCGGACCAGGCACCCTTCGACAGGATCATCGTCGCCGCCGCGGCTCCCGAGATTCCTCAGCCGCTGGTTTCACAACTTTCGCGCGGTGGGCGAATGGTGATTCCGGTCGGTCCCGCCGGGCGGCAGCGCCTGGCCCGGGTCGTCCGGGTGGGAACCGGCGTCCAGATCGAGGACTGCGGCACCGCCGAATTCGTCCCGCTGGTCGGGAAGTTCGGATGGAAGGAAGGAAGCCCCGGAGCGGAGTGATGGCTCGACGGAGCCGGAGCGCTCCGCTATGATGACCTCGTCAGGAGCAGAAGCTCATATGAAGGAAATGCGGCACATCAGAATCCATGGGAAGGTCCAGGGCGTGGGATATCGCTTCTATGCGACCCGCGTCGCACGCCGGCTCGAGCTGAAGGGCTGGATCCGCAACCTCCGCGATGGGACAGTGGAAGCATCGGTGGAGGGAGAGTCCGATCACATCGACGAATGGATCGAGGAGTTGCGGGAGGGACCGCGCTACGCGGAAGTGTCCCGCATCGACCAGGAAAAGAAGGACTTCAGCGGCCAGTTCGGCGACTTCGACGTCCGTTTCTGACCGGCCGGACCGATGACTGAACCAATCGAGCTCGCAGGCTTCATCCGTGACGTCCCCGACTTTCCGAAGCCGGGAATCGTGTTCAAGGACATCACGCCCCTGCTCCGTTCCGAGGAGGCGTTCGCCCAGGCGGTCGAACAACTCTGCGAGCCGTTTCTCAACGAGCGGGTGACCCAGGTGGCCGGCATCGAGTCCCGCGGGTTCATCTTCGGCGGTGCGATCGCCCGCCGGCTCGGCTGCGGCTTCGTGCCCATCCGAAAGCCGGGGAAGCTCCCCTGGACCACTTACCGCAACGAATACACCCTGGAATACGGCACGGATGCGCTGGAAGTCCACGATGACGCCCTGGAGGCGGGAGATCGGGTCGTGATTGTCGACGATCTGCTCGCCACGGGTGGAACCGGAGCCGCGGCGGCCACGCTGCTCGGACTGTTCCACGCCGAGGTTCTCGGACTGGCCGTCGTGGTGGAGTTGGAATTCCTTCACGGCCGGGAGAAGCTCGGGACCCTTCCGGTTCACTCGCTTCTGCGCTACTGAAACCGGGATTCCCGGGCCTCTCGCCGCACGCGAAGCCGCGGCGCCCCCGCGGCTACTCTTCGCCGTCGGAAGAAGTGGACCGGCATTTCAGCCGGAGGGGAAACGATTCGGGGGTCAGATGAACACCTGAGAGCAGCTCGAACTCTTCTCCGTCGGCCACGCCATCTCCTCCGAGAAGAAGCAGCAGCCGCGCAAGCTCACGCAGGCCGGTGGAGCTGCCCCGGATCTCCACTCCTCTCTCCCCCACCTCGACACTCAGTGGTGCACGTCCCAGCCCTTCCAGTGCCATCACCGCCAGTTCGTAATTCACGCTGAATCCTCTCCCCGATAGGCCACTGAGTTACTCTCCGTCTCGCGCAGAACGATCGTATCGAGCTTCTCCCGGCTCGACCACTCCCTGCAGACGGTCCCAGAACGCGCGGGCTAGGTTCTCCGCGGTCGGAATCATTCCTCGAAGGAAATCCACGTCCTCGTTGAGGTTGCGGTGATCCACGAGATCGATCAGGTGTTTCCGCACGATTGTCTTCAATCGTTTCAGATCGATGACCATCCCGGTCTCCGGATCGATCTCCCCCCGGACGCTGACCTCGATGACGTAGTTGTGTCCGTGACCGGCGGGATTGTCGCATTTGTCGAAGGTCTGCCGATTCCATTCGGCGTCGCGATTCGGATTGTGCAGCCGGTGGGCTGCAGAAAAGCCGAGCTTTGCTGTGACGATCATGAAGATGGGTCTCCTCCCGCGCGCGACGATCAGAATTGGATCGAGCTCAGTTTGCCGACGATGGCCGCCTTTTTCTCATCGACCTCGCGGGTCAGGCTCTGATATCCGGCGTCCCCCTGGAGAAACCGGAACAGAGGATTGGTCTCGATCATCTGGAGGGTCGGTTCCCCCCGGCCCACCGCACGCCGCAGTGCCGGCAGCACCTTCCCGGTCTGGTCCAGAACGGTGTAGACCTCAGCCGCATAGGTGTTGTAGGCGCTGCTCCAGGTGGCGTTCCGCTCGGCCTCCAGAAGCGCTGCTTCCGCTTCCTCCCGATCCCCTTTCTCCGCTGCGATGTAGGCGCGAAGCATCGGTGCATGGAAGGGCGCTCGAAGCCGGGACAGCTTCTCCATTTCCAGATTGGCAATTTCCATCGAACGTCTCAGCACCGCGATTCTGCCGATCTTGAACGCGAGGGCCGGGTCGTTCGGCGTCTGCTTTTCGATCTCGTAATACCGATCGACTGCCTGGTTGATCCGTCCGTTGGCTGCCAGCAGATCCCCGTCGTGGAGCTCGCGCTGGTCGTCGGGAACCACGGAAAGGCTCTGGAGCGCGGCATTGAACTTCGGCTCATCGGCGACCGACACGGCGTGAAACCCGATCGCACGCATCGATTCGATGTCCCCCGGCTGCAGCTTCAGAATCGCCGCGAACGAATCGAGCGCATCGGCCGGGTTGCCTCCCTCGAGCTCCCATCGTCCCACCCGACGGGCAAGCGTCAGATCATCGGGTGAGAGAGCCACCGCCTTGCGGATTGCGGCAAGAGCTTCCTCATCATTCCCCGCCGCCTTTTCCAACTCTGCGTCGAAGATCCAGGCTCCCAGAAAGCGGGGATCCTTCTCCGTCGCAGCCTCCAGCTCATCCAGAGCTTTCTGTTCCGGACGGAAGCGATCCACACCTGCGATTCTGATCGCCTGCGCGAAATGCTGGAGCGCCTCCGGATCCTCGCTGATCACTCCGGGGCGCTTCAGTTCGAGCATTGCGGCGGCCCAGCGACTCACCGCCGCTCCCGCAACGCCCGGATCCGAGACCGGAATCGCCTCTCCTTCTTCGGCATTCGCCCCCCGGAGCAGGAATGGTGTCGCCCTCGTTTCGCCGTCCGCCAGATCGGTCCGCACTCCGATCCGAACCTCGGCCGGACCGGCCGCATCCACCAGCGTCACCTGCGGATAGGCGGAAAGCAGGCGTGCGGCCACCGCACGCATCAGGGTCGCATCTGCGGCCACACGGGGGTCCGGAAGCTGGGCATCGAACCGCTCCAGCGCCACACGATAGCTCTCGGCCGCCGATTCAGGGGCGGTCGGAGAGGCCGCCGCGAGGGGCACGGTCGCGGCAGCTCGGGTCACGCTCGGCGTCGAGCCTCCGCGAGTCATCAGCACCGCGGCAATCACCGCAATCGCCGCCAGCCCCACGAGCGCACCCAGAGCCCAACGAGGAAAGCCGCGCCCTGGAGGCCGTACATCGGCGGACCGCTCCAGCACGGTAGCTTCGTCATCGACCGGTGCGGGAACCGAGGTGAGATCGAAAAACGAGTCGTCGCCCAGCCGGGTCACCGCGTCGCTGTCCGGCGACAGCCCCGCCGCGGTGAGCACCCTTCCCGAAACCGCGATCTGCAGGGGCGCAAGGGAATCCACGATGGCCAGCGCCGACTCCACTCCATGCCCCACCAGCGAACCATCCTTCTCCCGGACATCCCCCGCATGGAGGACCACCCGGGCATCGATCGGACTCGCCCCGGGACGCTCATTCGCCTCCCGCAGATCCTGCTCGATCTTCCGGAGAGCATCCATTCCACTTGCGGCATCAGGCATTTGCGCGATCAACAGCGGAGAGAAGGGGTCTTCCATCACCCGCCCGTCGTAGAGAAAGACGGCTTCGCCGACGATCTGCTGCATCCGCCCGAGAAGAGCCGGCACATGTTCCGGATCCTGCTCGGCTCGAGTCTGGTACTGCGGCAACTCGGCGACCAGCACCACCGTCGCCGGGACCGCGTCGGGAAAGGGAGCGGACTGAGAGGAGTCGATCACCGTTTCCTGAGGCGGCGGTTCCTCCGCATCGGCTTCCACCGGAGCGTCGACGGATGATGTCTCGCCGCTCTCGACTCCATCGACAGACGCCGCCGAGCCCGATTCCTCGGTCACTTCGTCGTCTTCCGGCGGTGGAACCGGATCCGCCGGAAGTGCGGAGCTGTCGGGTTCCGGGGCTTCTTCAGGGAGGTCGGTCGGCTCTTTCGGCTCGTCCATCGTCGGAAAATTGTACCTCAGATGTCCGGCCGGACCGGGTGGCTCAGTCGCCCATGCGAATCAGGTCGGTGCCGCCATCGAGGGTCTGACCCGCTTCGACCAGGACCTCGGCGATCGCCCCATCGCGGGGCGCGGTGATCTCGTTCTCCATCTTCATCGCTTCGACCACCAGCAGACCATCGCCCTTCTGCACCTGGTCGCCCGCCGCCACCAGCACCCGCACCACCCGTCCGGGCATCACTGCTCGTACCACTTCGGCATCCCCTTCGAGGTCCTCGCGCTGGCTCCGCCGGCGCATCGCCAGCGGATCCCGGATCTCGACATGGACCGTCGAGTCGCCGAACAACAGCTCGTGGCGGGCTCCGTCGCTGTGGTGCAGGATCAGGAACTGCTTGCCATCATCGAAGCGGAGTGAGCGGAGGAACGCATTGGCCGTGACCAGATCCGCGGCGATCCACTGATCCCGCAGCCGAACCCGGTATCCGGACCCCGAACGCTCCACCTCGACCGGAATCTCCTCCTCGCCCAGACATGCAATCAGTCTCACGAACGGCCTCCGTTGATCGCTTCCAGCCGGCCGGCTCGTCTCCAGCGCGACTCGCTCTCCTCGGGGAGCCGAGCCTGCTGAGATTCCTCGAATGCGAAGATTGCCGCGGCGATGACCGCGGCGTCGATGGTGCTCTGATCGATCGGAGTCTCCACCGTCAGATCGTGGAGGAACCGCTCGATGAAGCCGGTGTCGAAGTTCGCCGCGCGGAAGTCCGGATGATCGAGGATCGCCGAGAAGAATGAAATGCTCGTCTCGATCCCGTCGACACGATACTCGGCCAGTGCCCGTTTCATCCGTCCCATTGCCTCCTCCCGGGTTGCGCCGAACGCAATCAGCTTCGACAGCATCGGATCGTAGTGCAGCGGGACGCTGAACCCTGAGTAGACTCCGTTGTCGTTGCGAACACCCGGTCCCTGCGGCAGCTCGAGGTGTCGGATCTTTCCTGGCGAAGGCGCGAAGTTCTGGAACGGATTCTCCGCGTAGATCCGGCACTCGATGGCGTGGCCGGTCATCCGGACATCCTCCTGCCGGAGCGAGAGCTTCTCCCCCTGCGCAATGCGGATCTGTTCCTTGACCAGGTCGATGCCGGTCACCGCCTCGGTCACCGGATGTTCCACCTGGAGCCGTGTGTTCATCTCCAGGAAGTAGAAATTGCGCTCCGGATCCATCAGGAACTCGACGGTTCCCGTGGAGTAGTACCCGACCGCCTGAGCCGCTTTGACCGCGGCAGCTCCAAGCCGCTGGCGAAGCTCCTCATCGACGACCGGAGAAGGACACTCCTCGATCACCTTCTGATGCCGCCGCTGGATGGTGCACTCGCGCTCTCCCAGGTGGATGACGTTCCCATGCTGATCGCCGAGGACCTGCACTTCGATGTGACGGGGGGCCTCGATGGCCCGCTCCGCATAGACCGAGGAATCGCCAAAGAACGACCCGGCTTCGCTCTGAACCCGCTCGAATGCCGAACGGAGCTCCGCCTCGGCACGAACGATCCGCATCCCCTTGCCGCCACCGCCAGCGCTGGCTTTGATCATCAGGGGGTAGCCGGTGGCGGAGGCGAACTCGGCGAGCTCGGCGAAGTCCTTCACCGCCCGTTCCAGACCCGGAACGATCGGCACGCCGGCCCGGCTCATCCGTTGCCGGCTCTCGGTTTTCGATCCCATCGCCTGAATCGCTTCCACCGAGGGACCGATGAAGGTCAAGCCGGCATCGCGAACGGCAGCGGCGAATGCGGCATTCTCTGCAAGGAATCCGTAGCCGGGATGGATCGCATCCGCTCCGGTGACCCGGGCCGCATCGAGGATCCGGTCGATCCGCAGATAGCTCTCGGAAGAAGGCGCCGGACCCACCGGGATGGCCTGATCGGAGTAGAGGACGTGGAGTGCAGAGCGGTCCGCTTCCGAGTAGACACTGACCGTCTCGTAGCCGAGCTCCTTGCAGGCCCGGATAATCCGCACGGCAATCTCCCCCCGATTGGCGATCAGGATCTTCACGGCTGGTTCTCTCTGGCCCGCCGGTCGATCTCCGCGGCCTTCTCGAGATAGGTCTCCACGGATCTGCCGAGATTCAGCCGCTCGATCAGATCAGCGTTCTCGTCGAACTGCGCCTTGAACCGGGCGGCTTCCGCAAGATAGTAGTCCCGAAGGCCCTGTTCGATGGAAAACTCGGGATACTTTTCGGAGAGGCTCCGGAGCCACTCTTCCACCTGCCGGCGCTTGTCGGAATCCCCCTCTCCCTTCTTGAGGTCCTCCACCAGTCGGCCGATCAGACCGCGAAGCAGCTCCTCGTTCGGCAGATTTCTCGGGTCGTTCAGGTCGTTCCGCAACAGATCGGTCATCAGCCCTCCAAATGGAAAAGGCTCGCGATGAAGCGCGAGCCTTTACATGGTGCCCAAGGCCGGACTCGAACCGGCACAGCCGAAGCTACACGCCCCTCAAACGTGCGCGTCTACCAATTCCGCCACTTGGGCAATCATCGGTCGCATCACTCTCACTGACCCGCTGGTGCCGGCGTGCTCGCCGGTGCGGTCCCGCTGTTCAACATCGAGGTCCGTGGCCGGGCCTGCAGGACCGCCAGAGCCATCGAGGTCAGAATGAACAGCACGAAAAACGTCACCGTCAGCTTGTGCAGCAGCGTCGTGGTTCCCCGCGCGCCAAAGGCGGTCTGAGAACCTCCGCCGCCGAAAGCGCCGGCCAGATCGGCTCCCTTCCCCTGCTGCAGGAGCACGACCAGGATCAGAAAGATACTGATCACTACATGAACTACGACTAGTAATACTGTCATTGTCTCTCCGGGTCCGTTCGTTTGCGCGATCTCAGAACGTGACCCACCCCGGAATTCTTCCCGAATTCGTACGAATCGGATGTCTCCCACGGCGGGCCCATCCGGGAACCATACAACCTCCCGTCCGGCCTCGCCGTCGGTGCATCATACATCGACCCGACTTGATGATGAACATTCCGATGTTCATCATCGTCCCACGGAGCGAAAGCATCCGGTTCACAAAATCCTTCCGAAGCCTGTCTCCCCGGTTCTCCACGCCTCCCTTTCAACGAGTCGGCAGCGTCTCCTTCTCGACAATCACGTCGCCAGTGTCATGTCGAGCGGGTGGGCCGGGTGGGCATGCGAGACATCTCCCCCGATGCGACAACGACCCTTCAGGCGAAGAGCGTGCGGCGCGGTCGTCCAGCAAAACCATCCACATCGCATCGGGGGAGGTCCCTCGCCTGCCCCTCCACCCGCCCGCTCGGGACGACAATCACCACCTTCGCGCGAGGGTTTCGGCCACACATTCGAAACGAAGCGGCAGCGTCTCCTTCTCGATAATCACGTCGCCAGTGTCATGTCGAGCGGGTGGGCCGGGTGGGCATGCGAGACATCTCCCCCAATGCGACAACGACCCTTCAGGCGAAGAGCGTGCGGCGCGGGCGTCCAGCAAAACCATCCACATCGCATCGGGGGAGGTCCCTCGCCTGCCCTTCCACCCGCCCGCTCGGGACGACAATCACCACATTGATGATGCCCTCATTGCCTGCAGCGGCGATCTCTCGGTTTGTCAGGATTCCTGTTCCAGAGCGTGCCCGATGACCTCGAATCTGGCCGACACCAGACTGGCTCCTCCCACCAGGAAACCGTCCACACCCTGCACCGCCGCCAGGTCCGACGCATTCTCCGGAGAAACGCTTCCACCGTAGAGAATGGGAAAGGTCCGGCCGGCGAGCGCCTCGAGGATGCGACCGATCTCGCCATGCGTCTCCGCGACGATCTCCGCGGTGGCGTGCTTTCCGGTTCCGATCGCCCAGACCGGCTCGTAGGCGACGATCAGGTCATCCGGGGGATCGGTCACCGCTCCCAGCGCCGCTTCGAGCTGCCTGCGCAGAAGGTCGTTCGTACCGCCCGATTCGCGCACGGATTCCTCTTCACCGATACAGAGAATGGGAGTGAGCCCGCCTTCCGCGACCGCGGCCAGCTTCCGTCCGATCAGCGCATCGTCCTCATGAAAAATGTGGCGGCGCTCCGAGTGCCCGATGATCACATCCCGAGCCCCCACCTGGAGAAGCATCTCCACCGACACCTCCCCCGTGAACGCTCCCTTCGGCTCGGACGAACAGTTCTGCGCCGCAACAGTGAACTCTCTCGACTCCGGGGTCTCGAAACCGGCCAGATCCATCAGGAAGGGGAACGGAGGGGCGATCACCGTTTCGACGTCCGCTCCCATCGTCCATCCCCGGACGGCGCGGCAGAACGACTCCACGCCCTCCCCCGGCAGATTCATTTTCCAGTTTGCAATCAGGTAACGCTTCGGCATTCTTCCTCCTCCTGGCCCCGGCTGACACTATCCGATGTAGCGGTCCTTGCCCGCCTTCTTGGCGGCGATCAGCCGGTCATCTGCCCGCTGAACCAGGTCGGCCGCGGACATGTCCGGGGGCACGAACGAAGCAACGCCCACGGAAATCGTGCAGCAGATCTCGACATCATTGTCTCCCGGCACCCGCAGATCCCGAACCGTGTTGAGAATCCGCTCCGCGGCGGAGCGCGCGCCCCCCAGATTGGTGTGCGGGAGCAGAATCGCGAATTCGTCGCCCCCGAAACGCGCGAAAGTATCCGGGGGCCGCAGCCCGTGATTGATGGCGCCACAGATCTCGGAGAGCACCACGTCCCCAAGTATGTGACCATGGGTGTCATTGATCTGTTTGAAATTGTCGACGTCGAACATCAGCAGACTGAGCGGCAGGCGATAGACCTTCGCACGCTCCAGCTCGCCGGGCAGCCGCAGTCTGAATCCCCGCCTGTTGTAAATCCCGGTCAGCTCGTCCATCTCCACGAGGCTCTTGATCTTCTCCTGGGCTTTGATGTTGCCCAACACCATGGATGCCTGAGCCGAGACCAGTTCCAGCAGTCGCCGTTCTTCATCCGAGAAGGGGGAATCGGCACGGAACAACGCCAGAATTCCGACGATCCGATTGTCCTGACTCAGAATCGTATCGACGTGATGAGCCAGGGGATCGTCTCCCTGCGTCGTCGGCGGCAGATTCATCAGGTCGGACTGCACCACGGCATCCGTGGTGGCGAACGAGACCGGGATCTGACTCTGCAGCGACTCGCGGATCTTCCGGATCAGCCGGTCATCCACCACCCTCACCAGGTTCTCCCGCCGCGACAGATAGACGTCGAGCTTCTGCTCCAGCATGACGCTCACGCCCACATCGAACTCGATCGCCCCGGCAAGTTGCCGGAAGGCCGCATCGAACAGATCCGCCACGGACGTTGACCGGATGATCGACACGGTGAGCTGCTGAATGAACTCCAGCAGTTCCTGAAACTCCTGGTGCTCGCTCCGAAGCCGTTCCACTTCCTGTTCGATACTGACCGGACCGCTCGAGGTCGCCTGTCGCGGAATCAGACGCAGGCCGAGGCTTCCCAGTTCCGGATGCTCGCGATTCATCGCGACCGCCTCACCAGACCTTCGGACCAGCCCCATCGCCTCCAGCGTGACGGCGACCTCCCGCTCCTCGGGAGTGAGAAACTTCTCCTCAACCGCACCCGCCGAGGCAAGCAGATATCGAAGCAGCCGGGCGGCTGTCGGGTTCCGGATCAGATCCTCGAGTGCTTCCGGAGTCATCAGCGGAGTCGATTATAGGAAAAATCGGGTCCGATCTCCCGTCCGACATTGGTCAGAGCAGCCGGTTGGGCGATAATCGCGCAGATGGCGTTCGAAGAGGAACAGTTCCTCCCCTTCTCCGCGTCTCCTCTTCGGGGAGAGGCGGTTCTGGTCATTGCGCCTCATCCCGACGACGAAGTGATCGGCTGCGGGGGCCTGCTCGCCCTGCACGCGCGCGAAGGAAGACGGGTCGAGATCGTGGTGGTCAGCGATGGAACCGCGGGGATGGCCAGTCCGGATGCCGCCGTTCGTGAGCGGGAGAGCGAAGAGGGAACCGCCATTCTCGGTCTGCAGCCGCCCCGCTTTCTCCGACTCCCCGACCGCGCCCTGTCCACCCACCAGGAACAACTCCGGCCATCGCTCCGGGAGCGGCTCACGGAGCTGCGTCCCGATCTCATCCTGGTGCCCAGTCCGCTCGATATCCACCCCGATCATCGCGCCGTGGCTTCTGCCATGCGCGATCTTCTGCAGTCCGATACGGAACTGACCAGCCTCATTCCCGATGCGCGAGTGGCGTTCTACGAAACGTCCCAGCCGATCCGGCCCGATACCCTCGTCGACATCACCGAAGTCGCCGAGCTGAAGTTCCAGGCGATCGAGGCGCATCAATCCCAGCAGACCGAGCGCGACTACGCCTGGTTCGCTCGCGGGCTGGCGCAGTACCGGGCGCTGACTCTCCCCTCCGAGGTCCGGTACGCCGAAGCCTATCGCGTCCTTCCGGTGCGGGAGATCCGCACTCGCGGCTGGGAATCTCTGCTGAGCGAGATCTCCACCGCGCCGCCGGTGAGCACGATCCGGGGCGAAGTGCCGATCACCGTCATCGTTCGCACCAAGGACCGGCCGGAGCTCCTTCGTCAGGCGGTCGAATCCATCCGCGCCAACCCCTACCCTGCCTCGATCATCGTGGTCAACGACGGAGGAACCTCTCCGCGCGAGATCCTCCAGCCATTCGAATCCGTCCGCCTGATCGACAACCCTTCTTCGGTCGGACGCTCCGAGGCGATGAATCTCGGAGTGCGCGATGCGGACACCCGTTTCATCGCCTTTCTCGATGATGACGACCTCTTCTATCCCGACCATCTGCAGACGCTCGCCAATGCGGCAGCGAGTGACGCATCGACCGCCTGGTATACCGATGCGGCCTCCGTCTCGATGGAGCGGGATGCCGAGGGTGGATGGACTCCGGCAGCCCGGCTCCGCACCTACGCGCGTGACTATGATCCCGACCTGCTGGTCTTCGACAACTACATCCCGCTGCTGACCCTCCTGGTTTCCCGCGATGACTATCTCGAGGCGGGAGGGTTCAGCCATCAGCTCGACCTGTTCGAGGACTGGGACTTCCTGCTGCGGCTTTCCCGGCGGGGCACGTTCCGGCGGATTCCACGGCTGACCTGCGAGATTCGCCATTATCCCGGTGCGGGATCCGCCGTCCTTGCCGCCCCGGCCGGTTCCCCCCGCTTCAGAGAGGCGAAGGAAGCGGTCTGGAGCCGGCACCGCGACCTGATCACCGACGAGCGGATCGCGACGGTGTTCGAGGAGGAAAAGCAACGAACGCTCCGGATCCGGAGCCGGTGGGAGGAAGAAGCGGGGAGAGGAGCCCATCTGACCTCGGACATCGCACGGCTCGAGCGGGAGAAGAACGATCTCCTCCTCCGGATGCAGGAGGAGCACGAACGGGCGGCCGCGGCCATGCACGAGCTGGGCGGGCGGCTGCAGCAGACCGAGGTTCTGATGGCGCGGCTTCAGGAAGAGTACGCCTCGATCTCCGCTCACACCCGGGAGCTGGAGCTCGAGATCGCCCGCCACACCGAATCCGGCCGGCAAAGAGATATCGCCATCACTGAACGGAACGAGGAGATCGTCCGCCTCAACGGGCTCCTCGACCAGATCTATCAGTCGCGCTCATGGAAACTCCACCAACTCCTGGAAAAGATCCGCGGCCACTGAGCCGCCCCCGGCGTCTGCTCCTGGTCTGTCCCGAGCCTCTCGGTCACCGGCATCCCGCAGGCGTGGGGATCCGTTTTCTCGAGCTGGCCCGGGTTCTGACCGGCGCCGGGCACGAGGTGATCGTGCTCAGCCCGGATGCCGGGCCGGTTCCCGGCTGCCGGACCGGAGCGGTCGATCCTCCATCCATTCGAAACGCGAGTCTCGAATCGGACGCCATCCTGGTCCAGGGCCACATCGCGAACGAGGTGTTCGCTCATGCGGCGGACCGGCCGACCGTGGTCGATCTCTACGACCCCTTCATCGTCGAAAATCTCCATTACCGCAGCCGCAACGGCGAGACCTTTCTCCACGACCACCAGACCCTCGTCCGGGCGCTGCAACGGGGAGACTTCTTCCTCTGCGCTTCCCGGGCTCAACGCGATTTCTACCTCGGGCTGCTTCTCGCCGTGGGACGGGTCAATCCCGAGAGCTTCGAAGCCGATCGAAGCCTTCGGCGCCTCATCGCCATCGTTCCGTTCGGAGTCCCGGCGCCGCGTCAAATGCGGGAGAAAAGGCCGGACAATCACAATCTGTTCTTCGGCGGCATCTACGACTGGTACGATCCCCGAACCGCCATCGAGGCGGTGGCCCTGGCACGCCAGACGGTCCCGGACGTCACCCTCACATTCACCACTCATCCGAACGCCGCCACCACCCCGCAGGGAATGTTCCGCAGGGTCTCGGAGCTGACCCACGAACGGGGATGGAGCTCGTTCATCCGATTCGAGTCGTGGGTGCCTTACGCCGAGCGCGCCGCCTGCTATGATCGGTTCGCCGGAGCGCTGATCACCTTCCGGCAGTCTCTCGAAACCGACCTCGCCATGCGCACAAGGATGTTCGATTTCTTCTGGGGAGGCCTCCCGGTCATCACCAGCTCGGCCGGCGGAACGGATGACGTCATCCGACGCTATGGCACCGGTCTGGTCGTTTCCTCCGACCAGCCCGAGGAGTTCGCCAGCGCCATCTCCCGGCTGCTCGGCCCGGACAACCCCCGTTCAGCGATGATCGAGGGAACCCGCAGATTCGTCTCCGATCACCAGTGGGATCGGCTCGCCGCTCCTCTTCTCGACTTCTTCGGCGAGCCGCGGTTCGACCCGCACAAGGATTCCTTTCCGGTTCGGACTCCCGAGTTGGAGAGTCCGCGCCCGAGCCTTCTCGATCGCCTGTTGCACCGGATCGGAGGCCGATCCTGAGCTCGTCAATCGCGGATGTGATCATCCTTTCCTGGAACGGCCGGGAGGACACCCTGGAGGCGCTCGACAGCGTCCATCGCGATCGGGACCTCTTCGGGGTCCCTGCCGACGAGGTCGGAATCATCGTGGTGGACAACGGCTCGGAGGATGGCACCTCGGAATCGATCCGGGAGCGATTTCCGAAGGTGGAGATCGTACGGCTGGAAACCAACCGTGGCTTCACCGGCGGGATCGCCGCCGGGGTGGCCGCATCCCGGGCGGAGATGGTGCTCTTCCTCAACAACGATGCCGTGGTCGAGCCGGGCTGGCTGGAGCAGTCGATCACGTCGCTCCGCTCCGCCGACGACGATGTTCTGGCACTCGCCGGACGCATCCTCGATCGCACCGGCTCTCTCGCCGATTTCCTCGGCGGTGTGATGACCTTCGACGGACATGGCTTCCAGCCGGGCTTCCGCAAGCCGCTCGAAGAGGTTCAGGAGCCCAAACACGGCAGCGAGATGTTATTCGCCTGCGGCGGAAACATGATCGTCCGTCGCAAGCCCTTCATCGAGCTGGGCGGATTCGACGACGACTACTTCGCCTATCTCGAAGATGTCGACCTTGGATGGAGAGCATGGATCGCCGGCTGGCGGATCCTCTACAACAGTCGGGCGACCGTGCGGCACAAATCCTCCGCAACCAGTGATCGGCTCGGGAACTTCGAACGGGGCGTCCTGTTCGAGCGCAATGCGCTGCAGACCGATGCTCAAGAACGTGGACGATGAATTGTTCGGCTCCTTCGCGGCACCGGTCTTCCTCACCCTGCTCCACCGCCTGCACCGCTACACGGTCGATCGAAACGTCGCGGGTGCCCTCACCCGGCCGCCGCTCGGTGTCGCCACGCCCGATCCATCCCACCCGAGACCATCCCTCGGATCGCGCATCCGCCATTGGCTCTTCGGACGGAGCGGTGGCGACGAGACCGTCCTGAAGGATCCGCTCACGGTGATGCAGTTCCGCGCCATCGAATGGTTCTTCGCCAACCAGGAGCACCTGATGGAGAAGCGCACCAGAGTCCAGGCCCTGCGACAACGTCCCGACCGCGAAATCTTCCAGCGATTCCCCATTTACTACGTCCCCACCTACCCCGGCGATGACCAGCTGATGAGCTCGAAGCTGTTCGAGTTTCTCCGCCCCGACGTCCGCTCGGTCGACCGCCGTCTCGACGAGATCATCCAGACGTGAGGGTTCCCGCATTCATCCGCCCGTTCCTGATGAGAGGAGTCTTCTGGAGGCGCTACCTCGTCTGGGCGGTACGAAACATCCCCTGGACCTACGAGCCGATGGCCATGGTGCTGAACAGCATCTTCTTCTTCGTGGTCTGGAATCCCGGCCGCCGCGCGGTGACCCGAAATCTCTGCGCGATCTTTCCTCACCACTCCCGCTTCCGGAACCGGCTGCGCGCCTTCCGGGTCTTTCTCAGCTTCGCCTGGACCTTCACCGACACCACCCACTTCAACGAACGCCGGATGCAGGTGGACTGGGAGTTCGAAGGGCTGGAGCATCTCCAGGCTCTGGGAAAGGAGGAGGGGGCCATCATCCTCACCGCGCATATGGGCAACTACGACCTCGGCTCTTATCTCTTCGCCGAGATGATGAAAAAGCAGATCGTGGTGGTCCGCCTCCCGGAGCTCGATCCGGAAAGCGAAGAGTTTTCGCGGACACTGCGGGAGCGAAGCGCCACCAGTGGGTATCGGGTGAACTACAACCTCGATCCGGGCACCCTGGCGCTGACCCTGGTGGAGGCCCTGCGCAATGGCGAGATCGTGGCCATCCAGGGAGACCGCTGGTTCGAGGGGATTCCGGCCGAGCCGGTGGATCTGTTCGGAGTGAGGTCCGCGCTGCCCGCCGGTCCGTTCGCTCTCGCCATCGCGACCGGCGTGCCGATCTACCCCCTGTTCGTGGTGCGTACCTCCCGGCGGCGTTACCGCGTGATCACCCATCCTCCATTCCATTGCCGCCGTGATCGCGCGGACAGGAAGGGCGCGATCATGGAGGGAATCGATCGGTGGAAAGCCATCCTGGAACAGACCGTGCGGCAACACTGGCATCAGTGGCACACCTTCGAGCCTTTCGCGCGGGAGGAGACGCGGTGACACCCTCCGGATTCCCCTCTGCGCTCGCACCCTCTCGCTATCACCTGGCACTGAGCCGACTGTACGTGGTGATCCGATTGAGCCTCCGCCCTCCGGCACCCGCACCGCACCCGGTGCTGTACAGTTTTCACCCGGGACAGAGCGCAGCCGAAGTCTATGGCGCGTCGCTGATTGAAAACCTGCTGATGACCCTGTTGCTGGTCGGCTGGGTCGACCACGTCCATCCTCTTCACTGGTGGGAGCTCGTTCTGCTGGCCGTCCCGATGCTGATCACGAGCTACTCCATCCAGCAGATGCTCTATCTGCCAATCAGCCTGATCATGAAACGCTGGGGAAATCCCGAGCGTACGGACAACCACCGGTTGAACAGCTTCTCCGACAAGTTCATGCTGACACTCGGTGCCGCCGCGGCTGCGGTCGCCGGCGGATGGATCCGCTGGGTCGGCCTGTTCTGGCTCGCCCTGGTGCTGCTCGATCTGATTGCCTGGATCCTGCTGCTGCTTTTCCGCGGCCAGGTGAAGAGAATCGAACGGCAGTTTGGAGGAGGTGCACAGTCCGGTATGCCATTCTGACCTTCGCCCTCCTCGCTCCGATCGCCGCGGCGTTTCTCTGGAGCACCTCGATCGCCCTGGCGATCGGTGTGGTGTTCGTTTCTCATATGCTCATCCTCTATCCGACGCTCACGCCTGGATCGCAGTGGCTGGGCCCGGTGATCACCCGCTTCTCCACAAACGAAAAAGAGGTCTGGCTGACGATCGATGATGGACCGGACCCCGAGGACACGCCGAAGATCCTCGACCTGCTCGATCGCCATCAGGCCCGGGCGACGTTTTTCGTCAAAGGCGAACGCGCGGCCAGGTTCCCCGATCTGGTCGGCGAGATCGTCCGGCGGGGTCACGCCGTCGCGAATCACTCCTTCTCCCACCCGAGCGGCTCGTTCTGGTCTCTTCCTCCCGGACGGATTGCCGCGGAGATCGACGGCTGCAACGCGGAGCTGACCCGGATCACCGGAGAGCCCGTCCGGCAGTTCCGCGCCCCCGTGGGAATGAAGAACCCATTCGTTCACCCGGCGCTGAAGGAGCGTGGAATGACACTGATCGGCTGGAGCTCCCGAGGCTGGGACACCGTCGCCCACGATCCGGCTCTCGCCGCTCGGAGGATTCTGGCCCGAGTCACTCCCGGCGCGATCATCCTCACCCACGAAGGGGAGGATGTCCGCGGCGCACACACCGGATACGCCTGCATCGAGAGGGTCGTCAATTCTCTGGCCGATCAGGGGTATGCTTTCATCATTCCGCGGAAGAGCCGGCTGCTCACCGGCTGATTCAACGCCGGGCACCCTGCGCCGTAGAGACGACAAACGCTCGGAAAGGATTCGCCATGAAGCTTCGTACCGTTTCGGTCCCTGTTTTCCTGTTCCTTCTCCTCAGCGCGGATGGCCTGTTCGCCCAGCGCATCCGTAAACCTCAGACTCCGAAGCCGCCCAGCACCAGCGGCGTCAACACCGCGACCGTGAAGAAGGCAGGCTCCGCGGTGGAAAAGAACAGCTCCACCCAACGCTCCGCACGGATGTCGGCAGAGCAGCAGAAGAATGTCGACAAGCTCGCCTCTGATCTCCAGGCCATCCACGCCGGCTCGACGGTCACTCAGGCGCAGAAAGACGCCCTGGCTACAAGCCTCACCGCACTCGCTGAAGGATCGAACCCACCGGATCCGAACCTCGTCCAGTCGCTTGCAAAGGATCTCTCTTCCGCCGTCAGCGACGGACAGATGTCGGGCAAGGAGAAGATCGCGCTCGCCAATGACCTCGAAGCGGTGATGAACAGCGCGAACGTCAGCAAGCAGGAGATCGACCAGGCCATCTCGGATACCGAGACGGTGCTCAGCGCCTCCGGAATCGACGCCTCCGACGTCGACCGGATCGTCGCCGATCTCCAGGCCATCGCGAAGCAGGCCCAGGGCAACAGGATCAACAACTCGACGGTGAAAAGACCGGGCGGAGGGGTGAGACGGTGAGAGGTGAGACGGTCGGGCCCGCGGACTACGAGCCCCCCTCTCCCCGCGCAGGATGGTGCGACGAAGCGATAGGGGTGAAGCGGGGAGAGGGGCCGGGGGTGAGGGGCAACCAGGATTCCGGGAATGCTCAAAATCCCTGAATGGGTTCTGTGACAGACCAGTCCCGAACCGAGGTGAGCTGTTCGTGAGACACCAGCGTCGTGATGCTGACCGAACCAACGAACGTCATCTTCGGATTGGCCAGACCGAGGCCGAGAGGTCCAGAGCTGCGAAGACGAAATCTCAGGCGGTTGAAATTCCGACGACAGCATCGGGTCGGCATCGTTCATCCTGGATTTCCACTGTCCTTTGATGACGCTGGGAATTGAATCGGATGGTGATCCGCATTTCACGGAAAGCGGGCGAACCTTATGATGCCTTTCGGACTGAAGAATTGCAGCGGAAAGGAATTCGCGTGATCCGCTTCGAGAACCGCGAGCTTGTTGCGGATCCAGTGACAGTCTCACGCCAAATCCTCGAGGTTCTCCGCGAGATCGATGAGTCCCACTGATTTTCGAATTGCCCCTCACCCCCGGCCCCTCTCCCCGCTTCACCTTCCAGTTTTCATTGCGATCATTTGCTGCGGGGAGAGGGGAGGCCGTAGTGACCGTCTCGCCTCTCACCTCTCCCCTCTCCCCTCTCACCTCTCACCCTCTCCCCTCTCACCCTCTCACCTCTCACCTCTACCTCTCACCTCTCACCCTCTCACCTCTCACCTCTCACCCTCTCACCCTCTCACCTCTCACCTCTCACCTCTCACCCTCTCACCTCTCACCTCTCACCTCTCACCTCCCACCTCCCTCCGGTAGACGAACAACTGACTGTTGAACGGCGTCCGTCCCCAGAGCGGGCGGATCTCTTCCGAGAAGCCTCGGGAGACGAACTCGCGTCCGATCGACTCCGGGGTGGGGAAGTTGATGATCCGGGTGCGCATCCAGCCGATTCCCCGCGCGAAGACCTCCTCCATCCAGGTCACCCGCTGGCGCCAGCTCCCGTCGCGCGGGCACTCCCGGATGATGGCCATTCCCCCGGACGGCACCGCCTCCGCGATCCATCGCAGCATCACCGCCTGATCCTCATCGTTCAGATAGTGGAGAACGTCCAGCAGAGCCACGCTTCCGGAAAAATCCCCGATCGACGACAGCTCCCCCGCGATCAGACGCACGTCGGGAGCGAATCGCGTCGCCAGAGAACGAGCCATCTCGATCTTCTTCCGATCGGTGTCCAGACCGGTCAGAGGGATGGCGATTCCATGTTCCCGAAGATAAAACGGCAGGAGTCCGACACCGCACCCGATGTCCAGGAGTGGAAGATTCGATCCGGAGACCAGTTCCCGAACCGTTCGATACGCGGGATCGGTCCGCAGCTTGATGCGGACGTAGTCCCGAAGCCAGCGCGGTCCGAACCGGTGCGCCAGCCTGGCGGCGATTTCCTTTTCCGAATTCACGAGACCAGATGATCGACCAGCGACAGAAGCTCGTCCAGATTGAACGGCTTCGGGAGCATAGCCGAGACGCCCATCTGAAGAAAGGCCTCCGGGCGAACCCGGAGATGGGCGGAGATGACCACCACCCTGGTCTTTGCCAGCAGTCCCCGGTCGTGCATCTGCTGAAGCAGATCCCAGCCGTTGACGTCCGGCATCATCAGGTCGAGAAGAATCAGATCAGGCGTGTGAACTTCGAGAGCCTTCTTCGCCTCACGGCCATCCCCGGCCATCAGCGGCTGATAGCCGTGGTGCCGGAGAGCAGCCGAGAGCATCCCACGTAGTGGCAGATCGTCGTCGACGATCAGAACCCGTTTGCCACTCGCTCCCCCTCCACTCACACGCGGCATACCATCAATCGACATCGTAATCCCCGAGGGTGTAGTACAGCTCACCCTTTCGGGCGCTCTCGCCACTGAAGAACTTCCGCGACCCCGGGTCGCACTCCGGCAGCAGCCACGCCCATTCCAGCCAGTGATCCCGCTCGGTCGGCTGAAATCCGGCTTCGACCATCTTCCGTCCCAGCGGATGCTCCGGAGAGCACCACGCCCGGACCGGTCGCCCGAACTTTCTCAATCGACTGGCGAGAGCACGCATGGAAGAGGTGCCAGCAAGACTCCCGCCCACTTCCATCAGCACGAGCCCCTGATCGGTGAAACGGACGATCGCGGCGATCTCCGGCGGGCGGAACCAGATCTTCCGGATCTCGACGTAGCGATAGCGGAACTGAGGATGAAAGAGGTATCTCCAGGCGAGGTATTCGCGCGTCCGGGCCACTCCGAGATCGAATCCGGGGCGCTCGAAGACCGAGAGGTGCCGGTCGAGAAGGAATCCCGGCTGCTCGAGCTCCGCCTCGCTCTGGCGCGGTTCGAGCGTCAGCTCGGACACCTTCTCCGCCGGGCGGTACCCCAGAATCCGTTCCCCCACCAGACGGTGGCGTTCTCCCGGAAACCCGTAGGCGATCCGGATCTGCGGATTGCGGCAGGCCTGGGTGAACAGCGCCACGGTGGTCTTCGCGAAGGGACTTCCCGGTCCGAGTCCACCGGGAAAATCGCGTCGGCTCATGAAATCGACCAGTTGCATCGCCCGGCCGCTCTTCTCTCCGGTCCGGAGGATCGGGGTCACCGCTCCGGCATGGGCCACGATGGTTCCCTTCGACTCGTAGACCCAGCTCATCGCGCCGTTCGGGTTGTTCCAGTACTTCCACCACCAGAGCTGGAGCGGGCGGTCGATGCCGAAGGTCTCCCGGAAGAGTGCGGAAAGCGCCCCGGCATCACCCGGCGCGGAGGGTCGAACGATCTCGGAAGTGGATTCAGCGGGCATGGGTTGGCTCGACGGCCCGGATCGAACGAACGGCGGTCGGCGGGCCCATCCGGCGCCGGGCCATCAGCCGGATCGATCCCGAGGTCACTGGAAGGGGGTCGGGAAGAAGGCGGAGAAGTGGCGACGCGACTCTTGCGAGCCATGGACGCAGCGCCTCCAGCCGT
>CAVUJZ010000032.1:0-10766 GCA_963741905.1 uncultured Acidobacteriota bacterium | reverse complement strand
GCTCCGGTCGATGGCCGAACATCGGAATGTTCGCCCACATGTGTGGCCGGCTTGCGTGATCCGGCCGGGCCGGACAGAATGCTCGATCAGGGAGTTTGGAGATGACCGAGGATCCTCGAATCAAGGATGCAAAGCTTCGGAAATCGCAGGCGCGCCAGCTTCTGGAGGCATCCGCCATCGGCTGGATGTTTCCCATCGCCATCGGTCTCGGGTTCGGCTGGGGATGGCTGCTGGACCGGTGGCTGGGGACCTGGCCGTGGCTGAGTGGAATCTTCACCGGGTTCGGGGTGATCGCGGCGTTCGTCAACCTCTTTCGCACCGCGTTTTCCGAGGACGATTCGCCGTGAATGAGGCCGATCCGGCCCGGTTGGAGGAGCAACCGGACCGGGATGCGGAAGAGCGCAGGAGGGTTCTGAGGCGGATCCGGATCGGGTCGATTCTGGCCTGGGCGATCTTCGCGCTGGCCCTGGGGATTTCCGGCGGCTGGAGGGCGGTTCTCGGATTGACTTGCACTGCCGCCGTGGTTATCATCAACTTCCTCTGGCTGGAGGAGATCGTCCGCGAGACCCTGCAGTCAGCCCCTCAGGTGAAAGCCTGGAGGGTATTCGTTCGGGTGCTGTTGAGGTTTGCCCTCCTCGGGCTAGCGCTGACGGTCACCATCATCATTGCTCGGTTCGAAGCGCTCAGTGTCACTCTCGGATTCTCCGTCATCGTGGTGGGGATTGCCGCAGAGGCGCTCCGGTCCGTGGTGATGACGCTCCGGGGTGAGGCAGCAGGCGAAGACAACGACCAGTGAGCGTTCGACGAATCGCTCGGTGAGGCTTGATGGAACACGAAACTTCGATTGTGTATGAACCGGTCAATCGGTTTCTGCATTGGCTGGGGATCCCGTATCTCAATCCGGCCCATCACGAGATCATTCCGGATCACGTGCTGATGGCTCTGCTGGTCTTTCTGATCAGCCTGATCGTCTTCCCGCTGGTCTCCCGCAAGCTGAGCCGCGACAATCCCGGCAACTTTCAGCAGTTTCTCGAGTACATCATCGGCGGGCTCAGATCCCTGCTCGACGACATCGTGGGAGAAGGCACCGCGGACCGCTTCCTGAACATCATCGGCGCGTTCACGGTCTTCATCTTCATCTCGAACATCTTCGGGCTGTTCTTCTTCCTCCAGCCCCCGACGGCGAACCCGAACACCACGTTCGCGCTGTCGCTTTCGGCCTTTCTCTACTACAACTGGATCGGGATCCGGGACAACGGAATCCTGCACTACATCAAGCATTTCGGCGGCCCCATCTGGTGGCTGGCTCCGCTGATGTTTCCGATCGAGGTGATCGGGCATCTGGCTCGGATCCTTTCGCTCGGAATGCGTCTGTTCGGCAATATCTTCGGTGAGCACACGGCGACCGGCATCTTCATGGGTCTGGTACCATTCGTCGTTCCCTGGCCGATGATGGGTCTGGGAATCTTCGGTGCCGTGCTGCAGACATTCGTCTTCATCATGCTCACCATGGTCTACATCGGTGGTGCGGTTACCGCCGAGGAGCACTGACACGATTCTGAACGTCTCGAGACCGGCGCGTGTGGAACGGCCGGAGCTCCTGAAAATTCGAACTCTTGAACAAGGACAAGGAGGCTGTAGTGAGAAATCTGAAATCGGTGATGCTGTTCATCGCCCTCACGCTCGTCAGCACCTCGCTTTTCGCACAGGAAGGCGCGCTTGCGGCTGCCGGCGGTGGAGTCAAATGGGGTGCCCTCGCGGCAGCGTTCGCCATCGGTGTGGCCGCCTTCGGCGGTGCCATCGGTCAGTCCAAGGCGATCGCCGCGGCCTGTGAGGGAATCGCCCGCAATCCCGGCGCGGCCGGCGCGATCCGCCTGGCCATGATCATCGGTCTCGCTCTGATCGAGTCGCTGGTCATCTACGCCCTGATCATCGCATTCATCATCCAGGGAAAATAAGCAATCTGAAGCGCGAATCGAAGCCCGGACTCCTCGCGAGGAGCCCGGGCTTTTTCTTTGCTTCGGAATCTCCGCCGACAGGGTTCACCTCTCGTGCGGCGGTCTCGAGTCGGAGTGAAGAGCCTTCGCCGAGGCGATGATTCCGATGCCGATCATGGCGAGCACCCCGACCAGCATCCACTGGCGTGGAACGTCCAGCAGCCATGCCGCAACCCCGAGAGCACCGGTCAGGACCACCCAGCCGATCAAAGTCAGTGTGAATGAGCGCATGACAACCGGTCACAGCAATCCCGGTACCAGCGAGGCGAGAGGTGAGAGGTGAGAGGGAGGTGAGAGGTGAGAGGTGAGAGGTGAGAGGTGAGAGGTGAGAGGTGAGAGGTGAGAGGTGAGAGGTGAGAGGTGGGAGGTGGGAGGGAGGTGAGAGGTGAGAGGTGGGAGGTGGGAGGTGGGAGGAGGGAGGGAGGTGAGAGGGAGGTGAGATGTGGGAGGCGAGAGGTGAGCATCTTTTCCGCTGCGGCCGATGACCGTTGTCATGTCGAGCGGGCGGGCGGCCGGGCATGCGAGACATCTCATCCGATGCGATAACGAACCTCCAGGAGCGAAGCGTGCGTGCGGCGCGGTCCTTCGTTTTGGAGCGTGCGTAGCACGTGATTGGAAGGGTAGCACCGGGTGACAGAAGGGAGCCCGTGTTTGGATCGGGTCAATTTGGTTCGAGCCTCCGTAGGAGGTGATTCTTCAGCGCAACCGGGAATCGCCTCCTGCGGAGGCTCACCGGGGTGGCAAGCGGCCATCCACGACACCGGGCTCCCTTCGGTCACCCGAGGGACACACCTCGCCCATCATGCCTCTCGCGCTGAAAAACCACCAACTCCAAACTCGCACCGTCTCACCCTCCCACCTCTCACCCTCTCACCCTCTCACCTCTCTCACCGTCTCACCTCTCACCTCTCACCGCCCGGGAGTGGACACGAAAAAGCCGGGCTGTGCGGCCCGGCTCATCGAGTGTTCGTTCGTGATTCGGATCAGCGGCCGTTGGAGAGGCGCTCCAGCATCTGGACGGCAGACTCACGATTGATGCGCTCGCCGAGCGGAATCGTGCGCGCCTCACCCCAGGCTTCACCGTCGAAGCGGAAGTAGCGGATCCGTCCGGCTTCCTCGTAGTAGAGGATCACCGAGTCGTGGCCCGGTCCGCCCTGAACGGCGGAGATCGTGGTGCTCATCGCCTGGAAGTTCGCCGGCGGTCCGATGGTGCGGCCGGGGGTGGCACCGATCGGAATGGTCAGGACGCCTTCAGCCTGACGCGGAACTTCCAGACCGGGCTGCGGCTGGAATCCGATGGGGATGGTCAGAACTCCGTTTTCCACGATCGGAACCAGATCGATCTCGTGGAACAGCGACGTGGACCAGTCGGCGAACAGAAGCCGCACACCGTCGTCGCTCGGAAGCGGTTGAATCGACGGATGGCGGAAGAGGTCGAAGTTGTAGCCTTCGCTCAGAAGCGCGGGCGTGGTGTCGTAGTCTCCGAGAAGCTGGAGAGGCTCGTACCTCTCGACCTGCGTCACCGTAGCATCGTCGACGGTGAGAACCGCGTAGCGGGCGAATTCACCGGTTCCATCCTGTTCCCACCAGGTGGCGTGGATGCCGAGGCGCGGAACCCGCGTCTCCACGACGGTTCCGTCCTCTTCGGTCACCAGCTCACGAGCCCAGCGGGTCACTTCGATGGCCAGATTGGAGCGGTAGCGCCAGACCTGCTGGAAACCGTCCAGCGAGGTGGTTTGGGCCCACTGACCGTCATGATACGAGGTGAAGAGAAGTTCCGAGCCCATCGCGTTGAGCATCCGGACCCAAAAGATAAACAGCGTGTTGCTCTCCCCATCGAACGCCAGCGACGGGTCGAAGTTCGCTCCGCCCTCGAGGGAGGCGGGAACGAGGATCTCGCTGGTATTTCCTTCCCATTCGACGTTGAGCTTGAGCACCGTCAGGGAGTTGGTTTCGACCGTCATGTCGGGCGTGGTGCTCTCGATGGAGAAAAGCGTGCCGTCACTGCCGAGGAGCATCTGACGGCTTCCCTGCGCGAGCAGGGTGACCGGCAGCAGCGCTACGACGGCGAGAATCAGCAGAATCCGTTTCATCAGAGTTTCCAGTTCACCATGGCCCGAAGATCGATGGCCAGTAACAGGTCCTTGAGGTACGGGAAATCGGGATAGAGACGGGCCAGTTGCCCGAAGTGTGCTTCCGCCCCTTCGAGATCACCCGTCTTGTGGGCCACCTCTCCGAGGAGGTAATGAGCGTTGCGAATCTGGCGTTGCTCGGTGGCCATCTGGAGGCCCTTCTCGCCATGGAAGCGAGCCGACTCCAGGTCGCCGAACTCCATGTAACCGAGGCAGAGATCGATGTGGGACTCGGCGGCGTAACTGCCCGCGCCGGTTCGTTCCATCAGGTCGATCGCGCGATGAATCAGCTCGATTCCAGCCTCGGTCTCGTCGCGGAGCAGCTTGCAGTAACCGAGGTTCTGCAGGATGAACGCTCGCGCGTAGTCCGACCCGGGACTCTCGTCGAGAAGCTCGAGTGCCGCGTCGTACTGTTCGATAGCCTCGTCGAACTTCGAGTCGAGCAGCGACACGTTCCCGATCTCGGTGAGGATGGCCGGTTTCCAGTCGATCTGGTCGGCCACCTCCTGCATCGCCTCGAGAGCGATGCGGCCGTAGAACCGAGCCCGGGTGAAATCCTGTTCCAGCCGGTTCTTGTAGACCAGACTGTAGGCGGCGAGAAGCACGTGACGCGGTGTCCGCCGGCGCATCACGATGCGGGGGAGCGCCTGGACCACCGGATCGCTCATCCGCTCCAGCTGCACCAGAGCGAACGCCTTGTTGATCGTCACCAGTTCCCGGGACTCGTCATCCGCGGCCAATCCCAGCGCCTGGTCGAAACGCTCCAGCGCCAGCTCCGGCTCGTTCGAGCGCATCAGAGAGAGTGCTTCCTGTCGCAGGCTCTCCATGTTCCGGCTCTCAGTCATCGGTCCCCTCCCGCCCGTCTTCATCGAGTGCTTCCATTTCCTCTTCTTCCTGAATCCGCTTGAACTCGATGAAGCTTTCCACTTCCTTCTGAGCATCCATGCTCAGGGAATGATACCTGTCGAGAATCGAAACTTCCCGCGGCCGCTCCTCGAAGAACTCCGCCATCCCGAGGTTGAACGTCCCCAGAATCTTCAGCAGAGTATCCAGTCCGACCTTGTACTCCCCCTTCTCCATCCGGGAGAGGTCCGACTGGTGGATGCCGATCTTCTCGGCGAGCTCCACCTGGGTCAGCTTGCGCTGACGGCGTAACTGCCGGATTTTGCGTCCGACAAGCTCGACTTGAACTGGCCTTGCCATGCGGGTTTCGTTGACTTTATATGCTGCAGCCGAATAAACTTCGGCCCGCGTGATCAATGTAGGCGCTTCCCCCAGTGAAGTCAAGAAATTTCCCTCCTCGGAAACCTCCCGCTCGCTCCATCTTCTGATCGAGCTGACCCGCCGCGATTTCAAGGGCCGCTTCACCGGCTCCGCCCTCGGAATCGCCTGGGCCGTCCTGCAGCCCCTCACCTTCGTCGCCCTCTACTGGTTCGTCTTCACCACCATGTTCACCGTCGCCTCCGACGCCGGAAGCATCAACTATCCTCTGTTCCTGATCTCCGGACTGCTCCCCTGGCTCGGCTTCCAGGAAGGGATCATGCGCGGGCACCCCCGCCATCGTCGACAACGCCGCCATGGTCCGGAGGCTGACCTTCCGGAGCGAGGTTCTGGTGATGGTGCCCGAACCTGACCGCGCTGCTGTTCGAGATCATCGGTCTCGGACTGTTCATGATCTACACCGTCTTCTCCGGAAAGCCCATCGGGTGGGTCTGGCTCCTGCCCATCGCCCTGGGGCTCCAGTTCATGCTCCAGACCGGGCTCTGCTGGATCCTCGCCACCGTCCACGTCTTCTTTCGGGACGTAGTCCAGATTCTCGGGTTCGTCCTGACCATCTGGTTCTATCTGAGCCCCATCCTCTATTCAGTGCGCGGAGGAAAGCTCGAGGCCTTCTTCCTCTGGAATCCGATGACCCCGCTGCTCGGTTTGTTCCGTAGCGCGATCTTTCCGGCGCCGTTACCTTCCGCGATTCCGATCGTATTCCTCTTGACGGTGGTGGCGGTCCTGTTCTTCGGAGGACTCTGGTTCTTCCGGAGGGCGCAGCCCGGTTTCGCCGATCTGATCTGAACGAAGACCCCAGCCGAGAGAAGGAGATTCACCGATGTCCCGATGGTTCCGCATCCTCTGCAGCATGATTGCCCTGGCCGCTCTGGCCGTGGTGTCTCTGCCCGCGTCTGCGCAGCTCAACTACCAGCAGTCCGCCCCCGAAAAGGAAGCCGCCACCGCGGATTCCCCGAAGGTGGCCGACTCGCAGCCCAACGAATGGGAGATGACCGCCGACCAGCTCTACGAGAAGTTCGGACTGGTGGAAGATCCCGGCCCCGATCCCGATCCGGAGCACGTCTACGTCCGCTACGGTAAGGACTACACGATCGGAAGTTCGCGAAGAGTGCGGCGATCTTCAAGGATCAGCCGGAAGGCTGGGTGCAGCCTCATAACGCGGTGAACTTTTCGGCGAGATCTACCGCGCAGGACGACGATTCGGTCTGGGTATTCATTCCCGTACAGTCCAGCCGAAGACCCGCAATCAGGGGCGACATTTCGGGCGCCCATCGCCGGGACACCGATCCCTCACTCCCGACCAGATGACTGGCTGGAGAAGCTGAAAACGGAGTTTTTCATCTCAGTCCCGCGAAGCCGACCGACCGGACCCTCCGCTTCGTGCAGTCGTCGCAGGGGCTGCCGCAGACAGGGCTCCTGGCGCAACTCGCTCGCCGTGGCCGACATGAATGGCGACGGTCATCTCGACCTGGTCACGCCGCCCGCAGCGCGGTGGTTTTGCCAGTCTTCTGCCGCACATCTATCTCGGGGACGGCGAGAGAGAGCTGGAAGGAGTGGACGCTCGATCCAGTGGCCGCGCGGACTCAACTACGGTTCGGCCGTCGCCGCCGATTTCAACAGGACGGGCATCAGGACCTGGCCTTTGCAGTCCATCTGAAGGGATTGGCCGTGTTCCTCGGCGACGGCGAAGGAGACTTTCACGACGCCAGTCAAGGCCTTCCGGACTGATTTCCCGACACGTCGCGTGGTCGTCAGCGACGTCGATCACGGATGGTTGGCTGGACCTGGTCGCTTTAATGAGGGTCCCACGCTTCACGATCAGGCGCCGCTGACGGCCGGCCGGCTGCGGGCCTATCTGAATCGCGACAAGGGCACCCGCTGGGAGCTGAAGGAGATCTCGCCGACGAATCGAGGAGATTGCGGGCGACTGGCTGACGGCCGCAAATCTGAACGGAGATCAGTAGCCCGACTTCGTCGCCTCCAGCATCTATTACAGTCATCCGCAGGTGATTTACCTCTCCGGCGGCGATCAGTCGTGGACGGGATTCGGTGAGGGCGTCCTGCCGGCGCATTCCTATTATCTGGGCGGTTCCGCGGGGTACTTTCTGTCCAAGAAAACAGGAGGCCGCGATCCTGTCCTACGTTCGGTTCTGGCCGCGAGCGGCCGACCCGAATCAGGTCACTCCACCCGAGAACGTAACCGTCACGGGAGTCGAAATGGTCACATTCGGTGGAAAAAGCCCGAAGCGGATTCCTATCGTCCAGTGGGCGGGGCGCCATGCCATCTTCGCTCTCAACACCGCCGATTTCGATGGTGACGGGAATGAGGACGTGATCATGATCGAGAGCGATCCAAGGCAGCTCGCCATCCTCTTCGGCGATGGGAACGGAAACTTCAAGCGTGGCGGAGTGGAAGGTCCTTCGTTCGACGACAACAACATTTATGACATCAATGTCGCAGACATCGACGAGGATGGCCGACCGGATATTATCCTGATGTTCGAGGATTCGGGGAAGGACCTGAAGATGCGGGACGGTTCGCTGCAGGTGTGGCTGAACCGGACCCCGAAGAGACTGACACGAGCGAGCTCGAAGGGGCGGCCCCGGCCGCCCCTTCGAGCTTTCCGACTTCCGGTCCGACCCAGATCCCGGCAAACGTACCCGGATCCCCGCAACTGGTTGTCCCGGATGCGACGCGCGGCGACTGTCGTCGCGATGCTTTGGATCGCATCCGGGACAACTTCGGCATTCCCGGGAGAGGGGTCCACCCGCCTCACACCTTCCTCCATCACCGATGGGGCATCCGCATTCCGGGAGAGGCAGGGGCCGCCCGGTCCGCCGGGGAGGGGAGGTCACACCGTCTCGTTGCGAGCGGAGAGTGGCGTGGATGCAACGTAGCAGACAGGCCGCTGTCCACCTCCGCAGCAGAGATGGTGTGAGAAATCCGGGCCAGGGGCTGGACGCCCGGGTCTTCGCCCCTCGGATTCGCGGACCGGCACGGAGGATGCTGGCAAAAACGGAATGGCTGGAGAAACAGCCCCGGGAGGGAGGCAGGGCGAGGAGGAAAATGCTTGAACGCGGTTCGAAACTCTGTATAATCACGACATTCGTCCGGGGGATATGCGGTAAAAGCATAAAAATTGCCTCGGGGTATTGACATTGCGAATATTCCGGACTACGTTAGTCGCAGATTTCTGGATTTGAAATTCTGGCTCGGGAGGTGATCGTATCGTTTAGTGCAGCGAGTGAATCGGTCTGATCTGATTCGAAACAGAACTATCAATTCAAGTAGTGTGTAGGAGAGAAAACATGAAAAAGCTTCTGATGGTTCTCGCCGCGTTGCTCGTCGTGAGCTCCGCGTTCGCGCAGGTGAATCCGTTCCTGACGCAGAACGCGACGTTCCCGACCGGCTCGCCGGCGACGACCGACAATGATGACTCGTGCGACATCGGCGTGGCTCCGGCCGCGACGCTGCTGCTCCCGTATTTCGACGTCGACTATGCGAACGACGACAGCACCACCGCGGTGAACACCGTGTTCACCATCACCAACACGTCGCGCATGCCGGCAATCGCTCACGTCGTGGTCTGGACCGACTGGTCCTTCCCGGTTCTCGACTTCAACATTTTCCTGACCGGCTACGATGTCCAGGGTGTCAACCTGTGGGATGTGCTGAACCGTGGCGTCATTCCCCACACCGACATCGACCCCGAACACCAATTCGCTGAGCCCGAAGGGCGAGTACTCGCTGGACAACGTCAGCGGAAACCCGGTGTTCCTGCCGTCCGCGGTGACCACCTGCAATGACATGGTTCAGAACATTCCTGACGATCTTCTGGCGCAGGTCCAGAGCGCGCTCACCGGCGGGCCCTACTCCTATGGCGGCTTCGGCTGCCCGAGTGGTGATCCGGTTGGCAGCGAGCACGACAATGCAGTGGGTTACGTGACGGTCGACGTGGCGCGGACCTGCACCACTTCGCTTCCCACCAGCCCGACCTACTGGAGCACCGAGATCGCGTTCGACAACGTGCTCATCGGCGACTACCAGCGGATTTCGCCATCGGCCATCAACGGCAACTTCGCCGGTGGTAATCCGATGGTCCACATCCGTGCGGTCCCCGAGGGCGGCCTGCCTGGCGACACCATCGCGGGTGGTCTTTACACCAACCTGCCCTTCACCTTCTATGATCGGTACATCGGTGGCGACACCGGCGCTGATCGGCGTCAGCCGCTGCCCGGCCTCTGGGCTGCCCGTTACATCGAGCAGGAAGAGGGCGTGCAGGACTTCGCGACCGACTACGTGATCTGGCTCGAAGGTGAAGACAACGCAACCTGTGCCAATATCAGTGACAATGACAGCATTGGCGCCCAGGAGATCGTTCGCTTCGACGAGCACGAGAATCCGTTCTCGGTCACTCCGGAGGACTGTCTGATTTCGCCGTGCCCCGAGGGGACTCCGTTCGGACCGCAGTTCCGTGAGAGCGGCCGCTATCCGGTGACCGATAGCACTCGGTTCCCGCCGGATCCGACCCTGAGCGACGACCTCGGTGGTTGGATGTATCTCAACCTCAATCGGCCGTTGCTCGGTGGGCCGCACAGGCGACACGAATGGTGTCGACACCGCCTCGTTCGACCGTTGGGAGGCTCAGGCCTGGGTGACCATCGAGATGACTGCTGAGGGCCGCTACGGCGTCGACTTCGACGCTGCGTGGCTCGGCAACGGTTGCTCGGCGAACCCCGGACTGACCGATGCGGAAGTCGGCCCCTACATCGGACCGGCTTCGAACAGCAATCCGTAAGACGTTCTCGAATTACCGAGAGCAACTCCAAGCGGGCCGGCGTACGCCGGCCCGCTTTTCCCGTTTCTTCTGCGTCCCCGTCGCTCTCGCATGGCTGGTGATCTGAAATATCCCATGCATGCGGAGGGCTCGATGCCGTAGCCCGGTCGTGGAAAGGCGGACTTTCTGAAAATCCCGGGGAAGAAGTGTCTCCTGCGCTGGTGTTCCTCCACTCGATCTCTTACAATAACCACAGGAGCGGTGGCTCTGAAGAGACAGCAATCCCATTCGGCCGCAAGAACAACAGGAAGGCTCTGATGAACAGAAATCACGCGTGTGATACTCAGGTGAGAGGTGCGGTGAGGCGGACGGTGTTTCTCGCCGTGATGGTCGTGTCGCTGATTCCCTTCGCGATTTTCGCCCAGGACTATCCGATGCCCACCCGGCAGGGAACCACCGCGGGCCGCTTCGACGATGGGATCAGCGGCTCTCTACCGACGTGGCAGTACTCTTCGCCCATCGCCAGGTTCACGGGGAGATTCCTCGATTCCTCATCCACCGTCAATGTCCAGTGCTGT
>CAVUJZ010000031.1:0-35548 GCA_963741905.1 uncultured Acidobacteriota bacterium | reverse complement strand
CTCTCCGCGTCGGATCCGCACCCCTTCGATTCGAACTTCCTCAGGGAGATGGACAGAGAACTGCAACAGACCATCGAGCTCTACGAAAAGGGTGCCGCGACGGACCTCGACCAGGACCTCCTGACGGTGATCCGGGAGAAGCTTCCGGTGTTGCGGACCGAGCGCGATCGACTGCGGCAGAATGCGTCGCTCGAACAGGAAGGAGAGTCGTGAATCGAGATCCGATCCGGGCCGCCGGGAGAACACGATGAGCGGCGATGGTCAGAACGAGAAGGAACACCCTGGAAGCTCCGGGGCGGACGAGGACGCTGACCGTGAGCCGCTGGGCGAGGCGAGCGAGGAGCTCCACCCCGGGGAGGAGACCGAAGCCCGGAAACTCACCGCGGTGCGCACCGAGGTGGTCTACGCCGCGGTCTTCACGGAGGGGGAGAGCGAGCTGGCTCGACCGACCGCGGCTCTGGCGTACTCCGGACTCGCCGCCGGACTCTCGATGGGCTTCTCCCTGATCGCAGAGGGCCTGCTGCGTTACTACCTTCCGGAGGCCAGGTGGTCTCCACTGATCGAGAAGCTGGGCTACAGTGTCGGCTTTCTGATCGTGATTCTCGGTCGCCAACAGCTCTTCACCGAAAACACTCTCACGGTGATTCTCCCGCTTCTCCGCAAACCGTCGTTGGAGCGGCTGCTGAATGTCGCCCGCCTCTGGGCCACCGTCCTGGTCGCCAATCTTCTCGGTGCCTTTCTGTTCGCCTGGGTTCTCGCCAGCTCACGGCTGTTCTCCGACGACCGGATGAAGGCATTTCTCGCGGTCTCGTCCTCCGCCTTCGAAACCCTCCCCGACTTCTGGATGACGGCCCTCCGTGCGGTCTTCGCAGGATGGCTGATCGCTCTGATGGTCTGGCTTCTTCCGTACTCCAAGAGCGAGCGGGTCCCGGTCATTCTGATCATCACCTACATGATCGGCCTCGGCGGGTTTGGTCACATCATCGCCGGATCCGTGAAGGTGTTCTATCTTCTCAACTCGGGCGTCGTCGACATCAGGCAGACGGTGCTCGGATTCATGATCCCCGTCTTCCTCGGGAACATCGTCGGTGGGGTCACACTGGTGGCGGCTCTGGCGCACGCACAGGTGCTCGGCCATCGAAGAGAAGAAGACCGGAAGAGAGCCTCGAAGGAATCCGGCCGGCGATGAGCTCAATCCTTCGTCTCGGTGATCAGCCGTGCACCCCGCTGAAAGGTCAGGTACGCCCACGCCCACTGGATCATCACCAGAAGACGGTTTCGATAGCCGATGAGATAGAGAATGTGGATGAACAGCCAGGCCAGCCAGGCAGGGAATCCGCTGATCCGGATCGCTCCGAGATCTGCAACCGCCGCGGCCCTTCCGATGGTGGCCAGTGATCCCTTGTCGCGATAGCGGAACGGTACCCTCCCCTCCCTCCCCGTGGCGATCAGCTCCGCCACGTACTGACCCTCCTGGATCGCCGCCGGAGCGACGCCGGGGACCGGGGCTCCATCCTGCTCGATCGCCGCGGCGTCGCCGATCACGAAGATCTCCGGGTTGCCGGGAATCGAGAGGTCCTTTTCCACCAGGACCCTTCCTGCGCGATCGAGCGGCACTCCAAGGCTCCGAAGCAGCGGCGAGGCCTTCACGCCCGCGGCCCACAGAACGGTGCGGGCCTCGATCCGGTCGGATCCGACGGAGACACCATGGTCATCGACACCGGTCACCCGGCTGCCGGTCCTCACCTCCACCCCCAGCCGCTCGAGCTGCGCTCGAGCTTTCCGGGAGAGCCCGGGAGGATAGGAGCTGAGAACCCGGGGCAGGCCTTCGAGCAGAATCACTCGGGCACTGCGGGTATCGATGCGGCGGAAGTCGCGAGGAAGGGCACGCGTCGCGATCTCCGCCAGCGCCCCCGCCAGCTCGACGCCGGTGGGGCCTCCGCCGATGACCACAAAGCTCATCCACGCCTGCCGACGACGCGCATCACTCTCCCTCTCTGCATTCTCGTACGCCAGAAGGATCCGGCGCCGGATCGCGAGTGCATCTTCAATGGTCTTCAGCCCGGGCGCATCCGCCGCCCATTCGTCGTGTCCGAAATAGGAATGCGTCGCCCCGGTCGCTACAATCAGCGTGTCGAAGGCAATCATCTCTCCGTCCGCGAGCACCACCCTTCCGCCAGTGCGATCGATCTCCACGACCTCGGCCAGCAGCACGCGTACGTTCTCCTGCCGGCGCAGCACCGCCCGAATCGGAGCAGCAATGTCGCTGGGATTGAGTGCCGCCGTGGCGACCTGATAGAGAAGCGGCTGAAACAGATGGTGGTTCTTGCGATCGATCAGAGTCACCTCGACCGGCGCGTCAGCCAGATTCCTGGCGGCGTAAAGACCGCCAAATCCGCCGCCGAGAATGACCACCCGTCTCATCATCAAGACCCTTTCCTGCCGCCAATGTCCGCCTGTTCATTCCATTCTACGGCTCATTCGCTGGCGTGGATTTCTCAACCCTCCATTCAACCGAAGGGAGACTGGACATAGCGGAATACGACAAGGAACTGGAAACCGGCACAAGGCTAGCCGGAGGCTCCACTCCGGATATGATTGGCCAGATCTCCCTGGGCGACGTCCTGCCGCTCGAGAGCCCGATGCCCGGCTTCGCGAGCCTGCCGTTTGACCTTCTCTTTGACCTGGTCGCGGACGGGACCGAGCCGCTCATCCTCCCACTCGGAGGAGGGAAAGCCCAGTCCCGCCGCGGCCCCCACAGCGAACAGCATCGCCCCTACCGCCAGCGGAGACTGATCCATGCGACTCCAGAAGCTCAGCCTCGTGCGGCGGAGCTGTTCCTCCGAGCGCTGCTCGACGCGTTGCCGCGCCTTTTCCACCCGGGCTGCAGCACGTTGAATCTCCGGCCGTCCTGCGCCCCGTCGGAACAGTTGTTCGACTGCAAGCCAGCCGAGCCCTGCTCCGATCAGCGCCATCGGGATCGATCGTCGTGGTGGGTGATTGAACCCGCTCTCCTCAGTCATGGCTTTCCTCCTCATCGGATGAAGCGCGAAGGAATCGGCCGATCAGAACCCCCGCCACGAAGGATCCGCCGAGAAAGACCCAGGGATTCCGTCTGGCGAACCGTTCGGCGTCGGCACGCATCTCTCCGACCTCGTGATCGCGAAGGTACCGGGAGGCGGCGCCGGCTCGATCAGCCACCGCGTCGGCCACATCAGCCGCGCTCTCCTGATCCCGGTCGCGCAGGGTCTGACTTCCCGTTCGTGCGGCTTCGGCAATTCCGTCCACCCGGTCGGCTGCCCTGCCCTTGTTCTCGGCAGCGGTCGATTCCGCGCGCGCCTCCATCTTCTTCGCCGCCTGGCGGGCCTTATCCTTTGCGTCGTGGGTGGCGTCGCTGATCCGGTCCCGGATGGATCTCTCCGGCTGCGATTCCCGTATCGGTTGCGGCTCCCGCGCACCCGGCGCGGTGTTGTCGACTTGTCTCTGCTGTTCAGCCATGAAAACCCCCTTCAATGTGCTGAAACCTCTGATTCGGAATTCGATGGTGATGCTCTTCAGACGTTGCAAAAATGATGTCGATCAGCGAGCAGCGGCGGCTCGCGAGTTGCAAATCGGCAACTCCACGATGGCCGAGAAGAAATCGAACCTCGTTCTGATTGCCGCGGTGGCCGCCAATTCCGCGATCGCCATCAGCAAATTCATCGTTGCATCGATGACCGGAAGCTCCTCGATGCTCTCCGAAGCCATTCATTCCGTGGTGGACACGGGCAACGGCCTGCTGATGATCATGGGAGTGCATCGCAGCCGAAGGCCTCCCGACCGGCTTCATCCGTTCGGCTATGGGCGGGAGATCTACTTCTGGTCCCTGATCGTGGCGATCAGCATCTTCGGAATCGGAGGGGGGATGTCGGTCTACGAAGGCATCCGCCATCTGATGCATCCGGAGGAGATGAAGGAACCGCTCTGGAACTACGTCGTGCTGGGAGTCGCGGCGGCGTTCGAGGGGACCTCCTGGGGCATCGCCCTGAAGGAATTTCTGGCGAAGAAGAAGCCGGATGAAGGGATCTTCGAGAAGATTCACCGGAGCAAGGATCCGACGGTCTTCATCATCCTGTTCGAGGACACCGCGGCCCTCGTCGGCATCGGGATCGCTTTCCTCGCCGTCTTTCTCGGACACCGTTTCGGCAATCCTTATTTCGACGGTGCCGGCTCGATTCTGATCGGCCTGGTTCTCGCCGCGGTCGCTCTCCTGCTCGCCATGGAGAGCAAGGGGCTTCTGCTTGGAGAGGCGGCGACTCTCGAGCAGGTCGAGGAGATTCACCGGATCATCGAGAGCGACCCCGATGTGCGCCGTTCCTCGGACGCCCTGACGATGCATCTCGGGCCGGACGAGGTCCTGCTCAACGTCAACATCGAGTTCCGCGACGGGATGAAATTCGAGAACCTCGAAACCGCCGTCGACCGGATCGAAGCCTCCATCCGGAAGGATCACCCCGAGGTCAGCCGGATCTTCATCGAGGTGGAGACTCTGGGCGGAAAAGGAAAGGAAACGGCGAGCTCACCGACCCGCGCGAGGACGTGAGACGCTGAGAAGGGCGAGGCCGAGAGCGAGCCGGACCGGCCCATGGAGCGCGCCCTCGGGGGCCGGAGGCCGCCCGGGGATCGGGCCGGAGGCCCAACCCCCACCAGCGCTTCCTTCCGTCATCGCCTCTCGCCTCTCGCCTCACCTCTCGCCTACAGCCTCGAGGAGCTCGTCGCGATTCATCCTGCTGCGACCGGGGATCTTCAGCTTCTTCGCCTTCTCGTACAACTGCTCTTTGGAGAGATCTTCGAGGGGTAAGCTCCGGGGTTTCGCCTTCCGGGCCGGACGCCGGGTCGCTGACGCCCCCAGGCTCTGCTTGAGCACTGCCATCAGATCGATGACCTCGCCGCCACCCTCTTCGTCTTCGCTCTCGACGGCAGCGGAAACCTCGACCAGGTCCTCGCCCTTCTTCCTCTTCTTTTCGACCAGACGCATCAGCCGCCCTGCATAGTCATCCTCGAGCTCCTGAACCTCCACCTTCCCCCGCTCTTTGCGGATTGCGGCGCGGAACCGCTTCACCTCCGCCGGTTTCGGCTTTTTCCTTTCCCCGAGGCCGAACTGGTCGAGATCCCGGATCTCGTCGGCGTAACGCATCGTCTCCGCCCGGAGAATTCCGTGATCGGCGAGGATCGCCACCAGGTATTCCTTGCCGCGCATCACGAATGTCGCGATTCCGGCCCGGTTGTTCCGTTCCATAACGTCGGCCAGCAGCTTGTAGGCGCGGCTGGAGTCCCCGCCCGGAACCAGAAAGTAGGCCCGCTGAAAGTAGACGGGATCGATATCCGACCGGTCCACGAAGATTCGCAGATCGATGTCGCGGGATTTGCGAGGCTCCAGAGCATCGAGCTCATCGTCGGTGACGATCACAAATTTTCCGTCCTCGATCTCGTAGCCGCGGACGATCTCGTCGCGATCGACCTCCCGGTCATCCTCGGGACAGAAATAGCGCCGCGCGAGCGGCGTGCCGTCCGGCGAGAGCATCCGGAGGGAGACCGAGCGCGGCCGGTTGGCCGGGAGCAACGCGACCGGGACGCTCACCAGTCCGAAGGTGATCGTCCCGGACCAGAAGGGACGGAATGCCGTGGAGCCGCGATCAGCCACCCGAGGCCCTCCGTTTCTTCGCGGCCGCCACGCTCTGCCGCAGCGCAGTCTCCAGCGCTCCCTCCTCGGTCGGTTTCGGACGGAACTTCTTCACCTTCGGCTTCTCGCCTCGTGCCTTCATCTCGATCAGCTCCATCACCCGCTCTCGATATTCGTCGTGCCAGGCGGCGGGATCGAACTCATCCTCGAGCGCTCCGATGAGCTGCTCGGCCATCTTTCGCTCGTTCGAGTCGGGCTTCCGTCCTGGAGGTGCCTCGAGGTCCTCCGCGGCGACCACCTCTTCGGCATGGCGGAGCGTGATGAGCATCAGCCAACCCTGCTCGACCCGCAGCGCACCGACATACTCCTTCTTTCGCATCACCCACCGGGCCACGCCTTCCTTCTTCTCGCCCTCCAGCGCCGCCGCCAGAGCGAAGTAGGACTCTTCCGCACCGTCCGGTCCGACCATGTAGGGGCGCTCATACCAGCGATGGTCGATCTCGGCTGGGTCGACGAACCGGGTGATTTCGATGTCCCGCGACGCTCGGGGCTCGAGCTCGTCGAGCTCCTCTTCGTCCAGCAACACGAAGGTTCCCGAATCGAGCTCGTAGCCCTTGCGAACCTCCTCGTACGGCACGATCTCACCCGTCTCCGGATTGACCATCTTCTGCTTCAGCGGGGTTTGATCCTTCTCGTGCAGGAGCCGGAAATGCAGCCCCTGACTGGAGACTGCGGAGTAAAGCTTGACCGGCACGGTGAGGTCTCCGAACCCGATCACCCCTTTCCAGATCGCCCGCGCGCTCACCGCGTCTCCTCCCCCGAATCGCCGCAGTCGGGGCAGCGGAATTCGTTCAGGCGGATCCTCACCAGACAGACCGGACACACCGGACGATCACAGTCGACGCAGCGGACCTCCATCTCCCAGACGTAGCGATGATCACAGAAAGGGCAGATTTCGCTTCCTTCCAGCCACCAGACGGATTCGAGCGAGCGCGAGGTCATCCCGCCTGATGGAGCAAGATACCTGCCTCAACCGGCGCGTCCGGGACTCCGGTTTCCGGTCCGGCCCGTGAATTGCTGCTCTCGAGAACCCCCTGATGGCCCTGATTCTCGTCTTCGCGATTTCCCTGTTTCTGGCCGTGCTCATCTCGGAGCGAGCCACGCGAAGCGTCCTCTCCACCGCGGTTCTGTTTCTGGGAATCGGATTCGTGGTCGGGAATGGCGTGCTCGGCTGGGTACAGGTGTCGCCCCATGACGATTCGGTGAACGTGGTTTACGGAGCTGGCGCTCTATACGGTGCTCTTCACCGAGGGGATGCGCCATCCACGCGGCGAGATCCGTGAAGTCTGGGCGCTCCCTTTCCGGGCTCTGCTGGTCGGTATGCCACTCGCCTTTGCCCTCTCTGGACTGTTTGCTCACTGGGTTCTCAGCCTTCCCTGGCTGCAGGCCGCTCTTCTGGCGGCGATTCTCACCCCGACCGATCCGGTCTTCGCCTCGGCGATCACAGGAGAAGAGCGGATTCCGGCGCCGTTGCGAAAGCTGCTCGATCTGGAGAGCGGGATGAACGACGGTCTGGCCCTTCCGGCGGTGATGATCCTGATGGAACTGATCGGGCCGGAGCCGACCGAGCCATTCCATCTGCTGGGAGAAGTGGTGTTCGGGGTGCTGATCGGGCTGGCGGTGCCCTGGATCTTCTGCCGTCTCGAGCGACTGAGCGTATTCGCCACATCTGAGAAGTACCAACCGCTCGCGGCCATTGCGGTCGGACTGCTGGTCCTCGCTCTCGCCCGGATGACCCAGGCGAACGAATTCCTCGGCGCGTTCACCGCGGGCGTCACTCTGGTGACTCTGCGGAGGCCGCTGAGCGAGTCGTTTCAACGGGTGGGAGAGACTTTCTCCGAGGTCCTCGAGCTCGTGGTGTTGCTGGTGTTCGGGGCCCTTCTGACCCCGACCATGCTGAGAGAGATCGGCGGGTGGGGATACCTCTTCATCATTCTTCTCCTGCTGGTTGCGCGGCCGCTTTCGATCGTCGTCGCTCTGGTCCGCAGCGGTTTCACCAGGCACGAGCGCCTGGCCGCATCGTGGTTCGGCCCCAAGGGCTTCGCGTCACTCTTCTTCGCTCTGATCGTGTTCCAGAAAGGGATCGAGGGCTCCCGCACGATTTTCGTGATCGCCTCCGTCTCTGTGGCTATCTCGATCATCCTCCATTCCTCCACCGACGTTCTCTTCGCCCGCTGGTTTCACCGGATGGCGCGCAGGGAGGAAAGGGAAGAGGCGGAAGGCGAAGGGTTCGGCGAAATGAGAGACCAGGAAGGTTGATCCGGCGAGCGATTTGCAGCGGGCCTCGAAGCGGAGAATCACCGATGAAAGAATGGCTCAGGAAGATCGGCAACCATCCTCTCAACCCGTGGGAGTCTCTGCTTCTGATCGGATTTCGGGTTCTGCTCACTCCGATGCTTTTTCTCGCGGTACTGGCCCTGAGCACGGCCTTTGTCCGGGCACCCGGAGCGGTACGGGTTCAGACGACTGCCTCTCTTTCGTTCGCACCTGCGAGCGTCACCATCCACGCCGGAGACTCCGTCACCTGGCAGAACGTTTCCAATCTCGCGCATACCGTGACCGCCGACCCGGCTCTCGCCGACAGCCCCCGCGACGTTCACCTTCCGCCGAAGGCGACCCCTTTCGACTCCGGATCGATCGATCGCGGCGAGACCTACAGCCACACCTTCACCGTGCCCGGTCGCTACCGCTATTTCTGCCGGATGCACGAGAGGGATGGAATGATCGGCGAGGTCATCGTTCAGAAGTGAGCCGGTCGGCCCGTGCTCTGCATCTCCTTCAGCCGGGAGGTATCGATGACAAAAGAGATCGAACGGAGCGCATGGAAGGCGTTCTTCGAACAATTCACCCTCAGACACGACAGCTGGCCCGCCGTGGTCCAGACGGTCGAGCCCGGTCGCCATCCGCATAACGAACTGGACGAACGACCCTTCGAAGGGATCACCCTCAATCCTGAGCAATCGGTGGTCATCGCAACGGGAAAACATCCCGACCGCCATCAGCACCTGACCATCGACTCGCCGATCCGCGTCCGGGTGGAAACGGAGAACGACAGCGAGCAGATGATCGAGGTGGAATCGGACGACGGAACGATCACCCGGGTGAAGTTCCGGGCCGGAATGCCGGCCGGAAGCCTGGGATGATCGAGAGGTGATGCGAGGGCAAATACGAGGGGCGGCCCGGATCAGGGCCGCCCGGATGGTTGGATCGCAGTTCGCCGATCAGACGTCGCTGGTCATGATGAAAACCGGGTGGCGGTAGAAGTCGTAAACGGGCCGGAGACGGTCGGTGTTGTAGTACCGGCTGACGTCGACCACCTTCTTCCGGCCGGTGACGACATCGATCGGAACGTTGTCATAGACACCGTTTCGAACATTGACGAGCCTTCCCGACACGCCCTTCATTACCAGGTCGAGGGCGAGATTGCCGAAGGCCATCGGGACGATCGAGTCGAGGGCATCGGGCTCGCCAGAGCGCACCAGATATCCGAGGCGCTGGTTCACCACGTTGATCCGTCGACCATTGTTGAACTTCGGAGACATCTCCTTGAGCTGCATGGCGACTTTGTCTCCGATTCCTCCGAGCTTGCGGTGGCCGTACTGGTCGGCTTCCTCCCCTTCGAACGACATCTCCTGCTGATGGAGCATGGTCGCCCCCTCGGAGACCAGCACGACACTGTACTTGCTGGGATGGCGGTTGCGGTCATAGACCAGCAGTTCCGTCAGCCGCTCGACGTCGAAGGGGTACTCGGGGATGACGCAACGGTCGGACGCTCCGGCCATCGTCGGCAGGAGTGCGGTGTAGCCGGCGTAGCGGCCGAAGACCTCGACCACCAGAAACCGTTCGTGCGATCCCGCCGTGGTCCGGAGCCGGTGTGCAAGCTCGATGGTGCGGGTGACACAGGTGCTGAAGCCGATGCAGTAGTCGGTCCCGGGGACGTCGTTGTCCATCGTCTTCGGAATGGCCACGACCTTCATGCCTTCCCTGTGCAGCCGGCCGGCATAGCTCAGCGTGTCGTCACCGCCGATCGGAATCAGCGTGTCGATCCCGAGAAACGCGATGTTTCGCAGCACGTCGGGAGTCACGTCGTTGACGTCATCCAGGTATCGGTCTCTCAGATGCTCCGGAACGTTCGTCTTCGGCAGATGACTGGGACGGGTTCGGGAACTGTGAAGAAAGGTTCCTCCGGTGCGTCCCGCGCGGTTCACCAGATCCTCGGTCAGCTGGATGCAATTGCCGGAATTGTCTGCTTCCTTTTCCGGAATCAGATCGACCAGTCCGGCCCAGCCGCGCCGGATCCCGAAAACACGATAGCCCTCGCGGATGGCGCGAATGGTGATTGCGCGGATCGCCGGATTCAAGCCCGGTACGTCGCCTCCGCCGGTGAGAATTCCAATGGTTCCTTTGCTCGCCATGGGTGTTCAACCTCCTGAAATCGCTGGCGACCATCTCGTTCTGCACCAGCAGCGCAGAACATATCACTCCCGATCGTAAAGGAGAGATGCGGCCGGCCTCATCACCTGCACAGGGTACGCCCGCCGCGGCGGGACGAGGTGAAACAGACGGGCAACAGAATCGAACGCGCGCGGGACGCTTTTATCCGGCGTTCATGGAGTGAGCTCGAGCCGCTGGACCGAACGCCCCGGAAGGAACGGCGTCGGCTCGCCTTTCACCCATGCGTCGTGTCCGTCGGCGAAGTGCGGAGACAACGGATTCCCGCTCTGGCCGCCCGGCATGTGGAAGATGCCGCGGTTCTCCCGCCCTGGAGAGACCACCATTCGCTGCGACGCTCCTTCATGCGGACTCTGCGCACGCGGCATGTCCCAGTCGCCGGGCAGTTGATGACGTGGATACTCCAGCCAGCGCCCGAGAATCGGAAGGGCCCCCGCGAGTGGATGGCGAAACCGACTTGTGTTGCGCTCGCCCCAGGTCCGGTCCGCCAGATCGCCTTCCTTCTTCAGGTCGGCGATCATCTGGTCCGCCGCATCGACAAGCAGCTCGTTCCAGTCCTCATACTTCCGATCCAGAAGATGTTCCGGACGTTCCGTGACGAGCAGCCACAGCGGCGTTTCTCCCTGCGCCAGATCGTTCCATCGGAACCGTTCATCGGCCCGTTCCGCGCGCGCGGTGAGGGAGCTCATCACCGCCTGCTGGACATACGACCGCCAGGTGCGGACCATGCGGTATCCGGCGGAATCCACCGAGGCCCGGCCCCCCCATCCGGCGACGAGCGCGCGGAGCTCCTGACGGTCGGGACTGGGAGCCACCGTATCGGCATCGAGCACGCGCATCATCAGCTTCTGCCACCGGTCGAGGAAAATCGCCCGGTCGTCGAGCTGAATGGCCAGCAGATCCGTTTCGCGGGCCTTGTCGAGCCGTCGGAGATCGTCGCGAATCTGGGCAGCCCGCGCGCCAAGGACATATCCGCCGTCCCCGATCTTCTGGAGTCCCTCCCCTCCCACGACCCGCGCATTGGCGCTCCACAGCCGCCCCTCCGGCGGCGCGATGATCCGCGGGTAGTCCGCCGGCTCCAGCCATCCGTCCCAGCCGAAGTCGCCGTTCGACCAGGAGTGTGGAAGCCTCCAGTCGGTCGTGCCGATGCGGCGTGGAATCGCGCCCATGATGGTCCAGCCGATCCGTCCGCTGCGATCCACCACCAGCGCATTCTGCTCCGGCGCCCCCGAACGGTTGAGCACGTCCATGGCCTGCTCGAGGGTCCGGGCCTCGTCCATCTCCAGCAGGGTCAGATTCACCGCCACCGGCTCCTGCGCCACCCAGCGAAGTGCGCGACGTCGACCCTGGTGGTCGCGGTCGATCACCGGTCCCCAGATCGTTTCCTCGACCTGGAGTGAAACCGGATCCCCTCCCTTGACCGCAATCGTCTCGGTGACCTTCCGGATGGCCCGCGGCCCGGCAGGTGTTCGATAGGTTCCGTCCGGATTCTCGTCGAGCACCACCAGATCCTCCCAGTCGCCGTAGCTGTTGGTGAATCCCCAGGCGACGTCGCCATTGGACCCGGCGATCACCCCCGGCGTTCCGGGAAGCGTCACACCGGTCACCCTGCGCATGCCTCCTTTCCGGTCCGGAAACTCCAGCGAGGCGCGATACCAGATGATCGGAACGCTGATCCCGAGGTGCATGTCACTCGCGAGTATCGCTCCGCCATCGGCGGTGTGACCCTTCGCGATGGCGAAGTTGTTGCTGCCGATCTCCACCGGCTCGTGGGGCGCCTCGAGAGCGCGCAGGGCGGTGAGCGACGGCTCCCGGCGCAGGTCGAACGCCTCGCCGGATGGGATCGGAGGCAGCGCGACTGTCGATCCATCGATCGGTGCATCCCATTCGCTTCCATGGGGCGCGAGAAAGGCGAACATCGCCTCCGGCATCGTGTCGTGGAGCACGCCGTAGCTCGATTCGCGGCTCCCGTCCTCGTCCTGGAGGTCGATGTACATCGCCTCCACCGCGAGGAGCGAATCCTCCTCGCGCCACGGCTTCGGCTCGGTGAACAGCACGGTGTACTCGAACGGTTGGGTAGAGAGACTGGCCAGCCCGTCGTTGACCCCCTCCGTGTAAGCCTTCAGCGCAGCGATCTGCTCCGGCGGTGCCGAGCTCAGCCATGCCTCGGCACGTGCGCGGAACCGGTGGATTCTCATTCGGCGATCCGACTCGAGGGCCCGCTCGCCGAACAACTCGGCGAGCTCGCCCGCCGGGAAGCGCCGCAGGAGATCCATCTGGAAAAAACGCTCCTGACCGTGCAGGAATCCAAGAGCACGGATCACGTCGATTCGGGAGGTTCCCCGCAGAACCGGCACGCCGAGATCGTCCCGGTCGACGGTCACCGATGCCGACAGACCCGCCAGCCGATGCTTCCCCTCGGTCTGGGGAAGGCTTCCCTTCAGCTGAACCCAGCCCCAGGGTATGGATACCGCCACGATCAGAACCACCACCCCGAGGATACGGGCGATCCACGCGACCGGAACATGCCGTTTCGCTTCGGGATGGACCGTGCGGCCAAGGTAGTGGGGAGGCACCTGTGTCATGACGCGACATTCTCCGGGAGGAAGATCGACCGGATCAAGGACGAAGATCACGTCGCAAGCCAGTTCAGGCAGCACGAGGGCAGGATTCGTCGCCGGGAGTTTCGACACAGTCTCCCTCCCGTGGAGAAGCGCCTTCCAACCCGCTCGGGACGACCTGTGGATGAAACTTCCGATGTTCATCATCGCCCCACGAGCGAAAGCATGGCGCTCAGAGGCCCCGCTGTTGCGAAGCGGAAATCGGAAGGATCATGGGGGGGTCGGGTGTGCGACGTGCGCTGGCTTGTTCGAGATCGGAGCATCATCGCTCCGTGGTGCGAACCCTCGGCCGGCGGCACGCCGGGGATCGGACCAGAGGTCCAGCCCCCTCGAAGTCGCGCCTGTTTCTTCCCTCCTGATCGACGCCCCAAGTCGTAAACCCGCTCGGGACGACAGGGACAGAGCTTCGAGTCTTGACACCGTCTCGCGGCGGGCGCGCGTGGTCAGGGACGGACCGGCGGACGCACCGGATGCCGCCGGACCGGCCGGGAGCGCTTGAGATTCCGATCGAGAAACTCGTTGACCTGATCCTGGATCGACGGCAGCAGAAACAGTGGATCGGCATGTTCTGCAAACGGAACGAGGACGAGTGTCGAATCGACCCCGGCCTGATCCAGAGCCTCGTCCAGGATCTTGCTCTGCCGCCACGGAACCAGACAATCGGACGTGCCGTGGAGGATCAGGAACGGCGGATCGTCCGGCGTCACGTAACGGATCGGGTTCGCCATCTCCGCCTTCTCCGGACAGCTCCGGATGGGACAGCCGATCAGGAGCGACGGCGGCTCGTTCGGATCGTCAGGATCACCCGGGATGCAGTCCGGTGCCTGCTCTTTGATCTTCAGGAGATCGGTCGGCCCGAAGTAATCCACGACCGCCTGGACCCGGCTGGAGTAGCCGGCATTCCCCAGGTCCGGTCCCTCCAGCGCCATGTCACCACCGCTGGTCCCCAGAAGCGCTGCGAGGTGGCCGCCGGCGGAGAGGCCGATCACCCCGATGGAGGTGGAGTCGAGCTGAAATCTCGCCGCATTTGCACGAAGCCATCGAATTGCCGCCTTGCAGTCTTCGATCTGCGCGGGAAACGTCCACTCCGGCGCGAGACGATAGTCGATGTTCGCGACGGCGTAGCCGCGATTGAGCTGCAGGATCGCCAGTCCCTCGTTGCGAGTCCCGCTGGTCCAGGAACCGCCGTGAATCGAGACGACGACGGGGAACGGGCCTCGTCCGTCCGGGATGTAGAGGTCGAGCCGGAGCGATTGCCCATCGACATTCGCGAACTCGAGATTCAGGTAGGAGGTACTGGATGCCGCAACCTCCACCGTCTCACCGCGCCCGCGATGGAGCGACTGACCGGAAAGAGGGAAGACGACGAGGAAAGCCAGCAGAACCGCGGAGGGAAGAGGCTTCATACGCGGCGAAAAACAATCCCTTCCGGATGAATAGTCCGGGCAGCGCTGTCCGGGTGCGTCGTGTTCAGACTCCCGATCTTTTTGTTTCGGAAGAGCTTGCCCGGCGGAGCTCACCGGTGACACCGCCGATCCGGGAAGCCGGTTGGAAGCCGGTTGGAAGCCGGCGGCCCGGCCGCCTGGAAGGCGGCGTTGCGACTACCCGCGTCGCGGGCGCACCCCGGGACTATCTCCCTTCCAGTTGGAGAGGAATCGCCGGGTCCTGTGCCGACTTCTTGCCCGCTTCGATCCAGGCGTAGCGGGTGATGAGAGATCCGATGAGCGAAGAGACGGCGGCGGCTCTGCGGGCCTTGCGGGATCGGAATCCGAGCAGACGGAGAGCGAACGGCACCGGCCCGGAAAGGACCCCTCCGATGCGGGTCAGCATGCCGCTGGGTCCGTGCTTCAGAGGCTCGAGAGCGGGATCGTCCCGCCGCTCCAGATCCGCACCGATCGCGGTCTCCAGGAGTGAGGCGGCCATCCCGAGACTGTTGAGCGCCTGCTGCCGATGTCCCTTCAGCTCCAGCAGCGAAACGGCGGAAGCCACCGCCGAGGCTCCAAAGTGCACGGGCAGCGTGGAGACGTTCTGCGACCAGGCCGGAATGGTGGTCACTCCGATCAGAACGCCGGTATAGGTCGCCATCACCAGGCCGGTCGCGGCGGCGAACATCCCGGCAGCATTCCGGACGATTTTCACCGGAACCGCTCCACCGGATTGTTCGAGCAACCAGTCGGCGAACACCGCCGCGGAGGCGGAGGAGGAGAACGTCACCAGAGTCCAGGCACCGACGGACATCGGACTCTGAACCTTGAAGACGCGAAGCATCGCAAGGAAACGCCCGGGGCGACCCAGGTCCGCGACGAGGAGCGCGGTCGAGAGCGGGAGCACCCAGGGCCGCGAACCAGCGGGCGTCGCGAGCGAGCTCCTCTCCCCCGTCGAGCATTCTCGCGGCCTCCGCGACGACCGCTGAGGCTCCGGCGGCTCCGCCGATGAAGAAGTAGAGAGGGATCTCCCAGGTCCAGCTCGGTTTCTTGAGCAGAGGAACTCCGTAGTAACCGGTCGCCGCGCTGGCAATCGGAAAGGGGGCGCCCGGCGGACGAATCCCCGGAGCTTCCACCTTCCCCTCTTTCGCCGCCTCGTCCCGAAGCTGCTCGAGTCTTCGCTCGCTGGCTGAATCGGGTATTCGGTCCATTACTCGTCACCTCCGATGAGGAATGCCGCCATCGTGCTCAGCGCAATTGCGCCAGCCGCCAGAGCGGCGGATCGCCAGGCCTTGCCGAGGTACGAGACCGGGACCTCGGGGTTCGGCGGCAGATTGTAGCTGCGAGGATCGCCGCGGACGATGAAGACCGCATGGGTCCCTTCGACACTGCTGTCGCGCGGGTCCCAGAGATTCGCATCGTCCATCCCTTCGGCATGAAGCGATTCGATCCGCTGATCCGCTCTGCGGCGCAGCTCATCCAGCGGTCCGAACTGAATCGACTCCGTCGGACAGGCCTTCGCGCAGGCCGGCTCCATCCCAACCTTCTGCCGGTCATAGCAGAAGGTGCACTTGAAGGCCCGCCCATCGTTGGGCCGCTTCTCGATCACCCCGAACGGGCAGTTCACGACGCAATAGCCGCAGCCGTTGCAGATGTCGGGCTGCACGTACACCCCGCCGAACTCCGTACGGACGATCGAGCCGGTCGGGCACGATTCCAGACATCCCGCGACCTCACAGTGCTTGCAGACGTCCGAGGAGAACTCCCAGGTCATCTGCTCGGGAGAATTCCCCCCCAGGCCGATCTTCGGATCCCGCTCGACGAAGCTGACATGCCTCCAGGTCGAGGCGCCGAGGGCCTTCGTGTTGTCGTACGAGAGTCCACTCCAGGCGTAACCGTCCTGCGGAACCTCGTTCCACTCCTTGCAGGCCACCTCGCACGCCTTGCACCCGATGCAGAGGGTGGAATCAGTCAGAAAACCGGTAACAGTCATTGATCCTCCCACGGAATCTGTGTATAGGCGTATGTGTTAGCATATGCATCATGAAGCGGACCACCGTTTATCTCGACTCCGAGACCGAAGTTCTGCTCAAGTTGCAGGCTGCGAAACGGAAGCGTCCGGCCGCGGACCTGATCCGCGAGGCCGTTCGCTCCTACTTCGCTTCCGAAGTGGAGGAACTGCCCGGGATCGGCGCATTCGACAGCGGTCGGGGCGACACGGCCTCGGATGTCGACGCGGCTCTCGACGAGAGCGGGTTCGGCGACCACTGATCGATGATTCTGCTCGACACCGGAATCGTCTACGCCACCTACGATCGTGGAGACGCGTGGCACGAGCGAGCCGCCGCCCTGGTGCGGAAAGAAAAGGGTGCACTGCTCCTCCCTGCCCCGGCGATCCCGGAGATCGACTTTCTGCTCGGCAAACGTCTCGGTCGCGAGGCGCGGGAGACGTTCTACGAAGCGATCCTCGAAAATCACTTCTTCGTGATGGACCTGCCGCGCGATCGGTACGCGCGGGTGAGCGAGATCAACCGGATGTTCGCGGACCTGGACCTCGGGTTCGTCGACGCGGCGATCGTGGCCATCGGTGAGCACCTCGATTTCCTTCGTATCGCAACGACAGACCGGCGGCACTTCGAGCCAATGGCGGCGAAGCTGAAGCTCGAACTGGTTCCGTGAGGGAGGCCGGCCCTGGCTGCACAGTGCGTCGCCCTTCTGGCTTTCACTTCTCACTTGTCGCTCTCGCCTTTTTGCTTACCGGTGTGATGCCGAGAGCGAACCGAGGCCGCCTGTGGAGCGCGCCCTCGGGGGCCGGAGGCCACCCGGGGATCGGGCCGGAGGCCCAACCCCCACCAAAGGTGCCTCCCACCATCACGTTTCACCTCTCACCTCTCACCTCTCACCTCTCACCTCTCACCTTTCACCTCTCACCTCTCACCTCTCACCTCTCACCTCTCACCTCTCACCTCTCACCTCTCACCTCTCACTTCTCACCTCTCACCTCTCACCTCTCACCTCTCACTTCTCACTTCTCACTTCTCACCCTCTCATCTTCGTTTCCAGTTCCTCGAGGGCGGCGCTCCCGCGCGGCCGCCTTCCTGGTCGAATGTCGCAGAGCAGACCCTTGGTCTCCATGATGCGGACGTTCGGCTCCTCGGAGATGGCGAGCAGATCGTTGACGATGTCCCCCTGGACACGTCCGCGGTGATCCCCAGTGGTAGGGCAGGCCGACCTGATGACACGCCTCGGCCGTCGACGTCGAGCGGCTGCATGCGCCCGTCACCAGCGCCCGCGCCTCGATGATTCCGCGCGGCGTGCTGATGGTGATCCAGCCACCGTGCTCGCTCCGACGCTCCGCGCGAGCTCCGGCGAGATCTCGGCAGAAGAGCTCCGGCTGCAGTTCGGCCAGGTGCGACAGCGTCCGGCTCATCCCGCCGGCAGTATGGTGCTCGGTCAGTCGATAGGTCGTCAGGACGAGCGGGAACCGGGGATCGCCGACCAGTCGGCGTAAGGGTTGTCCGGCGCGCTCTCTTCCGTCGGCCGCCGGGTTGACCTGCTGCGGATAGAGCGGGTTGGCCAACGGCGACTCCAGCGGCTCGTAGTGGGTCGGCAGTGGCCCGTCCTTCAACCCTGAGGGGACCCAGATCCAGCCGGCGCCGTCGGGATGCATGATGAACGGCCGGTCGCCGGGCAGCGCATCGTCCCCCTCGGCGCCGGCGCTCCGGCTGCGTAGTCGGGGCGTTTTCGTCGCGAAGTCGGGAACGTCGTCGCCCGTCCACTTCGCTTCGCCCTCGTCCCACCAGACGAGCTTCTTGCGCTCGCTCCAGGGACGCCCCGTCGGGGCCGCGCCGAGGCGCGGTTGTAGAGGATGCGGCGATCCGCGGGCCAGGCGAAGCCCCAGCCGTGGCCGAGCTCGTCGCGCGGCTCGCGCAGCGCCGGCCTGTTCTTTCCCTCTTCCGGGTAACAGCCCGAGTAGATCCAGCAGCCGCAGGCGGTCGAGCCGTCCGCCGCGAGCTCCTTGAAGCCGGAGACCAGCCTGCGGTCGGCGACGGTCCAGCCGTTGATCTCCTTGACCACCTGCTCGACGTCGGGCTCGGCGATCTCCCCTTCGGTTCGGTAATCCCACCAGAGCGCGTTCAGCCCCTCGTTGCGGCGGCGCCGGTCGGCGGCGGCCCTGGTCCTTGAGACGCCGGCCGAGGTGGTAGACGAACCAGGTCTCGCTGCGCGCGTCGCCGGGCGGGTCGACCGCCTTCTCGTGCCACTGCAGGAGGCGCTGCGTGTTGGTGAAGCGCCCCGTCCTTCTCGGCGTGGCCGGCGGCGGGCATCAGGAAGACCTCCGTGCCGATCTCCTCCGGGCGGAGCTCGCCGCGCGCGACCTCCGGCGAGTCGTACCAGAAGCTCGCCGTTTCGGTCTCGACCAGGTCGCGCACCACCAACCAGCTCAGCTTTGCCAGCGCCTTTCCGCTCGAGCCGGCCGTTGGGCGCGCCGACGGCCGGGTTCTGCCCCATGACGAACAGGCCCTCGAGGCCGCCATCCATCATCTCCAGCCAGTAGCCCTGGTGCGAGTGGTCGCCGGAGACGCGCGGCAGCCAGTGGAAGCCGAACTCGTTGTCGGCCGTGGCGTGCTCGTCGTAGTAGGCCTTGAGCAGGCTGACGATGTACTTGTCGAAGTTGGCCCACCAGCCGGTCTTCGCCTTGTGCTTGGCGACGTAGCGGTCGAGCGACCTCGAGTCGGCCTCGAGGAACGGCATGGCGAGATAGCCGGGGAGGATGTCGTAGAGGGTCGGGATGTCGGTCGACCCCTGGATCGAGGCGTGCCCGCGCAGCGCCAGGATGCCGCCGCCGGGGCGCCCGATGTTGCCGAGCAGCAGCTGCAGGATCGCCGCGGTACGGATGATCTGCACGCCCACCGAATGCTGCGTCCAGCCGACGGCGTAGCAGATGGCGCCGGTCTGGTCGCGGCCCGCGGCGCTGGTGAAGGCCTCGGCGACGCGCACGAACTGCTCCTGCGGTACGCCGCAGACGCGCTCGACCATCTCCGGCGTGTAGCGCGCGAAGTGGCGCTTCAGCACCTGATAGACGCAGCGCGGGTGCTCGAGCGTCGGGTCGAGCTCGGCGTCGGCGAGCCCCCTGGCCGCCTCGCCGCCGCGGTCCTTGCCGTGGCCGCCGGACTCGGGCTTGTGGCCTGCAGCCTCCGCCTCCTCCACGCCGCGCTCGATCTGTGCTCCCGTAGAGCCAGCTCTCCGGATCGTAGGCGCTCGCCTCGGCGTCCCAGCCGGAGAAGAGGCCGTCGAGGTCCTCGGTGTCGCGCAGCTCGTCGCGCAGCACCATCGGCGCATTCGTGTAGTGCGCGACGTAGTCGCGGAAGACCTTGTCGTGCTCGATGGCGTAGCGCACCATGGCGCCGAGGAAGACGATGTCGGAGCCCGCGCGCAGCGGCACCCAGAGGTCGGCCATCGCCGAGGTGCGGGTGAAGCGCGGATCGACGTGGATCACCGTCGCCCCCTTGCGGCGCGCCTCCATCACCCATTGGAAGCCCACCGGGTGGTTCTCGGCCATCGACGAGCCCATGATCAGGATGGCGTCGGCGTTGGCGAGATCCTGCTGGGCGGTGGTGGCCCCGCCGCGGCCGAACGAGGTGCCCAGACCGGGCACCGTGGAGCTATGTCATATCCGGGCCTGATTGGAGACCGCCACCATGCCGAGGCCGGCGGTGAACAGCTTCTTGATCAGGTAGTTCTCTTCGTTGTCGAGAGTAGCGCCACCGAGGTGGGCGATGCCCTGGCACTGCATCAGGGTGTCGCCGTCGTCGCTCTCTTCGACGAAAGTGCGCTCGCGGCTCTGCCAGACCCGATCGGCGATCATGTCCATCGCCTCTTCGAGGTCGAGTCTCCTGCCAGTGCGGTGGCGTACGGGGCGCGGTACTTGACGCGTGGTCAGGCGCCCCTCGTGAGTGAGCAGCTGGTGGCTCGCCGCGCCCTTCGGACAGAGGTGGCCGCGCGAGATCGGCGACTCGGGGTCGCCCTCGATCGACACCAGCTTGCCCTGGCGGTGGTAGATCAGCTGACCGCAGCCGACGCCGCAATAGGGGCAGACCGAGCGGGCCGCGCGCGCATGCTCGGTGCGCGGCCGCAGCCGCCGGGTCCGCTCCGCTCATCGCCTCCGGGCCGGTACCGTCGCGACCTTCCTTCAGTTGCCGGACCAGGGGCCAGCGCGCAAGAAGATCGAGCATCCCGTTGTCCTCCTCGTCGGTCTGAGATTTTCCGGCGGACGGAAATGCAAGTTCCCGGCCCGATGAAATCAATGGTGGTGAAGATTCAGACCATACAACAGAAGGGTTGGGCCGGGCGAGAGGCGAGCCCGGACTGAGCAGTCTGAGCACGATGCAGCCACGCCTGGCCAGTCACAGCGCCACGCGATCGGGAAACCGGCCCATGTGGGCCTGGCCTTCCCAGGCCTGGCCCCACGCAGAGAGTGCAGGTTGCGCGGTCAGGGCTACGCCAGCGATGTGCGTGTCGCCGCGGGTCTCCACGCGATGTTCGCTCCTGGTAGCTCCGGCTGGAAGCCGCCGGCCCGGCCGCCTGGAAGGCGGCGCTCCGATTGCCCGCTTCGTAAATTCAGGTCGGGATGCGCCGGCGCAGAGCCAGCCACCACCGGAAACACCGATGAACCGGATCGATTGCTCCGCAGTACATCATCGGGCAACCACCGACGATCGGATCGATCCCGTGGCTCGCACATTCAGCCAGCGCCTCGTCCGAGACACTTCCGTCGCCGAAAGAGCGGTGGAACCAGATCCGGCGAATGCCCCGCGAGGCTGCCTCCCGGACGACCCGTGCGGAAACACGCGGATGCGTCACCACCACGACGCCGTCGATCTCCCCGGGGACCGAGAGGAGATCCGGATAGCAGCGGGCACCTTCCAGCCGGTCCGCGTCGGGGTTGACCGGAACCACCTCGTAGCCGGAGTCGACAAGCCTCCGGAAGATCAGATTCGCCGGCTGGCGCCCCTCCCTGGAGACTCCCGCGACGGCAAATCGCTTCCCTCGAAGAAACTGCTCCACAGATTCCGGCCGCGTACTCATGGGACGTGTTCTCTCACGGGACGGCGGGAATCGCTGCGATTGCCATCCGGGCCGTGTGTGATCCGGATCACCTCCGGGTCCCCAGCCTGCGCGACAGCCGCCAGCGGAGCCGGATCACCGCAGGGTAGAATGCGGAAAACTTCCAGAGCATCCCCGCCTCGGCGAGCGTCAGCGGCATCGGCTCACGGGCGGATCACCGGAGGGAGCCAGTATGCAGCAGACCGCCACGCCAGAGGTCGCGAACCCGTCGGAGCGGGAATCGTTCGCGGAGTTCGAGCCGGGCCCCCTGGGACGCGTTCAGAAGTGGGTGATCGCGGTCTGGGGGGAGGCGCTCGACAGGCGCGACCTGAGTCTCGACGACGATTTTTTCGATCAGGGGGGAGACGCCACGCGTGCAGCACGTGTGCTGGAAACTCTGGGTCACGTGCTCGGGACCGACTTTCCCGCCGATGCGATCGAACAGGCGCCCACGGTTCGACGGTTCGCGCGGGCCGTCGATCAGGGGAAATTCGATCCCTTCATCCGCCGCCTGGCAATTCCGCTCCAGCCCGACGGAGACCGCCCGACGTTCTTCTGCGTCGCGCCCGTTGGGGGCAATGTCATCGGCTACCTGCGCCTCGCGTCCCACCTCGCTCCCGACCAGCCGTTCTGGGGCCTGCAGCCCCCTCCCGTGGGGTTCGAGGGACAGGGGCCTCTCGATTTCGCAGCACTCTGCGAGCGATTCGTTGTCGAGATGAGGGGAGTTCAACCGAAGGGCCCTTACTACATCGGAGGATACTCCTCCGGTGGGCACTTCGCGTTCGAGATGGCCCGGCGGCTGATCGAGGCCGGCGAGAAGGTCGCGTTCGTGGCGATCCTCGACACTTCCGGAGGGGAGAAATACTCGATCCTCGAGAAGATCCGGCTCCGCCTCCACCTGCTCGCGCAATCTCCACTCCGGGGGTTGCGAATGTTTTTCCTCGAGTATCAGATCCGCGCCTATCGCTGGATCACGGTCCGGCTGATCACCCGGCGGACCCGCCGCGGAGGCGGCGTTCCGAAACACCTCCAGCAGCGACGCCTCGCGAGCACCTTCGCATTCCGCAATCGGCAACTCCAGCCCACCGCGGTCCGCACGACCCTGTTCCGTGGGGTCCGGAGACCGGGCCTGCGCCGCCGGAACGAGCGACTCTGGCAGACCCTCGTTCCGGAGGAACTGCTCCGCATTCGGGACATCTCCGGCACACACGTCACCATGATGACCGAGCCACTGGTCCAGGAAACCGCCGCGATTCTGCGAGAGGAGATCGAGGCAGTCAGGAAGGCCCGGTGAGCGGCCATGGCACCCTACGGGGTACCGCATGTGGGCAAACATTCTGATGTTTGGCCACGGTGCCACGAAGCACGGCCGTCGCACTCGGATTGCGCGTTCCACGGAGCGAGCCGTTGATTGTCTTCGCTGCGGCCGATCATTCCGCCGAGAGCATTGCGCACCGCAAGTGGAACGATGGCCGAACATCGGAATGATTCGGCCACGAGATCGATCCTTCCTCCGAGGCAGGGCATCGCTTGTGGGCAAACATTCTGATGTTTGGCCACGGTGCCACGGAGCACGGCCGTCGCACTCGGATTGCGCGTTCCACGGAGCGAGCCGTTGATTGTCTTCGCTGCGGCCGATCATTCCGCCGAGAGCATTGCGCACCGCAAGTGGAACGATGGCCGAACATCGGAATGATTCGGCCACGAGATCGATCCTTCCTCCGAGGCCATTGGGCATCGCTTGTGGGCAAACATTCTGATGTTTGCCCACGGTGCCACGGAGCACGGCCGTCGCACTCGGATTGCGCGTTCCACGAAGCAAGCCGTTGATTGTCTTCGCTGCGGCCGATCATTCCGCCGAGAGCAGTGCGCACCGCAAGTGGAACGATGGCCGAACATCGGAATGATTCGGCCACGAGATCGATCCTTCCTCCGAGGCCATTGGGCATCGCTTGTGGGCAAACATTCTGATGTTTGGCCACGGTGCCACGGAGCACGGCCGTCGCACTCGGATTGCGCGTTCCACGGAGCGAGCCGTTGATTGTCTTCGCTGCGGCCGATCATTCCGCCGAGAGCATTACGCACCGCAAGTGGAACGATGGCCGAACATCGGAATGATTCGGCCACGAGATCGATCCTTCCTCCGAGGCCATCGCTTGTGGGCAAACATTCTGATGTTTGGCCACGGTGCCACGGAGCACGGCCGTCGCACTCGGATTGCGCGTTCCACGGAGCGAGCCGTTGATTGTCTTCGCTGCGGCCGATCATTCCGCCGAGAGCATTGCGCACCGCAAGTGGAACGATGGCCGAACATCGGAATGATTCGGCCACGAGATCGATCCTTCCTCCGAGGCCATTGGGCATCGCTTGTGGGCAAACATTCTGATGTTTGCCCACGGTGCCACGGAGCACGGCCGTCGCACTCGGATTGCACGTTCCACGGAGCGAGCCGTTGATTGTCTTCGCTGCGGCCGATCATTCCGCCGAGAGCAGTGCGCACCGCAAGTGGAACGATGGCCGAACATCGGAATGATTCGGCCACGAGGGGGATTACCGTTGCGCCCTCGCTTCCATCCAGGCTTTCACCACCCGGATGTGGTCATAGGGCACGGCCCCATCGAGCTCGTCGAAAAACGGCTTGAGCGGCTCACCGCCGATCCGCTCGATCACCTCCGTGACAGCCTGCACCGTTCTGTCGTCGATCCAGGGAGCGAGTGATTCGAGAGATTCGCCACCGATCCAGTCGGCGAGATACGTCCAGATCGTCGACTGCGCGCGGTTCACCTTCTTCGCCACCTCCTCGATCGATTCACCTCGGCTCAGGCATTCGAGCGCTCGATCCTTCGCAGGGTTCGGACGCGCGCCGGGAGAATGCCCCGCCGCGGCCGGACTCGAGGGTGGACAATCGAGCGCGACCCCTTTCTCCTCCGCGTAGTCGATCACGATCTCCAGCACCTGTTCACCCCACTGGTGGAGCTTAGCGTCGCCGATCCCACGTACCATCCGCAGCCTCGCGAGCGTCGAAGGACGAACCCGGGCGATCTCGCGGAGAACCGCGTCACTGAAGATCACGTAGGGAGGAACCTCCTGCCTTTCCGCCCACATCTTCCGCACGAGCCGCAGTTCCTCGAACAGACCGCGGTCCACCCCTTCCCATGAAACTCCCTTCCCTCGGGAGCGCTTTACATCACTCTCGCCCACCGACTCGTAGAGGGCGACCTTGCGCTCGCCGCGCATCACCTCCCACGAGCTCTCGTTCAGCTTCAGAATCGGATATCGATCTCCCTCCTGTTCCAGCACGCCCTGACTGACGAGCTGCAGCGCCCAGTTCTTCAGGCGTCGCGAGTCGACTTCCTTCAACAAGCCATGCGTCGAAATCCGGTCGTGTCCGAGGGCGCGGACCCGCTCGTTGTGGGAACCGCGAAGGACTTCAACGACATGCCCCACCCCGAACCGCTCACCGGTACGCGCGACACAGGAGAGGATCTTCTGCGCGTTCTCCAGTGCATTCGCGATGTCTTTCGTTTCTCCCAGGCAGATGTCGCAGGCGTCGCAGGAGTCCGTCTCGTACTTCTGCCCGAAATGCTCGACCAGCGCACGATGCCGGCAGACCGCCGCCCGCGCATACCGATCCATCTCGTGGAGATTCTTCTCCTGCGCTTCCTGAACGTCGGGATCGAATTGTCAAGGACGGACCCGTAGATCGAGCGCCAGGTCGCCACGTCGGCAGGCGAATAGAGGAGCGCGCATTCGGCTTCCAGCCCGTCCCGGCCGGCGCGGCCGGTCTCCTGCTGGTAATGCTCGATCGACTTGGGCATGTTCGCATGAAGCACGAACCGGATGTTGGAGCGGTCGATCCCCATGCCGAACGCGATGGTCGCAACGACCAGATCGCAGCGCTCGGCGAGGAACTCCTCCTGTGCCTTCTTCCGATCCTCGTTCGACATGCCGGCGTGATAGCCGAGCGCCTGAACGCCGCACGACTGCAGCCAGCCGGTCATGTCGTCGACGTCCCGCCGCCGGAGACAGTAGACGATCCCCGCCTCGCCTCGGTGCTGCTCGACCACCTGCCGTACCTGCTCGAAGACGTCGGTTCGCTGAACCACCCTGTACCGCAGATTGGGGCGGTCGAAGTTCCCGACCAGCATCACCGGGTCCCGAAGGCCGAGCTGCTTCGCAATGTCCGCCCTCACACGTTCGGTCGCCGTCGCCGTGTAGGCATGCACCGACGCGCCGGGAAAGATCTCCTTCAGACGTGAGAGCTGCCGGTATTCGGGACGGAAGTCGTGTCCCCAATGGCTGATGCAGTGCGCCTCGTCGATGGCGAAGGTCCGCACCCCGACCTCGCGGAGGAACTCGAGAAAGCGCGGCATCAGCAGGCGCTCGGGCGACACGAACACCAGGGGCGCTCTCCCCTCCCGAATCAACTGTGCGGCATCCCGCTGTTCCACAGCCGTCCGCGCACTGCTGATCTCCACCGCCTGGACCCCGTTCGCCTGGAGAGAATCGACCTGATCCTTCATCAGGGAGAGCAACGGAGAGACCACGATCGTCGGCACATTCCGCACCACGGCCGGCGCCTGATAGCAGAGCGACTTGCCTCCGCCGGTCGGCATCACCACGATCGAGTCCCGACCCGCCATCACCGCATCGATCGCTTCCTTCTGCAGCGGTCGCAGCTCGTCGAATCCCCAATACCGGGAGAGGACCTCGCGCACGTTCTCGTCCATTCCTGCGCCACGCGACGCGGAAGAGGCGCGAGGCACTCCACTCGACCGCATCACCGACGTCTCCATCATGCTCATGACCCGAGGATCCCTCGGTCCTTGGGAAACGTCAAATTTTCTACACCCTGTAGAGTGAGCGGAAGCCGAGAAGTGGGAGGTCAGAGGTGAGAAGTGGGAGGTCAGAGGTGAGAAGTGGGAGGTCAGAGGTGAGAAGTGAGGGTGAGAAGTGAGGGTGGAGGCACAAAGTGACGTGGATCTGATCTCCGTCCTACTTGCTCACGTTCCGACCTCTCAAGAGGTGAGCCTCTTGCCGCGAGAGGGGATGGTCGTCTCTCGATGGGGGCGCCCTCGGCGGCCGGAGGACCGCCCGGGTCTCGAGCCGGACGCCCAACCCCCACTTCTCACCTCACTCTCACCTCTCGCCTCTCTCACCTGAAACGCGGTATTCTCCTTCCATGGCGGATCTCAGCTTCGAACACGTGTCGAAACGGTACGGTGACGTGCGGGTCATCGACGATCTCAATCTCCACATCGAGGATCACGAGCTGATGGTTCTGGTCGGCCCATCGGGCTGCGGAAAATCCACCGCACTCCGGATGATCGCCGGCCTCGAGGAGATCACCGCCGGGACCATCTCCATCGGAACCCGGGTGGTCAACGAGCTGCCCCCGAAGGACCGGGATATCGCCATGGTCTTCCAGAGCTACGCGCTGTATCCGCACATGACCGTCCGGGAGAATCTGGAGTTCGGCCTGCGGATGCGCAAGGTCGACCGTGCCGAGATCGGGAAGCGGGTGACGGCGGCCGCGGAAATTCTGGGCATCGAACATCTCCTCGACCGGAAGCCACGGGAACTGTCCGGCGGTCAGCGCCAGCGTGTGGCGGTGGGACGAGCCATCGTTCGACAGCCAGCCGTCTTTCTGTTCGACGAGCCGCTCTCGAACCTCGACGCGAAACTCCGGGTCCAGACCCGCGCCGAGATCACCCGACTCCAGCAGACCCTCGGGACGACCTCCGTCTACGTCACCCATGACCAGGTCGAGGCGATGACCATGGGCCAGCGAATCACCGTGATGCGCGATGGAAAAATCCAGCAGGTCGGCACGCCGAACGAGGTGTATGAGCGGCCGGCGAACGCATTCGTCGCGCAGTTCATCGGAACCCCACCGATGAATCTCTTCGAGGGAGTCCTCGAGGACTCGTCGATCAGAACCTCCGCCTTCGCCGTTCCACTGCCTGCCCGATTTCAATCCGCGGCCTCCGCCGGCCGCCGGATCCTGGTCGGCGTCCGCCCGGAACATCTGCGCCCTGCCCACGGTGCTGCTCCGTCTCTTTCCGCCACTGTCGACGTGGTCGAGCCGATCGGCCACGAGACCATCGTGCACGCCACCGCGGGCAGCACGAAACTGGCGGCCATTTTCGAGCCCCGCCTCAGCCCCCGGGCGGGTGAGTCCATCACCCTCTCCGTCGACCCGGAAACGATCCATCTGTTCGACGGAGATACCGGGGCGTCACTGGAAGCACCTCTTCTGTAGCGGCTTCGTCACCGCCGCCGCGGCGAATTCGTGATCGAATCGCGCCATCCAATTCGACCCCGGGAACTGAACGAGAAGGAGGAGCTTCACGTGAACTCACGCCGTCTATCCATTCTGGTGGCCGCGATCGTCACCGCCCTCGGAACCCTGTCTGTTTCCGCGCAGTCCACCATCACCACCCCGCCCTCCGGCGACAATCAGCACTCCATCGTCACCCAGTACATCGGTCCGGTTCAGGTCACTATCGACTACCACAGCCCCGACGTCCACGCTCCCGACGGAACCGATCGTCACGGTGCGATCTGGGGCAAGCTGGTCCCCTATGGCCTGAACAACCTCGGTTTCGGCACCTGCACCGAGTGCCCCTGGCGCGCCGGCGCAAACGAAAATACCACCCTGTCCGTCTCCAATGACGTCGAGATCGAGGGCAAACCGCTCGCCGCCGGAACCTACGGCCTGTTCATGATCGCCCAGCCCGACCAGTGGACCGTGGTGTTCTCGAAGAATTCCACATCGTGGGGCAGCTTCTTTTACGATCCCGCGGAAGACGCCCTCCGCGTCCAGGTCACGCCCGAAAAGAATCCCTATCACGAATGGCTGACCTACGCGTTCACCGACCGGCAGACCGATCACGCCACCGTCGCACTGATGTGGGAGGACCTGGCCGTCCCGATCCGGATCAGTGTTCCCCACATCGACGAGGTCTACCTCTCCCGGATCGCACGGGAGCTTCGCTCCTCCCCCGGTTTCCTCTGGGAGAACTGGAACGCCGCGGCTCAGTACGCCATCGCCACCGGGCATCCGAAGGAGGCGCTCGCCTGGGCGGAGAAGGGAGCGTCACCAGGCTTCGGCACTTCGGAGAACTTCACCACGCTGATGACTCTGGCCCAGGCCCAGGAGATGAATGATCTGGCCGCCGAAGCGAAGGCCACCCGCAGCAAGGCGCTGAGCCATCCGACGGCCGATCCGATCTCGATCCATCAGTACGGCCGCCAGCTTCTCTCCGAGGGAAAGAAGCAGGAGGCTCTGGAGGTGTTCGAGACGAACCACCGGAGGTTCGGCGACACCTGGCCGGTCAATGTCGGCCTCGCCCGCGGCTACTCCGCGACCGGCGATTTCCGCAAGGCGCTCAAATACGCTCGCGCCGCCCTCGCCCAGGCACCTGACGACCTCAATCGGCAGTCGCTGCAATCCATGATCGAAAAGCTCCAGAAAGGCGAAGACGTCAACTGATCGTCGCACATCGGGCGGGAGCGCACCCGCGCTCCCGCCTGCCCCCCGCCGGGGCCGCGATCACTCCATAACGTTCGAGGCCCGCGAGACGGCCATCTCTCTGCATAAGGAGTACACTTGTTGTTCCCATCCGACGGTCACGACAAGTGAAAGGATGCAGTCCATGTCGCGCAGGCTTCCGCTCTTTCTTCTTATCGCCGCTTTTTCCCTGCCGCCACTCCTCGCCGCGGCCCCGTCGATCACGCAGATTCGAGTGGACGTCATTCGCCGCGCCGAGGATCCGTCGGCACCGGGCGGCCAGGTGGTCGTGCGGAATCACGAGAGCGGCGAATCACGAACCGTCGGCATCACCGCCGGCAATCCGATCATCCTCAACGGGAGCGCGGGACAACTGGTGACGATTCACTACGACGGCGACGACGAATGGGCGGAGGACCTCACCGTCGCCTATCCCTCCGAGGGCGTCGCGGATCACTTTCTGGAGGTCTGGCCTCTGGGCTGGATCAAGGGCTCGCTATCCGGATCCTCCTTTCCGAAGAAGCTCACGGCACGGGTGGAGAGCCCGCCTCAGCCACCGGGCCACCCGTCGATCCGGGCGGGCAACGAATTCGACTGCCGTCTAGACGCGAAGGGTGAATTCACCTGTCGAGTACCGGCGACGATAATCGACCTCGCTCTCACCGCGGAGGGCTTTGCGCCTTCCTACTTCTGGGATTCCCGAGTGGGCCCCTCGGACGCGCTCGATCTGGGAAAGATCCGGCTGATTCCCGGAGCCTCACTGACCGCGTGGCTGGACCGGGATCAGCGGGAGGAGATCGAGGGTGCGGTGACGGGAGAGCTTCTTCACTTCACCGCACCTGGAGTTTCCGGGGTAGCCCAGCGGCTGAACATCCCGGTTCGGAAAGCGACGTTCGATGGCCATGGACGTCTGCAGCTCACCGGGCTGCCACCCGGCACCTACCGCCTCCGGGTCACGGCCGAAGGCTTCTCGCCCGGCATCGTGTCACCGGTGGAGATCGCTGCCGGAGAAGAGACAAAGCTTGGAGACGCCATCGTTCTGGAGCCCCCACTTCGGATCACCCTTTCGATCTCACCGCCACGGACCCCCGAGGGCAGACCGTGGCAGATCCGGCTTCGTCGGGAAAACGACTTCGAAAGCGGGTACGACGACGCGGCCCCAGTGGAGTCACGTACCGATCCCGCCGGACGCGCGATGTTCGACGGTCGGCCCCCTGGCCTCTATTTCGTCCGTGTACTCGATGCGACCGGAAATCCCGTTCATCAGGAGACGAGGCGGATCAGCGCCGGGGACACGCACGTCTCGATCACGCTCGATCTGATCGAGGCGGCGGGGAGTGTGACACGCGATGGAGAGCCCGTGCGCGCGGCGCTTCTGTTCGGGGGACGTAATGTCGTCCCCTCGGTTCGGATGGAGACCGACGAACGCGGCCGATTCGCGGGGCTTCTTCCGGAATCGCGGAAGTGGGCGGTCGAGATCATCACGTCCGATGGAGTCTCCACCATCGTCAGCGTCTCTCCGCCGCTCGATGATCTCACGATCGAATTATCCGAGCGGACACTGAGCGGGACGGTGCTGGATACAGAAGGTCAACCGGTGTCTGGCGCGCGAGTGATGCTTTTTGCGCACGAACGGCCGGTCGACCACGTCAGCGATGACGAGGGTCGCTTCAGCTTCGAATCGGTCGACCCGGGCGAGGTGTTCCTGTCGGCAAGGAAAGGCAGGCACTCGTCCTCGAGCGTGAAGACGGAGATCCCCGAGGAGGGGCCGGTTCCGGAGGTGACACTTCAACTCGAAACCAGCCGGCTTCTCGAAGGACGGCTGCTTTCGGGGGGCAAGCCGGTCGCCGGGGCCAGCCTTTGGGTGCTCGCGCCGAGCAGTTCGGGCGGCTCGACGACGACCGATCTGGATGGTCTTTTCTCCTTTGAGCTGAACCAGTCGGCGGGGACCGTCACGATCATCGCGTTTGCGGCGGGAAAAGCCCTGCAGGCCTTCAGCGTCGATCCGGAGAAGAGCCCGTTGATGCTGGACGTCACGGGAATCGGAGGTACGCTGGACCTCACGTTCCCGGCGGACACGAAGGAGTTTTTCCTCGAGGCGAACGGGGCTCGGATTCCAGGCGCCCTCATCGTGAAATGGATGTTCGATCAGGGCGTTGCTCCGACCGGCCCGACGCTGCATGTTCCGAATCTGGCAGCTCAGCCGTATCGGGTTTGCGCAGTGTTCGATGATTCCGCCGGGCGGTGCAAGTCCGTCATGCTGACTCCTGGCGGCGTCGTTCCAGTGGATCTGCGGGTGGACAACTCGGCGGAAGAAGTGGTCTCGACCGCGGCGCGTTAGCCCGGATTTCTCACACCAGCTCGTCGCGAGGAGACGGAGAGTGGCCTGGATGCAAGGCGCGCGCGGCTTCAGCGACGTAGGCATCGTGGTGACTATGTTGAGGAGCCGAAGCTGTGCGCAACGCGGCAGACACGCCGCGATCCGCTTCCGCAGCAGAGATGGTGTGAGAAATCCGGGTTAGGACGGCGATATTTTGATTGACCCACCAAACGAGCGACTCTATGATCCGTCGATCAATTCCGAGTTTGCTGGAGGCCCGTATGTGTGGTCGTGCGCTTCTTTTGGGGTGCCGGTTCGTCCGTCTCGTTCTCTGTACGACGGGAATCCTCGCCGTCGCCGCCACACTCGCGGCGTCCCCTCCGCCTGCGACATCCGGCGTCACGCGATTCGATCACGGGTCGACCACGAGCGGATCCGTCCGCAGCGTCACGCTCAGGCGTGACTCCAGCGGCCTCGCTCTCCTCGACGAACAAACCGGCAGCGTTGTCCAGACGCTCCCGCTCGACACCCCGGGGCCGGTGGTGATCCACGGGATCGAGGGCAATCACACCGACACGCTGACGGTTGATCTGCGGGGCGGTTTTGACATTCCACAGGGCATTTCCTATGAAGCAGGAGTCGGAGGCTTTGATACGCTCCGCATTCTCCACGAACCGGCGAACCGGGTGCGCCTCGACTACGAGCAGGACGACGCGCGGGGTCATCGCGGTACAGTCGTCGTCGATGGAACCGTGATTCGCTACAGCGGAATCGAGCCGATCGACATGACCGGATCGTCGATCGCCAACCTCGTGATCAACCTCCCGTCCGGGACGACGGGAGCCTCACTGGAGGACGATGGAAGCCCTGGCAACGGTGCCGTCCGGATCGCAAGCACCGACGCAACCTTCGAAACCACCACATTCTCCGTCCCATCCGGCTCGCTCATCATCAATGGCGGCGGGGGGACCGACACCATCGTCACCTCGGCCGACTTCTCGGGCGATTTCAACGCCTCCCTGATCATCAACGGCACCTCTGCGACCGACATCATTACCCTCGGCGCATTGACCCTCGGCAACGGCGGGGCGAACGCCGGAACGATCTCGGTGACCGGAAGAAATATCAATGTCACCGGCACACTCGACACCACCACCGGAACCAGCGGGCAGGTCGATCTCAGCGCGGGTCAGTCGATCGCGCTCATCGGTGGAGGAATCACCACGACCGGCGGTGCCGTCACACTTTCCGCGAATCAGGGGGCCGTCCCCTTCTCCGGGGCGTTCTATGGCATCCGGCTGATCGCGTCGACCATCACCTCGGAGAATGGTCCAATCCTGCTGCACGGCAAGGGAGGAGATGCCGGCGGCGCGAATGATGGGGTCGTGGTCCAGGGTGCGTCTACAATCTCCTCGACCGGAACCGGCGCGAGCGCCGCACCCGTCACCCTGCTCGGCGAAGGTGGACTCGGCACGGCCAGCAACATCGGAGTGTTCATCGGCGACCCGGGAACGATGGTCACATCGATCGATGGCGCCATTCATCTCAGCGGAATGGGAGCCGCCGCGAGCGGCAACGTCAACGCCGGCGTTGCCATCGCCCTCGCGGGAAAGGTGAGCTCCGTCGGTGCGGCAACCGTCACCATCGATGGCATCGGAGGAGGGAGCGGCTCGAGCGATGGCAATTACGGCGTGCTCATCTACGCCAGTTCCGCTGGTGTTCCCGCCACAGTCACCTCCGCCACTGGCGCGATCAACGTTACCGGGACACCCGGGATCGGAGCCGCGAGCCACGGCATCGAGATTGGTCTGTCCGGAGGAACCATCAGCTCGACCGGCACGGCGCCCGTGACTCTGACCGCCCCTTCGATGGCCTTCGACACCTCGAATGCACTGATCGGCGGCGGTTCCAGCCTGGTCACCCTCCGGCCAGTTGTTGCCGGAACGACCATTGGCCTAGGCCTGCCGGTTACCCGTAAGATTTTGCTGGACAAATAGTTCTGGCTGGTTCACGCTGGTCCGCATGAACGTACAGAACCAGATCCAACGCACCTTGTCCAGGCCCGAGGTGACGGGGTTCATCACGCATCTTCTCGAACACGAGCAGGTTCGCACCCGAACGGAGTTGGCCGACCGGGTGTGCGAGAGGTTCGGCCTTCAGGATCCGCGGGGGCAGCATCAGCGCGGCAGTTGTCTCAAGGCGTTGCGGAAGATGGAGGCAAAGGGGCTTTTCCAGCTTCCGCCGGCGACGGTTCACAGAAGCAAGCCAAAGCCTCGACGGCTGCCCGAGCCGGTGGCTGATCCCGTCGGAGTTCCCACCGAAGCTGGCGAGGTCGCCGGATTGGAGCTGGTCCTGGTCGAGGATCAGCTCCAGATGCGGATCTGGAACGAACTGATGATCCGGGAACATCCGCAGGGAGCTGGCCCGCTGGTGGGGCGGCAGATTCGATATCTGATCGGCTCGCCATCCGGTTGGCTCGGGGCGTTCGGGTTCGCATCGGCGGCGTTACAACTCGCGGCGCGGGATGTGTGGATCGGATGGAACGCCGAGCAGAGAATGGACCACCTGCAGCGGATCGTCTGTCTGAGCCGCTTTCTGCTTCGGCCTACGATCCAGTGCCGGAACCTGGCCTCGCGCGTGCTGAGTATGAGCCTCGATCGACTGGTCGAGGATTACTCGCGGCGTTACCATATCGAGCCGTGGCTGGTGGAGAGCTTCGTCGACACGTCCCACTATGCGGGCACGTGCTATCGCGCGGCGAACTGGATTCTGGTCGGTCAGAGCCAGGGACGTGGTCGGCAGGACCGCTTTCATCGGACGGAGCGACCGATCAAGGATATCTATGTCTATCCGCTGCAGAAGGACTTTCGCAGCCGGCTGGGTCTGGATCGGTCGGCGGGGATGGGTCCGTTGCAGCCGACCGATGGGATCGACGGGGAGAGCTGGGCCAGAGAGGAGTTTGGCGGCGCCCGCCTCGGTGACGCGCGGCTGAGTCGAAGATTGGTCGAGATTGCACAAGCGAAGGGCGATGACCCGGGCCGCGCCTTCACGGGCGTTGTCGAAGGGGACTGGCCTGCAGCCAAGGCGTACTACCGGTTCATTGCCCACCCGGATGAGCAAGCCGTCACCATGGAGGGGATTCTCGAGCCCCACCGGGAACGGACCCTCCGCCGGATCAAAGCTCAGCGGACCGTGCTGTGCATCCAGGACTGGAGCGATCTGGACTACACGAGTCTGGCGCAATGCGAGGGACTCGGGGTGATCGGGACCAACCAGACGGGCGCACAGAGTCGAGGACTCCGTCTGCACACGACCTTTGCGATCGCCCCCAACGGGCTCCCGCTGGGGATTGTGCGAGCGCGGTGCGATGCGCCGCAGCTCAAAGCGGACCATGACCAACGGCCGAGCGGGGCCGTTCCGATCGAGGAGAAGAAGACATTTTCATGGATCGAAGGGCTGCGCGATCTGATGGACGTTGCGGATCGGATGCCCCAAACGCGGCTGATCAATCTCTGCGATCGTGAGGCGGACTTCTTCGAGATGTTCGACGAACAACGGCGCAATCCGTCGGTGGATCTGCTGATTCGAGCCCACCACAACCGAGTCCTCGCCGACGAGCAGCCATTGAAGCTGTTCGATGCCGTCCGACAAAGCCCGGTCCAGGACACCGTGAGAGTTCATGTACCGGCTCAGAGTGCACGGCCCAAACTGAGCAAGAAAAAGGCGCGGTCGAAAAGGCCTGCGCGGAATGCCGATCTGGAGGTCCGCGCGCTGCGCGCCCAGCTTCGTCCCTCGAAGTATCACCCCGGAAAAAATCCAGTCGAGGTCTGGGTCATTCATGCCTTGGAGTCGGCTCCCCCGGCGGGAGCCGAGCCTATCGAATGGTTTCTGCTGACCACGGTCAAGATCACCTCGCCCGAAGATGCGGTGCAATGCCTTCGCTGGTACTGTCTGCGGTGGCGGATTGAGGATTTTCACCGCGTCCTGAAGACCGGATGCCGGATCGAACAGATCGCTCACCACACGGCCGAACGCATTCGGCGCGCGATTGCCATCAACCTGGTCATCGCGTGGCGAATCATGCTGATGACCCTGCTCGGTCGGGAGGCACCCGAACTCCCACCGGAGGTCCTGTTCAGCGATGTCGAGCTTCACGTTCTCCGTGCCTACGCAAAAAAAAAGGCCTCAAGCCACCCTCGACCCTCAATGAAGCGGTGCGCCTGGTCGCTCGCCTCGGGGGATATCTCGGTCGCAGGAACGATCCCCCTCCAGGGCACCAGTTGATGTGGTACGGCTACTCTCAACTTCAGCTCATCCGCGAGGGCTTCACGCTCCGAGACTCGGAGCAACCATGACTTCTGCCGTGCACCGCATTATGGGTAATGGACAGGG
>CAVUJZ010000030.1:0-16637 GCA_963741905.1 uncultured Acidobacteriota bacterium | reverse complement strand
CTGGTTGTGGCTGCCTCGACCGTTCGCGTATTGCTCGTCGCGAAGCAGCAGGCGACCGACCAGCAGGTCCTGCAGTGGATCGCCGCCCATCCGGAGAATGCGGGCGCGGCGAATGCGTACGAGGGGCTGAAACAACTCGAGGCGGAACAGCGGAGCACCTGGGAGCGGGACTTCCTGCTCGAGCAGCTCCCGCTCGGCGAGAGCCTCGACCGTTCGTTCTCCGGACCGAAGCTCCTCTCGCTGGGACCCTGATCGCGCGAGCCGCGGCAGCACAGCAGAAGAAGGACGACCACCGCCCCGAGGCTTTCCGCGACCGGAACCTCGCCCGTCTGAGAGACCGGCTTTCGCGGGAGGAAAAGAGCTACTACGCCCCCGCCGATCTCGCCGTGCTCGAGTCGTGGATCGGTCGGGCCCTCGCTCTGCCGGAAGGTCAGAAGATCGCCGCGATCGAGGCGGCGTTCGGGGGACTGTCGCCGGAGGAGCTGCACCGGAAGCTTCCGGCGATCGTCGTTGCGAGCCGCCTGGATGAGCCGGAGGCACGGCAGGTGATGTTCGGGCAGACGCCGGACCAGCTTGGGGCGCGCAAGGACCCACTGCTCGACCTCGCGACCTCCATCGCGGAGGCGATGGATCGGCTGGATGAGAAGAGGGAGAGCTGGGAGGGAGCGATCTCGCGACTCCGCCCGCAGTGGCGGCGCGCGGTGATTGCCGCGGCGGGAAAGCCGGTCGCTCCCGACGCGAACTCCACGCTGAGGGTCAGCTTCGCGCACCTTCAGGGCTACGAACCGCGCGATGCAGTCTTCTACCAACCGCAGTCGACGCTGTCGGGAGTGGTCGAGAAGAACACCGGAGAAGAGCCGTTCAACGCCCCCCCGATGGTGCTCCAGGCAGCCGCCGCGAAGGATCACGGACGATTCGAGGATCCCCAGTTGAATGACATTCCGGTGGACTTCCTCGCCGATGCCGACACCACCGGAGGAAATTCCGGAAGTCCGGTGGTGAACGGCAGGGGTGAGCTGGTTGGGGTGAATTTCGACCGGGTGTGGGAGAACGTGGCGAACGACTTCGGCTACAACCCGGAGATCGCTCGGAATGTCAGCGTCGACATCCGGTATCTGCTCTGGCTGCTCGAGCGGACGCCGGGCGCGGAAAGTCTGCTGAAGGAGATCGGCGTGGACCGATGAGATCAATCGCGGGACGGCCTGCCCCCGGCGCGCGATAAACGCGAGCCGGGAATGCCGGCCCGATCGACCCTATCCAAAGCTAGTTGCGGAATGGACAATTCGGTGATGCAATGGTGTCCCGCAGAACCGTTCCTTCTCAGCAGGACGATGTGGCGCCGCGAAGCGCGCCTCACAAGGAGTGACCATGGCGAGCTCTCTGTCCGAATCCGTCACCGGTCCGGCCATCGGTCCGGTCCAAAAGGTCTTCCGTATCGGCTCCATGTCCCATCTCGGTGTCCTCGACCCCTGCGCCGCGGACGACACGGTCTCCACGATGATTCTCCATGAGGTGTACGAGACGCTGTACGCGCCACCCACCGGTCCGGGTGCGCCCGAGCCCCTGCTCCTGGCGGAACGCCTCCGGCCGGAGCCGGCACACGAGGCAGCCCATCCGGTCTACAGTGCCGCGGTGCGTCCGGGCATCCGGTTCAGCGACGGCACACTTCTTACCCCCGAACTGCTGGTGCGATCGCTCGAGCGATCGAGCGACTTCATGCAGAAGGCGAACGTTCACGCTTCGGGCGATCGGATCATCTTCGAGCTCCGGGTCCCGAACCCGCGATTCGAGATCGTGCTGATGCAGACCTGGTGCTCGGCAGTGCTCGAGCGGAACGGTCACCTCCTCGGGACCGGCCCCTTCACCCTTCCGCCGGGTGCCTCACTCGCAGAGATCGAGAAGATGAATCCGCTGGTGCTCCAGCGCAATCCGCATTTCCGTCAGCCCTCGAGCTTCGAAGCGCTGGAGTTCCACGAATACCCGCCGGACGAGCATGGTGGCATGGGTCATCTCCTGCGCGCTCTGGAAGAGGGAAAGATCGACTTCTCGAGCAGTCTGACCCAGGCCGATGCGAAGGCACTGATGGGCAAGCCATTCAAACCGTCGATCTCGAAAAACAACGCGATCGGCTACCTCACGTTCAACACCGAGGTGCCGATGGTGGCCGATCCGCGGGTGCGGCGAGCCATCGCGCTTTCCATCGACCGCGCCGCGGTGGCAAAGGTGACCTATGGGGCGAGCTCCGTCGCATACTTCGCGAAGGGATTCCTGCCTGAAATGATGGGAACGGGAATGGAGGACCACCTCCGTTTCGCACCGGCGGAGGCGGCGCGCCTGCGCAACGAGCTCGGGCCGGCGCTGCCTCGCAGCATCCAGCTTCTGTGCACCTGGGCACCCCGGCCGTACTACCCGAACCCCCGCGGCGCGGTGAAACGGATCGCGGAAAGTATCGCCCAGCACCTCGGGATCACGGTCGGCGTCGAGTTCCCCCGGGACCGACAGGACTTCTTCGATCGTCTCCGCGCCGGCAGATTCCAGATGGCGCTGACCGGCTGGATCGCTGACAGTCTCGATGATGCGGATTATCTCGAGGCGCTCTACTACTCCGGCTCGATTCCGATCAGCGGCAAACTGACCGCGACCTCGAACAACAACTCGCGGTACCGCAGCGCCGCCTTCGACGCGTCCTGCTTGGCGTACCGCCTCGACCCGACATCGGAAAATCGGCGCGCTGCACTCGACGTCCTCGATGCCGACGCACCCGCCGTTCCGATCATCGTCGGGCAGTCGGTTGCGATCCTCTCCACGGAATTCACCGGCTTCACACCGTCGGCGATCGGTCGCTCGCCGCTCGCCTCGATCCGTCCCGCGAGGGTGTAGGAAGGTGGTCCGACTGGTGGAAGCGGAATGTCTGAACGTTCCGCTCCGCGATGTCACCTCTGGCTAGTCCGGATTTAAGGGCATGGCTTCGGAACGCCGTCACCCTGACGGCCGGGCCACCGGCGTCCCAGGCTCCACCGGTCACATCGCCATGCACGCTCCGGGAAGCCGGCTGGAAGGCGGCGGCCCGGCCGCCTGGAAGGCGGCGTTCCGAATGCCCGCTTCGCGGGCGTCAGACCCTGAAGTTCGGACCATCGGGGCTAAGCCCGGATTTCTCACACCGTCTCGTCGCGAGGAGGCGGAGAGTGGCTTGGATGCAAGGCGCGCGCGGCTTCGGCGACGTAGGCATAGTGGTGACTATGTTGAGGAGCCGAAGCTGTGCGCAACGTAGCAGACAGGCCGCTATCCGCCTCCACAGCAGAGGTGGTGTGAGAAATCCGGGCTAGGACGGTGCGGTGCGGGCAAGCAGGATGATCAGGTACCAGCCGAGGAGAACAAGCACCGGGGTGTGCGGTGAGTCCGCCCCGCCCTGATCGATCTGGACGTAACCCTCGTTCTTTTCGATCACTTCGAAACTGCGTTTGAACTTCACGATCTCGTCGCCCGACGAATCGATCCAGCCCCATTCGGCACGCCAGAGGTTACTGGACCAGCGAAAGTGCCGGCCGTCGAAGAGCTCCACCAGCCCGCCACCGCTCCAGGTCGCATCGAACCGGGCGATCTGTTTCTTCGACGAGGCATCCTGAACGATCACATGGGGATTGAGGAAGCCGAGTTGTTTGAAGGTCCACATCCCGGCAGCAGCCTTTCCGATGGCGATCGTCTCCTGGGGAGCGGGCTGCCACTTCAGGTCCGCAACCAGCTCCCCTCCGCTGCGAAGCTCGTATTCCTGCTTCCCCACCTCGGGATGAATCCAGTTCAGTTCCTCGCCAGGCTTCTCGATCGCCTTCATCGTCATTTCGCCTCCTCGATCTTCGACAGCCGATTCCGGAAGTACTCCACCGTCTGCGCGAGTCCTTCCTCCAGTGCAACCTTCGGCTCCCACCCGAGAATCTCGCGGGCCCGGGAAATGTCCGGACGCCGCACTTTCGGATCATCCGTCGGAAGGGGATGAAACTCGATTGGCGCGGTGGAGCCGGTGAGATCCCGGATGGTCTCGGCAAACTGCAGAATGGTCATCTCGGCCGGGTTCCCGATGTTCACCGGATCGACCTCGTCGGACATCAGCAGCCGGTAGATTCCTTCGACCAGGTCCGAGACGTAGCAGAACGAACGAGTCTGCGATCCATCACCGAAGACGGTCATCGGCTCGTTTTTCAGCGCCTGGGTCATGAAGGCCGGAACGACCCGACCGTCCCGCAGCCGCATCCGTGGGCCATAGGTGTTGAAGATCCGGACGATTCTCGTCTGCACGCCATGGAAGCGGTGATACGCCATGGTCATCGCTTCCGCGAACCGCTTCGCCTCGTCATAGACCCCGCGGGGTCCGACCGGGTTGACGTTGCCCCAGTAGTCTTCTTTCTGCGGATGGATCAGGGGATCGCCATAGACCTCGGAGGTCGATGCGATCAGGTAGCGGGCCTTCTTGTCCTTGGCCAGTCCGAGGGTCTTGTGGGTCCCCAGCGAGCCGACTTTCAGGGTCTGAATCGGCTTCTCCAGGTAGTCGATGGGGCTGGCTGGCGACGCGAAGTGGAGGACGTAGTCGAGGTCTCCTTCGACGTGAATGTACTGCGTGACATCGTATTTGATGAACGAGAAGCCCGGCTGCCCCACCAGATGGCCGATATTGTCCATCGACCCGGTGAGGAGGTTGTCGATGCAGATGACCTCATGGCCGCGGGCGAGAAACAGCTCGCAGAGATGCGATCCGAGAAATCCTGCTCCTCCCGTGATGACCGCTCGTGTCATGGTCAGGCCTCACTCCGGGTCGAGGCCGGCGCCGCATTCCGGCCGACGGAGATGTAGTCGAAGCCACGCTCCTTCATCCGTTCCGGATCATAGACATTGCGGAGATCGACGATCAGCGGGCGCTTCATCGTCTCCCTGATCTTCTGCAGGTTGAGCGCGCGGAACTCGTTCCACTCGGTGGCAATCACCAGGGCATCGCACCCATCGGCGGTCTCGTACGCGTCACTGCAGAAGCGGACGTGCTCGAACATTTCGCTCGCTCGCTGCATCGCCTCCGGATCGTAGGCGCGCACGTTCGCGCCTCGCTCCTGCAGCCCGCGGATCAGTGGAATCGACGGGGACTCTCTCATGTCGTCGGTCTCCGGCTTGAACGCCAGCCCGAGCACGCCGATCTCACTCCCCTTCAAATCGCCCACCGCTTCGTTCACCTTGTCGACCATCCGTTCCTTGATCAGATCATTCACTTCGATCACCGATTCGATGATGCGGAAGCGATGCCCGCACCGTCGGGCGATGTCTCCGAGCGCCGCGGTGTCCTTGGGAAAGCAGGAACCTCCGTAGCCGGGTCCGGTCTGCAGAAACTTCGGCCCGATCCGGCTGTCCAGTCCCATCCCCCGTGCGACGTGCTGCACGTTCGCCCCCCAGGCCTCACAGAGCACCGCAATCTCGTTGATGAATGAGATCTTCGTCGCCAGGAAGCCATTGGAGGCGTACTTGATCAACTCGGAAGATTCGATGTTGGTGATCACGAACGGAATCTCCAGCGAGTGGAGCGGAGCATAGATCTCCTTCATCAGCTCGATCGATTCCTCGTCGCGTGCACCGATCACCACCCGGTCCGGACTCATGAAGTCCTCGATGGCCGAGCCTTCCCGCAGGAACTCGGGATTGGAGACGACCTTGGCGTCATGACCGTGTCCGGCCTCCTCCAGGATCCGCTCGATCATCCGGCCGGTTCCGGTGGGAACGGTGGACTTGGTGACCACCATGGTCGGGCCATCCATGTATTTCGCGATGGTCTGAGCGACGTCTTCGACATAACTCAGATCGGCAGATCCGTCGTTCCCCTGCGGCGTCCCCACCGCGATGAAGATCGCCCGGGAGGCGCGGATCGCACCGGGCAGATCGGTGGTGAAGCGCAGTCGGCCCTCTTTGACATTACGCTCGACGATGGTCTCCAGCCCCGGCTCGTAGATGGGAATCTCGCCCCGCTGCAGCGCCGAGATTTTCGCCTCGTCGATGTCGACACAGATCACGTCGTTTCCGAAATCGGCGAGCCCGGCACCCGTAACCAGGCCGACATAGCCGGTACCAATGACAGCGATATTCACAGTGACTCCTCAGATCGAATCGCCGAGTCCGGCCCGGCGCGCGGTAAGTCTATAACCAGTCGCAAGTCCCGCAAATGGCCGGGTCAGGCCACCTGCCCCGGACCGTTCGCCGGAGGGGGCTCGGCAGGAGCATCCGGCGGGGATTCTGCCTTCTCGTCCGTCTTCTTCTGATCCGGCGCAGGCGGGGTCGGTTCGTTCGGTGCAGGTTGTTCTGCAGCCTGGCCGGCCGTATCGGAAGACGCCGTCTGCGCCGGAGGCGCCGCTTTCGGATCTTCGGTGTTCGGAACGGCCCCGGGCTCCAGGGGTGCGGCCTCTTCGCTTACGTCCCCTTCTCCCGCGGTCGCCGCTTCCGCTCCCGGAGCGGTGGTCTCTCCCGATGGCGACTTCTCGGCGCCAGAGGCTGCGGGCGGAGATTCCGATTGCGGCGTTTCGACGGGCGGTGTTTCCTCCGATGCGGGCGGCGTTTCGACCGGAGCCTCCGGTTGCGGGGTGGAGGTCTCGGTCTCGTATCGCTGCTCGATGCCCGCCTTCTGCCGATTGCGGATCAGCCACCGGAGCATTCGGGACTCGTTGATCCCGATCAGAATGTCGTTGATCGACTCGTAGATGGAGGGATCGGCAATCAGCCGGCCGGCAGTTCCTTTCCCCTCCTGCAGCATTCTGGCGGTTGCATCGAGGCGGGTGACCAGGCTCTTGAACTCCTCGAGAGTATCGTCCGCATAGCTCTTGTCGGTCATCAGCCGTGGGACCACTCCCTCGCCCTCGCTCAGATTCTTCGAGAAGGTGGCGAGATTTGCCGAGGTGGTCGCGAGCTGGTCGAGGAGCTGGTCAACCTTGGCCTTGCCTTCCGGATCCGAGAGCAGCGCGGGAAGGGCGCCCTTCCCGCTGGCAAAGCTTTCCTCCAGGCTTCCCGAGACCACCTGAAGCGAGTGCGCGGCCGAGCCGAGCGAGCCGGTGAGCTGGTCGGCATAGTCCTTGTCGTAAACCAGCTTGCCGACCACACCCTCACCGCTCTCGATCTGACGGAGCACCGAGTTGGCGTGGTTGATCGTGGTCATCAGGGTGTCGGTGATCCGCTGCTTGGTGGCCGGTTCGGTGGTCAGCTCACCGATCAGCCCCTCGCCGCGGTCGATCCGCTGGAGGACATTTTTCAGCGAGTAGGAGATCTGCACGAAGTTGTCGACGAGATCCTCACCGGAGGCGATGAGCTTGTCGACGTCGGTCGCCCGTGCCGCCGGGATCACCGAACCCGGAGGGAGCGCCGGCTCCTCCGGGCTGCCGGGAGTGATGTCGATATAGCTGTCGGATGCGATCAGACCGAGCTTCCGGATACGAGCCCGGGAATCCTGGCGAATCCGGTCGGCGAACTTGCGATCGACGGTGATGGTGATGTCGACTCTCTGATCGGTGGGATTCCGAGGCAGATAGATGTCCTTGACCGACCCGATGGTCACCCCGGCGAGCTGCACCGGGTTGCCTTCGGCCAGACCCGACACGTTCTCCATCCGGACTTTGTACTCGTACTTGCGGGAGAAGATCTTCCGTTCCGAGCCGATGAAGAACAGAAAGACCATCAACGTCAGGACCGCCACGGTCACCAGCAGTCCGATCCTTCCGGAGCGGGATTCAGTCTCGTTTGCCATATCTGTTGATCAACCCTCAGCCGTGATCTGATATTGCGAATGGACGCGCCGCGGCGACGTTCGACTTGGTCAGAAATTCGCGTAACTGTTCGTGATTCGCATGACGGGCTTCCTCCATCGTTCCGATCCACTCGAAGTGACGATTGGACAGGAAGGCGATGCGGTCGCCGACGGCGAATGCGGACTGAATGTCGTGGGTCACCACCACCGAGGTCACCCGGAGCTTCGTCTGGAGATGCACGATCAGTTCGTTGATCGTATCGGCCGTGATCGGGTCGAGTCCGGTGGTCGGCTCGTCGTAGAGAATGATTTTCGGCCGAAGGACGATGGACCGCGCCAGTCCGACGCGCTTTCTCATCCCTCCCGACAGGTCCACCGGCATGACCTCCCCGGTTCCCGGCAGGTCCACCAGATCAAGGGTGTCCGCAACTACGCGGCGCATCTCCTCCTCGCCCATCCCGGTGTGCTCCCGCAGGGGATAGGCCACATTTTCGAACACGTTCATCGAATCGAACAGGGCACCACTCTGGAACAGCATGCCGAACTTCTTCCGCACCGGATAGAGATCCTGCTCCCGCAGTCCGGAGATCTCCTCCCCCTCCACGAACACCTGCCCGCGGTCGGGGTGCTCGAGCCCGAGCATGTGGCGGAGGCTGACCGACTTTCCCGAGCCCGAACCGCCGAGGATCACCAGGACCTCCCCTCGAATCACCGAAACGCTGGCGTCCTCCAGGATGTGCTTCTCGTCATACGACTTCCAGATCCCCCGGAGCTCGACGATCGCGTCCCGCTCGTGGGATCTCTGTTCGGTGGCGAGGGTGTTGACGTTCAGGCTCATGTGATGATCAGGAAAAGCTTGGTCAGAAAGAAGTCCATGATCAGAATCGAGATCGACGCCGTCACCACGGTGGCGGTGGTTGCCCGGCCGACACCGTCAGCCCCTCCGGTCGTACGCAGACCGTTGTAGCAGGCGATCAAGGCAATGGCCGCGCCGAAGAAGAAGGTCTTTCCCACTCCCGACGCGAGGTCGTTGAAATCGAGCGTGGTGATGACACTGCGAAAATAGAAGTTCGCACTGAGATTGAGCGTGAACACCGCGATCAGTGCTCCGCCGATGATCCCGACGCCACAGGCGATGATGGTCAGCAGGGGGAGCATCAGGCTGGTCGCCACGACCTTCGGCACGACCAGCTTGCGAATCGGGCTGGTGGCCAGAGCGCGAAGCGCGTCGATCTGCTCGGTGACTTTCATCGTGCCGATCTCGGCGGTCATGCCCGCCCCGACCCGGCCCCCGACCATCAGAGCCATCAGCACCGGTGCGAGCTCCCGCACCAGGGAGAGCGAAACCACCTTGCCGATGAATAGTTTTCCACCGAACTGCTGGAGCGCATACGCGGTCTGCAGCGCCAGGACCATTCCGATGAACAGAGCGGTCACCACCACGATCGACGTGGAGCGAACTCCCACCTGATCGAACTGCGTCATCAGAATGCGCGTCTCGTAGGGACGGCGGAAGACATTCCTCCCCGTCTCCAGAGTCAGCTCGGTCAGCCCGCCGACGTACCGAAGCAGTCGCCGGGCGGGCTCGCCCATGGATTTCAGGCTCATCACTGGTGGACATTAACCCAGCGGTGGTGCCGAGGCAAGAATGGTGCCCTGGTTCGACCGCGCCACCCAGCGGCGAAACTCGCCTGAAACCGCGCCGAATCCGGGCCGAACGCCCAAAACCATGGCTCGCGCGGCCGCTCCGAGTGTGAACCCTGATCTCGTCTTCCACCAGACGAACATCGGGATGTTTCGTCCACAATCATCAGGACAATCGGATCGTCTCATCCCGGTGGATGATCATTCCGATGTTCATCTTCGTCCTGCGGAGCGGCAACCGACGAGGTCGCAACGACCGGCTCTTCCCACGCTTTTCGTCAGAACCGAAATCCACCTCGCCACCAGACGAACATCGGAATGTTCGTCCACAATCGGATCCGGTCCTGCCGCTCACCCGTCGTCGTCGCCGAACAGGTCGTCGAGGAAACGCTCGAACCGGCTCTTCTTCTTTTTCTCCTGCCTGCGCGATCGGTTCACCACGTGGTCGTCCGGGTGGTCCACCTGGTCGTCCCGCTGATACCAGGGGAACCCGTCGTATCCCGAGTGCACCGGACAGAGCTGGGTCGGCTCGGTCCCCGCGACGAACATCTCCACCCGTTCCTCCGGGCAGTAGGGCGTGGCCAGCAGACCGGTGGTCGGGTCGATCTCCCGATCGACGACGTCGTCGGGCCGTTTCCAGTTCGCCTCGGGAATGATCCCGCCGATCGTTTTCAGGTGATTCACCCAGATCGGAAGCGCGGCCGAGCTGCCGGTCAGACCGAGATTGCGGCCATCGTCGTAGCCGACCCATACCAGCGAGAGAATCCGGGGAGAATACCCGACGAACCAGGCATCGCGGTAGTCGTTCGTCGTCCCGGTCTTTCCGGCGAAGGGACGATGGAATCCGAGGGCTCGGGCATGCGCGGCGGTTCCGTACCGAAAGACGTCCTGGAGGATGTCGTCGATCACATAGGTCACGCTCGCGGGCGCCACCCGCTTCATCCGGACCACCCGGTTCTCGAGAATCTTTCCGTCCCGGGTCGCCACCGCGAGAATCGTCACCGGCTCCGCCTTGACTCCTTCGTTGGCGAACACCGAATAGGCGTAGGCGATCTCCAGAGGGGTCACCTCGAACGAGCCGAGAGCGATGGAGGGATACGGCTCGAGATGGCTCCGCACGCCGATCTTCGACGCGAGCTCCACGACGTTTTTCACTCCGGCGTCGATCGCCGCCCGAACCGCCGGGATGTTCCGGGACTTCGCCAGTGCTTCGCGCACCGGGATCTGGCCGACGAACTCGCCGTCGTAGTTCTGGGGCTTCCAGTCGGTCTTCCCGGTCTGGACAGAGATCGGACTGTCATCGAGGATCGTCGCCGCGGTGAAGGCTTCTGCCCCCCGCGCCGGATCCATCGCCGCGGTATAGACGAAGGGCTTGAAGAGCGATCCCGGCTGACGCTTCGCCTGGAATGCCCGGTTGAACTGGCTCTCGGCGTAGTCGCGTCCACCCACCAGCGCCTTCACGTAGCCGGTCCCGGGCTGAATGGTGAGGACGACTCCTTCGGGACTCCCCTTCTTCCGGATGCTGGCGTAGTTTTTCGTCAGCCGGTCGAGACCGCTGGTCAGTGCATCCTCGGCGGAGTGCTGCATGATGGTGTCGAGGGTGGTGAAGATCCTCAGACCTTCGGTCTTCAACTGGGTCTCGGGATAGGTCTCCCGGAGCTCCTTCATCACCAGGTCGACGAAGAACGGTGCGCTCCGCAGGGCACGCGGGAACCGATTCTTCGTCATCGGAGCTTTCACCGCGTGGTCATAGGTGCTCTGGTCGATGGCTCCGGTTTCCAGCATCCCCTGAAGAACCACATTCCGCCGCTCCTTCGCCCGCTCGGGGTGACGCAGTGGTGAATAGTAGTTGGGGGACTTGATGATCCCGGCAAGAGTGGCGGCCTCCGGCAGGGCCAGACGCCGGACGTGTTTTCCGAAATAGACCTCGGAGGCGCGCTCCACCCCGACGAGCTGGACCGATCCGTTCTGACCCAGGTAGATCTCGTTGACATACGCCTCGAGGATGTCCTTCTTGGAGTAGCGCGCCTCCAGAATGACCGCCATGATCGCCTCGATCGCTTTGCGCCGGAAGCTTCGCTCCGGATTGAGGAAAAGATTCTTCACCAGCTGCTGTGTGAGGGTCGATCCGCCTGAACCGAGCGAACGGGAGCTGATGTCCCGGAGGGCGGCGCGGGCGATCCCCCGGAACGAGATTCCCTCGTGCTCGAAAAAGGCGCGGTCTTCGGTCGCCACGATGGCGTCGATCAGATCCTGCGGGACCTTGTCGAGGCTCACCGGGACACGGTCCTCCATCACTTCGTCGAAGATGGAGGTAATCAGCTCCGGTTCGAGTCGGATACCGCGGATCGTGGCGTCATCATCGGTCCGGCGGATCCGCCGGATGGTGCTCCCGCTCATCTCGATCCGGACGGGCATCGCGTGGAAGTCGTAATCGGGATAGCGGAAGTCCTGCAGATAGATCTCCAGGTCGCCATCCTTCCAGCGGTAGTCGCCGGCCTCCCGGATCGGCCCATCAACCTGGTGGTAGCCGAGATAGTTGAGCTTTGGCTCGAGCAGATCGCGGGGAAAAGACTGCCCGGGAACGATCTCGGTCGCATCGGAGTAGATCCGGCTGGGCAGATCCCACATCCTCGCGGAATCGAACTTCCTGGTGACCGTGTGCCAGGTATAGCCGAGGAAGATCACCCCGGCGAGAAAGACAACGATGAGAACGCTGGCGATGGCGGTCGCATGGCGCCAGATGAAGGAGCTGATCGTTTTCTTTTTCATGCGCGCTGAGTAGAACGTGCAGTCGAGCCGAAACGTTTCACCGGGAGAGAGGGCAGAATTCCCGACAGGGCTGCGCCGTGAGAAACGCTCCGTTTCCGATGAACCGCGCAGCGGGAGTTTTCGGGGTCATCCGACGAGCGGGTGAATTGGGTTGCGTCAACAGCGAGGGGCACGCCGAAGCGTGCCCCTCGGGTTTGCATCTCTGGAGCGACCTACATCGCGCTCATGGAGTTGAGGAAGTCGCCGTTGGACTTGGTCTTGTCGAGTTTCTCCACCAGCAGTTCCATCGACTCGACGGTCGAGAGGGGGCTGAACACCTTGCGCAGGACCCAGATCCGGTTGAGCTCGTTCCGCTCGAGCAGGAGCTCTTCCTTCCGGGTGCCCGACTTGTTGATGTCGATCGCCGGGAAGACTCGTTTGTCCACGAGCTTGCGATCCAGATGAACTTCCATGTTGCCGGTGCCCTTGAACTCCTCGAAGATGACGTCGTCCATGCGCGAGCCGGTATCGATCAGCGCCGTGGCGATGATCGTCAGCGACCCGCCTTCCTCGACATTCCGTGCTGCACCGAAGAACCGCTTCGGGCGCTGCAGTGCATTGGAGTCGACGCCGCCGGAGAGGACCTTTCCGGACGGCGGAACGACGGTATTGTAGGCGCGGGCGAGGCGGGTGATGGAGTCGAGCAGGATCACCACGTCCCGCTTGTGCTCGACCAGCCGCTTGGCCTTCTCGATCACCATCTCGGCCACCTGCACGTGGCGGGAGGCCGGCTCGTCGAAGGTCGAGGAGATCACCTCGCCCCGCACCGAGCGCTGCATGTCGGTGACTTCCTCGGGCCGCTCGTCGATGAGCAGGACGATCAGGACCACCTCGGGGTGGTTGGTGGTCACCGAGTTCGCGATGGACTGCAGCAACATCGTTTTCCCGGTTCGAGGTGGGGCGACGATCAGTCCGCGCTGGCCTTTCCCGATGGGCGCCACCAGGTCCAGGACCCGGGAGGACATGTTCGAGGGAACCTCCAGCTTGATCCGTTCTTCCGGATAGAGCGGCGTCAGGTTGTCGAAGAGGATCTTTTCCCTCGCCATCTCGGGATGCTCGAAGTTGACCGCCTCGACCTTGATCAGGGCGAAGTAGCGCTCCCCTTCCTTCGGCGGACGGACCTGCCCGGACACCGTATCCCCGGTCCGCAGGTCGAAACGCCGGATCTGCGATGGCGAGACGTAGATGTCGTCGGGGCCCGGGAGATAGTTGTACTCCGGCGCGCGGAGGAATCCGAATCCGTCCGGCAGGCATTCCAGGACGCCCTCGGAAAAAATCAGTCCGTTCCGCTCGGTCTGTCCCTGGAGGATGGCGAAGATCAGATCCTGCTTCCGCATGGCGGTCGGATTCTCGATCCCGAAGTCCTTCGCGATCTTGGAAAGATCAGGGACCTTCATCTCCTTGAGAGCTCGAATGTCGAGGGTCTCGACCTTGCCGTTGCCGGGCCTGGACGGAGCCGCCTCGGGCTCATCATCGGCGGCCGGCTCCGGCGGCTTCTCTTCCGCTTCGGCCGTGTCCTTCTCGGCCTTCTCGGCCTTTGCGGCCCGGGTCTTCTCCGCCTTGTCGGCCTTCGATTCGCGCTTCCTGCCGCTCTTCTTTTCTGCGCCGTTCCGTTCGGAGGCGGAGCGCTTCGGCTCGGCTTCCGGTTCCGGGGTCGGGGTTTCCGGTTCGGCGACCTGATCCATCTCTTGTTCCATCATGACCTCTTGGTTTCGTGCCGATTACGCACGAGATTTGTTCTCTGTGACTTCGCTCACCCGCTTCCAGAACTCGGCCACTCCGCGGCGGGTCACTGTGGAGAAAGGAATCAGTTCCTCCGCCGAAAGGTCGAGCGATGTGGCGATTTCCTTCCGGCGACGGCCGAGCTGCATATTCGAAAGCTTGTCGACCTTCGTGAGCACCACCTGCCAGGGGACCGGCGATGCATGGAGCCAGTCGACCAGCCGAAGATCGTCGGCCGTCGGCTCCCGTCGAACGTCGAGCAGTAGAAAGATCAGTCGAAGGTGTTTCGAACCTTCCAGATAATCCGTCACCAGAGGCCCCCACGACTGCGCAATGGCCCGGGGAACTCTGGCGTAACCATAGCCGGGAAGATCGACCAGATAGATCCGGTCATTGATCAGATAAAACTGAAGTGCCTGGGTCTTCCCCGGCGTCTGACTGACCCTGGCGATGTTCTTCCGGCGAAGTACGGTGTTGATCAGGCTCGATTTCCCGACGTTGGACCTTCCTGCGACTGCAAACTGGGGTCGGTCGTCTCGGGGAATCTGAGCGGGATCGTACGCCGCCAGGTGGAAATTTGCGGTTCTGACTTCCAATTCTGAGGCCGAATCGATTTTTCAGTGCTGGGAAATGCTGCGGGTCGGCGTCCTGCAGCCTGGACGTACTCACATCATACCATGTCCAGACCGGATCCGCCCCCCGCGACGCTTCCGAAGACTCAGTGGGTCATTGCATCTTCATTGCCGATCGCCTTGTCCTCCGGAAGCTTTTCCTTCGCTTCGAGCGGAACAATCGTGCCGTCCAGGGCGATCAAGACCACCTCGTCCATCGATTCGACCAGGTGAAATTCCATCGATTCGCGAACATCCTTCGGGATGTCCTCGAGATCTTTTTCATTGTCTGCCGGGACGATCACCCGCCGGATTCCCACTCGAGATGCGGCCAGGACCTTGTCCTTGAGCCCGCCAATCGGAAGCACTTTGCCCCGCAGCGTGATCTCTCCGGTCATCGCCACGTCGCGATGCACCGGAATCTTGGTCACCGCCGACAGAAGCGCCGTCGCCATGGTGATTCCGGCGGAGGGACCATCCTTCGGAATGGCACCCTCCGGAACATGAATGTGAATGTCCAGATGATCGTGGAAGTCGGTCTCCAGCCCGAACAGCTCGGCCCGCGAACGGACGTACGAGAGCGCCGCGCGCGCCGATTCCTGCATGATGTCGCCGAGCTTTCCGGTCAGAGTGAGGTTCCCCTTGCCGCGAGAGAGTGCCACCTCGGTATGAAGGATCTCTCCCCCACCTCGGTCCAGGCCAGTCCCGTCGCCACGCCGATCTCGGACTGCTCCGACAGGCGATGCATCCGGAACTTCGGCTTGCCGAGATACTGACGGACCGTGGCACCATCGACGGTCACGGCGAACTCGCCACCCTCCCGCAGAACCTGCCGGGCCACCTTGCGGCAGATCGAGCCGATCTCCCGCTCCAGGCTGCGAACCCCCGCCTCCCGGGTGTAGTGATTGATCAACTCGTCGAATGCCTCATCCTCGAACCGGATTTTCTCCGGGTCGAGCCCATGTCTCCTCGAGCTGCTTGGCCAGCAGAAACTGCCGGGCGATCGCGAGTTTCTCGACATGGGTATAGCCGGAGAGCTGGATGATCTCCATCCGGTCTTTCAGAGCTGCCGGGATGGTGTGGATCACATTGCAGGTGGCAATGAACATCACCTTCGACAGGTCGTACTCCACGTCGAGGTAATGGTCCACGAACGCGTTGTTCTGCTCCGGATCGAGCACCTCGAGCAGCGCGGCCGAAGGATCGCCCCGGAAGTCCATGGACATCTTGTCCACTTCGTCCAGAAGAAAGACCGGATTGACCGTTCCCGCCTTCTTCATCCGCTGAATGATCTGCCCGGGGAAGGCTCCGATGTAGGTGCGACGGTGGCCGCGGATCTCCGCCTCGTCGCGCACCCCGCCGAGTGACAGGCGGACGAAGTTCCGCCCGGTGGCCCGGGCGATCGATTTCGCCAGAGAGGTCTTGCCCACTCCCGGAGGTCCCGCGAAGCAGAGGATGGTTCCCTTGTGTCCCTTGACCAGCTGGCGCACCGCGAGGAACTCGAGAATCCGCTCCTTGATCTTCTCCAGACCGTAATGATCCTGGTCGAGAATCTCCTCGGCCTTGTCGATGTCCCGGATCTCCCTGGACGCCTTCTTCCAGGGGACCGAGATCAGCCATTCGATGTAGTTTCGGGAGACGGTGGCCTCGGCGGAGACGCCGGGCATCGCTTCGAGCCGCTTGAGCTCCTGGTGGGCCTTCTCCTTCGTCTCCTCCGGCATCCCTACTTCGTCGATCTTCTTCCGGAGCTCTTCGATCTCGTCCTGCCGGTCGTCTTTCCGTCCGAGCTCCTGATGGATGGCCTTGATCTTCTCGTTGAGGTAGTACTCCTTCTGGGCCCGCTCCATCTGCTTCTTGACCTTCGAGTTGATCCGCTTCTCGATATTGATCTTCTCGATCTCGATCTCGAGGAAGTCCTGAAGCTTCTGCAGCCGCTCCCAGGCATTCACGGTTTCGAGAAGCTGCTGCTTTTCCGCCGTGGAGATCAGCAGATGCGACGCGAGAGTGTCGGCGAAGCGGTCCGGCTCATCGAGCTTGAGCGTGGAGACCACGCCTTCGAACGCCAGATGATGAGACATCTTCGCGTA
>CAVUJZ010000029.1:0-14549 GCA_963741905.1 uncultured Acidobacteriota bacterium | reverse complement strand
GCGCCATCAGCTCATCGCGCTTGACCTTGCCCCGCTCGTCCACCGGGATCGAATCGATCATCTTGATCACTCGGGGGACCTTGTGCGATGCGAGGTGCAGCCGACAGAAGTGGCGGAGCTCTTCGCGGGTGACGTGTGGATCGGCGACCACCGCCGCGGCGACGATTTCTCCGCGCGCCCCGGCGGGTGTGCCCCACGCCTTGGCCTGGTGAACGCCGTCCACCTGGAGCAGGGTCAGCTCGATCTCCCGCGGATTGACTTTTTTCCCCGCGACATTGATCAGCTCACTGATCCTGCCGGTCAGCTTCAGATCTCCTGCAGCCGTAATCTCCGCCAGATCATCAGTGAGGAATCCCGCTTCGGTGAAGCGTGCGCGCTCCTGCTCGGATCCGTTGATGCATCCGGCGGCCACGGCATCGCTGCGGACGATCAGCCGCCCTGCCGGGTCGGAGGTGAGCATCACGCCTTTCATTGCCTGGCCCACCGTCCCCCGCTCGACCGAACCTCCCTCGCGGTCGTAGGAGATCCCGCCGCATTCACTGCAGCCGTAGAAAGAATGAATCGGCTGGCCGAAGCGGTCGTGAAATCTTCGTGAGACCGATGGCTGCAACGGTGCGCCGGCGGTGAGAACCGTACGGACGGTGGTGAAGGTGCCGTCCGCTGGTGGCAGTTGCGCCAGATGGTCGAACATCATCGGAATGCCCGGGACGATCGTGCAGCCGAATTCGTTCGAAAGCTCCAGGATCGACATCGGCATATAGTCGTTGGAGACGACGATCGCGGTCCCCTGAATGAGCAGCGGCATCACCAGGTTCGAAAAGCCATAGGAGTGGGAGAAGGGAATCGCTCCCAGGTTGACGTCCTCGGGGCGGATGTCCATCGTCCGGCAGATGCTGGTGCAGTCGGCGATGAGATTGGGTTCTGTGGTGACGATGCCCTTGGGTCGGCCGGTGGATCCGGAGGTGAGCTTGATCAGCGGGATGCGGACCTCCGGCGAGACGGGAAGGTTCGGTCGCTGCCCGAATGGTGAGGGTGCGGTGACCCGGACGGCGATTCCTTCCGAGTGGTCCTCCAGCGCCGTAATCACGGCCTGGACGGCCAGATGACTGACCACACCACGAACCTCCGTGTCCCGCGCATCCCGGTCGAGCGGAACGACGGTGAGATCGAGATCCAGCGCGGCCAGAAAGACGGCAATGAACTGCGCCGAATTGCGGAACTGGACCGCCACGAAATCGCCCGGGCCCAGTCCGCTGTTTCTCAGGATCGATCCGGCCGATCGGGAATGATCGAGAAGACTCCGTCGCGAAAGGATCCGGCCCGTCGATCCATCGATCAGTGCCGGGGAATCCGGTTCGTCCCGGCAGAGGGAGCGGAACGTGCGGAGGATCGCCGACGTCCGGGGTTGCACAGTTTGCATTTCGATCATGGGCAGACCAATGGAGCGGTCAGAATAGCGACGGGCTGCTCAAAACGTCAAGAAGGTTTCAAATAATTCGGCAGATCCGGGAGAATGATCGACATGACGGACGTAGTGGTGGTCGGGGGCGGACCGGCAGGGGCCACGATGGCGACGCTGCTCGCGCGGGCGGGGCATTCGGTTCTGGTATTCGAGCGTGAACACTTTCCCCGGTTTCAGATCGGAGAGTCTCTGCTGCCCTACAACAACGATCTGTTCCACCGTCTCGGAGTCTGGGACGAGCTGAGCCGGGGCGGGTTCATCGACAAGCGTGGTGCACGATTCGTCACCGGGGACGGGGCCCACCGGCTGCATTTCCGCTTTGCCGACTCTCTGCCGGAGGCCTACGCACGTTCGTTTCAGGTTCGGAGGGACGAGTTCGACCGGATTCTGCTGGAGAATGCCCGCGGTTCCGGTGCTGCGGTGGAGGAGGGGTGGAAAGTCGTGGACTGCGATCTGGGCGACCCGGACCGGGCGGTGGTGACCGCGATGGACGCTGAAGGACGGACCCGGACGGTCGAATCACGGTTCGTGGTCGATGCCAGCGGGCCGGCCACGGTGGTCGGCTCGAAGACCGGCCGCCGGCAGGAGCTCTCCAAGTTCCGGAAGATTGCGATTTTTGCGCACTACCGGGGCGTCTCGACGGAAGAGAGCGAGGGGGATCCGGGAGACATCACCATCTCGCTGCTGAGAAACGGCTGGTTCTGGCTGATCCCGGTCGGTGAGGGAGTGACCAGCGTCGGCGTGGTCGTCGACAGCACGGAATACCGGGCGAGCGGGCTGAAGCCGGAGGAGCTGCTGGAACGCAGTATCGCCGGAGCTTCCTATATGCGGGGACGGATGTCCTCGGCGGAGAGAGTCACACCGGTCCGGGCGCGGAAAGACTTCTCCTATCGGATGGAGAGGCTGAGCGGGCCGAATTTCGTTCTGCTGGGGGATGCGGCCGGATTCATCGATCCGATCTTCTCCACCGGGGTTATGATCGCGATGAAATCTGCGGAGCTCGCCGCCGGCGCAGTGAGTGACCGGCTGACCCTGGGAAGTATGCAGGGCCTGAAACGTTATGAACGCAGAATGACGGTGGCTCTGGATCGCTACACCCGGGTCATCGCCCATTTCTACCGGCGCGAGTTCCTCGAAGTGTTTCTTTTCCCCCAGAAGCGCTTCGGGCTGGTGCCCGCGGTCGTTGGACTGTTGGCGGGGAACGTCTTCGAGTCGGTTCCGGATCGATGGAAACTGCACCTGTTCTACGGACTGGTGAAAATACAGAAGGCATGGGGCGTCATTGCTCCTGCCATTCAATGGGATAGCCTGCCGTCGGCTGCGACGGGCACGGAGGTCAATGTTGTCTGATCTTGTGGAATTGAAGCAGCAACTCAAGGAGCTCCTGATCGAGCGCCTGAAGTTCGAGGACATGACTCCGGAGGACATCGGCGACGAGGAGCCGCTGTTCGAGGGAGGGCTGGGGCTGGATTCGATCGACGCGCTCGAGATCGTGGTGATGCTCGAGAGCGAGTTCGGAATCAAGGTCAAGAACGAGGCGGCGGCACGGGAATCGTTCCGTTCCGTGGCCGCTCTGGCCGCGCTGGTGGCCGAGCGTCGGAGCGAAAGGGTGGGAGAGGGCGCGTGAGCTCGTTTCTGGCGAGCCTGCCTCACCAGATTCCCTTCCGCGCCGCCTCCGGGGCGGCGATGGTCGATGACCAACACGCCCGCGGGATCTTTCTCTGCAGTGGGGGAGACGCGCTGGGACCGCTCACCATCGAGGTGATGATCGTGGAGGCCCTGGCTCAGGTCGGCGGGCTGCTGGCGTTCCGGCAGTCGGCCGCCCCGGGAATGCTGGTGGCGCTGGACGAGGTCCGGATTCACCAGCGTCCGAGTCCGGGCGATCGCCTCGATCTGGAGGTGAACCTGGACGCGTCGTTCGCTGGCATCCACCGGCTTCGGGGGACCGCGACTCTGGGAGAGAACGTCGTGGCGGAGGCGCGATTTCATCTGGCCGCCGCTGCCACCGGGCCGGTGCATTGATGAAAACGCCCGGTTCAGCCGTCCGTATCGCGATTACCGGAATGGGGATCGTCAGCTCCATCGGCGCGAACCCCGAGGAGGTGTGGGAGTCGATTACCGCATCCCGGTCAGGCATCGGTCCCCTCTCCCGGTTCCCCGGGGAGGCCTTTCCCACGGCGATCGCGGCAGAGACCTCCTTCGACCTCGCCTCGGCCAGTGGACTGTCGCGAGCCAGGTCGCGGCGCATGTCCCGGACCGATCTGCTCGCGCTGGTCGCCGCACGCCAGGCCGTCGATCAGGCCGACAATGCAGCGACGCCTCTTCCCCGTGAACGGGCAGTGGTCTCTTCCGGAACGTCCACCGGAGGTCTCTTCGAGGGGGAACGCTACTATTTCCGGCGCCTGACTCGCGGCCGGCGGCAGACGCCTCCCTCCAGCGTCCTCCAGCAGCCGACCTCAGGACCGTCCGATGTCGTTGCGAACGTGCTGGCACTGGGGGGCGGTGTGTTGTCCAACGCAACCGCCTGCGCATCCGCCGGGGCTGCTATTGGTCTGGCCTCGGACCTCCTCCAGTCGGGGCATGCCGACGTGGCGGTGGCCGGCGGCAGTGACGCGCTCTGCCGGCTGACCTACAGTGGGTTCAACGTTCTGCAGGCCGTCGATTCCGATCCATGCCGCCCTTTCGACCTCAGCCGGAAGGGAATCACCCTGGGCGAAGGCGCGGCCTATCTGGTTCTCGAGCGATGGGGGGATGCCGTGGCCCGGGGAGCGACGATTCTCGCCGAGCTCGCCGGCTGGGGTGCCACCTGCGACGCGCATCATCCGACCGCTCCGGCAGAGGACGGACGTGGAGCCGCCGCTGCGATGCGCAACGCGCTCGCCGAAGGAAGCGAGCCTGCGGAGGCGGTGGACTACGTCAACGCGCACGGTACGGGGACGGCCCTCAACGACTCGGCCGAGGGATTGGCGATCTTCACCGTCCTGGGCGAGCGCACCCCGGTTTCGTCCACCAAGTCCTATTTCGGGCACACTCTGGGAGCGTCGGGGGCGCTCGAAGCCGTGGTGGCCGTTCTCGCACTGCTTCATCAGCAGGCACCTCCGACTCTGAGACTCGAGAACCCCGAAGATGGGGGAAGGCTCGATTACATCACCGGCGTTCCGCGGCCGATGAGGATGCGCACAGTTCTGTCCAACACATTCGGATTCGGCGGGAGCAACGTGTCGCTGCTCCTCAGGGCGGTATGAGTCGATCGATGGCGGGAAACGAACGGATTGAAATTCACGGGCTGGGGATCATCGCCCCTGGCGCCATCGGAAGAGCGGAGCTCGAGTCGATGCTTCTGGATGGACGATCCGGACTCGATCGGGTGGAGCGCTTCGACACCGACGGGCTGGGCGCCCACCGTGCCGGTCTGGTTCTCGGCTTCAAGGCGAGGGACTACATCCCTCCGATGAAGATGCGGAGGATGAATCAGCTTTCGCGTTTCGGCGTGGCCGGAACCCGTCTCGCCATGATCGACGCCGGGCTGGAAGCATTTCCGGTCCCGGCGGAGCTCTGCGGGGTTGCGCTGGGCACCGCATTCGGCCCGGTGGAGACGTCGGTCGAGTACATGCGCGAATACGTGGAGAAGGGAGCCGCGTTGGCTCCGCCACAACTGTTCGCCGAGTCAGTGGCCAATGCTCCGGGCAGCCATGTCGCGATCGAGCACGGATTGACCGGGTTCAATCTGACCTTTACCCAGAGAGAGTCGTCGGCTCTCGCTGCGTTGACGTTTGCCGGATCCCGGATGGTCCGAGGAGGCGCGAGCGTTGCGCTGGCGGGTGGGGTCGAGCAGATGAACGAGATGACCTTCAGCGTGCTCGACCGCATCGGCGCGCTGGCCCGTGGTGGTCCCGATTCGATTGAGGAATGCCGACCATTCGATCGAAACCGCAACGGCATGGTCGTCGGGGAGGGGGCCGCGGTATTCATTCTGGCCCGTCCGGGTATTCTCCCGTCGCGACCTTACGGAGCACTCTCCGGTTTCGGCATCGCCCGGGATCGCACGGCTACTCTTTCAGACTGGGGAACCGATGCCGACGCGGTCGTCCGGTGCATGCGGGCTGCGATTGACGACGCCGGGCTCGGGATCCGTGACATCGATGCCGTCTGGGCCTCGGCCAACTCATCGGTCCGGGGAGACCGGCTGGAGGCTCGCGCGATCCGAACGCTCTTCGGTGAGACCGGAATGCCTCCGGTGGTGGCGGTCAAGCCGTTCTTCGGCGAATACGCCGGGGCGGGAGGCCTGCAACTCGCCTCCGCCGTGCTTGCGCTGAGGCATCAGACTCTCTATCCCACCCTCGGATTCGAAACCCCCGACCCGGAGCTCGATCTGGTTCCTGCGACCACCGCCCGGCCCGCTGCTTTGAAGCACATTCTGGTCAACTCGCTGTCCGCCGGCGGCGGAATGGTCTCGGCCGTTTTTTCGGCCATCTGACGGCTCGCCTGTCCGGCGTGTAACAATAGAAATATCAATCACTTACATTCATTCTGAGTCGGTGCGTGCCTTGCTGTTCATAGACGGCGGAGGCAATCATGGGCGGCGCGTGTTCCGCAGGCTCCGACGCTTTCCGAGGGGCGGGGCGATCTGGTCATTTCCGGGGACGAGCGAGGGATCGAAGTGCGTCGGCAGTAGACTGTCTTTCCGGGTGTTCAAACCCTTCGTCGAACCGTATACTGCGCCGCGTTGAGCGCCCATGATTGACCGCATCCTGATCGTCATTCCCGCTCTGGACGCCGAGCCGTCCATCGGGGGTGTTGTCCGCTCCTCACTGGCCATCGCCGGTGAGCTCACCGCACCTGCAACCGTGGGGCATCTGACCCGGATGGAGGTCGTGGTGGTGGATGACGGCTCATCTGATCGAACCGGACCGGAGGCGGCGGAGGCGGGGGCGGTGGTGCTCCGCCATCCGGAGAACCAGGGAAAGGGCGGAGCGCTGAAGACCGGCTTCGACTGGGGCATGGACCACGGCTACGACGGCGTGATCACGCTCGATGCGGACGGCCAGCATCTGCCGTCCGAGATTCCGCGATTTGCGGGTGCGGCCCGGGAGACCGGAGCCGACCTGATCATCGGCAGCCGGAGTCACCTGTTCGGAGGAATGCTGCCCCGGAGGCGGAGCGCGAATGTCTTTTCCGCCCGCGCGATTTCCTGGGCCGCCGGCGCAAGTGTGGATGATTCACAGAGCGGATTCCGCTTCTACTCCCGCGCTCTGCTCGAAAACGTCCGGATCCGGTCGAACGGATTCGACGCCGAGAGCGAGGTGATCGTTCGGGCCGCGCGAAGCGGATATCGAATCGGCTCGATTCCGATCGGCCTGGGCTTCGTCAACGGGATCTCCACCAGCCACTACCGGCCGGTCAGGGACACGGTCCGGATCGCGTTCACCGTCGCCCGGACCCGCTTTCTCGGCTAGCCCCGGCCAGCCCGGATTTCTCACGTCATCTCTGCTGCGGAGGTGGATCGCGGCCTGTCTCCGGCGTTGCGCACAGCTTCGACTCCTCAACGTCGTCACCACGATGCCTGCGTCGCCGAAGCCGCGCGCGGCTTGCATCCAGGCCACTCTCCGCCTCCTCGCGACGAGACGGTGTGAGACATCCGGGCTGGGAGTGGTCAGGAGAGATTCGCGCGGACGTCGCGGTTCAGACGTCGCGGTTCAACTCGACACTGCCACCGCTGCGGCGTGTGCCTGCGAACAGGCGCTCGAGTGCTTCGGCGGGTGAATGGATTCTGGACTGTCCGAACTCCGAGGGGGACCGGCTCTTCATCGCGAACAGAGCGCGCTGTGCCATGTAGGCGAAGTTGGCGTGGTAGTCGTCACTGCTCTTGTGCTCGAACATCTCGCGCAGAACCCGGAGTTGCTCGTCGAGATGGTCGGATGAATCGCGAGGTGGCTCGTGAAGCACCCGTGGACGTTCTTTTCTGGGCGGTTTCGGCTCCAGGCCGATCGCGGTCACGCGGAGATCCTCGAGCTCCTGTTCGATCCTGCCCATCCGGCGGGGTTCTCCGCCGGAACGGCTGAGCAGAGCCGGGATCCGCGAACAGTTCGCCTGGTGGATCGCCTGGCTCCGGTTGATCCACCCGAGATTGGTCACGGTGCAGCGATTGGTGACGTTCTCGGTGAGGTTCTCGACGAAAGGACGGACTGCCGTCTGAAAGGACTCCTCCACGCCGTTGAACAGATTCAGCACGTAGTGGACCTTGAAGTAGTTCAGGGTATCGAGGACGACACGGGTGACCGGATGATCGCCGAGGGAGGCGTGCAGATCATCAGCGAAGGAGTCGAGATTGGGGATGGCTTCGTCATAGACGTCCTCGGCATGATCGATGAGCTCGTTGACCAGCCGGCGGAAGTCGAGCCGCTCGTCGATCATGTCGAAAAAGGGGGAGTGCAGTGAAAACATCAGGCGGAGCTTGCGGAAGAGGATGGCCTTGACGATGTCGGAGGCGGCCAGAGTCGCACTGGGCATGTGTGGCGTGAACAGCAGGATCCCGGAGTTCGACCAGGGGAGAAAGTCGAGGACGTTGGAGTCCAGACCGGCCTTGAGGTCGAGAACGACCCAGTCGGCGTCGAGCGTGTTGATGGCCTGAATGATTCGCTGCTTTTTCGCCTGATCGAAGTTGGTGATCTCTTCGATCAGGTGGAGCGGTGCGGCGACGAATCCGAACCGCTGGTGGAGGCCCTGTGGGTCCAGCCTCGCATCCAGAGTGGTGATGCAGTTCGAAAGAGGCTCGTCCCTGCGGAAAAAGTGGTAGAGATCCTTCGTCACCGGAACGTCGATGGCGTTCCGTACCGACGAGGTGCCGGTGTCGAGGTCGACCAGCACGGTCCGGCCGTACTGGGACAGGGCCAGGGCGAAGTTGACCGCGAAGGTCGTCTTGCCCACTCCCCCTTTTCCGGACGAGACCGGAATGATTCGTCGGATACCCACGGGCGTTCTCGGCTGAACGTTACTCGCTGAAGATCGAATAATGCAAGCTGCGAACGAGCCGGATTTTTCCCGGTCGCGGCCCAACTGCAATAGAATGATGGCGCCCGGTCGTGTCGACCTGAAATGAATATTGACCTTCTCAGAGAATTCGTTCTCTTCGCCGAACTGGATGATCGCGAGCTGCAGGCGATCGCGAATGTGGCCAGGAGCCGCCACTACGCACGGGACGAGGTCGTGTTCCATGCCGAGGAGAGTGGAGACGTCTTCTGTCTGGTCTCCAGGGGACGGGTGAAGATCACCATGATCTCGCCCGACGGCAAGGAGATCATCCTCTCGATCATCGGACCTGGAGGGTTTTTCGGAGAGATGGCTCTTCTGGACGACGAGCCGCGGTCGGCGACAGTGGTGGCGATGGAGCCGCTGGAGATCATGACCATCTGGCGGGAGGAGTTTCTCAGCCTGCTGGCGGAGAACTTCACCATCACCCGGAAGATTCTCGCCGAGCTCTCCCATCGTCTCCGCAGTGCTTCCCATCGGATCGAATCGCTCGCGACGATGGATGTCTACGGCCGGCTGGCCCGCTACTTTCTCGATCTCGCCCGGGATCAGGGCGAGGAGAGCGAAGGCGGCTACATCGCGGTCACCCGTCCGACCCATCAGGCGATCGCGAACATGATCGGGACCTCGCGGGAGACGGTCTCCCGGCTGCTGCACGATCTGATCGATCGGAAACTGTTGCTTTCCGAGGGCCGGAGGCTTTATCTTCACAAGTCCGCGATCGACCAGTTCAGGGAGACCGTGTAATCCACCGCTGCCGACGTCCTCCGGGAAGGCAGGACATCGTTCGATCCGCGCCAGCCCATCTTCCAGAGCCACGAGCCCGTCCAGACCATGACCACTGCCAATGCCCTGACCCTGCTGCGCCTGGCGCTGATCCCGGTGTTCATCATGGCCTCTCTGCGCGGAGCCTTCGCGCTGGCCTTTTTCGTGTTCGTCGGCGCGGCGCTGACGGATGCGCTGGACGGCTACGTGGCGAGGAACTGGAATCAGCGGTCGAGAATCGGAGCGATCCTCGATCCGGCCGCCGACAAGACGATGATGGTCTCGGGCTACGTGGTCTACACCCTCCGAGGCGTCGCCCATCACCGGCTGCCGCTCGGGCTGACCGTGACCGTGTTTCTGAGGGATGTGGTCATCGTGCTGATCGCCTATCTGCTCTACACCCGGATCCGGATCCGAAAGTTTCCTCCGACGGTGGCCGGGAAGGTGTCGACCATTCTGCAGGCGGTGGCTCTGGGGGTGACCATGGCGGCGAACATGTTCCTGTCGGCCATCGCCATTCCGTTGATGCCGCTGGCCCAGGGAGCAGCCCTTCTGGGCACGCTCTACTCCGGGTTCGACTACATGCGGAGATGGAGTCTGACCCTCCGCAGCGGGGAATTGGAGACCTGAGCCTCTAGCCCGGATTTCTCCCACCGTCTCGTCGCGAGGAGGCGGAGAGTGGCCTGGATGCAAGGCGCGCGCGGCTTCGGCGGCGCAGGCATCGTGGTGACTGTGTTGAGGAGCCGAAGTGGTGCGCAACGCAGCAGACAGGCCGCGATCCGCCTCCGCAGCAGAGATGGTGTGAGAAATCCGGGCGAGGGAGAATCGGGAGAAAAAAGGGTTGCACTGCAAATCCACAAATCTTCTGCTAGAATCCGCGATCGCGATCGCCCCGGACGACGAAATTTGTCGGGCCGGTGTGTGGTTGAGCAGAAACGTTTGCCTCCATAGCTCAATTGGTAGAGCAGCAGACTCTTAATCTGTTGGTTCTAGGTTCGAGTCCTAGTGGGGGCACCACCTTTTCAGGGAACGGGGCGTTGGAGGGGAGAGCGGACCACCGCTCTGTTCTCTGCGCCCCGTCCTCCTGTCCAGCGAAAGTGGCGGAATTGGCAGACGCGCTGGACTTAGGATCCAGTGGTTCACACCGTGGGGGTTCGAGTCCCCCCTTTCGCACCAGCCGGTCAGGGCGGACGCCGAGGTGTCACGCGTTGATTCCTGCAACGTCCGGCTCGAGTGGAAGGGCGGTTTCGGTTCCCGAGCTCCCGGCTGCTTCGGCGCACGGGAGCGCAATCAGATCAGGAGTGGTCACCCATGTTGCGTGAGTTCAAAGATCTTTCCCCGATTCGGAAGGAAGTGGAAGTGGAGATCCCCGCGGATGCCGTGAAGGCCCGGATGGGGGAGGTCACCTCGGAGTTCGCCCGTCAGGCCCGGGTTCCGGGGTTCCGACCGGGAAAGGCGCCGAAGACGGTGATTCTCAAGCGCTTTCGCAAGGATATCGAGGGAGAGGTCATCGATCGTCTGCTCCCCCACTACTTCAGCGAAGCGGTTCGTGACCGTGATGTGCGGCCGATCGGGGATCCGGTGCTGAAGAAGGTCGATGAGCTGGTGGAAGGCGAGCCCCTGGCGTTCATCGCGGAGTTCGAGATCAAGCCGACGTTCGAGCTCAGCGAGTATCGCGGAATTCCGGTCACCGAGCTGCCGGTGGATGTGACGCCGGCCGAGATCGACGAGGTGATCGAGCGGGTTCGGAACCAGGCCAGTTCGCTCAAGCCGGTGCTGGAAGACCGCGGTGCGAAGGATGGCGACGTGGTGACGGTCGACATTGTCGCCTCGGGTGAAGGCGTCGAGCAGCGGTCCACCGAGGGCTACGACATGCAGCTCGGCGAGAACGCTCCGTTGCCGGAGTTGAACGAGGCGTTGTTCGGACGTCGCCCGGGCGAGACCACCTCGTTCGAGAAGGTTTACGATCAGGAGAATGCTCCGAACGACGAGGTACGCGGAAAGACGGTGCACTACGAGGTGAAGCTCAGCTCGATCCGGGAGATCGAGAAGCCGGAAGTGAACGACGAGCTGGCGAAGAGCGTCGGATTCGAATCGGCCGAACAGATGCGCGCACGGATCGAAGAGGATCTCAAGGCGCACAAGGGGCAGGACGCGCTGCAGGCGAAACGGCGGGATGCGGGAAGGCATCTCAACGAGCGGCACTCGTTCGACGTGCCCGAGGTGATGATCGAGGCGGAGCTGGGCAAGGCTCTGCGGGACTACGCCCGCTACCTGGCCTCCCAGGGGGTGGATCTGGACAAGGCGCAGATCGACTGGGAGAAGGTGCGGGAGGAGTTCCAACCCGAGGCCCTCGAGCGGGCGAAGCGGACGCTGATCCTGGATGCCATCGCCGAGAAGGAAGAGGTGACGGTGAGCGATACGGAGGTCGACGCGGAGATCCGGAAGTCGGCCGACTCCGGCGAGCTCGCCGAGGTGAAGATGCGTCTGCGCCAGGACGGCACCTACGAGCAGTTGCGTCAGGCCATCCGCGAGGAGAAGGCGCTGGCTCTGGTCGTGGACGCCGCGACGCCTCATCCACCCGAGCCGGCCCCGACCGAGTCGAAGTGACCGCGATCACCCTTCGGTGAGCCTGTCGGGATCCGGCCGGCGACTTGCACCGGATCGTGGACGGGGTAGACTCACACCTGAACCGGGTGCGCCCGGGCAACGCAAAAAGGAGCTCGAACGAGATGGTCCTCATTCCGATGGTCGTGGAGCAGACGAGTCGTGGAGAGCGTGCCTACGACATCTACTCGAGGCTGCTGAAAGACAACCTGATCTTTCTCGGTCAGCCGATTGATGACAACGTATCGAATCTGATCATCGCGCAGATGCTGTTTCTCGAGGCGGAGAACCCGGAGCGGGACATCTGGATCTATGTGAACTCGCCGGGTGGCTCGATCACCTCGGGACTGGCCATCTACGACGCGATGCAGTACGTCAAGCCGGATGTGGCGACGATCTGCATCGGGCAGGCGGCCTCGATGGCGGCGGTGCTGCTGGCTGCCGGAGCCAAAGGCAAGCGGTACGCGCTGCCGAACTCGCGGGTGCTCATTCATCAGCCCTGGATGCAGGGTCTGGGCGGCCAGGCGACCGACATCGACATTCATGCCAAGGACATTCTGCTGACCCGGCAGCGCCTCAACCAGATCCTCGCCAGTCACACCGGGCAGCCGCTGGACAAGATCGAGCGCGACACCGATCGGGACTACATCGTGCAGGCAGAGGATGCCGTCGCGTACGGGTTGGTCGATCAGGTCATCGCCAAGAGAGAGTGAAACCGGCACGCGCGGGAATGTTCCCGGCGCTTTCGCCCGGAATGAACCTGGTTTGCCCGTCTGTTCAGACGAGACGAACCCCCGGTGGTGTCCTTGACAGGGCTGATCACCGGTAGTTCAATGAATCCATACCAGAGGGGGCGGAAGCCGAATGTCGAAGAAAGGAACTCCCGGCGATGTGTTGCGCTGCAGTTTCTGCAACAAGTCTCAGCGTGACGTCAAAAAACTGATTGCCGGGCCCACCGTCTACATCTGCGACGAATGTGTGGACATCTGTCTCGACATCATCGCGGAGGACCGGAAGGAAGAGGCCACCGGTCTGGAAACGGGCGGGGAGCTTCCGAAGCCCAAGGAGATCAAGGAATTCCTCGATTCGTACGTCATCGGTCAGGACAGTGCGAAAAAGAAGCTCGCCGTCGCCGTCTACAATCACTACAAGCGGATCGAGCATCAGCAGCACACCACCCGTCAGGAGGTGGAGCTGCAGAAGTCGAACATTCTGCTGATCGGACCGACCGGAACGGGGAAGACGCTTCTGGCGCAGACCCTCGCGCGGATGCTCTCGGTTCCCTTCACCATCGTCGATGCCACCACCCTGACCGAGGCCGGCTATGTCGGCGAGGATGTGGAGAACATCATCCTCAAGCTCTACCAGGCGGCCGGGAACGACAAGGAGAAGACCCAGCGGGGAATCGTCTACATTGACGAGGTCGACAAGATCTGCCGGAAGGGCGACAACCCCTCGATCACCCGCGACGTTTCGGGAGAGGGCGTGCAGCAGGCTCTGCTGAAGATCCTCGAAGGGACCGTGGCGAACGTGCCGCCCCAGGGCGGGCGGAAGCATCCCCATCAGGAATTCATTCAGATCGACACGACCAACATCCTGTTCATCTGCGGTGGAGCGTTCGTCGGGCTCGATAGCGTGATCGAGCGGCGGATGTCGAAGACCACGATGGGATTCGGCGCGAAGATCTCCGGAAAGAAGGAAAAGAATCTCGGGGCACTCCTCTCCCAGGTCCATCCGGAAGATCTGATCAAGTACGGACTGATTCCGGAGTTCGTCGGCCGGCTTCCGGTCGTTGCGACGCTGGAGGAGCTCGATGCGAAGGCGCTGATCGAGATTCTCCGCGAGCCGAAGAACTCTCTGGTGCGGCAGTACGAAACGATGATGGGCTTCGAGAACGTGACGCTCAAGTTCACCGACGATGCGCTCGAGGCGATCGCCGAAGACGCGATGAAGCGGAACGTCGGCGCTCGCGGATTGAAGATCATCATCGAAGAGCTGATGCTCGAGTTGATGTACACCATCCCGTCGCAGAACTCGATCTCCGAGTGTGTGATCAACCGGGAAGTGGTCGTCAATCGCTCACAGCCGATCACTCTGTTCCGCAAAGCCGGCTGAGGATCATGGGGGCAGAGCGGAACAAAAGCCGTCGCCTCCATCGTTTTCCTCTGACGACGCCGGTCCCGATCCCCCGGTTCTCGATGATTGAGCGCAAGCGGGGGGAGATCCCTTATTCAGGCGAACAAAGGCGCTGATCAGGAAATCATGGCCCATTCAGAATCCACGACGACCCAGCTTCCGCTCGTTCCTCTTCGCGACATGGTCGTTTTTCCGACCATGATGGCCCCCTTCGTGGTGGGCCGGAAGGCCTCCATCCTGGCACTCGAAGCGACGCTCCTGAGCCAGGAGAAACGGATCTTTCTCGCCACCCAGCGGGACCCGAAGATCGACGATCCGAAGATGGACGAGATCTACGACATCGGGGTGGTCGCGACCGTGGTTCAGAACCTCAAGCTGCCCAACCAGAACGTCAAAGTGATGGTCGAGGGAGTGTCCCGGGCGCGGATCGTCTCGTCGACCGAAAAGGACGGTTACGTCCTGGTCGACGTGGAAATGCTCGAGAGCACCTCACAGCTGACCGAGGAGGTCTCCGAGTACATCCGCAAGCTGGTCGACCTGTTCGAGCAGT
>CAVUJZ010000028.1:0-26489 GCA_963741905.1 uncultured Acidobacteriota bacterium | reverse complement strand
CGTCCCGCCGAGCGCGTTTCTTCCTCTCCAGTGGATCGATGGCCGAACATCGGAATGATTCGGCCACGACGTGGGTAGACAGAATGATCGTTGGCCACGTGCCCATGTGGGCGAACATTCTGATGTTCGGCCAGGGTGCCACGAAGCGTGTACGTCGAGTCCGCCTTAAAAGCTCCACGGAGCGATGCGCCCCTTTTCGCTCTCGCTGCGGCCGATCGTACCGCCGAGCGCGGTTCTTCCTCTCCAGTGGAGCGATGGCCGAACATCGGAATGATTCGGCCACGAGGTCGCTGCGGCCGATCATCCCGCCGAGCGCGTTTCATCCTCTCCAGTGGATCGATGGCCGAACATCGGAATGATTCGGCCGACGAGGTGGGCAAGACCGTGATGTTTCCGGCGTTCGCGACGTTCGCTGCCTCGGGTGTAAAATCGCGGCCTTGCATTCAAACATGATCCGGCCCACGCCGCGGGATTGCCCTCGGCGCGCCGTTCAACAGGAGGGCCTCACATGAGTTCCAGAAACGTCATCGCGGTCGTGGGAGCCACGGGCGCGCAGGGCGGCGGGCTGGTGCGCGCGATCCTGGACGATCCCGACGGCAACTTCGCCGCACGCGCCATCACCCGGGACGCCGCTCGGACAAGGCCGAGAGCCCTGGCCGACGCAGGGCGCCGAGGTGGTCGCCGCCGATCGTCGACGACCCGAGCGAGCCTGCGCCGCGCCTTCGAAGGCGCCGCACGGCGCCTACTGCGTGACGTTCTACTGGGCGCACTTCTCGCCGGAGAAGGAGCTGGCCCAGGCCGGCGCATGGCCCGGCGGCGAAGGACGCCGGGCGTGCAGCACGTGATCTGGTCCACCCTGGAGGACACGCGCAACTGGGTGCCGCTGACGACGACCGCATGCCCACGCTGATGGGCCACTACAAGGTGCCGCACTTCGACGCCAAGGGCGAGGCCGACCATTTCTTCACGCGACGCCGGCGTCCCCACGACGTTCCTGCTGACCTCGTTCTACTGGGACAACTTCATCCACTTCGGCATGGGCCCGAAGCAGGGCGCGACGGCATGCTGGCGATCACGCTGCCGATGGGCGACAAGCAAGCTGCCCGGCATCGCCGCCGAGGACATCGGCCGCTGCGCCTACGGCATCTTCAAGCGGGACGGTGAGTCCTCGATCGGCAAGACGGTCGGCATCGCCGGCGAGCACCTGACCGGCGCGGAGATGGCCGCCGCCATGGCGCGGGCGCTGGGCGAGGAGGTCCGCTACAACGAGCGTTCCGCCCGAGGTCTACCGCGGCTTCGGCTTCCCCGGCGCCGACGACCTGGGCAACATGTTCCAGTTCAAGCGCGACTTCAACGACGACTTCCGCGGCGCTCGAAGCTGGAGTTCTCGCGGTCCCTCAACCCGCGGCTCCAGACATTCGACGATTGGGTCGGCCACAACGCCGCACGGATTCCTCGAGAGTAAATGCCCGGGCTGGCCCCATCCGGCCCCTCACGGTCATCCGGCAGGTGCCGGGCGCGCCCGGCACCTGCCATGATGATCATCGATGAGCCCCAGGCTTCTCTACCGGCTCCCGCCCGGGATTCTCTTCTGGTAGGCAGGCCGCTCAGGCGCTTTGAAGTGCTCCTTCGCCAGCATCTCCTTCACCATTTCGATTCCCTTTTCGAGCTGCGCATCCGTCCCCCGCGCCAGCGCGGCCGGGTCGTTGAGCACCTCGACGTCCGGGTCGACACCGTGCCCCTCGGCAAACCACTCGCCGGTCGGGCTGTACATCCGGAAGGTCGGAACGGTGACGCCACCCCCATCGATGAGCCCAGGATTGCCGCTGACGCCGATCAGGCCGCCCCAGGTGCGCTCACCGATCAGCGGACCGACGCCTGCAGCCTTGAAGTAGGCGGGGAAGGCATCTCCACCCGAACCACTCCAGCCGTTGATCAGCATTACCTTCGGTCCGAAGTTCGCGACCACCGGCCACTGCCAGTCCTGACCATCGCGAACCGCCCACCACGCCAGCGGCTTGCGGGCGAGAAGCTCCACGAAGCGGTCGGGAATCTGGCCGCCACTGTTGAATCGCTCGTCGACGATCAGCCCGTCCTTCGCAAACTGCGCGGTGAACTGCCGGACCAGCTCGGTCTGGCCCTCCTGACCGGTGTTCGGGACGTAGATGTAGCCGACCCTCCCCCCGGTCGCCTCGTCGACCTGCTTCCGGTTGTTCTCGATCCAGGCAAGATGCCGCAGCCGTTCCGACTCGCCCATGCTGAGCGTCTCGACCGTCACCGTGCGTGCGCCCTTCATCTCCGGACGGCTGTTGACGGTGAGCATCACAGGATCGCCCGCGGTCCCCTCGAAAGCCGCCCAGACGTCCTTCGACGGATCGATGGGAGCTCCGTTGACCGCGAGAACCCAGTCGCCCTCCTTCACCTCCACTCCGGGCCGGCGCAACGGTGAGCGGACCTCGGAATCCCACGGCGCGCCATCGATGATCCGCGCGATCCGGTACGCACCCTGATCGAGCTTCCAGTCGACGCCCAGCAGACCGGCGGCGCGATGCTCCTCTGACTCCTGGTCTCCCCCTCCACGATAGGTGTGCGAAGAACTGAGCTCCGAGATCATCTCTCCGATGATGTAGTTGACGTCCCAGCGGGTCACCGCATCGTCGAGAAGCGCTCCGTAGTGCTGACGAACCGCGTTCCAGTCGACTCCATGCATGTTCGGGTCGTAGAAATAGTCGCGCTCGAATCGCCAGGCGTCATTGAAAATCTGCCGCCATTCCTCCCGGGGATTCACCACCATTTCCAGATCGGCGGTGGCCAGCGGCTTCTCCATCTTCTGGTCCGGCTTGAGGTCCACGATGGCCAGCTTCTGGTCGTTTGCGACGAGCAGCTTCTCACCATTCGCGGACAACTCGTACGCGTCCGCCTGGGGGACGACGGTCTTCTCCTCCCGCTCCTCGAGATCCCAGTACGCCACCGGCCCCTTCGCATCTTCGGGAGCCCCCGCGGGCGGCCGCCGGAGATAAACCACCTTTCCGGAGGCTGCCGAGAGAGTGCCGTAGTTCCCCGCGGGCACCGGAAGGATCACCACCCGCTCCTCGAATCCGTCGAGATCGACGTCGACCGGCTCGACCTTCGCTTTCGCAGCGTCCGCTTCGTCCTTCTTCTTGTCGTCCTTCTTCGCGTCCTTCTCCTTCGACTCTTCCTTCGCGGCTTCCTCCACGTCGTTGCGCGGAGCCAGGGGCGAGGCGGTCGACCACTTCAGCGGGATGACCGCGACGTTCGTGGTGTTCGGATAGATCCAGGTCAGATCGATGTCGCTGTAGACCGGCTCGAGGCTGCGGTTGGTCAGGAAGTAGAGGTATTTCCCGTCGGGCCCGAACTCCGGGCTGGAGTCGTTGTAGTACCCGCTGGTGACCTGGTGGTTGCTGCCGGTCCGGGTATCGAACAGAAACAACGCCTCGGTTCGATTCTGAAGATCGTTCGAGTAGGCCAGCCAGCGGCTGTCGGGCGACCAGCTCGCGGTGAAGGCGCTCAGACCACCGTGCATCCGGTATTTCGAATGAGCGACGTCCGTCACCTTTCCGGTGGTCCGGTCGAAGACGTGAATGGTCATCGCCTGATCGATGAACGCCAGCTTGTTGCTGTCCGGCGACCAGAACGGGTGATAGCGGAATCCCGGCCCGAGCTTCGTCAACTGCGTTTCTTCTCCTGATCCGTCCGCGGCGCGAAGGGTCAGTTCGTACTCCCCGGAGCGATCGCTGAAATAGGCGATCCACTTCCCGTCGGGGGACCAGACCGGACTCCGCTCCGCCGCGCCGGAGGTATGAGTCAACTGGAGAACCGGACCATGCTCTGCCGGGAGGCTGAAGATTTCGCCCCGCGCTTCGACGACCGCTCGTTTCCCGGAGGGTGAAATGGAAGCGTTCTCCACCAGCTTTCCGACCTTCTTCACCTGAGGCAGCGTGGTCAGCTCATCGGTGACGACTTCCACCTTCACCTCGTGCACGCTCTCATCGGAGAGGTTCATCAGGTAGAGACGCCCACCGGCTTCGAAGACCAGATCGGACGGCCCGATGCCGGGAAAATGAATGTCGTCATCGGCAACGTGGGTCACCTGGCGCGTCGCGCCGCTGTCGACGTCATACGCCCAGAGGTTGTACCGCTCGTTCGCGCCGCGGTCCGAAAGGAAGTAGAGGGTCCGGCCATGCCACATCGGCTGCAGATCATTCGCCGGATTGTCGGTGATCTTCTTCGCGGTTCCCTTTGCGAAGTCATAGAGCCAGAGGTCGGGGGCCCAACCACCCCGGTAGCGCTTCCAGGTCCGGAACTCACGCGCCTTGGTGGTGAAGGCGAGCAGGTTGCCGTCGGAAGAGATTGCACCGAACTCGCCGTAGGACAGCGGGAGCTTCTCCGGCATGCCGCCACCGATCGACAGCCTGTAGAGCTGATTGAACCGCTGGCGGCCACTCTCCATCGAGGACGCGTAGAGCAGCGACTTCCCGTCCGGATACCAGTCGAGGATCCGATCATTTCCGGGATGATGGGTCAGCCGTGCCGGCGCTCCCCCCATGGCCGGAACCACGAAGACGTCGACGTTTCCGTCGTAGTTGCCACTGAATGCGATCTTCGTCCCGTCGGGCGAAAACCGCGGGAAGCTCTCCTCTCCCTTCGGCGAGCTCAGTCTCTGCGCCACCCCTCCGGTCTTGGGCACCACCCAGATGTCTCCGGCGTAAACGAACGCGATCTGTGTGGCGGAGACATCGGGCTGGCGAAGCATCCGCGCATTGACCTGGGCCAGAAGCGTGGAGGCGGAAAGAAGCAGAAAAACGAAAAGGAGCGACAGTCGTTTCATCCATTCACCTCGAGTTTTCGGGTTTCGGGCTCTGGACCCGAGAGTCCACTCTAACCAAAAATCCGGAGTGGCTCCATCTCCCTTGTACGTCGAAGTTCGTCAGAAGTTTGGCCTCCGGGGTTCGCCAGCCTGAACGCAACCTCAACGCAGCCGCCGGGCGGGTCAGTTTTCCGTTCCTTCGCGTCGCGAAGAGTCGTAGACTTTGCCGGGCGCAACCGCCGGTCCGGCCGCGCTTCACCGACAATCGAAAAGGAATCGAACGCATGGAACTGAGTCTGATCTTCGGGAGCAGTATCTTTTCGCTCATTTTTGCGGTGTTTCTGGCGGCCTGGGTTCTTCGCCGGGACACGGGCACCGAGGCGATGCGCGCCATCTCGGACGCCATCCGAGAGGGAGCCGAGGCGTTTCTCCGGCGCCAGAACCGGACCATCGCCATGATGGCGGTCGCTCTGGCAGTGATCATCTACTTCCTCTACGCGGTGGTCCGGGAGCCGAATGCTCATGATCCCGCAGCGCCCGGAGTTCTCGCCCTCTGGACCACCCTCTCCTTCATCTTCGGTGCGGCCTCCTCGGTCATCTCGGGCTACATCGGGATGTGGGTCTCCATCCGCGCCAACATCCGGACCGCCTCGGAAGCGACCCGCTCACTCAACGGTGCGCTCCAGACGGCACTGCGGGCGGGGGCGGTCGCCGGTCTCTTCGTCGTCGCTCTCTCACTGCTCGGAGTCGCGGGACTGTTCGAACTGGTCCGCAATCTCGGAGTGGTGGATGACGTCACCAAGATCCCCCTGCTGATCGCCGGATACGGGTTCGGTGCTTCCTTCGTCGCCTTGTTCGCACAGCTCGGTGGCGGGATCTACACCAAGGCCGCCGACGTGGGTGCCGACCTGGTGGAAAAGTCGAGGCGGGAATCCCGGAAGACGATCCGCGCAACCCCGCGGTCATCGCCGATCTGGTCGGCGACAATGTCGGTGACTGCGCCGGCCGTGGCGCCGACCTGTTCGAATCCACCGCCGCGGAGAACATCGGCGCGGTGATCCTCGCCGCCGGTCTGTACGCCTCGAATCCGGGCGCCTTCAGCGAGGGTCAGCTGATTGGAATCCTGCTGTTCCCCCTCGCCGCCCGCGCCTTCGGACTGATCGCGTCGGTCATCGGAGTGATGTCGGTCCGCACCAAGGAAGACGCCGATCCGATGGCAGCGCTCAATCGCGGCTACTACGTCACCGCCATCCTCGCCGCCGCCGGCTTCTACGTTGCATGCCGCTGGCTGCTGACCACTCCCGCCGCTCCGGCTGCCTGGCTCTACTTCTTCTGGTGCGGAGCGATCGGAATCGGCACCTCGGTTCTCTTCGTCTACATCACCCAGTACTACACCGAGTACAAATACCGGCCGGTGCAGGCGATCGCCCAGGCATCCGCCACCGGCCCCGCGACCAACGTCATCACCGGCGTCGCCGTCGGTCTCGAGTCCACCGCACTTCCCGTGCTGGTCATCTCCGCCGCGATCTGGGCCTCCTACTTCCTCGGCGACCACTCGGGGCTGAACCACGCCGGGCTGTTCGGGACCGCCGTCGCCACCATGGGAATGCTCGGCACGGCCGCCTATATCCTGGCCATGGACACCTTCGGGCCCATCACCGACAACGCCGGTGGCATCGTCGAGATGAGCCATCAGCCGGAAGAGATCCGGCGCAAGACCGACCGGCTGGATGCGGTGGGGAACACCACGAAGGCACTGACCAAGGGCTATGCCGTCGGCTCCGCCGCTCTCGCCGCCTTTCTCCTCTTCTCCGCCTACATCGACGAGCTCAAGAACTACGGGCTCGATCTCGCCGCGGCCGGAGGAATCAATCTGGCCAAGCCGGAAGTGTTCATCGGCAGCATGCTCGGCGGCATGCTGGTGCTGCTGTTCTCTTCGCTCGCCATCCGCGCGGTGGGCAAGGCCGCCCAGACGGTCATCGCCGAGGTTCGCCGTCAGTTCGCAGAACGTCCGGGAATCATGGAAGGAACCGAAAAGCCCGACTACGCGGCGTGCGTGGACATCGTCACCCGAGGCGCATTGCGGGAAATGATTCTCCCCGGCGTGCTGGCCGTGGGCATGCCGATCGTCGTGGGCGTGCTCTTCCGCTGGCTCTACGTCCTCGGCGGGCGGCGGCCCGAGGCGGCCACCGGCGCCGAAGTGGTCGCCGGACTGCTGATGGTGGGAACCATCGTCGGTGTGCTGATGGCGCTGTTCCTCAACAACTCCGGTGGAGCATGGGACAACGCGAAGAAGTACATCGAGATGGGCGTCCACGGCGGCAAGGGCACCGAGGCACACAAGGCGGCGGTGGTCGGTGACACCATCGGTGATCCCTTCAAAGACACCGCGGGTCCCTCGTTGCACGTCCTGATCAAGCTCCTGGCGACGGTCACTCTGGTTCTGGCACCGCTGTTCATCTGATGCCCTGAAGGAGAGGTTCATGAGCGACACCACCGAAGCGATCGAGTATCCGGACATCGTCGGTACGGTTCCCGAACATCTCGCCTCGTCTGATTTCGAGCCGTACATTCCGGCCGGCCGGACCATGCGTGAATTGACCGTTCTTCCGGTCATTGTCGGCACCATCCTGGGGATGGTCTTCGGAGCGTCGTCGCTCTACCTCGTGCTGAAGGTGGGACTCACCGTCAGTGCCTCGATCCCCGTGGCGGTCATCTCCATCACCTTGTTCCGGATTCTGGAGAAGATGGGTGGAAAGAACGCCACGATCCTGGAGAACAACATCGTTCAGACCGCCGGATCGGCCGGCGAGTCGATCGCCTTCGGCGTCGGCGTCACCATGCCGGCGATCCTGATCCTGGGCTACGACCTCGAATTCACCCGAGTCATGCTGGTCGCCGTACTGGGAGGCCTGCTCGGCATCCTGATGATGATTCCACTCCGCCGAGCGATGATCGTCCAGCAGCATGGAATCCTCAAGTACCCCGAAGGGACTGCCTGCGCGGAAGTGCTCAAGGCCGGTGCCTCGGACGAGTCCAGAGCCGCGGCCTCCGACGAGGCAAAACGCCAGGAAGCGCTGATGGGCACAGTTGGCACGAGCGCACGAACCATCTTCACCGGCTTCGGCATCGGGCTCCTCTATCAGACCCTGATGGTGGCGCTGAAGGGATGGAAGGACATTCCGGAGAAGGTATTCGGCGCGCCCTACCGCGCCGCCTCCATCGGGGCGGAGATCTCCCCCGCCCTGCTCGGGGTCGGCTACATCATCGGGCCGCGCATCGCATCGATCATGTGTGCCGGAGGCGTCCTCGCCTACCTCGTGCTGATTCCGATGATTGCGTTGTTCGGCGAAGGGGTGAGTACCATCATTCCGCCGGGAACGATGCCGATCAGCCAGATGGGACCGAGCGAGATCCGAGGTGCGTACGTGCTCTACATCGGCGCCGGAGCGGTGGCCGCTGGGGGCATCATCAGCGTCTTCCGGTCGCTGCCGATGATCTGGCACGGGCTGAAGGGCGGTCTCGCCGATGTGGTCAGCTCGCGCGGGAGGAAGAAGGACGTGGTCCGGACCGACAGCGACCTGTCGATGAAGGCGGTGCTCATCGCAATCATCGTGCTGGTCGCCGCCATCGCTCTGGCCCGGCCCCTCTACGAAACCTCGGCCGGCTTCCTGACCCGGCTCGCCGCAGCGGTATTGATCGTGGTCTTCGGCTTCCTCTTCGTGACCGTCTCCTCGCGGCTGACCGGCGAGATCGGCTCGTCGTCGAATCCCATCTCCGGGATGACCGTCGCCACCCTGCTGCTGACCTGCCTGATCTTCCTCTTCTTCGGATGGACCGGTAGCCACTACTACGTCGTCGCCCTCTCGATCGGTGCGATCGTCTGCATCGCGGCATCCAATGGCGGGACAACTTCCCAGGATCTGAAGACCGGCTTCCTCGTCGGCGCGACTCCGAAAGCGCAGCAGACGGCTATTCTCATCGGCGCTCTCGCTTCGCGCCCTGATCCTCGGACCGATCCTGCTCAAATTGAATGACGCCGCGACCGTCTACGTGCCGATCCAGAACTCTCCGCTGCACGTCGACGTCTCCCGGCTCACCGAGCACGACCGGATCCGCGGAGTCCAGGCGAAGGACGACACCAATTCGTACTGGGTCTGGCACAACGAGGACGACAGCTCCGGGCTCGCCGGGCGATACCTGGTCAATGACCAGGGCGTGCCGGTCTACCTGGTCGATCCCGGCATCAACGGAACCCATTCGACACGCCCCGACGGCAGCACCGTGAACAAATACGATGCTCCGAAGGCAACCCTGATGTCCTACATCATCAAGGGCATCCTCAATCGACAGCTTCCCTGGGGACTGGTGCTGCTGGGGGTGATGATCTCGGTGGTGCTGGAAATGGCAGGGATTCCTTCGCTCGCGTTCGCCGTCGGCGTCTACCTCCCCCTCTCCGCTTCGACCCCGATCCTGGTCGGCGGGGCGGTGCGCTGGCTGGTGGATCGGAACCTGAGGCACCGCTATCGCGACCGCAACCTGACTGAAGAACAGCTCGTGGCGGAAGGGCGACAAGAGTCCGGGCGTGCTGATGGCCTCGGGCTACATCGCGGGGGGTGCCATCGCCGGGATCATCATCGCATTCACCACCGGTGTCCTGGCGGATTTCGATGCGAACCTCCATCGCTGGTCGACCGCACACAATCCCTTCTACGCGGGAGCATGGTCCGACCTGCTGTCGATGATTCCGTTCGTCATCCTGACGCTCCTGCTCTGGGCGACAGGACGGGAAATGATCCTCGCACACCGGCTGAAGGATCCGGCAACCGAGGCCTGATGATCTGCGCTGTGGTGGCTGTCATGGGCAGACATTCTGATTTCCGGCCATGGTGCAACGGAGAGGAGAGGATGAGGCTCGCGACGCGGTTGTCTGGAGCGCGAGCTCCAGGGGTGAGCCGTTGCTGCTCTGAGCGATGGCCGAACATCGGAATGTTCGCCCACGGTCGTGGTAGTGTATTCCGTCCTCGAAAGAACCAGATGGCGGTCTTGGAACAACTTCAAACGGTGTAATCCGGAAGCGAAGCGGCCCTCCGTGTGGAGATCCGTGCGTCCGGAAGACAATGTGAGGGAGACGGATCGAATATGGCGAAAGCGAAAAGTGAGCACTGGGGAAGTCGCGTCGGACTGGTTCTGGCGATGGCGGGAAATGCGGTGGGTCTGGGGAACTTCCTCCGATTTCCGGCGCAGGCGGCGCAGAACGGTGGGGGCACTTTTCTCATCCCCTACCTCATCTCGTTCCTGCTGATGGGCATTCCGCTGCTCTGGGTGGAATGGGCGATCGGCCGTCGCGGCGGGTTCTTCGGCCATCACTCGGCCCCGGGCATGCTGGATCGTCTCGGCCCGCAGAAGTGGCTGAAGTACGTGGGGGTATTCGGGCTGTTCACCAACCTCACCGTCGCGGCCTACTACACCTACATCGAGTCCTGGACCCTCGCCTACGTCTGGCACTCTCTGATCGGTACGTTCCAGACGACCAACGCCACGCAGTTCTTCCCCGAATACCTGGGTGTCCATGCTCAGCACATCACCGCCTTGCCGTGGGAGGCGTTCTTCTTCTTCGCCATCACTCTGGCGCTCAATGTCTGGATTCTCTCCCGCGGCCTGGCGAAGGGGATTGAAATGGCGGCGAAGATCGGGATGCCTCTGCTCCTGGCCTTCGGCGCGATTCTGGTGATCCGAGGGCTGACCCTTCACACCGGCGGTGCGGTGGTGCAGAGCCCGCTCGAGGGCCTCAACTTCGTCTGGAATCCCAACCTCTCGCGGCCTGACCAATCCGAGTACCTGGCTCGCCGCGGCGGGCCAGATCTTCTTCACCCTCTCGGTCGGGATGGGCTCGATCCACTGCTACGCCTCGTACCTCCGACACAAGCAGGACATCGCACTGAACGCCGCCTCGGCGGGCTGGATGAACGAGTTCGTCGAAGTCGTCCTCGGCGGTTCGATGCTGATTCCGATCGCCACCGCCTACCTGGGGCTCGACGCGGTGCAGGCGGCCACGGCCGGCGGCAGCGGCTTCGCGCCTCGGCTTCCTCACCCTTCCCACGCTGTTCAACAACTGGGGATGGTTCGCGCCGATCGCCGGCGCGATCTGGTTCGGACTGCTGTTCTTCGCGGGCATCACCTCGTCGCTGGCCATGGGGCAGCCGATCCTGGCCGTTCTTCGAAGACGAGTACAAGGTGGCCCGCGCGCCCGCGCGCCGATCCTCTTCGGACTGGCCACCTTCGCCCTTGGCTTCTTCTGCGTATGGCTCTACCCCGGGCGGCTCGTTCGACGAGTTCGACTTCTGGACCGGAACCTTCGCCCTCGTGGTCTTCGCACTCGGCGAGTCGTTCATCTTCGCCTGGATCTTCGGAATGAAGAACGGGTTGGGAGGAGATCACCCGAGGCGCCGACATCGCGCGTCCCGCGCATCTTCCGGTTCGTCATCCAGTTCGTGACGCCCGCTTTCATCGCCCTCGTCTTCGTCGGCGCCGCTGTTCAAGCCGACCGGGGCGACTGGGCAGCCGGACTCTCGCCGGCCTGTTCGCCGGCCAGGGATGGCGCTTCGCCCCGGACAGCGTGATCGGCAAGATCATCCATGCCGGCGTCGAGAACTACCGCTGGTTCGATGACGCCGGCCACGTCACCCCGGAGATGGTTCAGGACATCACCAGGATTCTCCTCTCGCTGGTGTTCATCACCTGCGGCGTTCTGGTGTGGAAGGCCTGGCAGATGAAAAAGGGCAACGGAGAGAAAGGAATCGAATCATGACCGGCGCAGCCTGGACCATGCTCATCGCAACATGGAGTGTCGTGATCTTCTTCACCGCACGATTCTTCATCAAGGTGATCAAGACTCCTCCGCACGACGAGGAATAGGGGCAACCGCGACCGGCTGAAGCTCATCTGTCGCGCAGCGGGGGGTATAGTGATGGGCCGGAGGTGAAGATGAGTGCAAGCTCGAAACTGCTCCGCGGACTGGTGATCACCGGGGCCGCTGCAGCCGCCTACCAGTGGATTGTCCGGCCCTGGCAGATGCGCTGGGGCGCATTCGACGAGGAAGTCCACGGAACGATGCCGGGAGACGACGTCGTCCCAGCACCGAACTACGAGGCGACCCGGGCGGTGACCATCCGGGCCACCCCCGACCGGATCTGGCCCTGGCTGGTGCAGATGGGCCACGGTCGCGCCGGGTTCTACAGCTACGACTGGATCGATCGGCTCCTGGGCTACATGGCCGGGCCCAGTGCGGAAATCATTCTCCCCGAATGCCAGAACCTCGAGCAGGGAGACGAAATCCCGATTCAGGGGATGATCGGGTTCACGGTGCACGAGATCGAGAAGAACAAACATCTCGTCCTGACGCCGGGAGCCAGCCCTGCCACGGAAATGAGCTGGAGTCTGATTCTTCAGCCTGTCGATGAACGCCGGACCGGCTGATCTCCCGCAACCGCGCCGTGATCCGTCCGGAGATCGAGTCGATGCTCTCTCTGATCGTTTTCGATCCTGGAGCATTCGTCATGACTCGGAAGTTTCTTCTCGAAGTGAAACGACGCGCCGAGTCCTGAGTCGCTGGGGCTGAGGCGGATCCCAAGCCCGCGCAGAGACAGGGCGGGTGGAGAAATCCGGCCTTGGTTCCAAGGGCCCGAATTCAAGGGTCTGATGCCCCCGAAACGGGCAATCGGAACGCCGCCTTCCAGGCGGCCGGGCCGCTGGCTTCCAGCCGCTCCCGAGCGTGCATGGCGATGTGACCGGTGCGGCCCGGGACTCCGGCGACCCGGCTGTCAGGGTGACGGCGTTCCGAAGGACCAGGAGAACCACGCCCTTAAGTTCGGGCCATTGGGGGCTAGCTCAGAAGTGTTCCGCCCCTCGCGTCGGGAAGCGACAGGCGCGAGGCCGTGCAGCAGGGGATCGCGCTTTTCCTGAATCTCGAGGCAACGGTGAACCGCATCGAGAATCTCTCCGATGTCAAAGGGCTTTCTGACGATGGCGGAGATCTGATCACGCAGTGGGAAGGCGGGAGAGCTCCTGCTCCGACACCGCGGTGAAGATGATGACCCGACCGAGGAGCTCGGGCGCCTCCTCCCGCAGTCGGGAGAGCACCTCGAATCCGCTCAGACGAGGAAGCAGCAGATCCAGAAGAATGACGTCATAGTTTCCTTCGAGGATCCGCTCGACCGCACCTTCCCCATCGCCCAGGCGGTGCACCACGTAGCCTTCCCGGCCGAGAAGAACATTCAGAAGCGTGTGGACTCCCGAATCGTCTTCAACGACCAGAATCGTCGTCGCCCTGCTCGAGTCGTTCATGACCGGATCGCTTTTCTCATGATCGCAACCGTGAGATGCAAAACATCAGCCGACTGCTCTCGTGCGACGGGATGAGAGCTTTTCATCGCTTCCCTCCTCCGAGCTTTCGGATGGACTGATCCCGCTGCGAGAAGAATGACGCGGCGGATCGCACTGCATTCATTACCAGCCGGGGCGGCGCCAACTCGATCCGCTGCAGTCCGCTCCGCATATTCGCCGGGAGCCGGCTGATACACGCGAGGCAGAGCGCATCGCCCGGGTTCTTCCGCCCACGACACCGTGGACAGTGGGGACTCCGCGCCAGCTTCGGGATCTCGAGTTGATTCCTGGTCACGTTGATTCCCCGTTTCCTCTGCAAGGAAGACGGTTTGGAAACCGGCGAGGTTACGCGGGCGTTCGGAACAACCCTCCGGCCCGCTTCTTGAACCAATGCCTGTCGATTCTGGAAAGGAGCGAATTCATGGGAATGGAAGAGTCTGCTGGGCGTCAGGCCCGGATGGTGGCCATCAAGGCGGAACCGTGGATCGAACGGTTCGCCCGGTTCGGTTATGGAGCCAAGGGGGTGGTCTACAGCCTGATCGGCGTGCTCGCCATCCGCGCAGCCTTCAGCCCGAGCCACCCCTCCAATTCCCGCGGTGCACTCGCCAGTCTGGCCGACGAGCCATTCGGTCAGGTCCTTCTCGGGATCGTTGGCGTCGGCCTGATCGGGTACGCACTCTGGAGACTGGTGGAGGCGTTCGCGGACGCCGAACAGCGGGGTCATGACGCCAGGGGGATCATCCGGAGAATCGGCTACGGGATCAGCGGCCTGATCTACGCGGCGCTCGCCTGGCAGGCACTTCGCCTGGCATTCGGGAGTGGCGGAGGGAACACGCAGAGCGACTCCACCTCCAGCCGGACCGCGACGCTGATGTCCCAGCCCTTCGGGGTGTGGCTGGTGGGGCTGGTCGGGGTCTGCATCATCGTCTATGGTCTCTACCAGCTTCGAAAGGCATCGAGATCGAAACCACGCGAGCGCCTCGACCTCGCCGGAACGAGCCCCACCATGCGGACCTGGAGCATTCGGCTGAGTCGTTTCGGGATCGCGTCCCGCGGCGTGGTCTTTCTGATCATCGGGACCTTTCTCATCGTCGCCGCCGTCCAGCATCAGCCTTCCGAGGCCCGAGGGGTGCAGGGAGCGCTGTCGACCCTGGAACAGACCAGTTTCGGACCGTGGCTTCTCGCGATTGTGGGGCTCGGCCTGCTCAGCTACGGCATCTACCAGTTCCTCCAGGCCCGATACCGCAGAATCGACGCGTAACGCGGACGCGAACATTCCGCTGTTCGCCGGGTGGAAAGAATCCCAGGGGTCGGGCTCGCGCGAGACGTGAGATGAACCGACACGCTACCGGCTTCGAGATGCCGTGATCGCGAAGCCACCCTCCTCTCTCCGGGGCACCATGATGAACATCGGAATGTTCATCCACACGTGTTGATGAACATCACGGTCATTCGCACGATTGTGGACGAACATTCCGCTGTTCGCCGGGTGGAAAGAATCCCAGGGGTCGGGCTCGCGCGAGACGTGAGATGAACCGACACGCTACCGGCTTCGACCGATCGCGAAGCCACCCTCCTCTCTCCGGGGCACCATGATGAACATCGGAATGTTCATCCACACGTGTTGATGAACATCACGCATTCGCACGATTGTGGACGAACATTCCGCTGTTCGTCGGGTGGAAAGAATCCCAGGGGTCGGGCTCGCGCGAGACGTGAGATGAACCGACACGCTACCGGCTTCGAGATGCCGTGATCGCGAAGCCACCCTCTTCTCCCCGTGGCACCATGATGAACATCGGAATGTTCATCCACACGCGCGCCTGTCAGCGGCTTCTGAAGACGCTCACCCGATGAATTCGCGGAGCCGGTGCACGCCCTCTTCGAGTCGATCGATGGAGGTCGTGCAGGCGAACCGCACGTGAAGATCCGGCCGATTCGAGCCGAAATCCCGGCCCGGGGTGATGGCGACGCCTGCCTGATGCAGGATGTCTCGTGCCCATCCATAACTGTCGGAGGTGAACCGCTCGACGTTGGCGTAGAGATAAAAGGCACCCCGCGGAACCACCGGAATCCCGAACCCCAGATCCCGCAGCGCGGGCAGCAGATAGTCCCGGCGGCGACGGAACTCTTCCCGTCTCTCCTCCAGGATCGCGAGGGTCTCCGGTTTGAAGGCGGCCAGCGCGGCCTGCTGCGACAGAGTCGAAGGAGCGAGGAAGAGGTTCTGCGCGAGTTTGTCCAACTCCCGGACGTACGATTCCGGCGCAATCGCCCATCCCAGCCTCCAGCCGGTCATTCCGAAGTACTTGGAGAAGCTGTTGATGATGAACACCTCGTCGCTGAACTGAAGTGCGCTGGAGACGGAGCCTTCGTAGATCAGTCCGTGATAGATCTCGTCCATCAGCAGCCGTCCGTCGCGGTCCTCTACCACCTCGACGATTCGCCGCAGCTCCTCGTCGGACAGCACCGTCCCGGTCGGATTCGAAGGGGAGCCCACCAGAACGCCGACGGTCCGAGGGGTCCAGTACCTCTCGACCAGCTCGGCGGTGAGCTGCCATCGCGTTTCCGGTCCGACCGGAATCCGCACGGCGTCGCCTTCCATCAGCCGGATGAAATGGCGATTGCAGGGGTAGCCGGGATCGGCGATCAGAATCTGGTCTCCCGGAGATACCAGCGCTCCGGCGCTGATCAGCAGCGCCCCCGACGCTCCCGGAGTCAGGACCACCCGTTCGTAGGGCACCTTCACACCGTAACGGGTCCCATAGAACGCGGCGATCGCCTCCCGCAACTCGCGGATCCCCACCGCGGGGGTGTAATGGACATGACCGCTCTCCAGCGCGGCGCGGGCGGCCTCGAGAATCGGGCCGGCCGTGGGAAAATCCGGTTCCCCCACCTCCATGTGGACGATGTCCCGGCCCGACTCCTCGAGCTTGCGGGCCTCCGCCAGCAGGTCCATCGCATGAAACGGTTCAATCTCCGACATCCGGGCGGCTTTTCGAAGAAGCAGGGTCATGAGCAGATGCTATCAGCGAACTGGAGACGCTGAAGGACGGAGATCACAGTCGGCCGTGTCGGACAAGGCCGTCGAGCGCATCGGGGCACGCCCTGCCGCGGGACCGACCCGACGACAACCCTGCCCTCAGTCGCCGGCCGGTGGAAGACCTTCCCGGTCCTCGGCTCGTCGCCGCCGCCTGCGGCGCTCCCGCTCCGCGGCGAAATCCACCGCCGCTCCCTCCTTCTTCTCCGCCCTCTTCCGGGCAAGAAAACGCCCGAACAGTTTCTCCCTCCACTGGTCGAGCACCTCATAGATGGTCGGGATGACCAGCAGGGTGAGCAGCGTCGAAGTGATCACTCCCCCGATGACCGCACGGCCGAGCGGAGCCCGGAAATCGGCCCCCTCACCGATCCCCAGAGCGACCGGGATCATCCCGGCGATCAGAGCGAGCGTGGTCATGATGATCGGGCGCAACCTGACCCGCCCCGCCTCGATCAGGGCCTCCCGCAACGGCGTGCCGCTCTCGTGGCTCCACTTTGCGAAGTCGATCAGCAGAATCGCATTTTTCGTCACGATGCCCATCAGCAGCATCACTCCGATCAGGCTCATGATGTTGAGGGTGTCGCCGGTGATGATCAGCGCCAGCACCACGCCGATCAGCGACAGCGGAAGCGAAATGAGAATTGCGATCGGATCGAGAAACGAACCGAACTGCACCACCAGGATGAAGTACATCAGCATGATGGCCAGACCGAGCGCCGCGAAGATTCCGCCGAACACCTCACCCTGACTCTCCACCTCGCCCCCCTGGCTGATGCTCACTCCCGCGGGAAGATGGAGCTTGTTCACCCGGGCATTGATCGCGCGGGAGACCTCACTGAGAGATTCACCCTCGATGTTCGCGCCGACGGTGATCACCTTCTGGCGGTCCAGGTGGTCGATCTGTGCGGGGCCGAGAGCGTTCCGGATCTTCGCGATCTGCCCCAGCGGAACGGTTGCCGGAGCCGCGGCCGGCCCCACCACGCTTCCTCCGGGAAACCCGCTGGCAAACGCCGTCGGAGCGCCCTGCACCGTCAGCGGAAGCCGGGCGATGTCCTCCGGACTGGTCCGTGCGGAATCCACCAGCCGGACGGTGACGTCGCGGGTCTTTCCGGTGGGATCCACCCAGTCGCCCGCGTCCACTCCGGCGAAAGCCGGTCGCAGCGACTGGGCGATCTCCCCGACGTTGACGCCCAGCGCTCCCGCGAGCGGCCGATCGACATCGATCACCAGTTCCGGCTTCTGGCCCCGTGTCGACAGGCCCACATCGGTGGCATCCGGGACTTTCCTCACCGCCTGCTCAATCTGTTGTGCCGCACGATTGAGCGTCTCCAGATTCTCTCCCCGCACCTCGATCTGAATCTGCTTTCCTCCACCGCCCGGACCACCATTGGAGATCGAGGTGGTCGCCCCGGCAATCGAGCGGATCTCGCTGCGCACCTGCTGCGCGAGCGCGTTCTGTGACAGGCTCCGCTCGGACTTCGGAACCAGCCGCACGTAGATGCTCCCCTGATCGACGCCACTGGTACTCGCCTCTCCTCCTCCGACCGTGGCGTAGGTGTAATCCACTTCCGGATGGCGCCGGATCATCGCCGCGACCTCTTCCGCCTTCAGCGACGTGTAGTGGAGGTTCGAGCCCGGCTCCGTCTCCAGAGAGATACTGAACTCGCTTCGGTCACTCTGCGGCGCGAAGCCGGCACCACCCGCAACGAACTGAAGCCCGATGGCTCCGAAAAATGCCACGGTCACGATGATCGCCATCAGTACCCGGTGGTCCAATGCCCAGGCGATGACGCCCTTGTAGCGGTCTGCCATCCGTTCGAACCAGCGGTTGAACCGCTCCAGATTGCGGGAGATGAAGCCGCGGTGAGCTCCCTCCTCCGTCTCCGGATCCGGCCAGTAGGCGGAAAGCATCGGGTCGAGAGAGAAGGAAACGAAAAGGGAGACGGCAACGGCGCACGCGATGGTCAGCGCGAACGGCTTGAACCATTGCCCCGCGATGCCTCCCATGAACGCGACCGGGACGAACACCGCAATGATGGAGAACGTGGTCGCCGCGACGGCCAGCCCGATCTCGTCGGTCCCTCGATGGGATGCCGTGGTGTGATCCTCCCCCATCTCCACGTGCCGGACGATGTTCTCCCGCACCACGATGGCATCGTCGATGAGGATCCCGATCGCCAGAGACAATCCCAGCAGCGACATCGTGTTGAGAGTGAATCCGAACACCCAGACGGCGACGAACGCTGCGATCACCGACACCGGCAGCGCCAGCCCGGTGATCACCGTCGAACGCCAGGAGTTGAGAAAGAGAAAGACCACCAGGACGGTGAGAATGGCGCCCTCGATCAGCGCCTCCTCCACGTTGGTCACCGAATGGCGCACCCGCTCGCCGGAGTTCCGGACGATCTCCAGATGAGCCCCCTGCGGCAACGTCTTCTCGATCCTCGACAAGGCCGCCTCCACCGCATCCGCCACCGTCGTGGTGCTCGCCTCGTTCGTCTTGGTGATGTCGATGCCGACCGCGGGCCGTCCGTTGAAGAAGGCGGCGGACCGCTGCTCCGCGGTGCCGTCGATGACATTGGCGACCTCACCGAGACGGATGGTCTGACCATTCCGGGTGGCAACCACGAGCCGTGCGAAATCCTCCGGCGCGGGAAGCCGGCCCTTCAGCCGGATCGATTGCTCCCGGATCTTCCCGATCACCCGTCCGACCGGAGCGGAGAGATTCTGGGCCTGAACCGCCTGCACCACCTGGGCGATGCTCACACCCCGCGCCGCCAGATCACCGGGCCGCACCTCCACCGAGATCTCCCGATCGATATTTCCCAGCACCGTCACCTGTGCCACACCGTTGATCGCCCGCAGTTCACGGGTCACCCCCGGATCGGCAAGCAGAGTCAGCTCCGCCGGCGTCATGGTCGGAGAGGAGAGCACGAGCGAGACGATGGGCTGATTGGCCGGGTCGAATTTCCGGATGATCGGCTCCTTCATTTCGTTCGGAAGCCGCCCCCGCTCCGAAGCAATGGCGTCCCGAACGTCCTGGGACGCCTGATCCGGGTCCCGGCTGTAGACGAACTCGACGATGATCTGGGCGAAGCCATCGATCGATGTCGAGGTAATCTTCTTCACCCCCGGAATCGAGTTGAACTGCTCCTCCAGACGATCCACCACCTCCCGCTCGACCTGTTCGGGAGAAGCGCCGGGATAGGGAATGCCGACGAAGACCACCGGCGCGGAAATGTCCGGATATTCATCGACCTCGAGCCGGGAAAGTGAATAGATCCCGAACACCACGAGGATCATCATCGCGACGATGGTGAGCACCGGTCGCTTGATGGCGGTATCGGAAATGATCATGCCGTGGGCTCCGCTCCGTCACTCACCTCGACCCGGGTTCCGGGAGTGAGATCCTGCGCGGCTCCGACCAGGACGACATCGCCCGACTGAAGCCCCTGGAGAACCTCCACCTGATCCTCCGCTTCATCTTTCGCACCGAGCTTCACCTCGGTTCGCCGGACCTCCCCATTCACCACCTTCATCACCGCGGGTTTCTGCAGCGAGCGGTCGATGGCGCTGGCGGGAACCACCAGCGCCTGATGGGTGCCTGCCCTCACCCGCCCCTCGGCATGCAGTCCGCTGACGAGCACGTTTCCCCGGTTGGGAACCGACGCGTAGACCCGCACCTGCTGCGTCGAGGGATCCGCCACGGGATTGATTCGCGCCACCGACCCATTGAACTTCCGATCGGGGTACCCGGTCACCGAGAATTCCACCGGAGAACCGACCGAAAGGGCCCCGAGCTGGTCGGTGGGGATCGACGCTTCGAGCTGCAGACTGGAGGGGTCCACCACCACGAACAGCGCTGCCCCGCCCTGCACCACGTCTCCCTCCGAGACCTGCTTTTCGCTGACCACACCGCGGATCGGGGAGCGGACATCGGTGTAGCCGGCCTGTTGCCGGGCCGACGCGGCCTGGCTCTGTGTCTGCTCGAGCGCCGCTCGTGCCGCACTGACGTTCTGCCGGGCCTGGTCGAGCACGCTCTTCGCCACGATTCCGGCGTCGAAAAGCTTCTGCTGCCGGTTCAGCTCGGTCTGCGCCGTCTGCAGAGCGTTCCGCGCGTTCGAAACGGCTGCCTGGGCCGACTGCAGGGCGTCTCCCACCGATTCGTTCCGGATCCGGGCGAGAGTCTCTCCCTCGTTGACCGGTTCACCCTGCCGGGCGTGCACCTCGGAGACGGTCCCCCCGATCTGGGCTCGAATCGTCGACTGGGTGGAAGCCACGAGCGTCCCCGAAAGCTCCGGGCCGGTCCCGATCTCCTCGAGTGAGGCTCGGGCAACATCCTCCGGTCCAAGGAGCACCGCTTCCGCAGTCTTCTCCGGGGCCTGCTGCCGGTGACAGCCGGGGGTGGAGAGGAGGGCGATGAAAAGAAACGGCAATGCGAGAAGAGGCAGGAGTCGGCGATCCCCTCTTCCCGCGTCCCGTCGGGCGGTCGTTCTGGCAGGACTCATCGCACTGCATCAGTGCAAAAGAACTTCCAGTCGGCCTCCTGGCGCGGTGTCAATCCTGCGACGGAGCGGGAGGCAGCAAGGTCGATCAGGAGCCGGTCTGACCGGAAGATTCGAGGGTCCGGAGCGTTCCGAGGATCCGGCCGATCACCGTGCCGACCTCCTGAGGGGTTGCCGCGGAGTCGAGCTCGGCGATGGACCGATCGAGCTGCTCCAGGGACTCCCTGCCGATCCGGCCGGCCAGGCGGGGACGCGCATCATGCCATCGCTCCACCAGACCCGACCGGGCCTCCCCGAGATTGGGAAGATTCTCTTCCAGCGCCCAGAGCTGAACCTCGCGGGCATCGAAGGCCAGACGCGCGAGCTCGGCTGACTCCGGTGAGGATCCGGAATGGTCGATCCCGGCGATCGCCACCATCATCCGGTTGACCGCATGCCCCAGCGTGCGCGCGTTCTTTTTCGACCGGGCGTGGTCGATCGCACCCCACTCGCGCTCCGCATCGGCGAGTCCTGCCAGTCCACCTTCCGACTTCAGCCGGTCCATGTCCTCCCGGACCACGTCGAGGTTCTGTTCGATCTGGGACCAGTTGCCGACCAGTGCCCAGTCGTACGCACCCTTCGCCGCGCCTCGAAGATCCTCGATCGTCTGAGGCACGGTCATCGCCTGCCGATCCGCCTCGGGCTCGACCGGAATCGCACGCTGGCAACCGACCAGCGCAACCAGCAGCAGACCCGCGGCGATCGGGATGATCCGTCTGTCGCTCATCCCGCGCCTAGAACCGGAGCAATGGACGGCCGTACGCCATGAACGGCCAGGGGATGGTGAGCAGCATGATCAGCATGGCAAGACCGAAGAAGATGATGATCATCCGATGCTTCTTCGCCGGGTCCTCGCGCTTCCGGGCGAAGACCTTCCCCATGTGCAGCAGACCGATGGCGATGATCATCCCGAAGCCATGCTCGATGGACCAGAAGCGCACCACGTCGCTCCCCATCGCTTCACCCGGTGCGGCGAAAAACATCGAGATCCAGGGCGTGACTCCGAACAGAACGATTCCGAGCAGCAACTGCACGTCCGCACTGATGACGCCGACCCGGCTGAGCAGGTCCATCGGACTTCCCCACGGCCGCCTGTCCAGGACTCGGACGACGGCGACGACCAGAGCGGCAGCCACCGCTCCCAGGACGATCCAGCGGTTCCACGAATGAAGAATGAGCAGGATTCGGTACAACATCAGGTCTCCTCCCGCAGGGAATCATATCCAGTCCCTGACAAACAGTGAAACGGCGGACGGAATGGGTCTTCAAACTTCCGGAGCGAGCTCGATTCGCGCCCGGTTGGCCGGCGATCGAGCCAGTCTGCCGTCGAGCGTCAGCAGGGTGGCATCGAGGAGCTCCGCAAGCGCCACGTACGCGGCGTCATAGGCCGTCAGGTTTCGACGCAGTGCCCAGACTCGCTCGACGAGAAGCTCGTGCGAGTATCGTTCGATCCTCATTGCGCGGAAATCGTCAATTGCCTGCAGGGCTCTCGCCGGCGAGAGCTCACCGGCCCTCTGGTAGCGTCTCAGGACCTGAAGGACCTCCAGATCCAGCAGGTGGGGTGCGTGCAGACTGTCACGGCTCTCGAGAACACGGTCGAGCAGGAGGCTTTCCCTTCCCCGCAGGAGAAGATCGAGAACCACCGAAGCGTCCACCACGATCACCGTTGATCACGCTCCTCTCGCACGGCACTGGCAGGAGAGATCGTGGGCCGAACGGGGGTTCTGCTGCGGAGCCGCTCAGCCAGTTCCTCGGGGTCCGGTCGTTCACAGATTTTCGCCATTTCCCGGAGGAGATAATCCGACAGAGAGAGGCCTGCCAGAGCTGCGCGGGATTTCAGAAGCCGATGCATCTCCTCGGGCACATTTCGGATCTGGACCATTTTTCCCATGTTCGCAACATAGATCCATGCGTATCACATGTCAACGTCGCCCCGAGGCCGGTATCGTAGTGCGACGCCGCAGGCGCCGGCGTGCCGCTGCAGAGCCTCCCGAATGAGTGAGGGGTCGACGTCGGTCTCCCGCCAGAGCCTCCGAACCCGGAGCGTGCCGTTTTCGATCCGCGCATCCACCCGCCCGACCAGCCGGTCCCGATGAAGCAGCGGGCAGACATACCAGCCCCAGCGCCGTTGATCCGGCGGTTTGTAGACCTCCCATGCGTAATCGAAATCGAACACCTGCCGGACCAGGTGGCGGTCCCAGATCAGCGGGTCCAGCGGTCCGAGAATGCGGACCCGGCCGTCGTATCGCACCCGGCGGCGATCGAGAATCTCCGGCACCGCCAGGTACGCGCGAGAGGAGCCTTCGATCTTCACCTCGACCAGTTCACCGGCGTCGATCATCGCATCGGGAATCCCGGACGTCCGAACCTGCCCCAGCATCGACCAGTGCGATCCTCCCGCCCTGGAGAGCAGCCCCGCGGCGCGCACACGCTCTCGAACCGCCCAGCGCTCGAACGGCTCCGGGACCGGGGCGAGGGCCACCTCGCCGAGCGCCCGCTCCGGAGTGTCGTAGAGCTTCGCACCGCTCTCCGTCCGTCCGGCCACGACGACATCACATCGGGTCCAGAGAATCTCCAGGGCCATCGACGTGGCCCTGGCCGTCCCCTTCCATCCGCTCCAGTCGAGAGGGACCACCGCCCCATGATCGGTCAGGTCGGCCGCCGTCACCGGCCCACGGTCCCGGACCTCATCGAGCACACGATCGACCACCTCCCGGGGTACCCGCGCCTCCCGTTGATCGTGCCGCCACCACGGGGCCTGGGCCGCGTGTCCCTGCTCCCGGTACCACGGAAACGAGTCCGCCGGGAGAAGGCACCGCTCCTTCGCAAAGTGCTCGAAGGCGTATCCGGGAAACAGGTACCGCATGACGTCACCGCGGCCGATTCCATCCACCCTGGCCATTGCCACCAGGTCGGCATTCGTCCCGATCGGGTCGAGAGGATCGAGCTGAATGCAGCGGAGGCGGTCCAGAACCTTCCGCACTCCCCGCCGTCCTTTCCCCGCGATCCGGTCGAGCCCCAGGTGCGAAACCAGAAATCGACGCGCCTCCGCCCTGGTCAATGCCACCGGTTCGGCCATGAGCCGCCCAGTATGCCAGCGAAGGTTCAACCGTGGCGAGTGACCGCACGGCGGCCGCGCCCCGCTCCCCGTTCTCCGCGTGCCGAACGTGTGGCTCGGATCACATGATCCTGTATCCGGGGCCACGCCTCCGGCCCCTTTCCGGAAGTACACTTCTCCCGGCCCCGGACCCGAGGTTCGGGGGGAGGAGCTGCTCGAATATGAGCACCAGTTTCAACGCATTCGAAAACGCACAACGACGATTCGATCACGCCGCGGAAATTCTCGATCTGGATCAACCCACCCGGGACATCCTCCGCTGGCCGATGCGCGAGTACCACTTCAGCATTCCGGTTCGGCTGGATGACGGCGCGGTGCAGGTCTTCCGCGGGTTCCGGGTTCAGCACAACGACGCTCGCGGCCCCGGCAAGGGCGGCATCCGCTTCCACCCGCATGGAGACGATCGACACGGTCCGCGCTCTGGCGATGTGGATGACCTGGAAGTGTGCGGTGGTCGACATTCCGCTCGGCGGCGAGCAAGGGCGGCGTGGTCTGCGATCCGCACAACCTCAGCCCGCGCGAGACGGAGAGTCTCTGCCGGGGATGGGTTCGTCAGATCGCCCGCGACGTCGGACCGTTCCAGGACGTCCCCGCGCCCGGACGTGATGACCAACTCCCAGCACATGCTCTGGATGCTCGACGAGTTCGAGACGATCCGCGGCGGCGCGCTATCCCGGCTTCATCACCGGCAAGCCCGTCGGCATGGGCGGTTCGCAGGGACGGACCGAAGCGACCGGCTACGGCGTGGTCTTCACCGTTCGCGAGGCTCTTCGTGAGCTGAACCTGGATCCGAACGACACCACCGCCTCGATCCAGGGCTTCGGCAACGTCGCGCAGTACGCGGTCGAGCTGCTACAGATGCTCGGCGTGACGCGTGCTCTGCGTCTCGAGCTGGGATCAGGCCGAGCAGAAGGCCTTCACCTTCCGCAAACGGGACGGCATCGATCTGGCTCAGCTGCAGTCGATCACCGACCCTTTCGGCGGAATCGAAAAGGCGAAGGCCATCGCTCTCGGATACGAAGTCCTGCCCGGCGACGACTGGCTGATCAGGACGTCGACATCCTGGTCCCTGCAGCCCTGGAGAACCAGATCACCGGCGAGAACGTCTCGACGATCAGCAAGCGGGTCAGGATCGTGGCCGAGGGCGCCAACGGCCCGACCACCCCGGAAGCGGACGCGGTCCTCGACGAGCGCGGCATCTTCATCATCCCCGATTTCCTCGCGAACGCCGGCGGCGTGACCTGCAGCTACTTCGAGCAGGTCCAGTGCAACATGAACTACTTCTGGGAGAAGGACGAGGTTCTCGGCAAGCTCGACACGAAGATGACCGCCGCGTTCCATGCGGTCACGATCTTGCCAAACGCCGCAATGTCGGAATGCGCGACGCCGCCTACTGATCGCCATCAGCCGTGTGGCTCAGGCCTGCCGCGACCGCGGCTGGGTGTAGTCGAAGATTCCCCGGGGTGCGGGATTGCGATCCCGCGCCCCTTGTGTTCTGCTGTCCTTCGGGGAACGCCGATGAAGATCATGTCAGACAGCGAGACCTCCTCGGCTTTCATCCCTTTCAATCGAACCTTCTTCGATCCGGCCCAACGCCTCAAGTCCGTCGGTCGAGGACATCCCGGAGGCAAGGCACTCGGTCTCGCGGTGGCGCAGAAGATCCTCGCGGAGCGGTTTCCCCACTCCGAGTTCCCGTCGATCGAGATCAGCGTCCCCAGCCTGGCCGTCCTGCAGACCGACATCTACGACGCGTTTCTCGAGCGCAACGGCCTGGTTCCGCATGACCTCGCGCGCCAGCCGGACGACGCGATCGCACGGGAGTTCCAGCGCGCCGATCTTCCGATCGAGATCCTCGGGGATCTGCGTGCGCTGGTCGAACAGGTCCGAACCCCTCTGGCCATCCGCTCCTCCAGCATGCTGGAAGACGCCATCCGGGAGCCGCTCGCGGGCGTCTATGCGACCAAGATGATCCCGAACAACCAGGCGTCGACCGATGAGCGGTTCCGCCGCCTGACCGAAGCAATCCGATTCGTCTACGCTTCGACGTTTTTCCGCAACGCGCGTGACTATCGCACGGCCACGGCAATCGACGAGAACGCCGAAAAGATGGCCGTGATCATCCAGGAGGTCGTCGGTCGACGCTTCGGCGACCGCTACTACCCGGAGATCTCGGGAGTGGCCCGATCCATCAACGTCTACCCCAGTCGGCCGCGCCCTGCCGGAGCACGGCGTTGCCAGCCTCGCACTCGGGCTGGGCAAGACCATCGTCGATGGCGGTCTCTGCTGGACCTGGTCTCCCGAATGGCCGTCCGCTCCACCTCCATTCGGCTCCCCTCAGGACATTCTGAAGAATACGCAGACCCGCTTCTGGGCCGTGAACATCGGAAAGCCTCCCGCCTGGGACCCGATCCGGGAAACCGAGTATCTCGTCCATGCGTCGCTTGCGGAGGCGGAAGAAGACGGATCACTCGCGTGGGTGGCTTCGACCTTCGATCCTCAGTCCGGCCGCATCTCCCTCGGCACCGGAGCTCGCGGCCCACGGGTTCTCGATTTCGGCATGCTCCTGGTGGCCCGCCA
>CAVUJZ010000027.1:0-99357 GCA_963741905.1 uncultured Acidobacteriota bacterium | reverse complement strand
GAGGTCTTCAACTACCCGGCGGGGACGACGTCGTTCTCCGAGACCCATGTCTACGCGGATGCGGGGACCTACACCATCGCGCTGACCATCGTGGACGACGACACCGGGTCATCGACGGCGGAGATCGACGCGGCAGTGAACTACCCGTTGCCGGCGACCGGTCCGGCAGGTCTGGCGCTGATGCTGGTGCTGCTGGTGGTGGCGGCCGGGTGGGCAATGAAGCGGGGATAAGGGGATCGGCAGCGAGTCAACCAGGCCGGGCGGTTGGATCCGCCCGGCCTTTGTCGTCTTCGAAAGACCGGCCCGTGAGAGAGTCAGCTCCTGCGGATTCGGGGTGTGGCAGGGGTGGCTGCGAGGACTGGCGAGATTGGACCGGGAGGGTCGGGAGTCGCGTTCAACGAAAGCGGTGCGGTGCACCGCACTCCACAGCCGCCCGCCCGCCGGGTTGTCGCTGCGGCCGGAGGGGCGGTCGAGAGTTCGACTTGCTGGCCAGTGGGACGATGGCCGAACATCGGAATGTCCGCCCACAGGGGGCTCCGGAACTTCAGAACTTCAGAACGGGCCCCACTGCATCAGGACCGGGGGGACCAGGAGGAGCAGGCTGACCAGGATCAGCACCAGCATCAGGGGAAGGAACCAGCGGGCCCAGACTTCCCATGGAATCCTCGCCATGCCGAGAACGCCCATGGTCACCGCCGAGGTGGGGAGCATCGGGTTGACGAACTCGCACAACTGGAAGGCGTAGACCATGGTCTGGCGGGTCAGCCCCACGAGATCCGCGAGAGGAGCCATGACCGGCATGGTCAGCGCCGCCTGAGCGGTGCCGGAGTGGATGAAGAAGTTGATCACGCTCTGAATCACGAACATCACCTGTGCGGCGAGCACGCCGGGCAGCAGCGACACCACGCTTGCACTGTAGTGAAGCATGGTGTCGAGGATCGCCCCTTCACGGGCGATGATCAGCAGCGCGCGGCCGCAGGCGATGATCAGCGCGACCCCCATCATGTCCTTCGCCCCGGCGACGAAATGTCCCGCGATCCGGCTTCCCGACTGGCCCGCGACGACGCCACTGAGAACACCCAGTCCCAGGAAGAGCGCAGCGATCTCGACGATGAACCACTGCTTCTCGAGAATGCCCCAGATCAGCACCCCCATCGCCCCGACGAACAGAAGAAGAACCGCCGCACGCCGGGCCGTCCAGGGCTGGACCGGCTCGCTGGCGGAACCGCTTGAATCGCGGGAGCGGTCGAGCTGATACACCGGACTGATCTCCGGGTTCCGCTTCGACCCGCGCCGCGTACACCATCACCCACGCGATCACGATGCCGGTTCGATGATCCAGGCGATCAGCCGGGTGCCCAGCCCCGAGTAGAGCGGGAGCCCGGCCAGACCCTGTGCCACCCCCACCGTGAAGGGGTTGAAAAATGCCGCTGCAAATCCGGCTGCAGCGCCGAGAAACGGAATGGCCACACCGACGATCGAGTCGTATCCGAGAGAGATTGCCAGCGGTACGAAGATCAGCACGAACGGAATGATCTCCTCCGCCATCCCGAACACCGAGCCCCCGAGCGAAAACAGGATCATCAGCACCGGGATCATCAGGTTCTGCAGCGCCTGCTCGTCCCGCCAGCGCCGCGGTGACGCGCCGGATCGCGAAATGAATCGTGCCCGTCTCCTGAATGATGTTGAAGGCCCCGCCGATGACCACCACGAACGCGATGATCAGACCGCCGTCGACGAACCCGCGGATCGGTGCAACCACCAGCCACTGCGGTCCGAGCCACGGCTTCTCGACCCTCTCCCAGGTCCCGGACACCGTCACTTCGCGGCCGTCGCGATCCACCGTCTGGTAGTGCCCCGAAGGGATGATCCACGAGAGAACCAGCACGATGAAGACGAGGGTTCCGACGATCACCAGCGTGTGCGGCATCCGGAAGGTGCTCCCCGGACTGGCGAGCCGTTCCCGGGCGATCGCATCTCCTCCTGGTTCGGTCGAGCTCATCCTTTCACCCCTCCCTCAGAGTGTCGCGAGAAGATCGGCGAGAAGCTCGGTCCGCCGCGCGAGCGATTCGAGATCGAGATATTCGCCTCTGACGTGCATTCCTTCGCCCACCGGACCGAGCCCGTCGACGACCGGAATGGTGGCGGGATCGGCGAGGAAATTCGGGAACGAGACGCCGCCGCGATCCTCCTCCAGTTCCAGCTTCCAGCCCCGCGCCGCGGCGAGCTCGACTACCCGGCGCGCGAGCGGTGCACCCGGCCCGTGAGGATCGACCGGCGGGATGGTGGCTCCCGTGGTGAACCGGGCCTCCACCTGATAGTCGTCGCCGATCCGCTCCGCGAGTGCGACCAGCCGCGAGACCACCGCCGCCCGTCCGACGGAGAGAGGAAGCGGAGCTCCCCTTCGGCGCGGGCGCGATCCGGAACCACGTTGAGCTGCCGCGACGTGCCCATCATTCCATGGTGCAGTTCGAGGTGGTCGACGAACCCGGCGGACCCGCCGACCAGTCTGCTGACATTGACCGTCGGTCCCTGGTCCCGCTCGGAGAGCGCCTGGGCGCGAGCGCAGAAATCGGCCGCGGCGGCGAGCGCCGAGCGCCCTTTCCAGTAGGCCAGCCCGGAGTGCGCGCTCCGACCGGTCACCTCCAGCCGCCACTCGGTCAGTCCCCGGCGTCCGGCGACCAGTGTCTTGCCCCCTTCGATGGCCATCCCCGGCTCGAGGACCAGCACCGCACGCGCGTCGCGGCTCCAGCGATTCACGCACTCGGTCGAGATCACCCCTTCCGCTTCCTCGTCGGGTACGGCGACGAAGACGAGATCCTGCGGAAGTGCCTGCCCTCGCGATTGCAGTCTCTCGAGAGCGCCGACGAACATCGCGAGGCCACCCTTCATGTCGAGAGCACCCGTTCCGACCAGCCGCGCGCTTTCCACCCGCGGCTCGACCGGGGTCAGAACGGTGTCGAGATGTCCGATCAACAGGAGGTGTTTTCCTCCGGATTCGGGCCCCCGGGCGACGAGGATCGGCTGACGCACTCCGCCTGCTCCGGAACCCTCCTCGATGCTCGAGCTCAGCCCCAGCGGCCGGAGCTCCGCGGCGAGCCATTCCGCCACCTCCCGCAGACCGCGCGTGTTGCCGCTCTCCGAGGCCATCGCGCAGAGCTTCCGCAGCCGCTCGACGTCCGATTCCGGCCGGCTCGCCGGACCCGGCGCGGCGACAGACCCGATGCCTTCGCCCGTCATGACGCACCTTCCGAAGAGGATGCCGGCCCCAGCGGCTTCCGGCTCCGAAGATCGAAGCGTTCACCGTCGAGCAGGATGTGGAGCGTCAGTCCGTGAGCGCCGAGATCGGGTTGCGCGCCGTCCGCCTTGCGGGCGACCGTCGCATGCGAGGGATCGATGACCATGACCGACCCCGCCCCGATGACCGTGAAGGTCCCGTCAGCCCGGACGTGAATCGCGGTGTCCTCGTCGATGCCCACCCCGAGAAGATCGGGATGCTCGAGGATCACGGAAGCGAGACGGTTGAACCGCTGACGTGCGATGAAGTGCTGGTCGACGATGACGCCGGGGAAAAACCCGAGACCCTCGACGAGCTCCACCGCACCGGCACGGATCACTTCGAAGTCGCCGTCCCCGGTGATCATCAATGGCGACTGGCAGGCGGTTCCGGCCGAGGTCCCGCCGACCACCGCGCCACGCTGCCACGCCTCGCGCAGAGCGGCGAGCACGGGGGTTCCCGCGAGTGCAGCCATGATTCGTCTCTGATCGCCACCACTGAAGAAGATGCCTCGGGCGTGCGAGGCGGCTTCGACGTACCGCGGATCGGCCCCGTCCTTCGGGTTCTGGATCTCGAGGGGAATGACGTTCGTCGCGCCGTAGTCCTTCCGGAACAGATCGACGTACCAGGCGCCGGTGTCCGCCTCCGCGGAGGCGGTGGGGATGATCACGATCGAAGCCTCCGGGCCTCCGGCCAGCTCCACGAACATCTTCATCACCGCGACCGGCTTTTCGCCGCCGCCGATCAGCACCAGGTCGCCTACGGGAGCCGGCTTGGCGGCTCCCGCCGCGATCGGGAGGACGAAAACGAAGAGGATGAAGGCCATCAGGCCGGATCGAACATGGAGGAATCGAAGGCGCGGCGCGGAGAGGGAACGAGGGGACTGGGTGGAACGATCATCCATGGCGGTCTCCCGGGAAGTGCAGGCGCATACGGCCGGGGAAGATCGCCTCCGGCGGCGGAGTCCACCGCCGGAGGCGACCGGTCAGGTCAGAAGGAGTACTTCACACCGAGGCGGTACTGGCGCGGGCGCTCGATCGACAGCGCCTGGCGATACCCGTTGCGGGTCGAGAAGGTGCTTCCGTCCGGGTGATCGGTGTAGTCGTACCGGTAGGTTCCGTACCAGTCGTCGACGGCGAGGACGGTGCTTTCGTTGGTCACGTTGAAGACGTCGAGAAACAGACTCAGCCGGCCGGGTCCGAGCTCGAGACGCTTGGCCAGTTTCAGATCGAGATTGTGCCGGTCGGGGAGCTGCTCGGAGCCGCGGGGCTCGGAGAACACATACTGGCGGTTGTTCTTGTAGAGTCCATCGATCCGGATCACCGGAGTCCAGTACTCGCCGGACAGGAACCGGTAGTAACCGCTCACGGTGAGGCCCCACGGCAGCTCATAGGAGGCGAGGAGTTTCGCTTCCCATTCGCTGTAGCCCGGAAGCTTGCCCTGCGCATTGGTCTGTCCGTTTCGGTCGACGTACTCCGACACGTAGCCGTCGGAGGCAAAGGCATTTCCGGTCAGGTCGGCCCAGACGAGCGAAGCGTTGACGAACCAGCCGTTCGCATAGCCCCGGTCGAACCGGAGCTGAACCGCATCGTAGTCGCGTTTGGCATCGGAGGGATTGGTGAGCACATACTCCGGATTGGACAGCAGATCGTAAAACGGGAAGGGGGCCACACCCGGGATGTTCGAGGCGATGAGCGAATCGTAGTCATCGTTGACGTTGACCATCGCGTTGACCTCGCGCCATTCGCGGTGAATCAGGTCGATTCCGGTGGTGATGTTGCGGCCGAACTGCTGGCTGGCACCGATGACGTACTGGTCCATGTAGGGGTGCCGGATGTTCGGATCGAGCAGAGCGCTGTTGGTGCGGCTGCCGGCGAACTCGTCATAGAGGCCCGTATCGAAGTTGTAGTCCCAGTATTCGAGCGGCGTGAAGGCACCGGCATTCGCATCCCGATCGAACAGATAGACGAACAGGTCGTCGTGGTAGCGGCCGTAGTGGGCATGCAACGCGGTTCGTCCCCGGCCGCCGACGTCCCAGACGCCCCCGATCCGCGGATCGAGGAAATCGACGCTGTACTCGTCGGCGGGCGTGTTGTCGAACCCGCCCTTGTATTGGGTGTAACGAAGTCCGTAGTTGAGGGTGACCTGATTGAGGCGCCAGGAATCCTGTGCGTAAAGATTCATGGCGGCCAGATCGACGTTGAGGAAGATCTCGTTGCCCCGATCTGACGAGTAGACGCCACAGAACGGATCGACAAAGTACTGGTCGACCGAGTCGCAGTAGTAGGAGTCGTCGGCGTAGGTGATGCCACCGTTCCGGGTGCGGGTCTCGTCGTGGTTCGCCCGCTCGTAGACCATGCCGAACTTGAACACGTGGTTGCTGTCGCGGATCCACCGATCGGGAGTGAAGAGATTCCACGAGGCGTCGAGAGTGGTGCGCGACTTGTCCTGGTAGCGGGTGTAGGCGTTGTTGTCGAGCTCGTATCCGCTGTCGAGATCGTACCGCCCGGGGGTCATCGATCCGTTCTGCGGAAGCCGGTCATCGGAACCGTCGAAGCCGGTCAGCTTGACCGAGAGGAAGTTGCTGCTGTTGAGGATCGACTCCCAGGTGAGGTTGTAGGACCAGTTCGGCGAATCCTGGTTGACGGTCGCGTCAGGCAGAGTCAGCCGCGAGATGCCCCGCCGGTCCTGGGTCTTGCCGTCGTAGTCGGCGAGGACAACGAACGTGTTCTCGAATCCCGGCTGGAAGGTCAGTTTCGCGAGATAGCGGGAGATGTGGGTGTCGGTCGTCGTCACCGCGCCGAACGGCGCGATGGCCGTTTCCACCTGCTGGCCAGAGACGAAGTACCAGAGCCGGTCCCGGGTCACCGGGCCTCCCACGCTGAGGCTGACATCGGTATCGGAATCGAGAACGAACGGCGAGAGATCCTCGTCGGATTCCGGGGCATTGGTGCTGCTCAGGTTGTCGTTCGAGTAGTAGCCCGAGAAGTCGCCGGTGAGCTCGTTGCCGCCCGACCTGGTGACCATGTTGAACAGCCCGCCCATGAAGCCGCCGTACTCCGCGTTGGCACCGAGTCCCGCGACCTGCACTTCCTCCAGCCAGTCGACGTTCGGGAGGATCCAGTAACCGCCGGCACCGGGATCGGAGACGTTCACGCCGTCGAGGTTGTAGGCGTTCGATGCGTCGAGCGTTCCACCGTAGGCCCGGCTGTCGTTGACGCCCGGGTGTAGTCGAACAGCGCATTGGCATTTCTCGGGAGCGGAAGGCTTTCGATCTCTTCCTTGCCGATGGTGCTCGAAACCGCGCTGGAGGTGACATCGACGCGCGGGGCATCGGCCAGGACGGTGATCTCCTCCGCGAGCTGCGCCATACCGATGGCGAGATCGACGGTGATCGTCTGCCCGATGGAGACGCGGATATCTTCCTGGCGCATCGGGGCGAATCCGGAGAGATCGGTTTCGACCGAATAGACTCCCGGCGGCAGGGAGGGGAATCGATAGTTCCCTCCCTCATCGGTCACGGCGACCCGATAGCCCGAGACCAGGGCGTCCGAACGGACCGTGACGGTGACTCCGGGGAGTGCGTCGCCGCTGGTGCGCTCACGCACCTGGCCGGTGATGCTGCCCGACACGGTCTGCGCCACCACGGCGCCGGTGGTGGACAGCAACAGAAGAGCGAGAATGGTGAGTGTGGCGATCCTTTTCATGACGTCTCCGTGCAGGGGCTGACGACGGTCCGGTCGTGGCGCCCCATCGCCACGACCGGAAACGCAGATGCGACGAGCGGACAGCCGATCCCGGCCGACCGCGGATTCGAAGGGCGGATTCCCCGAGGCGAGAGGGTTCGGCCACGCACATGGCGGCGTGATCCGGGGGCGCACCGAGCGCTCATGGCTGCTGCTCCTCGAGCACTCTCAGCAGGGATCGGCCTGCGGCGGCGATGTGCTCCTGCATCGCCCGCTCGGCGGCGTCGGGATCATGGTCGCGAAGCGCCTGAACGATCGCGGCGTGCTCGCGGGTATCGTCCTGCTCCCGCCCGGGTGCCGACTCCTGCGCGGCGTGAGGGACGTTGCTCCAGAGCATGGTCGGGAACGCCGCCCAGAGCTGGCCGAGCGACCGGACCAGATAGGATCGGCGGCTCGCGCTGAAAATCAGAGTATGGAAGCGGCGGTTGAGCTCGCGGTATCCGGGGAGGTCCTCCGGCTCGACGTAGCGCACCATCTGCTGGTGAAGCTGGTCGATCTCGCGGATCTCGTCGTCGGTGATGTGGGTCGCGGCGTAGCGGGCGGCCATCCCCTCGATGAAGACCCGGCAGGCGTAGAGATCCTCGACGTCCTCGACCGAGAACTGGACGACCCGCATCCCCCGGTAGGGGACGTGCTCAACGAGGCCCTCGGCGTTGAGCTGCTTGAGGGCTTCGCGGACGGGCATCTGGCTGGCGCCGACGCGGCGGGCGAGATGCTCCTGGCGGAGCCATTCTCCGGGTCGAGAGGGTGCCGTCGAGGATCTCGGAGCGGAGCTGATCGGCGATGCGATGAGCGAGTTGCTGATGGTTGGATGCGGCCACGGATTAAATATTATATATTTTATCCAAATTCATCCAGCCGTAATAATGGAAGCTCACTTCCGGCTCTTCTGGGCTCCAGAATCGCGGCTGATGCCGACCTTTCCCCCTACAGTCATCCTGAGCGCCCTAACCCGTGTCGAAGCCCATGCCGTGGGTCGCGAAGGATCTTGCCTTCGTCAGGGTCGAGACCCCGACACGCGAGAGCAGCGTTTCGACCCGATCACTCGTGGTTGATCAGAGGCGAGCGTCGTCTGTGGGTGGTTTGAGGGGTTGTCACCTGCCGGGAGCCGAAGTTGTTCCGGAGGCGCGGGACCGAAGTTCCGGGGGCCACAGTGTTCGCGGCGCATCCGGAACAAAGTCCGCCCACTGGGAGATCCTGGGGGCCCAGCCCCATCTCGTCACTGTGGCGACTGCGACTCGAGGCGATCCATGCGGGACTGGAGATCGGTGACGACGCTCTCGAGCGTGCGGAGGCGGCGGTCGAGCTCCGTGTACGAGAGGCGGATCATGGAGCGGACCTCTCCGAATTCGCGATGCATTTCTTTTTCGAGCCCGTCGAACCTGCTCTCCAGACCGTCGAATCGCGTCTCCAGACCATCGAATCGCGTCTCCAGACCGTCGAATCGCGTCTCCAGACCATCGAATCGCGTCTCCAGACCGTCGAATCGCGTCTCCAGACCATCGAACCGCGTCTCCAGACCATCGAACCGCGTCTCCAGGACACCGACCCGCGTGTCCACCCGCTCGATCTTCTCGCCGTTCGCCGCGACGCCCTCGGCCACGAGCTGGATCTTCTTCTCCAGACCCTCGGCGACCACGTCGAAATGCCGCCGGGTTTCCTCGGCACTTCGTTCGATCAGGTTCCTGAGATCACTGTCACTGTGGTCCATCGCGCGGTCATGATACCTCGGTTCGAACCCAGACGACAGGGGTGCAACGACACATTCCGGAATGAGGGATTGCGCGGGACCGGAGACTCGAATGTCGAGTTGTTCCCAGCGCATCCGGAACAAAGTTCCGCCCACTTGCGGCCTCCGCTCCTCCTGATCGGACGGGCCGGTCGAAGGCACGTTCAAAGAAAGCGGTGATTCTCACCGCACTCCATAGCCTCCGCCCCGCCTGGGGCAGGGGCGCATATCGCGGTTGCCCCTCTCCCTTTCCCTCTCCCCGCATCACCGGTGGTGCTTCGTGTCGATCGATGGACGGCGGGGAGAGGGGACTCGGGGAACGGGCGGCGCCTGGGCAGACGTTGACGGTTCGCCACCTGCCGGGAGCCGAACTTGTTCCGGTTGCGCGGGATCGGCTGACCCAGAGCCACGGCGTTCGCGGCGCATCCGGAACTGTCGCTCGAGGCGACAACCGTGGTCCAGGAGAATTCGCTTCAGTTCGGGAGTGAAGGAAACGGCCATCAGGATGCCTGGCGGACCGCTCGCGGCGATGGCTGGTGAGCTCGAACGAGATCGGTTCGTCCTCGCCGCTGCCATCGACAATCTAGTTGGCGAGGGAACTCAGGAACTTCGGAGCTTCGGAAATTGGAACTTCAGTGTGCAAGTCCTATTTCTTGCACCCGCCCCCACACGAGCAAGGCCTTTCGGCTCAACTCCCCAGGTCCATGCGCATACCCTTCTCCTTCTTCGCCGGGCAGACCACCTCGAAGTCGTGGGTCTTTTTTCGCTTCGCGAGCGACTTTTTCAGCTTCTCCCTCGGATAGGGGTCGACGAGCTCGTCGATCGCGTAGGTCATGTGGATGGTGAACGCGTCGTCTTTCGCCCGGGAGTCGATCAGCATCTCCAGCGTCGCGACTTCCGGATTGGTGTACTTGCCATTCCCCGACACCACGTAGTGATCCGCCGTCACCCGCTCGAAGAGGTCCTCGTCGACGTTGTAGAAGCTGCCGTGGTGCGGGAGCTTGAAGAGGTCGACGTGGATCTTCCCCTCCCCATCCATCAGTCCCGCCCGCTCCAGGCCCCGGAGAACGTAGTCCCCTCGCGCATCGCCGGTCAGCAGCATCCGCCTCTTCTTCTTCCCCGTCCCCATCTCCGCCAGGACCACGATGCTCGAGAGATTCGCCACCGATTCGTCGAGATACTCCGCCGCTTCCGCCTGCTCTTTCTTCTTTTTCGACTCGAGCTTCTTCAACTGCTTGTCCCACTCTTTCCGCAGCTCCTCCAGCCGTTCGGCGTCCGGCCCGAGCACGGTCAGCTTCAAACCGCCGGCAAGCGTCACCTTCGATTTCCTCGCCTGCACCAGCCGCTTGAACGGCGCATTCGCCTTCCATCCCAGCCGCCGCGCATCATCGCGCAGGGTCCTCCCCTCGTTGACACTGGCCAGCACCACCGCCGCGTTCCGCGCCTGACCGACGTCGATCACCGAACCGAGTGAGGCGGTGATGTGGCCGAGCGACGACGGGGTGATCAACGCTTCATTGCCGATGATGTCGTCGAACGCGTTGTGCCAGAGCGTTTTCGCCTCCACCAGCTTCGGCTCCTCATCGTCGTCCTCCTCGATCACCTTCCGGGTCAGCTTCAACAGCCCTCCGACGTGGTCGTCGTCGATGTGGCTGACCATCACCATCTCGAGCGGAAGCGTCCCCTCCTCCCCCACCCGATCCTTCCGGAGCGCCTCCAACCGAGGCAGCAGGAACTTCCGCCCCGCCGGTCCCGGCCCGCCGTCGATCAGCACCAGCTTCGACTCCTCCTGATCATCCTTGCCGTAGTGCAGCAGAAAACAGTCACCATGTTCCGCGCGGATCGCTTCGAGTGAGAAGATCATCGACTTTCCTCCTCAAATGGACTGGAGCGCGCGCAGGATGTCGACCATGCCGCTCCCCTGAAAGTAGCGCTCGCGCCCGAGATCGGTCGCTGTGGTCTTGAGGATCTGTTTGATCTGCACCGGCTCGCCGATCAGCTCGTGATATCGGGCCATCAGCAGCGCCGCGGCTCCACTGACGTGCGGCGCCGCCATGCTCGTCCCATCCTTCGCCCGCTCGCCATCCGACCCCACCGGCGCGGTGATCTTCTCCCCCGGCGCCACCAGATCGGGCTTGACCCGCCCATCTCCGGTCGGTCCACGGCTGGAGAAGTAGCTCACCCCGTAGGTGTGCGGCCGGTAGCGATGGGTCGCGCCAACGGTGATCACCGAATCGGCGTTCCCCGGATCGGTGATGCTGATGCTGTGATATCCCTCCCGCAACCCCTCGGCGGTCTGCACCCGCTCGTACCCGAGGTTGCCGGCGGCAGCGACGACCACGACTCCGGCGCCGCCGAGACGCTCGCATTCCTCGCAGACCGGCGTCCGGCCGCAGGCGTAGTTCGCCACGTCGTGCCGGATGGAGAGACTGACGTTCACTCCCTGCACCACCATGTGATCGTGCCGGGTGTTGAGATGCCGGATGAACTGCAGCGCGGCAATCACCGAGAATTCGTCACCGTTGCCGTCGGCGTCGAGCACGCGGAGATCGTAGAGACGGATGTCCGGACAGACGCCCTGCATCACCGCCGAGCCGTCGTCCTCGCGCCAGTCGGCACCGAGGATTCCGGCGACATGGGTTCCGTGATCGTGCTCCGGCGGGCGGTACCGGCCCTTCACGTGAGGGACCCGGATCAACGGCTCGACCAGGGTCCAGTCGATGTCGCGTCCAAGGCGGAGATGATCGCCGAGCGCCTTCAGATGTGCGGACAGCTCCTGTTTCTCCTTCTTCGTTCGGTACTGATCGCGGACCGACTCTGGAAGACGGGACATGGACATCTGACTGGCATCGAGAAGCGGCCGGACGAGGCTGAAGTCCCAGGTCGCAACGACCCGGGTCTGGTTCGGCTCCCGGGCGTCCTCCCCGCCAAAGGGATCCGCGATTGGCGCGCCGTCCTTGATCAATCGGAAGGCGGGATGGCGGGCGTCGATGCCACTGTCGACGATGGCCCAGGCGAGCTGATCACACTTCGCGTCGAAGACGCGCCGTGCGGCGTCGGCCTTGATCGCCACCACCGACTTCTTCACGCTGATCTCCGCGGAGCGATTGACGCTGACGGTCCAGATCAGGGCGTCCGGAGATCGCTCTTCGCGCTCCAGCCCGTCCATCAGACGGGCGAGGGCATCGACTGCCGGGCGCCAGCCGGCCGCGCTTTTCGGCATCGCATCGAGCTTCTTTCCCGGGTTGTAGAAGCGGGCGCCGATCATGCCGACCACGCGCGCGAGCCAGAGCAAGCCCGGGCTCAGATCGAGCTCCCGCGCACCCGCTTCGGGATCCGCCAGGGCCTTCGCCAGACGTTTGCGGGAGGTCTCCTGCTGCAGCTTTGCGGGATCCGTCCCGTCGGTGGTCCAGACGTTCTGGCGCCACCAGCGGGTGAGCGGAAGAACCACGCGCACCAGTTCGTCGAATCGAAGCTCCACCACCACGGTCGCACGGTTGTAGGCGAGTGCGACGTCGCTCTCTTTCCCTCCGGTGAGCGCCTTCCGTTCGGGCTCGATCCGCTTCCGGAGAACCACGCTGAGCTCGCCGGGCGTGGAGCTGCGATCGGGGGTGAGCAACAGATCGTGCCGGCTCTTCGGGTCCGCCCAGCAGGCGATCCAGACGTCGGGAAGTACCGGGGAGTCCTGAGTGAAGCGTCGGACGCTTCCCTCCCCGAACATCAGCGCTTCGATCAGTTTCCGGTCGTCCTTCCCGGCCATGACCTCACCTCCGATCGGTGTTCCGCCGCACCTGCCTGTCCGACCCCGGCGGGTTCGATGGCAGCCGCAGCACAGTTCAACGTCTCGTCGTTTCGCCCGGTGAGACGGACGCCCACCGCGATTTCCGCGGCAGAGTGGCCCGTCGCCACGAGGCGCTCCTCCCGGATTCATTTCTGCCAGTGGACCCATCGAATGTACGAGGTGGCACCGGAGAGGTAAAGTCCTATTTCCTGCACCGACGGAGACAGGGGAGGTCAGGCCACGTTCTCAGACATGAGCCGAGACACCCTGATGGTCGCGTCTGGGGCTGGAGTGCGGAGCAGGCACCGGGTGGGTCGATCGTGCGGGACTGCTCGTCCCTCCCATCGCACTCTGGCACACCGTATGATGGACAACGTGTCGATGGGTGACGAGTCGGTGGTGACAGCCGGAGAACGTGTCGAAACTTCTCTCTACCAGAGGATCCATGCGTTGCGCGGGCAGCATGAGCTTCAGGATCTCGCCATCGCCTACTACGACTACGAGACCTCGATTCAGTGGGCGTATCAGGGCGACCGGTGGTTCCACGCCGCCTCCACCATGAAGATCGCGGTCCTGCTCGGTCTGTTCCGCGAGATTCATCGGGGCCGCTTCTCCATCGACGACCCGCTTCACGTCCGCAACCGGTTCACCAGCATCGTCGACGGCTCACCCTTCCAGCTCTCCCTCGCCGAAGGGGCCGATCCGGAGGTCTACGGAAATCTCGGACGGACCATGAGCCTTCGTGAGCTCGCCTACTACATGATCACCACCTCGAGCAATCTCGCCACGAACCTCCTCGTCCAGCTCACCGGGATCGAGGCGATTCAGGCGGCGCTCACAGAGCTCGGAATCCGGGGCGTGACCGTGCTGCGCGGGGTCGAAGACGAGAAGGCATTCACGGCGGGAATGAACAACGAGGTCACCGCGAATGGACTCGCGTGCCTGCTCCGGGTGATCGCCGAAAAGCGGGCATTCTCCGAGGAGGCCTCGGAGGCCATGCTGGCAATCCTTCACGACCAGCGGTACAAGAGCGGCATCCCCGCGGGATTGCCCGAGGGGGCGCGCGTGGCCCACAAGACCGGGAACATTTCCACCGTTCACCACGACGCCGGAATCATCTTCCTGGAAAACCGCCAGCCTTACGTGCTGGTCATCCTCACCCGGTTCAGTCCGGATCAGGGGCGTGGCACTGCCGTCGCCGACCTGGCCCGGGACGTCCACTCCAGCCTGGGAGAGCTCGGCGATGGCCAATGAAACCGAAGCTTTGGATCTGATGGGACCGGAGGTGGCCGACGGATGCGACCTCTCCCCCGCCCTTCAGACGGTCCTCCTCCCCGGCCAGCAGGTCGAGGACGAGGAGGGACGGAAGAAGACCCTTCCCCGCTTTTTCCTCCGCATCGATTCTGCGGAGCAGGCATCGACTGCCCTCACGCCGCACTTCCGTCTCTCCGAGCTGATCCGGAGCGACCTGAAGGAACATGAGACGCTCCGGCAGGATCCCCGGTACGTTCCCTGCGCCGTGCGGATCCTCGCCGCCTATCTCGAACGCTTTCGGGAGCTGTGCGGCGCCCGGTCCACGTCTCGGTCAACGGGGGCTACCGCAGTCCCGTCCATCAGGCGAACCGGGAGATAACTCCCCATTCCTGGGGCGTGGCAGCGGACATCTACCGGATCGGCTCGACCCTGCTGAACGATCAGGAGTCGATCGAAAAGTACGGCGCGATCGCCCGTGGACTGGGTGCGGAGGTGACGGTGTATCCCTGGGGCCACAGCCCGCGCAGTACCGATGATCATCTCCACCTCGACCTCGGGTATCTCCTGCTGGTGCCGTCGGAAGCGAATGATGATGGACGCAGGTCGATTGTTCCGGAGCCCCCACCGGAACGCCGTCGGGCCGAGCGTCGGGAAGGCTGAACCCGACCCGGGAATGCGGATGAGCCCGGTCGAAACAAGGCCCGACCTTTGCTTTCCATCAGAGGTGCATGACCCGAAAACCGACTCCCCGCAAACGCCGAAGCCAGCAAGACGTTCTGGAGCTGCCAGCCGTGGGCATGGAGTCGGAGTTCAACATCTGGGTCGACGAGGTCGAAGTCACTCCGGAGACCTACTGGAAGTCGCCGCTCGACTTCATCGATCAACCGCTTCTTCCGCGGGTCGGCAGCTCCCACCAGCTCCCCACCGGCGGGGCGATCTATTTCGATCGCGGAGTGATCGAGGTGGTCACACCACTGGTCGAGATCGCACCCCGCTGTTCCGCACGCGTGGTCCGCAGCCTCTGGGAACAGATCGGCTTTGTCCGCGAAAACCTGAGCCGCTGGGAGCAGCGCACCGGGCACACCCTCCGGTTGCGCGGATACAGCAGCCACTACAACGTCTCCTATGAAGTTCCACGAGCGCAACAGAACCGCCGTCGGAACGTCGGCGCTCTCGCCCATCTCCTCGCCTTTCTCCTTCCTCCGCCACTGATGGTTCTGGCCACCAACCGGCTGTCGACCGGCGTCGGCGTGCGTCCGCGCGGAGACCGGGTGGAGATCACCATCGATTTCACTCCCGATCCGGCTCTGATGGTGGCGACCGCCACCGCGGTCGTGGGAATCGTCCGGGAGGTGATGAGCTGGGAAGCGCATGACCCGGCTGTGCTGGACTCACTGCCGATTCCCAGGCTCGCCGGTGTGATTCCGGGACGGCACACCACCCGTAAGGGTTGGCTGACCAAAGATCAGAACTACCCGCGCAATCCATTCACCACGAGCATCGACGATCCGGTGTGGCTCTGCACCGACGGCAGGATTCGTTCGATGCGTGAGATCGGCTGGGAGACGGCGTGGCATTTCCGCCGCTCCATCCGGCGATATGGCGACGCCTTCAGTTCGCGGCTGGTGTTCGGGGTGCTGCGAGGGGAGCAACGCTCGATGCTCGAGCTGGCGGCGCGGCCGGTGGCGTACGACCACGTCGGAGTCCTCTGCCGCTGGGGAACCGTGCTGGCCGATCTGATTCTGGAGGACGCGGCGCGCCTTCCGAGGATCTGGCGGCGGAGCCGGGCCGACAGCGCCGCGGAGTACGTCGCCCAAAAAGCGATGGAGCTGCGCGAGGAATTCCTGGATGGGGAGGACGAGGGTCTGGCGAGTCCTTCCGCGGAGGAAAGAACCGGCGGGCCCCGGGACTCGAAGCGCGAATCCAACGGGAGGGTTTCCGCGCCGGTGAGGAGAAGCACCGGGCCACGGCCTCGTCAGGCCCAGGGTCGCGAAACGCAGCGCGTCGAAGGGCCGGAGCGAAGGAAGAGCGATCGCCGGCTGCTCGAACGTCGAAAGATCGCGTCGCGCGGCCGGCGTCTTCTCGACCGCCGGGGATCGAAACCCTACCCCGACGCGGGCCTGAACCGGTCGCGGTATGAGCAGGTCTTCCTGATGCTGACCTCCGGACAGAGGCTCCGGATCGATGATCAGTGGTGGACACCGGTGGGGATGGAGAGCTGGTATCGGGCGCGGCTGCGACGGGATTCCGACGGCGTGGAGGAAACAATCACCATCGACGAGCTTCTCGGAGTTCTCGAGCGCCGCCACGAATAGTCCCGGCGGTGAACCGCGAGGAGCGGTTCAGCCCACGCCGACGCTGTCGTAGGGAAAGGCTTCGGGTGGAACGAGTGTGCGATCGACGTGTCTTCGCATCGCCACGTCGCAGATGGCGAAACCCCAGTTGATGATCTTTTTCTGCATGGACACCGGCATCGCATCGAGACGGGTAGCGACCTCGGCCAGCTTCAGCGTCTTGTCGTGCGGACAGTCAAGATGGGGCTTCTTCCGATAGTCGTCGACGTTGCTCCGAATGCCCCAGTAGGCTCCTTTGCGGCGGCCCTCGCGATAGGCCGCAATCAACTGGCGCTTGCGCAGACTCCGCACCTGGTTGTCGACGATCGAGAGGATCCGCACGCTGTGCAGCACCCAGTCGGTCTTCGGGTCCTTTTCCGCCCCCATCTTCCCTCCGGCGTCGCTGACCAGGATGGTCCGGTAGCGCTTCCATGCGGTTTCGATCCCGAGGTTGTCGTAGACGCCGCCGTCGGTGAGGATCACCCTGGTGGTGAAGGGCGGCCGCTGGAGATCGTCACCGCTCCCCGGCTCGAAATCAGCGTCCCGGAACTTCAGTCACCGGCGAGAGCACCGGCGGGAAGGCCGAGGATGCGGCCACCGCGGCCGCGAGCGGGAGTTTCGGGCTTCGCGATTTTGCCGACGCGGTAGTCCCGGATGTAGGCCTTCGAGAAGCGGAAGAGGGCTCCCGACTGCACGTTGGTCGCGTTGATGATGAATCGCGGGCCGTCGGGAAGGTCCTGGAGTGTCGCGTTTCCGAACAGCTCCTTCTGATAGATCGCGGTCAGCCGCTCGCCGATGCTGTCGAAGCTGAAGATCCCGCCGAGGATGGCGTCGCGGTCGATGGTGGTGGAGGCGAGTCTCCGGAGGGGAAGGACCACCTCCTGATCGAAGTTCGTCGCCACGCCCTGCGGATCGAACTTCAGCCGCTTCCACTGCAATCCGAGAAATGCCGCGGTGATCGAGCCGCCGGAGACGCTGGAGATCCTTCCGAGCTTCGGGAGATAGCCGCACCGTTGAGGCCGAGAGCGTCCCGAGGTGGAAGAGCATCGCGCGGTAGCCACCGCCGGAGAGGCAGAGGGCGATGCCTTCCTCCAGTTTTCCTCGACGGGGCTTGTCGTCGGGGGAGAGCTCGCGATCCGTGGCTGTAAGCAGCGGAACGTCGCGCACGGACTTGCCGGCTGACGCCATCAGATTCCTCCTGAATATCGGTCCCGGGATGGACCCATCATAAGCGCTTTCGTCTCATCGGGCGGGACCCAGGGCCAGCCCGAGGCGCGACTACGAATCGTGGTGGTGGCTGATGCGTCCCATCTCCCGGAATTGCGCCGGGCTCAGATCGAGCGCCTCGGAGAACTCCCGGAAGAAGCTGCTGCGGGATCCGAACCCCGCCCGGGGAGCGATCTCCTCGAGAGGTTCGTCGCTGGTCATGAGGAGAGAAATCGCGCAGGCGAGCTTCTTTGCGCGAATGTAGTCGAGAAGCCGGACGTTGGTCGCGCGGGTGAAGCGGCGCGAGAGCGTCGGCGTGGCCATCTCCATCAGGATCGCGAGCTCGCTCACCCTCGGCGGTGTGCGCATCAGGAAACACGCTTCCACGTAATCATCGACCGTCCGAATCCAATCCCGGGCGTCCACAGTGAGCCTCCTGATGAGAAGAGTGACGGCAGCAAAGATTTCCCTACCCCCCTTCCTGCAAAAACTGAAGGGCAGGTCGTTCCGGCCCCCCTTGTGGGCGGACTTTGTCCGTTCCGGCCCGCGCGCGGGTGCTCCTCGACTGGCCGGTCGTGGCCGGAACGGACAAGTTCGGCTCCCGGCAGCCGACACCCGCGACATCCGACCCTCGGAGCGCCGCGTCGCAATCTCGCCCCTCCGCCTGGCTCCTCGACTGCGCGTGAGCCAACCTCCGCGCTCGCCGAACTTGTCCCAGTCCGTTCCGGCCCCCCTTGTGGGCGGACTTTGTCCGTTCCGGCCCGCGCGCGCGGATGCTCCTCGACGCGCCGGTCGTGGCCGGGACGGACAAGTTCGGCTCCCGGCAGCCGACACCCGCGACATCCAACCCTCGGAGCGCCGCGTCGCAATCTCGCCCTCCGCCTGGCTCCTCGACTGCGCGTGAGCCAACCTCTGCGCACGCCGAACTTGTCCCAGTCCGTTCCGGCCCCCCTTGTGGGCGGACTTTGTCCGTTCCGGCCCGCGGCGCGGATGCTCCTCGACTGGCCGGTCGTGGCCGGGACGGACAAGTTCGGCTCCAGGCAGCCGACACCGCGACATCCGACCCGCGGAGCGCCGCGTCGCAATCTCGCCCCTCCCCTGGCTCCTCGACTGCGCGTGAGCAACCTCCGCGCACGCCGAACTTGTCCCGGATGCACCACCCGCCTCGCCAGTACCGTCCACATCGCGGCATCCGAGACAAAGTCCGCCCACTTGCCCCGGTCCGTTCCGGCCCCCCTTGTGGGCGGACTTTGTCCGTTCCGGCCCGCGCGCGGGCGCTCCTCGACTGGCCGGTCGTGGCCGGGACGGACAAGTTCGGCTCCCGGCAGCCGACACCCGCGACATCCGACCCTCGCAGCGCTGCGCTGCAACCTCGCCCCTCCCCTGGCTCCTCGACTGCGCGTGAGCCAACCTCTGCGCATGCCGAACTTGTCCCAGTCCGTTCCGGCCCCCCTTGTGGGCGGACTTTGTCCGTTCCGGCCCGCGCCCGGGTGCGCCTCGACTGGCCGGTCGTGGCCGGGACGGACAAGTTCGGCTCCAGGCAGGCGACACCCGCGACATCCGACCCTCGGAGCTCCGCGTCGCAACCTCGCCCCTCCCCTGGCTCCTCGACTGCGCGTGAGCCAACCTCCGCGCACGCCGAACTTGTCCCGGATGCACCACCCGCCTCCCCAGTACCGTCCGCATCGCGGCATCCGAGACAAAGTCCGCCCACTTTGGCTCAGTCCGTTCCGGCCCCCCTTGTGGGCGGACTTTGTCCGTTCCGGCCCGCGCCCGGATGCTCCTCGACGCGCCGGTCGTGGCCGGAACGGACAAGTTCGGCTCCCGGCAGCCGACACCCGCGACATCCGACCCTCGCAGCGCTGCGCTGCAATCTCGCCCCTCCCCTGGCTCCTCGACTGCGCGTGAGCCAACCTCCGCGCTCGCCGAACTTGTCCCGGATGCACCACCCACCTCGCCAGTACCGTCCACATCGCGGCATCCGAGACAAAGTCCGCCCACTTGCCCCAGTCCGTTCCGGCCCCCCTTGTGGGCGGACTTTGTCCGTTCCGGCCCGCGCGCGGGTGCTCCTCGACGCGCCGGTTGTGGCCGGGACGGACAAGTTCGGCTCCCGGCAGCCGACACCGCGACATCCGACCCTCGGAGCGCCGCGTCGCAACCTCGCCCCTCGCCTGGCTCCTCGACTGCGCGTGAGCCAACCTCCGCGCACGCCGAACTTGTCCCGGATGCACCCGCCCACCTCGCCAGTACGACCACATCGCGGCATCCGAGACAAAGTTCGGCCACTTGCCGAGACGCCCGGTGCAGGATAGGGGTAGGGACGGAGGATCACTCCGCCCCTCCCTCCGAACCGGACGTGCGGATCTCCCGCATCCGGCTCTCCAGTTGGTGAGTTACCCTGCACGGGACCGTCGGACGATCGCATGTTCTGTATGAAGGATGAACAGATTGCGATCGGCAAAGAAGGCGTTCGGCCATCGAAAGTGGTCGTAGCCTCGCCCACAGTTTCGGTGATGTGCCCGGCGGAACTTTCGCTTGCTCAGAATCGCCCGAAGGCGACGCCGAACATACTGGTCGAGTTCCACGAAGGCTCCACGTGAGCTGTGTTTGAAGTATTCGAACCAGCCTCTCAGGACCGAATTGACATCGCGTATGATCGTGTCGAGATCATCCGATCGGTTCCGCTTCGTCCGCTCCTTGATGGCGCGGCGAAGCTTCTTCACGCTCGGTTCCCTCGGATAGCGCTTGTTCCCGAAGAAGATGTATCCCAGGAACTGGAACCCTGGTCTTGCTGTGGCATCGACCAGACCCGTCTTCTCCGGATGCAGTTCGAGTTGCCTTTCCTCGAGGGCCTGCCTCAGTACTCCCAGTGCCTTCTCCGCCTCTTCGCGGGTCCGGCAGAGGATCACCATATCGTCAGCGTAGCGGATCATCTTGAAGTCTGCATCGCGGACGATCACGTCCACAGGATGCAGATAGATGTTCGCCAGCAGAGGACTGATGACCGCTCCCTGCGGAGTTCCCGTCTCCGGCTGCCATTGGTGCATTCCTTCGAGGACTCCCTGACTGAGGAACCCGCGGATCAGCGCCAGCACCCTGCCGTCTGCGACCTCTTCGGCGATCTCGTTGATCAGCTCCTCATGAGGGATCGTGTCGAAGTACGACTTGATGTCGACATCGACCACCCACGTATGGCCTTCCGAGAGCAGGCGGGCGACCTCCCGCAGGGCGTCTTTGCATCCTCGCCCGGGGCGGAACCCATAGCTCTGGTCGGTGAACTTTCTCTCGAAGATCGGTTCGATCACATTTCGCAGGGCCGCCTGCACCACGCGGTCTCCTATCGTCGGGATCCCCAAAGGCCTGCGACCCCGGCCTCCGTCCTTGGGAATGTACTTCCGCAGGACCGGCTGTGGCTCGTAGCTTCCCTCTCGGATCTGGCTCGAGAGTTTCTCCAGCCGTTGACCGAGGTGATGTTCGAACTGGCACAGCGACATCCTGTCGACCCCGCCGCAACCTTTTCGCTTCTTCACCTCCTGCCATGCCAGCAGCAGATTCTCGTCTCGATGCACTTTGTCAATCAGACTGTGCCATTTGCCTCCTTTGACCCCCCTTTCGAGGGCTTCCAGCATGCGCTCGGTCCAGACTCCGGCTTTGACCCACGGCCATCGGCCCCGGATCTCTCCGCCGCGCTCTAGGTCTCCCACTGCTCGCGGTTGGTCTTGCTGTTGTCTTTCCTTCACGCATTCACCTTCCTGCCCCCCTTTGCTCCACGCCCATTGCGGCGCTTCTCAGCTCCTATGAGGGCTCTGACTTCCCATCCACGGTCATCCGCCGGGATGGGGGATCCCCGGTTCACAGCACCTGAACTTCCTACCGTTCTGTCTCCAACCACACCCATGACTCTCTCGGTCGCTTTCTCTTCACGCTCTTTCCCTCAGCGCCGGAGCTCTCCCTTAGGGCCGTTTCCCGTCTGCGCCCACCGGGTCTTCGGGCTTCGACATGCCCAGCAGCCTCGCCAGTCATGAATGCCGAATCGAGTTTCTCTCGTACGGACCGGTAGTTCTCCTCCAGTTGCTCTCCACCCCGCCTCGCGGCGACGCAGTTACCTTTGGTTCTCGACCAGTGAGCGGCTGGTCGGGAGGGACTCTCACCCTCCTCTTCAGGTGCGCTCCCGAGCGCACTGGAGCGGGCGTTCCCACGCCCGCTCCCGCGCCGCGGTTCCAACCCAGGAGAAAAGGGATTCCTGCGCAGCCCATGAAACCTCGACAAACCTCCCGCGCGGCAAGCGCGAAGCGCGCGGCGTGCCGACGGCGGGATGATTCCGGCCTGGATCCCTCTACTCCCGAGACCCAACCGCGGCGCGGTCGATTCACCATCGACTCCCCACCGTTCCCCCTTCGATCCTCGGCAGCGTCAAGACCCATCCTTTTTCGCCACGCCGAACTTGTCCCGGATGCACCCCCCGCCTCCCCAGTACCACCCACATCGCGGCATCCGAGACAAAGTCCGCCCACTTGTCCAGTCGTCCGGCCCATGTGGGCGGACTTTGTCTGTTCCGGCGCGCGGCTCGGGTGCTCCTCGCCTGACCGGTCCTGGCCGGAACAGACAAGTTCGGCTCCCGGCAGATGCACGCTCCGCGAAACATCCCGACCCTCGGAGCGCGGTCGACTCTGCGACCCACCTCTCTCCGCCTCGATTCCTCGACTGCGCGAGACCCATCCTTTGCGCATGCCGAACTTGTCCCGGATGCACCACCCGCCTCGCCAGTACCGTCCACATCGCGGCATCCGAGACAAAGTCCGCCCACTTGTCCCAGTCCGTTCCGGCCCCCCTTGTGGGCGGACTTTGTCCGTTCCGGCCCGCGGCGCGGGTGCTCCTTGACTGGCCGGTCGTGGCCGGGACGGACAAGTTCGGCTCCAGGCAGGCGACACCCGCAACATCCGACCCTCGGAGCGCCGCGTCGCAATCTCGCCCCTCGCCTGGCTCCTCGACTGCGCGTGAGCCAGCCTCTGCGCATGCCGAACTTGTCCCGGATGCACCACCCGCCTCCCCAGTACCACCCACATCGCGGCATCCGAGACAAAGTCCGCCCACTTGCCCCAGTCCGTTCCGGCCCCCCTTGTGGGCGAACCGGCCCGCGCCCCGGATGCTCCTCGACGCGCCGGTCGTGGCCGGGACGGACAAGTTCGGCTCCCGGCAGCCGACACCCGCGACATCCGACCCTCGGAGCGCCGCGTCGCAATCTCGCGCCTCCCCTGGCTCCTCGACTGCGCGTGAGCCAACCTCTGCGCATGCCGAACTTGTCCCGGATGCACCACCCGCCTCCCCAGTACCGTCCACATCGCGGCATCCGAGACAAAGTCCGCCCACTTGCCCCAGTGGGGAAACTCTGCGCACGCCGAACTTGTCCCGGATGCACGACCCACCTCGCCAGTACCACCCACATCGCGGCATCCGAGACAAAGTCCGCCCACTTCGCCCCAGTGGACAAGCTCTGTCTGTTCCGGCCCCCTCCGCCCACTTCGCGGTTCGAGCTGCGATGGGCTCCGGGATTCCGCAAAAGGCGGGGAGGGCATACCATTGCCCAGGAATGAGCAACGAAGAGAAATCACACCAGTCGGAGTCTGCCGTCGATGAGCAGCTTGTGATGGCCGGCCTGCTGGAGTGGGCGGGGCGCCCGCTACCTGGAGACATCGCGACGTGGGCCGACGAGGTCCTCGAGCAGACCGGCAGGTTGCTCGGTGCGGATCATTTGCTCCTGACCCTGGAAGACGAGGAGGAGCCCTGGCTGCAGATCTTCATTCGAACGGCCGAGAGGACCCTCTCCGAGAGGATCTCCCAGCCGGATCCGGAGACCCGCTCGGGCGAGGGGAAATCGGTGTTCCGCTGGAAGAGCCTGCTCGATCTGAGCTCCGGGATCCGCGCGCGGGTGACCGATGAGCGAGGTCTGATCATTCCTTTCCGCTCCGACACGGTCCGAGGACAGGTCCTGTTGCCCGGCATCTCCAGCGACGGGGCGGCGGCTCTGGCGGCCTCGATGGTTCCGGTGATCGTGGCGCGGTTCGGGGCGGTGGTCGCGAATCAGCGGAGGCGTACCGGCGAGCTCAGCGCGGAGCTCAACCGGATTGCGCGGGATCTTCACGACGGACTACTGCAGTCATTCACCGGGATTGTGCTCCAACTGGAGACGGCTCACCAGATCGTCGCGGAGAACCCGGATCGTGCCAGGGAGCTGATCACTCAATCGCAGGCGGCGCTGATGAATGAGCAGCGAGACCTCCGGGCGTATCTGGAGAGACTCAGGCCAAAGCGGCGGGAGCGGGAAATCGCCTTCGACTTCCACCGCAGACTCGAAGAGCTGGTGCAGAAGTTCCACCGCCAGTGGGGTGTGGAGGTTTCCTTCGACACGTTCGACCTCAACCCGCTGGTCTCCCGCCTGATCGGCTGGGAAACCCACCAGATCATCCTCGAGGCGATGACCAACGCCGTCCGGCATGGAGATGCGAAGACGATCCACGCGCGGATGGCCACCATCGGCGATCGGCTGGAAATCAAGATTACCGACCACGGCCGGGGCTTTCCCTTCCACGGCCGAATGCATCTCCGCGAGCTCAACGAGCGTGGGCTGGCCCCCTCGAGTCTGTCCGAACGGGTGACCCAGTTGAATGGGGAGATGACCATCGATTCCTCCGAGGAGGGCTCCAGCATCGAGGTCAGCATCCCGATGGGATGGAGCCCGCGGTGAATCCGATCCGGATCGCAATCGCTGATGATCATCGAATGATCCTCGAGGGTCTGGAGCAACTGTTTCAACGGGATCCCCGCTTCCAGGTGGTCGCCACCTCGACAAACGGCGAGGAGACGCTCGAATCGGCGATCCGGCTGGTTCCGGACATTCTGGTCCTGGATGTCCGAATGCCCCGGCGGGACGGAATCGAGGTCCTCCGGGAACTGCATGAGCAGGACATCCGGACCCGCGTGGTGCTGCTGACCGCGAGCCTGGAAGACGACGAAGTGCTCGAGGCGATTCGACTCGGCGTCTGGGGAATCATCCTGAAGGAAGCCGCCTCGGTTCAGTTGATGGACGCCGTGCTCTGTGTGGTTCACGGCGAGCACTCTCTCGACCCCCGGCTGGTCGAGCGGGCGAAGAAGTCGCGCAGCCAGGCCGCCATGGCCCTTCGGGAGGTGGAGCAGATTCTCTCCCCCCGCGAGATCGACGTGGTGCGGATGGTGGCGCGGGGCCTGCGGAACCGGGAGATCGCCGCCGAGCTCTCGATTACCGTGGGGACGGTGAAATCCTATCTGCACGTCATCTACGAGAAACTCGATGTCCACGGGCGGGTCGAGCTGACCCGGTACGCCTGGGACCGTGGCCTGGAGTAACTTCCGGCGCCCCCTATCTTTGGATAGGGGGGGCGCCTCCGCCGGGACATATACTTCGGAACTGGTGACTAAGGAGCTCGCGCCTTCCCCCCGGAAGTCGTTCGAGGCGGAATGTCATGACCGCCATTGATCTGGACTGCAACGTACTCCTGGAACGGACCCGAACCGGGATCTTTCGTCAGACCCTCGACGGAGGGCTGATCGGCTGCAACCACTCGTGCGCCCGGATTCTGGGGTACGAATCTCCTGACGAGATTCTGGATGAGGGGATGATCCGCTACACCCATGAATCCGACCGGGTGATGATCATGACCGCACTGCAGGATCTCGGGACCCTGTCGAATCTCGAGGTCAGTCTTCGGAGAAAGAACGCCAGTCCCGTCTGGGTCCTTCAAAGTCTCACTCTTCAACAGGCATCCGAGGAGGGTCCCGCAATGGTGGAAGGACTCCTGACCGACATCACCGACCAGCGGGAGGCAGCGGAGCGCTTCGAACATCAGACACAGCACGATCCGATCACCGGTCTGCCCAACGAGGTGCTGTTCAACGACCGGCTGGATGTCGCGCTGGCGCGGGCACGACGGCGACGGACGAAACTCGCGGTCCTCTACGTGGACCTGGACCGGTTCGACATGGTCAACCGGAGCTTCGGCCAGGGATTTGCCGATCGTCTTCTCCGGGAAGTGGCCCAGCGACTCCACGAGAGTCTGCGGGCAGAAGACAGTGTGGCCCGCTATGCGAGCGACGAATTCAGCATGCTCCTCGCCGACTACGGCGAGGATGAGAATGTGGTGATGATTGCACAACGGGTCCTGGAGATCCTCTCCAGGCCCATTCTGCTCAACGAGCGGGAAGTGAGTCTGACGGCGAGCATCGGGATTGCGGTTCATCCCACCGACGGACGCGACGGAGAAACGCTTCTGCGTCATGCATCGGAAGCGATGTACCGGGCGAAGGAGCGGGGACGGAACGGTTGTCAGCTGTATCAGCCGATGCTCCAGGCTCGCGCGGCGGAGCGGCTGGTCCTGATGGAAAGTGTCCGGCGCGGTTTCGACAACGGAGAGTTCGCCGTTCACTTTCAGCCGCAGGTGGATCTGCAGACAGGCACGATCATGGCGGTCGAGGCCCTGCTGCGGTGGCACCATCCGAGCGCCGGAATTCTGGAGCCGGCGGCGTTTCTCACCGCCGCGGAGCAAGCCCATCTGATGGGCCCCATCGGCGACTTCGTCCTCCGCGAGGTCTGCCGCCAGACGCGGCTGTGGGACCACGCCGGGATTGCGCCGCCGCATGTGGCGATCAATCTCAGTGAACGGCAGTTGCTCGAGCCCGACCTGCTCCGGCGGGTGATGGACCTGATCGAGGAATCCGATCTCAGCCCCTCCCGATTCGAGTTCGAAGTTCGGGAACCGGGGGTCGTCTCGATGGAGCAGACCCTGATCACCCTGACCGAGCTGAAGTCGATCGGGGCCGGCATCGCCCTCGACGATTTCGGGACGGGGCGCAGCTCCCTCGCCGAGCTCCGGCACCTGCCCATCGACAAGATCAAGATCGACTCTTCGTTCATCCAGAACATCAACCGGCGGCATGAGGATGCGTCCATGGTCGAAGCGATCATCACCATGGGTCTCGGGATGGGCAAGACGCTCGTCGCCGAAGGGGTGGAGACCCGGGAGCAGATCAGCTTCCTCCGCGCCCGGAACTGCCATCACATGCAGGGCTTCTTCTTCGGCCGCCCTCTCAGCGCGAAAGAGATCGAACCCCTTCTCCGGGTCGAACACTAGTGTCGTGAGTACGGTCCTTTCTTCACCAGGCGCAATCTCTCGCACCATCCCGTCGGATCGCTGAGTCATCGCGGCGCAGGCCGGATCGCACCCTTCCCCGTCACTGAGTTCGCTGCCCGCGGGAACGCTGATCCCCCGGGACGACGTTACCAGGATCATGCCTCTCTGTGGCACGTGCGGCAACGAGATCTCCGGAGGGAGCTGTCCGTTCTGTGGCGCGATGAACGTCGGCGCTCCCGGCCGCCGGCGCCGTTCCGCGCAGCGATCCGGACGATCAATCTCGAGCGGGGCAGGCCGTCCGTCGAAGAGGCACTCGCGATTCTCGATCGGGAGATCGCGGCCGCGCGGATGCATGGGTCCCGACTGCTTCGCCTGATTCACGGCTGGGGCTCCTCCGGTGCGGGTGGCGCGATCCGCGCTGCGGTCCGCGAACATCTCGCCGCGCAACTTCGCACCCACCGCATCTCGGGATTCCTTCCCGGGGACGATTACTCCGAAGACACCAATCGCGGGCGCCAGCTCCTTCGAGGCTTCCCGCCGCTTCGCGAGTCACTCCGGACCGATCGAGCGAATCCGGGAATCACCTTCGTCGAGCTCTGAACCCCGCCCTGGCCGATCGAGCCGGACCTCTCATCATGCGAAACGATGGCGCTGCAGAAGGACTCGTGCGCTCCACGCTCTTCGCCTGAACCTGCCTTCTCGCATTGCGGGAGATGTCTCGCATGCCCACCCGGCCCACCCGCTGACATGACACTGACCCTCTGCTCGTCGAGAAAGAGACGCTGCCGCTTCGATCGACCAGACGACCGAATCCCTCGCATGACGCCCGCCATCCAAAGGCACCCGCATCACTTCGGAGGATTCGATGGCGCTCCGCACTTGCGGTACTCCACGTCGAGCCAGCTTGCAGGTGCGCAATCGCCGGCGAGGAGATGCTCGATCCGGACGACCCGCTCACGGTTGTTCTCCGGGTGTTTCGCCACGTTGTAGTGGTCCGGCCCGAGAGGCATGGCGACGAGGGCGAGCCACTGTTCGCGATCGAGCTGCGGCGCCCGCTTGCCGAAATAGGCTTCGGCCGCCTCCTCGAACCCGCGGATGTGCCGTCCGTCGATTGTCCCCATGTACGCCCGGTTGAGGAACAGAGTCAGAATCTCGCTCTTCGAGATCCGGAGATCGAGACCGATCGCGTAGAGCGACTGGGGAATCTTCTGGATGCCCGGCTGGAAGTGATCGAAGTAGAGGAACTTCGCTTCCCCCTGCGGGATGGTGGTCATTCCCGCGCCGGGCGTTCTCAGATCGATCCCGCGGTGCTCGTAGAAACTCGGATCCTCCACGCGGAGAAGCATGTCGACATAGCCCGGTGGAAGTTCGGAGGGACGCAGGATGCCGTCGACCTTCGCCATTTCCGCGTCCACCAGGCCGCGGGCGCGCCACCAGCCGATCCCGATGGTGACCAGTCCGGCGGCGGCGAGAAGAAGGAGAAGGACGATCAGGAACACGAGACGGCGGCAGCCACGAAGCATGCGCTCGATGATACAAAAAAAGGCGGCCCGTGTGGGCCGCCCGGTTCCTTCCCCTCTGACCGTTGGACGATCAGCTGCAACCGCTGGTGGAACCACAGTTCATGCATTTGTAGCAGGCGCCGTTGCGGATCATGATCGAGCCACATTCGTGGCAGCTCGGTGCATCGGCCTGCATCAGGAACGGCGACTTCTGCACGTTCTCCTTGACGAAGCCGATCTTCTTCTCTGCTCCGGTCCCGGCCTTCGGAGTGGTCTGAAGCTCGTTGATGAACTCCTTGTCACTCCGGTTCAGGTCGACCACGTTTCCCTTCACCTCCGTGGCCGGGACAGGCTCTTCAACACGGGTCTCGAGATCGCCGGTCTTCGCATCGATCTCCTCCTCGCGCTGAATCACACCGGCTTCCTTCTGCCGCTCCCGGGAGAGGAACTTGATCGCGAGCCACTTGAAGATGTAGTCCATGATGGACTTGGCCATCGGGATCTCGGGGTTCTTGGTGAACCCGGAAGGCTCGAAGCGGGTGTGGGTGAACTTGTCGACCAGCAGCTGCAGTGGAACGCCGTGCTGCAGCGAGAGTGAGGTCATCAGCGCGAACGAATCCATCAGACCGGAGATCGTCGAGCCTTCTTTCGCCATGGTGATGAAGATCTCACCCGGAGTGCCGTCCTCGTAGATGCCGACGGTGATGTAGCCCTCGTGTCCGCCGACGGAGAACTTGTGGGTGATGGCGCGGCGCTCGTCCGGAAGCTTGCGGCGCATGGGGCGCTCGACCACTTCCACCGCGCGCGGTCCGGCCGCTTTGTCGTCCCGCCTGGTGGAGAGGGGCTGGCTGCGCTTGCAGCCGTCGCGGTAGACCGCCACCGCCTTGAGTCCGAGCCGCCATGCTTCGTAGTAGGCCTTCTCGATGTCCTCGACCGTCGCCTCGTTCGGGAGGTTGATGGTCTTGGAGATCGCGCCGGAGATGAAGGGCTGGACCGCACCCATCATCCTCAGATGCCCCATCCATTGAATGGAGCGGGTTCCGTTGGCGGCCTTGAAGGCACAATCGAACACCGGGAGGTGCTCGTCGAGCAGGTGCGGAGCGCCCTCGATGGTGTCGTTCTCGTCGATGTAGTGGACGATGGCGTTGATCTGCTTCTGCTCGTAACCGAGCCGCTTCAGCGCGGTGGGAACGGTCTGGTTGACGATCTTGAGCATTCCGCCACCGACCAGCTTCTTGTACTTCACCAGGGCGATGTCGGGCTCGATTCCGGTGGTATCGCAGTCCATCATGAAGGCGATGGTCCCGGTCGGCGCGAGCACCGAGATCTGCGCATTGCGGTAGCCGTGCTGTTCACCGTGAGCGTAAGCGTCGTCCCAGGTGGATTTCGCGGCGGCCATCAGATCGTCCGGAACATGCTTCTCGTTGATCCGATAGGCCTCGCGCCGGTGCTTGTCGATCACCCGCAGGAAGGGAGTCCGGTTCGTGTCGTAACCCGCGAACGTTCCCTTCTTCTCGGCGATCTTCGACGACTGGAGGTAGCTCTCGCCCGAGAGAACCGCGGTGATCGCGGCGGCGTAGCTCCGGCCCTCGTCGGAATCGTAGGGAAGGCCGCGCGCCATCAGGAGCGCTCCGAGATTGGCGTAGCCGATGCCGAGCGGGCGGTAGTCGTGCGAGTTGCGCTCGATCGCCCTGGTCGGATACGAGGCGTCATCGACCACGATCTCCTGGGCGGTGATGATGATCCGCAGAGCGTGACGATAGCTTTCGACGTCGAAACCCTTGTCCTCACTGTAGAACTTCATCAGGTTCAGCGAAGCGAGGTTGCACGCCGAGTCGTCCAGGAACATGTATTCGGAGCAGGGGTTCGAGGCATTGATCCGGCTGGTGTTGGGGCAGGGATGCCAGTCGTTCACCGTGGTGTCGAACTGCATTCCGGGATCGCCGCAGATCCACGCCGAGTCGGCCATCTCGCTCATCAGCTTTCTGGCCTTGATGCTGTCCATCGGACGCTTCGGCTCGGTCACCGACCAGGTGGTCCAGTCGTCATCCTTCTCGTACGCCCGCATGAACTCGTCGGTGACGCGGACGGAGTGATTGGCGTTCTGGAACTGCACCGAGTCGTAGGCACCGCCCGGAGCATTGAATGCACCGTTGTAGCCGGCGTCGATCAGGGCCCAGGCCTTCTTCTCTTCACTCGCCTTGGAGTTGATGAAGTCCCGGATGTCGGGATGGTCGATGTTCAGAATGACCATCTTGGCGGCACGGCGGGTCTTTCCACCGCTCTTGATCACCCCGGCGAACGAATCGTAGCCCTTCATGAAGGAGACCGGTCCGGAGGCCGTGCCGCCGCCGGCGAGCTGCTCCCGCGAGGATCGAATGGAGGAGAGATTCGATCCCGTTCCGGAGCCGTACTTGAAGAGCATTCCCTCGGTCTTGGCCAGTCCCAGGATCGAATCCATGGTGTCGTCGACCGAGTTGATGAAGCAGGCGGAGCACTGAGGATGCGGCTCGATCCCGACGTTGAACCAGACCGGCGAGTTGAATGACGCCATCTGGTAGAGAAGGATGTGGGTCAGCTCGTCCCGGAAGGTGTCTCCATCCTCCACCGAGGCGAAGTACCCTCGGGTCCGGCCCCACTCGGTCATCGTACGGACCACCCGGCCGACGAGCTGCCGGACCGACGACTCCCGGTCCGCTGTCCCGAGGTGCCCGCGGAAATACTTCGAGACAACGACGTTCGTGGCCATCTGCGACCAGAACTTCGGCACCTCGACGTCCTTCTGCTCGAAGACGACCTCGCCCTTCTCGTTGGTGATGATCGCGGAGCGGAGCTCCCACTCGACCGTGTCGTAGACGTCGACACCGGCCTTGGTGAAAAATCGTTCGACGGCGATTCCGCCGGTCTTCGTCATCTCCTGTGAGCCTTTCGGTCTCGGACGCGGAGACGGATTCGGTGAAGTGATATCCATGGTGGTCATTGGTGCGGCTCCCCCTCTCTCACTGATGCCAACGCAGCATCGCCTGCGGACGGGTCTGTGGCAGCGGCGTCCTGACCTTGATCGTCACCTTGCAGTCACCCACATGAAGAGAGACACTGCGCTCCGGAGAACGAACGACCAGACGTGATTGGCCCTTGACAGCCTTCATGATCCCTCCCGCAATACAATTTCAGAACTGTGTTGGTTGTGAACAGCTTCTGTTTATAGACTCCGGCCGGGAGGATGTCAAGGGTCGACCACAAGATATTGTGGCTGAGTCCGCCTCTGCTACTACATCATGCGTAACCTCTGAGAAGATTGAACTTAGCGTCCACAGCCTTTCCTCAGCTTCTCCACCGGTTATCCACCGATTCTCGACAGCTTTTCCACAGCCTTTTCAACAGCTGAAATGGCGGTTTTATGCAGGTTTTCCACGGTTTCGTCCACAGGTTTTCCGAGCTGTTTTCAACCCCTTTTCGGAATCCGATTCTGCGCAGTTTTTCCGCCGGTTTTCCGCAAAAAGTTTACAGACCTCACGAAGGGATGTCCGCCCGGGAGGTCAGCTCTGCGGATGAGCCTGCCCGGGGTGTGGAAAATGGGCCCGCGGGAGATCAGCGCGCCCTTTTCCGCAGACGGTCATCCGGAAGCAGGCATCTTCGAAGGCCCGGCGATCCCCGGCCCTGAACCGAGCACACCGGGGTCGAAGCCGCGAAACCTTCCACCATGTCATCCTGAGAGGCTGTGCATGGGTCGTGGGTCGCGAAGGATCCTGTCTTCGTCAGGCGGTGGGGCATGCGAGACATCTCTGTCGATGCGAAATGGACTGTCCAGGCGAAGAAGCGTCGTGTGGGGAGGGTGTTCAGCAGAACGATCCTTGTCGCATCGGGGGAGGTCCCTCGCCTGCCCTTCCGCCCTCCCGCTCGGGACGACAATGGCGAGTCGTTTCGGCGAGGGAATCAGCGGCTTCGCTCGATTGATCCGCCACACACGGCTGTCGCGATGCATCCCAAGTCTTCTGGACGCGCCGGCCATTGTCATGTCGAGCGGCGGGGTCGAGAACGCGAACGCCGCGAAAGGAACCATTGTGGTGCGTGTCGTCTCGACCGTTCCCACGGGGGGGATGCTTTTGATCGTTTCGGCCTACAATCTCCGGTGTGATCTCGTTCGAACCGGAGCTGGATGTCCTGCGCGACGAGTCCGCCATCGATCCGGCTGCTCACGCTCGCCTGGTGGCCATTGAACGCCGGGCGATCTTCTCCCTCTATGGCGAGCTCCGGACGCTGCTCTACGCCGGCGTGGCGCTGATCGTCGCCGGGGTGGGTCTTTACCTCAAGGACAACCTCGACCGCCTGGGCCATGGAACCATCATCGGCATCATCGCGTTCGCCGCGGCCGGCTGTTACCTCTGGGCGTTCATCGGCCGGAGCCGATCCGACAGGCTTCACCCTTCGCACGAATATCTCCTGCTGCTCGGCGCCCTGCTGCTCAGCGTGGACCTGGGGTACGCCGAGGGGGTGTACCACTGGTTCGGCGATGAGTGGGAGCGGCATCTGCTGATCCTGGCGGTGTTTCATGGAGCGACGGCCTATCTGTTCGGATCGCGAGTGGTGCTCTCCCTGGCGATCACCTCCCTCGCCGGCTGGATCGGAGTGGACCGGGAAGGGAAGTTCCTCTCGGAGGGAGCGATCGAGGCCGGTTCCCGGCTGCTGCTGGCGGGCGCGGCCGTCGCCGTCTGGCGGCTCGCTCATGGGTTTGCGTTCCGGGGGGCCGACCCCGAGGACTCCCGAACCGGATTCGGGGAGATCTTCGATCACTTCGTCGCCAACCTCGCGATGATCGGTGCGCTGGTGTGGGTCTTCAATGAAGAGATGGAGCTCGTCGGAGCCCTGATTCTTCTGGTGTTCGCCACGATCTCGATCGTCGGAGGGATCCGGACACGGAGAGAGCTCTTCGTGCTCTACGGAGTCATCTTCGCGGTGATCGGGTTCGATTCGGTGGTGGTGCGGGAGATGAACGACGAGATTCCCATTCTCGTCTACCTCCTGGTCAGCACGCCGATGGTGATCATCGGGCTGTTTCTGCTGCACCGACGCTGGGGGCGTGACTGGTGAGACGGATCTCGATCGAACAGGAGCGGTGGCTGGCACTCGCCTGGAAGGCGAAGGGATGGAAATCCGCCGGACTGCTGGCCGATGATGGCCCGATCCGCACGCGGGTCGCCGCGGTGGCCGACATCAGGATCGGCACCATCTGGTCCCGCGCGGCGTTTTTCGCACTCACCACCCTGTGCGTCCTCGCCCTGGCGGCCCTGCTCGACACGATGTTCGACAGTTTCGGCATCGTCACGGCGGTTCTCTGCGTCGCACTCGCTGAGCTCCTGATCCTTCGAGGGCGGTTCCTTCACACCGGAGTGGAGGAGGCCCTTTACCTCGGCGGTCTCGTCGCGTTGATCTTCGACCTCCCCCACACGGGTCAGCCGGAAGGAATCCTGCTGTTCGCCCTGGCATCGCTGATCGCCGGCTGGCGCGTGAGGAACCCTCTGTTCCTTGCGCTGGTGCCCCTGTTTGGAACGATCTACGTTGCGGAGCGAGTGACGGAAGCTGCCGCCGGCTGGAGCTCTCTGGCCATCGCGGTTCTCTGTACGCTTCTGCTTCGGCGAACGATCCGGCGGCCGCTCTACGATCAACTGCTGACGATTCTGGTCCTCGGCATGCCCCTGATCTCCTGGCTTTTTTTCAACGACGCCCCGGGTCCGGCAGAGCCCAGCCAGCTCGCCGGCATTCTGCTCGTGATCGCGCTGATGATCGCCGCAGGGACTGCGATCGCGACTCCATCCGCCCCTGCTCGGTGCGCTGGTCGCCATGGTCCCGGTGGCGAGCGACATCGGAGAACGACTGTCGGTCGAACCATGGATCGGGCTGACCCTGTCCGGGATCGGGATCCTGGGTTTCGCCGCTCTGGCGGAGAGACGGCTTCGAGGCCGGGAACGAGGACTGACCTCCACGCGGCTGCACCAGGAGGAGGGGCTCCAACTGCTCGAGCTCGCCGCGGTGGCGGGCATCACGCCTCAGGCATCCACTGCACAGAACCCCGGAGGAGGCGAGTTCGGAGGCGCCGGAGCCAGCGGAGAGTATTGATAGCCCCAATTTCTCGCCCCTGACCCCGGACCCTGGTCTTTAAAACACGTACGCGAGGGCGAAGCCGATCTGCGCAGCCATCATCATCATGTACATGTGGCTCCAGGAGGGGTGGTTTTCGACCCGCGCCAGGTCATCGGGATTCCGCAGGATCAGCCAGACGGTGTAGGCCCCCCAGATCACCAGGACGATTCCAAGGATGGTGAGCAGCCATGGATTGCCGGTGAGGATCGGGTGGATCGAGGTGGAGAAGGGGTCACGGACGAAGGCACCGATGGGAATCAGGAGCCAGGGAAGAACGAAAAAGGGAGCGATCATCCATGCGGCTTTGGTCACGCCGTATTCGATGGGGAGGGTCCGGCAACCTCCGGCCCGATCGCCCTCGATGTCGGAGAAGTCCTTGGTCGAGGCGGCTCCGAGAAGGAAGAGGAAGAAGATCGATCCGATGTACCACGGCTCGAGGAAGAAGATGTGCGCGACCATGGACCATCCGGCGACCTTCAGCAGCCAGCCTCGGGGGATGGAGATGGTGAGATTCGCCCAGATTCCGCGCGCTTTGGTGCGCCCCAGCGCGGGGGCCGAGTAGACCCAGGTGGAGACGAATGCGACGAGATAGATGAAAAAACTCTGGTGATGGCTGAGGGGCGCGAAGAATTTCTGCGCAATTGTGTTGTAGGGGTAGACGACGACCAGCCAGGTGGGGATCAGCCCGACTGCGTAGCAGGCCCAGGTAAACAGCCAGCCGCGACGCATCGAGATGGCTCCGGTGACCAGGGGCCGGTTCGGTTTGTTGATCCGGTCGATCTCGAGATCGTAGATCTGGTTGATGGAGTTGTTCGCGGCGTTGAGGAACGCGGCGCAGGCCGAACCCAGGATGACGGTGAACAGGACCGGAAGAGTCACGGCGCGGGAGGGGTCGGGGTTGTGCACCGAGCCCCACGCGCAGACCGCTCCGGAAATGATTCCGAGCAGCGGGGGCAGCAGGGTAAAAGGGCGGGCGAGCTCGAGATATCGTTTCATCCGCGGCGGATTGTAGATTGCAGAGGTCGGAATGCAAACCTGCGGCGCCCGGCCCCGGTCCCGGGGCTGAACGGCAGCCGATGGCCCACCGACCGCCGATTCAGGATACACTTCCGAACACAGGGAACCAGATCAACTATGGCGACACGACGACGAACGAAGAAGGAATACGAGGAGGATGACGACAGCTCGCCATCTCCTCCCAATCGAATGGAAACAGACAGAAAGATCGCACTCTTCATCGACTTCGAGAACATCGCTCTCGGAGTTCGGGACGCAAAGTACAAGAAGTTTCAGGTGGATCTCGTTCTCGAGCGGCTGCTCGAGAAGGGCAAGATCGTGGTCAAGAAGGCCTACTCCGACTGGGACAAGTTCACCGAGTACAAGCGGGAGCTCCACGAGGCGGCCATCGAGATGATCGAGATCCCCGCACGCGCCTACTCGGGGAAGAACTCCGCGGACATCCGGATGGCGGTGGATGCCATGGACATGGCATGGTCGAAGGAGCACATCGACCTGTTCGTGATCGCCTCGGGCGACTCCGACTTTTCTCCCCTCGTCTCCAAGCTCAAGGAGAACGACAAACACGTCATCGGGATCGGGGTGAAGAACTCCACCTCGGACCTGCTGACCAAGAACTGCGATGAGTTCATCTTCTACGAGGATCTCGTCCGCGGCATGCAGATGGGCCCCGCCGTGGCGGCCAAGGACAACAAGGAAGCCGAGTGCTTCAACCTGCTGATCGATTCGATCAAGGCCCTGATGCGCGAGAACAAAGAGATCCTCTGGGGCTCGATGATCAAACAGACCATGCAGCGAAAGAAGCCCAGCTTCAACGAGGAGTACTACGGCTACTCCACCTTCAGCGACCTGCTGGAAGATGCCCAGGAAAAAGGGATCATCAAAATCAAGCGGGACCTGAAGTCGGGAACCTACATCATCACCGGGTTCTCCAAGAGCTGGGGGAAACGGGGATAGGCCCGGGGGGACTGAAACACGGAGGCGCTTCTCGCCTTCTGCCGCTCACCTCCGAGTCCCGACCTCTCTCCTTCGCACTGCTCACTGTCTTAGAATAGACCGCGAATGACCGACCGCCTTCTCTCCGGTGCGCTCGACGAAGAGGATCTGAAAGTCGAGCTGTCGCTCCGGCCGAAGCTCCTCCGGGAGTACATCGGCCAGCCGAAGGTCAAGGAGAATCTGGACATCTCGCTGGAGGCTGCCCGGAAGCGGGGAGAGAGCCTGGACCACGTCCTCCTGTTCGGCCCACCCGGCCTGGGCAAGACCACCCTGGCGAACATCATCGCCAACGAGATGGGAGCGCGGATCAAGGTCACGTCCGGTCCGGTGGTGGAGAAATCGGGCGACCTGGCCGCGATCCTCACCAACCTGGAGGAGGGGGACGTTTTCTTCATCGACGAGATTCATCGTCTCCAGCCTCAGGTCGAGGAGATGCTTTACTCCGCGATGGAGGACTTTCACCTCGACATCATCATCGGCCAGGGTCCCGCGGCGCGGACGGTGAAGATCGAGCTGCCGAGGTTCACCCTGGTCGGGGCGACCACCCGGGCCGGTCTGATCACGGCGCCTCTCCGCGCCCGTTTCGGCATCGTCCACCGCCTCGCCTTCTACGACGTCGAATCGCTGACGATCATCGTGGAGCGCTCCGCCGAGATCCTGGAGATTCCGATCACACCGGACGGGGCGACGGAAATCGCCCGCCGCTCGCGGGGAACTCCCCGGATCGCGAACCGGCTGCTCCGACGGGTCCGCGATTTCGCCGAGGTCAAACACGACGGGAAGATCAACGTGGAGGTCGCAAAGGGCGCTCTCGAGTTGCTCGAAGTCGACGACTATGGTCTGGACGAGATCGACCGGAAGCTGCTGGGGACGATCATCGAGCGATTCAGCGGAGGCCCGGTCGGCATCAACGCCCTCGCCTCCTCGGTCGGCGAGGACCGCGGAACGCTCGAAGACCTCTACGAGCCGTACCTGATTCAGATCGGTTTTCTCCACCGCGGTCCGCGAGGACGGCTGGCATCCAAGGCCGCCTACGACCATCTCGGGTACCGCACCGGCGGCGCGGGCCAGCCGAAGCTCTTCTAGCCCGGCTTTCCGGGCTCGCGGGTCACATCAGCGCACCGGAAGGTCCGGGCTCGGCTCCTCCACCGTGCCCGCGATGGGCAGAGAGACCGCCACCATCGTTCCTCTTCCCGGAATCGAATCGACGGCGATCGAGCCCTGATGCTCCTGAATGATGCGATAGGAGATGGCCATACCCAGGCCGGTGCCGCTGGGCACGTTGGTCCGGAACGGCTGAAACAGGCGTCTCTGATCCGCCTCGTTCATGCCCCGGCCCTCGTCGGCGAAGAGGATGGTGTAGTTGCCCTCGTCCGGACCGGCCGTGACCCGGAGTGTTCCCCCACCCGCCATCGCCTGGAGGGCATTCTTCGCCACGTTCCAGAACACCTGACGGATCTGGTTCGGATCGCCGATGATGCTGAACGACGAGGGCTCGATTTCCTGCTCGATTCGATGGTCCTCCCCCACTTCCGGCGAGTTGACCAGAAGCTCGAGCGTCTCACCGAGACTCCCAGCCACGTCGAACGAAGCGGGCGAGCGCTCCTGTGGTTTCACGAACCGGAGAAAATCGGCAATCGACTGGTTGAGCCGGTCGGACTCCTTCAGAATGATCGACATCAGCCGCTGTTCGTGCGGTTGCAGATTCTGCGACTTCCGGAGGACCTGCACCGATCCGGAGATTGCGGCGAGAGGATTTCGGATTTCATGGGCGATGCCGGCGGAGAGCTCACCCACCGCGGCCATCCTGTCCTTCATCCGGAGCTGGCGCTCGAGTCGCTTCATGTCGGTCAGATCCTGAAAGATCAGCGTCAGTCCGAACGGCTCCCCCTCGAGCGTGTTCAGTGGAGTCAGTGCATAGCCGATGCTCCGGAGCTCCTCGCTGTCCTTCCCCCGGAACCATTGCTCTCCCCGCGCAATCCGTTCGTTCTGGACCAGAGAGCGGAGCCGTTGCCACTCCTCCGGCTCGAAAATCCCCAGATCGGTCAGATGAAAGCCCACCAGCTGCTCGCTGCTATGACGCAGGATCTCCCGCGCCGCGGGATTGGCGAAGGCCACCGCACCCTCGGAGCTGAGCGTCAGCACTCCGGAAGGGATCGATTCGATGACGTTCTCATTGAGCGCCCGCAACTCCGCCAGGTTCTGACGGTTGACGTCCAGCTCCTTGAAGGTCTGGCGGAGTTTTTCGGAGACGTAGGAGGTGAGCAGCGCCGTGGCGTAGAAGCCTGCGAAGTTCGTGGCGAGATTCAGGTACAGCCGCAGAGAGGTCCATGGGGCGGGCGAAAGCAGGGTCCTCGGCGCGGGGGGAATCACCTGGTAGTACATCAGGTCCGCCAGCGCGCCATAAAAGATCACCGCACCGGAGGCGATGATCAGTCCGCCTCGCCGGTACAGCAGAATGGAGGCGGTGATCACCGAGACCAGGTAGAGAAACGAGAAGGGGGAGTCGAGTCCGCCGGTGAAGTAGACCAGCAGAGTCTCGACCACCAGATCCCCGAGGCTCTGGATGTAGATGTTGAGATTGCGGCTGGGGATGAGCCGTCCGAGACCGATGTAGATGAGGGTCAGAGCGTAGGTCAGCCCCGTGATCATGTAGATGTAGTCGATCGGCAGGACGATGTCCGCCCCGAACTGGATGATCAGAGCGGTCAGCAGCAGAGAGGTGACCACGACCACCCTGACGGCGATCAGCATGCGGACGTCGGGTCGGGATGTAGCGTCCATGCGCGTGGGTGATGCGGAAGTCAGTCTGACGGATCACCTGATGCTGCGAGTGCCCAGCGGGACGTAGCCGGATCCGCCCGGGAGCTGCCGGCCCTGCGGCGGACAGCTCCCGGCGGAATGTCGTTATCCGATCTGACTGATCAGCGAGAACATCGGCATGTACATGGCGATGACGATGAAACCGATGGCCACACCGAGAAACGCGATCAGCACGGGCTCGAGAAGCTTCATCAGTCCAGCCACCGCGGTGTCGACCTCGTCTTCATAGAAGTCGGCAATTTTCGAGAGCATCGCATCGAGTGCACCGGTCTGTTCTCCGACCCCGATCATCTGCACGACCATGGTCGGAAAGACGCCGGTGTCGCCGAGAGGCTCGCTGATGGTCTTGCCTTCTTCCACCGATTTTCGCGTGGCCATGATGGCATCCTCGACGATGGAATTACCCGCGGTGCGGGCGGTGATCTGCAATCCATCGAGAATCGGGACACCTGACGCGGTGAGCGTCGACAGCGTACGGCAAAAGCGCGCGACGGCGATCTTCCTCAGCAGAATTCCGAGCACCGGCCCCTTGAGCAGGACGTTGTCGATGACCCGCTTTCCCTTGTAGGTTCCGTGATATTTCCTGATGGCCACGACCAGCCCGATGATCAGAATTGCCATCAGCCACCAGTAGTCACCGATGAAATTGGACATGGCGATGACCACCCGGGTGGGCATCGGCAGCTGCGCCCCAAGGCTGGCGAACAGGGAGGCGAAAGTCGGAATGACCTTCCAGAGAATCACGATCACCACGATCACGGCAATGGAGATGACCGCCACGGGGTAGATCATCGCAGACTTGACCTGAGCGTTGAGCTTGACCGATTTTTCGATGTAGGTGGCAAGCCGCTGCAGAATCGTATCCAGAATACCGCCGGCCTCACCCGCGGCCACCATGTTGGTATAGAGGTCGTTGAAGATCTTGGGATGCTTGCGGAGCGAGTCGGCGAGATTCGATCCGGTCTCGACGTCCTGACGCACCTGCCCCAGGGCCCGCTGGAAGGCCTTGTTGTCCTGCTGGTTCGCCAGAATTTCGAGACACTGAACCAGCGGAAGTCCCGCATCGATCATGACCGAAAACTGACGTGTAAAGATGGCCACCAGCTTTGGCGGAACCTTTCCGCCGAACTTGGGAAAGGCGATTTCCTTCCCCTTCTCCTTGACGATGGTGGGAACGATCTGCTGCCGCCGAAGCGTGGCGATCGCGGCTTCCTTGGAATCCGCCACCAGCACACCCGACTGGTCCCGACCTCCCCGACCTCTCCCTTTCCACTCGAAATTCGGCATGGCTCCTCTCCTTCGTCAGCTGTGGCTCAGGCGCTTCTCGGTCGTGGTCCGGGACCGGCGCCGGCCAGTGTTCCTGCACCGCGCGAGATCATCTCCTGAAGCTCATCGGGATTGGACGAGCGGCTCAGCGCCGTCTGCAACGTGATCTGCTTCTTGAAGTAGAGCGTCGCCAGCGACTGATTGAACGTCTGCATCCCGTATTTCGACTGCCCGGTCTGCATCATGCTGTAGATCTGATGGATCTTGTCCTCGCGGATCAGATTCCGGATCGCCGGGTTGGGGACCAGAATCTCCATCGCCATGACCCGGCCCTTGCCGTTCGCCCGGGGCAGCAGACTCTGGCAGAGGATGCCCTCGAGAACGAACGAGAGCTGAGCCCGAATCTGCGGTTGCTGGTGCGCGGGGAAGACGTCCATGACCCGGTTGATGGTCTGGGCCGCGGAATTGGTGTGCAGGGTCCCGAAGGTGAGGTGGCCGGTTTCCGCGATCCGCAGCGCGGACTCGATCGTCTCGAGATCGCGCATCTCTCCGATCAGAACCACGTCCGGATCCTCGCCGCAGAGCCGCTTTGAGCGCCGCGGTGAACGAATGCGTATCCGCATGGAGCTCTCGCTGGTTGACCACGCAGGACTTGTGCGAGTGGAGAAACTCCACCGGATCCTCGATGGTGATGATGTGCTCGTGCCGCTCGCGATTGATCTTGTCGATCATCGCGGCCAGGGTGGTCGATTTCCCCGATCCGGTCGGGCCGGTGACCAGCACCAGCCCGCGAGGCTTCGAACAGATCTCTTCCACCACCGTAGGCAGACCGAGCTCGCGGAATGCCCGGATCTCGTAGGGAATCTGGCGGTACACGGCGGCGGTCGCCCCGCGCTGGTTGAAGATGTTGGCTGCGGAACCGCGCCAGCCCCTTGATTCCGAACGAAATGTCGAGCTCGAGGTCCTCCTCGAACCGGTGTCTTCTGAGCGTCGGTCAGGACCCTGTAGGCGAGCTGCTTGGTCTCCGGAGCGGAGAGCGGAGGAAGGTCCAGCGGGGCCAGCTCCCCGTCCACCCGGATCTGCGGGGCGAGTTGGTGGTGATGTGGAGGTCCGAGCCGCCGCGCTCGACCATTGTTTTCAGGAGCTGATGCAGGGTTACCTGGGCCATGGCTTTCTCGCTTTACTCACAGGACCGTCTCGCGGACGACCTCTTCGATGGTCGTGATTCCGTCCTTGATTTTATACAACCCGGACCGACGCAGGCTAATCATTCCATTCTCGATCGCCTTTTCCCGATCTCGATCGCCGATCCACCGGCCATGATCAGATCCCGGATGTCGTCGCCGATCTGCATCACCTCGTATCAGTCCGACCCGGCCCTTGTAACCGGTGTTGTTGCACCGGTCGCAGCCGCCGTCCCTTGTAGACCTTGAACGTCGCCGATCTCCTCTTTTCGGAAACCGGCTTGGCCAGGGCCGGATCGGTGATCTCCAGCTCTTCCTTGCAGTTCGAGCAGATCCGGCGCACCAGACGCTGGGCCGCAGATCAGATGCACCGAGGTGGCCACCAGGAACGGCTCGATGCCCATGTTCATCAGTCGGTTGATCGTCGATCGGCGCGTCGTTGGTGTGGAGGGTGGAGAGCACCAGATGACCGGTGAGCGCCGCCTTGATCGCGATCTCCGCCGTCTCGAAATCGCGAATCTCTCCGACCAGCACGATATTCGGATCCTGCCGCAGGAAGGACCGCAACGCGGCGGCGAAGTTCAGCCCGATCGACTCCTTCATCTGCACCTGATTGATGCCCGGGAGGTTGAATTCCACCGGGTCCTCCGCGGTCATGATGTTGACCTCCGGCGAGTTCACCTTCGACAGTGCCGAGTAGAGGGTGTTGGTCTTGCCCGCTCCGGTGGGACCGGTCACCAGAACCATGCCCCAGGGCTTGAAGATCGCCTCCTCGAACGCCACCAGCGAGTCCTGCTCGAATCCCAGCTTGGTCATATCGAGCATCAGGTTGTCCTTGTCCAGCAGCCGGAGCACGATCTTTTCCCCGAAGAGGGTCGGCAGGACCGAGACGCGGAAATCGAGCTCCTTGTTCTTGTCCTGGAGCTTCATCTTCAGCTTGATCCGCCCATCCTGGGGCAACCGCTTTTCGGCAATGTCCAGCTTCGCCAGAATCTTCACACGCGAGGTGATGGCGTCACGAAGCTTCAGCGGCGGGTTCATGATCTCGTAGAGTACCCCGTCCACCCTGAACCGCACCCGGTACTCCTTCTCGTAGGGCTCGATGTGGATATCGGAGGCGCCACGCTTGATCGCGTCGGTCAGGATCAGATTGACCAGCTTGACCACGGGAGCCTCTTCGGACTCCGCCGCGAGGGTCTCGACGTCGAGCTCGTCCTCGTCCTCCAGCACTTCGAGATCCGCGGACTCGGAGGTCTGAAGGTCTTCCATGACCTTCTTCAGCTCCATCGCGTGGGTCGCGCCGTAGTACTTCTCGACCGCCGCCCGGATGCCGATCTCGGAGGCCACTACCGGCTCCACGTTGTAGCCGGTCATGAACTTGATGTCGTCCATGGCGAACACATTGGTGGGATCCGCCATGGCGATGGTGATCGTCGCCCCGGTCTTGTTGACCGGCAGGATGTTGTACTTGCGCACGACCTCCGCCGGCAGCAGCTTGATCACGCTCTCGTCGATCTCGAAATGCGCCAGATTGATCGCCGGAACGCCGAACTGCTGAGAAAGGCACTCGGTGATGTCTTCCTCGGCCACGAACCCCAGTTTGATGAGGGTCTCCCCGAGCTTTCCGCCGGTGTCTTTTTGAGCCTTCAAGGCGTCCTTGAGCTGATCCTGAGTGATCAGGTTGGCCTTGATCAGCAGTTCTCCCAGACGTACGCTCATACCCCTCTCACTGGTTTCAGACTTCGAACTCGTTCCCCCGAGCGTCGTTCCGGGTTGGAGCGGCGACAGCGTGGTCGAAAACTCGACACATTTCGAGCGACTTGGGCGCAGACAAGCTGAACAGCGAGTCTAGCATCGGGTGAAAATCGCCGTCAATGAAACGCCCGCAGTTATTGTAGCGATTTCACCGCCCCGGTGGCAGGGGAAATCTCCTCTCCTCCGATCCGGTAGCCGCGGAGGGAGGCGGTGATCGATCCCGCCGAGAAGCTCGAGCGGATCCGCACGGGCAGGTGCCGTTCATCATCGGTGAACCAGAGGGTCATCGACTTGTCGTCTCCATCCGCGGGTCCTTTCCGATGCATCTTCGGCTCGACCACCACCGTACGGAACCAGCCCGCCGGCGTCTCCACCGTCTCGCGTTTCACCACGCTCGCCTTCACATCGTAGACCTTTCCGTCCGCAATGATGCTGAACGTGTACTGGCTCCCCGGGTCCAGGGCGAGCGTCCGGAGGTAGTAAATCACCGAGACCGGATCGAAGACCGGGGTCGGCACCGGAATCTCATCCCCCTTGCGACGGGCGATTCCCTCCTCCGGATCGATCGTGGTGAGCTCTTCCTTCTTCTTCCGGTTCCGCTCGTCGAGCACTTTCCGGTAGCGGGTCGTGCTGAAGGTCTCCGCATCGACGGTGGATTCGAGGCTGTCGTGAATGGGGTAGAGGCGGCCCAGAACGCCTTCCGACTTCGCCACGGAAGTCATCCGGAAGCTGTCCTCCCCAACGGGTCCGATTCTCATGGTGCCACTCCCCCCGACGATCCGAAGCCAGGAGAGCTGCAGGTCGAGCACTTCTCCCTCGGTGAACGCTCGATGGAGATAGCTGTCGGCGGGGAGATCGAAGGCCCGAGCGTCCGCCGTCACCGGTGGGGCTTGCGGGGTGGCCCGGTTCTGGGCGGCCGCACCGGAAACGGTTCCGATCAGGACCGCCAGGGTCAACACAACTGTGGATCTGTTGATCATCAGAGAATGCTCTCCAGTCTGGTCATCACGTCGTCGGTGGTGATCGCCTCCATGCTCCTCTCGCCGGTCCAGCTCTCGACGCAGCGATCCACCTGCTTCCAGGGGCCGTTCCGATTCGGATCGGTCGGACCGTAGAGACCGACCACTGCAGTCCCGAGGGCATCTGCAAGGTGAAGCGGCCCTGTATCGCCGGCGATCAGCACTCGCGCTTTCGACAATAGGCTTGCGAGCTGTCCGAGCGTCGTCGGAGGCGCAACAATCGCATCGGGAGCGCCGGCAACAATCTCCTCCGCGAGATGGCGTTCGCCCGGACCCCACGCTACGACCACCGGAACTCCCCGGTGACTGAGTCGGGTCGCGAGATCGGCGAAGCGCTCCGAGGGCCACTGCTTCCTCGGCTGCCCGGCTCCCGGTGCGAGTACTACCGGTCGTAGCGCGACCAGCGGCGTGAGTATTCCCTCCGGATCCGTCGCGAAGGGGCCGAGATCCACTTCCGGAGCCAGTCCGGTCAGCCCGAATGCTCCGGATGCAAGCTGCAGGTTCCAGTCCACCACGTGTCGGGAACGATCCACCCGGACCGGAGCATTGATGAACATCAGTGCGGCTTTTTCCCGGATCGCTTCGGCCGCGAACCCGTATCGATCTGCTGCCCCGGAGAGCCGACCGAGGATGGCGGACTTGATCAGCCCCTGAAAATCGAGCGAAGTCTCACCGCCGGCGATTTCCCTCATCGCCCGGAGCGCCGCGCTCAGTTCCCGGCGGGTCTCCCTTCCCGCCGGATGACTGCGCCAACGCCGCGTCCGTACCGGAATGGTGCTGACGCCGGGTAGCGCGAGCTGGATCATTTCGGCGTAGGGAGCCTCGACGACCCAGGCCATCCGCGCTTCGGGAAAGCTCTTCCGGAGCAGGGCCACCGCGGGCATGGTGTGAATCACGTCGCCGAGAGCAGAGAGACGGAGAATCAGCAGAGATTTCGGGGCCATGTCAGGAGAAATGCGCGACGGCAACGGAATCCGGGAGCAGCTCGACGGAGGCGCCGAGATCCAGAAGGGGGAGGCTCACGGTTTGCCTCCGCTGCCGAGACGCTCGATCATTTCGGTCGTGGAGTGATCCTTCGGATCGCCGACGATCGCGACCCGACCGCCATACGCGTTCACCACCGAGGCCTCCGGAACCGAGTCCGCGGTGTAGTCGGTCCCTTTGCAGTGGACATCCGGCCGGAGATTGGCGATCAGCCGCGCAGGACTCTGTTCGCTGAAGATCGTGACGTAGTCGACGCCGCGAATGGATGCGACGATCTCGGCACGCTCGCCCTCGCTCATCAGCGGCCGCCCCGGCCCCTTCAGCCCACGGACCGACTCGTCGGCATTGACTCCGACGATCAGCACATCGGCCGTTTCGGCCGCCCCCTGCAGATAGCGGATGTGTCCGACATGAAGAAGGTCGAAACAACCGTTCGCGAATGCGATGGTCCGGCCGGCGGTGCGATCCTGCTCCACCGCTTGCTTCAGTTCCGTCTCGTTCAGGACACGGGCGTTGGTTTCGTGCACCCGACGATCATAGAGGGAGAAGCGGGAAAGTGAGAAGTCGCAAGGGGGTGTCGCGCACTCGCGATGGGGACAGTTCCGTCCACACCCTGCAGGGTCGCACCGCGCTGGACCCACCGGGGTCGGCGAATATATGCTTCGCCGCGATGGTCACACGAGCCCGATTTCACGAGCTGATCGACTCGATGCAGGGGAGATTGATCCTGGTCTACGGCGACATCGTCGCCGATCAGTTCATCTATGGAAGTCCGAAACGGATCTCGCGCGAGGCACCGGTGCTGATTCTCCGGCGAACCCGAGAGGACGTTCTGCTGGGCGGTGGCGGAAACTCGATCCAGAACATCGCCTCGCTCGGAGGGTTGCCGATCCCGATCGGCGTCCTCGGCGCGGACTCGGCGGGACAGCTTCTGCTCGAGACGATGGCCTCCCAGGGAATCGAGTGCGGAGGCATTCTCCGGCTCGATCGCTACAACACGCCGACCAAAGTCCGGGTCCTCGGCGGGATGCCCCACGCCACCCATCAGCAGATCGTCCGCTACGACATCGAGGAGTGGGTGGACCTCACCGAGGAGGAAAACGAGGCCTTCGCACGGCTGCTTCGCGACCAGATGTCGATCTGCGACGGGGCTCTGATTGCCGACTACGGCTATGGCTCGGTCAGCTCGAGGCTCGTGTCGAACCTCACCGGCTTCGCGCACGGAAAACCGGTCACGCTCGATTCCCGTTACGACCTGCTGCGCTACCCCGATGTGACCGCAGCCACTCCGAACGAAGAGGAGGCGGCCGCGGCCGCCGGAACCACGGTGTTCGAGGGCCCCGACGAAGCGGTCAGCGTGGAGTACGCCGCCCAGGCGATTCAACAGGCTCTCGATGCGGAGGCCATTCTGATCACCCGGGGGAGCCGCGGCATGGCCTTGTATGAGCGGCAAGGGAACCGGATGACCACCATTCCCGTTCATGGAACCGACCAGGTCGCCGACGTGACCGGCGCCGGGGACACGGTGATCGCGACGTTCACTCTGGCCCTGACCGCGGGAGCGAGCTTCGAAGAGGCCGCCCGGCTGGCCAACTATGCCGCATCGGTCGTGGTGATGAAGATGGGAACAGCGACGGTCACCGCGGAAGAACTTCGCCACACCATCGAGCGCGACGAATCCCTCTGAGACCAGAGCGACGTTCGAGCAAAGCGCCTCCCGCACCCCAAAGGGAGCGGTGAGCCTCTCCCCGGGATGGAACGCGGCGGCCTCGGGGAAACGTCCGGGAGTCAGCCCGCCTGCGACTCCACGTGCTGATCCAGCGCCGCATGTCCCAACTGGTGCTGCTCTTCAGGGGTCAGCACCGCATCGAGATCGAGCACCAGATAGAGATCCTGGTGGACCGGAATCACCCCGACGAACAGATCCGAGCTCATCCCGCGCACCAGTTGGGAGGGCGGCAGAATGGAATCGAGATCGACGTTCAGAATCCGGCGGACCTCATCCACTTTCAGACCGAGTACCCCGTTCGCGGAGCGGACGATGAGAAGGAATGGTTGCTCCTCCGCGGCCGGAAGCTGAGGAAACAGCCGCGAGCGGAGGTCGATGATCGGGACCACCTCATTCCGAAGTACGGTGATCCCTTCGATGAAGGATGGAGCGTGTGGAATCGGGCGCGAGCCGGTATAGACCGCGATCTGGCGGACCGCCATGATGTCGAGCACGAACAGTTCAGTCCCGACTCGGAATGTAATCAACCGGATCTGGCGCTTGCCGTCCATCGCAGCCGAAGATTATCAGAGACGGGCGGAGTTCGGCTCGATTTCAGAAACGGCAGGCGGAGCAGCGATCACCCCCGTCGCTCCTCGACGCGGAAGCGGCTGAATCCGGCTTTGATCTCGTCGCCGTGGTGGACACGGGTGTTCTTCGCGGGCAGGGTGTTGAGAAACGTGCCGTTCCGGCTCCCGAGATCGCGAATCCGCAGCGTTCCATCATCCGGATCGCGAAAGAAGGCGAAGTGCTTTCGCGAGAGATACTCGTCCGGGACCCGCACGGTTCCTTCGCGGCCGACGATGCCTCCATCCATCGGAATCTCGTATTCCTCACCCGTGCAGGGACCTTCGACGCAGACGAGGAAAAAATGGGAGGCGCCGCCCTGGTCGAGCGACTTCGCACCCTTCTCCAGCAGTCTTTTCATCAGCAGCGGCGAGGCGCCCAGCAGGTCCTGGGTATCGATCTCGATCGGCTCGACCGGAAATCCCGGCTGATCCGTCGGCTCGATGCAGACCAGTGCGCTCCCCACCCGCACCAGATGCATTCCCTCGCCCAGCACCGATTCGTCCACCGGTTCGCCGTCGAGATAGGTTCCGGTGTGCGATCCGCTGTCGCGCAGGAGCAGATCCCCTCCACGGCGCACGATCTCGCAGTGACGGATGGAGAGCTCGGCGTCGTCGAGCTCGATGTGACACCCCCGACGCCCGATCAGCAGCGGGTGCCGATCGATGGCGAACACCGCGTCCACCTTCTCGTCGGCCCCGTGCGCAATGATCCGGACGCTTCGTGGGCCGCCGACATCGAATGGTTCCTCATCCGTGGGGATCTCTTCCGCGACCGGCGCATCCATCTCCTCGATCCGATACTGCTGCAGATCGATCTCCTCGAGCTGACCATCACCGAGAACCCGATTGATCAACGCCTCGCGGTTGCCGCAGAGCCATTCACCGCAATGGCATCTGGCAATCGACGACGGAAGCTTCACCGCAATGGACGGTGGGATGTCGTATGGCTGACTGCACTGCGGGCAGCGAATGACAGGCATCTCGGCAAAACGATACCAGAAGAGGCCGCCGACGCAGCAGGATCCTTTTCGACGCCACCCCGGATTTCTCACACCGTCTCGCCGCGAGGAGGCGGAGCGTGGCCTGGATGCAGGGCGCGTGCGGCTTCGGCGACGAAGGCATGGTGGTGACCATGTCGAGGAGCCGGAGGCGCAGACAACGCAGCAGACAGGCCGCGATCTCCGCCTCCGCAGCAGAGAGGGTGTGAGAGATCCGGGCCAGAGTCAGGGCCAGGTTCTCCATCGGAGCTCCGGCCAGCGGCCGAGGAACGATCGGCCGACGTCGATGCTCCAATTTCGTGCCCTTGCGCCCCCTTTTTCCCCCTCGGTATACTGGCTCATTCTCCATTGATCTACGCGAGGCCAACCATGAGCTCCTCCGATCCACCTGTCAAAGGACTGCTTGATGCCCTTTCCGAGCTGATCGGCAAGCGGGTCGAAGTGACCGATGCTGCCACCCCTCCGGGCGAGACCGTGGTGGTGGGACAACTGCCCGGAGCAGGACGTCTTGCGATTCGATCGATGCAGGACGTTCCGTTCACGGAACCGGAATCGTCGCTGGTCCGCGAAGTGATCTCGCTGGTGCTCAGCGGGCGTACGGTGCGGGAGAGCTCTCTGGCGCTGGAGGAGCGGGTGAGAATGCTCGAGCGGGAGCGCGCCGAGCTCGAGTTGAGGAACCAGACGCTGACCGACACCTCGTCGCGGGATTCGTTGACCGGCCTCTACACCCGCCGATACGTGATGCAGAAAATCGAGGAGGAGCTCAACCGCGCTCTCCGCTTCGGCTCGCCGCTGTCACTGCTGATGGTCGATCTGGACCACTTCAAGCAGGTCAACGACTCGTTCGGCCACCCCACCGGCGATCTGGTCCTGCAGATGGTCGGTCACCTGCTCCGGCAGAACTCGCGGATCTACGACATTCCAGGGCGATACGGCGGGGAAGAATTCTGCCTGATGCTCCCGGAAACCCGCGTCAATGACACCACGGTGGTGGCCGAGCGGATCCGAAAGCGGGTCGAATCGAGCTCGGTCGACTGCGATAACGGCGTCTCCGTCCGCATCACGACATCCATCGGCATCGCCGGGTTCGAGAGCGATCGCGACGAGGCGATCCTCGGAGCCGGGGCGCTGATCGAGCGCGCCGACCGTGCTCTCTACGCCGCGAAGGCGCGAGGTCGGAATCGGATCGAAAGCTGGACCGGAGAGACCCCCGGCGGAATGCTGGAGCACTAACCCCGATTTCTCACACCATCTCTGCTGCGGAGGCGAGACGGTGGGAGAAATCCGCGGCTGAAAGCCCTCCGGCGAACGAACTTGCCGTCGCATCGGAGGAGGTTCCTCGCCTGCCCTTCCACCCACCGCCCATCGACCCGCTCTACCGCTCGCGCGATTCCACCGTCCGGTTCGCGTCTTCGACCACTTCCTCGGGAAAGCCCATCAGTTCGAGCAGAGCGATCGCGTTGCGGGTCGAGGAGACGCCGTCGCGAAGCCGGTAATCAAAGGAGAGACCACCTTCGTCGACCGACTCCCGGAAGTGGACGAAGGTGAACTCCTCGCCCAGCAGATCGAGGAGCTCGAGATCGTGGGTGGCCACCATCAGCAGGTGATTTCCCCGGTTCAGGTGCTGCAGAACCGCCTTCCCCGCCGCGACGCGCTCGACCGTATTCGTGCCACGAAACAGCTCGTCCAGCAGAAACAGCCACGGCCCGTTCTCTTCGCTGCGATGGAGCATCTCCCCGATCCGCTCCACCTCCGCGAGGTAGTAGCTCTTCCCCTCGAGCAGACTGTCCGACCGTCCGATCGAGGTGGCCAGACGAAACCGAGGAGCACACCATGCGCGGGCTGCGACGGTGCGGATCGTCTGGGCAAGCACGACATTGACGCCTATGGTGCGGAGGAAGGTGCTCTTGCCGGACATGTTCGATCCGGTGATCAGGATCGAGTCGCCCCCAGTGCGCAACGTATTCGGCACCGCCTCGGCGATGAGAGGATGAAAGAGATCCTCGGCTTCGAGACTTCGTCCGCCGGCGTCGAAACGCGGCGTGCACCACCAGGCCAGTGAATCGCGGAAGGAGGCCACCGCGACCGCCGCATCCAGATCCCCCACCCGTTCGAAGATCCGGCGGATCGCCTTCTGCTCCCGCCGAACGCCCCCCAGAGCGTAGACGAAGACCGAGACGTCGACGATCAGGAACATGTTGAGATACTGGTAGAGGAGGCGTACCGGATCGTCGATCCCCCCTTCCGTCTCGAAACGGAGCCATGAGGCCATCCGTTCGAGCGATCGGAGTCGGACCGCGAGATCACGGAGCTCGCGGGAGATGTCCTCGAGCTCCGGCAGGTTGGCGCGTCCGAGTGCGCGGGCGGCGGAAATCAGCTCGGCGACGAGCCTGAGCGGCTGGATGAAGCGAAAGACCTTTTTCCGGTAGGTCAGATGGATTCCGATGTTGGTCAGGATCAGCGGGATGACCAGGGCGATGAACGCAGGGTTCCAGAAGGTCAGAGCGATTCCAGCCACCACCGCCACGCCGAGAAGAGGAAAGAGACGGGCGAGAGGAGGCGCGTCGGGCAGAGCGTCGAGGAACAGCCAGGGGAGGAAGTAGGCCTCGTCGGACGAAAGCCGGGAGACCTCCACCAGCACGCTTTCGCGGGTGCGGGGATGATTGCGGAAGTGTTCGATCCACCCGTCGAAGCGCTCGAGATCCTGCTCGTCCGCGCCGGTTCGAAGCCTTGCGTAGAGCCTCTGTTGACCCACCGGAGATTCGCATCGATCGACCATTCCGAAGACGGCATCGAGATCGAGATCGCGCCAGGTCGCGTCGTCGAGCGCACCGGGGCGGCCGTCGCGGGTCAGATCGAAATAGAGTGCGATGTCCTCGAAGTTCCGCTCGCGATCGCGCGACCCGGTCCAGCGGGTGCGGATCCGCTCGAGAGCCTTCTGCCGTCTGCGCCAGGCGGTGAAACGGGAGGCGCCCCAGAAGAGCACAACGAGCGCCGGGGCGATCAGAAGGAACTGCACAATCACCCCTCAACCCACTGGCCGGGTGCGGCGATTCCAGGAGACGAGCGCTCGCGGCCCTGAGAAGGCGAGATCCTTCACGGGACGGTTCGCACCTTCGAATCGTGCGCTGGCGTTTCGAATGGCAGCCGGGATTCGTCTCTGCTCCCATGGCGGCCGCGGAATCGGCGACCGAACCTTTTTCGCAAGTGGAGCGGGCCCTCGGGGGCGAGGACGCCCCCCGCCTCCGCAACGCTACGGCGCGGCAAGCCCGGGATCGGACGGGACGTCCGACCCCCAGGAAAGAGTCCGCGGCCGCGTCCGAGCGTGAAAATCCGGGTGAAGCCCATCCGTGGTCGCGACGGATCTTGCCTTCGTCAGGGTCGAGAGCGCGACACCCGCGCCGGCCTCGCTAGTCGGCATCTTCGTCCTCGGGGATCTCGTCCTCGTCGTAGTAGTCCATCTTGTGCAGCGGCATGACCACTGCGGTGAGGACATTGAGAACGTGGCCGCTGATCCGCTTGTAGTAGCGCGCGCCCAGCACCAGCGCGGTGGTGGTCGCGGGATCGTAATCCCCGCGGGCGATCGCATGGAGGATGTTGTCGCATCGACGGGCGAGATTCCGCTGCTGCTGGATCAATGCGACGGCTCGATCGGTATCGGAGGCGCCGAAGATCCCGATGGCTGCCTGGAAGTCATTCTCCACGGCCACCCGGATCTCCCGGAGCTCGCTGACCACATCATCGTCGGGCAGGTCGCCGGGATGGATCTCGATGACCTCCGCGAGGTTCTTGGCGTAGTCGCCCAGACGTTCGACGTCCTTGATCAGACTCATCAGAGCCAGACCGTAGGGGACGTGATACTGGTTGCCGGGCAGGGAGAGGTGAGCCACCACCCGTTTGCGGATCTTCCGCTCGAGCTGGTTGACCTTGACGTCGGTTTTGTAGAGTGCCGTCCGCTCCTCGGCGGTGGCGCGGCCGGTGAAAAAGATCTCCCCGGCGTAAAGAGTCATCTCGTACGTCGACTCCAGCATCCGCCCGAAATCCTGACCCATCTCTCCGAGGGGGTCGTCTCCGCGAAACAGGTTGATCAGTGCTCGTAACATGTCAGCTCCAGCTCAGATCGATCAATGCCGCCACGGCAGGAATGCCGTAGAAGAGAATGAACACGTATCCGATGGCCCAGGCCCGGGAGCGAATCGCCACGCGGGCGATGCCCCGGGCCGCCATCAGAGGAATGTTCCGGATGGCCGGAATCGGATAGATCAGAATCGTCCCGGAAAGATTGAACAGAAAGTGGACCAGCGCAATGGTGATTCCGGCCAGAGCATTCTCGCCGCTCAGAGCCAGGGAGGCCAGAAGCGCCGTCACCGTGGTCCCGATGTTCGCTCCGATGGTGATCGGGAAGACCTGCTCGAGGGTGATGACCCCCGCCCCGGCCAGAGGAACCAGCAGCGAGGTGGTGATCGAGCTCGATTGCACCATCACCGTCACCGCCACGCCGACGAGGATCGAGAGCGCGCCGACCTTTTCGAGGACCCGCATCAGCCCGCTCTCCACCCGGTTCTGCAGCATTCCACGCAGCACTCGGACGAGGAGCAGAAGGGAAATGAAGATCAGGACACCGCTGATCAGAATCAGCACCGCCGCACGTCCATGATCGGAGTCGAACAGCCACGCGGCAAACGAGTTGAACGGCGTGAACCCGGCGTGAAGCGCACCCTTGATCGGACTTTCGTACTTCACCCCGCCGGTCCCCATCTCCACCAGAAAGACCGCGAGCATATGGGCGGACTTGCGAAGATAGCCGGTGGCCAGTTCGAGCGGCAGGAGGATCGCCACGGTCATGTAATTGAAAAAGTCGTGGCAGGTGGCCGCGGCGAATGCCCGCCGAAACTCCTCTTTTCTCCCGATATGAGCCAGCGAGACGAGCGTATTGGTGACGGTCGTGCCGATGTTCGCGCCCATGATCATCGGAATCGCGTTGGCGATGGGGAGTGGGTTGTCGGGAGCGGCGACGAAACCGACGATCATCGAAGTGGTCACCGAGGAGCTCTGGACCAGGCTGGTGGCGAGAATCCCGACCATCAGCCCCATGAACGGGTTTTCCGTCGCCCGGAAAAAGGCGTCGAGCAGATCGCGGCCGAGAAGTTTGAAGCCATCGCCCAGCCCTTTCACCCCGAGCAGAAAGATGAACAACAGCAGGATGATGGCCCCGATACGGGCGAGGGCATGAACCCGCGGACCGCGGGGCGCTGGAAACGGACGGAGCCTCACCGGCTTCGACACTGGAACTCCTCCCGGATGGACGTAATCGATGACCTGACGGCAGGGGTGGAAGAGCCCGCAGGCCCCCCTGCTCTCGACGCCCGCGCATCTTAGCAGAGGATCCGGACCAGGTGGTGCCCGTCACCTCGATTCGCGACTCCGGGCTCGACACCGCGAAATTGTGCGCTCCGACAGGAGCTTTTTCGGCCATCCGACGTCCCGGTTTGCTCCGGAACCACGGTTGCCGGAGAATGAGCACGCAGCAGATCACCGGAGGAGGCGCACCCGGTTCGGGTTCGAACCAGGGTCGCACCTCGTCGGGGTGGTCATTGGAGCCATCGCGTGGACAGTCGTCGATTCAGGATCGAACACCTTCTGGGCAAAGGGGGCATGGGATCAGTGTACCTGGCCGAGGATCTCGAGCTGGGGCGAAAGGTGGCGCTGAAAGTCCTGTCGGAGGAATCCTCCGGGGATGCCAGCCGGCTGATCGAGGAGGCCCGGGCCGCCGCGGCGATCCGGCATCCGAACGTCGCAACCATCTATCAGGTGGGCCGTTCAGAGGATGGTGAGCCGTGGATTGCGATGGAGTACTGCGAGGGCGAGTCACTGTCCGAGCTGATCATCGCGGGGGAGTTGAATGAAAAAAGCTGCGTGGACATCGCCGTTCAGATCACCGCGGGTCTCGATGCCGCCCATCGGGCCGGAATCATTCATCGCGACGTGAAGAGCTCGAACATCATCGTCGAGGCGGACGGGACGGTGAAGCTTCTCGATTTCGGTCTCGCCCGCGCGTTCGACACCTCCGAGGGCAGCACCGGATCGAACACAAAGACCGCGGGAAAGCTTTTCGGAACCATTCCCTACTTTTCCCCCGAACAGGCCAACGGGAAGCCTTCCGGGACCCGCAGCGATCTCTTCTCGGCCGGAATCGTCTTCTACGAGATGGCCACGGGACACCTTCCTTTCCGGGCGGACAATCCGCTCGAGGTTCTCCAGAAGATCCGGAAGGAAGAGCCGGAGCCCTTCGAGCCGTTGTGGCCGGATCTGGCGCCGGGGATGCGCCGTGTCATCGGACGTCTGCTCCAGAAGAATCCGGATGACCGCTACCCCAGCGCGGGACACCTGCTGGCGGACCTCCGATCGATCGCGACCACGTCGGCTTCGGCAGAGCCCCACTCACTGCGCTCGACCCTGGTCAGCCGGCGGCTGCCGAGGACCACCCGCCGCTCACGGGTCGGTGTGGTGCTGCTCGACTCTGGCGGTGACCGCGGTTCTGCTCACCGCCGCCTGGATGCTCGTCGTTCGCGATCGAACCACAAGCGGACCTTCGGTCGAGCAGACGCCAATCCGCTCACTCGCGGTGCTTCCCTTCAAGAATTTCTCCGGTGCCTCCGGCGACGAATTCCTCTCCGTCGGGCTGGCGGACGCGCTGGTGACCCACCTCCAGCAGATTCCCGACCTGCGCATCCGGCCCACCTCCGCGATCCTCGCCTACAAGGACCAGGAGGCGAGTGCCCGTGCGGTGGGTGACGAGCTGGAGGTTGACGGCGTGCTGGAGGGAAACTTCCTGACCGAAGGCCAGAAGGTCCGGATCAGCCTGCAACTGACCGACGCGCGGACCGGCTACGGCGTCTGGGCGAAGACCATCGACGGGGAGCGAGGGAACCTGATCCGGCTGATGGACCGGGTCTCGGGCGAGACGACGACGGCGCTCCGCCGCCGGCTGGCCGAGAGCCCGGCGACGCGCCGATCGGAACCGAGGACCTCGAGCCCGCCGGCCTACGAGGCCTACCTCCGCGCGCGGTCGAAGATGGGAAGCCTGCGGCCGGAGGATTTCCGGGAGCAGATCAGCGCGCTCCAGCGCGCCATCGAGCTGGATCCACAGTTCGCGGCCGCGTATGCCGACCTCGGAATTGCGCTTTCACTCGGCCAGGTCCGGGGCCTTCTGCGCGAGGACCAGTCGGAGCACCCGGCAGACTGGTACGCCAGGCAGGCCGTGCGAATCGATCCGAACCTCGCGCAGGCGCACCTGGCACTCGGGCGGACTCTGATCCGCCAGCCCGACCACTTCCGCGAATCGGTGCGGGAAAATCTCGCCGCGCTCCGGATCGATCCGAACCTTCCAGAGGCCCTGGCCACCATGGCCTCGTATTTCGTGGCCACCGGGGATCTTCAGCGCGCCGAATGCATCATCGACCGGCTGGTCGCACTCGATCCGAGCTCGCCCGACGCCCGCACCCGCGGCTACTGGTACGTCAACGCCGTCGATCCCGATGCGGCAATCCAGAGTGCGGCCGCGGCCATGAAGAGCGAGCAGACCCAGCTCGCTGCTCACGACATTCGTGCGCTCTCCTTCCTGGTTCGGGGTGACCTCTCCTCCGCCGAAGTCGAGACGCGTGAGGCGAGCCGGATTGCACCGCGGCACTACAGCGGACGCACCCTCGGCGGGATGATCGCCGCGGCCCAGGGAGATCGTGATCGGGCCGAGAAAAGCATTGCCTCGGTCATTCCGGAGGCCCGGGGCAATCATTGGGCAGCGTTGCGGGTCGCCCTGACCGAGTCCAGGCTAGGAGACCAGGATGCGGCGCTGCGATGGCTGGACCGAGCCGCCCGGCTGGGCAACCACAGCTGGTATTTCCTGGTCAAACATCCCTGGTTCGCGCCCCTGCAGGACCGACCGGAATTTCAGGACATCCTCGCGAGAATGCGCAAAGATCTCGACGACGTCCACGATGACGTGCTGGGGGTCTACCAGCTGATCTGCGGTTCCGGCGACAGCGCCACTTCTCAGCCGTCAATCAGCAGTTGAGCTCTCCGACACCGCGTCTTCCTCAACCCTACCGCTTCTTGACGTAAAGGGTCTGTCCCGCCGGAAGCTCGAGAGAATCGTCCGAGATCGGAGCCTCGATCACCGCGACCCTGCCGTCCCGATACCGGGCGTACCGGGGCGGTTCTCCGGGAAGCTTGACTCCCACCCGGATGACGTCACTGCCGAACTGGTTTTTCGCTACCTCGACCCGGAAGCGGCCATCGGATCCGCTCTTTCCGTGGCCGGGCGGCGGAAGCGGCTTCCCGCTCCGGAGAATGATGATCTCCGCCCCCCGTTCGTCCATCTTCACCACGTCGAAACTCTGATCTGGTGCCACCGTGTTGTCGTACCACTTGAGCGTTCCGGTGATCACCAGCACGTCATCCGCCGCAAACACGGAGATTGCGATCCCGATCCCTGCCAGCAGTGCGAACAGACAGATCCACGTCCTTTTCACCATTCCACCTCTCGTGAGACCTCGTCGGCATTCCATTGCACACTCGTAATGTCGAATCCGGACGGAGGCCCGGCAGTGCGATCCGTCACCGGCAAGCCGTGATGCAGACGACGGGAAGGAGTGCAGCCAGGGTCGAGGGGTGTAACATCGGAGGCTCTGGATCCGTAGAGTGATACGAGACCCGGTGCTGCTCCTGGTGCAGCCCGGAAGCGCGAGTTTTCAACCCACAGCAGGAGGGTCATTCATGATTTACGATTCCATACTCGACACGATCGGAAATACCCCCGTCATCCGGATTCACCATCTCGGGCCGGACCACGTCGAGATGTTCGTCAAATGTGAAGCGTTCAATCCAATGAGCTCGGTCAAGGACCGTCTGGCAATCGCGCTCATCGAGAATGCGGAACGAAGCGGCGTGCTCAAACCGGGAATGACCGTGGTCGAGCCCACCTCCGGCAATACGGGAATCGCGCTGGCGATGGTCTGTGCGGTCAAAGGCTACCGGTTCGTCGCGGTGATGGCCGATTCCTTCTCCATCGAGCGGCGGAAGCTGATGCGGGCGTTCGGGGCGAAGGTGATCCTCACCCCCGCCGCGGAAAAAGGGACCGGAATGGTGCGCAAAGCCGAGGAGCTGGCCAGGCGCCAGGGGTGGTTCATGCCTCAGCAGTTCGAAAATCCGGCCAATCCCGCCTTCCATCGCAGCACCACTGGGCCGGAAATTCTGCAGGACTTTTCCCGCCGCCGTCTGGACTATTTCGTCTCCGGATGGGGAACCGGCGGCACCATCACCGGCGCGGGAGAGATGTTGAAGAAGGCGCGTCCGGACCTCCACGTGGTCCTGGCCGAACCGGAGAATGCGGCGCTGGTCTCGGGTGAACCGTTCAACCCGCACAAGATCCAGGGCTGGGTCCCGGACTTCGTCCCGGGGGTCCTGAATCCCGACATCGCCGATCAGATCGTCAAGGTCAACGAGGTCGAGTCGCGTGACATGGCCCGTCAGCTCGCACAGAAGGAAGGCATCTTCTGTGGCGTCTCGGCGGGAGCGACATTTCTGGCAGCGGTCAAGGTCGCCGAAAGAGCGCCGAAGGGATCGGTGCTGCTGGCGATGCTGCCAGACACCGGCGAACGCTATCTCTCGACGTTCCTCTTCGAGGGGATGGAAGAAGGCTCGGACGACGAAAGCGCGCTCTAACCAGGGAGACGTCGCCGATCAGACCAGGACGGCGGCGTCTTCCACCAGCCGGCTCCGATCGCGGCGATCGATGACCCGCCGCAGTTTGACCGGATTCTCCCGCTGGAGCGTCCCGGGCGGAAGCCACTCGATCTCCAGAGCACGGATGCCGTGAGTCACCTCGAGGTCGTACCGGAGATCGATCAGGCTTTCGAGGACATCGCTGCGAAGCCTCTGCCGGAGTTCGTCCGAAGGCTGTGCGGATTCCACCCGAAGGCGGAGGCGATCGGCTCCGCTCGCATCCTCCACCACCAGTTGGAACAGCCCGAGTGAGCCAGACGCATCGAGCACCCGCTCGAGATCGTCCGGATTCAGCAGCGCGGCCATCCCGACGATCACCGTGTCGTCATTTCGGCCGATGATCCGGCTGATCCGAAGCGCCGGGCCGGTTGCCCCGTCGAAGCTCTCGAGAAGCGTCGCGACGTCTGAGGTGCGGTAGCGGATCAGCGGTGTGCCCTTCCGGCCCAGGGTGGTGATCACAACCTCTCCCGTCTCGCCCGGCCCAACCGGCTGACCACTCTCCGGATCGATCACCTCCACCAGGAGATCGGCGCTGACGAAGAGTCCGCGCCCCGGCCAGAGCTCCGCGGCAGTCGCTCCCCCGGTCTCGGTCATCCCGTAGGTGTCGAGCGGAGTGCAGCCCCATCGCTCCCGGATCAGCCCGCGGAAGGATTCGCCCCAGGGCTCGCCTCCGAGGAAGATGCTCCGGATCCCGAGATGCCGAAGATCACCCTCCTCGCTGTACATGAGGTGACGGAGCATACTGGGAGTCGAGAAGATCGCGTCGACCCGCATCGATCGGATGAGATCGAAGATCTCCCTGGGAGACAGAGCCTTGCCGGCGATCGCACAGATGCCTCGCCGCTCCAGCGCCGCGACCAGGACCTGCCCGGTGACCCAGGATGGAGTTCCGAGGTCGTAGAGGACCAGCGCGACGTCACCTTTCCCGATCCCGCTGGACCACATGGAGAAGGCGACCGTCCGGGTCACCTGCACCCAGTCCCGGCGGGTGAAGGCGATGGTCTTCCGATGATCGGTCGTCGCACTGGAAAGCCAGAGCTTGAAAACCTCCTGTTCGGGCACCGCCAGAAACGAATTCGCCGGATCGGTCAGATCCGCTGCAGTGGTGAAAAACCGCGTCCGACGCAGATCGGCGAGAGTGCCCACATCGAGGCCGATTCGAGTGCGGTAGAACGGGCTGTGTCGCCGGGCGTGAGCAAGAGTGCGGCGGAGGCCGCGGCGGTGATGCCACCCGATCAGGGTTTTCCAGAGAGGCCAGAGCCTGCCCCGGGGGTGGTCGCTCGATTCATTCCCGTTCATCAGCGCAATCCTGCCTGAATCGATGGGAGCTTATCTCATCAGCGACTGGCATTCCTGAAGGAAAAAAGGACGGCGGCTGGGGGAGCCGCCGTCCGTCCTGTCGAAGCCTCTTGCGGAGGAGAGGATTGCGCGCCGTTCAAGCCTGCGAACGACGCGCCCTTCGAACCCACGAGCCCCCGGGCTGTCGCACCGGGATACTCACCTATAGAGTAGGGGGAATCCCGCGGTTTCGCGTCCTTCAAATCGATGAAACGGCGCCGCGAGAACCTCATCCAAATGAATGAGAAAGGGCAGGATTTGCAGGCCGCGAAATTCCCTGCCGCCCATCCGGTGCGATAATTGGAGCTGATGTCGGAGATTGCAGGACAGAAGCCCGACGGCGAGGGACCGGCCGCGGCGAATCTGCTGGCCCTGACCGGAACTCTCGACCAGTTGCGTGCAGGAGTGATCGTGCTCGACCGCCGCCGCACGATCTGTCATTCGAACGAGTCGGCCGACGAGGTCCTGGCCCTCCGGGATCCGCTGCTCCGGGTCGACGGTGTCATTCTTCCCGCCCGCGATGAATACCGTGACCGATTCCGCTCGATCATTCTCGACTCGACCGAGTGGAGCGGTGAGATGCCGCCGGCGCGGCTGATGCTTCTTCCACGACAGGCCGGGAAAGGAACCCTGCAGGTCCTGGTGCTTCCTCTCAGTGATCGAATGCTGTCCCGGTCGCTGGGCGCCGCCCTGCTCCTGACTGATCCCGAGCTCGGCTTTCTTCCCAATCCTGAACTGCTCCGGTCGCTCTACAACCTCACCAACGCCGAGACCCGCCTGGCCATCGAACTGGTCTACGGAAGCACCATCCAGGAAGCCGCGAAGACCCTGCTGGTCAGCATCACCACCGCACGCTCGCATCTTCAGAGGATCTTCGCCAAGACGGGGACGAGCCGGCAACCCGAGCTTCTCCGCCTGCTCACCAGTGCGATGGGCGGGCTTCGTCTCGATCGCCACCGCGTCGAGAGGATCCCGCTCGAGCGGGACGAGGGCTGACTTCCGGAGAACGCGTGCCGGACCCCGGGCCATGCCCGGCGCAAACCCGGCAGAAGAGCTCCGGGCCGCAGGTCACACGCCCGGGTGAGCCTCACTACGGCCGATCTCGTTGACGGCCCCTATGATGAGACTGGATCTTCTTCGATCCAGAGGAGGCTGCCATGGGTGAGTCCGCAAAACCAACCATCCGCCACAAGAGCTTTCAGTACCACACCAGTCTGCAATGGGGCGGAAACCGCGCCGGCACGCTGTTCACCGACGGAAAGCCGGAGATCCGCGTGTCAGCCCCTCCCGAGTTCAAGGGGGAACCGGGGATCTGGTCACCGGAGGACCTCTTCGTGGCCGCGGTCAACTCCTGCACCATGACCACCTTTCTCGCCTTTGCGCTCAGGCTCGAGATTCCCCTGGAGATGTACATCAGCGATGCGGAAGGGACGCTCGAATTCACCGGCGATGGATACCAGTTCACCCGGGTGGTCCTCCGCCCGCGGATCATCGTTGCAGAGGAAAATGCGATCGAGGCGGCCACCCGGGCAATTCACGATGCTCACGAGAAGTGCCTGATCTCGAACTCGATCCGTGCGGAGGTCATCGTCGAGCCGACCATCGAGGTTTCCGCCGTCGCCGATCTGACCCTGACCTGAACGTGGCGGGACGGTTCGGGCTCGGGTGGCGCAATCCCGCATCACATCCGGCGGAGCGGCCCCCCGTCGGCCGCAAGTCCCATCCCGGAGGGGAATGGCCGGACTCGGGAACCTCGCCGATCCGGGTATGATGCCTGCCGCAGAAATGTCTGATTCGCGCTCCGGCCCTCAGGGGCCACTTCGACTGCCGGACCCCTCGCCGATCGACGGATTCGACCTTCCCTACGAGGATCTGGAGACGGCGTCGATTCCGCTTCGATGTTTCCGTTTCCACGACGGGCTGATCGATTCGCATCGGACGGTGGTCTGCATCCCGGGGATGTCCGCCACGGGGCAGTCTTTCGCCCGCTTCCGGCCGCTCGCGGGCGAAGCCGATTTCCGTCTGCTGAGCAGCCCCGTCGACAGCTATCCAGGGGGATCCCTCGAACCCTTCGCGAACGCCGTCGCGGAGGTGGTCCGCCGCTTCGATCGGCCGGTCCTGCTCGGTACCTCGTTCGGGAGCGTGGTCGCCATCCGGGTCGCCACCTCCCATTCGGTGGACCTGTCGGGTCTGATTCTCACCGCCGGCTTCGCCCGTCACTCGGGACTCTTCCACCCGCTTCTCCCCCTGGCCCGATTCCTCCCTCGTCTGGAGCCGATCGGCTCAGCGATCGCGCCCCTCATCGCACCGCTGTCCGCCCGCTACGTGATCGGAAAGAGCAGCGATTCCGAGGGTCGTCAGGAACTGGTGCGGGAAGCGCTGATGACCAGCGTGGAAGAGCGTGCGAGCCGTCTGCTGGCGATCGCGGAGGTCGACCTCCGCGATCAGCTACCCGCCATCCGGGTGCCCACCCTCGTCATCCACGGAACCGCGGATCGGCTGGTTCCACTGCAGCAGGGACGGGAGCTCGCCGACCTCATCCCGAATGCCGAGTACCACGAGATCGACGGTGCGGGGCACATTCCCTACATCAGTCATCCGAAAGAGCACAACAGGATCATCGAGGAGTTTCTCCTCGGCGTCTGGCAGAATCCCGGCCCGTCGCGGTGACTCACGACTTCGCCAGGGTCCGGATGAAGCCGATCAATTGGGTGATCTCCTCGGGCGAGAGTGAACCGCCGAATGGAGGCATCTTACCCTTGCCTTTCGAGATCACCGCGCGAAGCTCGTCATCGCTGAGCTTCTGAACTTCAGCCGAGTGCAGATCCCGCGCTCCGAGCGCCTTGCCCGCCGGGGTGTTTCCGGTGGCGTCCTGGCCATGACAGACGTAACACTTCGCCTTCTCGAACACCTTGTGCCCCGGATGCTCCGCGGCAAATCCGGAGACCGACATCAGGGACATCACGGCGATTGTCGCAACCCACGGTTTCATTCTCATCTTCGGCCCTTTCTTCTGATGGGAGAAGGCCATCTTACTCTCGATGCGCCCGACTCGCCGCCGGGCAACCGCGAAGCGCGCGCCGGCGTTGTGCAGCCAGAATCCGGTTCACGGCGCGCGCTTCGCGCTTGCCGTGTAGATGATTTCTGCGGGTCCACCAGCCTCGCCTGGATCCCTGTTCTCCCGAGAATCAGACTGCGTCCCGGGCCGGGTGTAGGAACACCCGGCCCACTCGGCAAGTAGCCCGGGTCTTCCCTGGCCCGGAATGTCTGCAATTCGGGACCGGAAAGTTTGCCCACTGTCGAACGGATCACTGGGGGCTGTACTCGACCAGCAGAGGAGGGGTGGCCGTGGCCCGTCCGGCCAGTTCCAGTGCCGCGCGCATCACCCTCTTCTGGCGATCCGGGTCTGCGGGCCTGTCCAGAGGGAACCCGTGACGGAACGGCACGAACAGCGAGCGCGGCGGACGGACCGCCTCGGCTGCCTCACGAAGGAGCTGAATGCAGACGGTGGTGATTCCCTGGCGCTCGAGCTCCGCGGCGATCAGACCGATCGTCTGGTTGCAGGTCGGTCAGACGGGAACCAGCAGCGCGAGATCCACCTGGTCTTCGACGAGCAGTGCGGCGGCCTCGGGGGCCGTCTCGCGGGTCAGCCGTGCGGGTGCGGTGATCGATCCCATGAACGAGAGGTGGCGAGGGGCGACTTCGCCGATCGAGCCGTCCTCTGCCAGTTCCCGGATCCGGTCGAGCGGAAAGACCAGATTCGCATCCTGCTCGAGTCCGCTCCGGTCGAACGCATCGCTCCGGTGGGTCTCGATCAGCACGGCAGGATCGGTGCTGGAAGGAATTGCGCGCCACGAGTAATCGCCCCCGCGGACGGAATCATCGAAGGGCTTCTGGTCCGGCAGCACCAGCCCTGCGCTGGAGACCAGAGCCACCCGCGCCTCGCTCAGAGGCTTCCGGAGCGGCGTCCACGGAACCGGGTCGATCCTTCTCCACCGGTAGGTCTTGAGAAACAGCCGGTACTTGAGCGAAAACTCGTCGATCGTTCCCATGAGCACCATCCTGCCAGAAAAGCGGGCACGATGCATACAGCCCGTAGAGCGGCACGTGGAGGGGGATCGCTTCCACGGACGTCCCGGAAAACTCGAGGCCGAATGGCCACTCGTTCGTCGGTGAACGAGGTAACGAAGGAAATCGTCGGGACCACCTCACGGAGCTGTTCTGAATGACCGGAGATTCGATCAGGTGCCGCGACACGCACGCAGGACAATTCCTTGGTAGTTGCAGATAAGTACCGAGGATCGGTATGGCGAGCTCGAGTCAAGGTGCTTCGAGCTGAGGCGGCCCCACGTCACAGTCTCCGGCAGCCTGCAGGGGGGCTTTCGGCAAACCAATACGGAAGTAACCTATCGAATCACTTGGTCTCCATATTTCTCAGACAGGCGACCGAAAACGTCATCATGCAGTTCGTAGTGAATATGCCATCCTTTCGATGCATCGGTTTTCGCGATCAATCCGAGGTCGAGAGCCTCTCGCGCAATGAGTTCCAGGACCGCCCAGTTCTTTCGGGCAAGCACGCCGGCCTTCTCTTCGTCGGCTTGGGCTCGCGGTCTCAGCCCCATCGCATACTTGAAGGTGGTAGCCTTGACCCAGAATGTGCGCTCCGCACCTCCCGCGTGGAGGGAATTTCTACTTCGGGACAACCCTTGGCGCCCTGGTGCTCGACTGAGGACCGCTCGGCATCGCGTGTTTCAGTTTGTAGGCGGAGAGGTGATTGCTGAGAGCAAGTCTGTCCCGCCATCGCTTCGGACGACTCCTACCTGGATGTCTGAGCTCATCGACTCACGTTCTGTTCGCCACAAGGCTCGGCGGCTGGCTTGGGGTCGGCAACGACTCGACCTACAACCACGGCGACTGCTTCAATATTTTTGTATTCCCCGCCCCAAGCGAGTCCATCAGACTGCGCTTGGCGGGCCTGGGAGCACGAACCACATTCTCAAGGGACCTGTGCCGTGTTCTTTCGACGGAAACGAGTACCCGCCTTGCAACGACCGAGGTAAACTGAGACTCGGAGGCTGATCCCACGAAACGTTATCGAATCCGGCTGAGAGGTGAGCAGGCGCGCGGGGCGCGCGTTGCCGCCAGTGTGTTGCGCGAGTTGAGCAACGTGCTTCTCGATGCGACTCGTGGTGCGACGCGGTTGCGCGTCGAAGGGCGAAGTACGGCTCGCGGCTCCTTGCCGGGATGGCTGAGCCAGGCGGCCGATTTCGATCTCGTCGCGATCGAAGAGGGAAGCACCGTCCTGGTCATGGAGGCGCCGATCCTTGCCGACGCGGCCCCGGATCAATTTCGGCAACAGAGTCTCTTCCATCCGATCTCGCCGGAGGATTCCGCGGTCGACCTGATGCGCCAGAGCCTGACCGAAGCCATCGCCGGCCGAACCGACTCCGAGCTACTCGACCAGGGGTTGCTCGCGGTCTTTCATCGCTTCCGGGAGTCCTTGTCATTCGGCTTCTCGTCCATTGAGCTGACGAATGGCCAGGATTCGAGCTTACCGGTGGAGATCGATCTCGCTGCGGTCGAGTCGGTCGAGCGCCTGAGGGTGAGTACGCCTCCTCCGCAGCGCGCCCGAGTGGCCGGAACCCTCGACACGATCCGTCACAGCGATCGCATGTTCACTCTCCTCCTCGATGAAGGCTCCTCCGTCAAGGGCATTGCCGAGGGCGTGGCAGCCGGACAACTCGCGAGCCTGTTCGGGACCATGGTGGTCGTCTCCGGAACGGCAGTATTTCGCCCGTCCGGCAGACTGCTGAGACTGGAGGCGGAATCGATCGAATTAGCGGAAGGAACTGTCGAAATCTGGTCCCATCTCCCCGTACCCGTGTTCCAGGTCATGGAGACGGCGGAGTTACGGCAGCCCCAGGGTCCGCGATCGGGAGTCAATGCGATCATCGGTCAGTGGCCCGGCGATGAAAGCGACGACGAGCTCGCCTCGGCCATCGCGGAGCTGTCGTGAGCGAGCCTCTGGTTCTCGACACAGGCGTCGTCATCCACCTCATTCGTGACAACGAGATTGCGCGGCGAATCGATGCAAGATTCCAGATCCGTCATCGGCCAGAACGCCCTCTCATTTCAGTGGTGACGATCGGAGAATGTCTGTCTCTCGCCGGAGCTTCGGGTGGGGCGAGCCGAAGAAGCAAGCGTTGGAAGCTCTCCTGAGGGAACTGGTGGTCGTGCCGATCGACCGCCGCCCGATTCTGGAGAACTTCGGGCACTTTCACTCCTGGACGAGATCGGTCGGAAAGGCTCTCAGCGACAATGACCTGTGGATCGCTGCGACTTCCGCGGCCATCGATGCGCATCTCGTGACAACGGACAAGGACTTCGACGTTCTGCACCCGGAACTTCTCCGCCGGACGCTATTTACCGAACATCCCGGGCGATAGGGGACGGGCGACTTCCGGTGCGTCAGCGACTCGAAAAGCGAGCCGCACAGGAGCCGAGCCTCCCGCGGCCGCCCGTGCCGGCGGGCATCCGCATCGGGGCGTCCGCGACGCAGCGTCGGCAACGGCGAGCGGAGAACGCTCCGGGGCAGCCGTCGCGAATCGAGCCACACGGAATCGCGGGGGGATGGTTGCCCCGCACCCCCGGCCCCCGCCCCGCTTCGCCCTTCTCGCTTCGAATCATCATTCTGCGCGGGGAGAGGGGAGTCGTACCGGGAAGAATTGCTCCCTCTTCGTTATTCCCTTCTGCGTTCTGCGCTCCGCCTTCCCGTACAATGGCACTCGTGTCTCGGGAGCCGGTGTTTCGCGCCCGTGGGATCACGAAGATCTACCGGATGGGCGAGGTCGAGGTGCATGCGCTTCGAGGGGTCGACCTGGAGCTGTTCGAGGGGGAGCTGGTCGTCCTGCTCGGCGCTTCCGGCAGCGGCAAGTCGACGCTGCTCAACATCCTCGGCGGCCTCGACGTGCCGACCTCCGGCGACGTGGTCTACCGCGACCACGACCTCACCGCGCGACGACGACCGGGCCCTGACCCGCTACCGCCGCGAGCACGTCGGCTTCGTCTTCCAGTTCTACAACCTGATCCCCAGCCTGACCGCGCGGGAGAACGTCGCGCTGGTCACCGAGATCGCCCGCCATCCGATGGACCCGCGCGAGGCGCTCGGAGCTGGTCGGACTCGAGCGAACGGGTCGATCACTTCCCCGCGCAGATGTCGGGCGGCGAGCAGCAGCGGGTCGCGATCGCCCGCGCCATCGCCAAACGCCCCGACGTCCTGCTCTGCGACGAGCCGACCGGGGCGCTCGACTACACCACCGGCAAGATCGTGCTGGAGGTGATCGAGCGGGTCAACCGCGAGCTCGGCACGACCACCGCCGTGATCACCCACAACGCGGCGATCGCGGCAATGGCCGATCGCGTCCTGCGGATGCGCTCCGGACGGATCACCGAGACGACCGTCAATGAGAAGAAGGTCTCTCCCGGTGAGATCACCTGGTGATGCGGATGCGCTCGCTCGATCGAAAGCTGTTCCGGGATCTGGTTCACCTGCGCGGTCAGGCCATCGCCGTTGCGCTGGTGGTCGCCTGCGGGCTGGCCATGCTGATCACCATGTGGACGGCTTATCGTTCACTGGAGGAGTCGCAGCGTTCGTACTACCGCGAGTTCCGGTTCGCGGACGTGTTCGCGCAGGCCAAACGCGCCCCGGAGTCGCTGCGAACGAAGATCGCGGCCATCCCGGGAGTCGCCGAAGTCCGCACCCGGGTGGTCGTCGACGTGACGCTCGACGTTCCCGATCTCACCGAGCCGGCCACGGGCCGGTTGATCTCCATCCCCGAACGTCGAACGCCGATCCTGAACGACCTGTTTCTCCGCCGGGGCCGCTGGATCGACGCCGGGCATCCGGATGAGGCGATCGTCAGCGAGTCGTTCGCCACCGGCAATGATCTGAATCTCGGCGACTCGATCGGCGCGATCATCAATGGCCGCTGGCGCTCGCTGCAAATCGTCGGGATCGGAATGTCGCCGGAGTACGTCTACGAGATCCGGCCATCCGATCTGTTCCCGGACAAGAAGCGCTTCGGCGTACTGTGGATGAGCCGGGAAGCGCTGGGGTACGCCTACGACATGCATGGCGCGTTCAACGATGTTTCCATGTCCCTCGCGCCGGGTGTGACTCAGGCCGCGGTGATCGCTCATCTCGACCGTCTGCTCCGCCCCTACGGAGGAACCGGCGCGTACGGGCGCGACGAGCAGGTCTCCAACCAGTACCTGACGAACGAGATCAAGGGAGACCGGGTCACCGGAATCGTTCTGCCGGCGATCTTTCTCGGCGTGGCCGCCTTTCTGATTCACATCGTTCTGACCCGCCTGGTCCAGACCCAGCGGGACCAGATCGCGATCCTCAAGGCGTTCGGCTACTCCAACGGGCGCATCGGCATGCATTTTCTGGAGTTCGCGCTGGTGATCGTCGCAGCGGGAAGTCTGCTCGGGCTTCCCACCGGCACCTGGTTGGCGCATGGGCTGGCGCGCATGTACACCGATTTCTTTCAGCTCCCGGTCCTGCGATTCGAGGTCAATCCCATTCTGGTGCTGGGAGGCATGGGAGTCAGCGCGCTGGCCGCCTCGGTGGGTGCGCTGTGGGCGGTGCGAGGTGCGATCAGCCTGCCCCCGGCCGAGGCGATGCGTCCGGAGCCGCCGCCACGCTTCGAGCCGGGAATCATCGAGCGGCTCGGCCTCTTCCGTTTCCTCTCCGCTCCCGGCCGGATCATCGTCCGCAATCTGGCACGCCGCAAAATGAAGGCCTTCTTCTCCATCCTCGGGATCGCTCTGGCCACCGCGATCCTGGTGGTCGGCGGCTACATGTTCGACGCCATGGATTTCATCATGGATCTCCAGTTCCACCAGATCCAGAGGGAAGACCTCTCGGTGGCGCTCTACGAGCCTCACCAGGAATCGACGAAGTTCGCCCTGGCCCATCTGCCGGGCGTGATGAAGGTCGAGCCGTTCCGAACCGTGCCGGTGCGGCTCCGCCACGAGCATTTCAGCCGCCGGGTGGGGATCTTCGCGATGGAACCCGGATCGGATCTCCGACGGCTGGTGGAGGCCGGGGGCCAGACCGTTCAGATCCCGTCCCAGGGAATCGTGCTGAATGACGAGCTGGCGAGACTCCTCCATGCGGGACCGGGAGATCTCGTGACGGTCGAAGTGCTGGAGGGCGCGCGGCCTGTCGTCGAGGTCCCGGTCGCCGAGGTGGTCCAGGAACTGATCGGAATTTCCGCGTACATGGACCGCCGTGCAGTCGCCAGGATGCTCGACGAGCCGATGACCATGACCGGTGCTCTGCTCCAGGTCGACGCACTTCACCGGCAGCAGCTTTACGAACGGCTGAAGCGGATGCCGGCAATTGCCGGGGTGACGCTCCGGGAGGCGATGCTTCAGAGCTTCGAACAGACCATCGCCGAGAGCCTCTACATCTCCACCTTCATGATCATCTTTTTCGCCTGCATCATCGCCGCGGGGATGGTCTACAACAGCGCACGTATCGCCCTTTCCGAGCGCGGACGCGAGCTCGCCAGTCTTCGGGTGCTCGGCTTCACCCGACGCGAGGTCGCCGGCATGCTCCTGGGCGAACAGGCGATCCTCACCCTCGCCGCAATTCCGTTCGGCTTCGTTCTCGGCTACGGCCTTTCCGCGGTCATCGCCAGGGCCATCGCCTCGGAGCTCTACCGCCTTCCGGTGATCATCACCGCGAAGACCTACGGTTTCGGCTTCGGAGTGATCGTTCTCTCGGCAGTCCTTTCGGGCCTGTTGATCTACCGGCGGATCCGCACCCTCGACCTCGTCGAGGTCCTGAAGACGAGAGAGTGAGGGGTGAGAAGGTGAGAAGGGTGAGAGGTGAGAGGTGAGAGGTTGAGAGGTTGAGAAGGTGAGAAGGTGAGAAGGTGAGAAGGTGAGAGGTGAGAAGGTGAGAGGTGAGAGGTTGAGAGGTGAGAAGGTGAGAGGTGAGAGGTGAGAAGGTGAGAGGTGAGAGGTTGAGTAGGAGGTTGGAGAACGATCGGTTGATTGGTGCTGCTAAGGTGCTTTTTCAAGGGGGGCGAAGATGGAGCATGTGAATGATTTCACGGATCTGGAGGTGTACAGGAGGGCTGAGGAGGTCTGGTCCGAGATTTTCGAACTATCCAAAGCCTTCCCACCGGAAGAGAGATACTCCCTGACCGATCAGATCCGAAGATCATCCCGATCGGTCGGTGCCCAGATCGCAGAAGCGTGGGCCAAGCGGATGTACGTGAGACATTTCGTGTCGAAACTGACGGATGCTGATGGAGAGCAGCGGGAGACCCGGCACTGGTTGCGCGTGGCGAGGCAATGCCAGTACCTCGATGTGGAGTCATTCGAACGTCTCACCCAGCAACTGCTCTCGGTCGGTCGAATGCTCGGATCGATGCGATCCAAGGCCGAGCTCTTCTGTTCGGAGTCTTTGCAGATCCGAGAGTCGCCCGTCGACGATCTCGATGAAACGCAGTGGTGAGTCTCCGGACACCCCGTTGTCACCCTCCAACCTCCAACGTCTCACCTCTCACCTCTCCTACCTCTCACCTCTCACCTCTCACCTCTCACCTCCCTCTCACCCCTCACCTCTCACCTCTCACCTCTCACCTCTCACCTCTCACCTCTCACCTCTCACCTCTCACCTCTCACCTCTCACCTCTCACCTCTCACCTCTCACCTCTCACCTCTCACCTCTCACCTCTCACCTCTCACCTCTCACCTCTCACCTTCTTTTCAGGTAGGATGATCCTGTCCCATGAAGGTCAAACGCCGTACTCTGATCTATCTCCTGGTGGGTGTGGTGCTCGTGGTTCTTCTCGTCTTCGCCTTCCTACCCGAACCGGTCCCGGTGGAGACCGCTACCGTCTCTCGAGGACCGATGAACGTGACCGTGGACGAGAAGGGGGAGACGCGCGTGCGCGACCGGTTCGTGATCACGGCGCCGGTCACGGGAGAGGTCGGCCGGATCGATCTTCGCGAAGGGAGCCGCGTGCAGAAGGGTGACGTCGTCGCGAAGATCACCCCGCCCGAGCTGGACCCCCGCCAGAAGGAGGAAGTGACCGGAGGGGTGGACGCCGCGGAAGCGTCGCTGCGCGAAGCACGCTCGATGGTCTCGCGCGCGGAGGCGGCGTTCGAGCTGGCGCGAAAGGACCGCCAACGGATCGCCAGGCTTGCCGCCGAGGGCATCGCGTCGGCCGAGACACTGGACCAGGCGAAAACGGCCGAGCAGACGGCCAGGGATGATCTCGCCGCGGCACGTCACCGGGCGGAGACCGCATCCGCACAACTCGAGGTTGCCCGGGCCGGCCTTCTCTCCCTGCGAAGTTCCACCAGCGTCGCCCGAAGTATCGAGGTGCACTCCCCGGTCGAAGGTCAGGTTCTTCGCGTGCCGGAACGGAGCCGTCGGGTGGTCACCGCGGGGGAGCCGCTTCTGATCGTCAGCAATGCAAGCGACATCGAACTGGTGATCGAAGTGCTCTCCGCCGATGCGGTGAAAATCAGCCCTGGCGATCCGGTGATCGTCGACGACTGGGGCGGTGATCAGCCCCTGCACGGCAAGGTGCGGGTGGTGGAGCCCTCGGGATTCACCAGAATTTCCGCGCTCGGCATTGAAGAACAGCGGGTGAACGTGATCGCCGATCTCGATCAGACTCCCTCCTCGCTCGGAGACGGCTACCGGATCGAGGCACGCATCGTCGTCTGGGAGAATGGCGACGTGCTCCGGGTGCCGGTCAGTGCACTGTTTCGCAATGGGCAGGATTGGAACGTCTTCGTCGTCGAGGGGGGGCACGCCCGCGTGCGCACCGTCCGCATCGGCCACCGGAACAGTGAGGTCGCCGAGGTGACCGACGGTTTGAAGAAAGGTGACGTGGTGATTACGCATCCCGGCAATGACGTGAGCGACGGAGCGAAGGTGAAGGTGGCGAACTGACACTCCAGGCCTCTTCCGCCTGGTGGAGTGCGCCCTCCGCGACCGGACGCCGCCGGGTATCGAGCCAGCGGCCCGACCCCACCAATGGTGCTTCCACCCTCCGGGGTTGCCAACCTCTCACCGTCTCACCTCTCACCGTCTCACCTCTCACCGTCTCACCTCTCACCGTCTCACCTCTCACCGTCTCACCTCTCACCGTCTCACCTCTCACCGTCTCACCTCTCACCGTCTCACCTCTCACCGTCTCACCTCTCACCGTCTCACCTCTCACCGTCTCACCTCTCACCGTCTCACCTCTCACCGTCTCACCTCTCACCGTCTCACCTCTCACCGTCTCACCTCTCACCGTCTCACCTCTCACCGTCTCACCTCTCACCGTCTCACCTCTCACCGTCTCACCTCTCACCGTCTCACCTCTCACCGTCTCACCTCTCACCGTCTCACCGCCGTTCCGGGCTCGGCTTTTGCTCTCCGCACCTGTCCATACCGTGTTTTCTTGACGAACGGATAGGAGGAATCGATGAAACGAAATGTGGCAATGGTGTCCCTGGCGATGATGCTGCTCCTGATCGGAGCCCGATGCTCGATGAACCGGCAAACCCCCTCGAATGTCGACAACGCTGCGATGGAAGCGGATGTCCGTGCGGCGATCGCCTCCGAGGTTCCGGAGAAGACCTTTGCGGTGGAAATCAACGTCGACAATGGCGTGGTCACCCTGCAGGGTCACGCGGCGAATGCGACCCAGAAACAGCAGATTCTGACTGCCGCCTCTCACGTCAACGGCGTGAAGCGCGTGGTGGATCACATCACCATCCAGCCGTAGAACCCGAGCGGCCGAAACAATCGCCGCAGCGACCGCTGAGTCCGGGGTTGTGCCGCGGGGACATCAAGGCTCCGCGGCACGACTCGACGGTGCTCTTCGCCTTTCCTCCCCCTTTCCGCTACCATCGGCTCTGATGGACGATCTGTCGTGCCTGGTGGCGCTGGTAGTGCTGGCGTCCGGGGCAGTGAGCGTGGTCGCGCTGATCCTCACCCTCTCGTTGCAGGGGCGCGTGAGCTCGCTGGAATCCGAGATCACGCGGCTGATCGCGGCGAACCAGAAACTCGCGGAGAAGATCCGGGAGATGGCAGCTCCCCGCCGTTCTTCCACCGAGGGGGCGATGGCAACCGAGGCTCCTCCTACGGAGCCGCAGCCACCCACCAGGCACGAGCCGGCGGCCCAGTCGGCATTCGCCCCGCCTCCGGTGGTGACCCCGCCTCCGGCGGCCCCCGTCGCGCCACCGCTCGAACCGGCAGCGCCCCTTCCCGCACCAACACCACCGCCTGCGCCCGAGCCACCCTTCCCCAGCTCTCGACCCGCCGCTCCTTTCCATCAGGAGGCCGGCCCATCGTTCACCGACCGGGTTCGCGGGATCGACTGGGAGAACTTCGTCGGGGTTCGGCTCTTCTCCTGGATTGCCGGGGTGGCTCTCGCACTCGCCGCGATCTTCTTTCTGAAGTACTCGTTCGAGGCTGGACTGCTCAGTCCGATGGTCCGGATGGTTCTCGGCCTGGTGGGCGGAGTGGGACTTGTCGTGGTCTGCGAGATGCGTTTCGCCAGCGGTTATCGCACCACCGCGAACGCGATGGACGGCTCCGGGATCGCCATCCTGTACGCGACACTCTTCGCCTCGCATGCTCTCTGGAATCTGATTCCGGCCGCGCTCGGATTCGCGCTGATGGCCGGAGTGACCGGTCTGGCAGTGTTCCTGTCGATCCGGCGCGATTCGGTATTCATGGCGCTTCTCGGCCTGCTCGGCGGCTTCGCCACACCGGCGCTCCTGTCGACCGGGCAGGACCGCCCGGTGACCCTGTTCGGGTATCTGCTGATCCTCAACGCCGGTCTCGCCTGGGTCGCGTACCGGAAGCGCTGGCCGATGCTCTCGGTCCTCACTCTGGTCTTCACGACGCTCTACCAGTGGGGTTGGGTGGCGCGCTTCCTCGACGAGTCGAGCGTGAGCCTGGCAATCGGCATTTTCCTGATCTTCCCGCTGGTGACGATTGCCTCGTTCTGGATCTCCACGGGAGAAGGTGAGCAGAGCCGGCGCTCGCTTTTCGGACGCACCGCCGCCCTCGCCGCGGTCGTTCCCCTGAGCTTCGCCTTCTATCTCGCGGCGGTTCCCGGCTATGCCGCACATCGAGGCCTTCTGTTCAGCTTCCTGCTGGCGATCGACATCGGTCTCGCGGTGATCGCAGCCTCGGCGCGGGGACCGCGACTGCTTCATCCGCTCGGCGCGCTCTCCACCACCTTCACCTTCGTCATCTGGTCCGCAATCGGCTATCGGCACGATGCGTGGCCTTCGATCCTCGTCTGGATCGCAGGATTCGTCCTTCTTTATTCTCTTGCCCCGACGGTCGCACGGCGGCTGCGACGTCCCCTCGTGGGCGGTTCGGAAAAGGCGGTCTTCGGTGCGCCGGTTCTGCTGTTCATGTTCGCGGCTCTCGCGCTGCTGGAACCGTTGACCGCGGCGCCGGTCCTCCTTTTTTCCGTCCTCGCCGTCCTTCTCCTTCTGGTGGGATTCGCTGCCGCGATCGAAGACGCACCCACCGCGTGGATGGTTGGAGCCGTCCTGACGCTGATCGCGGAGGCAGTCTGGTCGGTGGAACATCTCACCGCGGACCGGGTGATCGATGCGGTCATCGTCTATGCCGCCTTCGGCGTCATTCTCGCGGCCGTTCCGATGGCGGTGCGACGTTGGAAGCCGGACTCGGAAGTCGGGCAGTCCGGCCTCCCGATGCTGTTCCTCGGAATCTTCGTCCTCTTCGTCCTGGCGACCGGTCCGGATCCGCGGGCGGCGCTTCCCGGCCTGACCGCGCTTCTGCTCGGGCTGAACCTGGCCATGGCCCGGGAGGCGAGGCACAGCCGGCGGCCGGCGCTCGCTCCGATCGGGACGTTCATCTCCTGGATGGTCCTGGGCGGCTGGTGGATCGCCGCCGAAAACCTCGAGGAGCTTCGCATCGGCGCGCTGGTCTCTCTGGTGCTGTTTGCGGTGATGGTGGTCGTGGCCTACGGGTGGCTCAGTCGCGAGAGAGCTGAATCGACCGCGGTTTCAGGGCCGTCCTGGCTCGCCTTGATCAGCAACCTCTTCCTCCTCGCGATCGCCGGCAGCCCCAGTCTGTCGATTCCCCCGTGGCCGTGGCTGGTCGCGCTGGGGGTGATCGCTCTGGCGATCACCGTCCAGGCGGTGCGATCGGGCGACGGAGGTTTGATGGCCCTCGCTCTCGGTGCAGGACACTTTGTCCTGATCATCTGGGTGAGCATGTCGGGCGGCGCTCCCTGGCCCTCGGTTGCAATCTCCGCGGCCGCGGCTCTGGCCGCGATGGGATTGCTGGCGTTCGCATTTGCACGACGTCGGTTCGGCAGCCAGACCGCATTTCGCGTCCCGGCGCTGATTGCCCTGTTCGGGGCACAGTTCGTCCTGATGTTCGCGGTCACGCAGGCAGGCGCCCCGGGCTCTGCATTGCTCGCCCTCATTCACGGCGGGCTGGTCATCGCGATTCTCTCCATCTGCGCGATCGAGGATCGTCACTTGGCGGCAGTCCTCGCCGTGGTCTCTTCCTTTGCCGTCGTCTTCCTCGCTCGAGGCCTCGGGTACCACCCCGGAACCTGGCTGTTCGAGATGATTCTCGGCGGCATCACGTGGCTTCTCTTCCTCGGATACCCGCTGGTTCTGGGTGACCGGGCGAAGAGGACGTTCGAGCCGTGGCTCGCCGGCGTCCTTGCCGGGGTTCCCCTGTTCTTCTACGCGCGAACCGGGATGCTGGTGCGCGGCCTGGACTCATTCATCGGTCTGCTGCCGGTGATTGAGGCGGCAGTGACCTCGGTTCTTCTGATTCGCCTGCTGAAGCTCGAGCCCCGGGGAGAGCGCCAGACCGGACGGCTGGCCATGGTGGCGGGTACGATCCTCGCGTTCGTCACTGTCGCGGTCCCGCTTCAATTCGACCGTGAATGGATCACTCTCGGGTGGGCCCTCGAAGGCGCCGCACTGATCTGGCTCTTCCGCCGGGTCCCCCATCGGGGGCTGCTCGTCTGGTCTTCCGCGCTGTTCGGGGTGGCGTTCATCCGACTGTCTCTCAATCCGGCGGTGTTCGACTATCACCCCCGAAGCGCGACTCCGATCCTGAACTGGTACCTGTACGCCTACCTGGTTGCGGCGGCGGCATATTTTGCCGGGGCCAGACTTCTTCCGCATCTGGAGGACGCATGGCGCCAGCTTTCGCCCCTGCTGGTCAGCGGAGGGACGGTGCTCCTGTTTCTTCTGGTCAACATCGAGATTGCCGACTTCTACTCGACGGGGCGGTCGCTCACCTTCAACTTTTCCGCCGGCCTCGCGCAGGACCTGACCTACACCCTCGCCTGGGCAGTATTCGCGATCGGCATGCTGGTCGCCGGCCTCATCGGAGGAAGTCGCGGTGCACGCATGGCGGCGATCGCGCTGCTCCTCGTTTCGGTGCTGAAGGGGTTTCTGCACGATCTGATGCGGCTGGGCGGTCTCTATCGCGTTGGCTCACTCATCGGTCTGGCCTTCTCCCTCGCCATTGTCGCGCTGCTCCTCCAGCGATTCCTCCGCACGAAGGCACCCGCGGAACCCGCCTGAGGCGAGTTTCAGGCGGATCTCACATGCGAAGTACGCCTTCTACATATTCGCCTTGACAAATTCGTATCGCGAGACTATATTCGCTTTTACGAATATGGCAAGGAGGATAACGATGACGAATCTCAGGCAGGAAATTCAGAAAAAGTATGGTGATCAGGCCAGGGCAGTCGCGACAGGCGCGGTTCGCAGTGGATGCTGCTCCGGCTCGAGCTGTGATCCGATCACCTCCAATCTTTACGAGGGCGACCAGACTGCTGAGCTCCCGGAGGAGGCGGTCCTGGCCTCGCTCGGTTGTGGCAACCCGACGCTGCTCGCGGAGCTGAACCCGGGAGAGACGGTGCTGGATCTCGGTTCCGGTGGTGGCATCGACGTTCTGCTGTCCGCGCGGCGGGTCGGGCCAGCCGGGAAGGCCTATGGTCTGGACATGACTGACGAGATGCTCGAGCTCGCGCGGGAAAACCAGCGGAAGGCTGGGGCGACGAACGTCGAGTTCCTCCGAGGCGAGATCGAGAACATCCCGCTGCCGGATGAGTCGGTGGACGTGATCATTTCGAACTGCGTGATCAATCTTTCGGCGGACAAGGGGCAGGTTCTCCGGGAGGCGTTCCGGGTGCTTCGGCCGGGTGGCCGGTTCGCGGTGAGCGACGTCGTTCGGTCGAGGGAGATCCACAGCGACCTGAGCCGCAACGTGGAGCTCTGGATCGGCTGCGTCGCGGGAGCCCTGCTGGAGAGCGACTACCGGCGCCTTCTGGAAGAGGCCGGATTCGAGGAGATCGAGATCGTCCCGACCCGGGTGTACTCCGCGGCGGATGCGATGAACTTCATCGAGGATCAGGGCCTGAGCGAAGAGGTGGCCGCGGAGGTGGACGGAGCGTTCATGAGTGCCTTCGTCCGAGCGACGAAAGGGGCTGTTCGATAGCCGGATCCTGTCGAGCGGCGGGTGGGCATGCAGGACATCTCCTCCGATGCGACAACGAACCTCCGGGCGCAGAGGCGTCGCGGGGGACGGTTGTCCAGCAGAACGGTCCTTTTCGCATCGGGGGAGGTCCCTCGCATGCCCTTCCGCCCTCCCGCTCGGGACGACGATGGCGAGTCGGTTCGGCGAGGGAATCAGTGGTTTCGCTCCATCGATCCTCCCGTCACGGCTGCCTCGATGCATCCCGGTTTTTCTCGACCCGCTGCCGGCCATTGTCATGTCGAACGGGAGGGCGGGTGCGCATGTGAGACATCTCTGCCGATGCGACAACGAACCTCCGGGCGCAGACGCGTCGGGGGACGGTTGTCCAGCAGAACGGTCCTTTTCGCATCGGGCGAGGTCCCTCGCATGCCCACCCGCCCTCCCGCTCGGGACGACAGGGGCGAGTCGGTTCGGCGAGGGAATCAGTGGTTTCGCTCCATCGATCCTCCCGTCACGGCTGCCTCGATGCATCCCGGTTTTTCTCGACCCGCTGCCGGCCATTGTCATGTCGAACGGGAGGGCGGGTGGGCATGTGAGACATCTCTGCCGATGCGAGAAGGGACCTCCGGGCGCAGACGCGTCGGGGGACGGTTGTCCAGCAGAACGATCCTTTTCGCATCGGGGAGGTCCCTCGCATGCCCACCCGCCCTCCCGCTCGGGACGACAGGGGCGAGTCGGTTCGGCGAGGGAATCAGTGGTTTCGCTCCATCGATCCTCCCGTCACGGCTGCCTCGATGCATCCCGGTTTTTCTCGACCCGCTGCCGGCCATTGTCATGTCGAACGGGAGGGCGGGTGGGCATGTGAGACATCTCTGCCGATGCGAGAAGGGACCTCCGGGCGCAGACGCGTCGGGGGACGGTTGTCCAGCAGAACGATCCTTTTCGCATCGGGGGGTCCCTCGCATGCCCACCCGCCCTCCCGCTCGGGACGACAGGGGCGAGTCGGTTCGGCGAGGGAATCAGTGGTTTCGCTCCATCGATCCTCCCGTCACGGCTGCCTCGATGCATCCCGGTTTTTCTCGACCCGCTGCCGGCCATTGTCATGTCGAACGGGAGGGCGGGTGGGCATGTGAGACATCTCTGCCGATGCGAGAAGGGACCTCCGGGCGCAGACGCGTCGGGGGACGGTTGTCCAGCAGAACGGTCCTTTTCGCATCGGGGGAGGTCCCTCGCATGCCCTTCCGCCCTCCCGCTCGGGACGACAACGGCGAGTCGGTTCGGCGAGGGAATCAGTGGTTTCGCTCCATCGATCCTCCCGTCACGGCTGCCTCGATGCATCCCGGTTTTTCTCGACCCGCTGCCGGCCATTGTCATGTCGAACGGGAGGGCGGGTGGGCATGTGAGACATCTCTGCCGATGCGAGAAGGGACCTCCGGGCGCAGACGCGTCGGGGGACGGTTGTCCAGCAGAACGGTCCTTTTCGCATCGGGCGAGGTCCCTCGCATGCCCACCCGCCCTCCCGCTCGGGACGACTCGCGAGGGGAGCGCTGCGCCCGCGGGGCCGTTCGTACCTCGGATCGTGGTCGGGCACGAGAGGCGTTTCCTCCCGAATCACGTAACCGATCCGTGATTGACAGCTCCGGTGCAGTGCCCCTAGAATGCGGTTGCAATAATTGAGACTGAGTCTCAGTTGCCTATGTCGCCATGTCCGCCGTCGCCATCGATCACGAAATCTCCCGCTTCCAGGAGTATCTCCAGGAAAACGGCCTCAAGCTCACCAACGAGCGCGTCGCTCTCGTCCGGGAGATCTTCGGCACTCATTATCACTTCGAGGCCGATGAGCTCCTGTTCAAGCTCAAGGACAAGAACATCAAGATCTCTCGCGCCACCATCTACCGCACCCTCGAGCTCCTGGTGAAGTGCGGCATGGTCCGCCGCGTCCATCTCGGCGAAGAGCACTACCACTACGAGCGGATCACCGACGACGCCCGCGATCACCACCACCTCGTCTGCACCACCTGTGGCGGTGTGGTCGAGTTCCACGACGACATGATCGAATCGCGTCAGCAGCAGATCTGCCGCGACTACGGCTTCGCTCCCACGTTCAAAAACCTGCAGATCCTGGGCGTCTGCGGGCCCTGCCAGAAGAAGGGCGAGGAGCCCGACTCTCCCGACCGGGTCAAGATGATCCACATTACCCAGAAGAGTCTGAGAAAATGACCGCCGATCCCATCACACCCATCCCGCACGCCCTGCGGAAGCTGATCCTTGTCGGGAACCCGAACGTCGGCAAATCCGTCCTGTTCGGTGCCCTCACCGGCAAGTACGTCACCGTGGCCAACTATCCCGGCACCACGGTCGAGATGACCCGGGGCACCGCCCGGATTCTCGACCAGCCTCGGGAGATCATCGACACCCCGGGCACCAACACGCTCATTCCGCAGTCGGAAGACGAACGGGTCACCCGAGACGTTCTGCTGTCGAATCCCGACGCAGACGTGATTCAGGTCGGCGACCTCAAGAACCTCCGCCGGACGCTGCTGCTGACCATGCAGCTCGCCGAGTGGAACGTCCCCTTCACGCTCTGTCTGAACATGAGCGACGAGGCCCGGGACCACGGCATCGCGGTCGATTCCGAACGTCTCTCGACGCTTCTGGGCGTCAGCGTCGTCCAGACCTCCGCCATCCGTCGCTGGGGAGTGGAGCGGCTCAAGCGGGAGGCTCTCCAGCCCCGCCGGGCAACCGCTGTGATGAAGTTCGATACGATCATGGAGGAAGCCATCGCCCGGGTCGAAACCGTCCTTCCCGAGGGCCTCGAGGTCGCGGCACGGGCGGTCGCCATTTCCGTTCTGGCCGGGGATGAAACCATTGCTCCCTGGCTGCAGGAATCGGCCTCACCGGACGAGCTCGCCGAGTTGGACCGGATCCGGGAAGAGACCCAGCGGCTGGTCAACGAGCCGCTCGCCTACCGGATCAGTCGCGATCGGCTGGCCGAGGTGGATCGGGTGATGACCGAGGTGTACACCACGCCTCCAAAATCGGTGAACGGATTCAAGCAGTGGCTCGGGGCGATCACCATGCACCGCTACTGGGGTCTGCCATTTCTCGCGCTGGTGCTCTGGTTCGCCTGGTGGTTCGTCGGCAAAATCGGCGCCGGCGACATGGTGGATTTCCTCGAGAACACCGTCTTCAATGGCTATTTGAACCCCTGGGCGATTCACTTTTTCGACTTCGTCTTCCGCTTTCCCCATCACCATCTCGTCGACGGCGGAGTTCTGAGCGTCTCGTATACCCTCACCGGTGACCCGACCGGCTGGGCGGCCGTGGGGCGGTTTTTTCACGACCTGTTCGTCGGCCCGTACGGAATCGTCACCATGGCGGTGACCTACGCGATCGCAATCGTCCTGCCGGTGGTGGGAACGTTCTTCATCTTCTTCGGACTGCTCGAGGACTCCGGTTATCTGCCGCGACTCGCGGTGATGATCAACCGGCTGTTCAAGACCATGGGACTGAATGGCAAGGCGGTCCTCCCGATGGTTCTGGGACTCGGGTGCGACACCATGGCAACGCTGACCACCCGGATCCTGGAGACGAAGAAGGAGCGGGTGATCGTGACCATTCTGCTCGCGCTCGGGGTCCCCTGCTCAGCCCAGCTCGGCGTGATCATGGCGATGCTCGGGGCGCTCAGCTTCAAGGCGACGCTGATCTGGCTCGGCGTGGTCGGCGGCACGATCCTGTTCGTCGGGTGGCTCGCGTCGAAACTGCTGAAGGGCGAGCCCTCGGACTTCCTCCTGGAGCTCCCGCCGATCCGCCGACCCAAGCTGTCGAACATCCTGATCAAGGTGATGGCCCGGATGGAGTGGTACCTGAAGGAAGCGGTTCCCCTGTTCATCGTCGGAACGCTGATCCTCTATCTGGCCGACCTGACCGGGATGCTGGTGGTCTTTCAGAAGATGATTGCTCCGCTGGTGGTCGGCGTGCTTCATCTCCCGATCGAAGCAGCCAACGCGTTTCTGATCGGCTTTCTCCGTCGGGACTACGGCGCCGCCGGACTGTTCATGATGCAGCGCCAGGGACAGCTCGACCCGATTCAGACCGTGGTCTCGCTTTCGGTGATCACCCTGTTCGTTCCCTGCATCGCGAACTTCTTCATGATGATCAAGGAACGGGGGATGAAGTCGGCACTCTGGATGACAGCGTTCATCATCCCCTACGCCTTCGGAATCGGCTGGGCGCTCAACCTCATCCTCACCTCGTTCCACGTGAATCTCGGCTGACCCGACCATGGACGACCGAACCTACACCTGTCCGCTCTGCTCCCATGAATTTTCGGGAGCCTCCTGCCATTCGAGCTGCCCGATGTCCCGAGGCTGTTCGATGGTGATGTGTCCGAACTGCAGATACGAGTTCGTCGAGGACAGCGTGGTGGTGGACTTCGTGAGGTCACTGATCCGCCGGGTTCGCCATGGAGTCAACGCCTCATGATCATTCATCCGGCCACCGACGAGGTTCTCGAGCAGCTCTGGTATCTGGACGAAGCGAAACGGGAGGTCCGGACGCTCGAGGATCTGCGTCTCGATCTGCAGGGACCGGAGCTGGAAGCCGCGCTCGCGACCCTGACCGACTCCGGCGCGATCGCCCGGAACGCCACCATTCATCTTCTGCCGAAGGGAGAGCAGCAGGCGCGAGGCATCGTCCGGCGACACCGTCTCGCGGAGATTCTCTTCGCCCAGGTTCTCGATGCCGACCTGAAGGACGCAGAAGCCTCCGCGTGCGAATTCGAGCACATGCTCTCCGAGGCGGTGGTGGATCGGGTCTGCACGTTTCTGGGCCACCCGCCCAAATGCCCTCACGGACGACCGGTACCCCAGGGAGAGTGCTGCCGGAAGTTCGACCGGAAGGTCGCGCCCCTGATCTCGAGGCTCTACGACCTCGCCATCGGCGGCACCGGGACGATCGTCTTCATTACCCCGAAATCGGCGACCCGGCTCAATCGACTGGCCACCCTGGGGATCGTTCCGGGCACGGACGTCCGGCTGATCCAGCGGAGGCCGTCGATCGTGATCAGTTGCGGCGAGACCACCGTGGCGGTCGAGGAAGAGATCGCCAACGAGATCTTCGTCCGACCCGAAGAAGCCCGGAAAGGATAACCCTGCCGTGAGACCCTCAGGCTGGAAGCTTATCGTCCCGCTAATTGAGACGCTGTCTCAATTAGACTCTCATCCATGGATCCGCTCACGAACCTTCGGCTCCGCCCTGCTCGTCATCCTGCTCTTCGCCGGCTGCGCCGCCAGCATCCCACCCTCCCCTTCCGGGCCGTCCATCGAATCCCGGCAAGCCCCGACCCCCGCACCGGAGCTCACCTCCCGCGCGGAGTACTTGATGGGAACCATCTGTACCATCAGCGTTCCAACCGAGGATGCCGGAACGATCCCTTCCACCTTCGACCAGATCACACGGATCGAATCGCTTCTCTCCACGTGGAAGGATGAAAGCGATCTCGCGCGGCTGAATGCAGACCGCTCCGGCGAGCCCGTGACGGTCCCTCCCGAACTGTTCGATCTCCTCCTGGAAGCGGTCGGCTGGAGCGATCGCACCGACGGTGCATTCAACCCGCTCGTCGCTCCGCTCGTCCGGATCTGGAAGGTCCGCGGCGCAGGGCGCTATCCGGGCCCGCTCGAGATCGAAGAAGTCCGTCCTCTGTTGCGGGTCAACCGCATCGACTTCTTTCCGAAGAGCCACTCGATCCGTCTCGATCCGGGCGCCGGATTCGAAGAGGGAGGATTCGGAAAGGGATATGCGATCGACCAGGCGTTGAAGAGTCTGCGCGCCGCCGGAGTCGGTGCGGCGATGGTCGACTTCGGCGGACAGATCGCACTTTCCGGCTTCCCCGCGCCGATCGAGATCGCCATCGCCAATCCGGAAGCTCGGACGCAACCGGCTCTGCGATTGACCCTGAATGCCGGGTCGATCGCCACCACCTCGGGATCGGAACACCACTTCACCGTTCAAGGGCGCACCTTCTCGCACATTCTCGACCCACGAACCGGCCTCGCACTGCCGCCACGCGGCTCGGTGTCGGTGATTCGATCGAGTGCGCTGGAGGCCGACATTCTCTCCACCGCGCTCTATGTCATGGGTCCGGAGGCGGGTCTCCGCTGGGCCGATGCCCATGACGTCGAAGCCGTCTTCATCACCCCGGAGGGGGACGGCACCTGGAGCGTCCGCACTTCCACCCCGTTCAGGCAACAAACCCGCGACCTGCGACCGGTCGACGAAACGTTCACTGAAAGGAACTGACGTTCATGCTACGAAAGATTCTCCTGTTTCTCTCCCTGTCTGTCTTCGCCCTGCCGCTCGTCGCTCAGGAGCCGCGCCTCGATGATCTGCAGCGCCGCGTTCGTGAGCTCGAAAAGAGAGTGGAGGCCCTCCAGACGCAAGACACGTCGAGTGATCTCGACGAGCTCCGTCACGAGATCGAGGTGCTCACCCACGAGATCGAGTCGCTGAAGGTCGAGCGTCAGGTTCCCGCGGCTGATGTCCAGCAGTACGGTCTCGGCGCCGCCGCATCGAAGGTGTACCGCAGCAACGCCGGGGTCTCGATCGGCGGCTATGGAGAAATGCTCTACCAGAATTTCGGCTCGGGCGGCGAAGAGGAAGAGGCCGCCGATCTCCGGGCCAGCGAAGAGGAAGAGGAGGAAGAAGAATCGCACACCGATTCGATCGATCTCCTCCGTGCCGTCCTCTATACCGGCTACAAGTTCAATGACCGGGTGATCTTCAACTCGGAGCTGGAAGTCGAGCACGCGAATACCGAGAAGGGTGGTGAAGTCGAGATCGAGTTCGCCTATCTCGACTTCCTTTCACGCCCGTCGTTCAATGTCCGCGCGGGTCTGATGCTCATGCCGGTCGGACTGGTCAATGAGCTGCACGAGCCCACCGCCTTTCTGGGAGCACGCCGTCCCGACGTCGATCGGGTGATCATCCCCACAACCTGGAGTGAGGCGGGCGCAGGGATCTTCGGCGACGTCGGCCGGTTTTCCTATCGCGCCTATCTCGTTTCGGGGATGAACTCGGAGGAGTTTTCCGGCAGCGGAATCCGGGAGGGCAGGCAGGCAGGCGCGAATGCGCTCGCAAGCGACTTCGCCGTGGTCGGACGCCTCGACTACCATCCGGCCGCCGGGGTGATCGTCGGAGGATCGCTCTACACCGGAAATTCGGCGCAGGGCCGGGAGACTCCCGATGGCCGGTCCTTCGACGCCCGAGTCACCCTGGGAGAGGTCCATGTCGACGCGAAGATGCGTGGAGTCCTTCTTCGCGGGCTCTGGGCCAGCGGCTCGATCGGTGATGCGGCGGAGATCAACCTCGCCAATGGCCTGGCCGGTCATGACTCGGTGGGGAAGGAATTCGGTGGCTGGTACGCCGAGGCCGGGTTCGACCTGGCCAGTGTGATGGCCCTCGGAGACGATTCGCTGATCCCCTTCCTGCGTTACGAAAGCTACGACACCCAGAAGAGTGTTCCGACGGGCGATTCCCGCGACCCGGAGCATGACGCGAGTGTCCTCACCACCGGGTTCTCCTGGAAGCCCATCCCCCAGACCGTGATCAAGGTCGACTACCAGAACCGGGACAACGCGGAGAACACCGCGGTCGACCAGTTCAACGTCGCTCTCGGTTACGTCTTTTGATGAAAGGAAACGCGATGAAACGAATGACTCTTTTTCTCATGATGGTCGTGGTTGCGGGCTCGCTCCGCGCCACGACGTTCATGACGCAGAAGGAGGCGCTCGCGTCCGCGTTCCCGAAAGGTACCGAGCTCCGGCGGGAGACGATTTTTCTCTCGCCGGAGCAGAAGGCCGAAGCGGAACGGCTGGGCGGAGTACGGTTCGAGGATGAGCTGATCATCCGTTATGCCGCCCTGCGCAACGGAAGCGTCGTTGGCTGGGCCTACTTCGACGCGCACCGCGTCCGCACTCTTCCGGAGACACTGATGATTCTGGTCACTCCGGACGCGCGCATCGAGCGCATCGAGATTCTCTCGTTCAGCGAACCGGTCGACTACCTGCCGAAAGAGCGGTGGCTGGATCAGCTCGACGGGCACAAGCTGGACGACGAGCTCTCTCTCCATCGCGCCATCCGGCCGATCACCGGGGCGAGCCTCAGCGGCCGTGCCATCGTCCAGGCGTCGCGAAAGGTCCTGGCCATTCACCGGGTGATCGGGACTCGCTGATTCTCCATCGGGAGGTTCCTGCTTTGACCAAACTGGAAGCCTGGTACCTGCACGTGACCTTTGCCGTGGTCACACTCACCGGCGCCGTATTCGCCTGGATGAAGTACTTCATGCACACCGATGATCCGTTCGCCGTGGCCAATCATCCGTGGCAGCCGTCGATGCTGGACGGTCATGTGATCTTCGCACCGCTGCTGCTGTTCGGGCTGGGCGTGATCTTCGACAACCACGTGATGGCGAAACTGCGCCGCCGGGGACGCGTGCGCCGCCGGAGCGGGCTGACCGCGCTCTGGTTCATCGCACCCATGGTGCTCTCCGGCTACCTGCTTCAGGTCGGGACGAACGAGCTGTTCCGGAAGGCGATGGCCCAGACCCACTGGGTAAGCTCTTCACTGTTCGTCCTGGCCTACGTCGTTCATCAGTTCAGCCGGAGAACAGCACACTAGTGTAGTGTCTCGTAAATTCGGTACATTTTGCTGGTGGTGCTTGCGAGTCGAGATCAAGGAGCGAGGAGGAGTCGAGGTGGTTCCTCGGCGACGACAAGCGACGCAGAGATCGGCCGCAACCACCACCAGCCCGAAGGGTCGCGGCGAAAAGCGGTCGCTCGCTTTGTCGCGACTCCTCTACGATGAACCACATCGCTTCGTCGTCGCTCCGCGCGAATCGACCACTTTTGGTCGCAACAAAATGCACCGAATTTACGAGACACTACACTAGCCCAACACCAGCCCGGATTTCTCACACCGTCTCGTCGCGAGGAGGCGGAGATGGTGTGAGGAATCCGGGCGAAACGATCCTCACTCCAGCAGGAACAGAGCCCGCTGAAACCCCCGGCCCCCCAGGCTCGTATTGATCCCCATGACGGGAAGGATCGCCGCGCTGGCTCTGGCCGCCACGGCGCTGCTGATCACCGCACTGGTTCTGCTCGAGCTGATCGAGCCTGCCTGGGCGGGGGTGAGTTTCGCGCTCGCCCTGGCCCTGCTGGGGGTCCCTTCACGCGGCTTCACCCGGCGCTGAAGGACCGGCCCCTTCCGGCGCATTTCGCACCTGCCCCCTCAATCATTTCAGCCTCGTTCGGCATCACCAACGAGCGTGACTCTGCACACCGCTCGGCTGCCCTTTCGGGCGCCTATTGGAAGGTAGCAACCCCTGCACGACCGCTGTCGAAAGGAGCATTGCCCATGACCACCCTGGAGTTGGACAAGAAGGCCGATCTGGCCGGACCCGGGATCGGCAATTACACGGAGCTGGAGCAGGTTCTGCCGAAGGGTTACAGCTCGATCCTCACCCCGCGCGAGACCCAGCAGGCCATCCACGCGGTGAAGCGGTACATCGAGGACAACCTCTGCCAGCAGCTCGATCTGATGATGGTCGAGGTCCCGTTGATCGTGGACGTCGAGAGCGGCGTCAACGACATGCTCGATCGTGACGGCTCGCGTACCCCCATCCAGTTCCACATCTCCAATGATCGGGACAAGCATCCCATTGATGCCCAGGTGGTTCAGGCGGCCACCAAGTGGAAGAGAGGCGCCCTCCGCCAGTTCGCCTGCAAACCGGGACAGGGCATCTGCACCGACATGCGCGCCGTCCGTAAGGACTACTTCCTCGATCACGATCACAGCGCCTACGTCGATCAGTGGGACTGGGAGCGGGTGATGCTTCCCGAGGAACGGAATCTCGATTTTCTGAAGATGATCGTGACGCGGATCTGGAAGGTGGTCACCGGCGCGGAGAAATTCGCGCAGGAGATGTTCCCGAAACTGAAGGACCCGCGGTATCCGAATCTCCCCGAGCAGTTGACCTTCCTGCACGCCGAGGAAATTCTCCAGATGTATCCGGACCTCCCGCGGAAGCAGAGAGAGACCGCGATCCTGCAGAAGTACCCGGCAGTCTTCATCATTGGTATCGGCTGGCCGCTCGCAGACGGCTATCCGCACGAAATGCGTGCCGCCGACTATGACGACTGGATCACCGACACGAGCAGGGACACCGGCAAGCCGACGCACGGACTTAATGGCGACATCCTGGTCTGGAACCACGTCACCCACCGGCGCCACGAACTGACCTCGATGGGCATCCGGGTCACCGCGGAGACGCTGCGAAAGCAGCTCGAGATGTCCAACCAGCTCGACTTCCTCGAGTTCCCCTATCACCAGGGAATCGTCAAGGGGACCATTCCTCTGTCGGTCGGCGGCGGAATCGGCCAGTCCCGCACACTGATGACCCTTCTTCGCAAGGCGCATCTCGGCGAGGTCAGCGTGACCGTCTGGCCGAAGATCCTCAAGGAGATCTGCGCGAACAAGAACATCTTCGTCCTGGAGTAGGACCGGCCTTCACGTTCCGCGGGAGCGCAGACACCTGCGCTCCCGCGCTCCTGGTCATCCGCCCGGACGAGCTCACTCGTAGCGGAGTGCTTCGATCGGGTCGAGCGCCGCGGCCCGCGTGGCAGGATAAATCCCGGAGGCCAGCCCCACCACCAGCGAAACTCCGGTGGAAAGAACGATCGAGGAAATCCGGATCAGCGTCGGCCACCCCGCCCACGCCGCGACCCCGCGCGCCAGCAGAATTCCGATCAGGATTCCGGCGCAGCCGCCGAGGATGGAGATCGCGAAGGACTCGATGACGAACTGGTTTCGGATATCCACCCGCCGCGCACCGATTGCTCTGCGGATCCCGATCTCCCGGGTCCGCTCCATCACCGAGGCCAGCATGATGTTCATGATGCCGATCCCGCCGACCAGAAGCGAGATCCCGGCGATCGAGCCCATCACGATGCTGAAGATCTTCTGGGTCTTCCGGCTCTGCTCGAGCAGAGCTTCCGGAACCACGATCTCGTAATCGTCCTCTCCCGCGTGCAGCCGCTCCAGCAGCGGCCGGATCACCTCCGCGCTGTCCCGGGTCGAGATCTCCGGCTTCAGATTCACCAGCAACTCGTCCACCGGTGCATCCAGCGGATCCCGGTCGAACTTCCGCATCGCCGTGGACACCGGAATGTAGATCTCCCGCGCACCCGACCCCGACTGTACGCCGTCGACCGACTGCGAGGAGGTCGAACCGCCATCGAGGACACCGATCACCTCGAGCCAGACATCGTTGACCTTCATCAGCGAGCCCACCGCCGGCTTCGCACCGAACAGGTCTCGCCGGATCTCCGGCCCGATCACCGCAACCTGGGCGTGGCGGGCTTCATCCTGCGAATCGAAAAAGCGTCCCTCCGCGACGGGAATCGCGGCAAACCGGGGATACTGCGAGGAGAGGCCATAGACGTTCCCCTCGGTGTGCGATTCGGCCGCGAGAATGGTGTAGGCGTTGACCTCGACCTTCGGCACCACCGCTTCCACCCCAGGGACCGCCTCGCGAATCGCCTCACCGTCCCGGAGGGATACCCCCAGTGACTTCTTGCGAACCTGCTCACGTTTCTCCGGGTCGATCGACCTGGCCCGGACCAGCACGTTGTGCAGGCCCAGACTCCGGATCGACTCGAGGGCCTGCTGCTCGGCACCCGCACCGATCGCGAGCATCGCGATGACCGCTCCGACACCGAAGATCATTCCGAGCATCGTCAGCGCGGTGCGGAGCTTGTGCTTCGCCAGATCGTCGAGCGCAATCCGCAGGAGCTCCGAAAAACTCATGTGGCACTCTCCTCCGGCACCGTCGACGAGCTCTCCTCGCTCTCCGCGGTCGGATCCCGCAACGCAATCCGGTCTCCCTCGATCAGGCCGTCGGTGACGATCAGCCGGCCCAGAGACGTACTGCCGACTTTCACCGGAACCGGACGCCAGTCCGTTCCTTCCTGCCGGTAGACCACCGTCTTCCCCTGTTTCTCGAAAAGCGCCTGACGGGGAATGGTGAAGACCTCCTTCTGCTCGTCGAGAATCAGCGTTGCCCGCACCCGGGCTCCCGGCTTCATCACCTCGCGAACGGTCCGTTCCAGTTCGAGAGCCACGCTGAAGTACTGCACCGGTACCCCGCGCATCCGGGGTCGGGCCACCTTGTCCACCCGGACCACTTTCGCGTCGTACTCCGTCCCCGGCTGTGACTCCACCATCACCCGCGCCCGCTGCCCCTCCTGAATTCCACCGGCATCGGCTTCCAGCACGAAGACTTCGGCTTCCATCGTTTCGAGATTCGGAATCTCCCCGATCGGACGACCGGCCCAGACCGTTCCACCGACCTTCGGAATGTCTCCGCGCCAGTCCCGGGTGAAGGTCAGAATCCCATCATGCGGCGCCCGCACTTCCAGCGAGCTCAGTCCCTTTTCCGCACGATCGATCTCCAGCCCCGCCTTCCGCCGTTCGATCTCCAGGATCGCCCGCTCCGCGGCAGAGAGGTTCTCCCGCACTCCGAGAACGTTCGTGGCGTATTCCTTTTTTTCTCCGGCCAGCTCCCCGTCGATCGACGATTCGATCATTTCGTAGCGTGAGAAGACATCGGCTTCGCTCATCTCGAACTTCTCAGCGGCCTCGAGCTCCAACTCCGCCTGGTGGGCATCGCGCTGGAGGTTGGTCCGGGTCGCCGTCGCGTCGGTGCTCTGCCTGGTCAGCTTGTTGCCGGTGGTGCGTTGCTCGATCTTCCCGTTCTGGAGATTCGTCTCGAACTCGGTCGGATCGAACCGCACCACGACCTCGTCTTTCTTCACCGGCGCTCCATCGGGAGCCATCCAGGCGATCTTGAGCGGACCCCGCGCCTCCGAGGGAGCGGACACCGGCGTGGCTTCCGCGGCCTTCAACGTTCCTTCCGCGGTCACCTCGCGGGCAAACTCACCGCTCTTCACCGTGTAGAGCGGGATTGAATCCCGGTCTTCTCCTCGACGAGCGAGGAAAAGGCAACCCACCACCGCGAGCACGATCACCGCTCCGATCCATGCGATCCGGGATTTCATCCGCTCTTTTTCCCTTCTTCCTTCGGGATGAGGATGCGATCTCCCGGCTCCAGTCCCGACAGAACCTGGATGGACTCGTCATTGCGCTTTCCGGTCTCGACCCGGATCAGCTCGACCCCCAGCAGCCCACGGCGTTTCGCGGCCAGCTTTCCTCCATCCACGAAGAGAGCGTCACGGGGGACCACCACGGCATTCTTCACCCGTTCCAGCTCGACCCTTCCCCGAAGCCGCATTCCTGGCCGCATCCGGTCAGGGTCGGTGTGATCGAGCTCGATGTCGAGTTGCAGAACCTTCTGGGGATCGTTCGGCGCACGGAACTGGACGGTCTTTCCGGTCGAGCGGATGGTTCCTCCGAATTCCTCTCCGGGATAGGCATCCAGGTGAAAACTCACCCGCTGCCCGACGTGGACCTTTCCGGCATCCGACTCGTCGACCTCTCCGATGGCGTGCATCTTCTCCAGGTTCGGGATCTCCACAATCTTCTCACCGCGCCAGGCGTTGTCACCGACCTTCTTCTTTTCACCATTCCAGTCACTGATGTAGACCACGGCCCCCTTGCGGGGAGCGGTCACGGTCATCGCGCGGATGTTCTGCTGGAGCTCCTCGACTCTCTGGGCAGCGGTCGAGCGACGGTTCTCCAGGCCGGCGATCTCGGCGCGCGCCGCCTCCTCGAGCGAATCCAGCTTCTGCTGAAGGTGCTGGACCTGTCTGACGGCGAGGTCGTGCTCGAGCTGGATCGACTCGCGCTCCTTTTCGCCACTCAGCTCCGGTGGAGCCTCCAGTTTCAGGGTCGCCTTCCTCAGGCTCGCCTCGGCTTCCGCCAGCTCCAACTCCGTCTGCTCGCGCCGCAGAACGAGATCGGCGCGGCGCTTCTCGATCTGCTTCGCCGCCGTTTCAGCCTCGGAGGAGAGTCGCTCCAGACGCTGTTGGAGCTCGGACGTGTCGAAGGCCAGCACCGGGCGACCGGGCTCCACATCGGAACCTTCCGGCGCCATCATGGAGATCTTGTAGTTCCAGAAGCGGTTGATCTGCGGCGGGCCGAGACGGTCGGATTCCAACGCTTCGAGCCGTCCGGTCACATCGATCCCCACCACCAGATCCTTCGATTCCACCCGGATCCACTTGCCGGCCCTCTCCGCGGCGAGACGGTTCTGGAACGTCCAGCCCGCAAGCAGCAGCACCACGACGATGGATCCGGCAATGATCAGCCGGTTGCGCCCGCGCATCAGGAGTCGTCTCCCCGCCACGTCGTCGCGATTCCGGTTCCTTCGTCGACACCCGAGAGCACCTGACACGCCGTCGCGTTGCAGGCGCCGAGTTTCACCTCGGCGAGCTGCCCCGAGGCCAGTCGCAGCCGTGCAGAGTCGCCTTCACGGACCACCGCACTTCTCGGAGCCAGCAGGACGTCTTTCAGTCGGGCGCGCTCGACCTCCACCCGAACCGAATACCCCGGACGCATGCGGGCCAGATCGAGCGTGCCCAGTTTCACGATCACGTCGAAGGCTCGGCGGAGAGATCGCCGTCCGGTCTCCTGTGCGGTCGCGGAGACGTTCTGGACGACCCCTTCGAACCGGCGGCCGGGAAACGCGTCGATCTCCACCACCGCGGGCATTCCAGGCTCGACCTTCCCGTCGTCCACATCGATCAGCTTCGCGACGACCTGCATCGATGGAAGCTCCGGAATGCTCGCCACCGGCATTCCCACCCAGACCGGATCGCCGGTCTGAATCTTCCGGTCCTCCCACGGATGCTTCTGCAGGATCAGGATCCCGTCCCGTGGCGCATGGAGGATCATGGTGGAAATGGCCTGTTCGGCAATGCTGATTTCCCGCCGCTTCTGGTCCAGAGCCAGAAGCAGATTCTGCCGATCGGTGTCCGCGGCAACGCGCGCGGCCTTCAGAACGGTGATCGCCTTCTGGTGCTCGATCCGCGCCTTTTCGAGAGCCAGCTTCCGGTCCTCGACCTCGCGGCGGGAGAGCAGCTCCTCGGGGATCTCCGCCGCGGCTGCCGCCTTTTCCAGGTCGGTCTCCCTGCGGATCACCTCGAACTCCTTGTCGGCAATGTCCGCGTTGGCCTCGGCCTGCTTCTGCCTGAGCTCCTGATCCGCCTGCGCGACATCATCCTGTTTCTGCTCGAGATCCCGCGCGAACGAGGAGTTGTCCAGCTCGGCGACCCGATCCCCTTCCTTCACTTCAATGCCATCCTCGGCGATCCATTTGAGGGTGGTCTGCCAGGACGGAAGGCGGGGGACGGTGATGTCCTCAGCGCGAGCGGCTTCGAGCTGTCCGGTAAGAAGAACCCGCTCGACCAGCTCGCCACGATGAACGCGCTCGAGGGCGGAGGCGTCACGCCCTGCCACGGTTTCCTCCGCCGAGGTACGGGCGCATCCGGCGGCAAGAAGCAGCAGAGAGGCGCTGGTCAGGACGACTGAGGCGTTTCGGAACATCGGACCTATGATCTACGACTCCGGTTCAGATCCAAAGGTTTTGCAATCGGATTGGCAGATTTGTAACCGGAGGACGCGTCAAATGAGCGGATTTGAGCCATCTCCACCTCCTCGCGGTTGGACTCCGCAAGGCATCCGGGCTAGGAAATGGCGACTCCGCTTGCGGTCGACTCCAACGGCCTGGGAACGTCGAGAAAGAACCCCTGAGCGTAGGTCACCCCGAGCTTGCGGAGACGGTCGATGGTCTCCTGCGAATCGACCCATTCGGCGATGCAGATAATCCGGCGCAGCCGGGCGAGCCGGACCAGGGTATCGATAATCACCTCGCTGGCCGGATCGGTGTGGAGATCGCGGACGAACCGGCCATCGAGCTTGACCATGGTGACCGGAAGCTCATGGAGATAGGCGAAGCTGGCGATTCCGGCACCAAAGTCGTCGAGCGCAATGTCGAAGCCTCGGGACCGCAGTCTCTCCATCGCGGTGACCGCCTGCCGCAGCCGGTGAATGGTCACCCCTTCGGTGACTTCCAGACAGAGCTGGGCGGGACGAATCCCGTAACGATCGGGCGCAGCCGAGACCAGCTCGTAGAACGACGGTTCATTGAGGGTGGCGCCGGAGACATTGAAGCTCAGCCTGAGGGTGGGGTCCTTCCGACCCGCGAGAAATTCACAGGTCCGCTCCAGCACCCACCGGTCGATGCGCTCCATCATTCCGAACTGCTGGGCCAGCGGCAGGAACTCCGAGGCCGAGCGCATCTCCCCCTCCTGGTCGAGCCGAAGCAGAACCTCGTGAAAATTCGAATCGCGTGCGCCGTGCCGGATATCCACAATCGCCTGCCGATAAAGCCGGAAGCGACCACTCTCCATCGCGATCTCGAGCTGAGAGACTTCGTGGATGGCGGAGTGCCACTTGAGCATCGCCTCGTCACCGGGCAGATAGACGTGCGAGCGGTTGCGGCCGTCTTCCTTGGCCTTGAAACAGGCGATGTCCGCCCGCCCGAGAATGGAGTCGGCGGTATCGCCGTGGGCCGAAGGGAAAAAGGTGATCCCGATACTCACCCCGACACCGAAGCTCATCCCTCCGACACTGAACCGGTAGCGTTCGGTGGCCTGATGGAAGGATCGGGAGACTTCGAGCGCCGCCTCCTCGGTCGTCTGCGGAATGATGCAACCGAATTCATCGCCGCCCAGACGCGCGAACAGCGCCCCCTCCGGCGCCGCCTTCTGGAGCTCCATGGAAAGCTCCTGGAGCATCCGGTCGCCCGCCATATGCCCGCAGGTGTCGTTGACCAGTTTGAACTGATCCAGATCCAGATAGAGAAGCGCGTGGCGAGCCACGTCCCCCCCACCCAGCATGTTGCGGAGACGGTGGTCCATCTCGTAGCGGGTGTACATTCCGGTCAGGGCATCGTGCCGGGCGAGATGCTCCAGCCGCCGGGCTGAGCGCTCCCGTTCACCCCAGATGATCGCAAGAAAATAGCCGGTTCCCGCCGCGGTGGCGACGAACAGAACCCGGATCAGGGCATCCGAAGGCGCCGTGGGTCCGGAGAACTGCAACCCCAGCAGAACGGCCAGAAGCACCACGGCCGAGGATGACGCCCCCGCCACACCCGCAAGCAATGACGCAAAGACCACGAACGGAAGAAGAAGGAAGAGAATGGACGAGGCGGCGGCGTTGAAGATGATCACCACCCCCAGCGCGATCAGGGCCAGGCTCACGGCTCCCCAGCGGCGGAACTGCAGAGGATCGACGAAGGGCCACCTTCGCCAGCTCACCACCAGGGGGACGAACACCAGGATGCTCACGAAATCCGAGAGCCAGAAGAACGTGGCGTCGGTGAAGATCTTCGTCGGCGCTCCTTCGGCGAACATCCATTCGCCGAAGGCGACAATCCCTCCTCCGATCGCCGCCACGATCAGCGACCACAGCGCGAACAGTCCCAGGTCCCGCAACCGTGAGAGATTGCGGGACACGTTCGCCCGCTCCACAATCTCGAGGAGGAGAAGACAGACCAGCAACTCGACGCAGGCGACCAGCCCGGCAATCCAGAATGACTCTGAGATCCGGTAGCTGAGCAGAAAATGAGCCACCAGCACCGAAGGCCACCAGCGGAGCCCGAAACTCCACAGGAGCGCCAGTCCGAGTCCCGTCGCCGGATAGATGATGCTCACTGCCGTTCCAGGCTGCGCGAGCATCGCGAGCAGACCGGCCACCACGATCCCGGCGGCAAGTCCGCTCACCGCCAGACCGTAACGCACCGCCGGCAACCATCCTGTGGACCATCGTCTCATCGGGGGGGACCTGACATCAGTCTAACCCCAATGGCGACGGTGCCGGTCTATTTGCGTTTGCCACCGCTGCGCCGGGGACGATCCGCCGTGGACGTCGGCTCCAGATCGAGGTACCCGATCAGCAGCCGGGTCAGCTCTTCCTCCAGTTCCTCGCCCGGCATGTCCATCCAGGGGCGAAGGCTCTGATCGGCGAGGATCGTCTCCCGAAGAATCGACGTCACGAAGACCAGTCCGTTGGAGATCGCTTTGTCCGGATCCGGATGGCGAATCTGGCTGCGCCAGCGATCGAGGAGCTGCGCGGTCAGCCGGAGACTTTCCGCATTCATCGCCGCCGCCTCCTCCCGGAACTCCGGGTCGGGATGGGTGCGTGAGTACATGGAGAGCGCGCGGAGAATCCGGCGATTTCGACGGTAGGACTCGATCAGGTTCCGGACCAGCCAGCCGACCGCTCCGGAGGCGGTCTCCGGGACCGGCAGCTTCCATTCCGCCAGTTCGTCCTTCTTCTCCCGAACCCGAAAGAAAAACCGGCCCCAGACGGCCCGGAGCAGCGCGTCCTTGTCCGGAAAGCGACGATAGAGCACCCCAACCGAGAGACCGGCCCGGCCCGCAATCGCCGGCACCGTGGTTCCCTCGTAGCCCTTCTCCGCCAGCACTTCCTCGGTGGCGTCCAGCAGGCGGGCCAGCGTGTCGCGGCTTCGCTGCTGTCTCGCCGGCAGCGGACGAATCGATGCCTCCGTCGTTTCGGGCATGAGCGAAACGTCGATGCCCAGCTCCTGCAGCATCGCCCGCCGCTCCTCGCGACGGGTGGATTCATCCCGCCTCGTCTGTTTTTTGTCTCGTTCGCTCATCGGCTGCCGGGTCGTCGGTTGACAACTCATTATTGCGAATCTATATTCACTTCCAAAACGTGAATCATGATTCGCAATCAGGAGGACGGTGTGAACGCAGCCATTCAAACCAACTCGCTCCGAAAGGTCTATCCCGGTGCGCGGTCCGGACGCTCCGGACGGGGAGCACGGCCGGAGGTCGTGGCACTCGAGAATCTGGATCTGGAGGTCCCTCGAGGACAGACGTTCGGCCTGCTCGGGCCGAACGGTGCGGGCAAGACCACCACGATCGCGATGCTCACCACCCGGGCCCTTCCCACTGGCGGCAGCGCGCGGGTCGCAGGAATCGACTGCGTCGAGGATCCGATCGGCGTACGACAGCGGATCGGAGTGGTTCCCCAGCGGGCCAATCCGGATCGCAGTCTCAGCGTGATCGAGAACCTCGTCTATCACGCCACCTACTTCGGAATCGGCCATGCCGAGGCGAGTCATCGCGCCGGAGCGCTGCTGGAACAGTTCGAGATGCCGGACAAGTGCGACGCGAAGATCGATGCGTTGTCGGGAGGACAACTGCAACGGCTGATGATCGCCCGGGCACTGATGCATGATCCGGAGGTTCTCTTTCTCGATGAGCCGACGGTCGGTCTCGATCCTCAGGTGCGTCTCGACCTCTGGGAAATCCTTCGCGACCTTCACCGCAAGGGGCGGACGGTGGTGATCACCACTCACTACATGGAGGAGGCGGACCAGCTCTGCGACCGGGTGGCGATTCTCGATCACGGAAAGCTGCTGACGGCGGATACGCCCGCGCGGCTGCGCTCTCAGGCTCCGGGCGGCACGATGATCGAGCTGTCTCTCGACGGCGAAGCAGCGGGCATGAAACCGGAGCTCGAGACGCTGCCCGGCGTCCTCCGGGCGGAGATCGAACCGTCCCTGCTGCGGGTCTTCAGCGAGCGTGGCGGAGAGATCATCCCCGATCTGATCAGCCTGGCGGACCGTCACGGTCGGCAGGTCATGGACATCCACCTGATGAAGCCGAGCCTGGAAACCCTGTTCATCCATCTCACCGGGAGGAAACTGTCATGAGTGACACACCCCGCCGCCCGCGATCGTGGACCATCTTTTTCGCCCTTCTCCGCCGGGACGCGCGGGTGGCCCGCAGAGAGATCATCTCGTTCTCGATCCGGACTCTGTTTCAGCCGCTGATGTTCACCCTCGTCTTCGGCCTGCTGCTTCCGCGGATGGGCTATCTCGACCAGAGATTTCTCGCCGCGCTGTTCCCCGGAATCGTGGCGATGAGCCTGACACTCGCATCGATCCAGGCCGTGGCGTTCCCCATGATCACCGACTTCGGATTCACCCGGGAGATCGAGGATCGGCTGCTCGCCCCGCTGCCGACGTCGTTGGTCGCGCTCGAGAAAGTCGTGTTCGGCGCCATTCAGGGAGCCTTCTCCGCTCTGGTGATCTTCCCCCTGGCCCGCCTGATCATGGGGCCGATCCCGGGGCTGACTCTCGGACGGGCTCCCGAGCTGATTCTGATCACCGTCCTCGGGGGGCTCGCCTTTTCGGCACTCGGACTCTGGGTCGGGACGGCGATCGATGCCCAGCACATCAGCATCATGTTCAGCGTCATCTTCGTTCCGCTGATCTTTTTCGGCTGCGCCTACTATCCATGGAGGGGTCTGGACGCGTTTCCGGCATTGCAGTACGCGGTGCTGATCAATCCGCTCACCTACGTCGCCGAAGGCCTCCGCGGAACGATGATTCCCGATCTGCCGCACATGAGCCTGGTCATGGTCGTCAGCGCGCTGGTGGTCCTTTCCGCGCTTTTTCTTCGACTGGGGATCCGCAGTTTTCATCGCCGAGCCATCGGATAGCGGGACCGACGGAACTCTCGCCGAAGGCTCGTCCTCCGGTACACTCTGCACTGATGCGGATCTACATCGTCAATACCGGTGGCACGATCGGAATGAAGCGAACCGAGCGTGGATATGCTCCGGAGCCCGGCCATCTCGCCGAGCTGATGGCGGAGATTCCCCAACTGCGGGATCCCTCCATGCCGGAGTACGTGATTCACGAGTCCGACCCGCTGCTCGATTCGGCCAACATGACGCCAGTACACTGGTCCTCCATCGCCCGCGAGATCGGCGATCACTACGAGGACTACGACGGGTTCATCGTCATCCATGGGACCGACACCATGGCCTACACCGCCTCGGCCCTCGCCTTTCAGCTCGAGGGCCTGCGCAAACCGGTCATCCTCACCGGATCGCAGATTCCCCTCTGCGAGATCCGCAACGATGCACGGGAGAATCTCATCACCAGCCTGCTGGTCGCATCCCGGCTTCCCGTCCCGGAGGTCTGTCTCTGCTTCGGTCCCCACATTTATCGGGGATGCCGCTCGACCAAGATCGACGCATCCGGATTCGCGGCCTTCGACTCCCCGAACTTTCCACCGCTCGGCGACGTGGGGGTGGAGATCTCCATTCACTGGAATCGAGCCCGGAAACCGGCGGACGTTCCATTCCGGGTTCATGAGATCAACGGCCCGGTGGTCGGAGCGCTGCGCCTGTTCCCGGGAATCACCGCCCAGCTCGTCCGCAACGTGCTTCAGGCGCCGCTTCAGGGTCTGGTGCTCGAGGCCTTCGGGATGGGCAATGCTCCCCAGGATGACGATCTTCTCGCCGTTCTGGAAGAGGCCTCGGCGCGTGGTGTGGTCATCGTCGACTGCAGCCAGTGTGTTCACGGGCGGGTGGCGCTGATGGACTATGCGACCGGACGCTCTCTGGCCCGGACTGGAGTGATCAGCGGATTCGACATGACCGCCGAGGCGGCATTGACCAAGCTCTCATTCCTGCTGAGCCGTGGTCTCTCCGCCGACCAGATCCGCGACCAGATGCAGCAGGATCTGCGCGGTGAGCTGACGCGCGACTAGCCCGCCCTCTTGCGGGTATCATCTCTTCATGCGGCTGCGGATCGGAACCAGTGGCTACAGCTACAAGGAGTGGAAAGGGCGCTTCTACCCCGAGGATCTTCCGGCCTCCCGGATGCTCGCCTTTTATGCCGATCGTTTCGACACGGTGGAGATCAACAACACCTTCTACCGGATGCCGAACGAGGAGACCCTGGCGAAATGGCTGGATCAGGTGCCCGACGGCTTCTCGTTCGTGCTCAAGGCACCGAAACGGATCACTCATTCCAAGCCGCTGGCGGACAAGGCGGAAGAGGTCGGCTACTTCCTCCGGACCGCCTCGGTTCTGGGCGATCGGCTGGGACCGCTGCTCTTCCAGCTTCCGCCGTGGTTTCGAAAGGACATCTCTCTGCTCGAGGGCTTCCTCCAGACCGTGCCGCAGACCTGCCGGGTGGCTCTGGAATTCCGGCACGCGAGCTGGAATGACCCGGAAGTCGTGGAGCTTCTGCGCGCTCACGATGCTGCGCTCTGCCTCGCCGACACGGACGACGTGGAGGAGCCGGAACGAACGGTGACCAGTTCCTGGGGATACCTGAGGCTTCGCCGCACCGACTATGAC
>CAVUJZ010000026.1:0-59353 GCA_963741905.1 uncultured Acidobacteriota bacterium | reverse complement strand
CTGAATTTAACAACTGAAAAGCCCTATACAGTTGCTGTACTCATCGATAATATCACAGAAAGAAAACGGGGACTGAGGGGCTTGCGGGAATCAGAAAAGCCAAGCTGCGCCGTGCGATAGAAATTGAAACAGTAGGCGTGATCTTTTTTTAAGGCTAATGGGCAAATAACAGATTGCAATGAGGCCTTTTTGCAGTTAAGTGGCTATTCAAGAGAAGATCTTAAAAGTCGACAAATGCGTTGGGATACCATGACTCCAGCTGAGTACATGCCCCAATCTCTTAGGGCTGTTGAGGAATTGGTTAACTCAGGAGAACTACACCTTACGAAAAAGAATACATACGGAAAGACGGTTCAAGATGGTGGGCATTATTTGCAGCATCCAGATTAATGATGACGAAGGGGTCGAGTTCATTATCGATATCACAGAGAAAAAGAAGACAGAAAAACAGCTACATGATTCCGAACAACGCTTTCGTCTGGCTACTGAGGCAGCACAAATGTATTCATGGGAGATCAATGCCAAAAACGGCCAATTTCAGTCTCCGAAAATGCTGCCCAAATACTAGGCTTTAATACGCCTGCCAAACTACCCGATACCGTTGAAAAGAGAATGGAAATGGTTCATCCGGAAGATAGAGCCCGCGTGGGAAATAACTTAGCGAATGCCTTAAAAGATGCCGCCTATTTCACCATAGAGTACAGGGTGCTCAGCCCTGATGGCAGGGAGGTATGGATTGAAAAATATGCGAGGGTAATGCGCAACCAAAAGGGTGAAGCAGAACGCGTTTTAGGCATTGCCCAGAATATTATAACAGAACGAAAGCAGTCAGACGAAGCATTAAGACGTCGGTGTGGAAGAACACCTTCAACTGATTATGGAAAGCGCCATAGACTATGCCATCATTACCATGGATACAGACCGGAAAATAACAGGTTGGAATTCCGGTGCTGAGAAGCTGTTGGGCTATAGAGACCAGGAAATTCTTGGCCAGTCAGGCGATATCATTTTTGTAAAAAGCAGCAGAAAAGAAAACGCACCTGAAAAAGAAACAGCAAAAGCGGTAAAAGAAGGCCGTGCTGAGAACGAGCGGTGGCATGTTCGTAAAAATAATACCCATTTTCTGGGGAAGTGGCCTCACAATGCCCCTGCGTAACAGTGAAGGGAAATTGAGGGGATTTCTTAAGATCATGCGCGATAATACGGAAAGAATGCGCATGGAAAAATCTTTAAAAAAAGCCAAAGAGGAAGCAGAAAAGGCCGCCAGTGCAAAAGAAGAATTTTTGGCGCACATGAGCCACGAGATCAGGACACCGCTCAATGCTATCGTCGGGTTATCAAACCTCCTGCTGCAGAGGAATCCCCGGGAAGATCAGGCAGACAACCTTCAGACCTTAAAATTTTCTTCAGAAAACCTGATGGCACTCATCAACGATATTCTGGACTTCAGCAAGCTGGAGGCTGGTAAGTTTTCTTTTGAGGAAACTGAGTTTTAGCGTAAAAACACCTGGTGCAATACTTTAATACAGGGATACGAGTTTCTCGCTCAACAAAAGTCGCTCGCACTCCGGTTGGAAGTCGACGAAAACGTACCCGGCTCTGCTAAAGGGAGATAAGGTTGAAAGATCTCTCAGATACTCCGTAACCTGGTAGATAATGCGGTCAAGTTTGCATTCTTCAGGGCGGTGTCACCATATCCATTCAATTAAACAAACAAGAAACGGAGACGGTCTGGCTCGATTTTTCCATTCGGGATACAGGTATTGGTATTCAAAAGGAAAAACTGCTCACGGTATTTTGAAGCATACAGACCGCCGTATCGGGGCAGGCTCCCTGAAATTCGGCCGAGCCGAGCAATTGAGGATGAACCTCGTCGCGGTCGATCGGCTTGAAACCACGGCGGCGGAAGTACCCTTCCGCGTCGATGGTCAGCAGGTAGAACTCCCGGAGGCCGCGGGAGGAGAGCCGGTCGAGAAGCTCGCGGACCATTCGCCTGCCCAGCCCGATGCCGCGGTACTCCGGATCGACCGCAATCGAGCGGATCAGGGCCGCATACTGGTACGGCTCCGAACCACCGCACGCCACCAGTCGCTCGCCATCACGCGCAACCATGAACGTGTTGACGTGCTCTCTCACGCCGTCGAGGATCAGCCCTGATTTTTCGAGCAGCGCGCAGAGATCTTCGAGGTCCGACTCGGTGGCGGGGCGAATGATCAGATCATCGAGGCTCTTCATGGATGGAGGAACTCTACGAAAAGCGGAATCGCGGTGCAAGCCGGAAAAGGAACGGCCGCACCCTCCGATGCGGCCGTTCCGCGTTCATGGGCAGCGACCCGAGCATCCGGCCGGCCATCGCGATCGCGCGAAATGACGACCTGGCGACGGCTGGGGCTACGCTCGCTCGAATGGTGATTCGCCTGCCCTCTCAGCCGATCCACCGGAAGGATCATCTCCTGATTCTCGCTCGTCATTCCGGCTTCGCCAGGGCTCGTCGCCCATGCCGCCCGATTCATGCAAACCGGGAGCCATGGAACGGACGTCCGGAGCACCACTCACTGCATCTGGAAGGTCACCGTCACGGTGAAATCCATCTGCTGCGTTCCCGACTCGACCGGCACGTTCCCCACACTCGCTTCGGCTCTCATGGTGTGAACCATCGGCATCGGAGGCTGAGTCTCGGTTCCTTCGGTGATGGTGACGGCCCGTCCCAGCGTCCGGCCCGCCTGGGCGGCGAGAACCGATGCTTTCTCACGGGCGCGGTCGAAGGCGCGCTTGAGGCCTTCCTGCTCGACCGACTCCGGATTGGAGACTTCGAAGCTGATCCCGGAGGCGGCATTCGCTCCCGCCTCCACCGCTGCCTGGAGCAGGGTTCCCGCGGCGGTGACGTCCTTCTTCGTCACACTCACCTGGTTGGACACCTGATAACCGAGAATACGCGGCGGCTGACCTTCGCGGTAATCCTGCCTTGGCTGAATGGAGAAACCCGAGGTGCGGATCTCGTCCGGGGTGGCACCCGCTTTCTTCAGGGCGGCGATGACGTTGGCGAGCTTCTGATTATTCTCGCGGACGGCCTGGTCGACCGTCTGACCGGTGGTCTGGACTCCGACGGTGAAGCTCACCTGGTCGGGACGGGCGAACAGGGTGGCCGTTCCGCTTACCCGGACCGTGTCGGTCATCATCGGATGCTGCATCGACTGGTTCATCATTCCCTGCGCCTGGAGCACCGCCGGAATGCTGAGAATGAGAGCGAAAAACAGGATTGAGGTGCGTCGCATGATTCCTCCTTACCAGCCGGCTGAGTGATGGAACACCTCCGACCGATTTACAGTTGTGTGCCGTGGAGAGTCACAGCTCGTCCAATCTCGCGCTTCTTTGCGAGATACTCGCCATTCTCTTAGAATCCACGCCGCGCGCGAGGGCCTGCTTCCCGGCTCGACCGGTCGAAGAGTCGCAGCGCGACCCTGAAGGAGACATTCATGCCCGATCCCAGCGACAAGGTGCCCGGCCAGCCTGACGGCCGGTACTATGTCGATTCGCAGTGCATCGACTGCGACCTCTGCCGCGAAACCGCGCCGGCGAACTTTCAGAGAAACGACGAAGAAGGGTATTCTTACGTCTACAAGCAACCGGAAACCCCGGAGGAAGAAGAGCTGTCGACCGAGGCGATGCAGAACTGTCCCGTCGAAGCAATCGGCAACGACGGAACCTGACCCGCATCGCGCGGCTCGACCCATCGGAAACGGAGAGCACGGTGTTCGACGAAGCGCTGAAACAGGAGCTCCTCCGAAGAATCCCCCACGGGGTCTATGTCTGCGGCTGCGTCAGCAATGACGGCAGCCAACGCAACGCCTTCACCCTGACCTGGATCACGCAGAGCTCCTTCGAGCCGCCGGTGGTGACCATCGCCGTGCGGAGGGACAGCGCCTCCAGTCAGCACATCCGGGCCTCCAGGGTTTTTTCGGTGAACTTCCTTGGCAACTCCCAGAGCGATCTCGCCCTCCGGTACATGCAGCCGGCTTCCGAATCCGGACCGAAACTCACTGAGGGCGCCTATCACGACGGCGTGACCGGTGCACCGATTCTCAATGACGCTGTCGGCGCGATCGAGTGCAACGTGATCCAGTTTGTCGAATACGGGGATCATGACGTGATCGTGGCGGAGATCATCGCCACCGAAGGGAAGGAGCAGCGCGAGCCACAACTGCTCCTGTCCGATACGCCCTGGTCGTACGGAGGGTGACCGGAATCCGGGCGCCCAGGGGAGGCTCAATGGCTGGTTGTGTCGCTCGAGATCTCGCTCTTCCAGTCGTCTTCGAGAAGAACCTCGACCAGTTCCTGCAGCTCTTCCATATGGAAGGGCTTGGTCAGCGCCGCGGTGATGTTGTTCCCCTTGGTTACCGACAGGATGTCTCCCTTGCCGGAAGCAACGACCACGGGCGCCTTCATCTCCTGCTGGAAATACCACGCCATCCACTCTTCGCCGGTCATCCCCGGCATGTTGAGATCCAGCAGAATCAGGCGGGTGTCGGGATTCGTCCGGAGAATATTCATCGCCTCCATTGCGCCGGATGCCGACAGGACGCGATAGCCTCTCCGTTCGAAAAACGAGACATAGAGCGCAAGCACCTCGGGATCATCCTCGATCGCGAGGATCTTCTCTCCCTCACGGGTCTGCTCCTCAGTCATCATGGCCTCCCTTGCTGCGAACCACGTACCACGTCAAATAACCATATTTCCACGGACTGACGGCTTTCTTTCCCGCGCCGGAACGGGATAATGACGCCATGGGTCTTGCCACCTGGTGTGTCGCCGGTCTCCTCGCCTGGATCGTTGCCCGCTTCCTTCCTCCCGGACGCGGTTCCCGCTGGTTCATCGAGCTGTTGCTTGCGCTCGCCGCTGCCTTACTCGCGGGGTTCGGAGCGACCGCCCTCGATTTCGGGGGCTGGAGAGAAATCGACTGGCGCGCCGCCCTCTTCGCTCTCCTCGTCTCCCTCACCGTGCTCGCTCTGTTCCGCCTGCTCCGGCTCCGGAAGCGGGCATGAAGCGAGCGCCTTGCGAAGCGGGCCTGGCCTTCCCAGGTGGGCCTGCCCGGGTGTTCCTGCGCCCGGTCCGGCGGGAGCTCTGATCTCGGCGAGCGCGGGGCTGCGGAGCGGATCACGCTGCGTAGAGAACCGCGGTGACAGGCTCATCGCTTCGTAGCCCTGGCTGCGCGATCTGCAGCCTCTGCGCGGGGCCTGGCCTGGGAAGGCCAGGCCCACTCGGCCTTTCGCTTGCTCGACACGGGGTCTGCCTGGCGTGAGATAGACTCTCTCCCGTGTCGAAAGTCCGCCGCTATCACCTGAAAAAGCCCGAACGCACCCGCCCCTATCGGGTTCAATACGAACAGGAGCTGAACTCGGAGCAACTCGAGGTGGTGATGGCCGGGGACGGACCGATGCTGGTCATTGCCGGCGCGGGAAGCGGCAAGACCCGGACACTCACCTATCGGGTGGCCCGGCTGATCGAGGACGGCGTCGATCCCTCGGCGATCCTCCTTCTGACCTTCACCAACAAGGCCGCCCGGGAAATGCTCGGACGGGTGGAAGAGCTGGTCACCACCGATACCCGGAGAATCACCGGAGGCACCTTCCACTCCGTCGGGAACCGACTTCTTCGAAGACATGCCGCCCTCCTCGGCTACCAGCCCAACTTCGCCATTCTCGATGACGAGGATTCGAAGGAGATGATGGAATCCGCGATCTCCGCGAGCGGCGTTTCGACTCTGGAAAAGCGGTTTCCGAAGGGAGACGTGCTTCTCGACATTCACTCCTTCCTGGTCAACACCGGGGGCGACTTCGACCGGTATCTTGAAGAGAACTATCCCCACTTCGAATCCTTCGCCTCGGAAATCCTCCGGGTCTTCGAGCTCTACGGGCAACGGAAGAAGGCCGCCAACACCATGGATTTCGACGACCTCCTGGTGAACTGGCGACGCCTGCTCGAGGAGAAGAGCCAGGCCGCGGCGGCACTCACCACCGCATTCCGGCACATCCTGGTCGACGAGTACCAGGACACGAACCGGCTCCAGGCGGAGATCGTCGATCGAATGGCCGCTGTGCGTCGCAACCTGATGGTCGTCGGCGACGACGCTCAATCGATCTACTCCTTCCGGGGTGCCTCGTTCGAGAACATCCTCACCTTCCCTGCCCGCTTCCCCGAGGCGCGGGTGTTCAAGCTGGAAACGAATTACCGTTCGACGCCTCAGATACTCCAGCTCGCGAACGCCGCTATCGCCCGGAACCGCTACCAGTTCAGGAAGGAGCTGTCCGCGGTTCGCAGCGACGGACCCGATCCGGCAGTGGTCGGAGTCGACGACGTGTTCGAGCAGGCGTCGTTCGTGGCCCAGCGCATCCTCGAGCTTCGTGACGAGGGCGAAAGCCTCGAAGAGATCGCGGTTCTCTACCGATCGCACTATCAGTCGCTCGAACTGCAGATGGAGCTCTCCAGGCGGAACATCCCCTACGAGATCCGCTCCGGCGTCCGGTTCTTCGAACAGGCTCACATCAAGGACGTGCTGGCCCACCTGAAAATCGTGACGAACCCGCGCGACGAGCTGTCGTGGAAGCGAGCGCTGAAGCTCTGCCCGAAGGTCGGCGAACGGACCGCCGCGAGCATCTGGGACGCCATCGGCGGCCAGCCCGATCCCCTCGCCTATGCGTTGCGCATGGGACTGACCTCCAGCGGCCGTGCCGCGCAGAAGAGCCTGCAACAGTTCCGAAGCACCATGGAGATTCTCCGCGGCGAAGGAATGCGGAAGAATCCCGCCGAATCGATCCGGCTGATTGTGGAGCGGGGCTACGGCGACTACGTCCGAACGAAATTCACCAACTATCAGGCACGTCTCGATGATCTCGAGCAGCTCGCGGAGTACGCCCTCCGTTACGGTGACGTCGACGAGCTCCTTTCCGAGCTGGCCCTTTCCTCGCCCCTCACGGGCGAAGACGTTGCGGTGGTGGGACCGGAAGACGAGCGGGTGATTCTCTCGAGCGTCCATCAGGCCAAGGGACTGGAGTGGAAGAATGTCTTCGTCATCTGGCTCTCCGAGGGACGCTTCCCCTCGGCGCGGGCACTGCGGGTGCCGGGAGGAATCATCCGAACGACGCCGGAGCGGTTCCCGCCGGCAGCGCTGCTTCAGGGCGACACCGCGGAAGAGTCGGGATCGCCGGCTCCGGCGATGGAAGACGGCTCGACCGAGGTGGAGATCGTGATTCCCGGCGAAGAGGAGGAACGCCGGCTCTTCTACGTGGCGGTGACCCGGGCGAAGCAGGAGCTGTATCTTGTGTTTCCGGCGATCTCGCACGACCGCTATCGGATGGACATCCTGATGGAGCCTTCGCGGTTCATCCGCGAGCTCCCCGAGGATTCGTACGAGAAGTGGATCGTGGGAAATGAATGATCCTGCCGGGCACCGGCTCCCCCGCTATCCGTCATCCTCATCGAGATTCATCTCAGGATCCATCGTTGCGGAGTCGAGAACCTCCAGGGCCCGGTCGCGGTCGGCCTCGCGGACGAACAGAGCCACCCCGCCCTGGTTGAGCATGTAGTGAGGCGCCACGCTTGCGGTGAACGGAACATTGATGAAGCCCTCGATCCCGCTCCCCTGAAGAACCGAGAGAGCGAACTCCGCCTGACGGACATCAATGAACCTGCGGAGAACGACCGGATCGTCGGCAGCCATGCTACCCGGTACAGTAGCCGATGCGCGGCCGGACGTCACCTGAAAGGTGATTCGGGAGGATCACCGCCCAGCGGTGCGATGCGTCACCCGGTAATCGTTCCCCTGTGCGACAGAATGCGGTCCGGAGGTGTGATGCCCTTTTCTTCCAGTTCGGCCGTTCCCCCATCGATCGCGCCCGTGCGATCGACGGATACGATGGGGCTTCGTCAGCAGGAATCGGCTCTCATCCTCCTCAACCTCGCGGTTCTTGCCGGGATCGCCGTCGCTCACGTTCTGTTCGGGCCGGTGCTGGGAACGCCTTCGCGCGCGTTCTTCTATCTGTTGCTCGGCCGCTTCCTGATGCAGACGCTCGAACTGATCTGGCTTCAGACGGCCGCCTCCGCGACACCGGCCTCCCGATTGCGGATCTATTCACGCATCGCGATCTGGATCCATCTGCTCTTCGCGTTCGCCCTCGCGACCACCAGCTCGATCGAGAACGGCCATTACGTCGTTCTCATGCTCATTCCGGTGATCGCCTCGGCGTTCCGGGATGGCCCCGTGGAAATCAGCACGGTCACGCTCACGGCCGGTGCGTTGACGGTCCTGCAGGTGTGGATATACGAGCATCGGGCACCAAGCGGCCATACCGAAGAGTATTTCGAGGCCGCGAGCGTGGTGCTGATCTACGTCGTCGTGGCGACCGTCGTCGCTCTCCTGGCCCGCCGGCTGCGGCAGGAGACCGCGGCTCTGGAACGAAACCTCGACGAACTGGAGCGAACTCGCGATCGTCTCGTGGAAGAGGAAAAACTCTCGGCCATCGGCCATCTCGCGAGTGCGATCGCCCATGAGATCCGCAATCCCGTGGCGATGATCGTCAGCTCGGTCGAAATGAGCCGCTCCGGGGAAGAGGCTCCGCTCGACCGGGACGAGCTTTTCGGCATCATTTCCCAGGAAGCCCGACGCCTCGAGCGTCTCACCGCCGATTTTCTCAGCTATGCCCGAAGGAAGCCTCCGCAGAAGGAACCGACTGATCTGCGTTCGCTGATCGGATACGTCACCGACCTGAGCCAGGCACGCATGCGGGAATCCGACATCCAGCTCGCGATCGAGCGGATTCCCGACGTCGAGGTGGAGGTCGATCCGTTTCAGATTCACCAGGTGCTGCTGAACCTCCTGCTGAATGCGGTCGAAGCGACGCCCTCCGGAGGGACGGTCCGGGTGGAGGCGGCCATCCAGCACGGATCACTGGTCCTGGCGGTCGAAAACAGCGGAGACGGGATCCCCCCGGATCTCCGCAGCCGGATCTTCGAGCCCTTCTTCACCACCCGGCCTTCCGGCTCGGGCCTGGGCCTCGCGATCGCTCGCAAGATCTGCGAGGAGCACCAGGGAACCCTCGATCTCGATTCCACCCGGCCGGGATGGACGCGCTTCGTCATCCGGCTTCCCGGGCCGGTGAGCACCGGGAGAAACCTCGAGGAGGTCGCTCATGGCGCGAGTTCTCATCGTTGACGACGAAGCGAATCTCCGCAGGATCCTCGGTTCGCTGCTTCTCCATGAGGGACACGAGGTCACCGAGGCCTCCGGGCTCAGACAGGCGAAGGCGGTTCTCGCCTCGCATCTGTTCGATCTGGTCATCACCGATCAGAAGATGACCGACGGCGAAGGCATTGCGCTGGTCTCCCACTGTCGCGAGAACATCCCGGAGTTGCCGGTCGTGATGCTCACCGCCTTCAGCACGGTGGAGCTCGCGGTCGAGGTGATGCGTGAGGGCGCCTTCGATTTTCTGACCAAACCCTTCGTCCCGGAGCAGGTCCATGCGGTCGTTCGCCGCGCGCTCGCCATGCACCACCTCTCCCGCCAGAATCAGGATCTGCGGCGTGAGCTCGCCCGCCTCCGGCCCGATGAGCAGATCATCGGCGAGAGCCCGGCCATTGAGCAGGTTCGTGAGCTGATCGCCCGCGTCGCTCCCACCTCTGCTACCGCCCTGATCACCGGGGAGACGGGGACCGGGAAGGAACTGGTTGCACGCGCCATCCACAGCCTCAGCCCCCGAGCTCGCGGCCCCTTCGTGGCAGTCAACTGTGCAGGGTTCTCCGAGACCCTTCTGGAGAGTGAGCTGTTCGGACACGAGCGCGGAGCATTTACCGGAGCAGACCGGCCCCGCCAGGGCGTGTTCGAGGCCGCCGACAAGGGAACTCTTTTCCTCGACGAAGCCAGCGAGATGTCTCCTTCGGTGCAGGCGAAGCTCCTCCGCGTCCTGATGAACGGGGAAGTCGTTCGGCTCGGCTCCAACGCTCCCCGCCGGGTGGACGTCCGGATCGTGGTCGCCACGAATCGGGATCTCGAGGAACAGGTTCGTCACGGCGACTTCCGGGAAGATCTCTACTACCGTATCGCCGTGGTTCCGGTCCCCGTCCCGCCGCTCCGCGAGCGTGACGGAGACATCGAGCTCCTCGCGACGCACTTCCTCGCCCGAGCCACAAGCGAGCTGAGCTCGCCGCGCCGGCGGCTTTCCCCCGCCGCGATGGCGCAACTCCGTCAGTACCGATTTCCCGGCAATGTCCGCGAGCTGCGAAATCTCATGGAACGGGCTTCGATCCTCGCCCGTGGCGAAGTCATCGAGCCGGGCGATCTTCCGCCCCTCACTCCGTCATCCGAAACCCCTGATCTCGCCGACCGGCTGCGAGCCTGCCTCGCCGACTCCGAGGGGCGGATCGAGATTCGCGGATTCCTCGAGGAAATCGAAACGGCGATCACGCGCCACGCTCTCGCCTCCTCCGGCGGCGTCCAGGCCGAAGCGGCACGCAGGCTGGGGATCACCCGCAGCGATCTCGGCTACAAGCTCAGGAAGCTCGAGCTGTCCCTCCGCGATGAAGATCGGGAACCCACGCCCGACTCGCCCGCCCCATCGCGTCCGAATCCCCGGACTCCTCGGAAACCGTTGTCGTAATTTTCCGACAAACGCGTTCGTAAGGATCCACCCCCGACGATCACAACCGATGGCTTCTCAGTAGTTTGCACTTAACGGCTTCCATGGCCTGGCGCTTGCGCAGAAGACCCCTCCGGCGGGCAAGATCCCGCCTGTACCGAAAGGAGAGGAAATTTGATGAAAAGAACAGGATTTTGCGGAGTGATTCTGATTGCAGTCACGCTCATCGTCGCCGCGACGGTCACGGCTTCCCCTGCGAATGCGGGCACCACGATCGAGAATCTTCAGGCAGCTTTCAACGGCGAGAGCAATGCGCACGCACGCTATCTCGCCTTCGCGAAGAAAGCCGATCAGGAGGGCTACGCGGGCGCTGCGAGCCTGTTCCGCGCCGCGGCGCAGGCCGAACAGGTCCATGCCGACAATCACGCAGTCGTCATCCGCAAGATGGGAGCGGAGCCGAAGGCGAAGATCGAACCGGCGGACGTGAAGAGCACGCTCGAGAACCTGCAGGCAGCCATCAAGGGAGAGAGCTACGAGCGGGACACCATGTACCCCGAATTCATCGCGAAGGCCCGGGCGGACAGGAACAAGGACGCGATCCGCACGTTCCAGTATGCCCGCACGGCGGAAGCGGAACATGCGAAGTTCTACACGGCAGCCCATGAGAATCCCGACCAGTTCAAGGCAAAGAGGACCTTCTACGTCTGTAACGTCTGTGGGTACACGACGGACAATATGGACTTCGCGAAGTGCATCTCCTGCTTCAACCCGAAGGACCGCTACGAGGCGGTCAGCTGACGCGGCCGAACAGGGAGGAGCGAGACGATGATTCAGTTGCCACCGATCCCCGAATGGGATGGACTGCACCCGCTGATCATTCATTTCCCGATCGCCCTGCTTCTGATTGCGCCGGTGTTCGTTCTCATCGGCGTGATTCTGAAACAGCAACGATCCCATCCGTACCTGATCACCGCTCTGGTCCTGATGGTTCTCGGCACCGCCGGGACATTCATCGCCATTTCGACCGGCGAGGCGGCGGCCGAGCTGGCGGACCGGGTCGGCCCGGTCAACGGGGTGCTCGAACAGCATGAAGAGCTCGCGGAGACCACCCGGATCGTCTTCTCTTCGCTCACGGCGGTGTTTGCAGTCATCCTGCTGGTTCCGTTGTTCTTCACGAAAACGCCCGGAGCCGTACTCCATCGAATCCTCCCGGTCATCTTTCTGGTGTTCTACGGGGCCGGCATGCTGCTTCTCGTCTCAACGGCACACCAGGGCGGACGACTGGTCCACGAAATGGGGGTGCATGCACTGATGGCCTCCAGCGCTCCCGCGGATTCGGCCCTGGGATCTCCCGAGGCCCGTGAAGCGGCCGAGCACGACGACTGACCCGCGGACGGGGCGGCGCACCGGGTGCCGCCCCATCCGCCATTCCGCCCTCCTGAACCGCGGACCGGCACCACTTCTGCTCAGGCCTTCGCCATGGCCGAGCATCCTCGATCTCGAACAAACGAGCCCGCGCCCTCACGCACGAATCGCATGGAGGCGGAGGGAAAGCCGATCGGTGAACAGTGGTGGGACGACCTGCTGTTCCTCCACTGGAAGACCCCCGCGGAGCTGCTCCAGCCCCGGCTTCCGAGCGGCATCGGGATCGATCAGTTCGAGGGCGAGGCCTGGCTCAGTATCGTCCCGTTCCGCGTCACCCACTCGAGACCGAAGATCGTCCCGGCCGCAGCCGCGCGCCTGCTCCCCGGCTCGAACTATCTGGAGCTCAATGTCCGCACCTACGTCCGGGGACCGGACGGCCAGCCCGGGGTATGGTTCTTCAGCCTGGACGCCTCGAAGCTCGCCCCGGTTCTCGGCGCGCGAACGCTCTACCGGCTCCCCTACTTTCTTGCCGAGATGGATTGTCGTCGCGAACCGGCCGACGGTTCCGGATCGATGATCGACTTCGCCTCCGAGCGGTTCGGCGCGGATGATCTCGTCGCGGGATGCCACGTCCGCTACCGGCCGGCAGGTCCTCCAACCCGAGCGGCGAAGGGCTCGCTCAACGCATTTCTGCTCGAACGATATGTGCTCTTCGCGTCGAAAAACGGCCGCTTGTATCGTGCTCGCGTCGATCACCCTCCGTACCCGATGCAGTCGGTCGAGGTGACGAAACTGCGCCAGAACATCCTCCCGGTGATGGGGCTGGGTGACGAGCGGACGCCCGATCTGGGGCACTACGCCCGACATCTCGAAGTCGACATTTATCCGCTGCAGCGAGCCTGAACATGCTGGCGCAGAATCCGCAATTTTTCACCCACGGAGGACACCATGAAAAACGACGACACTCACCCGGAAGCCCGGCGCCGGGACTGGGCCGAAGAACGCGGCGGACGGATCGATCCTCTGAACCGCGAGGCGGAAGACAAGCCCGCGGAGGATCGGATCGACGAAGCCAGTGAAGAATCATTTCCCGCGAGCGATCCCCCCGGCTGGATCAGTCCGAAACCGGGATCCTGAAACAGCCGCCTTCGCTCCTATTCTTGTGGCAAGGGGAGACGATGGCAAGGCCGCGTAGATCTTTCGAGGCAGCTTGTTGAGGGCAACCTTTATCCGGTGATCGAACGGGCGAATCAGATGGCCCGTCACCGCGCTGTTTCGATGAGCTCGACCGGCATCACCGGCACCATGCGACGGGGCGATCGTGGCGAGCAAGCCACCGCATCCGGCAGACAATCTGCAATTCATCACTGGACGGAGTTCGAACCAGAAAGGAGATCACATGGCAGGCGAACGACACATGACGCAAGATCACGAAAGGATTCGAGACTGGGTGGAGAGCCGTGGTGGCTGGCCGGCAACCGTCGCATCCACCTATTCGGAGAATGATCCGGGGCTGATCCGGATCGATTTCGAAGGCTACTCGGGCGGCGACTCCCTGAAGAAGATCACCTGGGACGAATGGTTCAGCAAATTCGACAGCAGCGATCTCGTTCTCCTCTTCCAGGAAACGCTGGCAGACGGCCATCTGATTCGCCTGTTCGATCGCCGGACAAAGGTTGCCCGCGAAGGCGGGCAAGAGCCGCGCAGAGGGACGCGCGCCTCATGACAGGATCAGGTCGATGCGCGATTTGCGCCGGTCGCCACCCGGTCCTATGCTTGGCGCCCGTGAATCATTACGATTCCATCGTCATCGGAGCGGGCGGTGTCGGAAGTGCCGCCCTCTACCACCTCGCCCGTCGAGGCTCGAGAAGTCTCGGCCTGGACCGGTTTCCATCGGGGCACGATCGCGGCAGCTCACACGGCGAGAGCCGGATCATCCGGCAGGCCTACTTCGAGCATCCCGACTACGTTCCTCTCTGCCGCGAGGCTTACACCGCCTGGGATGAGCTGTCCGAGGCGTGCGGTCAGACCCTCCGCTACGAGACCGGCCTTCTCCAGGTCGGCCCGGCCGATGGAGCCGTCATCCAGGGGGTGCTGCAAAGCGCCCGTCGGCACGGACTGGAGGTCGAGCAATTCGCAGCGAGCGACGTCGTCCATCGCTTCCGCGGGTTCGATCTCCCCGACTCCATGTGCGGCGTGTTCGAATCGCGGGCCGGCTACCTCCCCGTGGAACGCTGCGTCCTGGCCCACCTCGGCGAGGCCAGACGTCTCGGCGCAGAGCTCATCACCGGCGTCACGGTGACCGGCTGGCAGGTCGACGGCTCCGGATACGTGGTCGAAACCGATCGGGGGCAGTTCGCCGCCGACCACATCGTGATCACCGCCGGACCCTGGTCTGCCGGTCTTCTCGCCGATCTCGGAGTGTCCCTGGAGGTCAGGCGCAAGCCGATGTTCTGGTTCGCCAACCGGGCTCCCGAATACCGAGCGACGGAAGGATGTCCCGCCTGGCTGTTCGAGGTCCCCGAGGGAGTGTTCTATGGCTTTCCCGACCTCGGGAACGGGACGATCAAGGTCGCCGAGCACTCGGGAGGTGAGCGGGTGATCGATCCTCTCGCCCTCGACCGGTCGATGAGAGCGAGGGACCAGAACAGGCTGGGCCGGTTTCTCTCCGCGCACCTGCCCAATGCGGGACGGCAGGTGGTGCGCCACAGCGTCTGCATGTACACCATGACCCCGGACGAGCATTTCCTCGTGGACATCCATCCGGGGCACAAAGGACTGGCGTTCGCCGCGGGCCTCTCGGGGCACGGCTTCAAGTTCGCGCCGGTCCTCGGACAGGCTCTGGCCGATCTGGTCCTGGACGGCCGGAGCAACCTCCCGATCGGGTTTCTTCATCTCGAACAGAGGACGCAGAAGCATATGACCTCAGCTTTGGAGACGATCATGGATCGCACCGCCCGGGCAGAAACCAGCAAATCACTGGACAAGAACGATCGGTGACTGGCACACTCTGCGCAGCAACCACCCGCCGTCTGATCGGCCGACCACGGAGAATCCATGCCCCTTCGCTACCGCACCGTTGCGGTTCTGACCCTGCTCGCATCATCCCTGCTTGTCCCTGTTCGCCACGCCTCTTGCTGCAGCCCAGGACGTCCTCACCATCGGTACCGTCACCGCTTCCGGCTCGACCGTTGAAGTCCCCATCTACGTGCGGGACGTCTCCGGCACCAGCCTGGGGCGCGACAAGTCCTCCGGATCTCGCATTCAGTCGCTGAGCATCCAGGTGACCTATCCGACCTCGAAGATCTCCTCGATCACCATCGCGCGATCGGGAATCACCGCGGGGCTCACTCCGACGTTCGAAACCAAGCCGACCAGCTCGGGGTCCGTGGCTCTTCTGGTCACCTTCGACGAGTCCTCCAACCTGATCCCGTTCACTCTCAATGCGGCAGCACCGGGAAATCAGGTGGCGAAGCTCACCGTCGTTCTCGCCGGGAGCGCCACTCCGAACAGCAGCGTTGCCCTTTCACTCGACGGCAGTCTGACCCAGCTCGCGAACGCCGGTGGAACGACCAAGGAAACCGTCGCGAATGGACAGCTCTCACTGGTCGACGGATCGATCCAGGTTCCACCGCTGAGCATCAGCCTCAGCCCCGGTTCACGCAGCGTCACCGTCGGCGACGTCACCACCTTCACCGCCTCGCTCAACATTGCCGTCGGCTCCTCCGTCCAGGTGAACCTCAGCTCCTCGAATCCCTCCGTCGCCACCGTACCCTCCTCCGTCTCCATCCCGGCAGGCCAGCAGCAGAAAGGGATCGCGGTCACCACGCTCAGCGCGGGCCAGAGCACCATCACCGCAAGCCTCCCCTCGTACGGCAACGCCCAGGACCAGTCGCTGATCACCGTCTCCGAGCCGGCACCTCCACCCTGCCCCACCCCGGCGGTTCCGCAACCACACGCTCCAGCCATGGCCGCAAGCAGCGAGAGCTATTCGGTGACCTGGGATGCGGATGCAGATGCCACCGACTACATCATCGACTCGTCCACCTCGCCGGACTTCAGCGGGGCGACCTCGGCCACTCTCACCGTACCGACGGCGAGCTACACTCACGTCGTCACCACCGACACCCGCTACTACTACCGGGTGCGGGCTCACCGACACGTCGACGCTTGTGAAGCCACCTCGGCAAACTCGGCGACGGTCTCGGTCCTGGTGACCGCCCCTCCGATCCAGATTCGCATTCTCCCCGTCGTCGGCTCGCTCCAGGGAAAGTTCGAATCGCATTTCAAGACCTCGGTCCAGCTCTACAACCCCGGCGACACATCCGTCTCCGGTCGCATCGTCTACCACCCCGCCGGCGTCCCCGCCTCCGTGAGCGATCCATTCCTCACCTACAGTCTCTCGCCGAAGAAGACCCTGGCCTACGAGGACCTGCTTCCCGCGATGGGGGGACTGGAAGGAATCGGCTCCGCGGAGATCGTCGCCGACATGGGATCGGCACTCCCTCTCAGCTCGGTCCGGGTCTTCAACGACCAGGGTGCCTCCGGCACCACCGGGCTCAATGAGGTTCAGATGAATCCGGACGACGCGATTCAGCCCGGCCACGTCGGCATCCTCATCGCGCCTCTCGACTTCGTCCGCTTCCGGCTGAACATCGGCATCCGGACGCTCGACGACGGCGCCGCAATGACGATCGTGGTGCGCGACGCCGACGGAAACGCTCTGAAGACGCTGAACCAGAGCGATGGCGCGAACTTCTTCAACCAGATCCCGTCGACCGATCTCCTCGGCGGTCTCGAACTGACCGGAGGCGAGACGATCTCGTTCCAGCTCACCAGCGGCAGCGCCTTCATTTACGGCGCGGTCACCGACAACGTCACGAACGACCCCAGTATCCAGCTCGCCCGCGAAGCGGAATAGTCGAGGGACATCCTGAGGTCGGCCAGGTGCGATGCGAGCAAACATTCTGATGTCTGGCCAGGTGCCATGTGGGCAAACATTCTGATGTTTGGCCAGGTGCCATGTGGGCAAACATTCTGATGTTTGGCCAGGTGCCATGTGGGCAAACATTCTGATGTTTGGCCAGGGTGCCACGCAGCGGGAGCGTTGAGCTCAGCCTGAAGAGTTCCATGAAACAGGCGCCGTTGATTTCGCTGCGGCCGATCATCCGAGCCCGGATTTCTCACACCGTCTCGTCGCGAGGAGGCAGAGAGTGACCTGGATGCAAGGCGCGCGCGGTTTCGGCGACGCAGGCATAGTGGTGACTATGTTCAGGAGGCGAAGCCCTTCGGAACGCAGCAGACAGGCCGCGATCTGCCTCCGCAGCAGAGGGGGTGTGAGAAATTCGGGCTAGAGCGTTTGCTCGTCTACAGTGGATCCATGGCCGAACATCGGGACGATTCAGCCACGAGTTCCGCCCCTTCGGGGCTCCGAAGAATTCTCGTTACCCGCGAACCCCGGGCTTACGCCCGGGGCTAAACAAAGTCCCGCCCCCTCGGGGCTCCCGAAGGCGATGAGCCCGAAGGGCGGCACCTTGTTCAGCCGGGCCCGTGAGGGCCCGGTTGGCGTGGGTGAAATGTCAGCGAGCCCCGACGGGGCGGCACAATTCCCTCCGGGAGCTCCACCGCGGATCGCCTCTTCGGGGCTGGCGCGATCGCGCGAAGCGGAGGGAGACACGGCCCGATTTCGGCTACACCTCAACCACCGCCGCCCGGGTCGCCACCGCGGCGAGGGCCTGTTCGAGATCGAGACGGAGATCTTCGAGGTCTTCGCAGCCGACGGCGAGTCGGACCAGACCGGGAGTGATTCCCTGGCGCCGCTGTTCTTCTTCGGAGACTCCCTTGTGGGTCATCGATGCGGGGTGCTCGATCAGCGATTCGACGCCGCCGAGCGAGACGGCGAGAGTGATCAGGCGAACGCTGTTCATCAGGCGTTGACCCGCTTCGACTCCCCCTTTCAGCTCGAAGGCGAGCACCGAGCCGGGACCCTCCATCTGGCGCTTCGCGAGCTCATACTGTGGGTGCGAAGGAAGTCCGGGATAGCGCACCCAGGCGATCTCCTCACGCTGCTCGAGCCACTTCGCGATCTCGATGGCATTCGCCTGGGCCCGCTCGACGCGCATGCCGAGCGTCCGGATCCCGCGCAGCACCAGCCACGCCTGGTGCGGATCCATGGTGAATCCGAAATTCCTTGCCGCGTCACGAACGGCGGCCAGCTTCGACTCTTCACGCGCGACCACGATTCCCGCCACCACGTCACTGTGCCCGTTGAGCGATTTGGTCATCGAGTGGAGGACGATGTCCGCGCCCATCTCGATCGGGCGCTGGAGATGCGGTCCGGCGAAGGTGTTGTCGACCACCAGCGGAATCCCTGCCTGACGGGCGATCCCGATCACCGCTTCGAGGTCAACCAGATCGAGGGTCGGATTCGCCGGCGTCTCGATCAGGATCAGACGCGTCTCGGGACGGAGTGCCGCCTCGATCGCCTTCGTATCGGGTGCGTCGACGAACGTGGAGGTGATCCCGAGGTGGTTCAGGTACTTGTCGAACAGGAGCCGCGAAGGTCCGTAGAGGGGATGGGTTCCGACCACGTGGTCACCCTGGCGGAGCAATCCGAGCAGCACCGTGCTGACGGCGGCCATTCCGGTCGCGGTCGCGACCGCGCCACAGCCGCCCTCGAGCTCGGCGACGCAGGTCTCCAGCGCCTGAACCGTGGGGTTGCCGAGGCGGGTGTAGATCGGGCCGTCCGACCGCCCGGCGAAACGCTCCGCCCCTTCCTCGGCCGAGGGAAAGGCGAACGTCGAGGTCTGATAGATCGGCACCGAGACCGCCCCGCGGTGGTCGGCGGGATCGAGTCCGGCGTGGATCGCTTTGGTGTGAGGACGTTTGTTCTCTGCTGACATTGAGTTCTCCGTTCGAACAGTCTTCCGCCTGTATAGCGGATGAGACGCTCCGAATACCATGCGCGCTGGCCGTCGTGGACGTGACGAGCGTCACGCGTGAGCCCGCCGTCAGGCCTGGCCATTCACTCCGGAACTCCGGTTCCCCGGAAGTCGCGGTCGAAGGAGTCGAAATGGTCCTTCCCGTCATCGATCCGCTTCAGCGGGTCGACGACGTCACCGGGGTCAGAAAGCACCACTCGGAAGCGTCTCGATTGTGGCCGCTTCGCGTCTCCGGGTAACCTGTGGACGGCATTTCCGTAAGAGCAGAGAGTGGTGCATGGGGATTCCGATGGCGCACAGCGGGCAGAACCAGCCGAACCTCGATGAACGCGGCCGCCCTCATCGGTCCGTGCTGTTGCACGGAGAGATGTTCGGCGAGGTACGGAGCACGATCGCCGTCCCCGGTTTCGCTCTTTCCCGGCACGTCCCCGATCCCCACGTCGAGGTTCAGCAACATACCCACGATACCGCTCACTACGTCTTCGTCACCCACGGCCCGTACCTCACCTCCGCCGAAGGAACGCCCGAGGTCTCGGAGAATCCGATCCTGGTCTACAACCCTCCGGGAACCACGCACCGGGACCGATTCCAGTCGACTGGCGGACGCTTCGATGGAGTCTTCTTCTCCCTCTCCATCGCACCCGAGATCATGGCTGAGCTGGATACGGTCCTGCCTCTTCCCCTCCACCCGACCAGGATCACCGATCCCGATGCTCTGGCGCTGGTGAGACTTCTCGATGACGAGCTGCGCCGGCACGGCGAAACCTCCGGAGTGGCGGAAAGCCTCTGCCTCGAGCTCACCGAATGCACCGCCGTTCGGCGAGCGACCCTCCGCGGCGCTCCGCCGCGATGGCTTGTCCGGGCTCGCACATTGATCCGTGAGCGAGTCTGTCGATCCGCTCACCGTCCGGGAGGTCGCGCACCAGTGCGGGATTCATCCGGTCCACCTCGCCCGCGGCTTCCGCGCCTGGTTCCGCTGCAGTCCGGGAGACTACCTTCGCCGAAACCGCCTGGAGCGAGCCGTTTCGATGCTCCGCCGCGGAGACCCGAGTCTCGCCGAAATCGCCCTTGCAAGCGGCTTCGCCGACCAGAGTCACATGAGCCGTGCATTCCATCGTGCGTACGGCATCACCCCGGCGACGTACCGCCGCGCCCTCTCCCGATGATCCTCCATGTTTCATCCGTACAAGACATTCCGCCCCCGGGAGGAGATCATCGGGCCCGGGAGGAATCATGCATCTGGCCACTCGTCTCTTTCTGGCTCTACTGATCGTGTCCGGACCTTCGATCTCCGCAGGGAACGTTGTCGATCCCGACCTCGCGGGGCTCTGGGGAAGCGAGACCATCGCCGGACGGCCGGTTGACGGAGCTCTGACCCTGGAACGCCGAAACGACATCTGGACGGCACGGATCGGAGGGTACGAGGTGGAAGGACCTGCGACGGGAAGCGGCGTCCACCTCGAGCTTCCCGGAAATCGGGGAACCCTGCGAGCACACGTTGAAGATCAGGGGCGGACGGTGCGGGGGTTCTGGATCCAGCCCGGTGAGTTCGATCAGCCGTGGGCGACCCCGGTCGAGCTCCGGAAGATCCGGCCCGGCGTCTGGCGTGGAGACGTCGTTCCTCTCGAGGAGCGGCTGTCGCTCTATCTGCTCATTCGCCCGGACGGCGACGGAGGCTGGCGCGGGGCATTTCACAATCCGGAGTTCAACTGGCGAGGAGGCGCGTCGTGGTTCCGGATCGTTCCACAGGCGAACGATCTGAAATTCATCGATCCCGCCACCGGAAAGACGAGATTCGTTCAGCCGTTCGATCGGGAAGAGCCGGCCATCACGATGAGCTTCGGCGCCCCGATCGCCCTGACCCCGATGCCGCTCGAGTCCGCCGCGGGGATGATGCCCCGTACCCCGGTTCGATCGTGGTCCTATCGCGCTCCCCTTCCGAATGATGACGGTTTGTCGGTCGGTCCCGCGGAGGAGGTCGGCCTGGACCCTGCCGTTCTCACCCAGGGGATCCAAACGATTCTGGCAGTCGATCCGACGGCGGATTCGGCACCCCGCATTCACTCCATCCTCGTCGCGCGCCATGGCCGGCTGGTTCTCGAGGAGTACTTCTACGGCTTCGCCGCCGACCGTCCCCACGATCTCCGATCGGCCTCTAAATCGTTGACGTCGCTGATGGCCGGAATCGCCATGGAACGTGGCGCAAAGTTCAATCTCGAAACGCCGGTTCTTTCGCTGTTCGAGGGCGAAACGGCGACACCGCCTGCTCCTCGGAAGGCCGACATCACCGTCGGAAACCTCCTCACGCATACGTCCGGTCTGGCCTGCGACGACAACGACGACGACTCTCCCGGCAATGAAGATGTGATGCAGCATCAGGGGGAGGACTGGTACGGCTATATCCTCGGACTCCCACTCGTCCACGACCCCGGAACGACCTATGCCTACTGCTCGGGTGGCCTCAACCTGGTGGGCGGAATCATCGCGAGAACCACGGGCACCTCGCTGCCGGATTTCTTCGATCGTCACCTCGCCCGGCCGCTGGGCATCGACGCACTACGCGATCAACCTGATGCCCTCTGGTGAAGCTTACGCGGCAGGGGGAATCCAGATGCGACCGCGCGATCTCCTGAAGTTCGGCCAGATGGTTCTGGACGACGGTGTCTGGAATGGCCGGCGAATCGTCTCCAAAGACTGGATCGAGAGATCGACGGCACCGCGTGTCGAGACTCCCGACGGCAGCCATGACGGCTACGGGTGGCATCTCCACACTCTGAAGTTTGGAGATCAGAGTTTCGAGGAAATCGAGGCAAGCGGCAACGGAGGACAATATCTGATCATGATCCCGCGGCTCGATCTGGTGGTTGTGATCACCGCGGGCAACTATGGCCAGTACGGGATCTGGCGGAAGTTCCGGGAAGATTTCGTCCCCCGCTACGTGATCGGCGCAGTGATCTCTTCGGAGGAAGAGTGACGCCTGATTCGGAGACCCCTGAGCGGGCGTAATTGCTCCACTTCCAGTCGCCCGTGTAATTGACAGAACCGCACCGAATGGGATTCAGGAAGATGCAGCGCGTCAGCTCCAGGAGGGCGAGACTCCCGTTCGAAGAGGATGTTCCGGAAAGGGCCCTGAAAGAGGTGCCCAACGCGACAAGCCTGCTCCTGTAGCCGAGGTACAATGTTTGTATGACAGATGCAGGCAATGATCTGCTGTCTCGGATTCTGGAGGAAGTGGTCGATGGCCGGAAGGCCGTCGAAGAGCGGATCGACGGCGTGGCCAACGACGTGGCGGGCCTTCGGCGGGACATGCTGTCGCACTTCGATGGGATCTATGCGCGCTTTGATCGTCTCGAAACCGAGTACCAGGCGCTTGCGAACGCGGTCGACCGACTCGAAAAACGCTCCATGAGCAGGGAGGAGTTCGAGCAGAAGGTTGCGGACCTCAAGGCTCGTGTTCATCAGCTCGAAGCGAAGATCCTGGAGCTCGAGAAAACCTCCTGATCCAGCACCCGGCATCAGCCGATTACCTCGGATTCATTCGTCGGGATGAGGTGATTCCGGACCCCACGCTGTCCTCAGTGCCGTCGCACGGCTCTTCGCCGTTCACCCGGGGCTTCGACCACGAAGGCCGGCTCGACCGTCATCTCCGCCGAAATTCCGCTCGGGTCCGTGACGGACACCCGCAGGTCGATCGGACCGGCGCGCGACGGGTGATCACGACGCGCTACGGCAGGACGCCCGGAGACGTCTATGTCCCGAATGAGACGGAACCACTCACGTTCGGCGATGGGCCGGTTCATATCTTCGCGACTCACGACCAGAGCGAGGAATCACCGGAGTTTTTCGCGACGATCATCGAGATTCACGGACCACTCGCGGAGTGGCGCCTGCGCCGGTCTTTTGGCCCATCAGGCCGGCAGAGAATGCAAACCATTCATCGACGTCCGGTGTGATGAATACTTCACCGTCCCATCGGGGAGCAGAGACGGTGGTATCACCGGGGCTAACTATGGCAAGTACGGGATCTGGCGGGAGTTCCGGGAAGACTTCGTCCCCCGCTACGTGATCGGCGCAGTGATCTCTTCGGAGGAAGAGTGAGGCCCGACTCCACCTCCTTCTGCTCGTCCCGGATAACTCCGCGCGCGGTTCTTCGTATAGTCTTCACGTCATGAAGAGGTCTACGAAGATCATTCTCGGAATCGTCGTGCTCGCGATCCTCGCGGTCGTGGTGCTGGTGGTGGTCCGGAAGAAGAGCTCCGGGCTGACCGAAGTCGAGGTGGCCAAGGTCGGACGGGAGGTACCTGGTCAGCCGGGTCACTGCCAATGGCCGGATCGAAGCCAAACGGAAGGTGAATCTCTCCGCGAACGTGATGGGCCAGATCGTGAATCTGGCGGTCCGCGAGGGAGATCAGGTGAACAAGGGAGACTTCCTTCTCCAGATCGACCGGGCCCAGCTCGCCGCATCGGCGGCCGGTGCAGAGGCCTCCCTCCAAGCGCTGTTCGCGGATCGTGATTCCGCCCGGGCATCCGCTCAACAGGCCGAGCTCGCCTACAAACGGGCGCAGAAAAGCTATGCGGATCATCTGATCCCCGACGCCGACCTGGAGCGGGCACGCGCCACCCTCGACTCCGCACGCGCCAACGTCACCGCAATCGAGCGGCGGATCGAGCAGGCTCGCGCCTCCGTCGAGGGAGCTCAGGACACGCTGTCCAAAACCACCATCCGCGCACCGATGGATGGCATCGTCACCGCTCTTCCGGTGGAGGAAGGTGAAGTCGCGGTGATCGGCACGATGAATAATCCAGGCACGGTCCTGCTCACCATCTCGGACATGAGCGTGGTCGAAGCGGTGATGGAAGTTGACGAGACGGACGTTCCGAACGTCCAGATCGGCCAGAACGCCGAGGTCACTATCGATGCCTTCCCCGATCGGACCTTCTCGGGCAAGGTGACCGAGGTGGCCTCCAGTCCTCAGACCTCCCTGACCGGAACCGAGGCGGTGAACTTCGAGGTGAAGATTCAGCTCGATGATCCGCCGAAGGACATCCGGCCTGGGTTCTCGGTCTCGGCCGACATCATCACCGGCCGCAGCCCGAATGCCGTCGCGGTCCCGATCCAGGCGCTGGTGATCCGGGACGCCCCGACGAAGGAAGGTGCCAAACCCGCGACGAAACCCGAGGAGGAAGAGGGGGTCTACCGGGTCGACCGTGCCACCGGGAAGATCGATTTCCAGAAGGTCACCACCGGCATCACCGGAGAGTCGTCGATCGAGGTCACCGGCGGAATCGAGCCGGGCCAGGAGATCGCGGTGGGACCCTTCCGCGCTCTCCGGGAGATCGAGGACGGGGACCGCGTCAGGATCGCCGAGCCGAAGAAGGAGAAGCAGGGAGAGAAGAGCCCCGCCTGAGCGGCGCGCATCGCCATGGAAACTCTCCGCACTGCAATCACCTCGCTCGCGGCCCACAAGCTGCGGAGCTTTCTCACGCTCCTCGGAGTGATCATCGGGGTGATGACCATCGTCACGGTCATCTCCATCATCTCCGGGCTGAACAACTACATTGCCGAAAAGGTGTTCACGCTGAGCCCTGACGTCTTCGTGGTCACCCGGTTCGGGATCATCACTTCGCGTGAACAGTTCATCGAGGCCTTGAAACGCCGGAAGATCGAAATGGACGACGTCGATGCAGTCGCCCAGCGCTGCGCGAATTGCGAGATGATCGGCGCCCAGTCGTCGACCAGTCAGATGGTGAAGTACCGGGCGCACAAGCTGAACAACGTCCAGATCATCGGCACGACCGCGAACATGGCCGAGTTGAACAACCTCGACCTGGAGGCCGGACGCTTCTTCCTTCCGGCCGAAGACCATCACTCCGCCCAGGTGGCCGTGATCGGAGCGGACGTCCGGGATCAGCTCTATTCGCGGCTCGATCCGCTGCACCGGACGATGAAGATTGCCGGTCGCACCTTCCGGATCATCGGAGTGCTGGAAAAGCAGGGGGCCGTTCTGGGACAGAACCAGGACACGCGGCTGTTCATCCCGCTGTCGACGTACCGCAAGATCTATGGATCCCGGAGTGATGTCGCCATCTTCGTGAAACCGATTGGCGGAGTTCCGGGCATCTCGCGGGCGGAAGACACGGTCCGGACGATTCTGCGGACCCGACGGCATACCGCCTTCGATGCGCCCGATCCCTTCTCCATCGTCACCGCGGGAGCCCTGCAGACCCTCTGGCGGAACATCTCCGGCACGGCATTCATCGTGATGGTGGTGGTCTCCGGCATCTCGCTGGTGGTGGGCGGAATCGTGATCGCGAACATCATGCTCGTCTCGGTGGTGGAGCGAACCCGGGAGATCGGCGTCCGACGGGCGGTGGGTGCGCGGAAGCGTGACATCCGCCGTCAGTTTCTGACCGAGGCGGTTCTTCTGTCGCTGGGAGGAGGAATGATCGGCCTGATGCTCGGGGTCGGGATCTCCAGAATCGTTTCGGCGCTGTTTCCCCTGCCCACGCGCGTCACTCCCGGCATCATCGTGACCGCATTGCTCGTCGCCGTACTGACGGGAGCGATCGCCGGATTCGCCCCCGCCCGCCGCGCCGCAAACCTTTCCCCCATCGACTCGCTGCGATTCGAATAGGAGCCGCCGATCATCATGACCGCCGAGACGACCCAGTCGAGACCACCGATTCGCCCCGGATGGCGAGGTCTGGCCGAGCACTCCGCCCGGTCGATGCACGAGAACGTGGCCTTTGCGATGACCGCTCTGCGGGCGCACAAACTCCGATCGGTCCTCACCGTTCTGGGGATCGTCATCGGTGTCGCCACGGTCATTGCCATGGTCTCGGCCATCGCCGGATTCAACAACAGCGTGATCAGCGACTTCGAGTCCTTCGGCGCCACGCTCGTCCAGTTCCAGAAGTACGACCCCCGCTTCGGACACGATACGGACGATGAATCCCAGCGCCAGAGGAAAAACCTCACCATCGCGGATGCCGAGGCGATGAAGGCGGAGATTCCGGAGATGGCGGCCGTCTCGCCGGAGCGATACTGGTTCGGGGGAAGAAACAATACGCCCACCCCTGAGGTGATCTATCAGGGAAACGAAGCGACACCCGACACGATCGTGGGCGTGACTCAGGATTATCCACGGGCGAACAACCAGTACGTCCAGGAGGGTCGCTTCATCTCCCGGGCCGATGTCCTTCACTCGGCGAACGTGGTGGTGATCGGGAGCGATGTGGCCAACGCGCTGTTTCCTCATCTCGATCCGCTCGGGCGGGACGTGCTGATTCGAGGCCGCCGCTATGAAGTGATCGGTGTGATGGAGAAGCGGGGCAGTACGTTCTTTGAGACTTCCGATCTGCACGTCTATCTCCCGATCTCCACCTTCGACGATCACTTCCCGTGGATCAGAAAGGACGTCGGGGTGAACATCGCCACGGTGCCCCACAACCCGAATCAGGTTTCCCTGATCACCGAGAAAGGCATCGCCGTCCTTCGGGCACGTCGTCAGGTCAAGTTCAACGAGCCCAACGATTTCGGGATCATGACCCCGGACAAACTGATCGGGAACTTCAAGCAGGTCACCAGCGGAATCGCACTGGCGATGATCTTCATCTCGTCGATTGCACTCGCGGTCGGCGGCGTCGGAGTGATGAACATCATGCTCGTTTCGGTCACCGAGCGAACCCGGGAGATCGGAATCCGGAAAGCGGTCGGCGCATTGCGCCGGGACATCGTCACGCAGTTTCTGACCGAGGCGATGACGCTCTCGGGCATCGGCGGGGTGATCGGAATCGGCGTGGGACTGAGCATCGCTCTGGTAGTCGGAGCGGTGACACCGCTGGCCACCTCGACCCCTCTCTGGTCCGTGGTGCTGGCATTCGGGGTCTCGGTGTCGATCGGACTGTTCTTCGGGATCTATCCCGCCTGGAAGGCATCCCGGCTCGATCCGATTGCCGCCCTTCGCTACGAGTAGCGGTTCGCGCCGCCCCCGCTCGTCGCCAGCGGTGGTTCCATCTATGATGGCCGCATGTGCGGAATCATCGGAATCGTCGCCCCGAAGGCCGGCCGCCTCCGGGACGAGGTCGAGAGGGGCCTTTCCACCCTCGCCCACCGCGGGCCGGACGGAGGCGCCATCCACGTCTTCGACGACTGCATCCTCGGACACCGTCGCCTGGCGATTGTCGATCTCGAGCGCGGAGAACAGCCGATGCTCACCCCGGACCGGACCACCGGCATCACCTTCAACGGCGCCATTTACGGCTTCCGGGAGATCCGGAAGATGCTGGAGAAGGACGTTCCTTTCCTTACCTCGTCCGACACGGAGGTCATTCTGGCGCTGTATCGGAAGCATGGTCGCGACCTCCTCACCCACCTTCCGGGAATGTTTGCCTTCGGCATCTGGGATCAATCTCAGCAGCTTCTGTTCGCAGCCCGCGACCGCTTCGGCCAGAAGCCGTTCTTCTACGCTTTCGGTCCGGACGGTGAGCTCATTTTCGCTTCCGAGATCAAGGCAATTGCAGCCACCGGTCTGGTCCAGCCCGAGCTCTCCAGGGAATCTCTCGCTCACTACCTCCACCGGCGATACGTTCCGGTCGGACGGACCATCTGGAACAACATCCACGCGCTGCCGCCGGCCCATTTCCTCACCTTCCAGAACGGAGCGACGACCGTCCGGCGGTACTGGGATCTTCCTCCGGTTTCAGAACCACTCTCGGTGGACCATGCGGTGGCGGAGATGCGGGAACGGCTCGAAGAGAGCGTTCGAAGACATCTGGTCGCCGACGTTCCGGTCACCGCGTTTCTCTCCGGCGGACTGGATTCGACGACCGTCGTCTCCATCGCCAGCCGCCTTCATCCCGGCATCCGCACCCTCTCGTTCGGGTACGGTTCCGCTTCGGAGCTTCCCTGGGCGAGGGAGAGTGCCGAACGATACGGTACAGATCACCTCGAGGTGGAGGATCGGGATCTCGACGTGGGCGCTCTTCTGCTCGAAAGCACCACCGTGTTCGAGGAGCCCCATGCCGACCCGTCCGATCTCGCCAACTGGGAGATGTGCCGCGAGGTGCGCAAGCATGGGCGGGTCGTGCTCACCGGCGAGGGAGGTGACGAGCTTCTGGCCGGCTATCGGGATCTCTACACTCCGCTGCTGGAGATGGAGCGCTGGCAGTCGCGCTCGGCCATGCTCACTCTGCTCGCCTCTCTCGCCGAACGGATCTCGAACCGGCTGAGGGTTCCCCACGAGCATCCGGCCAGGCGATGGATGAACGGCGCGAGCCGAGCCCTGCGTGACTACGACATCGCGTCAAGCCACCGAAACCGCCGGGGGTATTTCCATCCGCCCGATCTCGCGCGGCTGGGGTTCCAATTCACTCCTCCGCCGGTCGAGCGCCTGACCGACACGGTCAACGATGCACTCCGTCACGATCTGAGAGATCTCCTCCCCGGAAACTGGCTGGTCCGTACGGATCGCGCGTCCATGGCCCATGGAGTCGAGCTTCGCAGCCCATTCCTCGATGACGATCTCGCCAGTTTCTGCATCAGCCTCCCTTCGAGACTGAAAATCACCCGGGACGAGACCAAGTGGATTCTCCGGCGCGCCTTCGAAGCCGACTGGACTCCCGCGGTTCGGAGCCGGAAAATCAAGCAGGGATTCAGCCCGGCCTGGGGGCCCTGGCTGCGGCGGCCCGGAATGGATGCCATCGTCCGCCGGGTCCTGAACAACCCGCGCCACCGCCTCTATGATCTGCTACCCTTCCGCGAGATCACCGCCATGACTGACCGTCAGCCTGCCCGGGTCTGGATCATTCTCGTGCTCGGACTCTGGGTCGAGCGATGGCTGCCCTGACACGATACCACCATGCTGATCCATCCGCCCGAGATGACGACCCAAGGGACCCGCGTGCGAGTGAGCGCCCGGGTCGAGGCGGAGTCCGAGCCATTCGCCGGCGGTGAAGACATCTGGTTCGAAGTGGACCGGTCCGACCAGGACAGCATCAGCGATCGCGCCGATGCATTTCTCGTCGCTCTTCTTCCGGTCGCGATGTCGCTCGGCGAACCGTTGGAAGTCCGCGGGGAGGTCTCGCCTCGACTTCTCCGGGGCACCCGGGACGTCCAGGCGATTCTCACGGCCTGGTGGCCAAAGCGTTTCCGGCAGATCGAGCTCCGGTGCTCCTCCATCTCCGTTTCCCGCTTTTCTCCTTCTCCGGCCGGAGTGGGGCTCGCCTTCTCCGGCGGGGTCGATTCGTTCCACACCCTGCTGCAACACCACGCGGGCAACGAGCCACTGGAACCCTATCGACTCACCCATGCTGTGATGGTGAGCGGATTCGATCTGGACGTGGAAGACCCCGTCCGTGAGGCGGCGCTCCGTTCGATCTACGAGCCCGCGCTCTCGGAGCTGTCGATCCGGATGATCCTGCTCCGGACCAACTTCAGGTCGATTCTGGGGGCAGGCCGAAGATCACCCGGCTACGATTACCTCCACGGAGGTCTGCTGATTGCGGCGGCCCATGTTCTGGGACCGTTGTTCAGGGTCTTCAGCATCCCCGGCTCGACATCCTGGAGAGACCTGGTACCCGAGGGTGCACACCCCCTCATCGATCCCCGCCTCTCGAGCGAATCGCTTCAGATCACCCACGAGGGCTGCGAGGCTAGCCGGGTCGAGAAGACCGCCGCGCTGATCGACTGGCCCCCGGCATTCAGCCGTCTGCGGGTTTGCTCGAACCGGAACTGGAACAACATCGAAGTCAGCCGGAGTCGGGTGATCAACTGTGGCGAATGCGACAAGTGCGTCCGGACGATGGTATCGCTCGAGATCCTCGGTGCGCTGGACCGGTTCGAGACCTTCGCCCGGCCCCTCAGCCGAGCGAAGATCCGGCGCGCGCCGAGCGGATCGAAGGTCTCGGATCTGTTCATGCGGCAGAATCTGGCGGCCGCGGCCAGCGACGGACAGTCGGCAATGGCCTTCGACCTGCGCATGAACCTGATCCGAAACCGCGTGCGGCGATGGATCGATCGCTTTCGCCGCCGGTTCCGGCAGCGTCCTCGCTCATGAAAAAGGCTCCCGTGAGCGGGGACCTCCGCAGGGTCCTCCGTGCGCAGCTCCGTCTCCTCAGCCAGGTGGTTTCACCATGGTCCTCACCCGAACGTACAACGTTCGGCCACTTGGAAGGCCGAGGCAAAGTGGCCGAACGTTTCACGTTCGGGTGGCGTAAACCGTCGCCCAGAGACGCCGAGGAGACTGGCCGAAAGCGTCCATCCACGCCGGGCGTTCTCACCGGTCAGCGCTCCGTCTCCTCAGTCGGGTGGTTTCACCTTGGTCCTCACCCGAACGTACAACGTTCGGCCACTTGGAAGGCCGAGGCAAAGTGGCCGAACGTTTCACGTTCGGGTGGCGTAAACCGTCGCCCAGACATGCCGAGGAGACTGGCCGAAAGCGTCCATCCACGCCGCCTGCCGAGGTCGAGTTCGGCTCGGCGTTCTCACCGGCAGCGCTTCGTCTCCTCAGCCGGGTGGTTTCACCTTGGTCCTCACCCGGACGTACAACGTCCGGCCACTGGGAGGCCGAGGCAAAGTGGCCGAACGTTTTACGTTCGGGTGGCGTAAACCGTCGCCCAGACATGCCGAGGAGACTGGCCGAAAGCGTCCAGCCACTCCGCGCTGCCGAGGGTCGAGTTTGGGAGGTCCGGCGTTCTCACCCGTAGCGCTTCGTCTCCTCAGCCGGGTGGTTTCACCTTGGTCCCTCACCCGAACGTACAACGTTCGGCCACTTGGAAGGCCGAGGCAAAGTGGCCGAACGTTTCACGTTCGGGTGGCGTAAACCGTCGCCCAGAGATGCCGAGGAGACTGGCCGACGTCCAACAGCGTCTCCGAGTCCACTGCGGGCGTTCTCACCGGCAGCGCTTCGTCTCCTCAGCCGGGTGGTTTCACCATGGTCCCCACCCGAACGTACAACGTTCGGCCACTTGGCGGTCTCACCCGCAGCGCTTCGTCTCCTCAGCCGGGTGGTTTCACCATGGTCCTTACCCGAACGTACAACGTTCGGCCACTGGGAAGGCCGAGGCAAAGTGGCCGAACGTTTCACGTTCGGGTGGCGTAAACCGTCGCCCAGACATGCCGAGGAGACTGGCCGAAAGCGTCCATCCACCGGGCGTTCTCACCGGTAGCGCTTCGTCTCCTCAGCCGGGTGGTTTCACCTTGGTCCTCACCCGGACGTACAACGTCCGGCCACTGGAAGGCCGAGGCGTGGCCGAACGTTTTACGTTCGGGTGGCGTAAACCGTCGCCCAGACGCCGGAACTGGCGAAAGCGTCCATCCACCGGGCGTTCTCACCCGCGCGCTTCGTCTCCTCAGCCGGGTGGTTTCACCGTGGTCCCTACCCGAACGTACAACGTTCGGCCACTGGGAGGCCGAGGCAAAGTGGCCGAACGTTTTACGTTCGGGTGGCGTAAACCGTCGCCCAGACATGCCGAGGAGACTGGCCGAAAGCGTCCAGCCACGCCGGTGCGGAGCGTCGAGCTCGGCACCGCGGTTCACCCGCAGCGCTTCGTCTCCTCTGCCGGGTGGTTTCACCGTGGTCCCTACCCGAACGTACAACGTTCGGCCACTCGGGCGGCCGAGGCAAAGTGGCCGAACGTTTTACGTTCGGGTGGCGTAAACCGTCGCCCAGAGATGCCGAGGAGACTGGCCGAAAGCGTCCAGCCACGCCGGTTGCGGAGCGTCGAGCCCGGCACCCGCGGTTCACCCGCGGCGCTTCGTCTCCTCAGCCGGGTGGTTTCACCGTGGTCCCTACCCGAACGTACAACGTTCGGCCACTGGGAAGGCCAAGGCAAAGTGGCCGAACGTTTCACGTTCGGGTGGCGTAAACCGTCGCCCAGACATGCCGAGGAGACTGGCCGAAGCGTCCATCCACTCCGAGCGGGACTCGGCCCGGCACTCCGTCGTGTTCCACCCGCAGCGCTTCGTCTCCTCTGCCGGGTGGTTTCACCGTGGTCCCTACCCGAACGTACAACGTTCGGCCACTCCGGGCGGCCGAAGGTAAAGTGGCCGAACGTTTTACGTTCGGGTGGCGTAAACCGTCGCCCAGAGATGCCGAGGAGACTGGCCGAAAGCGTCCAGCCACTCCGGTGCGAGCTCGAGCCCGGCATCGCGGTTCACCCGCAGCGCTTCGTCTCCTCAGCCGGGTGGTTTCACCGTGGTCCCTACCCGAACGTACAACGTTCGGCCACTTGGAAGGCCGAGGCAAAGTGGCCGAACGTTTTACGTTCGGGTGGCGTAAACCGTCGCCCAGACATGCCGAGGAGACTGGCCGAAAGCGTCCAGCCACGCCGGGCGGTCTCACCCGGCAGCGCTTCGTCTCCTCAGCCGGGTGGTTTCACCATGGTCCCCACCCGAACGTACAACGTTCGGCCACTTGGCGGTTCCACCCGCAGCGCTTCGTCTCCTCAGCCGGGTGGTTTCACCGTGGTCCCTACCCGAACGTACAACGTTCGGCCACTTGGCGTTCTCACCGGCAGCGCTTCGTCTCCTCAGCCGGGTGGTTTCACCGTGGTCCCTACCCGAACGTACAACGTTCGGCCACTTGGCGGTTCCACCCGCAGCGCTCCGTCTCCTCAGCCGGGTGGTTTCACCGTGGTCCCTACCCGAACGTGCAACGTTCGGCCACTGGGCGTTCTCACCGGCAGCGCTTCGTCTCCTCAGCCGGGTGGTTTCACCTTGGTCCTCACCCGAACGTACAACGTTCGGCCACTGGGCGGTTCCACCGGCAGCGCTCCGTCTCCTCAGGCGGGTGGTTTCACCTTCGTCCTTACCCGGACGTACAACGTCCGGCCAGGTCGCGAACATCTGCAATGTGGCAGAGTCGGCTTCCGGATTCCACCGGTCGGATTCAACTTCATCACGCGAATTCGACCGTTTCCCACCCTCGAGTGGACCCTCTACAATGCATCCATGCATGGCGGTGACGAGGTAGCAGCGATTCTGGAGCGCGAGGGGGTGCGGTTCCTCTTCACCCTCTGCGGAGGGCACATCGCGCCCATCCTGGTGAGCGCGCAGAATCGAGGAATCCGCGTGGTCGATACCCGTCACGAAGCGACGGCGGTGTTCGCCGCCGACGCCGTAGCACGCCTCACCGGCGTCCCCGGAGTCGCCGCGGTCACCGCCGGCCCCGGGGTGACCAATACGATGACCGCGCTCCGCAACGCGCTCCTCGCCCAGTCCCCGCTGGTCCTCCTCGGTGGAGCCACCGCCGGCATCCTGCGAGGACGGGGCGCCCTCCAGGACATCGACCAGCTCGAACTGGTCCGAGGAAGCGTGAAGTGGGCGCGGAGGGTGCGGAGGGTCCGAGACATCCCTGAGCGTGTATCGGAAGCCTTCTACATGGCCCGGAGCGGTGTTCCCGGCCCGGTCTTCCTCGAGTTGCCGATCGACACGCTGTACGACGAGGCCCTGGTCCGGGACTGGTTTGCGAAGAGCAGCACCCGGAGACCGCGGTCCGTCGGTGAGCGTGCGCAGAACTGGTACCTCACCCGTTACGTCGACCGGCTGTTCGCCGGATCTGGCACTCACCGGAAGGAGCCGGAGACCCGCCCGTCGCCGCCGCCGCTTCCGCATCGGAAACTGGAAGAGGTGCTGCGACGACTGCGAAGCTCGGACAAGCCGGTTTTTCTGCTCGGCAGCCAGGTCACGGTCCGGCCGGAAGAGATCGTCGCCGTGGTCGAAGCGGTCGAGCGCCTCGGCGTTCCCGTCTGGTTGTCGGGAATGGCGCGCGGGCTGCTCGGGCCCGATCATCCTCTCCAGATGAGGCATCGTCGGCGCGAGGCGCTCAGGGAATCCGACTTCGTCCTGCTCGCCGGTGTCCCGGCGGACTTTCGGCTGAATTACGGGAAAGACATCCCTCGACAGGCATTCCACGTCGCGCTCAACCTCAGCCGCGACGACGCCAGAAAGAACCGGCACCCGAACGTCGACGTCATCGGGAGTCCCGGGCGGGCCCTGATCGAGCTCGCGAAACGGATGGATGGCAGCTCGAGCCGGAGATGGAGCGGCTGGATCGCATCACTCCGCGAGCGCGACCTTGCACGTCAGAACGAGATCGACAGCTCCGCACAGGAACGCTCCGACGAGATCAATCCGCTCGCTCTCTGCCAGCAGATCGATGCCGCGATGGAAGATCAGGGCATCCTGGTCGCGGACGGCGGCGATTTCGTCTCGACCGCGTCCTACATCCTCCGGCCCCGCTCTCCCCTCTCCTGGCTCGACCCCGGCCCCTTCGGCACGCCTCGGTGTCGGCGCCGGATTCGCGTTGGGAGCGGCGCTGGCGAAGCCGGAGGAACAGACGTGGATTCTCTACGGCGACGGGGCGTGCGGCTTCTCCCTGGCGGAGTTCGATACGTTCGCGCGCCACCGCATTCCGGTGATCGCCATCGTCGGCAACGACGGCTGCTGGACTCAGATCTATCGTGAACAGGTCGAGATTCTGGGCGCCGATACCGGCTGCATGCTCGCCCGCACCGACTATCACCGCGCGGCCGAAGGTCTCGGCGCTCGCGGTCTGCTCGTCAAACGACTCGAGGACGTTCCATCGACCCTGAATGAAGCGAAGCGTCTGGCGCGGGAGGGACATCCGGTCCTGGTGAATGCCTGGATCGGGCGAACCGATTTTCGGAAGGGCTCCATCTCCATGTGATCGCCACCCCTTCTCAGTCGGAGGATCGCACTGTCACCTCGGCGTGACCGCAGACGCCGGAGACGTCATGCTCATCAACACCTCCCACGAAATCCGCTCCCAGCCGGGATCGCGTTCGATCCTCCGGGGCGAAGGCACCGTCAGCTTGGCGGCGCGCGCACTGGGACTCTCGGACGATAGAAGCGAATGCAGGCTGTTCCGGGACCGACCCTCACGGCCCCTGGCACCATGGCCGAACTTCAACCTGGCCGGATTCCTCGTTCGGCATGGGTCTCCGAACCGGTCCGATGGTTGCAGATTGATCAGTGTATGAACCATGATCCCAGTCGTTTCCGAATCATCTCTCCATTCCTCTTCGCTCTCCTCATGCTCGTGCTCAGCGCGCCGGCCGAAGCCGCGAAGTACGGCGATCCGGCGGTGCTGAACCAGGCCATCCAGCAGATCGAGTCCTCCAGCGGCCCGAACGTCCACGTCCCCGAGGGACCGGTCCTGCATGAAGGAGACAGTGGCGAAACGGTCCGGACCGTGATCCGACGGCTCCAGCAGGGCGGCTATCTTTCCGCCGGATTCTCGTCCTCGGGTTATGGCGACCAGGTGATGAATGCCGTGCGTCAGTTCCAGGAGGATTATGGACTTCACGTGGACGGTCTCGTCGGGCCGGAAACGAGTCGCGCGATGAACACCGGCCTTCGTCATCGACTGGAGGAAATCCGGAGAAACTACCAGAAGCAGCAGGAGTTCTTTGCGAACGCACCTGACGAGCCGTACGTCCTGGTGAACATCCCGGACGCCCACCTGGTGTACGTCGACGGGAGCCGCTCACTCGAGATGAATGTCATCGTTGGGAAGGAAGGATGGGGAACGCCGCGAATGGAGGACACGATCGAATCCATCGTGGTGAATCCCGACTGGGACGTACCCCGCTCGATCGTGGCGGACGACATTGCTCCCCGGGTGGCGCGCGACCCCGGCTACCTCGATGCCCACCACATGGTGGTTCTCGACGGATGGGGCTCGGATGCCACGCGGGTGGATCCTTCCTCGATCGACTGGAGCTCGGTGACCGAAGACAACTGGAGCCATCACCTCAAGGAGCTCCCCGGCACGGACAATCCACTGGGACAGGTCAAGGTGAGTTTTCCGAACGACCACAACATCTACCTTCACGGCACACCGCACGACCAGTTGTTCGAACGGGATCAGCGCGGCCTGTCGCACGGTTGCATCCGGATGGAACGACCGATCGAGTTGGCCGGACGGCTTCTGGAGTACGGCACCGATGACTGGGATACCGCTCGCCTTCGACAGGCAGCCCGGGGAAATGATCAGGAGCGAATCGCTCTCGATCGGAAGATCCCCGTCTATCTCGTGTACTGGACCGCATTCGGAAACTCGAAGGGAGAGTTGCAGATCCGGCCCGATCTCTACGGACTCTATTGAGGGCGCGGCGCGGGACGAAGCGCCGCCGTTTCGTAACACCCCGTTTTCAGTTCCAGCAACCTTTCGCGAGCCCTACCGTGCAGAATTGAGCTTCTCAACTCATGAAGCTCTGGAGGATCGTATGCGTGGAGCCGCTGGCGTGCCGAGAGTGGTGCTGTTCCTGGTTCTGTTGTCGTCTGTGCTGGCGACACCGGCGGCGATCGCCGCCGGTCCGTCGTTGAAAGTCACCACCGTCGCGACCGGACTGGAAGGTGCCGTCGGCGGAGTCGCCGTCGATCAGCTCGGCTATGTCTACGTCGCCGATTTCGGAGAAACGGTCTGGAAGATCGACCCGTTCGGCAACGTCACCGTTCTGGCCGATTCCCTCTACGGCGCCTCGGGAAATGCCATCGATCTCGACGGCTCGCTTCTGCAGGCCAGCTTCCACGGCAATTTCATCAGCCGCATCTCCCGCGACGGAACGGTCCGGACTTTCGCCTCCGGTCTCGCCGGACCCGTCGGAATCGCGGTCGCGCCGGACGGAATGGTCTACACCTGCAACTGCCGATCGAACGTGATCAGTCGGATCACCCCCGAGGGGACGGTGTCGGACTTCGCCAGCGGTGAGCTGTTCAATTGTCCGAACGGCATCACCATCGACGGGGCCGGGAACCTGTACGTGGTGAACTTCAGTGACGGCCGGATGATCCGGATCACGCCCGAGGGAAAGCCTTCGCTCTTCGCAACGATTCCCGGCGGTGGGAACGGGCATGTCGTCTTTGTGGGTCCGGAGCTCTACGTCACCGGGTTCCGGGCGAACAGGCTGTTCCGCGTCAGCGAAGACGGAGCGGTGACGCCGGTCGGTGGTGATGGCCAATTCGGAGAGCAGGACGGAGAGGGATTGGCTGCGCGATTTTCCTCCCCGAACGGAATCGCCTTCGACCGGATGCGCGACGTGCTCTACGTCAACGACCACCTCATTCCCTGGATGACGCGCTTTCAATACACCACGCCAGCAAAGAGCTCTCTGAGGAAAATCGCCTTTCCCTCCGCGTACCAGGTCGCCTCAACAGGCTTCGAGGAGTCCATCGAGTCGGGCAAAACGGCGATCCGTGCCTACCGCACTTCGAGACCGGCCCGTCTCAATCAATTGACCATCAACGCTCTCGGCTACCAGTTCCTTCAGGGAGGAAAGACGGCCGAAGCGATTGCCGTGTTCGAGGTTGCGACGGAGCTGTTCCCCAGCTCTGCAAATCTCTGGGACAGCCTCGCCGAGGCGCACAGGACGGCAGGACACCGACAGAAGGCGATCGAATTCTACCGGAAGTCGCTGGAGCTCAACCCCGCCAACGGCAACGCCAGAGCGATGCTCAAAGAGCTCGGGGTCGACTCGCCCTGAGGGTCCCGGCTCAGTCGTAGATCGTCAGCCGTGGCGGGGAGTCGTAGTGGTCGAGCATGTAGTGGATGCCGACCATCATCACCCGCTCCCAGGCTGCTTCGACCTCCTCCGAAAACTGCGGATCGCGCTCGCGCACGGTGGCGAGCAGACTGTCGAGCCAGAAATCGTAGAGCTCGGCCGTGATGTCGAGGTGCCGCCGGCCGTGCTGTGCGGCAAGATCCCGCAGATAGCGGCCGGGATCACCACTTTCGGTTTCGGCCGCGAGGAGAAGGAGGTGGAAGGACCCTCGGAGCGCCCGCTTCTGATGAACGAAATCGGTTCCCGCGAAACGCTCCAGAACCTTCGGCGAGGAGGCCAGAAAGACGTCATAAAAGCGGTCGAGAAAGCCGGTATCCGATGTGCAGCGGTCCAGACTCGCTTCGAAGGTCTCGAGAATTTTCGCGTCCATCGTCGTCGCTCCCACCTCGCTTCTACCTTGTTCCGGCCGATTCTGCAAGGTCGAGCTCGTTCCAGGAGCTTCAGCCGTCGCCGTCCCGATTTCGTACGACTGAGGTGATCGGTCACGCACCGCTTCGCGCTACCATGGACGCCAGATCTGCCCGAACCGTCATGGACATTCTCCCGATTCAGACTCCCCGTCTGCTGCTTCGCCGCTTCAGGCCGGCGGATCTCCGGAGCTTTCAATCCTACCGATCCGATGCAACCCTCGCTCGCTACCAGGGATGGCAACCGGTACGCGACAGCGAGGCGCGGACCTTTCTCTCCGCTCAGGCACGCCAGGAGCTGGGTCGCCAGGGTGAATGGCTTCAGGTCGCCTTGACCGTCCTTCCGGAGCAGACCGTCGTCGGCGATCTCGGAATCGTCGTCGTCGATGGGCCGGGTGGGGTCATCGAGATCGGCTTCACCCTGGCCCGCGAGTTCCACGGCCGGGGCTATGCCACTGAAGCCGTTCGCGCGGTGACGGGAAAGGTTCTGGCCCTTCCCGAGGTCAGATCCGTTCAGGCGGTGACCGACAGCCGGAACGCTGCGGCGGCCACGGTCCTGCTGCGCGCCGGATTCCAGCTCGAGTCCACCAGGACAGCCATCTTCCGCGGAGAAGAGTGCGAGGAACAGATCTTCCGGCTTACCGGCTGACCGTCGAGCTCAGTGATTCATCCGAATCGCGTCGAGCACATCGAGGAGATGCGGATAGAACTCCTTCAGCGTCGGATAGACATCGCGGTGCTGCTCGTAGCGTTTCAGTTGGTCCACGAGGGGCCGGACGTAGGCGAATCCACGGGCCTCCTCTTTGGCCAGTGCCTTCTCTCCCGCCTCGGGTCCGGACCGGAGAAAGGTCAGCCGCACGACGACTGCTCGAACCAGATGCTCGTTCAGAGTGGTCTCCCAGTCGGTGTACGCCTGCTCTTTCATTCGAGGGGCAATCTCGTCGTACAGCAGGGCGAGTCTGGCGACCCGCTCGTGCTCGGCACTGGTGAGTGGATTGATCACCGTGTGCCCGAACTCGTGCCACAGAATGCTTCCAATCCTGTCGGCCGACCCGAAGGAGGGCCGCCCGTCCTCCGCACCGACCGGTCCGATGATCGCGACGGGGGTGGGGTTCCCGTCTGCGTTCAACACGGCCGCGAATCCTCCGTGGTGAAGAAGGGGGCCCAGGATGACGAGACTGTGCGGCGGTGCGATGCCGGTGTAATCCGCCAGAACGGCCACTGCCTTCTCCGCCTCCGGACGGGTCTGCGCCACGATCTGATCGAGACTCGCACGATGTGCACGGAGGAAGACCTCGAAGTCGGACTTCTCCGCCAGGATCCGGAGGGCCGCAAAGAAGGCATCCAGCTTCTCCCGACCTCCAGCCCGTTCCACCACCTCCGGTGGAACCGCACTAATGGACGCCAGGGCCGGTGGATCGGACAGAGTGAGGATCGCCTTGGGGACCGCATCGAACGCGAAACCCGCCTCGCTCATACGCGCGAAAAGGCCGAAGGCTTCCGCGTTCCGATACCGCTCGAAATAGCCGAGAACATCGGTTTTGTACGAGAAGTCGTACTGGGTCGTCAGCATGTAGCCGTCCACGGCCTGAACGACGCTCATCAGTTCGATCCTGGGGTCGATCGTCACCGTCACCCTCGGCAGATCCGCGGCGAACGCGGAAAGAGCGCAGAAGACAACCAGACCGACTGTGACGAGCCGGGCGTGCATAGCCTGAACAATACACCGCTCGCCACGACGTTGCGCTCGACGACGGTTCATCCTCCGGGTCGAGTTGTGGGATTCCTCACCGGAAACGCAATAGCCCGACAAATCCGACGGATCTCTTCACCAGATTGTCACCCCCTTGCTGACCCGGCGGTTCTAATATTGAACCCGCCGGTCACTTCCAATGCCCATCGCCCCTCACCCTGCCGCCAGACCCTGGCGTTCGCACCGGAAGCGTGCGATCAATGACGCCGTCGTCCGGATCCTCTGCGAAGAGGGAATCGAAGCGATCACGATGGAACGGGTCGCCGAGACGGCCGGCATCGCGAAAGGGACCATCTATCGCCACTATGCCGACAAGCAGCAGCTTCTCGACGAGGTCAAGGAAGCGAGTCTCACCCCGGTCATGACGAAGGTCATGGACCTGCTGGGCAGCGACATTCCGGCCGATCGCAAGCTCACCGCCTTCTCCCTTCGCTACCTCGGCTATTTCGACGAGCACCGCGATCTCTTCCGGGTGCTCCTTTACGAGAGGGAGTTCACGCGCAGTCACGCCAGCCGCTATCGATCCGAGCGCTACATCGGACTCCTGGAGTCCACCACGCGAGTGATCGAGGATGGGATCCGCGAGGGCATCTTCCGACCGGTCGATGGCCGGAAAACCGCGGCCATGTTTCTCGAGGCCCATCTGGCGATCATCGGACAACGTCTCCTCGGAGATGACCCCCTACCGGTGGAGGAGGACGCCCGGCTCACCACCGATCTTTTTCTCACCGGACTCAGTGTTTCACCGCAGTCCAGTTCACCCGGGCCGATTCTTCGAAGTCGCACCGGGGCGAGGTCAGGAGAATGAATCAGCGAACATTGGCCACGGCTCTGGTCGCCGTGGCGCTCAGCACTGCCTGTGCAGACATCGCGGCAACGCACAGGTCCGAGGTCGGACCTCCGGAACGGTCGTCCGCCCAGTGGACCGCGCCAGCCAGCGCGATTCCGCCGCCACCCGAGATCGCGCCGCTCGAGATTCCGGAGTTCCTCCAGGTGCCCGGTGCGACGGTGACGCTCGACCAGGTGGTCGACGTCGCCCTGCGAAACAATCCGGCGACGCGTGCGACCTGGCTCACCGCAAAGGCAGCGGCTGCACACGAGGCCTCCGCGCGCGCAGACGACTTTCCCCAGATCGATCTGGGTGCGCAGATTCTCCGTCAGAAGTCGGGAGCGGTAGCCGGACGATCCGCCTACAAACAGACGATCTGGGGTCCCACCGCTTCGTTGAACTTCCTTCTGTTCGACTTCGGGGGCCGGAGCTCCCGGGTGGAACAGGCGCGGGATGCATTGATCGCAGCCGACTTCACCCACAACGCGCAGATTCAGAACGTCGTTCTGCGGGTGACCCAGGCTTACTACGGCTATCTCAACGCCAGGGCTCTGGTCGACGCGCAGCAGGCGACCGTCCACGAGATGCAGACGAACTACGACGCGGCCGAGGCACGACACCAGGCAGGCGTGGCGACGATCGCAGACGTTCTGCAGGCAAAGACCTCGCTGTCTCAGGCACAGCTTGTCCTGGAATCTCTGCAGGGAACCGTGCAGATCATTCAGGGATCTCTGGCCACTGCCGCGGGACTTCCCGCCTCGACGCAATTCGACGTCGGCGTTCTCCCCCCGTCGGTTCCGGCCGTCGAGGTCGACCGCGACGTCGACGCGCTGATCGAGCGCGCACTCAGAGAGCGACCGGACCTCCTTTCGACGCGGGCTGTCGCGGAGCGCGCCCACGCCCGGGTCAGAGAGGTGCGATCCCAGGGCCTCCCTTCGGTCTCCCTCTCCTCCACCATGAACCGGAACTTTTTCACCGGATCCGTCGCGCCGTCCACCAGCTACACCGCGGGGCTGCAGGTCCGTCTGCCGATCTTCACCGGAGGGAAAAATCACTTCGACGTCCGTGAAGCGCAGGCACTGGCCGAGGCCGCGGACGCTCAGGCGCTCACCGCTCAGCAGCAGGTGGAGCTGGAAGTCTGGAGCTCCTACTTCGATCTCAAGACCGCCGCACGCCGGCTGCTGGTGGCCGGAGATCTTCTGGCCAGCGCGAAGCAGAACGAGGAAGTCGCCACCGGCCGCTACAAGGAGGGAGTCGGAAGCATCCTCGATCTGCTGACCGCCCAGGCGGCACTCGAGAACGCCCGCGCCCAGGAGATCACCGCACGAACCGACTGGTTTCTCTCCCTGGCTCAACTGGCCCACGACATCGGAACGCTCGACATCGACCAGACGTCGACTGCATCCTCAACGGAGACCCCATGAACAGCACATCTCTCAGACAGATCATCCTTCCCGGCGCAGTCCTGTTGACGGCGTTACTGACCGCCGGGTGCAGTGACAAGGCGCCTCAGGGAGGGATGCCGGACGTTCCCGTAGCCACCGCGGCGGTCGTCCAGCGAAACGTACCGCTGCAGATCGAGGCAATCGGCACGGTCGAGCCTCTACGGACGGTCGCGGTGAAATCGCTGGTCGGCGGAGAACTGGTCCGGGTTCACTTCGACGAGGGCGAAGACGTTCGCGCGGGACAGGTTCTGTTCGAGATCGATCCGCGTCCCTTCCGTGCCGCGCTGGCCCAGGCGCAGGCGAACCTGCAGCGCGACCAGGCGCAGGCGAAGAATGCGGATGCCGAGGCGGAGCGCTACAGAACGCTGGTGGCGAAGGACTACGTGACGGCGGAAAGTTACGACCGTTCGGTGGCCGCGGCCGCCGCAGCGAACGCCGTGGTGGCCGCCGATCAGGCCGCGGTGGACAACGCGAAACTGCAGCTCTCCTACTGCACCATCCGCTCTCCCCTCGACGGGCGCACCGGCAGCGTGAATGTCCATGCCGGAAACGTGATCAAGGCAAATGACGTCCCGCTGGTCACCATCAATCAGATCCAGCCGGTTTATGCCACCTTCTCCATTCCGGAGAAGTTCCTCCCCCGAATCCGCACCAACGATGGTCAGACCGTGGACGCCCGTTCGTCCTCCACCGGAGAACCCCTCGGCACGGGCCGGCTCAGCTTCCTCGACAACGCGGTCGACCGGTCGACCGGGACGATCGTCCTCAAGGCGAAGTTCGACAATGCCGACCGCCGCCTCTGGCCGGGAGAATTCGTGAACGTAGCGTTGACGCTCGGGACGGAGCCGAATGCGATCGTGATTCCGTCCCGGGCGATCCAGACCGGCCAGAAGGGGCAGTTCGTTTACGTGGTCGACAAGGACCGTTCGGTGGAGAACCGGCCGGTGAGCGTGGCTCGGACCGTGGCGGACGATTCGATCATCCGGAGCGGTCTGGTCGCGGGTGAAGAGGTCGTCACCGATGGACAATTGCGCCTGACGCCGAAGAGCCGCGTGACCGTCAAACCGGCGGTCGAGGATCCCGGAGACGAGGGAGCCGGCTCATGAACATCGCTTCGATCTTCATCCGCCGGCCGGTCATGACCACACTGGTCATGGCAGCGATCATTCTGTTCGGAGTGATGGGATACCGGTTGCTGCCAGTCAGTGACCTGCCGAACGTCGACTTCCCGACGATTCAGGTTTCCGCTTCGCTGCCCGGAGCCAGTCCCGAGACGATGGCCGCGGCGGTGGCCACACCACTCGAACGGCAGTTCTCCACCATTGCCGGACTCGATTCGATGAGCTCCGGAAGTGCCCTCGGGTCGACCCAGATCACCCTGCAGTTCAACCTCAGCCGGAATCTCGATGCGGCTGCACAGGACGTGCAGGCGGCCATCGCGGCGGCGCAGCGTCAGCTCCCGCCGAACATGCCCAGCCCGCCCTCCTACAACAAGGTCAACCCGGCGGATTCCCCCATCCTCTACATCGCCCTGACCTCCGACACCATGCCGCTCTACCAGCTCGACGAGTATGGATCGACCATGCTCGCCCAGCGCATCTCCACCATCTCCGGGGTCGCTCAGGTCATGGTCTACGGCTCCCAGAAGTACGCCGTGCGGGTGCGGCTGGACCCGAAACAGCTCGCGGCGAAGGGACTGGGCGTCGACGAGGTGGCCAACGCCATTCGCAGCGGAAACGTCAATCTTCCCACCGGCGTGCTCTACGGCGATGCGAGAGCCTATACCGTCATGGCCAACGGTCAGCTCGTCGATTCGAAGGACTACCGTCCTCTGACCGTCGCGTATCGCGACGGATCTCCGGTCCGGCTGGAACAACTCGGACAGGTGGTCGACAGCGTCGAAAACGACAAGACCGCTGCATGGTTCATCGACAGCCGGGCAATCATTCTCGCCATCCAGAAACAGCCGGGGACGAACACGGTGCAGGTCGCCGAGAACGTGAAAGCGCTGATGCCGACATTCCGCCAGCAGCTTCCGGCGTCGGTCTCGATGAACGTACTCTACGACCGCTCCGTCTCGATCCGCGAGTCGGTCCACGACGTCAAGTTCACGCTGCTGCTGACCCTGATGCTGGTGGTCATGGTGATCTTCCTGTTCCTCCGGAACGTCTCCGCGACGATCATTCCCAGCCTCGCTCTTCCCTTCTCCATCGTCGGAACCTTCGCGGTGATGTATCTGCTCGGATACTCGCTCGACAATCTGTCTCTGATGGCTCTGACACTGTCGGTCGGTTTCGTCGTGGACGACGCGATCGTCATGCTCGAGAACATCGTCCGTCACATGGAGATGGGTGAGCCGCCGATGACCGCGGCGCTGAAAGGCTCGAAGGAGATCGGATTCACCATTCTTTCGATGACGCTCTCGCTCGCCGCCGTTTTCATCCCGGTACTCTTCATGGGCGGCATTCTCGGTCGGCTCTTCCACGAGTTCGCGGTGACCATCGGTGCGGCCATCCTGGTCTCGGGCTTCGTTTCGCTCTCGCTCACCCCCTTGCTCTGCAGCCGCTTTCTGCGACCGCCGGGAGAAGAGCGTCACGGACGGGCCTATCAGGTCTCGGAGAAGTTCTTTGCGGGACTGCTGTCGGTCTACGACGCCGGCCTGCGATGGGTGCTGCGTCACCGGATGGCGACGCTGGCAGGATCGGCGGCGGTGCTGGCCGCGACGATCTGGCTGTTCGGAGCCATTCCGAAGGGATTCATCCCCAGCGAGGACATGTCGTCCATTTTCGTGCAGCTTCGGGCCCAGGAGGGCATTTCCTTCGATGACATGGTCCGCCATCAGCGGGCGGCCGCGGCGATCGTCGCCGCCGACCCCAATGTCGAGGCCTTCATGTCGAGCGCCGGCTCCCGGGGAACGTCCGGAGGAAACACCGGCGTGCTCTTCATCCATCTGGTCCCCCGGGACCAGCGGGAGCTGTCGGCCGATGAGGTCATCGACGAGCTCCGTCCGAAATTGAACGCGATCCCGGGCTTCTCGCCTTTCTCCAGAATCCTCCCCCCGATCCGCATCGGCGGCCGCATGACTCAGGGCCAGTATCAGTACACCCTTCAGGGATCGGATACGGACGAGTTGTACGCCGCTTCGGAGACGCTGCTGTCGAAGATGCGGGAGATGCCCGGGTTCCTCGACGTTTCCAGTGATCTGCAGATGAAGAATCCGCAGGTCACGGTGAACATCGACCGCGATCGTGCCGCCTCTCTGGGGCTGACCGTGAGTCAGGTCGAGGACGCACTCTTCTCCGCCTACAGCTCCCGGCAGGTCTCGACGATCTACGCCCCGAACAACGAGTACTCGGTGATCATGGAGCTCGAGCCGCAGTACCAGCGCGACCCGGCGGCTCTGTCGTTGCTCTACGTGCGCTCCTCCAGCGGCAAGTTGATTCCTCTGGACGTAGTGGCGAGCATGACCCCGGGATCGGCCCGCTGACCATCAACCACTCCGGGCAGCTCCCGTCGGTCACTCTGTCATTCAACCTCGCGCCCGGCACTTCGCTCGGGGATGCAGTCAGCGCGGTGGAAAACGTGGCGCGGGACAGCCTCCCGGCGACGATCAGCACCAGCTTCCAGGGAACTGCACAGGCCTTCCAGTCGTCGCTGCGGGGTCTCGGGCTGCTCCTGCTCATGGCCATCGCGGTGATCTATCTGGTGCTGGGGATTCTCTATGAAAGCTTCATTCATCCCCTGACAATTCTTTCCGCCCTTCCGTTCGCCGGGTTCGGCGCGCTGGCCACGCTGATGCTGTTCCGCGTGGATCTGTCGATCTACGCGTTCGTCGGGATCATCATGCTGGTGGGACTGGTGAAGAAGAACGGAATCATGATGGTCGATTTCGCCCTCGAGCTGCAGCGGTCGGAGGGGAAGAATGCGGTCGACGCCATTCACCAGGCCTGTGTGGTGAGATTCCGGCCGATCATGATGACCACCATGGCGGCTCTGATGGGAACGCTGCCGATCGCGCTGGGGCTGGGGGCGGGTGCCGAATCGCGCCGTCCACTCGGGCTGGCGGTGGTGGGCGGGCTGCTCTTCTCGCAGGCGCTGACCCTGTTCGTCACGCCGGTGTTCTTCGTCTATATGGACCGCCTGCAGCAGCGCATCGCAAGGCGGCGGGGAGCTCACCAGGAGGAGTCGGCGAGTCGAGAGACTCCGGCCGCGGAGGCGACTGCCTGACCCTGAATGACGACGATGGCCGGACGGTATCCCGGATCCGGCCATCGTCGGAGTCCACACATTTTCAGGATGCGGCAACCGCCGTTCGGCGAGGTCGCGCGCCGTAGCGCTGCGTGACCCAGCCGACGATTGCGCCGACGATGCCTCCGGGAAGCATGATCTCGAAGTAGTAGTGCTCGCCGGTCTCCGAGGGCATGGCGGCGACCAGATACGCGAGGAACAATCCCACCGCGAGACCGAAGATGATCCCGGCGGGTACCGAGTCCACACGCCGCGCGAACCATCCGGCGAGCACCCCGGCGATCATCCCCTTGATCGTCGAGCCGATCACGATTCCGATCATGTACGGTCGCACCGCCGGCGTGAGCCACGCGGTCAGCCCGTCGAATACCCCCAGCAGCGCACCGATCAGCAGTCCTATGAGCACCTTGTTCATCGTTCCCTCTCCTTTCGATCTTCGGATTGCGGACTTCTATTCGCCACTCCGGCCGAATCCTTTTTTCAACGATGAAACAGGGCGAACAGCGCTCCCCGCATGACCACGTACGCCAGGATCACTCCGATGGCAGCGCGGTTGCGCCAGGCCCACTGGGCCAGCCGCTCGGTCCAGGGCGACCGATACGCCGAGACGGGAAGGCCATCGAGGAGTGCCCGCACCTCGGACCCCAGGTCGTCGACCGACGGGTAGCGGTTCTCCGGTCGAAGAGCCATGGCCCGATCGCGGATCGCCCTCAGCGGCCGGATCCGCAGCCGCAGGTCGCTCGCCGGCTCCGGGTCGGGAACGGCCATCAGGCGATCGAAATCGCCCCCAGCGCGAAGACGTCGGTGCGGGCATCGATGGAGTCCGCCTCACCCCGCTCCTGTTCGGGAGCCATGAATCCGGGTGTTCCCAGCCTGCGTCCCGCCCCGGTCTGCCCCTGCCCGGCACTCACTGCAAGTGGAGATTGGTCATTCCGCTCGCCGAGAATTTTCGCGATTCCCCAGTCCATCACCAGAACCTCGCCGAACGCACCGACCATTACGTTGGATGGCTTCAGATCCCGGTGAATCACTCCGTGCGCATGGGCGAAGGACACCGCGTCGCAGATCCGGAGGAAGAGACGGAGACGTTCCGGGAGGCTCAACGGATCAGCCGCCCGATCGAGGCCCTCGCCGTCGATCCGTTTCATCACGTACCAGACCGCGCCATCCGGAGCGGTGCCGAGATCGTGGATGGGGACGATCGAAGGGTGCTCCAGTCGCGCGAGGATCTTCGCCTCCATCTCCAGTCGGGCTGGTCAGCGATGCGATCGGAATGCTCCACGCTGACCACCTTCAGCGCCACCTCCCGCTCCAGAGCGCGGTCCATGGCGAGGTAGACGGTGCCCATCCCGCCTCGGCCAGCTCCCAGACGATCCCGGTACCGGTCGGTCCCGAGCTCTCGGAACGGCCACCACGGATCGCAGACGATGGATCGCGGCGTCCGGGAGCGTTCCACTCATGGATCCACCCCCAGCAGGAACGCCAACCTCCTCGCGGTACTCCCGCTCGTTCGCCGTGAGCTCTCGGATCGACTCCAGCACGATCTCCCGAAAGCGGCGCCGGGCTGCGGCGAGATGATTGGTCACCGTCGTCACCGGCAGATCGAGCTCGTCACCCATTTCCCGGTAGCTTCGGGACGAGCCTTCGAGGTCCAGAGCCCGGAACAGAGTGAGATGAGTTGCCTTTCCCTCTGCCGTAAGCTCCTCTTCCAGACGACGGACCGCGGCTCCGAACACGCTCCGCACCCACTCCTGATGCAGCAGCTCATCCGCTCCGAGACCATCGGCATGGAGCGCGAGGAGGCCTGATTCCGCGGCCTCGAAGTCGTAGTGCACTGCACCGCCTCCGCGCTTCCGACGCTGAGTCGCCGCCACTGACTGGCCAGGAACCGGTCCAGGAGAGTCCGGATGAATGTCCGGAATCGCGCCTTTTCCGGATCGAAACTCGAGAGCGAGTCCTTCTCGAGCAGAAACGCGAGAAAGGCCTGGGTGAGATCTTCCGCCTCCTCCCGGTCACGGTTCCACCGCAGCCGGACATAGGTGTAGATCGGCTGCCAGTAGACCGCACCCACCACCGCCCAGGCGCGTTCGCGCTCGTCGCTCGTCCCGCTACGCAGCGCGTGAACGACGGTTCCCCGGGTCGTCGGAAACCGCTCGTTCCCGCGACCGGCTCGCGGCTCCGGTTGTCTGACCATGGATCGACAGGATTCTGACCCGCTACGGTCACCGTATCCGAACGGATCAGTCAGCGCGGGCGGGTCAGGACCGCTGCGCCGTGCGACGGATCGACCTCACCTCGGCTCGACCGATTCCCGAGCGATTCCAGGAACTCCTGGTGTCCCCGCAGACTGAGGCGCTCGAAGTCGACGTGCCACCGATCTATATCGTCGTCGCTCCATCCGGCGCGGCGCAGAACCTCCACCCATCCGGACTTGTCGAACCCCGGGTCTCTCCCAGCGAAACGCGGCTGGCCAGGAGCCGCACGATCAGCGCCTGTTGATCCCGAAGCTCGCCGATCGCCGGTTGAGTGCCTCGAGCCGATGCTCGAGAAGCTCGCCGGCCGAACCTCGATCTGACGTGTCCAGCAGTGCAGCAATGTCGGCGAGCGGCATCCCACCGCGCCGATAGGTGTCGACCAGCTCCATCCGGGCCACTTCATCCTCGGAGTAGAGGCGGTAGTTCGACGCACTCCGTTTCGAGGGCTTCACCAGACCGATCCGGTCGTAATAGAGCAGCGTACTGCGCGAAAGCCCGAAACGGCGAGCGAGCTGTCCAATCGTCATCATCATTCCGCTCCAAAAAAGGGGGCCGGTGCGTCCACCAGCCCCTCCCGACTCGATTACGCCGCTGCAGAGCGCCGGCGAATCTCCGCAACCCTGTCCGGCGGCAGCCCGAGCCACTCCAGAAACTCCTGGTGCGCATCCGGATGCCGTTTTCGAACTCCCGATGCCACGAATGCATCGAGGCATCGTCGAGCCCGACGGCGCGGAACATGGCCGTCCACTCGTCGACGGTGACGTGGGATTTCAACATGACGTTCTCCTCTCGTTTTCCTGGAGCCTTCTCGACAGGAACCTTCCTGAGATCCAGACTCCGTGATGTCATCGCGCGACCAGGAGATGATGAACTATGAAGCTGTAGACGGGTCAAGCGCAAGAAGTCAGAGGTTAAAGGTTAGAGGTTAGAGGTTAGAGGTTAGAGGTTAGAGGGTTAGAGGTTAGGAGGTTAGAGGTTAGAGGTTAGAGGTTAGAGGTTAGAGGTTAGAGGTTAGAGGTTAGAGGTTAGAGGTTAGAGGCTGGAGACGGGACGATGAGAGCTGGACAGGCCCTCCGCTTCTCGCCTCTCACCTTCACCGGCGGGTCAGGACGACTGCAGTCCGCGCAGGAATCGACGGATGCGGAATCGAAACAGGTACTGCCGGTCGTCGGGGTGGATCGGCAGGATCAGATCGAGGAGCAGATAGAGCCAGAGCCCGATGCCGTTGAAGAGCAGCAGCAGAACGAACAGCAGACGCACCGCCCAGACCGGTTGGCGGAACCGCTCCGCCAGCCCAAGGCAGACGCCGGAGAGCTGCCGTCCCGGCTTGAGCCGCTTGTAGATGCGCGGCGTTTTCACCGGAAGTGAGAGCGTAGCGAGCGGTGAGCAGCAGACCCACCGGGACGAGAATCAACACGGAAGCCAGGATCACGGGGAACAGCAGTTCCACGAGAGTCAGCCGATCACCCAGCAGAGTCAGCAGAGTCAGGGCGACCACCAGCAGAAGGGCCAGGCCGAGAGCGGCGAAGATCCGGTTTCGCTCTCTGCGTCGGGCTCGAGATCGAACCTCGGTCTCCACCGCCGGGACCGCCTCGAAGGAATCGGCGCGGGTGGGCTCGCTGGTGGTCTCGAGCTCCCGTTCGAGCGTTCGTGCTTCTTCCAGAATCCTCCCGCAGGAGGTGCACTCGGTCAGATGCACACGCTGCGTTTCGTCCAGCGCGGCGCCGGTTTCCAGCGCTCGGATCAGTGCGGCAACGGTTTCGGAACAGTGGTCACCCGATTTCACAGTTCGCCTCCATTCAGAATCGTCCTGAGTCGTGCCAGCCCGCTGTGAGCTCGGCTCTTGACCGTTCCCACCGGGACCTTCAGCCGATCCGCCACTTCCCGCTCGGTGAGCTCCTCGAAGTAGCGCAGGAAGATGACCGCGGCGATCGGCTCGGGCAGCCTGGAGACGGCATCTCTGGCGCGACGGCTGCGGTCGTCCAGGAGCACCGTCTGTTCTGCGCTCGGACCCCGATCGACCAGGTCCGCCGGGAGCGGATCGGTGCTGCGCACTCCTCGTCGCCGCCATTCGTCTCTGACCACGTTCCAGGCGATGGCGAAGAGCCAGCGATCGAAGGCCTGCAGCGGGTCGTAGCGCTCCGCGGAGCGAACCACACGCAGCCAGATCGTCTGAAATGCGTCGTCCGCCTCGGGCGCACAGCCCAGAGCCCGCCGCAGCAACAGATGCAGCGGCCGCCGATAACGCTCGATCAGGCTCCGCGCGGCCTCCCCGTCACCATCGATCAGCCGCCCGACCAGTTGTGCGTCGGTGAATGGACTCTGGTTCATCTCTGAAGGTCCATACCCTGATGACGCCGAAAAGGTTCAATCCTCTCCGCCGGCCGAACGTCGTCACTGTTTCGCGATCGCGCTGAGATCCTCGACCGAGCGCTGCTCACCGCCACGGACCACCTCCCGGATTCGCCGGAAATTCGCCACATCCGCCGAGGGATCCGCGGAGAGGATCAGGAGGTCCGCGTCCTTCCCTTTCTCGATCGTGCCGGTCAGATCCTCCAGCCCCATCGCCCGGCTCGCGATCCTCGTCGACGACTCAACGACCTGCATCGGTGTCATTCCCGCCGCCTGCATCGCTTCCATTTCGGCGTAGATCGAAGGCCCGTGCAGGGTCAGCGGGTTTCCGGCGTCCGTCCCGGTCGCGATCGGGATTCCCGCCTTCACCAGCGTGGCGAGATTCTCCGCGGAGATCCGGTCGGCCTTCTCCGTCCGCGCACGCCGTGCATCGATCGATCCTTTCACCAGAGAGGAATCGACCCGTGCAGTCGACGCTACCTTCGCCAGGGTGGCCGCATCGGCGCAATGGTTCGGATCGTCGACCCTCGGAGGCTTCTGTTCGAGGACGCTTTCGGCCATCCGGAGGTAGCCGTCGAAGACGGTCAGGGTGGGGATCAGAATCACTCCCCGCTCCTTCGCCAGCTCCAGGAACTGCTCGTCGATGGGTTGGTCGCTCACACTGTGGACCAGCACTCGGGCGCCGGCCCGAAGTGCCTCTTTCGCCTCCGCCAGACCGGTCGCATGCACAATCAGCGGAAGACCATCCTTTGCCGCCTGCTCGGCCGCCGCATGGACGAACGGCGCGTTCTTTTCCACCGGAGCATCGGGAGTGACGATGTACCAGACCTTGATCGCCTTCGATCCGCGTGCCTTCAGGTAATCGACTCCATTCCTCGCAGTCTCTTCGGAGTCGAGGAAGATGAACTGGCGTTCCGCGGGGAGATTGAGCCAATGATCGCGCGTGGACAGCAACGGTCCGGCGGCCACCACGTGCGGAGCAAGCATGTCTCCCTGAAACCGTTCGGCCAGTCCCAGGGTCCAGGGATAGCCTCCGACGTCGAACACAGAGGTGACCCCGGAGCAGATGTAGCTCCGTGCGAAGCGCTCCGGATGCGCCGCAAGATCCGACTCGACCTCCGTGTATGGGTACTGCGCCCGGAGGTCCAGAGAGTCGGGCCGGCCATCCGCCCATCCGGTCTGCGAAAAGTGCACATGCGCGTCGACGAGTCCCGGCGTGACCCACATCCCGCGGGCATCCGTGACTGCAATCCCTTCCGGCAGCGGGCACTCGGACGCGCCCGCCGCGCAATCGATCTTTCCATTGCGGAGGATCACGTTCGCATTCGGAACCGGCGCTCCTCCCCGGCCGTCGATCAGGGTCGCGCCGACGATCGCGCGGGGCGGCGGTGGGGTTCCGGGCGGCGTGTCGGTCGCACCGGTCACGGCGATCCTCCACCCGTTGGACGTTCTGACGAAGATCCGTTCGGAGATGCCGCGATGCTCCTCGGCGCCGTAGCGGACGCGATAGCGATAGGTCCCGTAGATGACGTCCTGGCTCACCGGCGTCAGTTCGAGTTGCTGAGCGTCGAAGGCGTCCGGCCAGGAGGACGTCTCCCGGGCGAAGGCGTCGAAGCCGTGGGACAGGCCGCCGGCCGAGGAGACGGCAAATCGCGGATCGTGGAGATAGGTGGCGAGATAGGCGTCGCGATCGTGGTTGCGGATGGCGTCGAGATTCGCCTCAAAGACTTCTCTCGCGGCCTCGAGATCCCCTGGACCCTCCGCGGACAGAGGGAGCCCGAAAAGCAGGGTCAGCATCACCACGCAGACGAACGACTTTCGCATTCGGAACCTCCTTGAGTGGTCGGGCACCCAGTGTATCGCCTTTGCCTCGTCGCGCGCCCGTTCTGCCAGCTTCGAAAGAGTTGGTGACCGGGATCACGGCAGGAGAGTCTGTTCGGGCGCATCTTCAGACAATCCATGAGGCCGGCATCGACTCGTCACCTGCTCTCTGCAGCGGTCCTGGCGCTGGTGCTCACACCCGCGATGCTCGCTCAGGGAGTGGTTCGCGGAGGAGCGCTGCCGGGCCCTCTCCCTCTGTTCCCCGCCGACAACTGGTGGAATGTCGACATCAGTCAGGCACCCGTCGACCCATCGAGCGCAAGCTACATCGCGTTCATCGGGTCCTCTCGAGGGCTTCATCCCGACTTCGGGGGCGACAGCGGTGACTCCCCTCCCGATGATCTGACCTATGGAATGATCTATGTCGTCGTGCCGGGAAGCCAGCCGCTCGAGACGGTCGAGCTCGACTACGCGGATGAAAGCGATACCGCCGCACCGGGCCGGCCCCCCGGGTACCCGATCCCGAGCGAGGCGCGCAGTGGAACCCGCTGGATCGAGGGAGGCCTGGCCGGCGATGATCCCGATGCCGGCGGCGATCGCCACATGCTTCTGGTCGATCGCGATCATCGGATCCTTTTCGAGCTCTACGATCTGCACTACCTCGGAGGGCACTGGAGCGCCGGCTCGGGGGCCATCTTTCCACTCGACTCGAACCTGCGGCGTCCGGACGGCTGGACCAGCGCGGATGCCGCCGGTCTGGCCATCCTCCCGGGACTCGTCCGCTACGACGAAGCGGCGGGAACCGAGCCGATTCGCCACGCCTTCCGGGTCACGGTGCGGGCGACCAATGGCTACGTCTATCCCGCCTCGCACCGCGCCGGCTCGACCGCCGGGGCCCTCCCGATGGGGGCACGCCTGCGGATGAAGGCCTCGAAAGACCTCAGCGGGTTTCCCCCGCAGGCGCGACGGATCTTCGAGGCGATGAGGACTTACGGCCTCATCGTCGCAGACAACGGGTCCGACATGTACGTTACCGGCACCTACGACACCCGCTGGGACAACGACGTGCTCAATCCGGCGTTCGCATCGCTCCACGCGAGCGACTTCGAGGTGATCCGGCTCGGTTGGAAGCCCTCTTCGCCACCACCCTGCACTCCGGTCACCATCACCGCTCAGCCCGCCGACGTTTCGATTCTGAAGGGGCACGGCGTGACCTTGTCGCTGGCGGCGAGTGGTACCGAACCGATCAGCGTCCAGTGGTACCAGGGTCCGCGCGGCAACACGTCCCATCCGATCGGCGGAGCGACCGCATCGTCCCTCTTCGTCGCCCCGGCAGTCAGCACCACATACTGGGCGCGCCTCGCCAACGCCTGCAAGACGATCGATACCCGCGCGGCGACCGTCACCGTCCTTTCCGGCCGCCGGCATGCCGTCCGGCGACCGTGAGACGGAGCTCCGAGGATGCCGTGCGATCGGGTACTGTAGTGTCACACCAAATCGGGAGAAGACAGATGAAGAGATTGCTGGTCGGGTTGCTGATCGTGAGCTGGGTGACCTCCGCGCGCGCCGCGGAGTCCAACTGGCTGCCTCCACAGATGGCAGACGCCGTGGCGCATCAGCTCGCGGAGCGGATGACCCGGCTGGGCGCTGGCGGTGACGAGACGGCGCTCCTGGCTCGGGCCCGGCGTATGGTCGACGCCATCCGCGAGCAGATCGATCGATGGGGGGCGGAGGGGACGCTCCGTCACAGCCCCCGCTTCCCGGGAATTGACGTCCCGGTCAACGACAACCCTCAGCTCGACGCGATGGGCCGATACCAGATCTGCAACGCCGTGCTTTTCCGGCAACTGCAGGATCCCGCCTTCAGCGACGACCAGAACGCCATGATCACCTCGACCCTGGGACTGACCGCGGTGACCATGACCATCGTCCGCCTGCGTCAGATCCTCCTGGACAAGGGTGGTAGCGACGAGGCGATTCAGGCGTTTCTGACCAGCTCCGCATTCGAGCCACTGGTCCAGAAGATTCAGACCGACCTCGAGGTGCGGGCCGCGGTCGAACAGCAGTGCCAGCCGGTCGTCGTCGATCTGCTTCGCGAAGCGCTCTCCTCCCCGCCAACGGCGTCAGGAGGAGACTGAGACAGGCTCAGCCCTCGAGTGCACGCCGATACGCGGCCGGGGTCACCCCCATCCATTGTCGGAATACCCGAGTCATATGGCTCTGATCGGCGAATCCCGCCTCGAGCGCAATCTCCGACAGAGGAAGCTTCGATCGAAGGCGGCCGCAGACATGCTCAATCCGCCTCGCCCGGATCCGCTCGCCGATCGTGCAACCCAGTTCCTGATGAAATCTCCGCGACAGCTGCGCAGGATCGATTTCCAGAGCCTCGGCGATCACCGAGAGACCGATGGATTCTCCGAAACGTTCGGCGATCAGGCGATCCGCCTGTTCGGTGAGGCGGCTTCCCCCCGCTCTCGCGGACCGCAGCAGCAACGCCGCCAGTTCGTAGAGCAGCCCTTCGATCACCAGTCCGGACAGATCATCTCCTCTCCGGATCTCGCGGCGGAGAATCCTGGAAAACCGGGCGACGTGCGGGCCGTTCATCACCCGCGATTCCGTGTAGGCACCGAGGAAGGCGTCGCGTTTCGGAATCTCGAGAATCAGAAGGTCGGCAGCCTCCACGAAACGGTCCTCGTGCTCCTCGCCCGCGGCGTGAACGGCCGCGAAGCCCGGAGCGAATCGTACCGTTTCGCCTCGCCGCATCTCCCGATACTCTCCCCCGAGAACGATGCTGAGATAGGGAGTTTCGTGGGAGTGGGCGGGGAGACGATCGGAGGGTCCGTGATGCTTCTCCAGCATCCGCAGATCGCCACAATGCCTCTCCGCCACCAGCGTTCCGAAGTAGCCCATGAATCGTTGTACGCAGCGGGCGATGGTCGGTTTCATCAATCCGGTTCCAGATTTCCGAACGATTCAAGAAACCCGCGGGCGGGACATGAGACGATCTTTCCATGCACCGAACCCTGCAGACCCTTCTCCGACTGATCCTCATTCCGCTGTGCGGCGTCGCCTGCTCCAGCCAATCGCTTCCAACGGCGACTTTGCTCCCGGCTTCCACATCCTTTCACCAGCAGGACGTCCGCTTTCGCTCCGGCACGCTCACTCTCGCCGGACTGCTGCTGATCCCCGAGGGAGCCGGGCCGCACCCCGGGGCGATGTTCATTCAGGGATCCGGCGACAGCGACCGCACCAACCTCTGGGCCCTCGGAATCGCGGAGGCTCTCGCGGCTCGTGGGGTGGCCGTACTCCTGCCGGACAAGCGAGGGACCGGTGCGTCCGAGGGCGACTGGCGGCAGGGAGGCTTCGAGGAGTATGCCCGCGACGCGATTGCCGGAGTTCATCTCCTCCAGCAGAGACCGGAGATCGATTCACGCTTCGTCGGAGTCATCGGACTCAGTCAGGGCGGTCAGCTTGCGCCGCTGGCAGCCGACCTTTCGTCCGACGTCGCCTTCGTCATCGACGTCTCCGGTGCAGCCACCACTCCGGTCGAGCAGATCAACCTCGAAATGAGGAACACCTTCATCAAGGCCGGACTCGACTCCGAGGCCGTGGAGGCCGGGATGAGACTTCAATCTCTGGCCGAGCGCTACGTCAGGACCGGTGAGTGGAAACCGTACGCCGATGCACTGGAGGCCTCGAAGGGAACGCCGCTCGAACCGATCGCAGCCGATTTTCCGCAGTCGGAGAGCTCCTGGGTCTGGTCCTGGTGGCGTCGAATTGGAGACTTCGATCCGATGGATCACTGGAAACGACTGGTCCAGCCGGGCCTGGTGATCTACGGAAAGGAAGATCAGCACGACAACGTCCCGGTCGTCGAGAGCGTCAGGCGGCTCCAGGCCCTGGTCGGCGCGCAGCAGCGCCTCGACGTCTTCCTCTTCGAAGGGAGCGGTCACGCACTTTATGAACCCGGCCGGGCCGAGCTCCGTCAGGACTTTCTCGACCTGCTCTCCACCTGGATTCATCGGCACCACCAGAACCGGTGATGCCCGCTCCAGCGATATGTTTAAACCGCAGCATATTGCTCACGGGCATCATGCTGGCTTTTTCCTACGTTCCCTCATCGTCGCAAGCGTACGACACGCTCCAATTCGTCGCGGATCAGGCGACGCTCGGCATTTTATCAGCGGTCTGCATTATTTCGGCGCTTCGGCAATGGTGCTGATGATCGGGTTGCACATGGCGCAGGTGTTCCTGTTCGGGTCGTATAAATTCCCCCGGGAAATGAATTGGGCGACAGGCGTGTTGCTGCTGGGCTTCACGCTGGTGATGGGATTTACGCGGGCAACTTTTGAGTTGGGATCAGACGGCGGTGTGGTCAGTGGTCGTGGCGACAGGACAACCACGGCACATTCCGATGATTGGCAATCCGCTGGCGCGATTCATTCTCGGAGGGCAATCCGTGGGCGGCGCGAACATCGTTGGCGCGAGTTTTTTGCAATCCATGTGTCTACCTGTACCCGCCTGCCTGTTTGGGTTTATCGGATTGCATCTGTTGCTGGTGATGCGCCATGGCGTTACCGGCCGCCAACGCCAGGCGTGCAGTCAGATACAGAAAACGCTACCGGCACCAATTAGAGGAACTGCTGAAAAAGAAGAGGCTGCCCGTTTTGTCAGCCGGATTAGGCATGGCGGGACGTGGCGTTTGGTTCGGCGATGATGAAGATGATGGTTATGCTTACCTCATTGATTTATCCAGGCCGCCGGACTTCGGATCGTGCGCAAGCTCCCAACTTAATACAGTCTTCTATATTATGACGGATTGGTATTTGTTGTAGTATTTTGCCGTGCTGGCCCTGATTCCATCGTGGCTGGAGAACTCTACGTGGTGCTGGCGCCGCTGACTGCGGGGACTGGCAATGATTCTTCTGCCATTCCTCTTAGACGAGGGCGAGCGCGGTCCGAGCCAGCGCCCGTGGGCCGTGGCGGGCGTGGTGTTCGTGGTGCTGATGATTTCGTCGTTGTGGTATGTCGGCGCCATATCTCCCTGGTCGCCGAATTTCGAAGCGCAGCCGCTCCGTGCCGCCATCGTTTTTGGAACGACGACCGGACCGGTGGCGGAAGGCGCGCGGTTGTTCTATGAGAAAGGCTGCCTGAACTGTCACCGGATCGCTTCTTACGGTGGATTGCGCGGACCCGGATTCTCTCCAACGTCGGTGATGGTCTGACCCGGAATCAGATTGTGATCCGGATCGTCAATGGCGGCAGGAACATGCCGGCGTATGGAAACAATCTGACCCCCGAACAACTCGACGATCTCGCGGCGTTTCTTGAGTCGCGAAGGCAACCCATGCCGGAGCCGACGGAGCATTAGTCACCGGCAAGCGGTCGGTGGCCGGTGTCAAATCGGAACTTCAGGGCCACCTCGGCTGCGTCTCGACAGCGTGCTAACCCTCCATCGCGCGGAGTCCCGGCATTGCGGGCGCAAATAGCGAGTTCGCGCGCTTTTGCCGAGCCGTATTTGCGGATCGAGAAAACATGTTGCGCTGCGAAACGTGCGGCTACGGGCTCCAGGTGGCGGCCCAATACGTTACTTTGTGGCCGTCCCCGCTCAACCGAAGCCCAGCGGACCCCGCCGATGCCCGACTTGCTTTTGCGGCGGGGAATCTGAGCCCCGGCCTTGCGCGACATTTCCCCGTGCTCGCAAAGAAGCACTTGATAATGTTTCTGCGCGGCTTCGAGCGCTTGTTTTTTCCCTCCAAGCCGTTTGTCGGCAAAGAAGGAGATTGTAAACCTTCCCGTTTCGGGTCAGCCGGACAAAAAAACCGTGCGTCCGCTTGTCCGCCTGGTCAATCCGAGAGATACCGGGATGGCGTTTGGATTTGCTTCTTGAATTCGTAGTAGTTACAGCATTTTTCGACGGCGCCAAGGTTCACTACTTGTTATGCAGCCTTGCAATAACACCAAGGTTCTGTTCCCGCAATCCAAATCGTTCGGGGTTAATTCCCGTTGGAAAGCCGGCTGGCCGGCTCCTGGAGAGATGTGGGGTGTTGTGAAAGAAGAGCCGGCCGCGCAGGACCATGGATTGTTCGCGCGTCTGCGTTCCTGCGGCAGGGGAGGGGCGAGCACATCGGCGCGTCAGCCCAGGATTCCCCGGTGGAAATCCGGCTGCTGAGACGCAAGGGTTCACGCACGGACAGGTCGCGCATTTCAGTTCGATCCTCATTGAGATTGTAGATCTCCACCGTCCGCCCGCCCGCCATGCTGTTCACCGCCTTCCAATTTCCAACGCGCACCGCGAGGTTGCCTTCGTGCTCCCAAAACAACGCGTCCCGCCCAGGATGGGGTTGTTGCAGAAATGCCGGCAGCAGGCTGCGCCCTTCCGGCGGCGTCATGGCAGGGCAGTCGAACGTATTGGGAAACGGCGAGTGCGTCACATCCAGGATCGTCGCCGTAGGGTCAATGACATCTCTCCGGGTTCGCACACGGATTCTCCCATGGCCATGGATTACCGCCGGCCAATGAACGATGAGCGGTGTGCGAATGCCACCTTCATCCCTCCGCACCTTGCAGTAACGGAACAGCCCCCTGGCCGCGTTCGCCCACATCGGTCCGATGCTCGCATACGTGGTTTGCAGTACGACCAGGATGTTTCTTCCGCTCCATCTCACGGCGATACATGATGTGGCGGCCATCGCGCGTTTCGGTGGAACGATCAAAACCGCCG
>CAVUJZ010000025.1:0-19470 GCA_963741905.1 uncultured Acidobacteriota bacterium | reverse complement strand
ACATGGGCACGTGGCCAACGATCATTCTGTCTACCCACGTCGTGGCCGAATCATTCCGATGTTCGGCCATCGTTCCACTGGAGAGGAAGAACCGCGCTCGGCGGGACGATCGGCCGCAGCGACCTCGTGGCCGAATCATTCCGATGTTCGGCCATCGATCCACTGGAGAGGATGAAACGCGCTCGGCGGTACGATCGGCCGCAGCGAGAGCGAAAAGGGGCGCATCGCTCCGTGGAGCTTTTAAGGCGGACTCGACGCACACGCTTCGTGGCACCCTGGCCGAACATCAGAATGTTCGCCCACATGGGCACGTGGCCAACGATCATTCTGTCTACCCACGTCGTGGCCGAATCATTCCGATGTTCGGCCATCGTTCCACTGGAGAGGAAGAACCGCGCTCGGCGGGACGATCGGCCGCAGCGAGAGTGAAAAGGGGCACATCGCTCCGTGGAGCTTTTAAGGCGGACTCGACGTACACGCTTCGTGGCACCCTGGCCGAACATCAGAATGTTCGCCCACATGGGCACGTGGCCAACGATCATTCTGTCTACCCACGTCGTGGCCGAATCATTCCGATGTTCGGCCATCGATCCACTGGAGAGGATGAAACGCGCTCGGCGGGATGATCGGCCGCAGCGAGAGCGAAAGGGGCGCATCGCTCCGTGGAGCTTTTAAGGCGGACTCGACGCACACGCTTCGTGGCACCCTGGCCGAACATCAGAATGTTCGCCCACATGGGCACCTGGCCAACGATCAGGATGTCTGCCCACGTCGTGGCCGAAGCGGTCCGATCATGAACCGACGCGCGTGAGAAATCCGCGCTACAATGCGGCGGCCCTGGGTACCATGAGTCTCACCGATCGATTTCCTTTCTCTCTCCGTCGCTCGTTTTCCGCGTCGACTCTGAATACCGCCGAACGGGCTGCGCGCGTTTGCACCGTGGAGGATGCCACCTTCTTCCGAACCGCCTTTTCCGCCACGGTCGTGGAGAGAAACGTCCGGCGGTACCCGGTGGAGCTCGTCATCGCCGGGGATGGCACGATCGATCGGCCTCGATGCAGTTGCACCCAGAGATTCCGCACCGCGGATTACTGTTGGCACCTGGCTCTCGCCCTCGGGCAATTCATCGATGACTCGGGCCGGCTGGCCTCGGAACGGTTTTCCGAAAGCCTCTGGCGGCGGGTTGGCGAATCGCTGTACGCAGCGCCGGAATTCTCTTCCTGTGATCAGCAGCGCACGGCCGATGCGTTCGTGACGCTGGCTGCTGGAAGACCGATTCTCAGTCTGCGGGTCGATCTCTCTCGAGGGGACGAGCTCGACCGGCGACTGATGCACCTGTACGGACGCGATTCGAAGGCCATCGTCACCGTTCGGGAAGAGCGGCTGCGAAGTCTCGTCATGACCGAGCAGGAGCGCGCACTCGCCCGTCGCGGCGCTGCCTCCCGGCGACAGCAGTGGGAGCGTTCGTTCTGGTACCGGTGGAGCCGGTTCGCCTTCGATCACTTCGCCGGCGATCCCGTGCTTCTGCGTGACGAGGATCGATTTCTGCTGGAGGCGGCAGGGGATGGAATCGGAGCGACGGTTCATCTTTCCTCCGCGGCTGTGGAGGAGGTCGTGGCTCACGAGGAGGGCGTGATTGCCATTCGCAGCGGATTCGCGGTGCGACCGGAGCCGGTCACCCCTTCGCTCCGGCTCGAGTTCGATGACGGCGGAAATCTTCATTTTCATCCCGTCCTGATGCTGGAGGATGAGTGGCTCGAGCGCAGGCCGCCGGCGGTCGAACGCCATGGACGGTTCGATTACGTGTCGGAACACCGGGCTTTCGTGATGGTGTCGAGAACCAGACTGTTTTCCGAGGCTTCGGAGGGACAGCGGGATCTGCTTTTTGGCTCCAGGGCCCGCGCGGGCGGAGATCTCCCGGTTGACCGCTCGACCGTCCTGAGCGCTGCAGAGGTTTTCGCGTTCCTCGACCATCATCGCGAGGCACTCGCGAAGATGCCGGAGGTGCTGCTGCCGGAATCGCTTCGGGGGAGCGCGGCGGTGCGCGGTGCGGATCGGACGATCTTCCGCTTCGGCCCGACCGAGGCCGAAATCGTCCGGCTGTCGGTCGATTACCTGTTCGGTGAGCAGCGGGTGGATTTCCGGCGGATCGAGGAGGCGCGAAGGGAAGGGCGGCGTGCGGTGCATGCGGGGCGCGTCTGGATTGATGCGGCAGATCCGCAGTTCGCCTGGATGGACGGTCTCGATGGTTCGTCCGGTGGGGAGTGGCTGGAGCTCTCGCGGCTCGACTATCTGCGGATTCGGTCGTTCGTGCGCGGAGCAGCAGAGTTCGAAGGGGACGAATCGGCGCGGCCCGTGTGGGAGATGTTCGAACAGATGCGGGGAGCCGTCGCGGCGCCATCCATGGGCGAGCTGGGGCTGGACCTGTATGGCTATCAGCAGACCGGCTTTCAATGGCTCTGGTTTCTCCAGCAGAACGACTTTGGAGGGCTGCTTTGTGACGACATGGGGTTGGGGAAGACGCACCAGGCGATGGCGCTGATCCGCGCTCTGACTCTCGACGACGCGGTCGGGCGGCGCGTCCTGATTGTCTGCCCGACGTCGCTTCTGGACCACTGGCGGGAGAAGATCGAGCAGCACATGCCGGGGCTCGACGTCCATCTCCACTACGGGCCGAACCGCACCCGCGCTGTCGCGCCGGTGGTGATCACCACCTATGGAACGGTGAGAAACGCTCCGGAGGAGCTGGCCGGGGAGCGGTTCGATCTGCTGATCGCCGACGAGATCCAGTCGGTCAAGAACCGTTCGACGGCGACGCATCAGGCGCTGGCGGCGATTCCCCGGCGAATCGCGATCGGGCTGACCGGGACGCCGCTGGAGAACCGGGTGGGCGATCTGAAGACGCTGCTCGATTTCGTGGTTCCCGGATATCTGCCGGGCGACGCACAGTTCGAGCGCCTCTTTTCCCGGCCGATCGAGCAGGGAAGCAGCCATGCCACGGAACGGCTCCACCACCTGACCGCTCCCTTCATTCTCCGCCGGACGAAGGCACAGGTCCTTCCGGAGCTCCCCGAGAAGATCCTCGACCGCCGCTATTGCGAGTTGACGCCGGACCAGAAGGATCTGTATCGCCAGGTCGTCGGCTCGCAGGGGAAGGAGATCCGCGGGTTGATCGCCCGGGGCGAGACGCTTCGATACACGCACGTCTTCGCGGCGCTGAACTACCTCAAGCAGATCTGCGACCATCCGGCGATCTTCGGTGAGTCGGCGGCCGGTGTCAGCTCCGGGAAGTGGGAGTTGTATCGCGAGCTCCTCGACGAGGCGCTCGACAGCGGATTGAAAGTGGTCGTCTTCAGTCAATACGTCCGGATGCTCAAGCTGATCGAGCGTGATCTCGAGGCGCGGGATATCGGGTTCGCGACGATCAAGGGAGAAACCCGGAACCGGGGGGCGATGGTCGAGCGGTTCCGGTCCGATCCCGATTGCCGTGTCTTCACCGCGAGTCTCCGGGCGGGTGGCGTCGGAATCGATCTGACGGCGGGATCGGTCGTCATCCATTACGACCGGTGGTGGAATCAGGCGCGTGAGGATCAGGCCACCGACCGGGTGCATCGGATCGGACAGACCCGCGGTGTCCAGGTGATCAAGCTGATCACCCGGGGAACGATCGAGGAGAAGATCGACCGGATCATCGAAGCGAAGGGCCGGCTCGCTTCCGGACTGGTCCGGGAAGACGACCCCACGCAGGTCAAACAGTTCTCGCTCGAGGAGATCGACGAGATGTTCGCCTGGACGGGATGACGCCAGGCCCTGCGAGGGGCACGGCGCGGTCGAGGTGGGTCCGATGCCGGCCCGGCCTCAGGCTTCGAGTTGCCCGCTTCGGACCACCTCGCTGTAGAACCGTGCGCTGGCCTTCGGCGTTCGCTCGAGGGTGGCGAAGTCGACGTGAATCAGGCCGAACCGTTTCTGGTAACCGAGACTCCACTCCAGATTGTCGAGCAGCGACCAGGCAAAGTAGCCACGAACATCGACCCCCTGATCCATGGCTCGGGCGACGGCAGCGAGGTGCTGGCGGAGGTAGTGAGTGCGCAACGGGTCCTCCACCGTGCCGTTGACGGGTGATGGGGGATCGAAGAATGCCGCGCCGTTCTCGGTGATGTAGAGCGGCGTCGATCCGTATCGGTCCCGGAACCAGACGAGTGTATCGGTCAGCCCCTGGGGGAAGACTTCCCAGCCGGTCTCGGTGTAGAGAGCGTTGTGCTGGCGTACCCGGTCAGCACGCTCGAGCATCACCTCCGGGGCGTTCCGGGTCACCGCGCGGGTGTAGTAGTTGATGCCGATGAAGTCGACCGGAGCCTGGATGGTGGCGAAGTCGGTTTCGGGAAGGTTCGGCCAGGCTTCGCCGTACATATCCGCGAGCTCCTCCGGGTACCGGCCGAAAAAGACGGGATCGAGGTACTGGCGGTTCATGTAGGCATCGGCGCGCCGGGTTGCCGCGCGATCGTCTTCCGAGTCGGAAGCGGGATATTTCGGCTCGATATTGACGACGAGTCCGACCGCATGGGTTCCGATCGAGCGGTAGGCTTCGACGGCACGGCCGTGAGCGCGCAGAAGGTTGTGGGAGGCGATCGGCGCCTCGAAGAGATTGGCGTGGCCGGGCGCGAGGGCACCATGGAGGTAGCCGCCATCGGTGACAACCCATGGCTCGTTGAGTGTGGCCCAGAGCTCGACCCGATCATCGAGTGCCTGGAAGGTGACTGCGGCGTATTCGGCGAACCAGTCCGCGACGTCGCGGTTGAGCCAGCCTCCGAGGTCGTCCAGTGCGGCGGGGAGGTCCCAGTGGTAGAGGGTAGCCATCGGTTGGATGCCGGCATCGCGGAGGGCGTCGACGAGGCGGCGATAGAAATCGAGGCCTTTCTGGTTCACGGGGCCGCGGCCCTGGGGAAGGATGCGGCTCCAGGAAATGCTGAAGCGGTAGGCTCCGAGGCCGAGCTCGCGCATCAGCGCGACGTCGTCGCGGAAACGGTGGTAGTGATCGCAGGCGACGTCGCCGGTCTCGCCGTTGACGGTACGGCCGGGGGTGTGGCTGAACCGCTGCCAGATGCTGGGTCCGGCTCCATCGGCGAGGGGGGAGCCCTCGATCTGATAGGCGGAGGTGGCGGCGCCCCAGAGAAAATGTTCGGGGAAACGAATCGGCTTCATGGACCCTCCCGGTTTGACATCGCGAACATTGTGCAGTAGTTTACCCCGAAATGTAACCGGTTACATTCCGATGCCGAAAGATCGCACGAATCCTGCCGTTCGTTCTTCGGATCGTCATCCGACGATCCGCGATGTCGCTGCCGCGGCACGGGTCAGTGTGGCCACGGTCTCGCGGGTGTTCAATGCCAAGGACGTGGTCCGGGAGGAAACGGTGCGGCGCGTCCGGGAGGTGGCGGAGCGTCTGGGCTATGTCCCGAACCTTGCCGCCCGGGCGCTGAGCGTTCGCCGGGCGCACACCATCGGCATCCTGCTCCCCGACGTTCACGGCGAATTCTTTTCCGAGCTTCTCCGCGGAATCGACATCGCCGCGCGAGCTGCCGGGTACCACATTCTGATCTCCGGCTGGCACAGCGACCTCGATGAGATGCTGGCGATGATCAATGCCCTTCGGGGCCGGGTCGATGGACTGCTGCTGATGGCGCCGGACGTTCCGGCGAAGACGCTTCGTCAGGAGATCCAGCCGAGGATTCCGGTGGTGCTTCTCAACAGCGATGCCCATGCGCAGGTGGATTCGGTGCGGGTGGACAACTCAGGGGGAGCCCGCGCGGTGATGGAACATCTGACCGGGCTGGGGCATCGGCGGATCGCTTTCATCGACGGGCCGCCGGAGAACATCGATGCCCGTGAGCGTCGTCGTGGGTATCGCCGGGGCCTGCCTCCGGGCGTTGCACCGGTGGAGGTCGAGGGGGATTTCACCGAGGACGGCGGCTACGACGCGATCGGAGAGCTCCTCGAGCTCGAGGAGCGTCCGACGGCGATCTTCGCTGCGAATGACGCCACCGCGATCGGGGCCATTTCCGCGCTGGCCGATCGAGGGATCGCGGTTCCCCGGGAAGTGTCTGTGGTGGGATTCGACGACGTGATGATCGCCCGCTATGCGAATCCGACCCTTACGACGGTTCACGTCGACACCGGCGAGCTCGGCCGCCGTGCGGTGTCTCTTCTGTTCGATTCGATTCAGGCTGACGGTGAGGCAGGCCGCAGGGCAGAGCGGCTCGGAACCTCGCTGGTCATCAGGAATTCATCCGGAGTGCCGGACAAGGGCAGGCCACGAAGAGGTGCTCCGAAACAGCTGCAGTCCGAGAGAAGGAGAGAGTCATGAGAAGCAGGTTACGGTCATTCTTGTTCATTCTGATCGCAGGAACCGTCGCCCTCTCTGCGTTCGGCCAGTCGACCACGGCGACCATCCATGGAACCGTCACCGATGCGCAGGGACAGGGGCTGGCGAATGCAGAGGTCAACGCTGTCGGCTCGGATACGGGCCTGGTGGTGACGGTGCACGCGGATCAGCAGGGCCGATTCCGGCTCGCCGGCATTCCCCCCGGGAATGTGAATCTCATTGTCGGAGCCCCGGGTTTCGAGCCACAGTCCAAGATCTTCCAGGTGCTGGTGGGACAGAACGTCGAGATCAACTTCGAGCTCAGTGCCGGGAACGTCTACAAGGAATCAGTCACCGTGGTGGGCAACCAGGTGGTGGAGACGCGCAGTTCCGAGGCGGCCACCAACATCACCCCGCAGCAGATCGAGAACCTGCCCCAGGGGGATCGAAACTTCCTGAACTTTGCAGGCCTTGCGCCGGGAGTCAGGACCTCGAACGACCCTCTGCGCAAGACGATTGCGTCGGACGCTCAACCGGCGGAGCAGACCAACGTCTTCATCGACGGCGTGAGTTTCAAGAACGACGTGCTCCAGGGGGGGCTGGTCGGACAGGACTCCAGCCGGGGGAATCCGTTCCCGCAGAGCGCGGTCCAGGAGTTCCGGGTCATTACTCAGAACTACAGTGCCGAATACTCGAAAGCCTCCAGCGCGATCATTACCGCGATCACCAAATCGGGCGGAAACCGGCTCGACGGTGAGGCCTTTTACTTCTACCAGCCCAATGCCTGGGTCTCCGATCTGGACAAGGGATTCCAGTACTCCTCGCTGGTGACCAACCAGGACTATCACCGCTCCCAGCCGGGGCTCTCGATCGGAGGTCCGATCACGCCCGACTCGCTCCACTTCTTCCTCTCCTACGAGGGAACGAATGAGCATGCGACGACGCCGGTGACGCTCGGAGATCCCTCGTATGCCGATCAATTCGGGGAGTACACCGGAGTCTTCGCCAGTCCGTTCCAGTCGAATCTGGCGTTCGGCAAGCTGAGCTGGCAGCCGGCGTCGAACCAGCTCGTGGACTTCAGTGGAAACTACCGCCGCGAGCACGAGACCCGCGATTTCGGCGGCCAGACCTCGCATCAGTCGGCGACGGATCTGCGGAACTACGTCTATGGCGCCACCCTCCGCCATCAATGGAACAACAGCAGTTCGCTCAACCAGGCCAGTCTGAGCTGGCAGAAATACGGATGGAACCCGACGCCACTGAATCCGGACCTGGTCGGGCAGAACTACGAAGGGGTGATCCGGATCGGAGGGAACAGCACCACTCAGAAGTTCGATCAGCGGCGCATCGAGCTCCGCGACAACTACAACCTCGCCCCGATGGACTGGATGGGCACGCACAATCTGCAGGTCGGTGCCACCCTCGACTTCATGCAGTACCACGTCGACAAGAGTCTGTTCGGCAACCCCCAGTACAACTACCGGAGGGATCCGGCCAACAACCTGAGCTTCGATCAGCCGTTCGAGGCACAGTACGGATTCGGCGATCCGGTCCTCGACGCCAGCAACAACGAGTACGGCATCTACGCCCAGGACTCCTGGTACGTGAATCCCCGGCTCAACGTCAGTCTCGGAGTCCGGTGGGACTATGAGACCGACATGCTCGATCAGGGCTACGTCACCCCGGCGAACATCGTCGCCGGGCTTCAGGGCAAGATCCCCGACGGCTATTTCTCAGATGGCAACTCCCGCGGTGCCTACAGCGGGGAGATTCAGCCGCGGCTCGGCTTCACTTACGATCTGAGCGGAACCGGGAAGACCGTCGTGTTCGGAGGCGCCGGGCGGTATTACGACCGACTCTTCCTCAACGCCACTCTCGACGAGCGCTACCGGTTGCAGTACCCGGTCTATCGGATCGAGTTCTCGCCGAATGGCGAGCCGAGGAATGGCGGAGCGACCATCGCCTGGGATCCCTCCTATATGACTGCTGCCGGGCTGGATCAGTTGATTGCATCCGGCGCGACGAATCCCGAGATCTATCTGCTCTACAACAACACCAAACCCCCCTATTCCAATCAGTGGAATCTCGGTGTCCGTCACTCCTTCGGCTCCTGGGTCGGCTCGCTCAGCTACAACGGGGTGCGGGGATATCGCGGCTTCACGTGGCTCTCGGCCAGCGGAATCTGCTGCTCCGCACTGGTTCCCGGTTACGGCAACGTGATCATTTCCGATCCGAACGGCAAGCGGTACTGGTACAACGGGATCTATCTGACGTTCGATCGTCCCTACACGTCTCAGGACGGCTGGGGTGCGCGAATCGCCTGGACGCATTCGAAGGCGACTCAGAACGGAAACGATCTGTTCAGTCTCGACTATCCTTCCGCGGCGGCGTATCCGCGGCACGAGGTGCCCGGAACCGAGCGCGATCGGATCGTCGCGAGCGGAATCATCGGACTGCCCTGGGATACCCGGTTCAGCACGATCATCAATCTCGGTACCGGTGGCGCCACCAATGTGCTCGACTTCTCTCAGGGCTTCAGTCTGGAGAACCGCCTGGCGACCCAGCCGTTCAAGGATTCGATCCGACCCCCGAAGACCTGGGGTTTCGCCTATCGGACGGTCGACTTCCGTCTGGAAAAGCAGTTCGCAACCGGAATGGGCACCTCGATCGGACTCATCGGTGAAGTGTTCAATGCGTTCAACTGGACCAACTACGGCTGTCTGCAGAACTTCGTTCCGCCCGAGGGGAATCCTCACCTCGGCGAGCCGGGATGTGTGACCAGTCTCGGCCGGCGTGAGCAGGTTGGACTTCGGGTGAAATTCTGATTCTCACGCGGGGCGGGCCAGTGCCCGCCCCGCATCGTGACTTCATTCGACGGGTCCGGTTGCCGGGTGTTCGGCAGCCGGATCAGGAGGAGAGGGGGCCGGATCCCGGCTCGGCCCTCCGGCAGCCGGGTCTGCGGGTGACCGGACTCGCTGAATGGAGTTAAGCTGCATCAGTCCCGGGAGATCCTGCAATGCGATCGCTGGCGCTATTTCTCGTCTCTCTGACCCTGTTCTCCGGTTGCGCGGGACCGGTTCCCGCCGAGGCGGTCTCACCGGCTCTGCCTTCGGTGGCTCGTCGCCATGCGGTGAGAGCTCCTGCTCAGGATGCTCTCCTCGACGACGTCGAACAGCGAACCTTCCACTTTTTCTGGGATCTGGCCGATCCACAGACTCTTCTGATTCCTGATCGCGCTCCGACGCCGTCGTTTTCCAGCATCGCGGCGGTTGGATTCGGGCTCACGGCCTATGGAATCGGAGCAGAGCGCGGGTGGGTGACCCGCCAGGAGGCTGCTGAGCGGACTCTGGCGACTCTCCAGTCGTTCCTCTCGATGAAGCAGGGGCCGGAGCCTCGAGGGGTCTCCGGGTACAAGGGCTTCTACTATCACTTTCTGAACATGAGCACAGCGGAGCGGTTTCAGACCGTGGAGCTTTCCACCGTGGACACCTCATTGCTGATGGCGGGGGTGCTGTTTGCTCAGTCCTACTTCGACGGGAACGATTCGACCGAAGCGGCGATTCGCGAGGCGGCCGAACAGCTCTACGCCCGGGTGGAATGGGACTGGCCGCAACCGCGGGCGCCTCTGATCAGTATGGGATGGACTCCCGAGGGCGGATTTCACGACTACGACTGGCATGGGTACAACGAGGCGATGATCGTCATCGTCCTCGCACTCGGCTCGCCCACCCATCCGGTCAGTACCGATGCCTGGGACGCCTACACGAGTACCTATCGGTGGGGGACCTTCTACAACCAGAACTACTTCCTCTTCGCGCCCCTGTTCGGCTATCAGTATTCCCACGTCTGGATCGACTTTCGCGGGATCCAGGACGCGGCTACCCGTGCGCATGGGATCGACTATTTCGAGAACTCGCGGCGTGCCGTCCTGGCTCAGCGCGCCTACGCGATCGACAACCCCATGGATTGGACCGGATATGGACAGGACGTCTGGGGGCTGACCGCCTGTGACGGTCCCGTCGATGCCACTCTCGACATCGACGGCAGGAGCCGGAAGTTCTTCACCTATGCTGCCCGCGGGGCCACGAATGGCGATATCCACGACGATGGAACCATCGCCCCGACCGCGGCGATCTCCTCGATCGTCTTCACCCCGGAGCTGTCCATTCCGGCACTCCACGCGATGCACGATGAGTATGGCAGCGACCTCTACTCCACGTACGGATTCGTCGATGCATTCAATCCCACTCTCCAGACCAGCGTGGGGGTGGCTGCTGGACGGGTGGTTCCTGGCAAGGGCTGGTTCGACGTCGACTACCTCGGGATCGATCAGGGTCCGATCATCGGGATGATCGAGAACTATCGCTCCGGTCTGGTCTGGCGGACGATGCGGAGAAACCCGCACATCATTCAGGGACTGAAGCGGGCAGGATTCACCGGTGGCTGGCTGGATCAGATGAGCGAGCGAGAAGCGGAGACCGGGGACCAGGGACCGGGGGCATGAAGAGCCCGAGGGTACGCGCGGCGAAGAGTGGGTGGGATTTCAGGAGTGTGGGGTGGGGTACTCCAAAGGGAGCGTCGCTGGTCTTCCTGATTCTCACGCTCATCTTCGCGAGCGCCTGTACGCGCGGATCCGGATCGCGCACCACCATCGAGTTCTGGGGTCTCGGGAGGGAAGGCGAAGTTGTCGCTTCCATGATTCCGGAGTTCGAGCGCCGGAATCCGGGCATCCACGTCATGGTGCAGCAGATCCCCTGGACGGCCGCCCACGAGAAGCTCCTGACGGCCTACGTGGGGGAATCGACGCCGGATGTGGCGCAGATGGGAAACACCTGGATCCCGGAAATGGTCGCCCTTCATGCGGTCGATGACCTGACCGGGCTCGCCGGGGGTTCCACCACGATCGACGAGCGCGACTATTTTCCCGGAATCTGGGCCACGAACGTCGTCGACGGGCGACTCTACGGGATCCCCTGGTACGTCGATACCCGGGTGGTGTTCTATCGGAGCGACATCCTTGCCGCCGTGGGGTATCCGGAGGGACCGAAGACGTGGGAGCAGTGGCTCGATGCGATGAACCGCATCGTGAAGGAGAAGCGAGCGAATTTCGCGATTCTCGCGCCGACCAACGAATGGGAGCCGATCGCAGTGCTCGCATTGAGCAACCATTCGTCCGTCCTCAACCCGAAAGGAACCGAGGGTGTGTTCGAAGAACCGCCATTTCGGCAGGCCTTCACCTTTTACCTCGACCTTTTCCGCAAGGGCTTTGCGCCGAAGGTGAGCAATCTTCAAGTCGCGAATCTCTATCAGCAGTTCGCCAGCGCGGACTTCGCAATGTACATCACCGGTCCGTGGAACGTCGGGGAGTTCCGGCGGCGGCTCCCGCCGGAGATGGAGGGGAAGTGGTCGACGGCGCCGCTGCCGTCGGCGCGGCAGGGTGAGCCGATGGGGATCTCGATGGCGGGCGGCTCGAGTCTGGTGCTTTTTCGAGGATCGGAACATCCCGAGGCCGCCCGAAAGCTGATCGAGTACCTCTCCGAACCGGACCAGCAGGTGAAGTTCTATCAGTTGACCGGTGATCTTCCTCCGCGGCGAAGCGCATGGAAGTCTCCGGTGCTGTCGGACGACCCGGTGTTTCAGGCGTTCCGGGAGCAGTTCGAGCGGGTCGAGCCGCTTCCGAAGGTTCCGGAGTGGGAGCAGATCGCCACCGCGATCTACGAGGAGGGGGAGGCGACGGTGCGAGGAGGGCAGTCGATCGATCAGGCGCTGGCGAAGCTCGACCGGCGGGCTCACGACATTCTCGAAAAGCGGCGATGGATTCTCGAGCAGGAGTCGACGCGATGAGGTCGGAGACTCGTGCCGCCGTCCTCTTTCTCTCACCGGCCCTGGTGGTTCTGGTGGTTTTCTTCTTCGTTCCGGTGATTGCCGGATTCGGCTTGAGTCTCACCGATTTCGATCTCTACTCACTGGGGGACATGAAGAGTGTCCGGCTGGTGGGTCTGGCGAACTACGGGAAGGTCCTGAGGAATGACGTCTTCTGGAGAGCGCTCTGGAACACGCTCTACTTTTCTCTGGTGGGAGGCCCTCTGACCGTAGCCGTCTCGCTCTCCGCTGCGCTTGGCGTCAACGCGAAAGCGGCCCGGTTCAAACCGCTCTTCCGAACCATCTACTTCGCTCCGGTGGTGACCACGCTGGTGGCCGTGGCCGTGGTGTTCCGGTTTCTCTATCACCCTCGATTCGGCATGATCGATCGTGGACTCGCCGCGATCGGTCTCCCGACGATCGACTGGCTGGGTGATCCCCGCTGGGCCATGCCGGCGGTCATTCTTCTCGCGGTCTGGAAGAACTTCGGCTACAACATGATCATCTTCATCGCCGGGCTTCAGAACATTCCCGAGGAGCTGTACGAGGCGGCGAGAATCGACGGAGCCGGTGCCTGGCGCCAGTTCCGTCACGTCACCCTTCCGATGCTCGGTCCGACCTTTCTGTTCGTGGGCATCGTCACCGCCATCGGCTACCTCCAACTCTTCGCGGAGCCTTACGTGATGACCCGGGGGGGACCGGTGAACCGGACCCTCTCGGCGGTGATGCTGATGTATCAGGAAGGCTTCCGCTGGTGGCGGATGGGCTACGCGGCGGCGATCGCATTCCTGCTGTTTCTGATCATTGCCGCGGCAACGGCGCTGCAGATGCGCCTCCAGGAGCGACGGTGATGAGAAGAAAAGGCTGGATCGTCAACCTCGCCCTGATTCTCGGCGGAGTGGTGACCTTGTTTCCGCTCTTCTGGATGCTCTCCGCATCGTTCATGAGCACCGGCGAAGCCACCACCTGGCCGCCACATCTGATCCCGGCGTCGCCGACGTTCGCCCAATACGTCGCGCTGTTCCAGAGACTCAATGTCGGCCGTGCCTTTCTCAGCAGCACCATCATCGCCACCACCGTCACGCTGGTCTCGCTGCTGTTCAACTCGATGGCCGGGTACGCGTTTGCCAGGCTGCGGTTCCGCGGCCGTGATCGATTGTTCAGCCTGCTTCTGGCGGCGCTGGTGATCCCTGCTCAGGTCGGAATGCTCCCGCTGTTTCTGGAACAGCGCGACGTCCATTGGGCGAACGTCGGCGACGCCGGATCAGATGTGGCGGCCAGGTGGTGGCTTCGCCGGTGCTCATGAACGAGAATGCGGAGAGCATCCAGAAGAGCGGAAACAAGGTCACCACTCCGCCGAGAATCAGGGCGAGGTTGACGATCCCAGCCTTTTCTTCTCATCACCGTCGCTCCTGGAGGCGCATCTGCAGCGCCGTCGGCCGGCGGCAATGATCAGAAACAGCAGGAATGCGATCGCCGCCGCGTAGCCCATCCGCCACCAGCGGAAGCCTTCCTGATACATCAGCATCACCGCCGAGAGGGTCCGGTTCACCGGTCCCCCCCCGGTCATCACGTAAGGCTCCGCGAAGAGTTGGAGGTAGCCGATGGCGGTGACGATGCCCACGAACAGAAAGGTCGGACCGAGCATCGGAAGGGTGACGTGACGGAACTGGCGCCAGGCACCGGCTCCGTCGATTCTCGCCGCCTCGTACAGCTCCTCGGGAATGTTCTGAAGCCCGGCGATGAAGATGATCATGTTGTAGCCGAAGTTCTTCCAGACCGCGAGAAGAATGACCGCCGGCATGGCCCAGCGGGGATCACCCAGCCAGTCGATCGTCGGGAGACCGATCGCGGCGAGTCCACGATCGATCATGCCGAATCGAGGGTGATAGAGAAACCGGAACACCACGGCCACGGCCACCAGCGTGGTCACCACCGGAGCGAAGTAGATGGTTCGGAAGAGCGGTTTGAACCGGGCCGCTTTCGCGTTGACGCCAAGCGCAGCGGAGAGCGAGACGGCTACGGTCAGAGGGCCTCCCACCAGAGAAAAGTAGAGCGTGTTCCAGAGCGCTCTCCAGAAGACGTCATTCCTCAGGACCTTCCCGTAGTTCGCCAGACCCACCAGCCGGACACTCTTCATGTCCCCCAGTGAGTAGAGATCGAAATCGGTGAGACTCAAGCCGAATCCGGCAATCACCGGAACGAAGAAGAAAACCACCAGAACCACCAGGGCCGGTGAGAGAAAGAGGACGGCGGCACGAGTCTCCGACCTCATCGCGTCGACTCCTGCTCGAGAATCCATCGCCGCTTTTCGAGAATGTCGTGAGCCCGCCGGTCGAGCTTCGCCAGCGCCTGATCGATCGACTGCCCTCCTCGCACCGTCGCCTCCCCCTCCTCGTAGATCGCGGTGGCGATCTGCTCCCACTCCGGAACCTTCGGAAGCGGCTCGACCCGCTCGAACTGCTCCCGGAACGCCTGAAACACCGGGTCGTCCGACAGCACCGGAGACTTCCATGCGCTTCGCCGCGGAGGAAGATCACCGGTCAACTGATAGAACTTCACCTGCTGGTCCGGTTCGGAGAGGTACTCGATCAGCTTTCGGGCGGCCTCGGGATGTTCCGATCCTCGAAAAAGCACCAGACTCGAGCCGCCCGCCATCGAGATCCCCATCGGCTCACCCTGCCGCGCCGCCGGGAGCGGCGCCGTCGACCACTTCCCCTCCATCTCCGGCGGGAGCCGCCGCCGGACTCCCCGACGTTCCACGGACCGGTGATGTACATTGCGAAGTCCGCGCTGGCGAACTGCTGATAGAGATTCGCGACTTGAAGATTGCTCACCTTCGGCGCAAAGCCCTTGCGGAAAAGGTCGAGGTAAAAGGTGAAGGCCTGCCGAAATGGCGGTTCTTCGAACACACCCTCGGTTCCTTTCGGGTTGAGGATGGACGAATGGTTGCTCAATGCGAGCACTGCGATCGGCTCCCATTCGTTGGTCGGCGCGAGAATCGCGAAATTCGCTCGCTTCTCCTTCACGATGCGGTTCATCGCATCGAGCCACTGCTCCCACGTCTTCGGTCCCTCCGGATACCCCACGGCGGCAAGGATGTCGCTCCGATAGAACACCACCCGGGTATCCACGTACCAGGGGATCCCGTAGAGTCGCCCGTTGACGACGTTCGTGGCCCAGATTCCGGGAAAATAGTCGCGCTCGTCGATCGTGGTGGAACCCCCGGCGAGCCCGGTCAGGTCATCGACCGCATGAAGGGCGACCATTTCCGGGATCCAGGTGTTTCCCATCTGCGCCACATCCGGCGTCGATTCCCCCACGTAGGCCGTCAGGAGCTTCTCGTGGGCGGCCGTCCAGGGGATCTGCTGCACGATGACGTGGATGCCCGGATTCCGGCGCTCGAACTCCGGAATCATGGAAGCGACAACTTCGCCTTCCCTCCCGAGACCCCAGAACTCGATGGTGGTGCGCGATCCGGATCCGCGCGTACAGGCGCTCGCGAAGATGAGCGTGAGAATCAGGAAGACCAGCGACGCTCCCTTTGGAGTACCCCACCCCACACTCCTGAAATCCCACCCACTCTTCGCCGCGCGTACCCTCGGGCTCTTCATGCCCCCGGTCCCTGGTCCCCGGTCTCCGCTTCCCGCTCGCTCATCTGATCCAGCCAGCCACCGGTGAATCCTGCCCGTTTCAGTCCCTGAATGATGTGCGGGTTTCTCCGCATCGTCCGCCAGACCAGACCGGAGCGATAGTTCTCGATCATCCCGATGATCGGACCCTGATCGATCCCGAGGTAGTCGACGTCGAACCAGCCCTTGCCAGGAACCACCCGTCCAGCAGCCACCCCCACGCTGGTCTGGAGAGTGGGATTGAATGCATCGACGAATCCGTACGTGGAGTAGAGGTCGCTGCCATACTCATCGTGCATCGCGTGGAGTGCCGGAATGGACAGCTCCGGGGTGAAGACGATCGAGGAGATCGCCGCAGTCGGGGCGATGGTTCCATCGTCGCGGATATCGCCATTCGTGGCCCCGCGGGCAGCATAGGTGAAGAACTTCCGGCTCCTGCCGTCGATGTCGAGAGTGGCATCGACGGGACCGTCACAGGCGGTCAGCCCCCAGACGTCCTGTCCATATCCGGTCCAATCCGTGGGGTTGTCGATCGCGTAGGCGCGCTGAGCCAGGACGGCACGCCGCGAGTTCTCGAAATAGTCGATCCCATGCGCACGGGTAGCCGTGTCCTGGATCCCGCGAAAGTCGATCCAGACGTGGGAATACTGATAGCCGAACAGGGGCGCGAAGAGGAAGTAGTTCTGGTTGTAGAAGGTCCCCACCGATAGGTACTCGTGTAGGCGTCCCAGGCATCGGTACTGACCGGATGGGTGGGCGAGCCGAGTGCGAGGACGATGACGATCATCGCCTCGTTGTACCCATGCCAGTCGTAGTCGTGAAATCCGCCCTCGGGAGTCCATCCCATACTGATCAGAGGCGCCCGCGGTTGCGGCCAGTCCCATTCCACCCGGGCGTAGAGCTGTTCGGCCGCCTCGCGAATCGCCGCTTCGGTCGAATCGTTCCCGTCGAAGTAGGACTGAGCAAACAGCACCCCCGCCATCAGCAATGAGGTGTCCACGGTGGAAAGCTCCACGGTCTGAAACTGCTCCGCTGTGCTCATGTTCAGAAAGTGATAGTAGAAGCCCTTGTACCCGGGGACCCCTCGAGGCTCCGGCCCCTGCTTCACGAGAGGAACGACTGGAGAGTCGCCAGAGTCCCCTCAGCAGCCTCCTGGCGGGTACTGCCCGCGCTCTGCTTCATTCCATAGGCCGTGAGCGCGAATCCAACCGCCGCGATGCTGGAAAACAACGGCATCGGAGCGCGATCAGGAATCCGAAGAGTCTGTGGATCGGCCAGATCCCAGAAAAAGTGGAAGGTTCGCTGTTCGACGTCGTCGAGGAGAGCATCCTGAGCAGGAGCTCTCACCGCATGGCGACGAGCCACCGAAGGCAGAGCCGGTGAGACCGCCTCGGCGGGAACCGGTCCCGCGCAACCGGAGAACAGGGTCAGAGAACGAGAAATACGCCAGCGATCGCATTGCAGGGTCTCCCGGGACTGATGCAGCTTAACTCCATTCAGCGAGTCCGGTCACCGCAGACCCGGCTGCCGGAGGGCCGAGGGGATGCGGCCCCCTCTCCTCCTGATCCGGCTGCCGAACACCGGCAACCGGACCCGTCGAATGAATCACGATGCGGGGCGGGCACTGGCCCGCCCCGCGTGAGATCAGAATTTCACCCGAAGTCCAACCTGCTCACGCCGGCCGAGACTGGTCACACATCCCGGCTCGCCGAGGTGAGGATTCCCCTCGGGCGGAACGAATTCTCAGACAGCCGTAGTTGGTCCAGTTGAACGCATTGAAACTTCACCGATGAGTCCGATGGAGGTGCCCATTCCCGTTGCGAACTGTTTTTTCCAGACGGAAGTCGACCGTCCGATAAGCGAAACCCCAGGTCTTCGGGGGTCGGATCGATTGCTTGAACGGCTGGGTCGCCAGGCGGTTCTCCAGACTGAAGCCCTGAGAGAAGTCGAGCACATTGGTGGCGCCACCGGTACCGAGATTGATGATCGTGCTGAACCGGGTATACCAGGGCAGTCCGATGATTCCGCTCGCGACGATCCGATCGCGCTCGGTTCCGGGCACCTCGTCCGCGGGTACGCCGCCGCGGAAGGATAGTCGAGCTGAACAGATGGTTTCCGTTCTGAGTCGCCTTCGAATGCGTCCAGGCGATTCGCGCACCCCAGCCGTCCTGAGACGTGTAGGGACGATCGAACGTCAGATAGATCCCGTTGTACCAGTACCGCTTGCCGTTCGGATAGGAAATGATCACGTTGCGTGACCGGGAACCAGTGCGGAGCAGCCATTCCGCTGGCCGAGAGCCACGTGAAGCCGCGATATCCCCGCACCCCGTTGTAGCTGAGCGAGCCGACCCAGGAGCCGAAGGAGTGACGGACACCGAGAGGCCACTGATTGGAATAGGGGGGTTTGGTGTTGTTGTAGAGCAGATAGATCTCGGGATTCGTCGCGCCGGATGCGATCAACTGATCCAGCCCGGCAGCAGTCATATAGGAGGGATCCCAGGCGATGGTCGCTCCGCCATTCCTCGGCTCATTCGGGGAAAACACGATCCGATAGACCGGGTACTCCAACCGGTAGCGCTCGTCGAGAGTGGCGTTGAGGAAGAGTCGGTCGTAATACCGCCCGGCGCCTCCGAACACGACGGTCTTCCCGGTTCAGGTCAGATCGTAAGTGAAGCCGAGCCGCGGCTGAATCTCCCCGCTGTAGGCACCGCGGGAGTTGCCATCTGAGAAATAGCCGTCGGGGATCTTGCCCTGAAGCCCGGCGACGATGTTCGCCGGGGTGACGTAGCCCTGATCGAGCATGTCGGTCTCACAGTCCCACCGGACTCCGAGACTGACGTTGAGCCGGGGATTCACGTACCAGGAGTCCTGGGCGTAGATCCGTACTCGTTGTTGCTGGCGTCGAGGACCGGATCGCCGAATCCTTACTCCGCCTCGAACGGCTGATCGAAGCTCAGGTTGTTGGCCGGATCCCTCCGGTAGTTGTACTGGGGGTTGCCGAACAGACTCTTGTCGACGTGGTACTGCATGAAGTCGAGGGTGGCACCGACCTGCAGATTGCGCGTGCCCATCCAGTCCATCGGGGCGAGGTTGTAGTCGTCGCGGAGCTCGATGCGCCGCTGATCGAACTTCTGAGTGGTGCTGTTCCCTCCGATCGGGATCACCCCTTCGTAGTTCTGCCGACCAGGTCCGGATTCAGTGGCGTCGGGTTCATCCGTATTTCTGCCAGCTCAGACTGGCCTGGTTGAGCGAACTGCTGTTGTTCCATTGATGGCGGAGGGTGGCGCCATAGACGTAGTTCCGCAGATCCGTCGCCGACTATTCGAGGTCTGGCCGCCGAAATCGCGGGTCTCGTGCTCGCGGCGGTAGTTTCCACTGAAGTCCACGAGCTGGTTCGACGCCGGCTAACAACTCAGCTTGCCGAACGCCAGATTCGACTGGAACGGACTGGCGAAGACTCCGGTGTACTCCCCCGAATTGATCGGCATACGAGGGATATTCCGAGCGTCACCCGAGTGGGTTCGCCATGCTCATTCGTTCCCTCGTAGGAGAGGAAGAAGTGGAGCGAGTAGGGCGTGATCGGACCCTCCGACGAGAGCCCCCGCTGGGAGCAGC
>CAVUJZ010000024.1:0-135603 GCA_963741905.1 uncultured Acidobacteriota bacterium | reverse complement strand
ATCGATCACGTACTTGTCCCGATCAACAACATCTCGATGCGATCGCGGACGAACCGCTCAAAGCCGCGTCTCTCCGCGTCGAGACCGCACCAGTCTGTGGCCTCTGTGCGACAGGCGAACAAAATAGAACGCTGATACCACCTTGTCGTACGGGTTGCGGACCACACAGAACTTGAAATAGCGATTCCAGACGTCCCTGGCTTACCCGCTCCCGAATGAGAGCAGCAGGCATGTGGTGCCAATAACGGCAATCGTCGGAGCGCCGCACGCCTAACCCCCGATGTCCGATGATGCCGGCCGCAGAAATGTACTCGTCGCGCCCGTGCGTCCGCCTCCATTCTCCCTCCGGCATACAAAACCGCTCGAAGTAGGACTCGACCGAGGTTCCTCCCGTCTTGCGGGTTTTGGTGTAGATGAAGCTATGCCTGTGGCTCACCAGCATCCAAGTCTCCTCGCTCGGACGACCCAGCCGCCCGATCCAGATTTTGAAACACCATTATCATAGAAAGTACCGAAGCTGCATCGACGAAAAGAGGGGCCGACTGCCCGAGGTGGAGAGCCGACTCCGCGACCGCCCCTATCCCGTGCGGGATCCGCAATCGCGCAACCTGCGACGGATCCCCTCACCCACGTCGAAACGCTGGTCACTCATTCGATGAGGGTGCCTCCGGAAAGGTGTAGCCGAAGAGCTCCAGCTCGGACCCGAGAGCATTCTGGATGATCCCTTTGGCCTTTGCCGTATACATGAGGTCGGCACGGGCCTCCTTCGTCGCACCCCCGTTTTGAACGTGGGCAGGCCGCCCGGGTTCCACGGAAGCCCGAGGCGAAACAGGTCACTTCGAATCGGCTAACGGTTCTGGAATCGGATGACCGCGTCCAGGAACGTCGTCGACGATGTAACGAGCCTGCTCGCCGAGCCAATGCCGTTGTCCTGCACCCACGCTCAACGCAGCTCTTCGGGGAAAGCCCTCGCCACTGGACGCACCCTTGTCCCGGCTGGTTGAGAAGAATGTGGATACCGCTTTGTCGTAGGGTTTCGAATGACACAGAACTTGAACTCTCGTCCCAGACATCGCTTCCGATCCGGCTCCGAATGAGTGCCGCGGGCATGTGATTCCAGTAGACGCAGGACTTCGTCGAACGCGGCCCCGGAAACCGATGATTCCCGCGTCCGACACGTACTCCTCCCGTCCGTGGCTTTGGGTCCATTCGCCATCCGGCATGCAGAATCGCTCGAAGTACGACTCGACAGACGTTCCCCCCGTTTTCATTGTCTTCGTGTAGATGAACCTGTATCGGTGACTTACCAGCATATCTTCCCCCCGACCCGACATCCGAAAGAGCCAGTCCACTTTCAGAATGCCGAAAGCTCCTTCGAAGAACGTGCAGAAAGCAGAGATAACTTCCCTTCGGAAGTCCCTGATCGCCTGCAGCGAGATCTACCGCGAGCGCGACCTCTGATCCCGATCCGCAACCCATCTCTCCCACTCCGGCGAGCAGACGATGATCCCCTCCTCCACCAGCCGGCTGACTCCCCCGTAGCGGCTCGCGGTGGCAGGCACCACCGACATCGGCACATTTCTCGCGACCGCGGCGGCGAGCTGCCGATAGTGCGCGGTATTGGGGTGCACATTTTCTCTCACGTCTCGCGTGAGTCTTCGCACGAACGAAGAGGTCAGCTTGAAATGATAGAGGACCGCCGACACGTCCGCCAGATTCCCACGAGAGAGGAAATGGTGAATCCGTGTGGGAACCGCCCCCCTCGACGGCTCGAAAAGCGGCGTCTTCGTCAGGATCGGCGAGACGCCGAAGAGCGTTGCAAGGTACCCTCCAGTCAGTAGCTTGATCCGTTCGTTCTTCGTCCAGGCGAACGAGGGGATTTCCGGATGGTCCGCCTTCCAATTCACGGCGGGCCGCACCGCCGACAGATCGTATCGTGGATACAACGCGAGCAGGGAATCCTGAGCGTCCTCGGGCTCGACCCCATCCGAGAACATGTCCAGCATCTGCGCGACCATGCCCGTGTAGCCATGCTGCTCCAGATAGGCGACCGTCCTGCCATTTCGATCCTGTCGGAATCGGGGAAATCGAACAGCTCGTCGATGTCCACCATCAGCGCCCAGCAACCGAGAGCGCGAGCCCGGTCGACTAGGAACCGTCGAATCGCCTTCTGGTACGAGCGAAATTCCAGGTTCGACTGGAACAGCGTCACCCGGTCGGACTCCCGAAACTTCTCGACCGTCGCATCTTTTGATCCGTTGTCGAGAACGATGAAATGCCTGACTCCCAGGCGGGTGTGGTGGTCGATGAATGACCTGACGTACTCTTCGCCATCCCGGCAGGCGCAAATCACGACGACATCGGTCGCTGTCACGGTCGGGATGCGAGGACCGAACAGGAGTTTTACGTCCTTCGCCACGCGTCGCGCCTGCAGGGGCGTGACCAGCCTGTGGCGGATCTCCCGCAGCTGACCGCCGGCTCGATACCCGTGCCACAACATGCGGTGGAACAGTCTCGAGTACGCACGGGTGAGCACGCCATACCCGGAGCCGAAAATGACCCTGGCCAGCCTTCCCACTCTGCTTCGGGGAACTCGAGAATCCATCGGTCTGTCTGCCCTCATGGGACCTTCCACCGGAAACGCAAAAGCCGCCTGCACGCTTCGCAAGTCACGCATTCGGAATGCGCTGGGCCCGGCAGGAACGCGGGCGCGCGGCCGTATCCTAACACCGGCCTCGCGCCCGCTTCCTCATTCAGCCGCGATCGGCACTTTATTTTTCACGACCATTTCAGGAGAATGGACCCCGCCTGATCAGACCAATGAAGAATCTCGCGTTCATCATCTCTCTTCCGCGGAGCGGCTCGACCCTGCTCCAGAGAATGCTCGCCGGCCATCCCGACATTCACACCGAATCCGAGCCCTGGATTCTGCTCCGGGCTCTCTACTGGTTTCGTTACACCGACGAGTCGGCCGCCTACGATACGGAGCTGGAGCGCCGGGCGGTGAAGCCGTTCCTCGAATCTCTGCCCGAGGGCCACGATACATGGTTCGATGCCGCGAGACAGATGTACACCACTCTGTACCAGAAGAAGCTGGCGGTGGCACAGGACGGCAGTATCTTTCTCGACAAGACTCCACGCTACTCCGCCGTCCTCCCCGAACTTCGGAAGCTCTTTCCCAACGCGGCGTACATCGTCCTTCTCCGAAATCCGCTCGCTGTCATGAGCTCCCTGCTGCACACCTGGGAAAAGGACAGGACGGTTTACCGGCTGCGGCGCAATCGGCTCGACCTCGTCGAATCCCCTCGTCTCATCGCGGACCTCCTCGAGCATCCACCCAGGCGCTGCACCGTGGTCCGCTATGAAGACCTGGTCTCCGATCCGGAAGAGGAGATCCGCCGGATCTGCAGCGTTCTCGGCGTCGGGTTTCGAACCGATCTCCTCGACTACGGGGAAGATCTCGAACGGTGGACTCTCGGCGATCCCGACACGGTCTACCAGCACTCCAGGCCGGAGCCGGAGTACGCAGCACGATGGATGAACCGCTTGTCGGATCCTGCCGTCTGGAGACTGGCCAGGGATTACGTCGAGATCATGGGCAGCACCCTCGACGCCCTGGGGTACGACAGCAGGGAGATGCATCGCGAGCTGGCCGCCTGCAGGCCCTCGTGGTTCGCGAGATCCCGAACTGTGCCCTTCCTGGAGACGATCAGCCCACGCATCCGCACACGAATTCTCCGATTCTGGAGAAGGGACCTCGCCGCCGTGCATCAGCCCTCGTGACGGCGAAAGCCGCCCGTCAGAGCTCCGGATCGGAGCCGTCGGTTCGTCTTCCGGGCCTAGATGACCGCACCCAGTCGGTCCATTGCGGGGAACAGATGACGAGTCCCTGATCGACGAGCTGGTCGATCTTGTGGAGCTTCATCGAGCCGGGCCCCTTCAACTGCAGTGATTCGCCGTCGCCCACGGTCCGGGCAATCCTGGAGTAACGGCCATAGCGCTCCGCGAGCTGCCGGTTCGCGCGGAGATCCCATTCGAGTCTCTCCATGAAACCCCGCGTGAACTTGAAGTGATACAGGACGCCCGAGATGTCCGCGACCCTGGCGTTGCGGAGGAAGTGCTGAATCCTGGCGAGCCGCGCGCCGCTCGGCGGCTTCAGCAACGGCGTCTTCGTCAGCAGAGGCCACAGCCCGAACATCCGGGCCATCGTCCCCCCTCGAGCGCGACGATTCGTTCATTCTCCGTCCAACTGTTCCGACCGACATGTCCAAAAATCCTGATCTCGGAAAGGTCGTACCAAGAGTAGGTCGCCAGCAATCCCCCCTCGCCATCCGCCGGATCGTGGATCCCGGAATTCGCAAACATGTCGAGCATCTGCGCCACCATTCCGGTGTAGCCCCGCTGCTCGAGATACTCGATCAGTCCGCGCATGCCCAACTGTTCGGAGCCGGGAAAATCGAAGAGCTCGTCCACATCGACGACCAGCGCCCAGCACCCGATTCTGGTGACGAGGCGCACGAGAAACTCTCGAAATGGCCTCTCCCATCGGTGGAACGACAGTCCGGATTCGAAGAGAGTAACGCGATCCGAGCGGCGGAACTGCTCGACCGTGCTGTCGGTCGAACCATTATCGAGAATGAAGAAGTGTTTCACGCCCAGCCGCACGTGGTGGTCGATGAAAGACTCTACATACTCTTCCCCGTTGCGGCAGAGGCATACGACAACGACATCGCGCTCATGTACCCTCGGAGTCGTCGTCCCGAAGACCCGGCGGGCGGTCATCGCCACGATCGCCGACGCAGCACGGGTTACGGAAGGGTAGAGAAGATTCTTGGATGCGGTGACGCCCCTCGTGTACGTTTTCGTGAAGAGGGAGTACCGACGGCCGAGAATACGCTTTGCGATTCGTCCGGCGCGGGTGCGGGGAGTCGATGACATTCACGCGTCCTTTCCCGACGCTTCCTGGCCGACGATGCTCTCGGCTTCCCGAGTCCGATCCTCGTTCGAGGCCGACACGCCGCCCCGGGTGAACATCTTCTTCACCTGAAGACGCAGACCGTCCAGCTCCGCCATCATCCAGAGGCGGAAGCCCCTCAGGCCCATCCGGAAGGGCGCGAATCCGAGATCGAAGTAAAGGTTGATGCGGCGTCCCCGATTCCGTCGCCCCGCTTCCCCGACCCGCTCTCGAAGCGCCGCGATCGAGCCGAGACGCCGGTTGTAGAAACACATGAGGTGATAGCTGAAAAACGCTCCTCGCGGCCCCAGAACGGGCATCCAGAAGAATCGCCGGAACAGCCGATACGCCGGCGTGACCACGAAGATGTAGTACTGCGCCGTATCCAGAAGAAGCGCGGCGCTGATCAGATCGTGCTCGCCCATGTAGCGATACTTGTTTCGATAGGCGGCATCGAAGAAACGACGATAGGAACGGACGAAGGTCAGGTTGTGCTCTTCGATGCGGGAGGAAACATCTTCGCCCGCGAGCTGCGCCCCGACGATTGCGACAGTCGATTCGACGGTGAACGCCGCATGGTCGAGCCCCGGCGAATAATAGGGATCGAGGAACGAGGCGGCGTCACCCAGCAACGCCCATCCCGCCCCCATGTACTGCTTCGAAAAATACGGCAGATGCGAGAAGAAACGGAGGTCGTCGCGCCGAAGCTCCGCCCCCTCGAGCAGCTCGGCCAGAGGGGGAATTGCCCGCAGAAACGTCTGAAAGTCTTCCGGACGGTTCCGGCTCTCATGAAGATCGACCATGCGCCGGTCGAAGACGACTCCGATGCTGGTCTCTCCGTTGGCCAGAGGGATCACCCAGATCCAGTAGCCGGCCCCGACGTAGTGATTCGTCCCGAGCCTGCGGGATCCGACGTTGCGCCCGGCGAGCTCCGGATAGGAACGGGCAGCAAGATCGTCGATGTTTCGCACGTTCTTCCAACGGCCCCACATCGCGGCCACCGGATGTTCTTCCAGCCGCTCGATCAGGCCAAGCTGACGACCGATGAGATTCGCCCGACCGGAGGCATCGAGAACCCAGCGACAGCGAATCTCCCGCTGCTCACCTTCCCGTTCGATGCGGATGATCTGGCACTCGTCGCTCAGCGCAATTCCGATCACGCGCGCTGGACGCAACAGCTCGGCTCCCTCCTCCACCGCAACGGCAAGCAGATGTTCATCGAGCACATCGCGGCGAAGCTGAAACGACGGGACCGCGCTGCGCAGGATGCCTCCCGCCTCGCTTGCGTCGCCATGGTTCGTCACTTCCGGGTTGTGAGACCAGTACCGCAGCCCCTCCTTCGGAAGATGCTCCCGTTCCAGATGACTCCACAGAGCGAGGCGCCGGGTCAGGAACATCGCCGACATTTCGGTCGTGGCCTCCCCCACCTTCTCGTCGAACGCTTCCTGTTTCTCGACGATCAGGACCCGGAGACCGTGGTCCCGGCGCAGAAGCACAGCCGCGGCAGCGCCGGAGAATGCACCACCGGCGATCACGACGTCGTAATCAAGGTGCTGGTTGTCCATAGGGCAGGCGATCAGTGTACCGCGAGGCGGCTCTCACCGCCCACGAGCGTATCAACATCCGGGGTTACCGATTCCCGGTCTCCATCCGGTTCGCCACCCGGTCGAGAACAATCACCAGGATCAGTCCGAGGGCCGCAAAGCCTGCTGCCACCACGACCTCGTGGTTGAGGCTCCCATGGATCGTCAGCTCCGGCAGAGCGTTCCGCTGGAGACTCGGAACGCGGACCCCGTGCCGGTCGAGAACCCAGGCCAGGTCCACCTTCCAGGGCCAGACCTTGCGCAGACTGCCGAGCATCAGTCCCGTCAGCAGAGCCACCGTCGGATCGTGGTGACGCTTGAACAGCCAGCCGAGAAACTGGGCGAACGTGATGATGCCCACCGCCGCTCCGGCACCGACCCAGAAAAGCGTCCCGAGATCGCGCTGGTTGACCGCTCCCAGAACGTGCTGATACTGCCCCAGGAGAACGAGAATGAATGCTCCGGAGATCCCCGGAAGGATCATGGCGCAGATCGCGACCGAGCCGCTGATGAAGAGGAACCACCAGTCATTCGGCGTCTGCACCGGCACCATGCCCACCAGGAGCCACGCTCCGATGCCCCCGACGAGGAGCGCACCCACCAGCGGGAGATTCCACCGGGAGACGCGGGCCGCCACCACCACCACCGAGGCCAGGACCAGGCCGAAGAAGAAGCTCCAGACGATCACCGGCTGGTGAGCCAGCAGCCATTCGAGCAGATGGGCGAAGCTGAGCACGGCGATTCCGATGCCCGCCAGGATCGCCGCCAGGAACTCCCAGTTCGCCACCCGAAAGACCCGCTTCAGATCGAACCGGAAGAGCGGCCGGAAAAACTCGGGACGGCCGAAGAGACGGATCGATTGAATCAGCTCCTCGTAGATCCCGAGGATGAACGCCATGGTGCCGCCGGAGACTCCCGGCACGACATCGGCCGATCCCATGCAGAAGCCGCGGGCAATCAGTCCGACATAGTCACCCAGACCCCGTCGTGCTCTGGCCCTGGGAGCCAGGTCGGTGACGTCGTGATCTTCGTTGCTCTCGTCCTGCGTCATGCAGCGGCCCCGTGGCACTTCTTGTATTTCTTTCCAGAGCCACAGGGACAGGGATCATTCCGGCCGACTTTCGGCTCGCGCCGTTTGACGGTCTGCTGGGTCTCCTTGGAGGGAGCCGAGTAGCTGAGATTCTGCCGTTTCGGCGGCTGAATCCGGCGCGGTGCCGGATTCGATCCGGCATCCTCGACGACCATCTCGACCTTCCAGAGATACTGGACGACACGGTCCTGAATCCGCTCCATCATGCTCTGGAACAGATCGAACGACTCCTTCTTGTACTCCACCAGCGGATCGCGCTGACCATAACCACGAAGACCGATGCCCTCCTTGAGGTGGTCGATGACCAGGAGGTGGTCCTTCCACTGGGCGTCGATGACCTGCAGCAGCAGATACTTCTGCTGCAGCTGCATGATCTCGGCTCCGACGCTCGCTTCCTTCTCTTCGAACTTCTTCCGGACCGCGATCCGGAGCTCCTCGACGAAGGCGTCGCGTCCCATGGAGCTCGGATCCAGCCCGAGCGACGGGAGATCCAGGCCGAAGTAGTTGAACAGCTCCACCGCGAGCTCGTCGAGATTCCATTCCGCCCCCCCCCGCTCCTCGGCGGGCAGATGGGTGTCGGCGATGAAGTCGACGATGTCTTCCGCCGCATTCAGGATGTACTCGCGTCCTTCACGGCCTTCCAGAATGTTGCGTCGCAGCGTGTAGATCGCCTCACGCTGCTTGTTCATCACATCGTCGTACTCGAGCAGATGCTTTCGGATGTCGAAGTTCCGCCCCTCGACCTGCTTCTGGGCCCGCTCGATCGACTTCGAGACCATCTTGTGCTCGATCGGAACGCCCTCCTCCATCCCCAGGCGCTCCATGATTCCGGCGATCCGGTCCGATCCGAAAATCCGCATCAGATCGTCCTCGAGCGACAGGTAAAAGCGGGAGGATCCCGGATCCCCCTGACGGCCTGACCGGCCACGGAGCTGGTTGTCGATCCGGCGCGACTCGTGCCGCTCGGTGCCGAGGATGTGCAGCCCCCCCAGCTCCTTGACCTTCTCGTGCTCCTCTTTCCAGACCTCGCGGATCTCCTCGGTGATCGTCTTCCGTTCCGCCGGATCCTCGACCTCCCGCGTCTTCTGCTGGGCCATGAACTCCGGATTCCCGCCGAGCACGATGTCGGTTCCTCGGCCGGCCATGTTCGTCGCGATGGTCACCGAGCCGCGACGTCCCGCCTGGGAAATGATCTCCGCCTCCCGCTCGTGATACTTCGCATTGAGCACCACGTGAGGAACGCCCTTTTTCTTGAGCTGCGCGGCGAGCTGCTCCGACTTCTCGATCGAGATGGTCCCGACCAGAACCGGCTGACCCTTCTCGTGCAACTCGGCGATCTCCTCGGCGATCGCGGTGAATTTCTCCCGTTCTGTGCGGTAAACCAGATCCGCGCGGTCGTCCCGGACCATCGGCCGGTTGGTCGGGATGACCACGACCTCGAGCCGATAGATGCTGTCGAACTCCGAGGCCTCGGTGTCGGCCGTCCCGGTCATCCCGGAGAGTTTGTCGTACATCCGGAAGAAGTTCTGGAAGGTGATGGTGGCGAGGGTCTGATTTTCCGCCTCGATCTTGACCCCTTGCTTCGCCTCCACCGCCTGATGCAGCCCGTCGGACCAGCGCCGGCCCGGCATCAGCCGCCCGGTGAACTCGTCGACGATGATGACCTCACCCTCTTTGACCACGTAGTCGACGTCGAGCTTGTAGAGAGTGTGGGCTTTGAGAGCCTGGTTGACCCCATGGAGAGTTTCGATCTCGGAGGGATCATAGAGATTCTCCACTCCGAGGAGCTTTTCGGCATGTGCGACCCCTTCTTCGGTCAGCACCGCGGTGTGCTCCTTCTCGTCGATCTTGTAGTCGGTCTCCTTGATCAGCTTCGGAATGATCTTGTCGACCCGGTAGTACTTGTCGATCGACTCCTCGGAGGGGCCGCTGATGATCAGCGGCGTCCGGGCCTCGTCGATCAGGATCGAGTCCACCTCGTCGACGATGGCGTAGACGTGGTTGGGCTGGACCATCGACTCCACTTCGAACTTCATGTTGTCGCGGAGGTAGTCGAATCCGAACTCGTTGTTCGTCCCATAGGTGACGTCACAGGCGTAGGCCGCCTGCCGTTCCTTGTCCCCCATGTCGTTCTGGATGACCCCGACACTGAGCCCGAGGAATCGGTAGACCTGGCCCATCCACTCGGCGTCACGCCGGGCGAGATAGTCGTTGACGGTGACGACGTGAACGCCGCGGCCGGTCAGCGCATTCAGGTAGACCGGGAGAGTGGCTACCAGGGTCTTTCCTTCTCCCGTCTTCATCTCCGCGATGCGACCCCGGTGCAGAACGATGCCTCCGATCAACTGCACGTCGAAGTGACGCATGCCGACACTGCGGATCGCGGCTTCACGGCAGACGGCGAACGCCTCCGGCAACAGATCGTCGAGCTGAGCGTTCAGGTCGGACCGGGCGACCTTGATCGCCGACTCGTCCGTACCATCCTTCAACAGCTCGGTCAGCCGCTCGACCTCCGGGCGAAGCCGCTCCCGGAACTCCTCGGTCTTCCCTCGCAACTCCTCGTCGCCGAGGGGCTTGATCGTCTCTTCGAGGTGATTGATCTGATCGACAATCGGCATCATCCGCCGGATGTCGCGATCGTGCTTCGACCCGAAAACCTTGGTCAGGGTTTTTTCGATGACGTCCATTTCACTTCCATGGTTTGACGCGTGCCGGGATCGGCGCCGCATTCAGAATTCGCTCTCGCGCTTCGACGAATCTATCAGAACGGCGAAAGGGAGTGGAACAATCCCGCTCGGCGGAGTTCTGAAGTTCTGAAGTTCTGGAGTTCTGGAGTTCCGGAGTTCCGGAGTTCTGGAGTGGGCAGGTATCCGGAGTGTTGCGCTGCGCGACGACCGGCGTTGCGAAACCGGGGTTCGGCTAAACAAAGTGCCGCCCTTCGGGCTACGGCCGGATAAACCTTCCTCCCCGTGAGGGCCCGGTTGCGATTGGAGACTCCTCGAGCCCCGAGAGGGGCGGCACTCGACGGTGGCCCTTCGCGCGAAGTGCCGCCCCTTTCAGGGGCTCCGAGATCTAGCGCGTCGACCGGGGGCTGACGCCCCCGGCTAAACAAAGTGCCGCCCTTCGGGCTGAAAGAACCTCGAGAGAGAACTTCAGAGCTCCAGAGCTCCAGAGCTCTCCGTCACTGAATGTATCCCAGCGAGCGGAGGCTCTCGTAGTATTCCTGGTCCGCCTCTCCCGGCGCGGCGCTTTGCTCACGGTCGCCGTAGGTACCGATGACGGTCTGGCTCGAACCGGGAAGGAGGCTCTTCCCCCCCATCTCGCTGCTCGAAGGGAATCCGTAGAGGTCCAGCACGGTCGGCGCGACGTCCTCGAGCGAAGCTCCTTCCAGTTCCAGGTCGAGATTGGTGGCAAGCACCGCCTGCCCCTGCTGACCTTCGCCGGGAACCGCAACCAGAAGAATATTCCACCCGTCACTCCGCAACCCGGAGACCAGTTGCTGGAGATTTCGGAGCAGTTCGACCGAGCCGGCGAGCTTCGCCGTGTCATCGAGCCGAAGCCGGTCGAGAACGATGTCCAGCCCGGGAAGAAAGACCGTTGCAAATGCGGGAGTCTCTCGACGGGTCAGACTCGCCAGACTTTCCGCGGCCAGCCGATCGACGGCAAGAGCGGTTGCCCTCTCCGAGCCGGCGCTTCCGCGGGCTGCCCGGGTGAAGATCTCCTCCTGGCTCACCACCCGCAGCGACGGAAGATCCACGTCACGGCTCGCCCACCAGTTCACCGCCACCGCCGGGACCCCACGCCCCGACAGGATCTCCCAGACGTAATCCCTCTTCCGCACCGAAGGAGGAAGTGGATGCCGCCGGGCCAGGCCGAAAAGCGGCGCGATCTCCCTCAACGGCAGATCGAGCTGGGAAACGGACTGAAGCACGCGCCCGCTTCCGGCGATCTGAAGTCCTTCGATGGCACGAACCCGATGGGCCGTCGGAAGTGTCCCCGTGCCGATGTCCGCCCAGCGCGCCGCGGAGGACGAGCCTCGCACCGGAGCGGCCGCGGTCTGATGGGGCAGGGCCTGTCCCAGAGCCGACTGCGACGTGAAGAGCTCCTCGGTCAGACCCTCCACCGCAACCACGACCACCCGTCCACTGCGAGGCGAAACGATGACCGGCGATGACGGAGACCGCGGCCCGGCTTCCGGCCGGAGCCACGAGGGCACGAACACCGCCGCGAGCAGGACCAGCCCGCCAAGGAAGAGCGGGAGAGTCCGCGACTTTCGATGAATCGACGGAATCCTCCGGCTCTCATGAATCGAAAACGACAACAGCGCCGCGGAGACGACGATCGCTCCGGCAATGAAAAGGAGAAAGAGAAGAAGCAGAAGAACCACCCTCTCGACCGCCGTTGCCGACCCGGCAAAACCGAGCCACCACCCCCAGACCCCGACGTCGATCAGCCCCACCACACCCATCGACAGCCCCATCAGAACCCGAGGATTCTCGATCGCCAGAGAGGGACGGAACCGCAACAGGAGCCCGATGGCGTTGAGCAGAACCATCACCACCACCAGCAGCGCTGCAAAATCGATCGCCGCCAGCACGGAAGTCTCGGCCATGGTCAGCGGGCCGTCGCGGAAGATCATCACCGCGACCATCGGAATGGCTCCGAACAACGCCACCAGCACCGAAGCCTTCAGGGTGACCAGCAGCAGTTCGGACCAGAACGTCCGGGACCGCCAGGGATCCTGCGCAAACCATCGCTCCAGGCCATGCGACAGGTAGCCGAGATTCTTCAGCTCGCTCCGCAGTTGGTCGATGGATCGATCTCCCGGTTCTCCGATCATTCCTTCTCCACCCTCGGACCGCCGTCACGAAGCGCCTTCCAGGCCTTCTGCGCCTGCTCGAACTCCAGTTCCGCGTCCCCGCCCATCAGACGGTCGAGAATGCGCTGCAGTTCCTCTCGTTGCCTCCGCAATGCCGGCCCGTTCAGATCGAATACCGGCGCCCAGACCTGCGGCGGGCTCCCGGCCAGGCGCAGGAAGCCGCGCAGGCCGCTGCCGACGAATGGCTCGAGATCATCCAGGTTCCGACCGATCAGGGCACCCATCGCGGTGGATAGCAGTTGCGGCAGGTGACTGGTGAGGGCGACCGCCTGATCATGCTCCTCCGCATCCACCTCGATCACCTCCGCACCGGTCGCTTCGGCCATCGCGCGAACGGCCGGGTCTGCCGTGTCACGATCGAGAAACCAGCGTCGTCCGGCGAACAGCTCCGCTTCCGCCGCGGCCAGACCTGAAACTTCCTTCCCGGCCATCGGATGTCCCGCGGTGAACCGCAGGCCCCGTGACCGCGCGGCCCGGGCCAGAGGAGACATCACGCTGCAGACCGAGGTGATCGGACCATCCGCCAGACCGTCTGTCGCGAGAAGATCGAAGGCGACATCAACCGGCGTGGCAATGACGATCAGGGATCCGGCCTCACGATCAGCGAGGTCCCCCAGGCGGGTAGCATGGACACCCGCATCCGCCGCGTCAGTCGCGCTCACCGCGGGGTCTGCGAAGGCGACCTTCCAACCCCGGCGGTTGAGCGCCAGGGCCAGGGAACCGCCGATGAGTCCCAGTCCGATGATCAGCACCGGACGTGACGAGGCCGAATCCATCTACTCCTTCACCATCAGAATGAATGTCCGGTCGATCGTCTTTTTCTGAATCGGATCGTAGTATGGACGCTGGAGAGTCACCCGCGGGAAGTTTCCGGTAGGGCTGATCGTCGCCCCCCGGAAGGTGCCCTGAACCGCCGATACGTCCGCGTCTAGGTTCAGCTTCTCGAGAATCGGAACGATCTGACGGGTGGCCTCACCCAGATCTCCGGTGGTGTAGTAGGCCCGAGGGGGAACCGAGCTGAAATTGGCCACCTCGTTCTCCGCCACCCGGGAATAGCCGTACTTCTTCGCGTACCACTGAGCCACCTCCTCGAGCGGATCCTCCGAGAGATAGACGGCCATCGGCGGAGCTGAGGTGGCTTTCGGGTTGAGGACGAAATGGGCCTTACGGTACAGATCAGTCAGATCCGAATCGAACAGCGAGCCGGGATAGATCTGGAAATCGTAGGCCTGGGCGGAAAGATCGGCCGATTCTCCCTCCGAGAGAGGCTTCACCGATTCCTCTTTCCGGCACCCGAACGACAGGATGGCGAACAGCATGATCATCAAAACGATCCAGCGGCGCATCATGACACCTCCTCATCACGCAGCCCGAGGAACTCCTGTGGAGTGCAGCCCACGACTTCCTCGAAGTGGCTTGAAAACGACAAAACCGATCCGACCGATTCGTCCAGAAAAATCCGCTCGATCCGGAACAGAGGAACGAACATGGTCACCAGGTCGAGCGACGGCTCTTCCTCCTGGCGTCTGCCCACCTGCCGGACCCAGTCATCGAAGCTCTCCAGATTGATTCCCCGCAGGGTGATTCCCACCGGAGACATCGAGAGCAGGTATCCCCAGAACTTCTCCTTCGGATTCACCAGGTTGGCGATCACGATCGAGGACGGAAGGAAGCCTTCCATCTACTCGCTCCCCGGATCGGACGAGTCCATCTTCTCACTCAGCTCGATCAGAACGCCCCGGCCCGCGGCGGGATGAAGAAACGCCACCCGGCATCCATGGGCCCCCGGCACCGGCTGAGGATTGATCAGGCGGAAGCCCTGCTGCTCGAGCCGGGCGAGGTGCGCGGGAAGGTCGTCGACCCGCAGACAGATGTGGTGGATCCCCTCGCCCCGCTTCTCGATGAACTTCGCGATCGGCGAATCAGGAGAGGTCGGTTCGAGCAGCTCGAGGTTCGAGTTCCCCACCGACAGAAACGCGGTTCTCACCCTCTGCGTCTCCACCGTTTCCAGATGTTGAGTCTCCAGGCCGAGGGCGTGCCACACCGAGGCATCCTCGAGCGAGCTCACGGCGATTCCAATGTGATCGAGGACCGGCTGCTTCATGGTTGTTCGAGCTCCATCATCGATGAGCATAACCCGACCGGCGGGAATCGTACATCGGCTCCGCCGGCGAGTGCTCAGACGCCGTGAACATCGGGACCCCAGATGTGCTTGTGCAACTGGGTCTGCATCCGCACCGGAAGGCGGTCTTCCAGGATCCAGGAAGCCAGATCCACCATGTCCAGATCACCCCAGGCCACCGAGAGCAGGACGGTCCAGCGATCGAGGTGGTGCTCGCGGATCATCGACTTCGCCCACTCGTAGTCGGCACGATCGGCGATCACCAGCTTGATCTCGTCCGCAGGCTTGAGCAGGTCGAGATTCGACCAGAGATTCTTCTCCGACTCTCCCGATCCGGGACACTTCAGATCCATGACGATCACGGCACGCCGGTCGACCGGAGCGATGTCGATCGATCCCGAGGTCTCGATCAGCACCTCGTAGCCCTCGTCGCAGACCGAACGGATCAGGTCGAGTGCCTCCGGCTGGGCGAGCGGCTCCCCGCCGGTGACCTCGACCAGTGAGCAGCCGAAGCTTCTGACCTGATCCAGAATCTCGGGGAGCTCCATTCGGATCCCTCCGGTGAAGGTGTAGGCCGAATCGCACCAGACGCAGCGGAGATTGCATCCGGCGAGGCGAATGAACGTGCAGGGTCTCCCCGCATGGGTCGACTCCCCCTGAATGGAGTGAAAGATCTCGGTGATCCGGATCAAGAGTTCCTCGCGTAGCGGGTCGGATCCGTGATCCCCGCTTCCTCGAACCCGCGCTTCCGGAGAAGGCATGAGTCGCAGTGACCACAGGCCCCTCCGCCGGCGTCCGGATCGTAACAGGAGTGGGTCAGCGCATAGTCGACCCCGAGAGAGCTTCCCCGCCGGATGATCTCCGCCTTGGTGAGGTGGAGCAGAGGCGCGACCAGTCTCGGAGTGCCACTCTCTACTCCGGATCGCGTCCCGGTGAGGGCAACCTGCTGAAACGCCTCGATGAACTCCGGACGGCAGTCGGGATAGCCGCTCGAATCCACCTCGTTCACTCCCAACCAGATCTCCTCCGCACCGGAGGTTTCCGCAAAGGCGAGAGCCAGGGCGAGAAAGACCGTGTTGCGGGCGGGGACGTAGGTCACCGGGATTCCTTCCGTCCCGAGCTGGTCTCGAGGCACGTCGATATCCGCGGTCAGCGCGCTTCCACCGAACGCCCGCAGATCGATCTTCACCACGCGATGATCGACCGCACCCCACGCAGCCGCGGTCCGCGCGGCCGCATCCAGCTCGTAGCGATGGCGTTGTCCGTAGTCGAACGAGAGGGCGTACAGACGCCGCCCCTCGGACGCCGCAATCGCCATCACCGTGGTCGAATCGAGACCGCCGCTCAGCAACACGACCGCAGCAACGAATGACGAAATTTCGCTCACGAGGATCCTAACGGACCCGAAGCGGATCCATTCCCGGGAGGGGCCGGTGGCCGGTATCGGTGGAGTTCGCCGGGCGAATCGCGTCACCGATCAGCCCCTCACCACGGCGAAGACTGTTCACTCCACCGGGTCGCGCAATACAATGCGCCACATGTCGAATCTGAACCTGTATGGGATCCTCGACCGGAAACGTCGCGGAGGCCGCCTCGAGCCCGACGAGATCCGCCAGATCATCGAAGGATTCACCCGCAACGAGATCCCCGACTATCAGATCACCGCGCTCCTGATGGCCATTGCCATCCGGGGGATGGAAGCCGGAGAAACCGCTGCCCTGACCCGCGCCATGCTCGAGTCGGGCGAACAGTGGAAGCTCTACGATCAGTTCGATTTCATCGCCGACAAACACTCCACCGGAGGTGTCGGCGACAAGGTTTCGATGGTGCTGACTCCCTGGGTCGCCTCGTGCGGTGTCTCGATCGCCATGCTTTCCGGTCGGGGGCTGGGTCACACCGGGGGCACTCTCGACAAGCTCGAAGCCATCCCAGGATTCAACGCCCGCCTCAGCCGGGACGAACTGGAACGGTGCGTGGCGGATGTCGGCTGTGCGATCGCCACCTCGACCGCCGAGATCGCCCCCGCCGACCGGCGAATGTATGCGCTTCGGGACGTCACTGGAACGGTGGAGTCGATCCCGCTGATCACCGCGTCGATCATGTCCAAGAAGCTGGCGATGGGGGCCAGCGCTCTGATCCTCGACGTCAAAACCGGGAGTGGCGCATTCATGAAGAATCTCGAAGACTCCCGGGCTCTGGCAAAGGCACTGATCGACGCGGCAGCGGAAACGCCGACCCGCGTGGAAGCGCTGATCACCGACATGGAGCGCCCCCTCGGCATCGCCGCCGGGAATGCGAACGAGATCCGGGAGTGCTTCGACGTGCTTCGAGGTGAAGGCCCTGAGGATGTCCGGCTTCTCACCCGCGAGCAGGGCCTGAGACTGCTGGTGATGTCCGGCCGCTTCGATGAAGCCTCCGCCGGTGAAGCGCTGGACGAATCTCTCGCTTCGGGACGGGCTCTCGACCACACCCGCCGCTGGATTGCCGCGCAGGGTGGAAACCCGGAGGCGGTCGATCATCCGGAGTTGATGGCCTCACCGACCGCGACAATCGAGGTCCGTGCACCGAGATCGGGCTACATCACCGGAATCGACACCTACGCCGCCGGCATGCTGGCCGTGGATCTCGGCGCGGGACGGCGCAAGCAGGACGATCAGGTCGATCCCGCGGCAGGAATTCTGTTCGATCGCAACCGCGGTGACGCGGTCGAAGCGGGTGAAGTGATCGGCCGGCTGCAGATCGGAGCCCGTTCCTTCGATCCTGAAGAGATCACCGCTCGGTATCTCCAGACCGTGAGTTTCGGCGACGCCCCACCGGAATCGCGCCCCCTCATTCACGAACGGATACAATCAGAGAACGCATGAACAAACCTCGCGCCATCGTCATCGTCTGCGACTCCCTCGGAGTCGGTGAGCTCCCGGACGCCGCGGAGTTCGGCGACGCCGGGTCGAATACCCTCGCCCATGTCCTCCGGGACGGTCACGCCACGATCCCGAACCTGACCCGCCTCGGACTGCTTCACACCCTTCCCGAAGGAACCGGTCCTGGCGAACCTTCCGGTGCCTGGGGTCGGATGGCCGAGCGATCCGCCGGCAAAGACACCACGACGGGTCACTGGGAAATGATGGGGCTGATCGTCACCGAGCCGTTTCGAACCTACCCCGACGGGTTCCCTCCGGAGATCATCCGTGAGTTCGAGTCTCGGATCGGCCGAAAAACTCTCGGCAACAAGCCCGCCTCCGGCACGGTGATCCTCGACGAGCTCGGAGACGAGCACATGCGCACCGGCTCGCCGATCGTCTACACCTCCGGCGACTCGGTGTTTCAGGTCGCCGCTCACGAAGAGGTGATCCCGCCCGCGGAGCTCTGGGAGATCTGTGCGGTTGCGCGCGAGCTGATGCGGGGCGAGCACAACATCGGACGGATCATCGCCCGCCCATTCATCGGACCGCACAGCGGGAGCTTCACCCGCACCGCGAACCGCAAGGACCTCTCGGTGCGTCCGCCGGTGGAGACCGTCGTGGAGCGGCTCGACCGTGCCGGGAAGGAAGTGATCGGCATCGGCAAGATCGGCGACATTTTCGACCGCGTAGGGATCAGCCGCGAGATCCGATCGGAGTCGAACTCCGACGGCATGGCGAAGACCACCGCCCTGGTCCGGGATGGAGAGGGAGATCTGATCTTCACCAACCTGGTGGACTTCGACTCCAAGTATGGCCATCGGAACAACCCGGAGGGATACGCCCGCGCGCTGGAATCGCTGGACCGCGAGATCGTCGACCTGCTCGACGCGATGAAAGAGGACGACCTCCTGTTTCTCACCGCCGACCACGGCTGTGATCCAAGCGACATTTCCACCGATCACACCCGTGAGTACGTCCCTCTTCTGGTCGCCGGTCCCCGAGTGCGGGGACCACGGCCGCTCGGCACCCGGCCCACATTTGCCGATCTCGGGTGTACAGTCGGAGATTATCTCGGCATCGAGCTCGCCGGATTCGCGGGCGAAACCCTCCTTTCGACCATCCTGCCGGAAGGAAGCCGTCCGGAGTCGACCCGGTCCGGCAAACAGCCCTGACCCCAAGGAGAACCATCATGAGAGCAACCTCCGGATTCCTCCTGGTCCTCACCCTCCTCTTCGCCTTCCCGGCCTTCTCTCTCGACCAGGCCAACCGGCGGAACGTTCTCGAGCGAACCCTGATGGATTCCCGGGTGATTGCCCGGGTTGCCGCCGTGGCGCACCAGGACCTGCCTCAGGGCATCCTGGGGCGGATCATCGACGAAGACATCGGTCTCCTGCGGGGAAAACGGGCCGACGGCGGATACGACTACGCCCATTTCGAACGGATTCCCGCCGGAACGATTCACGAAGGCTTCACCGTCAACGACGTCGCGGAAGGGAAATACGACCGGATCCAGCTCCGGGCGATGAACGTCTTTCGCCTGACCCTCGATCTTCCCGGACGTCGGCTGCTGGTGACCCGGAACCCACGGGTGTGGGTGGAACGGATCGACCTCGACTACACCAGCCCGTCCGGAGAGAAGAAGACCCACGCGATTGCGGTCAGCGAGTGGATGGAAGCAGGGACGGACAAGACTTTCGAGCTTCCGGACATCGCCCGGGATGTGATTGTGACGGTGTACGCCAGGGCCGAGGGTCGCCCGGCGAACTTCGAGATGGAACTGGTCAAGGCCGAACTGGTGGACAACGCCGACAGTCCCTGGTTCGGTTCGGTTCAGAACGCGAAGCTGCTTCGGAGCGCGGTGGAGAGGAATGACATTTCTGCGGTTCAGAGCTTTGCCGGCACTCTGGTCAGCCGCCTCGATCAGGCGTTCCAGCAGGAGAGTCCGACCGCTCCTGTGAGCGTGGCAGCCATCCCGGCTGCCCCCGCGACGCCCCCCTCGGCGAGCCCACGTGAGCCCCTCCGTCCGGCAGGAGCGACCCCGAATCTGGAAGCTCCCCCAACCCTCGAGATCTACTTCGATCTGCAGAGAATCGAGGATCTTCTGACCGGAAGCGAGGCAGAGAGACGGGAAGGGCTGAACCTGCTCCACCAGCTCGTGCGGAAACTGCGGGAATCGAGGCTGAAGTAGCCGGAGAGGGGCGCTGGAAGCCTCGGCAATTGAGGCCGGGTTGCCGGGGACAGGCCCTCACCGGCTCACCGGTTGAGGCTCCATTATCAAGCGTTTACGCCGATCCGTTTCGGGTTCGACACAATGCTACGGGCACCGAAGTATTTGCCGATCGAGCGTCGCTCTGCTATCATAGTCAAGGCTCGACCGAGCCGTCAGCACCGCTGATCCGCAGTCGCTGCCGACGCCTGTGACGATCGGTCAACGTATCTCCCTTCGTTCGGCAACCAGTGTGGGAATGACGAATTTGATCATCAAATCTCAGGAAAAGGAGTCTGTTTTGTCGTTTAAAATAGGCGATAAAGTCGTGTACCCGAACCATGGAGTCACCATCGTCGAGCAGATCGGCGAGACCAACATCGGAGGGCTGGACAACACCTTCTATCACCTCCGTCTGCTCGCCAACGATTCGAAGCTGATGGTCCCCATCGGTAACAGTGACCGCATTGGACTCCGCCGCCTCTACGCCCGCAAAGAGATCAAGAACATCTTCTCTCTCCTTGAAAAACGCGGTGCCGCCGCTTCCCGTGACTGGAAAGACCGCTACCGCGAAAACATGGAAAAGATGAAGACCGGGAAGCTCGAGGACGTCGCCGACGTCCTCAAGAACCTGACCCAGATCTCCCGCCGGAAGACTCTGTCGTTCCGCGAAAAGAAAATGTACGAGCGGGCCAAACATCTGATCGTTTCGGAGGTCGCCATCGTCAAAGGCATCACCGAAATCGATGCCGAAGGCCTCATCGAAAAGGCCCTGGACAAGGGCCTCGCGATCGTTGCACAGAGCCACTGATCGCAATCGCGGTTGCGGAATCCAGGGGATCCCGGGCGAACATCCGGGATCCTTTTCTGTTGTGAGGATCCAAGTGTGGTGGGGGTCGGCAGCAGGTGACACACCGGACCCGCGAGCCCTCATGCCGGATGCCGCATCCCGCATCTCGACTCTGCTAGACTCACTCCGACGATGAACCCACGTCCCCGCCTTCCCGATTGGATCCGAGACAAGAAGCTGAGCCTCGCCGAGCTGCATCAGCTCAAGGCCATGTTCCGGGAGAAGTCCCTCCACACGGTCTGCGAGTCACTCGCCTGTCCCAACCGCTCCGAATGTTTCACCCGTGGGACCGCCACATTCATGATTCTCGGCGACGTCTGCACCCGCTCCTGCGGCTTCTGCAACGTCACCACCGGCAGACCCTGGGCACCCCCATCGCCCGGCGAGCCGGCCGCGGTGGCCGAAACCGCGGCACGCATGCAGCTCGAGCATGTGGTGATCACCTCGGTCACCCGTGATGACCTCCCCGATGGCGGTGCCCGCCAGTTCGCGGAAACCATCGCCGAGGTACGAAAGGCGCTTCCCGAGGCCGCGGTCGAAGTGCTGACTCCCGATTTCCAGGGTAAGCTCGCTCCCGTCGAGACCGTGGCGCAAGCCAGGCCGGACTACTTCAACCACAACGTCGAGACCGTCCCGAGCCTCTACTCTTTTGTCCGTCCGGGCGCGCGATTCCAGCGTTCCCTCGATCTGCTCAGCCACGTCCGCACGGTCGACCGCTCCATCGTCACCAAATCCGGCTTCATGCTCGGACTGGGAGAGCTCAAAGCCGAGGTGCTCGACGTGATGCAACAGCTCCTCGACGCCGGCTGTGACATCCTCACCATCGGTCAGTACCTGCAGCCGAAGCTGGACAAGCTCGACGTGGTCGAGTACGTCCATCCCGAGGTTTTCGAGGAGTATCGCCTCCTCGGCGAGGAAATGGGATTCCGCGCCGTCTTCTCCGCCCCGTTCGTCCGCTCGTCCTACATGGCCGAGATCGTGGGAGAGTCAGTCGCCGCCGGGGAATGACCCGACGTCTCGTCTCGGGGGCAACCGTCAAGAGGCCGAGAGCGAGCCGGCTGGCCTGAGGAGCGCGCCCTCGGGGGCCGGAGGCCACCCGGGGATCGGGCCAGAGGCCCAACCCCCACCAGGCGCCTCCCGTCATCACCGTCTCACCTCTCACCTCTCACCTCTCACCTCTCACCTCTCACCTCTCACCTCTCACCCTCTCACCTCTCACCTCTCACCTCTCACCTCTCACCCTCTCACCTCTCAACCTCTCACCTCTCACCTCTCACCTCTCACCTCTCACCTCTCACCTCTCACCTCTCACCTCTCACCCTCTTCCACCCTCCTCCCTTACACTGTCCTCGTGGCGAAACGAAAACCCCGGAGCATCGATCCGACGAAGGAAGAGAGCAGTGACTTCTTCGTCACCTGGCTTCCGCTTTATCTCGACTACCTGACTGTCGAGAAGGGTCTGGCGGAAAACTCGATCCAGTCCTATCGCCGCGACCTCCGTCACTTCGGGCACTACCTTCAGGACGAGGAGGTCGGAATCCACGAGGTCGAGCGGATTCATCTGGTTCGTTATGTTCAGGATCTCCGATCCGACGGCATCTCCGCCCGTTCGGTGGCGCGGGCGCTGGCGGCGCTTCGAGGACTGTTCCGGTTCCTGGTCGGCGAGGGCCATCTGAAGGCCGACCCGACGGAGCAGATGGACAACCCGAAGCTCTGGTCCAATCTGCCGAAGTCCCTGCAGCCCGGCGACGTCGAAGCACTGCTGGAGGCTCCGGATCCCTCCACGCCCGCGGGGATGCGTGACCGGGCGATGCTCGAATTGCTGTACGCGACCGGGCTGCGGGTGAGCGAGCTGATCGGGCTGCGGATCGATGATCTGGAAATGGATGCCGGATTCCTTCGAGCGATCGGCAAGGGCTCCAAGGAGCGGATTGTCCCGTTTGGAGAGGAATCCAGGAGTGCGGTTCTGATCTGGATCGAACAGGGGCGACCGAGCTATCAGAAGCATGGGGATCCCAGTCTGTTTCTTTCGAACCGCGGCCGTGCGCTGAGCCGCCAGTCGGTCTGGATGAAGATTGTGGCGTATGCGAAGAAAGCCGGGATCCGAACGAAGATCTCTCCTCACATGCTCCGACATTCCTTCGCCACGCACCTGCTCGAACATGGCGCCGACCTCCGTTCGGTGCAGATGATGCTGGGGCACGCCGACATCTCCACGACTCAGATCTACACCCACATTTCCCGTGCACGGCTGCAGAAGATGTACGACGAGTTTCATCCCCGGGCATAGCCGGGCCGGGGGTGTGGGGATGATTCTCCAGCCGGACCGGAAGAATCGCCGCTCTTCCGGCGTTCCGAAATCAACAGAATGACTCGTGTCGCTCCGATCCTCCTGGCTCTCGCTGCGCTCCTGCTTCCCGCCGGGGCACATGCGGAGATCGCGATGCTCACCAACGGCCGCGCGATCAAGGTCGAGTCGTGGGCGATCGAGGACGGCGAGATCGTCCTCGCGCTTCGCGGCGGCGGTCGGGTCGAGCTTTCGCTCGACTCGGTGGACCGGATTCTCGATGACGAAGTGGTGCCGGAGGAAGAGATGGCTCCGATTCGAGAGTCGAGCATCTTCCCACACCGAAACTGGCGGTTCGATGAAACCAGTCCACCGCTCTTCGGATCCCGCTATGATTCGTTGATCCTCGAGGCGGCCCGCAAGTTCGACGTCGATGCCGCTCTGGTCTCCGCGGTGATCAAGGCGGAATCGGACTATCAGGCCCGGATCGTCTCCCACAAGGGGGCGCGCGGCCTGATGCAGCTGATGCCATCCACGGCGCGTCGTTTCGGGGTCAGCGACTCCTTCGATCCCGCCGCCAACATCTACGGCGGCACCCACTACCTCCGGCTGCTCCTTGATCAGTTCGACCACGATCCGGAGCTCGCTCTGGCCAGCTACAATGCAGGTGAGGGGAATGTCCGGAAGTACGATGGAGTCCCCCCCTTCCGCGAGACCGTGCAGTACATCCGGCGGATCGCCGGCTATTTCGAGCAGGTCCCAACGTCCACCCCCACATCCATCGCGGCAAGATAGGGCCCAACCTCTTCGCCGGCAATCAGCTCTTACCGTTCATTCGCACGATTGTGGACGAACATTCCGATGTTCGTCGGGTGGAAAGAAATCCCAGGGACCGCCTCTCGCCGGAGACGTGAGACGAACGGGACGCGACCGGCTTCGAAAGGCCGCGATCGTGAAGCAACCCTCCTCTCTCCGTGGCGCCCTGATGAACATCACGGTTCTCGCACGATTGTGGACGAACATTCCGCTGTTCGTCGGGTGGAAGAAACCCAGGTGTCGGGTATCGCGGGAACGTGAGATGAACGGCACGCTACGCGCTTCGAGAGGCCGCAATCGTGGAGCGTCCCTCCTTTCTCCGTGGCACCCTGATGAACATCGGAATGTTCATCCACACGTGCTTCTCACTGAAGACGGTCGACAGGCACGACTTTCTCCACCGGGAGCTCGCTCTCCCAGGCGAACGATGAGAGCTGCTCGAAACGGAGCACCATGACCGTGGCATCGTCGACGGCGGGGCGCCCTCCGGTGTGGTCGGCCACGGCATTGAGAATGGCCTGCTGCACGTCGGCGGGACTCTCGTCCGCGAGCCAGGTCAGCATCCGCTCGAGCTGCTCGAATCCATAGGGCTCGCCCGCTTCGTCCTGAGCCTCCACGATCCCGTCGGAGAGATAGACGATCGTGTCTCTCTCCTCCAGCGACACTTCCACGGTGCGTGCTTCGATTCCGGGCCGGATGCCCAGTGGGAGCGAAGGAACCTCGATCGCTTCCGGCGCGCGGTCCTTCCGCAGCAGATAGGGGTAGAGGTGCCCTGCGTTGGTGTGCCGGATGGTCATTTTCTTCAGGTCGAACACGGTGAATCCGAGGGTCATGAATGCCCTCCGCTCGGTGGAGCGATAGACCAGGTCGTTGAGCCGCCGGAACAGAGCCGCTTCGTCGATCTTCTCTTCGACCAGCGTGCTCATTGCCGCTTTGACCATGGCCATGACCAGTCCGGTCGACAGGCCGTGTCCGGAGACGTCTCCGATGGCCACAGCGAGGCGGTGGCTGTCGAGATTGAAGACGTCGTAGTAGTCCCCTCCGATGGCGGCGGTCGGCTCGAAATGAGCGGCGAACGAGATGCCCCGGAAGCTCGGTCCCTCCTTCGGCAGGAGGTTCCGCTGGATCGACGCAGCGATATCGATCTCACTCTGCAGACGTTCCTGCTCCGCCACACCGGTGAGCAGCGAGGAGATGGACTCGGTCATCCGATCGAATGACTGTGCCACGTCGCCGAGCTGGTTTCTCCGCTTCATGCCGATGCGATAGGAAAAGTCTCCCCGCTCGACCGCCCGCGTCCCCTTTTCGATCCGATTCACCGCACGGGTGATGGAGTAAATCAGTCCCCCCGCGAGCAGCGTGGCCACCATGTAGAGGATCAGCAGCAGCCCGCTGATTCCCGCGACCACACCGAGGAGCACGTTGAGATAGTCCGGACTGCCGAAATAGAAGGTGAGGAGGTTCCTCCAGGGATAGGAGATCACCATGATCAGACGTTTCTCGGTCGAATCGCCCGACTCCCATTCCAGCAGCGGAGGGGTGGTGTCCCACCAGAGGACGCCCCGGCGGGAGAACGCCCGGCCCAGGAAGTCGTCGAGTCCGACGTCTTCGTTGTTTCCTTTCGCCTCCGACTCATCTCCCTTCCCCACGCGATCCAGAGAGATCTCGCCCGGGCCACTGGTCTCCCCCATGGCGCCGAATACCAGGATGTCGTTGCGCTCCCGAACGGATTCCTCCCACCGCGCATCGGCCGGCTGAATCAGCGCGACGGTGCGCTCTTTCCCCTGAATCTCATAGGTCCGTGCCGAAACGAACAGCGCCGCATCACCACGCTTGACCATTCCGAGAAACGCTCCCCGTTTCAGCCACGGGGGCAACTCCTTCGTCGTGCCGCGACTGCTGTCGTAGATCTCGAAGGTCTGCAGTGTGCCGGACGGAAGATCTTCGGTCAGGACGTAGTGCAGATTCTGTTCGTCCAGACGATTCAGCATCGCCTGTCGATCCGCCCGGAAGGACGCCTGACTGAGAATCCCCGCGGCCATGTAACCGATGACCAGAAGGAGGATGGCGAAGAGGAGGAAGGGAAGAAGACCGATCAGCAGATAGCTCAGGGTCAGACGACGGCCCACTCTCCAGAACAGCTTCCGGAGGAGGAAACTGATCGTCACGCCGATCAGGTAGATCGTCAGCGGAACGAAGAGGAGAACGGCAAAGAACTTCAGGACGTTCAACAGGGTCAGGTCGAATCCGATCCGGTTGAACAGACGGTCGAGCCACACCAGCAGGATCACCGCCAGAAGGGTGGTCGCCCAAAGCCCCAGAACTCTCTTGTGCGTCTTCTGCATTCGTTCCCGATCTCGGTCGGACCCTGGTCTGTCCCCTGCCGGCGCAGGCCCGGTCCGCGTTAAGATACCAGCGCAGGCCGGAGCGCAGAAGCTGGCGAGCGGCTCTCCATGGCGATGCTTCATGAGCATATACGGAAAACCGGAGTGGGAGTTCCGACCACGGCCGAAATCGGCGGTGCTCCTGATTGTCAGCACCTTCGCAATCCTGCTTTCCGCCGCCCTGACCCGCCTGTTTCTGAACGCCGTCGACCTGGGTTTCGCCTGGAGTCAGGGATGGAAGCAGGTTTTCGTGATCTACGCCCCCCTGGCCGAATCGCCTCTCTCCCCCTTCTTCGCCTCCCCTCCCCTCGACCCTCGTTACATCTGGGCGCCGGTCGTACTCGCGGCGGCCTCGGCTGGAGCCGCCCTCCTGCTGGTGGTTCTCTGGCCGTCGTCGGACCGGCTCGGATCCCGCCTGTTCGTCCACATTCTGGCGGGCATTCTGACGACGATCGGAGTCCTCGCGATCTCATTTGAGCCGATGGCCTTCAACCGGATCGGCGAGCGCAGTGCAATACCCCGCCTCGGGTGGAACGCCCTCGCGATGGTCTGCGGCCTGGCCCTGATCGTGTTCATCGAGCGAAGACGGCTCCAACTACTGGGAAATGTGGAACCGGTCGAGCGGGGGCTGCAGCGTCTCAGAATCTGGATTCTCCAGATCCCCTGGGGCTACGCGGTCCTGCTTCTTCTCGCGCTCGGCAATCGCTGGTATGCGGGAGCTTCCGCACTGGCGCTGACGCTGATTGCGTCCTTCGGAGCGGCGATGATGCGTCCCGGTCCCGGGAGTTTCGAGCGGCTGAGCCGGGTGAATCTGCGTGGTTCGCTCATCCTCACTCCGCCACTGGCTCTCGCCGTGATCGTGTCGATGTGCTTCACCTTCGGACTTCCCGCGGTTTCGATTCCTCATCGGGTCATCACCTTCGGAGGTCCCAACGGGTTTCACTGGGAGCCCAATGAGGCGTTGCTTCGCCGTCAGCTCCGCGACCCGGAAAGTCTGGAGAAGCGAAAGAACGAAATCCGGTTCCGCGGCCGGACCATCGAGCTGGAGAATGGAGAGCGGCCCTGAACCGTTGAGAGCATCCTGATGAAGATTGCGACCTGGAACGTCAATGGGATCCGTGCACGAGAAACCCAGTTTGCAGAGTGGCTGGAGGCCGAGCGGCCTGATGTGATCTGCCTGCAGGAGATCAAGGCCTCCCCGGACAAGGTTCCGGAGTCGATCTGCTCTCTGGAGGGCTACAGCTGCTACTGGCATGGCGGCGAAAGGCTATTCAGGCGTCGGACTGCATCTTCGGAACGAAGCATTCGATGCGGCTCCTTCTTCGATCACCCAGCGTTCGACATGGAGAACCGCATCGTCACCGCCACGATGGGCGATCTGGTGATCGCCTCGGTTTACGTTCCGAACGGGGGAAAGGATTTCACCGCAAAGATGCAGTTCTTTTCGGAGCTGGATTCCTTTGCCGCGACCCTTCAGTCGGAGGGTCGCCGTCTGGTGATCTGTGGCGATCTCAACATCGCGCGGGAAGAGCGCGACGTTCACCCGAAGGAACGGAAGCTCAACACCATCGGACAGCTTCCCGAAGAACGGGAGCTGTTCGCACGTCTGTTGAGCCGTGGCCTGGTCGATCTCGGCCGGTACTTCGCACCCGACAATGATGATCTCTTCACCTGGTGGGCGCCATGGCGGAACCTGCGCCAGAGAAACATCGGCTGGCGCATCGACTACGTGCTGGTCTCGGAATCGCTCGCCCGGACGGCGATCGGCTGTACCGTGCAGCCCCAGGTGGGGACCAGCGATCATGCGCCAGTGGTCGCGACCTTCGAGCCGTGATCCTCGTGAACGGCCCGCATCCGAACCATCGAGCTGATCCGGCTCGCGTCTACTGCGCGCTCCCCTCTTTTTTCTGCTCGTCGAGCCGCTCGAAGAACCGGACTTCCACCGCAATCCCCCGCAGGCAGTCGCTTCGTTCGGCGAGCCGGCCCCGGATGCGGACCCGTTCGCCGGGACTGAGCCCTGAGGGCACGTTGCCGGTCATCGCGTAGATCAGGCCGGTACCGTCGCGGATGGTCGGACAGTCGTAGCCTTCATCGGTCACAGTCCCGAGAATATTCATGGTGATGGGCCAGCGGTCGGTCTCATTGGTCTGCACACCTGCCGGCTGGGGGACTCTCGGCAGAACCAGGAAATCGTTGGAAGCGTGCTCCTCCTGGGGCTTCGTCGTGAGCACCCAGAACAGCCAGTCGTCATCGTCCGGAGCGTTTTCCGGAACACGCAGATCCCGCTCGACGCGTCCCTCGGAACTGCTGATGGCGGTGGCAATCACCGAGTAGGCGCCATGCTTCGGGCCGCCGGCCAGTTTGACTTCCTGGTTGGGAGGAAGATTCTCCGCGGCGAGAATCACGTCCGTGCCCGGAGGTCCGCTGTCGGGCGAGATCATCACGATCGGCGCTTCTTCCGGGACCACTACGGCAGCTGCGCTGGGGGACTCTTCCTCCGGTGCAGCATGTTCGACGGGCCCGGTCAGCCGGATCACCTGTCCCACCTCGATCCGGTCGGGATTGGTGATGTCCGGGTTCAGTTCGAGGATTCTGGCCAACGGGGTGTCGCATCGCGATGCGATCCGGCCTAGGGTGTCGCCGCGCGAAACCACGTGGCTCTCGCCGCAATCCTCCGGCGTCGTCTGGGCGCTGAGGCCGAATGCGAGGACGGCGGTGACGGCTGCAATCAGAAGTCTCCTTGCGATCATGGTCATCTCCCTCTGATTCTACGGGTCGAGGCCGGTCGAGGTCTCGGCCCCGCGGGGAGTCTTCTGCGCCAACCATGCCGCTTCTCCGCGACATTGCGGTCGCCGCAAACGGACGGAGCGCAGAGCCGAAAAGGAAAGGAGCAAAGGGCGGCTGCCCTTTGCTCCATGGGAACCTTCTCTGTTGCGAATCGGGTCAGCGATCCGCTGTGGCCATCTCGCCGACATCGCCCAGAACGAAGTGGCGGACATCGCAGATCTCCTTTTCGAGCTCGGCCCGAAAGTCGGGATGAGCAATGGAGATCAGCGCCTGGGCGCGTTCCCTCAGAGTCTTGCCGAACAGGTTCACCGCGCCGTATTCGGTGGCGATCCAGTGAACGTGACCGCGCGTGGTCACCACTCCGGCACCCGCTTTGACCGAGGGAGTGATCCGCGAGAATTTCCCTCCAGCGGCCGTGGATGGAAGCGCGATCACCGGAACGCCGCCTGGAGAGAGCGCCGCGCCGCGCATGAAGTCCATCTGCCCCCCGATGCCGGAGTAGATCCGGAACCCGAGCGAATCGGCCACCACCTGTCCGGAGAGATCGACCTCGATGGCCGAGTTGATCGCGACCACCTTCTCGTTCTTCCGGATCACCGAAGTGTCATTGGTGTGGTCGCAGGGATAGAACTCGACGTAAGGATTGTCGTTGACGAAATCGAAGACCCGCTGCGAGCCCATCACGAAGCTGGTGGTGACCCGGCCGGGGTGGACCCTCTTCAGGCGATTCGTCACCACTCCCGTCTCGATCAGATCGATGGCCCGGTCGGAGAACATCTCGGTGTGAAACCCCAGGTCCTTCTTGTCGGTCAGACGGAGAAGCACCGCGTCCGGGATGGCACCGATTCCCATCTGCAGCGTGGCTCCATCGGGAATCAGCCGGGAAACGTGCTCGCCGATGGCCGATTCCACCTCGTCGGGCTCGGGCGGCTCGTGAACGTGCAGCGAACGGTCGGTGTGAATGAAGGCGTGAATCCGGTCGAAGGGGACCAGGGTGTTGCCGTGGGTCCGGGGCATCTGCTCATTGATCTCGGCAATGATGTACTTCGCCGTGCGCGACGCCGCGACGGCGGTATCGACCGATGTCCCGAGAGTGCAGTAGCCGTGACGATCGGGCGGAGACAGCTGGAGAATCGCCACATCCAGAGGAACCTGCCCGCCGGTGAACAGACGCGGGACATCGGAAAGGAAGATCGGAGTGAAATCCGCCCGCCCCTCTTCGATCGGTTTCCTCAGCGGAGGGCCTGTAAACAGCGAAATGGAGCGGAATCGTCCTTCGTGCTGTGGCTCGACGAAGGCGATTCGGCCGTCCAGATGCAGGTGGTAAAGCCGGACCCCCTCCAGGTCCGTTCGCTCCGCGAGTGCATCGATCAGCGGGGTGGGAGTGGCAGCCGCCCCGTGGACGAACACCCGCATGTGACTCGAGATCACCGAAACCGCTTCGGCTGTATCGACAGCTCGTTCTCTCCAGTTGAAATCCATCGTTCCTCCCTGATGATCCGTCTGCTGCAGCATCCGTCCGGGCCCCGTCTCCGGGAGCCGTATCGACGACGCTCACCGGGACCGGACCGCGGAAGATCGATTCGTGTCAGAATCTCCGGGAATGTCCGCTCCGGAGGCATGAGCATATGCGAAAAACCAGCCGATTCCTCTGCTCGAAATCACTTGTGACGGCGCCTGAGATCACCCGGGGGGGTGATTGCGCGAATGCTGCCGCGGGAGAGCGGGAGCGATGAGCCGACCCTCTCGATCCAGGGCGAACCTCTGGCTGATCATCCTGCTGCTGTCGGGCACCCTCTCCACGTCAGTGTCCTGCCGTTCCGTGACTCCCGCCAGCGCTCCGGCGATGTCGTCGCACCGAGCCGGTCAGGTTTCGGATCGTCTATTCCTCGGTCGACGCATGCCGGGCAATCGCGAGGTTTCGGAGAAGGACTGGGCCGGTTTTCTCGAAGAGGTGGTCACCCCGGCCTTTCCCCAGGGACTGACCGTCTGGAGCGCGACCGGCCAGTGGCTCAATGATCAGGGACAGATCGAGCGGGAACAGACGTTCGTGCTCGAGATCATCCATTCCGTCGATCAGAACTCCGATGCCCGGATTCGAGCAATCGCGGCCGAATACCGGCGGCGATTCCATCAGGAAAGCGTGCTTCGCGTCACCATTCCGGCGAATGCCATTTTCTATTGAGCGCTCGCTGCCTCCCATCTCCTGCGTCTATTCTTGCAATGAAGGACGGTGAATGACTCCGGAACTGATTCTCCAGAAGCTCGGCTACCTCGGTGTCTTCATCGGAACCTTTTTCGAGGGCGAGACCATTCTGGTCATTGCCAGCTTTCTCTCGCAACGCGGGTATCTGATCCTCTGGCTGGTCATCCTGACCGCCTTTCTCGGCGCCTACACCGGTCACATATTCTGGTTCTGGATCGGCCGGAAGCACGCGTGGAAGCTGATGGCGAAGTTCCCTCACTTCAAGGAGAAGTTCCAGCGTGTCGCCGATCTGTTCGAGCGCTACGGCATCCTGGCGATCTTCATCACCCAATACCTCTACGGATTGCGAATCGCATCGGCAGTCGTGTTCGGCCTGTCCCGCATCAGAACCGGCACGTTCTTCTTCTGGCAGGCGGTAAGCTGCCTGCTGTGGGCCGCGCTGATCGCGATTCTCGGATACTTCTTCGGTCACGTGGTGGAGCAGGTTCTCGGCCAGGCCGCCTCGGTGGAGAAGTGGGCCATCCTGGCGATCATCCTGATCGCCGTCGCCATTTCCCTCTATCATCGTTTCCGCGACCGCGGTGAACCGGCGGAGTGAGATCGGTCGCACTCGTCAGCGGGGTAGAATCGCCTGATGGGGCGCGCGATTGCCTTTTCCGTTCCGGCGTGGGGACACGTCAACCCGATGCTGGGACTGCTCGAGGCGCTCGCCCGCCGAGGAGAGGAGATTCTCTGTGTCTCCACTCCCCCGTTCCGCGAGGCAATCGAGAGCGTGCGGCGCGAGTCTTCGTTCCATACTCTCTCCCCTCATTCTCCGTCGACTACGAGCCCGGCTCGCACCGCGGATCGCTCGGGTGGCTGGCGAAACATCTGACCGGGATCACCCTCGAGGCGATCGAGGCAGGGTGCGAGTCGATTCTGCCCGACGGCTGCGACTACATTGTTCACGACTCCATCGCAGCCTGGGGCAAGTGGGCCGGACAGGTCAGCGGTCTTCCAACAGTGTCGCTGGTGACCATGTTCGCCATCGACCCTCCCTTGTTCCGGCTGATGGTCCGGCGGGTGGACTACCGAACCGATGGCCTGCTCGACCTCCTCGCGAACCTGAGGTACGGAGCGGGTGCCATTCGCACCGCGAGACGGATCCGTCGCCTCTCGGAAGGAAAGCTCGCGCTCGCCGACATCTTTTTCTGCTACGAGAACTTCAACATCCTCTGCACTTCTCCGGAGTTTCAGCCCTTCGCGGAACGCTTCGATTCGAGCTGGTTTTTCGCGGGTCCGGTCCTCGACGGCGGAGCTCCGGAGGGCCCCCGGACGACCAGCTCTTCGATCACGAGCGTCTGGTCCTCGTCTCACTGGGAACCATCTTTCCGCGATCCTCCGTCTTCAGGACCGTCATGGAGGACCTCTCCGATCTCGATGCCCGGGTGATTCTCTCCACCGGCGGACACGACATCGAGCTCCCCCATCCACCGTCGAATTTCGTGATCCGTCCCTGGATCCCGGAGCAGCAGGTCTTCGACCGAGCATCCGCCTTCGTCGGACACGGCGGGATCGGAAGCCTGAGCAAGGCCTTTCACGCCGGGGTCCCGGCTGTGATCATTCCGCAGATCCGTGAACAGGCCCTGGTGGCCTGGCGCGCCGCGGAGCTCGGAGCAGCAATTCACCTGCCCCAGCACCGCCTCCGGCCAGGCCGTCTCCGCGAGGCTGTCATGCGCATCTTCGAAAACGACAGCTTTCGAACCAGTGCGACCGCCCTCGGCCGCTCTTTCGATCAGACGCCGGGAATGTCCGGAGCCGCGGACGCGGTGATCGATTACGTCACCACGGCCGGACGATGAAACGTTGATTCCACCAGAGGCAGGCAATCCCCTCGAGCGACTCGTCGTCACATTCGTCACGGCTCCGCTCGCCGCGTCTCCCCCTCCGTCACCGGAATGATGTTTCCACGCGTGACCTGTCCGAACTCAGAGTAGAATCCGACTCGAAGGGCCGGAAAGAGGTGAAGGATGTCTCGTCTCCTGACCAGGTTCACGTTCGTCGTTCTTTTGATGATGGCGAGTCTCGGCGCGGCCCGCGCCAGCGATCCAGCGCCGGCAACCGGGTGGCAATCCCCACCCGAGGATGTTCTCCGGGTGCTTTACGCCCCCGATCTTCCCTGGGTGTGGAGCGCGCCGGATGGAGAGGTCCTTCTGCTCGCGGATCCGGTCAGTTATCCGTCGCTCGCGGAGCTCGGCGCTCCGATGCACAAGCTGGCCGGCACCCGCGTCAACCCGGCGACCAACGGCTTCCACGGAAGACATGGAGCGACCTCACCGCGGCTGGTCCGGGTTACCGACGGAGCGACGACGGTGCTCGATCTCCCCGAGGGCGCCGAGGTTCAGGACGTGAACTGGACTGCCGACGGACAGCGATTCGCGCTCATCGTCGGCCTGCCGGACCAGACGGCTCTCTGGCTCGGCTCGATCGACGGGAAGATCACCCGGGTGAAGAACGTGACTCTCAACCCGTTGCTCGGGTCACCGGTGAGCTGGCTGCCCGATCAGAAGCGCCTTCTGGTGCGCCGGATCTCGCCGGAGCGGGGAGCAGCTCCAAAAGCCCCGCCCATTCCGATGGGACCGGAGATCCTCGAGGGAGAGGGCGCTTCGGCCCGCTCCACCTACGAGGCGCGAAACCTGCTCGAAACAGCGCACGACGAGGCCCTCTTCGAGTACTACATGACCTCGGAGCTCGTCATCGTCGACCCCGGAAAGGGGAAGGTCGAGGTGATCGGAAAGCCGGCGATCTACGCCACGGTCGATCCTTCGCCGGATGGCAAGTACTTTCTCGTCGAGCGCCTGGTCGGTCCCTGGTCCCACGAAGTGGGCTGGTGGCGCTTTGCTCACGAGATCGAGGTCTGGAACGGGAAGGGTGAGCGAGTCGCGAAGGTCGCGACGCTCCCGCTGGCCGACGCCGTCCCCGTTCATGGCGTCCCCGTCGGGCCGCGCTCGGTGTCGTGGCGTGCCACCGCTCCTCACACGCTCTACTGGCTCGAGGCGCTCGACGGCGGCAATCCGGTGACGAAGGCGTCTCGTCGCGACCGGATCATGCGTCTGGACGCGCCGTTCAATGGTGAAGCAGAGGAGATCTTCCGGGCCGAGTACCGCATCGAGGACAGCGCCTGGGGCGCCGAGGGCGGCACCCTCATGCTCGTCCAGAACGAGCGCATGCGCCGCTGGCGCTATGTCTGGCTGCTGGATGTGGACGCAGGGACCTCAAGTCCCTGGTTCGATCTCGACGAGGACGACCGCTACGGGGATCCCGGCCGTCCGGTGATGCGTCCGCTTCCCAACGGACAGTGGGTCATGCAGCAGAAAGCTGACGCCGTCTACTTCCGCGGCACCGGCGCAACCCAACAGGGGGATCGACCTTTCCTCGACCTGCGTCACCTTGGAAGCGACCAGGCGAAACGGCTCTTCCGCTCTGATCCCGATCACTATGAGCAGTTCGTCGGATTTGCCGGCGACGACGATCATCTGGTGATCCGCTCCGAGTCCGCCAGCGAGGTGCCCAACTATTATCTCGCCACGCTCGGTGATGAGATCGAGGCGGCCGCGGGAGAGGCGACACGCGCGTCGTCGCGGAAGCCGATCACCGCATTCAGGGACCCGACGCCCGAGCTGCGCCAGATCGAAAAGCGGATCGTGCGCTACGAGCGTGCGGACGGCGTGCCTCTGAGCTTCACTCTGCTCCTGCCTCCGGGCTACAAGGAGGGGACGCGGCTGCCCACCGTCGTGTATGCCTACCCGCTCGAGTACTCCGGTGCGGCCACCGCGGGGCAGGTTCGTGGATCGGTGCAGCGGTTCGACCGCTTCCGCGGTGCATCTCATCTGTTCTTCCTGCTGCGAGGCTACGCCGTGCTCGACAACACCGCGATGCCGATGATCGGGAATCCGGAGACCACCTATGACACCTTCGTTCCCCAACTGGTGGCGGATGCGGAGGCCGCGGTGGCCAAAGCGATCGACATGGGAGTGACCGATGCCGACCGCATCGGTGTCATCGGCCACAGTCACGGCGCACTGATGGTCGCGAACCTGCTTGCCCATACCGATCTCTTCCGGGCGGGGATCGCCCGGAGCGGTTCGTACAACAAGACGAATCAGCCCTTCGGCTTTCAGTCGGAACGGCGATCGCTGTTCGAGGCGCGGGACGTTTACATCCAGCTCTCCCCGACGTTCTTTGCGAACCAGGTGAACGAGCCGGTGCTGATCATCCACGGCGCGGACGACTCGAACCCCGGCACGCGGACGTATCAGTCCGAGGTCTTCTTCGAGGCAGTGCGGGGGTCGGGAGGCACGGCACGGCTGGTTCTGCTGCCGTCCGAGGATCACGGCTACCAGGCCCGCGAAAACCTCGAGCACGTCCTGTGGGAACAGTTCCGCTGGTTCGACAGGTACGTCATGAACGCCCCACCACGGCGATGAGGTGATGAAATGATGCGATCCCGCGTGATGTTTTGATGTTCCATGAGGACGACCCTGACCATCGAGGACCGCATCGCGAAACGACTGAAGGAAATTGCGCATCGCTCGGAACGATCGCTCAAGGAGGTCGTCAACGAGACTCTTCGAGCCGGACTCGAGGCGGAAAAGAGCCGAAGTCGTCCGGCCAGAAGGTACCGGCTCGAGACCGTCTCGCTCGGCGAAGTGGTCGGAGGTGCCGATCTCGATCGTGCCCTGCGGATCGCCGACGCGATCGAGGAAGAGGAAATTGCCCGGGAAATGGAGCTTCGGAAGTGAAGCTCGTCGACGCGAATCTCCTGATCTACGCAATCAATGCCGACTCGCCTCAACACGCGAAATCGCGGCAGTGGCTCGAGAACGCTCTCTCCGGTAACGAGACCATCGGCTTCGCCTGGGTCGTCCTCCTTGCATTCCTGCGCGTCACCACCCGTTCCGCGATCCTCGAACGACCTCTGTCCCATGACAAGGCGATCGCCTACGTCGACTCCTGGCTCGCGCTTCCGGTCGTGGAGCTTGTTGTTCCGGGCCAGAACCACTGGTCGATTCTCCGTGCGCTCATGACCGCATCAGGCACAGCTGGCAATCTCACGTCGGATGCACATCTCGCGGCTCTCGCCGTCGAGAACGGGGCGACGCTCATCTCCACCGACAACGATTTTCGCCGGTTCTCCGGCTTGTCCACGGAAAATCCGCTCAGCGACTGAAGGGGATCCGTCAGGGAGGTCCTCTCCGCTCCGGAAAAACCTCGTCCACCCGTACAATGCCTCGGTCCGGATGAGCTCCTCCAGAACCTCGCTTCGCCCCTGGGCCATCGCCTCTCTGGCGGGGGTGCTGTATTTCTCCGAAGGGCTGCCCTACGGGCTGGTCAACGAGCTGTTTCCGCTGTACCTGCGCACCCGAGGCGTCAGTCTGACCGAGATCGGGCTGGTCAGCATCGTCGGTCTGGCATGGACCCTCAAGTTTCTCTGGTCGCCGCTGGTGGATCGCTGGGGCAGCTACCGCTCGTGGATCGCCGGCGCTCTGGTCGGGATCACGGCGACCCTCGCCGGCTTCAGCGTGCTCCAGCCCTCGGGCGGAACCGCCTTCTGGGTGCTGGCGTCACTGCTCGCACTTTCCTCCGCGACCCAGGACATCGCCATCGACGCATGGACGATCACCATCACGCCGAAGTCGCTGCTCGGCCCGGTGAACTCGGTACGGGTGACGACCTATCGGATCGCGATCATCGTCGCCGGGGGTGGAATTGCCGCCCTGGCCACTTGGACGAGCTGGGGAGTGGCCTTCGGGATCTGCGCCGGTCTGGCCGCGCTGCTCCTTCTCTTCTCGCTTCTTCTTCCCGCGCAGGAGCGGCGGGAGACCACGGAAAGCGTCGATCTCGTCGGTGGCCTTCGGCGGTGGCTCAACCGTCCGCGGTCCGGCTGGCTCCTCGGGGTGGTCCTGCTCTACCGGTTCGGCGATTCGGCGCTCGCTCCGATGATCAAACCCTTCTGGGTGGATCACGGGTTTTCCACCGCGGAGATCGGGACGGTGACCACGGTGATCGGCATGACCCTGACGATTGCCGGCGCCTGGCTCGGCGGCGCGATCATCGCGCGGTTCGGCCTGTGGCGATCGCTGCTCTGGCTGGGCATTCTTCAGATGCTCTCGAACGTCGGGTACGCATGGATCGCGTCGTTCGGCGGTGGGCGGGAAGCCTTCTACGCAGCGTCGGTGGTCGAGCACTTCACCGGCGGCCTGGGCGTGGCCGCCTTCCTCGCCTTCCTCATGGCCATCTGCGACCGGCGGTTCGCGGCGACCGAATATGCGCTGCTCAGCGCGTTGTTCGTGCTGACGCGAACGACCGCGGGTGCGCTCAGCGGAGCGCTGACGGACGCCATCGGCTACGCCCCGTTCTTCTGGATCACCGTCGCGCTGGGAGTACCGGGTCTGCTGTTGCTGCCGAGAATTCGGGAGAGCGTCGAGAGTTGAATCGTCGGACCTGTCGGACCTGTCGGACTTGTCGGACGATGATGCTCCCTCAATCGAACAACCGCGACTGGATCGGATCGCGGTCTTCGAGATCAAGGAAGTTCGAGAGCCCGATCCCGACCAGGCGGTAGAGCGTGTCGGGCTCGAAGGCGAACTGGCCGAGAAGGCTCTGCCCGTGCTCCAGGAGATCCTCCAGGCTGGCGGGCGTCCGAGTGGGGGTCATCTGTCGGGTCTGGGTCACGAAGTCGGAAGAGCGGAGCTTCACCGTGACCGTCTTTCCGATCCGCTCCCGTTTGCTCACCGAAGCCCAGACGTCCTCCGCCTGGCCGACCAGTTGCTTTCGCACCTCGTCCAGCGGGAGGTCTCGCGAGAAGGTGGTCTCGCTGGAGATCTGTTTTGCGATCCGGTCGGGAACGACCGGATGATCATCGATCCCGCGCGCCAGTTCCCACAGCCGCTCTCCCCACTTGCCGAAACGGTGCATCAGCTTTGCCCGATCCCATTCGCGCAGATCACCGACCGTCGCGATCCCCATTTCGGTCATGATCTTTTCGGTGGCCCGTCCCACCCCGGGAATCCGCGCCACCGGCAGCGGCTGGAGGAAGGCATCGATCTGGTGCGGCTTGACCACGAACATCCCGTTCGGCTTTTTCCAGTCCGAAGCGATCTTCGCCAGGAACTTGTTGGGAGCCACGCCCGCGGATGCGGTCAGGCGGGTCTCGTCCAGAATCTCCGCACGGATCTTCCGCGCGGTTTCCGTCGCCGTCGGAATCCCGGTCAGTTCCTCGGTGACGTCGAGATAGGCCTCGTCGAGCGAAAGCGGCTCGACCAGCGGGGTGTGGCGCAGAAAGATCTCCCGGATCTGCCGGGAGACCTCCTTGTAGCGCGTGAACTCGGGCTTGACGAAAATCGCCTCGGGGCAGAGCCGCTTCGCCCGGGTCGCAGGCATCGCGGAGCGAACCCCGAACTTCCGGACTTCATAGGATCGCGGCGACGACCACCCCCCGCGGCTCACCGCTCCGGCCGCGATCACCGGCTTGCCGCGGAGCTCGGGATGGTCGCGCTGCTCGACCGACGCGTAGAAGGCGTCCATGTCGACATGGATGATCTTCCGGGACTCGCTCACCGCAGAGAAGGGTGGGCGAAGGCGGTCGAAGTGTCAATGAGTCCGACCTCCACCTGTCCGACCTGTCCGACCTGTCCGACAGAATTCCCCCAGCCCCGATCCCGCTATAATCCCCGGCCATGGCAGACGACAAATCGAATGCGCGGCCTCGGGTCGGGGTGATCATGGGGAGCCGCTCCGACTGGGAAACGATGCAACACACCGACGAGATTCTGACGGAGTTCGAGGTTCCACACGAATGCCGGATCGTCTCCGCTCATCGCACCCCTGACTGGATGCGGCAGTACGCCACGGAGGCGGCCGGCCGTGGGATCGAGATCATCATTGCGGCCGCCGGTGGTGCGGCCCATCTTCCCGGAATGACGGCCGCGTTCACCACCCTGCCGGTGATCGGGGTACCGATCGAAAGCCGCACGCTTCACGGCGTCGATTCGCTGCTGTCGATCGTTCAGATGCCGGCGGGCGTTCCGGTCGCCACGGTCGCCATTGGAAAAGCCGGAGCGATCAACGCGGCACTGCTGGCCGTCTCGATGCTGGGAGCATCGAGTCCAGAGCTGAGGAAAGCGCTTCAGCGATACCGGGACGAACGGGCCAGGCAGGTCCTCGAGGACTCGCTCTCGTGAGCTCGACGATCCTGCCGGGAGCAACCATCGGCGTCCTCGGCAGCGGGCAGCTCGGCCGGATGTTCGCCGTCGCCGCCCGGAAGATGGGCTATCGCATCCACACATTCTCCCCCGGTGAGGACACCCCGACCGGCCATCTGGCCGATGTGGAGGTCTCCGCCTCGTACGAGGATCTCGATGCGGTCCGGAACTTCGCGAGCCAGGTCGACGTCGTGACCTTCGAATTCGAGAACGTCCACGCCACGACGGTGCAGGCGGTCGATGAAATGGTTCCGGTGCGGCCTTCCGGCTCGATTCTCCACACCACCCAGCATCGTCTGCGGGAGAAGGGTTTCCTCTCTTCACACGGGCTGCCGGTTACCGCGTATGCCGCAGTTCGTTCGGCCGCTGAGCTCCGGGACGCTCTGGGCCGGATCGGGCTTCCCGCCGTGCTCAAGACCGCCTCCTGGGGCTACGACGGCAAAGGACAGTCCGTGATCCGCTCGCCGGAAGACGCAGACGCCGCGTGGCAGGCGCTCCGCACGGATGAGGCGATTCTCGAGGCGATGGTGGAGTTCGAGATGGAGCTGTCGGTGGTGATCGGACGCGGAGTGGACGGGGCGACCACCACGTTCGAGCCGACCCGGAACGACCACGTCAACAGCATTCTGGACCTCTCGATGGTCCCGGTCGGGCTTCCCCGCGGTTCATCGGGAGGCGCTGCGGATCGCGGAAGCGGTTGCCGTCGAGATCGACCTGGTCGGGGTACTCTGCATCGAGATGTTTCTCACCCGCGAGGGACGCCTGCTGATCAACGAGCTCGCACCGCGCCCCCACAACTCCGGACACTGGACCTTCGATGCGGCGCTGACCAGCCAGTTCGAACAGCAGGTGCGCACCGTCTGCGGCCTTCCCCTGGGTAGCACCGAGATGCTCCGCCCTGCGGCCATGGCCAACATCCTCGGGGACCTCTGGAACGATGGCGAGCCTCACTGGAAACACGCTCTCGAGTTGCCGGAGGTGAAGCTGCATCTCTACGGCAAGGCAGAGCCGCGCCCGGGTCGGAAGATGGGTCACCTGACCGCGATGGCGGCGACCGCCGCGGCGGCCCGGGAGAAGGTGATTGAGGCACGGCGGAGGTTGGTGGGATAAGTGAGAGGTTAGAGGTGAGAGGTTAGAGGTGAGAGGTGAGAGGTGAGAAGTCAGAGGTCAGAAGTTAGAAGTTAGAGGTTAGAAGTTAGAGGTTAGAGGTCAGAGGTGAGAGGTGGCAGAAGTTAGAGGTTAGAAGTTAGAGGTTAGAGGTTAGAGGTTAGAGGTTAGAGGTTAGAGGTTAGAGGTTAGAGGTTAGAGGTTAGAGGTTAGAAGTTAGAGGTCAGAAGTGAGAAGTGGGCGAGTGGCGAGTGAGGGGGCGGGCGGACCGCCCGATACCCGGGCAGTCCTCCGCCCCGAGGGTTCGCACCACGCCAGCGCTGCACGCACCTCTCACCTCTCACTTCTAACCTCCCACCTCTCACCCTCTCTCACCTCTCACCTCTCACCTCTCACTTCTCACTTCTAACCTCTAACCTCTTTTTCTTCACTTCTAACCTCTCACCTCTCACTTCTAACCTCTCACCTCTCACCTCTCACCTCTCACTTCTAACCTCTTCACCTCTCACTTCTCACTTCTAACCTCTCAAAAAAAGCCCGCTGCGCCGAAACGCAGCGGGCCCCTGTTGCACGGAGAGAACTCCTCCTACGGATGATCGATGCAGAGCGTGTAGCTGCCGCTGCCGCTGTAGGAGGAGACCTTGAAGTAGTAGTACCCGGAGCTGCCGCTGTAAGAGATGTCCTCGACTGAGGTGGCGCTCTCCGACTTGGCGACCTGCGACCAGCTCCGACCGTTCCACTTGTAGAGGTAGAGGTCGAAGTCGGCGCTGGAGGGACCAACCAGATGAGCGGTGTGGGTTCCGGACGAACTGACGTGGTAGTAGGTGCCGTTCGGCTGGACCTGAGAGCTGCCGGTTCCGGACAGCGATCCGCTGTAGCTGGTGCCGTTGCAGGTTCCGCCGCCACCACCGCCACCGCTGGGCGGGGTGTAGGTCGCCGTCAGAGACACGCCGGAGAAGGTGGAGTACCCGTTGATTCCGATGTACCAGTCACCCGACGACGGATTCGAGACCGAGACGGTCTCGTTGTTCCCGTTCTTGTACGGGCGGTAATCCCAGCTCGAGGAGCTCGGCTGCGATCCGAGTTTCACATAGAGGTCGGCGTCGCCCGATCCACCCGACTGCACGATGGAGAGGCTCTGCTGACCGGAGGGAACGCTGATCTTGTAATACGTCCAGCTTCCGGACGAGCCGGAGATGCCGGAAACGGTCTGCCCATTGGACAGCGTGGTCACGCCACCGCCGCCACCGCCACCGGAGCCGCCCGGCACGCCGACTGCGTCCCACGCCGCCTGAACGGCATTGGCATCGGAGGAACCGTACAGATCAGTCGCGGCCTGAGCCGTCGCATTGCGAGCGCCCTGGAAGTTGGTGCTCGAGGTCATGTAGACGGTCAATGCGCGGTAGAAGATGGCGCGGGCATGGACGATTCCGACGCCGGGAACGTTGACGCTGGTCTTGCCGCGGGGATGGGTTCCGCCCTGGGAAAGAAGATAGAACGCGAGGTTGGCGATCCCGGAGTTGGTGTGGACCCCGCCGTAGTCCGAGCTCCCGGTGTAGCGATCCGGATAGTAGTCGCGGTCGCCGGCGGCTGCAGGATCGTTCATATAGCGGAGGGCGTCACCGGAGGTGCCCGGGGTGTAGACGTCCTCCCCGATCTTCCAGGTGTTGGAGTTCGCCGAGCCATCGACCCACGCCTCGCAGGAAGCGCCTTCGATGTCCGACAGCGCCTCGTTGAGCGCACCGGATTCATTGGAGTAGGTCAGGTTCGCGGTCCGCTCGGTGACGGCATGCGTCAGCTCATGCGCGACCACGTCGAGCGCCTTCGACAACGACGAGAAGGTGGATCCATCGCCATCGCCGTAGACCATCTGGGAACCATCCCAGTAAGCATTGTTGTAGTTGCTGCTGTAGTGCGCCGTCGAATAGATCGTCGCACCCGAGCCGTCATAGGAATCGCGGCCGAACACCGACGAGTAGTAGTCATAGACGTGTCCCGCGTTGGTGTGGGCGCTGTCGATCGCGGTGTCACCGGTGAGCGAGCCACCCTCGGTGATCCGCAGAGTGCCCGGCAGAGAGGTTCCGTTGTTCGCGCTGTAGGTACGGCGATTCTTCGCCCGGAAGATCTTCGGATGGCGAGCCACCAGATCGCCGGTGGAGGCATCGGCGAAGATCCGATCCATCTGAGGGCCCTCCGCGTCGGTGTAGGAGACCGTGACGCTCCAGGCGAGATAGGTCCGCCCCTTCGGGTTGACCACATAGGTCAGCTCGGGAGAATCGGTCACCGTCCAGTCGGCGATTCCCGCCTGCTGCGCCGAGCGGTTCAACGCCGTCCAGACATCGGCAGTGGCATTGACCGGAAGATCCTGGTCGGGCACGAACTGCCCGTTGAGGATCTTCACCCCGGCCATCCTGGCGGGTGGCGTGGAGAATCATCTCCGCTCCCACCACCGGCAGGCCGTGGATGTACTCCTGCATCCGGATGTGGACCTCGCCCATCGAGTCCTCTTCGACCCGGAACGGAACCAGTTCTTCTCCGCCCACCGCGCCGGTCAACTCCGGCCGGGCGTGGACGAATTCACGGGCCGCGCCCGCCCAGTCATCCGCTCGACTCACACCCTGAGCACGAAGCCGGGAACTGGTGAAGTTGAGTTGCCCGAGATCGCCTTTGACGAAACCGGGTGCCCGGTCGAGGAGCCGAGGCGTCATCACCTGCTGCTGCGCCATGGCAACCGTGGCGAGCAGGAGAATCAGAAGGACTGCTGCTGTTCTCTTCATACGCGTTTCAAACCTCCACAAATTAGTGAAACAGGTTGTTGATGGGTACGTGACAGGAAGTTTTCCGCGTGGCTGCTTTTGCAAGGGCGTGCCCAACTGCGGTCGAAACGCGCAACCTATTGAGCCAAAAGCTATATCCGTGAATGTTAGTGTCAGCTAAAAATCAAATATTGACCCATTAGAGCCCAAACCGAGCCATTTGGCGGGTCAATAAATATCCCCGGGTAAAGGAATCGACCCGCCGGGGGCGGGTCGAAGCGAGGTCATCCGGGAAAAGGGGGCTGAGCGTCGTGGCGGGCTCAGCGGCCCTTCCACTCGGGTTTCCGCTTTTCCAGGAAAGCCTGGAGCCCCTCCATCGCATCGCCGGTCTTCATCAGTGTCTGAAGGTAGAACCGTTCCGTCTCTGCGAGCTTCTGTTCGAAATCGTCCGCGGAAGCGATTCGGAACGCACGCCGGGACAGCCGCAGCGAGGAGGGGCTGTGTCGCAGCAGGCGCTGGAGCCACTGATCCGCGGCAGCCTCGAACCCGTCCTCCGGCAGGATGGCGTTGATCATGCCGAGAGCACGGGCCTGGTTTGCATCGATGGGATCGCCGGTCAGAAACAGCTCCAGCCCGATTCTCGGAGGCACCTGACGCCCGAGCTGCCAGGCCGCCACGGGAGGAAAGACACCGAGGTTGATCTCGGGCTGGCCGAATTTCGAGCGCTCGGTGGCCAGAACGAAGTCGCACCCCATCGCCAGCTCACATCCTCCACCGAGAGCCAGTCCTCGAACCAGTGCGACGGTGACCAGGTCCAGCCGGCTGAGAATGCGGAAGCAGTCATGGAACAGCCCCAGCATGCTCTCCACCCGGTCGCCGAGATGGTCCTGAACACTCGCTCCGGCGGAAAACGCTTTCTGCCCCGCGGCGTCGAACACGAGACAGGCCCGGTCGTTCTGCACCTGATGGAGCGTATCTCGAAGCTCGCCGAGCATCTCGATGTCGAGGATGTTCAGCGGTGGATCATTCAGAGTGATCCGGTAGAGTGAATCGGTGGTCTCGAACTTGATCTTTGCCATGATCTCGCGATCATATCGCGGGAGATGCGCTCTGTCTGGAGATGAAGATCAGTGGACCGGGTGGCGTCGGGCAGGCAGGGGAAGCCGGCTCCACACTTCCACCGATTGATCCGTGAGCAGATGGAAGCTCCCCTCGCTCTGCTCGACGGAGCGCACCGGGGAAGGAGACTCGGGCGAGGGCACCTGAATCCACTGATTCGCCGTTGCTGTGCTGAACAGGCGAGGCTGGAGCCACCGGCCCGACACCAGAGCGCAGCCGCCGTCGATCCGCACCATCTGCGCGATATAAGGAAGTCCGTTTCCACTGTCGCCGGTCCAGGAATCGAGCTGAGCTGCCCCCTTCAGCAGCGTCGACGCGTCGTATCCGACGAGCCTGGCGCCCAGCGAATAGACGGTGTGAAGCGTGGTCGAGGCGGCGATCGACACCGGATTTCCCTCCGATGCGGTGGAGGCGGTGAGCTGCAGCGAGCCGGATTCGAGCGTGTAGCGACGCAGCTCATCCGGCGACTGGGTGATCATCCAGAGGCCATCCCCCTCCGTGGTCACGTCGACCACCTTCCCGGTCAGTGTCGTCAACTCCGAGAGCCCTTCGTCCAGCACGACAGTGTCTGCGCTGCACGTCCCGGACAGGCAGCCATGGGAGAACGAAACGAGGAGAAGATCACCGGCATGGTGCAGCGACAGGAAGACCGCATCGCCTCCCTTCTGGAGCTCGAGGCGCTCCTGAAGCGCTCCGGAGGGAGAGTGGCAGCTCACGGCTCCACTGCTCTCGAGGGTGCAGAAACCCGAACCGGACGCAGTCATGTCGATGATTCCCGGGGCCAGCACCACGGATTGCACCGCCGCCGAAAGCGACCGGCCCCGCAGGGACCGGATCTCCACCGTCGAGTCTTCCAGAAGATAGAGATTCTTCCCGCCAATGCTCTGGCTCCCGTATTCGTGACTGACTGCGTCACTCTCGATCATCCCGGGCTGCCCCGTCGCAGCGTTCCACCGGAGAGTCATGATTCCCGAGGCTGTCCGGATCGCGGCCACCGTTCCGCCGGAAGGAACCGACAGCGCCAGCCCCTCCTCCGGAAGTCCGAAGCTTTCCATCAGCTCACCCGTACTCCAGGTGCGCACGAGCAGATCGGATCCGGTCATCACCAGAATATCGCTGCCGACCAGTGCCACTCCTCGGGCGATGACCGTGTTGCTCCCCGGGATGGCGGTCGCCTTCCCTGCATCAAAGTCGATACTCAGCGTCCCGCGGTAAGTTGCCGCGGCACCACGATGCGCATCGTCGACCGCCACGGTTCCGGTCGCCAGTCCCTCGATCTCCACCACCTCCGGATCCATCGAAAGATCGCCATCGGCGAAATAGCGGATCAGGGTCGTTCCCGATGCACTCAGCTCGACCAGTGCCACCGACTGATCTCCCCGCACAAGATCCGAGGGATGTGCCCCGGAGAGGCTGACCGCAGTCAGAGTTGCGGGAGAGGTCGAATAGTCGGCGGACCAGAGGCTGCCATCTCCAAGAAGAAGGAGAGCCCGGCTTCCCAGAAGAACTCCGCGTGCGACCGATCCCGAGGGGGTCACCTGACCGACGGCAACCGGTGTGGCGGCGGCGTTCCAGAGCGTGACCACCCCGCCTGACTGTGCAAGAACCGAGGATCCTCGGGCGTCGAGGATCGTCCAGGCCGCCTCCGCGGCCCATGATTGCTCCATCTGGAGGCCCTCGCTCGGGTCGAATTCGTCGAGACGGAGCCCTGACGACGCTGGCGCGGAGAACAGGTGGGAGTCGTTCCCCATCCGAAGCGAGGAAACCGCACCCGAGGCGTCGCTCCTGAGTGGAAAGGGCGCCTGAAACGTGGTGGTGTTCCAGCTCAGCAGACCGAGATCGCCTCCGGCGGCATAGAGTCGGCGGCCATCGCCCGCGAGACTCTCGATCTGGTTCAGGCGTTCCACCCAGGGGGACCAGGGTCTGCTCGAAGAGCTCGACCGGAAGGGCCGGGGCCCGCAGATCCAGAGCCCGGATGGTCGTATCCATGCCGGCCATGAAGAAGGCGCCGGAAGAGAGGGGAAGAAGAGCGCTCGATCCGATCGTGGGCAGCGTCGCCACCGATTCCAGCGCGGATCCGGAGCCGCTGAAAATCTCGGTGCGTCTCCCGTCGGATGCGAAGACATGACCGCCCCCCGCGCGAACACTGCGGACCGGCAGACTCGCTTCGATCTCCGCGATCCCCTGCGGGAGAGAGGGAGTTCCGATGGAAAGAACATTGAACGTCCGGTCTCCGTCGGCGACGTAGAGAATGTTGCCGTCGATGCTCACCGAGGAAGCTATGCCCGTTCCCGTCGGGGGCCGATTGGCGATGACTGGAGCAAGAGGGTCGAGCAGGTCGAGCTGGACCAGTCCGGTCGACGTCGCGGCATAGAGCCAGGAGCCCTGAAGCGCGAGATCGTTGATGATTCCTCCGAGCTCGACGGATCCCACCAGAGAGAGGTGATCCGAACGGCGGAGGACGTAGATCTTCGAGTCGCTGGCGACCCAGGCGAGATCACCCTCTGCCCGGATCCGGCGGGTGGTCCCCGGAATCGCGATCGACATGATCGGCCGGGGCGGATCCACTGCGGGATCCTCGAGGGAGACGCCCCAGGAGCTGGCGACCCACAGATCCCCGCCGGTCAGGTCGACGTCCCGGACCGTCTCGCGATATCGCCCCGACCAGGTGGAGCTGTATCCGCAGTTGTCATCCGCACGGAGAAGACCCGGAAGAAAAAAAAGAGAGAAGAAGAGCAGACCCGACCCGGCGCATCACCACTCGATTCTACCCGAATTTCGCTCCCCCGATTTCCACCGTTAGCGGCGAGTTGGAACGATTCTCCTGGTGTGGCGTAGGATACTGGGTGAGCAGACATCCTGCTCCTGTCGTGTCCCGAACCGACGGCATCCTCAGGAGGTTTCTTTCATGCTTCGACGCATCGTATTCCTGCCGCTGATGATTCTCGGGGTGCTCACCCCGGCCCTTCTTTCCGCGGCAGACCATCCAACCTATCCCAAAACCGAAAAGATCGACCACGTCGACACCTATCACGGGGTCGAAGTTCCCGATCCGTACCGCTGGCTGGAAACCGACGTCCGCGAATCCGACCAGGTCCGCAACTGGGTCGACGCGGAAAACAAGGTGACCTTCGGCTATCTCGAATCGCTTTCGAGCCGCGAGCCGATTCGCCAGCACCTCGAGAAACTCTGGAACTACCCGAAGACCAGCGTCCCCTTCAAGGCGGGCGGGCGCTACTACTTCTCGAAGAACGACGGACTGCAGAACCAGTCGGTCCTCTACGTCCAGATTCGCTGGTGGAGTCGCCGCGGGTCCTGATCGACCCCAACGGCTGGTCGACAGATGGAACCGTGGCGCTCTCCGGGATCTCGGTCAGCGACGATGGCCGTTACCTCGCCTACGGCGTGGCCGAGGCCGGCTCGGACTGGATCACCTGGCACGTCATGGACGTCGCAACCGGCAAAGTGCTCCAGGACGAGGTCCACTGGGTGAAGTTCTCCGGCACCGCATGGACGAAGGACGGTGAAGGCTTCTTCTACGGCCGGTATCCTCAGCCTGACGAGAACGCGCAGTTCCAGAGCCTGAACAAGAACATGAAGGTCTACTTCCACCAGGTGGGGACGGAACAGTCCAGCGACGTCCTGGTCTACGAGCGTCCGGAACAGCCGGAGTGGGGCTTCTCCCCGGCGGTCACCGATGATGGCCGCTATCTGGTGCTGACCGTCTGGAAAGGAACCGACGACCGATATCAGGTTCTGGTCCGGGATCTCACCAGACCCTACGCGGCACCCGCTGCCCTGATCGACAACTTCGAGGCCGGCTATTCACTGGTGGGGAACGTCGGATCGACCTTCTACTTCACCACCACCCTCGATGCGCCGAGAGGGAGGTTGATCGCCATCGACCTGGACCATCCCGCACGCGACGGATGGAAGGAGATCATCCCGCAGACCGACAACACCCTCGAGGACGTCTCGTTCGTCGGGAACCTTTTCATTGCCCGCTATCTCCGGGATGCGTACAGCGAGGTGAAAATCTTCACCCCGGATGGCAAAACCGTCCGAGAGGTGAAGCTCGACGGCCTCGGCAGCGTCTCCGGGTTCGGCGGAAGCCGGAACGACACCGAAACCTTTTACTCGTTCCAGAGCTTCGCCACACCTCCGAGCGTCTACCGATACGACCTGGTCAATGGGACGAGCACACCGCTGTTCCGGCCGGACGTCGACGTGAATCCCGCGGACTACGTGGTCAAACAGGTCTTCTATCAATCCAAGGACGGGACCAGGGTTCCGATGTTCATCGCCTACCGCAAGGGGCTCCGTCTGAATGGAAAAAATCCGACGCTGCTCTACGGCTACGGCGGATTCAACATCTCGGAGACGCCGGGTTTCTCGGTATCGCGGCTGACCTGGATGCAGATGGGCGGCGTGTTCGCGCTGGCGAACATCCGCGGTGGTGGCGAATACGGTGAGGAGTGGCACAAGGCGGGGACGAAGCTGCAGAAGCAGAACGTCTTCGATGACTTCATCGCCGCGGCGGAGTGGCTCATCGCCAATCGCTACACCAGCAAAGAGAAGCTGGCGATCCAGGGCGGGAGCAACGGCGGTCTTCTGGTCGGAGCAGTGATGACCCAGCGACCCGACCTGTTCGCCGCGGCTCTTCCCGCGGTCGGGGTGATGGACATGCTCCGCTTCCACCTCTTCACCGCGGGCCGCTTCTGGGTCGACGACTACGGTTCGTCGGATGATCCGGAACAGTTCAAGGCACTGCTCGCCTACTCGCCATACCAGAACATCCGGAAAGGGATTCGCTATCCGGCGACTCTGATCACGACCGCGGACCACGACGACCGCGTGGTGCCCGGCCACAGCTTCAAGTTCGCCGCGGCACTCCAGGAGGCGCAGGCCGGAGACGCCCCGGTCCTGATCCGGATCGAGACCCGCGCCGGCCACGGCGGTGGCAAGCCGACTTCGAAGCGGATCGAGGAAGCCGCGGATCTCTGGGCCTTTCTGGTCGAGAATCTGGGGATGAAACTTCCCTCCTCGTTTCTCCGTACCGCCCACTGACCCGAGCCAGGGTTGCGGCGCCGGGGGCTTCGGCTCCCGGCGCCCGGCGGCGCGGGTGTTGAGGTAGCCCGGATTTCTCATACCGTCTCGCCGCGAGGAGGCGGAGAATGGCCTGCGAACAAGGCGTGCGCGGCTTCGGCGAGTTGGGCATAGTGGTGATGTGTTGAGAAGCCGAAGCTGCGGCAACGCAGCAGACAGGCCGCGATCTGCCTCCGCAGCAGAGATGGTGTGAGAATTGGGGGAGCGACCCGTTCCATTAAAAAGGGTACTCTTTGCGATCGGCCCTCGCGCGCCCCGACAGAAGTGACCTTCTAAATGAGACAGGACACCAGGAACCCGCAGTCACGTCGAAGCCTGCTTCAGGCCATTTCCCGGATCGTCGGCGGTCTTCTCGTCTTCGCCCTCGGGATGGCGGCTGCGTGGCTCTGGCTTCCCGAGTGGAGTGTGGGCCCCATCGCCTCCCGCTCGGCTCTTCTGGACCGGATGAACCGGATGGTGGAAGGGATGGAGCTTCGCTCCGCCGGGGAGCCATGCCTGAGCCTGAGCTCGCGGATGCTCAGCTCCAACGATACCGGGGATCGCGATCGCCGCGCCGCGCGGCAGGCGTACGGTGGCAAGGCGCTCGAGTGGTTGGCGTCGAACCGGCGTGCCCTTTACGTCCTTGCGCGCGAGGAAGTCCTCTCGGCAACCGGAAAGCCGGGAATCCTCGAAGTCGGCTTCTCCACCTCTGCTCGACCCGTCGCGGTGATGTGGTCTCCTCGCACGCTGATCGAATACATGGCCCGGCAGGGCGCCACACCGCCCCTCACCGCGGAGTCGGTGGCGCGGCTTCTTCTCCGGGAACGCGAGCATCTCGGGGGGGAGAAAACCAGCCAGTTGTTTCTCCAGGAGTTTCATCTCTACCCGGTCATTCCGAAGAACGGGAGCCCGAGGGAGACCGTTGTCGCCTACGTCTCCGCCTCGCCGTTGATGTCGATCGCTTATCGCACTCCGGGTGATCCCGAGTCGGTTGGCCGCCGGCTGGGCGAGGCGCGAGGCGCGGGAGAGGTCGCGTGGCATATCAGTAGGGCGGTGGCCGATCTCCTGATCGGGCTCGGCGCTTTCGTTCTGTTTCTCGCCCTGCTGGTTCGGAAGCAGATCGGATTCGGCAATGCTCTGGCTCTGAGCATGATCAATCTCGTGGTCCCGCTCATCGCAGTGGCCACCGGTCTCGAGGGGGGATGGCTTTCGTTCCTGACGATCCTGCCGATGCTGTTTCTCAGCGTCGGACTTTTCATCCTCTGGTCTGGCGCGGAATCCTGGTCCCGGGCCACTGATGAGTCCGGGATGGCAACGCTCGATCGCCTGCGATCGGGGCTGCTCGGGCCTCGCGGTGGCCGGGCGCTGACCGGAGGCTGGGCGCTGGGAGCAGCGGTGGCCGGGGCCGAGCTTCTGATTTCAGCTCTGGCGGCCCGATTCGATCTCGGGTGGACGGGCGAGGCAACGGCGTCGCTGCCAGCGTTCGGATCGGGACGGACGCCTCTTTACCAGGCGGCCGTTCTGGCGACGATCATTCTGCTCGTCCGCTGCGTTCGAAGCCGCTTCTCGTCACACCGTCTCTTCGATCTGCTCGCTCTGCTGCTCGCGGCCTTTCTCATTGCGCCTCGGATGAATCTCGAACCTTTCGGGCCATCGATGATTGTTGCGGCAGTCGTCGCGGCAATGCTGTTTCGAGACCGTTGCGCGGTTCGGGGTTGCGGGTTTGTTGACGGCGGCGGTGGTCTCCACCACTCTGCCCGTCCTGGTGCTGGCGACGCAGCATTCGTCCTGGCTTCCCCTGAGTCTCGGGGCCGCGGCGATCTTTCTCTTCGTTCCTCTCGGAGCTGGCCTGATCGGCGTGACCCGGGACGAATCCCGCGAGCACGGCCGACTCGCCGTGCCGCGATTCCTCGCCCGGCTGGAGAGCGAACGGCGGGTGCGCTATGAAATGGACCTGCTCGCACGGATGCAGCTCGGCCTGCTCCCGGACAGCGCGCCGGAGATCGAGGGCTGGGATATCGCCGCCCGTTCGATTCTTGCCACCGAGGTCGGTGGCGACCTCTACGACTTTCTGTTCGACAGCAACGGGGATCTCTGGATCGCGGTCGGCGACGTCTCCGGCCACGGTTACTCCTGCGCCATCGCTCAGGCGATGACCAAGGCGGCCCTGACCAGTCTCGTCGCCGCGGATCAGACCCCGGCCTCGGTTCTCGCACGGATGGACCAGGTGCTGCGACGCTCCAATTCTCCGAGGACATTCGCCTCGCTCGGGCTGCTCAAACTCGACCCCGCCACCGGCCGGGGGTTGTTCGCCAACGCCGGCCATCCGTACCCCATCCTCGCCGATGCGTCGGAGACCCGGGAGATCGAATCGGGCGCGCTCCCTCTGGGACAGGGTCCCGCGAGGAACTACGAGAGACCTGGAGATCGTGATCTCGCGGGAGAGCGCACTGGTGCTGTTTTCCGACGGACTCTACGAAGCTGCGGATCTTCGGCAGGTGCCCTACGGTTTCGATCGTCCGGCCGAGATGGTGCGGCGCACCATCCGCCGCCCCGCCGACTCCATCATCAAGGCGATCATCGAAGACTGGAGACGCCATCTCGGAGGCCAGGAGATCAGCGACGACACGACCATCGTCGTGATCAGGCGGCTGCTGCAATGAACGCTATCCGGATCACCCGTTCGCCGCGCCGGCCCTACAGCCGCCGGAGACGGATCCGTTCGACCACGTGGTTGTCCCCCTTCTCCAGAATGAGGGTGGCACGCTCGCGGGTCGGACCGATGTTCTCCCGCAGATTGACCAGATTGATCCGTTTCCAGATCCCTTCCGCGAGCGCCAGGGCCTCCTCTTCAGGCATGTCTGCAAAATTGCGGAAGAACGAGGAGGGATCGCGAAACGCACTCCGCCTGAGGCGACGGAACCGGTCGACGAACCAGTCCTCCAACTGTTCCTCAGTGGCGTCGACGTAGAGCGAGAAATCGATGAAGTCCGACACGAAACGGCTGTAGCGCGTTCCGCTCTGGAGAACATTGAGCCCTTCGAGAATGACGATGTCGGAGAGCTCCACCGCCTCCAGCCGGTCGGGAACGATGTCGTAGGTCATGTGCGAGTAGACCGGAACGGTCACGCTGCGGCCGGACTTGATGTCGGCCACGCACTGAAGGAGTCGGGGAAGATCGTAACTTTCGGGGAAGCCCTTTCTCTCCATCAGACCTCGTTCTTCGAGGACCTGGTTGGAGAAGAGAAAGCCATCCGTGGTGATCAGCGCAACCCGGGGATGATTGGGCCAGCGCGAGAGAAGCAGCCGGAGGATTCGCGCGGTGGTGCTCTTTCCCACCGACACGCTTCCCGCGATGGCGATGATGTACGGGACCTTCTGGATCAGGCTTCCGAGAAACGTGCTGGTGACCTGGTGGAGATCCTGGACGGCGGCGATGTGGAGATTCAGCAGGCGGGACAGCGGGAGATAGACCTCTTCGACCTCGTCGAGCGAGACCTGCTCGTTGATTCCCCGGACTTCCTCGAGATCGCTCTCGGTCAGAGTCAGCGGAGTCTCAGCCCGCAGTGCGGACCATGCCTCCCGGGAAAAGGTGTGGTAGGGAGCGCTTTGCTCCGGCGTCATTCTCGAGATCGGTTTCATCCGTTCGCTTCACTCCGCGGATATCAGGATTGGCCGGCTTCCGTGGCGGCAGCCCGCGCTCCCGTCCGGGTCGCGAGCATCAGAACGCTCGCCACGACTCCGAGCGCCCCACAGAAATACCACACCATCGCCGGCCGCCAGTCAAAAACGAACGTTCCCACCATGGGACCGACGATCATCCCGATCGCCCAGGTGGATCCCCACGCCCCCATGTACCGTCCCCGCATGTGGTCGGGCGCGAGGTCGGCCACCCAGGCGGCCGCCACGGGCGTGCTCACGATCTCGCCCAGAGTCCAGATCACCACCCCCACCGCCAGCGCGGGAACGGATGAGACCATTCCACCGAAGAGGAAGCCCATCCCGGTGAGCAGATATCCGAGGGCGATCACCCGGCGGGGAACGAACCGGGCCGCGAATGTGGCGATCAGCAGTTCCAGCGCCACGATCAGGATTCCGTTGATCGAGATCAGCACACCGTAAGTCGCGCTGCTGTGCCCACTCGCCAGAACATGGAGAGGAAAGGTTGATTCGAACTGAAAGAAGACGATGCTCATGGCCACCGATGCGATCAGCACCAGCACGAATGCCGGATCGGCGAAAACCGATCCTCCGCGCATTGCACCGTCCGGAGAGCGGCCGTCGGAGCGGAACCCGTGAGGAAGCAGCGTGCGCGCAACCACTCCGAAGATCACGCAGGTTGCGGCGTCGGCGAGAAACAGGATCAGAAAGGAGCGCTCGGCGAGAAACCCTCCGGCCATCGGCCCGAAGGCGAACCCGAGATTGATCGCCAACCGGTTCAGAGCGTAGGCGGTCACCCGCTTTCCCCGAGGAGTGAGATCGGCAAGCAGTGCACTGCTCGCCGGCCTGTAGAGCTCCGCGGAAAGACCACAGGCGGCGCTGGCGACTGTGATCCAGAACAGGCCCCGCGCCTGGGAGAGGAGGATCAGGAACACCGCCGCGCTGAACATCGAGACCATGATGCCGTTCCGCCGCCCCAACCGATCCGCGAGATGTCCTCCGAGCCAGGACGCAATCAGGGATCCTCCACCGTAGGCTCCCATCGCGATGCCTGCCTGTGCCGGTCCGTAGCCCTGCCGGGTGAGGTAGAGGACCAGGAAGACGACCACGAAGCTCCCGAAGCGGTTGATGAAGGTTCCGCCGAACAGGATCCATGCGGCCGCGGGAATCCCTCGCAGAGACTCTCTCAGATCGACGATCAGCGACCGCATCAGCGAGCTCCGGGACGGAGCGAACGTCGACCGCTCATCGAGGAGTCACGTCGTTTCGAAGTGGGCGGCAATCAGGGTCGGATCGACGGTGCGATCGAGATACTCCCACACGGCGAGTGCTTCGAGGTTCCCGGCGATCGGGCCCGCAAAGCCGCGAATCGAAGGCTCGTCGGAGGATTGTTTCGCCCGCGCCAGCCACCGTTCGCCGGCGGCGGTGTTCTCGCGCAGCTCCAGGCGGACCGCGCCGATCAGCTCCGCGCGATCCTCGACGGCGACCCCGTCGCGCCGGGTGATCACCAGGCCCTGGATGCGCTGCTTGAGCTTGAGCGAGCGGTGGTCCTGAATGGCACGACCCGATTCGGTGAGCTGGCCGATCGCCGCGCGCTGCAACTCATGCCGCTCGGTGATTCGGAGCCCCGCCTGATAGCGGCTCTCGTCAGCCGACCAGATCGCCTTGAGACTCGACCAGACCACCTCGGCTTCCACCCCGACCTCGAACGACCCCTCCGGAACCGAATAGCGCAGCACCCCCTTCGCCCCGACCGCCAGACTGCTGGTGGTTTCGACCCTCGCCCCCCGCGAGGACAGATCCTCGATTCGAGCCTTCCCCACCGGACCGAACTCCGCGGGAATCGGCCGGACCAGCAGGAACCGCGAGGACCGGCGGCGCTCTTCGATCGGAATCGAACGCTGCTCGCGCGTCAGCCGGTCGATCACCCGATCGAGCTGTCCGGTGCCGCCGAAGATCTTGACCCCTGACACATACTGTCCGCTCTCCTCCGGCGCGGTCACCGGCTGCGTCCAGACCACCAGAGCCTCGAGCGAAACCGGACCGGTCGATTCGGCCGCCCGAAACGACAGCACCGATTTGCTCCCGGCTTCCACCGGATCATCGTGCCTCAAACGGGCGCCCCCGTCGGAGAGGTCCCTGACCGACACTCCGATGGCGCCGAATGAGCCAGTCACCGGCGGTACCAGCAGATGCCGGTCCGACCGCGGCTTGTGCGTGTTGCTCATCCCACCAGCTCCTGTTTCCGGTTGTCAGCTTTTCATTCTCCAGCGACGGAGAAATGCATTTTGTGACCCAGGTCACGAAACTGTCAACAACGCCGGCGGCGGCTTCAGGGTGCAGAAACAGGAACTCCTGCGGCAGCGCGTGCAGAGGACGAGGAACTGAGAGGCCGCGCGCCCGCCTGCACCCGATGGAGAGCCTCGGCCTGCCGGACCAGTCCCGCCGCCCGGCGCATCGTCGAGTCGAGCTCGACGAAGAATGCGTCGGCGTCGGCAGGACGGCTGTTGAACAGCGCGACCCAGCACATCCCGTCATGAGACCGGAAGAGAATGGCCGAGGATCCGGGCATCGTGCCGTCGTGCCATGCATCGAACCCGGCACCCGCGGGTCTCGCCGCCCATCCCATGCCGTACCGGAACTGACCATCTTTCGGGATCGGAAGCAGCGGCCGGGCGACCATCTCCCGAAGAGTGGACGGCCGAAGCAGATCCGGCTGAAGAGGATCACCATCGAGCGCGGCGGCGAACCGTGCCATATCGACGGCGGACCCGATCCATCCCGCGGCCGCGTCGGTCGATTCGAACCGGATGCCATGGTAGGGGCTGTCCGGCGCATCGGGCTGGTAGTAGGTCACCTCTCCGGTGCGGTGTTCACTCCGCGCCGTCGAACCGAGGGTCATGTCGTGGATTCCGGCCGGGGCGAGAATATTCTCCCCCACCCAGCTTGCATACGATTGTCCGGTGACCCGCTCGATGATCCTTCCGAGAATCAGATAGCCGAAGTTGGAGTAGCAATACCGGGTTCCGGGATTGAACTGGAGCGGATGCGATTCCATGTTCCGGATGATCTCGCCCGCATCGGGATAGGAGCCTTCGCTGTTCCCGGCCGGGGTCTGGACGAAGACCGGGTCGACGTCAGCCTGCCGGTCCCAGCCTCCCGCGTGGTGAAGCAGTTCCCGGACGGTGATGGTGGCGAGACGTGGATCGGCCCGGGGCGGCAGCGGGTCGCCGAGAAGGGCAAAGACCTTCTGGTCGAGATCCAGCCGCCCCTGCTCGACCAGCAGCATGATGGCGGCTGCCGTGATCGGTTTCGAAAGACTGGCGATCCGGAACAGAGACGTCGGATCGACCGGCCTCCGTGATTCGACGTCGGCCCAACCGTATCCGCGGGCAGCGACGAGGCGTCCGTGATCCATCACGGCGACCGCTCCTCCGGGGATGTTCCATCGCGCCATCAGAGCGGGAATCAGGCGGTCCACCACCGTCTCCGGCGAATCCTGTGCTGCCAGCGAGGTTCCCGCTGGCAGCGGCGGCGCAGGAGCAGCTCGGCCAGTCATGGCGGCAAGCGCCACGAACAGGCACAGGGCGAACGATCTGAGCTTCCTGAAGAGTATGGACCAGACCTCCTCGAAGGATCAGCCCGTCGCAACGGTCGGCGTTTCTGAATTCTTCCGGAATTCTGAGGATTCAGCGGAGAGGCAGGAGGAGATGGATCGAAATCTCACGACCCGGAATCGACAGCACCGAGGATCCTCCCCCGACCCGATTGAGCAGGAAGGAAAGAGCGCGGTCTTCCTCGGGTCCGGCTGCGCTCCGGTGGCGCGGGCGTCCGCCATCACTCGCGAGGAGTGCGGCGATCGTGAGGTGGAGTGTGTCTTTCCTGCGGACGTTCCGGAGTCCGACCATCGGGGTGGTGGATGCCGGAGCGACGCTGGCTCTCAGTTTGATCGAGGGATCGACGACGGCATCGATCCGAACCAACGCGAGTCGAAGAATTTCCCTGATCTCACGGAGCGGAAACTCCCGACTGGCAGCCGTCTTGTCAGGGAGCTCGACGTTCAGGTCGAGACGGCGGTCGACGCAACCGGCGAGATCCCGCAGGGTTCCGCGGAGCCAGGGATCGAATTCGTCCGCGGGAGAAACCGAATCTGCGGGGTCGAATGACGAACCGATCACTCCGACCAGCTTTCCATTCCGAATCCGCACCGGAGAGTCGATGACCACGGCATTGAAGTCTTCGCCGCTCTTGCGACGCACGGGAAATTCCCCGCCCCAGCTGCGTCCCTCCCGCAGCTCGATCATGATCCGGTGCGCGACCTCGGCGCTGACCGACGAAGGGGTGATCTCGACGACATTCCGCCCCTGCGCCTCGTCGCCGGACCAGCCGTAAAGCCGCTCCGCCCCGGAGCTCCAGAAGTGGATCCGGCCGTCGAGATCGGTCCCGATCACCGCGGTGGCGGGTGTGTCACAAAGGGATGCCTGCCGTGCAATCGCACCGGGAATGTCGATGGACGCATTCATCGGAAGCCGAGAATACACCAACACTTGCGGCAAAGGGGAAAATCAGTTTTCCTCCTCGTCGCTGCGGTTGGTTGGCTCGCGACCGACCTGGTGTGCCCATCGCTGATCGTGATGGGCCCGGGCCCGCTTCGAGGCCTCGAAGTCCTCCTCCCGGCCCGTCTCCCGTTCCTGCTGACCGGGGACCAGAGGTGAGTCGTTCTTCTCGATGTCCTTCTTCTTTCTTTCGTCCATGAGATCTGTCCTCCCACCCCTGAACGTTCTGCAAACGGGATTCCGTATCGACACCAGGCAACGCGCACACGGTTCCTCGGGAGAGGCCGTGTGCCCATGCGTCCGACTCTGCGGATCCGGCACGCCGCCCTCGGAGCAACCCGGGAGCCTCGGCACCGCAAACGATAGGAGGGATTGGCGCAACGCGACACTCCCGCTTGACCGACCGGCTCCGGCCGAACGTCCGAATGGATGGCACAGGTTCAGGGACCCTCCCGGCGGAGAGTGGTAGACGGGAGTTCCGACGAGGACGCGGCCGGAATCCCGGCTGCTTCAACTGGAGGGGCGACCCTCAGCGTAAAGGGCTGGGGAAAGGAGGAGTGCCGCGAATGTGAATGCGGTCTCGAGTCCGGTGCTGCCGAAAAGAATCGGCGCGTCGATCGCCGGGGTGAGAGTCGTGGAAAGAAGAATGGAGAGCAGAAGCGTCAGGACACACCAGACGGCACCTACGGTCAATGCCGCATCGACACTTCGATGCCTCAGATGGATCCGGCTGAACAGAGCACCGATCAGGATGACCGTCGCGATGCGAAGCGTGAATGGCCCGATTCTCACACCTGTTGCGGCCTCCCCGGGGACCACCTCACAGACCAGCAGTGGCGCCAGAATCAGCCAGTACGCCAGCCCCCACCCGATCGGCACGCGCCCGGCGGGCCGGGATCCCCCCACCCCGTCCGTTTTCATGACCTGCCGATGGAGAAACATCTCGATCATACGACCGTCATAACAGCGACGACGGCTGGAATCCGACAAAGGAGGGAGAAGCGAACTCGAAAGAAATCCGAAAGATGGGATCAGAGCTCGATCATCATGCCGAGCTCGGCGACGCGGTTCGCCGGAAGCTGGAAGTACTGAGGCGGCCGGACGGCGTTGCGGCTCATGAAAGCAAAGACGCTGGCGCTCATCCGGCCGATGACCCCGGTCCGGATCGGCACCAGGGTCTCGCTGCTGAGGATGTAGGTCGCCATCGACGGGTCGATCTCCAGTCCGCGCGTTCGCAGTCGTTGCAGATCCGCGGGAATGTTCGGGGTTTCCATGAACCCGTAATGGAGAATCAGTCGGTAGAACTCCGATCCGAGATCCTCCAGCTCGACCCGTCCGCTTGCCCGGACGTGGGGAATCTCCTCGGTGACGACCGTGACCAGGAGATTCCTCCGATGGAGAACCCGGTTCAGTTTCACATTGTGGAGCATCGCAATGGGCACACCCTCGGGGTCGCGGGTCAGATACACCGCCGTGCCGTCGACGCGCGCGAGTGGTGAATGTTCACCGACGCTCTGAATGAAACTCTCCATCGGGACGAGGCGGTCGCGGGTCGTCTTCGAGAGGGCATTTCGCTCCCGATGCCAGATGGACATCAGGGCCCACACCGCCAGCCCGATCAGGAGTGGCAGCCATCCCCCCTGCGCAACCTTGACGATGTTGGCGCCGAAGAACGCGAGGTCGACCAACAGGAACAGCGCAGTCGTGGCGATGGCGAAGAGCAGCGGCCAGTGCCAGATGCGGCGGGCGACCACGAACGCGAGCAACGTGGTCACGATCATCGTGGTGGTCACGGCGATTCCGTACGCCGCGGCGAGATTGCTCGAGCTCCGAAAACCGACCACCAGAAGGATCGTGGCGATCATCAGAAGCCAGTTCGCCCCCGGAAGATAGATCTGGCCCATCTCGCGCGCGGAGGTGTGAACGATCTTCACCCGCGGCGCATAGCCGAGCTGGACCGCCTGACTGGTCAGTGAGAACACCCCCGAGATGACCGCCTGGGACGCGATGATCGCCGCCATGGTCGCCAGCAGCACCAGCGGATAGAGCGCCCAGCGGGGAGCGAGGTGATAGAAGGGATTCATGGCCGCGGCAGGATTCCGGAGAACCAGCGCACCCTGGCCGAAGTAATTGAGCAGCAGCGACGGCGCGACGATCCCGAACCAGTCGATCTGAATGGGCTTCTCGCCGAAGTGCCCCAGGTCGGCGTAGAGCGCCTCGCCGCCGGTGGCGACGAGGAAGACCGCTCCGAGCACGAGATATCCGCGAAGACCGTTGGTGACGAAGAAGTGGAACGCATGGACCGGATTCACGGCGGCCAGCACCTGCGGAGTCTGAATGATGCTCGCAACTCCGAGGAACGCGAGAGTGGCGAACCAGACCAGCATGATGGGCCCGAAGACCTTCCCGACTCCGGTCGTTCCACGACGCTGGAACGAGAACAGTCCGATCAGGATGATCACCGTTCCGGGGACAACCCAGGCGGTCAGAGAGCTCGTCGCGACCTCCAGCCCCTCGAGCGCGCCGAGCACCGAGATTGCGGGCGTGATGATGCCGTCACCGTACAGCAGCGCGGCGCCGAACAGCCCGAGGGAGACCAGAACCCATCGAACGGCCCGGCCGCGCCCATGCCCGCGGACCAGAGCCATCAGAGCGAGAATCCCACCTTCGCCCCGGTTGTCGGCGCGCAGCACGTAGACGTGGTACTTGAGCGTGACGACGATGATCAGTGACCAGACGATCAGCGACAGCACCCCGAGGACGTTCTCATGGCTCACGCCGACGCGGTGGGGCCCGAAGAAACACTCCCGTACCGCGTACAGAGGGCTGGTACCGATGTCCCCGTACACCACGCCCAGCGCGGTGAGGGCGAGAAGGCGGAGCGGAGAACGTGAGATCTCCCCGTTTCCGTTCGAGCCGTTTGAAAGGGAAGATTCGGTCATGCGGCGTTGCGGCCCGCCTGTGGCACGAGCCGAACTCTCCAACCCTTCGGGAACGGACATTCGTCCCGGTTTCGCGGGTCTTTCGAAACTCTTTAGGCCTTCTTTCGGGAACAATCGGGCATAGACTGAACAGATGCGCCGGGGAGCCTCGCCGTCACTCTCATTTTCCTCTCCCGCGGGATGGCTCCGCGCTCTGGTGAGCCTCCTCGCGGTGGCCCTGACCGCATGGACGGCCCGCGGATTTGCATTCAATCCCACCACGCTCGCACTGCTGCTGGTGGTGGTCATTCTGTTCGTCGCGATGGGGAGCGGAAGGATCGTGACGATCGCCTGCTCGATCTTCGCCGCGGCGCTGCTGAACTACTTTTTCCTTCCGCCGGTCGGAACCTGGCGCATTGCCCAGGGGGAGGACTGGATCGCTCTGGGGGCATTCGTCGCGGTTTCTCTGATTGCGAGCCGGCTGGTCCTTGGGATCCGGCGCGAGGCGGAAGTGGCGCGAACGCATCAGAGCGAGCTGGAGATGCTTTACCGCCTCAGCGTTGCGCTCTTCTCCTCCAGCACGCGTGACGCCGCCTCGAGGGAAGCGACCGCACGCGCGATGGAATCGGTCGGGGCTGACCAGGGGGGGCTGGTGCTCTTCGGTGGAAGCTCCTATCGTCAGGATCGGGTGCATTGGGAAGGGCCGTGGCGGGACGAGTTCGAGGACGTGGTCGCCGGCGTGGGCCGGCATCAGCGCGAGGCCGAATTCGGAGGCCTGCTGTTTTTCCCTCTCGTCACCGGGGGACGCGTCGCAGGCGTTCTGGTCATCGGTCAATCTCATCGTGACCCGGAGGCCCTGCGCTCGGTCGCCCGCCTCGTGGCGATCGCGGTGGAACGTGAGCGGCTCTCCTCCGAGAACGCCCACGTCATCGCGCTCCAGGAAAGCGAAGCCCTCAAGACGGCTCTGCTGCGTGCGGTCTCGCATGACCTCAGCACCCCGCTCACGGCGATGTCATTACAGATCGAGAGCCTTCGGAGGGAACTGCGCGACCAGCCCGGTCCGCTGGACACCGTGAGCCGGTTGGATGAGGAGTCGGCACGATTGCGGAGCCGCGTCGCTGGTCTGCTGGCATTTGCCCGGCTCGAGGCCGGTGCTCTCCGCCCTCGTCCGGAGCCGACGCCGGCCGCCGATCTGTTCCGTGCGGTGCGGGACCACCTGCCTCTTCTCGCCCTTCGCCGCACGCTCCGTGTGCGGGTCGATCCGGCCTGTCCGGACGTCCAGGTCGACCCCGGGATTGCACTGGAGATCCTGGTCAACCTGGTCGAGAACGCCGATCACGCGTCGCCGCCCGATCAACCGATCGAGCTGACAGCCTCGCCGGAAGGTGCGGGCGAACGGGTGGTTCTCGAGGTGCGGGACCGGGGCTCCGGAGTTCCGTTTGATTTCCGGGAGGGATCGCCCGGCGATCTCACCCATCGAGGACTCGGTCTGGAGATCGCGCGGGGGCTGACCGCGGCGAGCGGCGGGACTCTGGTCATCTCCGACGGACCGGGCGGCGGGACAGTCGCACGGATCGTCCTCCGGTCCGCACAGGTGGAGGCCCAACCATGAGCGTGGCATGCCGGGTTCTGGTGGTGGATGACGAGCCTGCGATCCGAAGGTCGTTGAGCCAGGAGCTCGAGGCCGCGGGCTACGGCACGATGTCGGCGGCCGACGGAGAGGAGGGGGCGAACCTCGCCCGGCGGGAACAGCCCGACCTGATCCTGACCGATCTGGCGATGCCCGGCCGCGACGGGTTCCATCTGATCGAATCGGTACGCCGCTGGGGGGAGATCCCGATCATCGTTCTCTCGGTGCGGGGCGGGGAGTCCGACAAGATCCGCGCGCTCGACCTCGGAGCGGACGATTACGTGGTCAAACCATTTTCAGTGGCCGAGCTGATGGCTCGTGTGCGTGCACAGCTTCGTCGCGCCGGGGCCATTCATCCTGCCCTGCTCTGCTTCGGCGAGCTGAGGCTCGATCTCGAGCGCCGGATCGTCACCGAGGGGGTCCGGGAGCTTCATCTCACGCCGACGGAGTTTTCGCTGATCGAGCTTCTCGCTCTTCACGCCGGACGTCCGGTGTCCCTCAACCGGATGATCGACGAGGTCTGGAACGGTGCGCCCGGGACGACACACGACACCGTCCGGGTACACGTGGGTGCCCTCCGGCGGAAGCTCGAGCCCGATCCCTCCAATCCGCGCTACATCGTGACCGAGCCGTGGGTGGGATACCGCTTCATCGCCGAGCCGTCCTGACCGACAGCCCGCAAGGGCGAAACGGGCTGGCGCTCTTACGCGCGGAACCGCGCTCTCAGCCGGCGGCACGGGCGCGCTGGATCTCGAGGGCGGCGGCCTGCGCGAGGCCGAGCTCGCCGGTGCAGAAGGCATAGTCCCCGGCGATCCCCATGACCATCAGCGATTCATCCGGACAGAGCTCCGCGAGGGCCTCGCCGATCAGGTGTACATCCACCGAATCGGCGGAAAAAGGCTCGATCACGAAGGTCGACTCGAATGGCAGATCAACCACTTCTCCGAGCCGCTCCAGGGCGCCATGCAGCTCGCGGTAGTCGGCACCGGCGGTCTGGCTGTGACGCACCAGAAGGAGATCCCGGTTGCGGACATGATGCGCCCGCGCGACGAGCAGCCTGGCGTCCCCGCCGATCCTCATCCGGAGCCAGCGCGTCAGAACCGCGGGAGAATGTTCGCCGTCCAGAGCCACCCGCCAGCTCTGATCGAAGTTCGGCTCGGCGCCGATGCGACGGAACGCTTCGCACACCTCGACCGTAAGATCGCCCTCGTAACAGATCTCGAACAGCATCTCTTCACCCATCACACCCTCCTGTTCAGATCCCAGATTCAACTGGTGGAGGCCTCCAGTTTAGCAGATCCGGCCCTTCGGCGCGGATTCTGCTTGAGCTTCCCACCGATGCCACGAATCATTCCGTTTACCGCCGCCGCCGCTCTGCTCCTTCTCGGGATGGGTTGCCGAACCATCGCTCCCGCCCCGACGGCCAGTTCCCGCACCTCCTATCTCACCTGTGAGGACTCGACCGGCCGCTCCGGCTACCGCCTCGCCCGGAGCAATGTCCTGATCTCGCCGGACGGAACCCGTCGCGCCCGCGCCGAGGTGGAGGCCCTGCCCCTGCAGAACGAGATCCGCGACAGCCTCGCGTGCCAGAACATCTCACGCATCCTCGTCTCCACACCAGGCACCGGCGAACGACAGGTCTTCGCCCAGAACCCCGGCGGCGAAGGAAAGAACGGCAACGGCGTGAAGCTGATCGACTGGTCCCCGGACGGGCAACGGCTCCTGTTCGCGCTGTACACATGGCTTTATCCCAACCAGGTGGACCCTCCCCTCGCGGTGGTCTACAACGCGTCCTCGGGGACCGTGGATGCAATCGAGGTCGCCAGCCTGTTGCGCCGCAGGATTGCCGGTGACTGTTCGCTCCAGATCGAGATCGCGGGGTTCACCCCCGACGGCCGGATCGTGGTTCGCTCCGCACCGGGAGTCCGCTCCGGCCAGGAGGAACCCTGCCGCGTCGCTCCCACTCTGTGGCTGGTCCACGACGCGGAAAAGTCGATCGAAGCGCTGCCCGCCACTTCCACGATCGAGCGCTACGGACGATGGACAGCGGACGATTTCGGAACCAGGAACTGATGCGAATGACGTTCGGACTTACCGTCGAGTCTGCTTCGTCGATGCGGCACAAATTGCGACTTGATTCTCGGGCCACGCAAGCATACGCTTCGAACTCGACATGTGCGAACCGAGCGGCAGTTCCTCCGGACGCGCACTGATTCTGGTCGTCGAGCGGAATCCGGCGGTCCAGCGACTGGAGCGCTACCTGCTCGAGCAGGTCGGCTTTGAAGTCGCATTTGCCGACGACGGAATCGCCGCGCTCGCCCTTGCACGCGAGCTTCGCCCACACCTTCTGGTCAGCGAGGTCCTGGTCCCGAAGCTCGACGGCCTGAGCCTCTGCCGCGCCGTGCGTGCCGACCGCAGCAGCAACGCCGTTGCCATCCTGCTGATCAGCCATCTCGATGCGGAGGCGCGCGCGCTCGAAGCGGGGGCCGACGCGTTTCTGCTCAAGCCGTTCGATCCGGAGCTGCTGATCCATACCGTTTCCGGTCTGCTCGAGAAGAAAGGAGCAGCATGAAGAGACTGACCACGGGCATCGACGAGCTCGACGAGATCCTCGGCGGCGGCCTCCCCCGCTACTCGATGAACGTCCTGATGGGTGCACCGGGAACGGGCAAAACGATCCTGGCCGAACAGATCGCCTTCTTCCATGCTCGCCGGGGCGAGACTGCTCTGTACCTCACCACTCTGTCGGAACCTCTGGAGAAGTTCATCCTTCACGGCCAGGCATATTCTTTCTTCGATGCGTCCCTGGTCGGAGAGAGGGTCCTTTACGAGGATCTCGTCCTTCTGGTCAGGGACAGTCCGGATCTCTCCGGAGTGGTCGAGGCGGTCACCGAGCTGATCGCAAAGCACCAGCCTCGGGTCCTGGTGATCGACTCGTTCAAGGCACTCAACCGCCCGGGCCTCCCGCCGGAGAGCCGCCGCCAGGTGATCTTCGACCTGGCCTCGGTCCTCGCCTCGTTCGACTGCACCACCATTCTGGTCGGGGAGTACGGACCGGAGACGCTGACCGAATACCCCGAGTTCGCCATCGCGGATGGCATCATTCAGCTTTCGAAGATCCACAGCGGGATGCGCGAACAGCGCTTCATGCGGGTGGAGAAACTGCGCGGCTCGGATGCTCTCGAGGGGCTGCACGCATTCAACATCACCGCGGCCGGACTGGAGGTGTTTCCCCGTTTGCGAACACCGCCGGTCGCACCGGACTACACCCCGGCGATGGAACGAGTGAAGACCGGCATCGCCGGGCTCGACACGATGCTCGAGGGCGGGTTCTGGAAGGGCAGTACCACTCTGATCGCCGGCCCGACCGGAGTCGGAAAAACCATCCTCGCTCTCAACTTCGCCATCTCCGGCGCGATGAAGGGAGAACCTGCACTCTACCTGGGATTTCAGGAGAACCCGACTCAGCTCGCAATGACCATCCGCCATCTCGGCTGGGACCCGGAAGAGCTCCTTGGCGAAGGAAGGTTCGAGCACCTCTACAGTTCGCCGGTGGAGATGCAGATCGACAGTGTGGTCGTGGAGCTGTTCCGGCGGATCCGGACCCGGAAGGTCAAGCGGGTGGTGATCGACGCGCTCGGTGACCTCCGCCACCGCAGCTACGATCGCCAGCGCCTGCTGGAGTATCTCTACTCGCTGACTCAGTGGATGGCCGTCGAAGGGGTGACCTGCCTGATCACGGTGGAGCTCCCGAGCAATGCACTCCTTCAGCAGGTCAGCGGCGACGAAGTCTCCAACATGAGCGACAACATCGTCGCCCTCCGCTTCGAGCCGGAAGAGGACATGGGACGCAGGATCCGGATCCTCAAAACCCGCAACAGCGGACATGACCCGAGGGAACGAACATTCACCATTTCCTCGGAAGGGTTCGAGGTGAAGCTCGATACGGAGGGGTGATGGACGTCGACCGGGCTGAGATCTGGAAACGCTGGGCCGCGATCAACCGGGCCCTGGCAGGAAGCCTCGACACCGGAGAAGTGCTCCAGGGCATCGTTGATTCGACCCTGCTGCTTCTCGATGCGAATGCGGCTCTGATTCTCCTCTCCGATGGGGATCGGACGCTGTCGGTCCAGGCGGCCAGTGGAGTGAGCGTCTCGAGGTTCGAGGGCCTGTCCGAGCCGATGGATGAGCGGATCATCAGCGAGGTGCGCGAACGCCTCGGGGTGAACGAGGATCAGGTGGTCATCGCGGTCCCGGTGGTTTGTGAGCACTCCATCGACGGCGTGCTCATCGCGGTCCGCAATCGCCGTCTCGAAGCGGACGAAGCACCGATGCTGGAGGCCCTGGCGGACCAGGCCTCGCTCGCACTTCGCAACGCCCGGTTGCATGAACTGGAACTGGAGAGCCTCCGACAGAGGAATCACCAGTCGCAGATGGCTCTGGCCGAGAGTGAGCAGAAAACCGCCGAAGCGCTCAGCAGCCGTGAGCGGTGGCTCGAGGCGGCCTTCGATCTGGCTCCTTCCCCCATTCTGCTCATTGAGCCCGAAGGACATCGGATTCTCTTCGCCAACCGTGCCGCGCGGGCCATCTCGGAAGATCTCCAACACCTCATCGATGAGCAGACCCTGGAGCGGATCGCTCGCGGTGAATCCCTCGAGGGGAGTCAGATCGAGTGGCAGGACGGTGGGATCCGCCGCACACTGCTTCTCTACGCAAAGACCTTTCCGCCTCTCTACGGACATCCCTCTGTGGGTGTGGTGGTCTTTCACGACATCACTCCGATCAAACGAGTGGAGGAGGAGCTCCGTCGCGCCAACGAGTCGAAGGACGAATTCCTCGCGATGCTCTCACACGAGCTTCGCACCCCCCTCACCGTCATCCTCGGATGGGCGGGAATGCTGGAGGTCTCCTCGCAGGACGAGAGCACCCGAAAGAACGCCCTGAAGTCGATCGTGGAAGGTGTCCGGGCGCAAAACAAGCTCATCGACGACCTGCTCGACGTCTCCAGAATCGTCAAGGGCACCCTGCCGGTCGACCGGAAAGATCTGGATCTTTCTTCGACGATCTCGGACACCGTTCGCTCTCTCCGACCGCTCGCCTCCGACAGAAGTGTCCAACTCCAGGCGGAGATCGCCCCGGGAATCCGGATCAGCGGCGATGCCCAGCGGTGCCGCCAGATGCTGAGCAACCTGATCTCGAACTCGCTGAAGTTCACCCCGGCGGAGGGCCTGATCCATGTGTCTCTCCAATCCGAGTCCGAAGAGGCGGTCCTGCGGGTCCGCGACTCGGGTCAGGGCATCTCGGCTGAATTCCTGCCTCACGTGTTCGACCGGTTCCGTCAGGAGGACTCCTCCTCCACGCGGCAGCACGGCGGACTGGGGCTGGGACTGGCCATCGTGAAGACGGTGGCGGAAATTCACGGCGGGACCGTCGAAGCGTCGAGCGAAGGCCATCATCGCGGAACCACCATGACCGTGCGCCTCCCGGCTCTCGCCTCCCTCGAACCGCCGGAGCCCAAAGCAATGCCCGATTCAGCTTCCAGGGTCGACCGGGCGTTGGAGGGAATCCGCATTCTGCTGATCGAGGACGACTCCGAAACACTGGACATCTTCCGTCTGGTTCTCGAAGGCGCCGGTGCCGAGGTGGCGGGTGCCGCAACCGCCGACGAGGCGCTGAATCTGCTGTCCCGGGGACATCACGTCATCGTCAGCGACATCGCGCTCCCGGGGACCGACGGATATGGCTTCATGCTCCGGGCACGGCAGGCAGACCCGAATCCACCGCCGGCCATCGCGGTGACGGCCTACGGTGGTGGCGAAGCACGTCAGACCGCACTCGACGCGGGGTTCGTCGACTTTCTGCTCAAACCGATTGCGGCCGGAGACCTGATCGAGGCGGTTGCGCGAATCCACACCCCTCGGAACTGAACCCGTCCACCCGCTGCTGAGCTTCAGAAGTTGTACTCTATGGCCATTCATGGCCACCTGGAAGCTGATCATCGAATATGCCGGAACGCGCTATTCCGGCTGGCAGACGCAGTCGAACACCGCAAAGACGATCCAGGGGAAGCTGCTGGAAGCGGCGGGAGAGCTGTGGCGCAAGCCTGATCTCGGTGGTGCAGGACGGACCGATGCCGGCGTCCATGCAACCGGACAGGTCGCCCATCTCCGCGTCGCCGAGCGACTGACCGCGCGCCAGATCGAGATCGGATTGAATGATCGGCTGCCTGCCGACATCAGCGTCGTTCGCGTGGAGCCGGCTTCGGATCGGTTCCATGCCCGGCACGACGCCGTGGAGCGGATCTACCTCTACCAGATCGCCACCCGCAGAACCGCCCTCGGCAAACCGTTCGTCTGGTGGATCCGCGATCCGCTCGACGTCGGCGGGATGATCGAGGCGGGCTCGGCGCTGCGCGGGAGCCATGACTTCCGGCGCTTCAGCGACAAGCGCGTGGGCGACGAGTCGACGCGCGTCAGCCTCGAACGGTTCGAGATCCGAACCGAGGGGGACCTGATCCTGATCCGGGTCGGCGCGTCGCACTTCCTCTGGAAGATGGTCCGGAAACTCGTTGCGGCTCTGGCCGAGGTCGGACGGGGATCGATGGAACCCGCTCAGTTTCAGGAGCTGGTCCGCAAGCCCGGGCCTCCCCTGCAGCCGACTGCGCCGCCGTCAGGCCTGTTCCTGGAAGCGGTTCGTTATCGTGGAGAAACGTTCGAGCGGCCCCTCGCCGCACTCGTTCCGGTGAGGCCGCCGTTCGGGACCGGAAAAGGCCCCGCAATGAAAGGAGAAACTGCATGCTGAAAGAGTTTCGGGAATTCGCCATCAAGGGAAATGTCGTCGACATGGCCGTGGGAATCGTGATCGGTGGTGCATTCGGCACCATCGTCAAGTCGTTCGTCAGCGACATCCTGATGCCGCCCATCGGTCTGCTGATGGGCGGCGTGGATTTCGCCGATCTCTTCGTCGTCCTGAAGACCGGGGACCCGGTCGGACCTTATGCGACGATCCTCGATGCGCAGACGGCCGGTGCGGTGACACTCAACTGGGGCCTGTTCATCAACAACGTCGTCAGCTTCCTGATCATCGCCCTGGCGGTCTTCTTTCTGATTCGAGGAATGAACCGTCTGAAAAAGAAGGAAGATCCTCTTCCCGCGGATCCGACCACCAAGGTCTGCGAGTACTGCCGGACGGTGGTGCCGATCCAGGCGAGCCGCTGCCCCGCGTGCACCTCGCAGCTGACGGGAGAAGCGGTTCCCGCATGATCGAGGTCATCGGATTCGATGCGGACGACACGCTGTGGCACAACATGCCACTATTCTCCGCGACGCAGGAGAAGTTCAAGCGAATGCTGTCCGACTACCATCCGCCGGAGTGGATCGAGCAGCGCCTGAACGAAACCGAATCCCGCAACATCCGGCATTTCGGGTACGGAATCAAAGGCTTCACCCTTTCGATGATTGAGACGGCCATCGAGCTGAGTGAGGGGCGGATCACCGGCACCGAGATCTCCCGGCTGATCGGATTCGCCAAGGAGATGCTCGCCGCTCCCATTCAGCTTCTCGACCGGGTCGAAGAGACCATCCGGCGTCTCAGCACTACCCATCGTCTGATGCTGATCACCAAGGGGGATCTGTTCGATCAGGAGACCAAACTGGCACGTTCGGGCATCGGGCGGTACTTCTCCTCGGTGGAGATCGTCAGCCGGAAAACCGAGGAAACGTATGCCCGGATTCTCGAACAGCACCAGCTCGATGCCGATCGGTTTCTGATGGTCGGCGACTCGATCCGATCCGACATTCTCCCCGTCGTCGCGATTGGCGGTCACGCGGTACACATTCCGCCGGTCGAGGTGTGGGTTCATGAAGTGGTGGCGGACGAGCACGTCGACCGCTCCCGGTTTCACGAGATCGCGCACATCGGTGAGCTTCCCGAACTGGTCACGACACTGAGCAATGGATCGGAGCCAGCGGAGAGATCGTAGCTTCCGGACCTGCGATGGCTACTGACTCGGTATGACCGGTCGAGGGATCGCCTCCACCGCGACCGCACCGACGATCAGCAGTCCGCCGAGAACGACGTTGCGCGTCAGCAGTTCTCCGAAAACCAGCCAGGCCCAGATCCCGGTCAGGATCGGCTCGACCAGGACCGAGAGATTCACCACGTAGCCGGGAAAGAACTTCATCGCGCGATTCAGCATGGTGTGGCCGATGAGGGTGGGAAAAATCGCGATCAACGCGAACCAGAGCCAGTCGATCCGGCGCCCCGGAACCAGAGGATCCCCCTGGACCAGAGCAGCGCCCAGCAGCACCACCCCGGCGAGCGAGTAGACCGTTCCGAGATAAGGAATCAGAGGGGCACGCCGGAACGAGCCGATGAAGAGGTAGGCAGCGGCCATCGCCGCGCTGATGATCGAATAGAGATCGCCCCGTCCGGCCAACTCGCCTCCGTGCAGAAAATCGCCTCCCGCCAGAATCGCGGCTCCGCAGATTCCGAGAACCAGAGAGAACACGTTTCGCCGCACGATGGCCGTGCGCAGAAACACGCTCTGCAGGATCAAGGCGAACAGTGGCTGAACCGAGAGAAGAACCATGGAGGAATTGATCCGGGTGAGGAAGAGCGATCCGATCCAGAGATAGAAATGCGCGGCGAGGAAGACCGCGGCTGCCGCGGCGATGCCCAGATCGCGCTTCGAGAGCGGAATGCGGCCATGACGCAGGAGCGACCAGCCGAGAAACACACCTCCGGCCATCAGAACGCGGTAAAAGGCGATCTGGGTCGGCGGGGCACTGCAGAAGCGGATCAGAATCGCGCTGAAGGACACGGCGAGCAGCCCGGTCCCCAGAGCGACCACGTTGCGTGAAGACCAGCCCCTTGCCGTCGCGGCCACCTGCCGCTCACGATCCGAAGAGGAGTCCGAGCTCACCGCGCTTCAGTCTCTCACGGAACCGCCACTGATCGACGTATTCGAGGCGCCCAGAATCTGGAGAGTCCTGCGGCTCTGCGCGAGAACGACGACGGATTGAGGGTAGGAACCGATGGAAAATTCGACGGTCCCCTGCCGACCCTCCGCTCCCGCCTCGAGTGTGCAGACCGGACGCAGATCCTCGACGATGAAGTCGTTCTTCAGGTTCTGGCCGGCGTTCTCCCCACGAGGCACCTCCGTTTCCGCGTGCCGCCGCACCAGCGCGGCGAGAATCACCACCGGATCGCGCTGTTCCGAGCGACGGCGTGCATCCACCCGCACCGTGATGGCATCGCCACTTCGGGAGATCGTCGTCTGCAGGTCCACGGTCGGAGCCACACGCGCCGCGCGCCGGATCGAACTGCGCACGGTCGGTTCGGCCGAGCCCACCATCTGCTCATGACCATTCACCACGAGCTGCGGGGTGTAGACCTTCGATCCGAGCGACCGGGCATAAGCCTGCTGCCGCCGCGACCAATCGGCGCGGGAGAAGGGATCGGACCACCCGAGGTAGTTCCAGTAGTCGACGTGAAAGGCGAGAGGAATCAACCGCGGACCGATCTCCGGATCCCTCGCCAGACGGGCAAGCAGGGCATCGGCATGCGGACAGCTCGAGCAACCTTGAGAGGTGAACAGTTCCAGAACGACCGGCGCGGTTCCGTCCGGCGAGGAAGGGAGCGCCTTCTGCACGCGTGAACCGGCGGTGAGTGCCAGAGCGACGATCGCAGCCAGCAGCATCAGCCCGGGAACGCTCGGTCTCATACACACCAGCAACCCTCGAACGGCCACGGACATTGCACTCCCTCCCGAATGACCGACACCGGCGCGAAGTCAGAGAAATGAGAGCTGACACCTCTCACCTCTCACCTCTCACCTCTCACCTCTCACCTCTCACTTCTCACCTCTCACCTCTCACCTCTCACCTCTCACCTCTCACCTCTCACCTCTCACCTCTCACCTCTCACTTCTCACCTCTCACTTCTCTCACCTCTCACCTCTCACCTCTCACCTCTCACCTCTCACCTCTCACCTCTCACCTCTCACCTCTCACCTCTCACCTCTCACCTCTCACCTCTCACCTCTCACCTCTCACCTCTCACCTCTCACCTCTCACTTCTCACCTCTCACCTCTCACTTCTCTCACCACAACCCGCACGCGCGAGAAGTCCCGCCAGCGATCGCGAAACCCGATGCCGACGTACAACGTGTGGCGAGCCTGGCTTTCGCTTTCTCGCGCGTCGCCGGGGACATCCATTCCAGGTGGTCGATCCGGTGGCCGGGCGCGGCGATGGTGTTCTTCACCATCGTCTGAGCCGCCGTCTTCGCCGAAGGAGGAAAGTAGCGCGCGACGTCGACGGCAGGAGCCACGCCCTGGGCGACGCGGTCCCATGGACCTTTGAGGTATGGTCGAAGCGCCCCGTTACTCCGTCGTCGGTGCGGGCGTGTGATCGATGGCGATCGAGTACTTCTCCGCAAGGGAATCCTCGATCTCGGTCCGTTCCTGATCCGTGAGCGTGCGCGTGTAGACGAGCATCTCGGCGACGTCACCCATCCACGGCTCGTGAAAGCTCGTTCCGGTGCCGCCAATGAACATATGCGGCAGACCTTTCTCATTGGAGACCGCGACCTGCGAGAGCGCGTGCTTTCCGTTGACCCAGCCGTCGAAGGTGTTCGGCGTCCAGGAATCGACGGTGATGGTCGGCTGGTCTTGTTCGAGACTGAAGTACGCGATGACACCGTTGCCGCCGAAGATGCCGTAGTTCGTCGTGTCCGCACGGCTGTCGAGGCCCGCGGCGCGGTCGAAATCGCCGTCGTCCGCTCCATAGAGCTTTCGCAGCGGATCGGCCTCCGCGGTGCGGCTGTCGAACACGCTGATCACGGTGAGGTTCGGAGTCACCCCCGGGTTGATGTCGAGGTTCGTCTCCAGGAGACTGTCGTTGCCATCGAACCGGATCGCCGGCTTTCCGCCGATCGACGAGGCGACGAGCTTCGGCTGAGATTTCGCATCCTCCTGCGTCGCTGCGACATTGTTCGGAGAGTTCCATGCGGACACAGCGCCGTCCTGTGTCGCGGTGACGCCCTTGTCGGCGCGGAGCCACATGGCGAGCCCCTCGGCTGGAATCGAAGCGTCGGAGACGGCGATCGGTGCCGGCGTTCCGGCGGTCGACGGCGCCGCCGTTTCCGTCGTCGTCGCCGGAGCGGCCGGCGCTGTCGCGGTCGGAGCCGCTGCCGATGTGTCGGTCGACGGCGCTTGCTTCGCGCAAGCCGTCAGCGCGAACACGAGAGTAATGAGAACCACTGCTTTCTTCATTGAATCCTCCTGGCAGCGCATCGTCGCGCGTCGCACACGGCTTGCGTCGGGGCGCACGTCGATCACGGGTCCCCGAGCGTCGCATGATGACCAGTAAGCCGAAGGGTCCATTCTACAACGAGGCACAATCGGGAGAAGTTGCACCATCAACGATCGGGGTCACATCTTCGCTTTTCGGTTTCCGGGGACATTTGTCCCACATTGAGGTGAGAATTCTACGCCTTGTAGAAAAGCGAGAAGCGAAGACGTGACCCCGATTCTCTCGCGGCGGCTCGGGCCGTTCGCCCCCGCAGCGCGCTTGACCAGGTAGCTACCGGGCGCTACTCTAGAGGCATGCGCAGTGTCGGCATCCAGATTCTGAAGAACAGGCTGAGCGAGTACATCCGGCTCCCTTCGCAGGGTGAAACGGTTCTGGTGACCGACCGCGATCGAGTGGTCGCCGAGATCACGGCACCGAAACCAGGACGCACGGAATCGGTCTCGGACGCGATCCTTGCCGAAGCGGTGCGCAAAGGCTGGCTGACGCCACCCGTCGCGAGGCGGGTTCCGGCGGAGCGGCGACCGTGGCATCCCTCGAACAGATTGTCGAGGAGCTCTCGGACCAGCGAGGGGACCGTTGATTTACGTCGATACCTCGGTGATTCTGGCCGAGCTTTCGCCGAAGATCATCATCCGTCCGCGGATTTCTGGGAGCAGGACCTGGTTTCGAGCCGGCTTCTCGAGTACGAGACGTGGAGCTCGGTTCATCGGCGGCAGATGAGTGAATCTCATGGAGACGCGGCACGGCAGCTCATCGAGTCGATGGCAATCGCCGAGCTGTCCCGGGAAGTGCTGCGGTCGGGCCCTCGAACCCTTTCCGCTCGCGGTCAGGACGCTCGATGCACTGCATCTCTCCACGATCGTTTTTCTTCAGGATCTGGGGATCGCAATCGAACTGGCAACCTACGACCGTCGGATGTCCGAGGCTGCAGAGACGATGCACATCCCGCTCAGGTCACCCTGACGCACCGGGCGCCTGCAGTTTGCCAGCTCATTTCTGTGAATTGCAGGAGGGCCCCGGGGGCCGTCCGTAGATGACTTCGCGGAGGACCACAGCAGGAAAAGGCCGGGAGGCCCCTGTGCCCGAGGGGGCAGGGGGAACGCCTCCCCGGAACGATCGGCGTCACTCATTGGGCAGAACGCGTGTTCTCCTCGGCAGCGAGAATCGTCGGATACCGATTTCTGTTGACGACGGGAGACGGTATGATCAGTCGATCCGGAGACTGATCGAAGGCGCGAGCCCTTCACCGGCGCAGGGAGTGATGAAATGTCGGAACATCCGCTGATGGAAAAGATTCAGAAGCTGCCGAGCGAAAGAGTGGCGGAGGTCGAAGATTTCGTCGACTTTCTCCTCGAACGCGAAGCGGGAATCACGCGAGAGGCGTCCCACCTGTCCCAGCGCGCTTTCGAGAGCGTCTGGGACAATCCGGAGGACGGCGCGTATGACGCGCTTTGAATTCGGCGACGTCGTCCTGGTGCGCTTTCCATTCACTGACCAGTCCAGTTCCAAGAGGAGACCGGCGGCCGTCGTCTCCACATCTTCGATTCATGATCACACCCGCGACATCATCATCGTCGCGATCACCAGCCGTACAGACCATCCTCGACCGCTCGACCGCCCCATCGAAAACTGGAAGGAAGCAGGCCTGCTCCGTCCATCGCTGCTCAAGCCGGTTGTGGCGACGATCGAGTCCGACCTCGTAGCCAGAACTCTCGGTCGGCTCCGCGAGCCGGACCGCACCCTCCTTCGCGAAATGCTGCGAACGATCCTGAACACCGGCTGATCAAATCAACCACCACCTCGCCTCCTCACGACCATGCTCGAATCCGCCTTTCTCTTCGGGTCCATTTCTCTGTCTGTCTGCCTCAGCTGACGGCGAAGGGAGGACCATCGGGGTCACGTCTTCGCTTTTCGGTTCCGGGGAAATCTGCCCCACATTGAGGTGAGAATTCTACGCCTTGTAGAAAAAGCGAGAGGCGAAGATGTGACCCTGATTCTCTCCCTACTCGTAGGGCCGTTGCTTCCGAGCTCCGAATTCAAGGAATGCGACGCGCCCACAAAGATGCGGTGAGGGATACGATGCGTGTACGGTACGTGAAGCATCGCGGGAAACCCCGCTTGTCGTGCTCATCGATTGCGCCAGCCTCCAGGTGCGCTCTCGGGCGCACTGGAACGGGTCTCCTGACCCGTCTCCCGCCCAGGAGCCTGAAGTTTCTCTGGAGAAACTCTCTGGTGTCGATTGGCGCTGGTCGCCAGACCAGAACCACACCGTCGTCCGTGGCGCGAGCGCTCGGCGGCCGGAGATCAAAGCTCCGACAGGGGACGGGTCGGGAGACCCGTCCCACACGGGGGAGAATCCAATCACCCTTTCCTGGACTCCCCGGCGTGCTCCAGCCCTTCCTCGCGAGATTCCACCTCTTCGCTCCGTCGCACCGACAGGGGACGGGTCGGGAGACCCGTCCCACACCGGGAGACTCGGGGCGCTTGCACTCTCTGCCTCGGCTGTTTCTATACTCTGGGCGGTGCGGAGATCATGAAGGATCCGGAAACAGACCTCAATGCGCTCTCCCGGGCGATTCCCGCGATGGTCGCGGCGCTCGAGGAGGGCTTCATGCAGTCGCATCGGGCGCTGCCGTGGCGGGAGCACTACGATCCCTGGGAGGTGTGGGTCTCGGAGATCATGCTCCAGCAGACGCGGGTGGACGTGGTGGTCGGATATTTCGAGCGCTTCATCCGCCGTTTCCCCACGGTGAGCTCTCTGGCGCAGGCAAGCGAAGAGGAGGTCCTCGGTGCATGGTCCGGCCTGGGGTATTACCGCCGGGCGAAGATGCTGCGACGCGGTGCAATCGAGGTGGTGGAGCGGCATGGAGGGATGGTCCCTCGGGATCTCGACGCTCTCCGCTCCATCCCGGGAATCGGCCGCTACACTTCGGGGGCGATTGCCTCGATCGCCTTCGATCAGACCGCGGCCATCGTCGACGGCAACGTGTTGCGGGTGATGTCACGACTGGCGGGGCTGAAGGATCCGATCGGGTCGGGCCGGCTGGAACAGCAGGTCTGGGAGCTCGCGGAGAGTTTTGTGCGGGAAGCCCGCTCCCCCCGAATGCTGAATCAGGCGCTGATGGAGCATGGAGCCCTGGTCTGCCGGCCGCGCGCACCGCGATGTGAAAGCTGTCCCGTGGCGGCTCATTGCGTGGCGCGAGGGCAGGCGAAACCGGAGGGCTACCCGGTCCGGCCGGAGAAACGGGCAACCATCCGGCTGGAGATCCCGCTCTTCATCGTCGTCGACGACGCCGAGCGGATCCTGATGCGGAAGGAGAGCGGGAGGCTGATGAGCGCCATGTATCACCTGCCGCACGGAAACGACCTCCTGCTGCCCGGGAGCGCCGTCAGAGGTCTGATCAATCAGGTGGAGGTCGGAACCATCCGGCACACGGTCACCCATCGGCGCATCGAGTTCCGGATCTTCGCCGCGACCGTACAGAGAGGGGCGAGGCTCGATCCGGAACAGTTCTGCTGGATCGATCCGGAGGAACTGGTCCGCCTGCCCCACCCTTCCTACGTCCGGAAAGCTCTGCTGCTGGCAGCGGAACGGATGGATGAAACCGGATGGTCCGAAGGCGCGAATCTTGAATACAGCCGGGACTGATACTATTGGTCCAGACGAGGTAGAGATTGATGACAGAGCGTGGCAGCCAGGCTCCCCAGGGCAGTCAGGATCCCGAACAGGGGAAATACGTGTACGGAATCATCCGTACCGACGACAAGAAGGATTTCGGCACAATCGGCATCGGCGGCCGAGGGGATGACGTCTACACCATTCACTACGAGGAGTTCGCCGCGGTCGTTTCGAACTGCCCGCTGGTGATCTGGGACCCGACCCGGGAAAACGCCCTCGCTCACGAGCATGTGAACGAGGTGGTGATGCGGGACTTCACCGTCCTGCCCATGAGCTTCGGAACCGTCTTTCGGACCGAAGACGACATCCGGGCCTTCCTCAAAGGCACCTATCCGGCTCTGCTGGAAGTGCTGGAGAAGATGGAAGGGAAGATCGAGTTCGGTCTGAAGGTGAACTGGGACAAGGATCGGGTGATCGGCGAGATCGAGAACGAAAACGAGGAGATCCGCCGGTTGAAGGAGGAAATCTCCTCCGCCCAGTCGGGGGCAACCTATTTCGCCCGGATGCAGCTCGGACGGGTCGTGGAGTCGGCTCTGCAGACCAAGGCCGACGGCTACGTCACGGAGATCTACGAGGCTCTCCGCGACGCCGCGGTCGCCTCGCGGTCGAACAAGCCGATCGGCGACAAGATGATCATGAATGCCGCTTTCCTGGTGGATCGGGACAAGACGAAGCTGTTCGACGAAAAGGTCTCGGAGATCGCCAGAAAGTACGAGCACAAGCTCTCGTTCCTCTACACCGGCCCGTGGCCTCCCTACAACTTCGTGAACATCCGGCTGAAACTCGAGCGGGCCGACCAATAGCTCCATGCTGCTGATCGACGATCTGCTCGCCCTTCCGTTCAAGGCTCCGCTGGCGGGGTTTCGATGGATCATGAAACAGATCCAGACCATGGCCGATGAGGAGCTCCTCAATGATCAGATCTGGAAGGAACGGCTCATCGAGCTTCAGATGAAGCTCGAGCTCGGTGACATCTCGGAAGAGGACTATGCCGTCGAAGAAGCGACGATCTTCCAGGCCCTGCGAGAGATCCGTCAGCGGAAGGAAGCTCTCGCCCGCGAGATCGAGCGCCAGCATCAGGAAGAAGAGCAGGAGCCGGGCATCGACATTCATACCGGATACGGCGAGTAGCATCCGGGGCATGGACGCCCGAATCGAAGAGCAGGATCGCTGGACCTGACGGTTGCTCTAGCCCGGATTTCTCACACCGTCTCGTCGCGAGGAGGAGAGTGGCCTGGATGCAAGGCGCGCGCGGCTTCGGCGACGTAGGCATGGTGGTGACTATGTTCAGGAGCCGAAGCTGTGCGCAACGTAGCAGACAGGCCGCGATCTGCCTCCGCAGCAGAGATGGCGTGAGAAATCCGGGCTAGAGTCGAGACCGCCGCGCTCCGATGCCTGGTCTGATCCGAACGATGAACATCGACGAACTGACCCGCGCATTCGACTCGCTCTCCGACCGGCGAGTGGTTCTGTTCGGCGGGAAGGGAGGGGTGGGCAAGACGACCCTTGCGGCTCTTGCCGCCCTGCACCTGTCGAACAGCCGCCGGGTCAGCCTCTTCACCACCGACCCGGCCTCGAGCCTCGAAGATCTCTTCGGAGATCGGCCTCCCGGAAAGCTCACCATCGAGCCGTTCGATGCCACCGCGCTGTGGAAAGAGTTTCTGAACGAGAACCTCGAACCGCTCCTCGAGCTGGGCGACCGCGCCACCTGGCTGGATCGGGAAGAGCTGCGCCGATTCTTCGAGCTTTCCATCCCGGGAATCGACGAACTGATGGCCTGGCGACGGATCGGCAGCCTGGCCGCCCAGCATCCGGATCGCCTCCTGATCGTCGACACCGCTCCCACCGGTCATACCCTCCGCATGCTCGCCTCCTCCGGTCATTACCGCCGGTTCGGCGCGGCGCTCGATGCGATGCAGGGAAAACATCGGGAGATCGTCACCCAGCTCACCCGCCGGAACTTCCGGGACCGCATCGATGAGTACATCGAGCAGTTCGAGAAGGAAGCGGAGAGTCACCGGGAGCTCCTTTCCGACCCGCAGCGCTCGGCGTTCGTCGCCGTCACCCTGGCCGAGCCGTGGGTCACGGATCAGACCGTCCGACTGCTGAGGGAGGTCACCTCTCTTCCCCTTCCCGTCGCCTTCGTCGTTCTCAACCAGGCAAGTCACGACTGCGACTGCGCATCGTGCCGCCGGCGATCCACCGACGAGTCCGATGCCGTCCGGACCCTCGCGGACTGGGATGTCGTCCGTGCGCCGCGGGCCTGTGTCCCCCTCGATTCGGTCCGGAGGATGCGCGGCTATCTCCGCGGCACCGATCCCCGCGCCCGAAAATCTCCGACCGCTCCACCGCACGTGGATGCCCTCGATCCGGGTCACGCTCGCCTCCTCTTTTTCGCCGGCAAGGGGGGCGTGGGGAAGACCACCTCCGCCACATCGGTGGCCCTGCAGCTCGCGGCATCCAGACCCGGCTCCTCGTTCACCCTCATCTCGGTCGATCCCGCGCACTCGGTCCGGGACGTGTTCAGCCGGATCGAGCCGCCACCCAATCTCGAGGTCGAGATCGTCGACACCCGGGCGATGTGGGAGGAGTTCCGCGAATCCTTCGGCGACGAGGTGCGCCGTGCGGTGGGAGCCATCACCCCTCGTGGCCTGAGCCTGAGCCATGACGAAGAGATCATGCAGCAGCTCATCAGCATGGCACCTCCGGGAGCCGACGAGCTCTTTGCCATCGTCAGGCTCTCGACACTGCTGGACGACGAGACGAAAGAGCGCATCCTGATCGATACCGCCCCGACCGGACACTTTCTCCGTCTTCTCGAACTGCCCCATTCCGCGGGTGAGTGGGTCCGGGAGTTCATGCGGATCCTCCTCCGCTACCGGAATCTTCTCCCGCCGGGATCCCTCGGGGAGAATCTGCTCAAGGCCTCACGGGCGCTGCGGGAATTCGAACAGGGGCTCCGCTCGCCGCGGTCGGGCACCGTCGTGGTGCTGCGCCCCGAGCCTCTCGTCCTCGCGGAGAGCCGGCGGCTTCTCGACCAGCTCGGCGCTCGCGGGATCATCGTCAGCGGGATCATCGCGAACGCGATGACGCCCCCATCCGACTGTCCATGCGATGAGTCCCGCCGCGCGGGAGAGCTCGATCAGCTCCGGACGCTCGGCCGCGCGGTGGTTCTCGTGGATCGCCGTTCCTCCCCTCCCGTCGATGCGGAGATGCTCCGCTCCCTGGTTCCCCTCCGGACATCGGAACTTGAATCCTGAGCGCCGAACGTCGAAACTTGCATCGTGAGCCAGATCCTTTACCTCTACGGCATCGCTCGAGCTCTGGATCCGGCCGTTCTCAGCGGCAATGAAGCCGTGGACGGCTCCGACCGGTTCGAAGTTCTCTCCGAGGCCGGGCTTTCGGCGCTGGTCTCACCGGTCGACGCGGCCCGCTTCTCGCAGGACGAGATCGACCGCCAGTCGGACGATCTGGAGTGGATCGGTGCGATCGCCTGGCGACATCAGAACGTGTTGAGCGCCGTGATGAACGCGACCACCATCATTCCACTGCGGGCCTTCACCCTGTTCAGCTCTGAAGAAACTCTGCGGTCGTTCCTCCGGGACGACCAGGAGCGGCTTTCCGCCGTCCTCGATCGGATCGGAGGCTGCGAGGAGTGGACTCTCCGGATCGATCTCGAGAGCACCACCTGGGGCGAGGCAGCGGCCCGCCAGGACCCGCGGGTTCTCGAGCTCGAAGCGGAGATCACCTCGGCGACCCCCGGGCGGCGTTTTCTGCTGGTGAAGAAGCTCGAGGACGAGAAGACCCGTGCATCGCGCGAATCCGAGAGCCGCATGGTGAATGCGGTGGAGGACCGTTTGCGCGAACGGCTGCAGGCGCCGATGGTGCTGGAGAACCGGGAGATGAAACATGGATCATCGCCGCAGTTCTCCCTTCTGGTCGAACGAGGCCGCGGCACTGAGATTGAAACGCTGCGGAACGAGCTGGAGCGGGAGCACAAGCGCGAGGGCCTTCGATTCGTCCTCACCGGCCCGTGGCCGCCGTACAGCTTTGTGGAGGAGCGCGAGGCATGAGCGAGGAGACCGATCTTTCCCTTCTGGAGACACTCGACCACCTGCTCGATCGAGGCGTGGTGATCGCCGGAGAAGCGGTGATCTCGATCGGCGACGTCGATCTCCTGTTCCTCGGGCTCAATGTGGTCCTGGCGAACGTCGACGCACTGAACCGGAGACGGACCATTCAGTCGTTGAGCCCGAAATGAGTGGAGATGCCGCATCCTCGCGGCTGATCCTCATCGGGGCGCACCTGAAGCTGGGGGATGTGACGCCCGTTGAGCAGGCCGTCCCACTCACCGCGGGTTCTCTGACCCTCAGCAGCGTCACTCTGCCGGAAGGTCGCAGCCCGGCCGAACCGGAGATCATTCAGCGGGTCGCACGCGTCCGGCAGGAGCTCGTGGAGCAGGAGATCTTCCTCGCCATCCGCTACGGCGTGACCGTTCACGACGAGGGCGAGGCGGAAGAGAAATGCCGCGAGCGGCTGGGCGAGTGGGAGGAACGTCTCCGGCGGCATCGCGGCCGGGTGGAGATCACTCTCCGGATCGGTGCACCCGGGACCTCGGTGCGCCCGGACCGGAAGGATTTCAACCGGGGGACGGATTATCTGAGAGAGCTCCACCGCCTGCGGGCGGAGCGGTCGATTCCCGAGGAGTTCCGCAGCGCGGTCGATGAACGGTTTGCAGCCGTGACGCTCGAGCGACGATGGATCCGGCGGGAAAGCGGGTTCGAGGAGATGGCCGGACTGATCCGCCGTTCATCGCTCGAGACGGTTCGCGAGATCGGCGCCGAGCTGAAGAGACGATTCCCGCACGTGGCGTTCATGATCTCGGGCCCCTGGCCCCTGGAGGCATTTGCCGATGACCCGGAATGATCCGATCCTCACCTCGAATGACGAACAGGCTCTGCGCGAATCGCTGGAGTTCACCGAGCGGGCGATTCCCGAACGGATCTCCGCCGATCCGGAGATCGTGGAGAACGGTCTGGCGCAGCTGGTGCTGTCGATCGTGGAGCTGATCCGGCGCCTTCTGGAGCGGCAGGCTCTGCGCCGGATGGAGCGGGGAACGGTCAGTGACGAAGAGATCGAGCGGCTCGGACTGGCGCTGATGAAACTGGAAGAGAAGATGGAGGAGCTCAAGGAGCATTTCGGGTTGAGCGACGAGGATCTGAACCTCTCGCTGGGCCCGATCCATACGATCGAGTGACGCGAGGCCGGCGGGCGGGATTCGCCGCTTCGATACAGGCGCTCCCCTCACTCCCCGTCATCCTGAGCGCCTTGTCACATGTCGAAGCCCATGCGGTGGGTCGCGAAGGATCTTGCCTTCGTCAGGGTCGAGAGCGCGAAACGCGAAAGGACGATCGTTGCTCATGTGATCGCCCCAGCGCGCAAGGGCGTCTCGACCGTTCCAGGAAGCAAGATCCTTCGCGGGACGGTTCGCGACTTCGACACGTTTTCGGGCGCTCAGGATGACGAGAGCGGAACGGTTCCCGGCTCGGCGCCCCCTCACCCCAGCGAGGCTGCGGGCGGGTCGGACGCTCCGGCCGACGGGCTCATCCGGCATGAAATCTGCTTGTCACAGCGCAGCTTGACGTTCCCCCATCGATCACATAAAACACTGGCCACTCTGCGACAGACGGAACGAATGCGGTAGAGAACCGGAGGCCGAATTGGCACTGGAAGAACGCGGTTTGCAGCGGCAGCCTCAGGGGCTGGTCGACATCCTCGACAAGATCCTCGACAAGGGGCTGGTGGTCGCTGGAGACATCAAGGTTTCCCTGGCAAACGTCGAACTGCTGACGATCCAGCTCCGGCTGGTGGTCTGTTCGATCGACAAGGCAGAACAGATCGGGCTGAACTGGTGGAAGTCGGACCGCTTCTACTCCGGACGGGAGCCGGAGGATCCTCAGGAGATCGAGGCCCTCCGAAACCGACTCGCGGCCGTGGAGGAACGGCTGGCGGCGAGTGGAACGAGTTCGAACAAGAGCACGGCGAAACAGAGTCGAAAACGCTGACGAGCAGAAACGACAGGAGAGCATATGGCAGTCGAACGCGCCCCGGGCGGCACAAGTCTGATTGATGTCCTCGACCGGATTCTGGACAAAGGTATCGTGGTCGATGCATGGGTACGAATCTCCCTGGTGGGGATCGACCTGATCACCGTCGAGGCCCGAGTGGTCATCGCCTCGATCGACACCTACCTGAAATACGCCGAAGCGGTCGGGATCACCTCCACGGTCTCCCGCCCCGCGGTCGGCCCCGGAGAGCCGAATCTCGCGGCCTCTCCCTCCGGCGTGAAAAGCACCACGAGCTGACCGGAGTCGTTCGAAGCGGCGGTGCAATGCGTTCCGCAACGCTGCACGCGGAAGCTCCACCTCCGGCCTGCTCCCCCTGGCGTGGCGGCGCCCGGGGAGCGGCCGGAACTTTTCTCTGCCGCCCGACCTCCTGGCGTCCTGAGCTCGAGGACCCTCCCTCAGAGGCTGTGCAGAAATCGAGGGTGGATCGGCTTGCGAGCGCGACGGCACCAGATGCGAGGCGCGGCGACGAGGCGATGCGGGCTCATCGCGGAGGAGCCGCAACGAAGCAGATGGCGTCGTCCCGCCGCAAGACGCGCCGCTCTGGATTTCTGCACAGCCTCTCAGTCCTGAAATCCGCTGCCCCGGGTGGACGAGTGGATCTCGCTGAACATGGACGCAAAGCTCTGCCCGGTTCCGTGCGATCCGCATCGCTCAGGGGCAGCTCTTCGGAACGGGATCGATCCGGAGAACCGGATCAGAGAGGCTGGGGAAATCCGTTTTCCTGACGCCATCGCTGCGCGATCGGCATCTGACGGCCGCTGCCGAACGCCTTGGTCGAGACCCGCAGGGTCGGCGCGGCCTGCCGGCGCTTGAACTCGTTCCCATCGACCATCCGCAGGACCCGTTCGACCGTGGCGCGATCGAACCCCGCCTCGACGATCTCCGGGAGCTCCTTCCACTCCTCGATGTAGAGCCGGAGGATCTCGTCCAGCGTCTCGTACGGAGGCAGGTAGTCCTGGTCGGTCTGGTCCGGCCGCAGCTCGGCCGATGGAGGCTTGGTGATCGAGGACCGGGGGATCACCTGACGGTCCCGGTTCAGCCATTCGGCAATGCGGTAGACCAGTGTCTTGAAGACGTCGCCCAGCAGAGCCAGCCCCCCGGACATGTCGCCGTAGAGCGTGCAATAGCCTACCGCCATCTCCGACTTGTTCCCTGTCGCGAGCACCATGGCGCCGGTCTTGTTGGACCAGGCCATCAGCAGGTTTCCGCGGATGCGCGCCTGGACGTTCTCCTCGGCCACCCCGAACGGCCTCTCCCCGTAGAGGCCGCGAAAGGCATCGAGATAGGCCGCAAAGATCGCATCGACCTCGACGAGATGAAAATCGATCCCGAGGTTCTGCGCCAGATCCCGGGCGTTGTCGATGCTCGACTTCGAGGAGAATCGCGAGGGCATCGCGATGCCGGCCACGTGCGCGGGTCCCAGCGCTTCCACCGCGATTGCGGCGGTGACCGCCGAATCAATTCCTCCGGAAAGACCCACCACCACGTCGCTGAACCCACACTTCCGGATGTAGTCGCGCAGCCCCAGAATCAGAGCTTTGCCCACCTCCTCCTCCAGCGGCATGTTTCCACTCGCCGGACAGGCGGATCCATCCAGCGGCACGAGCGCATCGTCTTCCTCGAAGGACTTCCCGCAGAAGACCGACTCGCCCTTCGCATTCAGTACCAGGCTCGATCCGTCGAAAAGGATCTCATCGTTGCCGCCGACCTGGTTGCAGTAGACCAGCGGAACACCCGCATCTTTCGAAATGGCCCGGAAGATCCCGTAGCGGGTCTCACGCTTGCCAGCATTGAAGGGCGACGCCGAGATGTTGATCAGCACCTCGGCGCCTCGAGCGAGAATGTCTCTGACCGGGTTGATGCGGTAGAGCTTCCGCCCCCACATCTCCTCGTTGAACCAGAAATCCTCGCAGATCAGAACGCCGATCTGCTGCCCGTGAACTTCGACCGGAGCCACTTCCGTCGCCGGCTCGAAATAGCGCAGCTCATCGAAGACGTCGTAGGTGGGCAGCAGCGTCTTCGACTGCTGGTGAATCACCCTGCCGTTCTGCACAACCACCGCGGTGTTCCGAAAGGGTTTACCGAACCCGGTCTCGTTCCGGGTGACACAGCCGAACACCAGCGCGGTCTCGCCGGTCATCTCCGCCAGAGAGTCCCGGACCCGGAGATTCGCATCGACGAACAGCGCCTTGTCCAGCAGATCCCGAGGAGGATAGCCGGTGACTGCGAGCTCGGGGACGACGACCAGCTCAGCGCCGCCTTTCACACCATTCTCGTAGGCGGCGCGAATCAGCGTGGCATTCGCCTCCAGCGCCCCGACCGTCGGATTGATCTGCGCAAGATAAATCTTCATTCCGCCGAACTATAGCAAGGAACGCGCACGGCGGAAGGGCGCCGGAGATGAGCCGTCATCATCTCCTCTGTTCCTGCTTCCCGCCTTTCCGGCCCCGTTCTTGTAAGATGGTCGACTGCGGCAGACGTTGAACCCTGCCGACCGGACATGAGCAACGACGACTGGAGCACGATCAATCTTCGAGGTGGGCGGGATCGCAATCTCCGTGCGCTGCGTCATCGCTATGAACAGCACCGCAGCGCTCTGCGGCAACTGGAGGAGGGTGCGCCGAGCGAAACCCTGGCGAAGCGCTATCACGAGCTCCAGTCCGAGATCGACCGGGCCCTGTCTCAGCTCGACAGCCTCGATCCCCTCTCCGCCGATCTGACCAGCGGTGCCCGTCCGGCAGGCCCCCCACCGTCCGAGCTGTCCTCCACTGTTCCGCGCTGGAACGGACGGAGCCCGGAGGAAGAGACGGGCCCGATGACGCGGCGCCCGGCCGGCTCCCGGACCTTCCTGATGGTTCTTCTCGCCGTTCTGCTGATCGTCATCCTCGGAGGAATCATCTACTGGACCACCGGTCCCTCGAGCCCCGAGGAAGAGAGTGCAGCCGCTCTGGTCGCAGAGCCCGCGACGGCGAGCGAGACCACCGCCCGCGAGCCGGAACCCGAACCGGCGAAACTCGCGATTCAGCCGGATCATCACGACTTCGGAGCGGTGAAAAAGGGGACCCGGACCGTCGCCGGATTCACCCTGACCAACATGACCGATCAGCCGCTCCGGATCGCCATCGATCGCTCGAACTGCCGCTGCCTCTGGTATGACTATCCGGCGAGCATTCCCGCCCACGAATCCGTGCCGCTCCAGATCAGTATCGATGGAGCCCGGGCGGATCAGGGACCGGTCGAGGAAACGGTCAGAATATTTTCCAAGTCCGACGATGCGTTCTCGGCCGAAGTGAAGATCACCGGCGAGATCCGCTGAGGTCTGCCGCCGGCAGAGACACGATCCGCTGGTCCACCGTCAGTTCTCCGCTTCGAGCTCCTTGAGGATCCCCGTCGCGGTCTGGGGAACCATCCTGGGCCTGCCGGTCTGCACGATGGCCACGCCGGCGAAGATCACCAGCATGGCGCTCAGCGCATTCCAGCCGAGAGGCTCGTTCAGGATCAGCCATCCCAGAAAGACCGCTACGACCGGGTTGATGTAGGTGTGCAGTGACACGGTGGTGGTCGGCAGCTTCGAGAGTGCGTAGACATACGACGTGTAGGCGATCACCGAGCCGAAGAGGGTCAGATACAGAAAAGCCACGAGGGTGCGTGCGGTGAACTCGAAATGGGGCGACTCCCCCATCGCCAGCCCCACCGCTCCTGCGGCAAGGCCACCGAAGATCATCTGCAGCGAAGCCGCGATCAGCGGAGAGAGCTCCTTCGACAGGTGGTACTTCGAACGGATCGAACCCAGATTCCAGGCGAAGGTGCTGCCGATGATGATCAGAACTCCGATGAGGAATCCGTGTGAGCCGGCTCCCTGGAGCTCGGGTGCGACGAGAATCCCGACGCCCCCGAATCCCACCAGCATTCCGAGGGCGCGGCGGCGGGTGACCCGTTCTCCCTCGCGGCGCAGCAGCTCGATCAGCGACATGGAAAAGGGGGCGGTGGCCACGAGCAGAGCGGCAAAGCCACTGGTGACGGAGTGCTCGGAGTAGACCACGGCCACATTTCCCACCGCGACCATCAGCACACCGATCACCGCGAGATTGATCCAGTCCGCCGCCCGCGTGGGAAGCTTCTGTCCGCGCGCAAGACAGATCGCCAACAGGATCAATCCGCCGAGGATGAATCGGAAGGCGGGAAACAGAAACGTCGGCAGGGTCTCGATCGCCACCCGGATCGCGAGATAGGTGGTTCCCCAGACGAAGGAGACCAGCCCGAATGCCAGCCAGCCATAAAAGCGGTCGTGTGAGCTCATCGGTGACTTTCCCCGGCGGACTGGACGGACCAGCCCACCGACTTTCTCGCAGAATGTTTCCAGGACGATCGTGGTCCGGGTGGTCATCGCCAGCGGATCCGCCGACAGGACGTTGACCAGGCTGTTGAGCGACGAGATCGAATCGGTCCGCACCTTCAGCAGATAGCAGTCCTGCCCTGCTACCGCATGAATCTCCACCACCTCTTCCCGCTCCATCAGCGCGTGGAACGCTTCGGTGGCCTTTCGATTCATCGATCCGTTGAAGATGGCACTGATGAACGCCGTCACCCCGCGCCCCATCGCCTCCGGATTCACCACCACGGTGGTCCCCTCGATCACACCACTCTTCTCCAGCTTCTCCATCCGATCCCGGACCGCCGGGCGCGACAGGCCCACCTTTTCCGCAATCTGAACCACCGGCGTGCGGGCGTCCGCCGCCAGAACGGCAAGGATCTTCCGATCGAGATCGTCCAATTCGTCAGCCATATGGCTATATTACCTACCATATGACTGATTTACAAGCCATCCACTGACCAAAATGACTGACCTGAGCGACCACTCGCCGAGTTCATCACCAATTCGTGACAGTCGCATACAATTCGCCGGGTGAAACGGGCCGATTTCGACTACGACCTTCCACCCGAACGGATCGCGCAGCAGGCTCGCCCCCGGGGGCAGTCCCGGATGATGGTGATCGAGCCGGGCATCGCGGAGCCGACGATCAGCCATCAATCCTTTCAGTCGTTCCCCGATCTGATGCATCCCGGAGAGGTTCTGGTTCTGAACGACACGCAGGTGTTCCCGGCCCGGCTTCATGCGAAGCCGAAACCGGGGATGCAACGGCCGATCGAGATTCTCCTGACCCGGCAGCGCGCTCTGCTGACCTGGGAATGCTGGTGCCGGCCGGCGCGGCGTGTCCGGTCGGGTGATGTCCTGGAGTTCTCGTCCGAGCTGAAGGCCGAGGTTCTGGATCGCCGCGAAGGGACGCTGCTGATCCGCTTTCTGCTCGAGGAAGGAGCCGAGGGCGAAAGCATCTTCTGGCAGGCAGTGGATCAGCTGGGAGAAGCACCTCTCCCGCCGTACATCCACTCCGGGTTGGCGAAGGACGAAGCCAGGGAGAGCTATCAGACCGTCTACGCCGCGCGGCGTGGGGCGGTGGCGGCACCCACCGCCGGCCTCCATTTCAGCCCCGAGATTCTCGACCGAGTGGAACAGAAGGGAATCGAGCTGGTCAAGCTCACCCTCCATGTCGGCCCGGGAACATTCCGTCCGGTCGACGTGGAGGAGATCGCGGAGCATCGGATGGATCCGGAAGTCTACGAGATCAGCGAGGAATCGGCTGGACGTCTCAACGCGGCGATCACCGAACACCGCAGGATCGTTGCGGTGGGAACCACCAGCGTCCGCACGCTGGAGGCGGCGATCGTTCGAGGCAACGGCAGAATTCCGGCGGGCGGAGCGGAGACCGATCTGTTCATCACGCCCGGCTATCGCTTTCGTGTGGTCGATGCTCTATTGACCAACTTTCACCTGCCCCGGTCGACCCTGCTGATGCTGGTCTCGGCATTCGCCGGGATGCAAACGATCCGTACTGCATATCGCGAAGCCATCGACGAGGGCTACCTCTTCTACAGCTTCGGAGACTGCATGTTCCTCGCTCGCCGGGCACCCTGATTGCTCCGTTCGCAACCCATGGCCACCGTCCGATTCATTCCTCTCGGCCTCTCCTCGGAAACCACCGAGGACGAGACGGTGCTGGATGCGGCACGACGCGCCGGCGCACCGCTCGGAAACGCCTGCGGCGGAGTGGGGGTCTGTGCCCGCTGTCGCGTCGTCGTGATCGAAGGCGCCGGCAATCTCGGAGATCCCACCCGGATCGAGCGGATCGTGGCGGAGGAACGGGAGCTGAAACCTTCGGAGCGTCTGGCGTGTCAGGCGGTAGTTCGCGGGCCCTGTACCGTCACCACGACCTATTGGGGTCCGGTCCCGCAACTGTCGAGGTCCTCTCCGAAGGACGTCGCGAACGATGCCCCGCCAGAGCTCCGGGGCAGAACCGATGCGGGAAGTTCGGGCAACGACTGAACGTCTATAATCGGCCTCTGTGAGCACCAGGGCACGAGTGATCACCTGCAGTGACCGGACTTCGCAGGGGCATCGCATCGACCAATCGGGACCGGCGCTCCGGGACCGCCTCGTCGCAGAAGGCTACGAGGTGGACCGGATCGTGGTGGTTCCGGACAGCGTCGCCGCGATCAGCGACGCGATCCGCACGGCGGTCGATGAGGAGGGTGTGCGACTGGTGGTCACGACCGGCGGGACCGGAATCACCGCTCGTGATGTCACTCCGGAAGCGACGATTCCTCTCGCCGATCGGGTCATCCCCGGCTTCGGGGAGCTGATGCGTCTCCGCTCGCTCGAAAAGACCGAGATGGCTCCGCTCTCTCGCGCCCAGGCGGTCACCCGCGGGCGCGCCCTGATCCTCAACCTTCCCGGCAGCCGCAACGGGGCAGTGGAAAATCTCGAAGCGGTGCTTGCGCTCATCCCCCACGCCCTCGAACTGCTCGAAGGGGCATCGTTCGAGCATTCACCGGCTCCCCGGGGGAAATCATGAGCGTACGCCCGGGACTCGAAGTCCTGATGGAGGATCCCCAGCCGATCCTCGGAAAACGGGTTGGGCTGGTCACCAATCAGAGCGCGGTCACGCGCGATCTGCGGCACTCCGTCCGCCTTCTGCACGCCGGCAGAGGCTGGCGGCTGACCACGCTGTTCGGTCCGGAACATGGGATCTGGGGTGAGGCGCAGGACATGGCCCACGTCGAAGATACCCGCGACCCGATCACCGGTCTGCCGGTTCACTCTCTCTATGGCAGCAGCCGCGAAAAGCTGATTCCGGGGCAGGAAGCACTGGCCGATCTGGACGCCCTGATCATCGACCTCCAGGACATCGGTTCGCGCTACTACACCTTCATCTACACCATGGCGCTCTGCATGCAGGCCGCCGCACCGCTGGGGATCCAGGTGATCGTCCTCGATCGGCCGAATCCCATCGACGGGATCCATCTGGAAGGAAACATCCGCGAAGAAAAGTACTCGAGTTTCGTGGGGATGTTTCCTCTCCCCACCCGCCACGGGATGACTCCCGGGGAGTTGGCGCTCTACTTCAACCGGCGGTTCGAGCTGGGCTGCGATCTGGTGGTCATCCCGATGCGCGGGTGGCGCCGGTCGATGTGGTGGGGTGACACCGAGCTGCCCTGGGTCATCCCTTCGCCGAACATGCCGACGGTCTTCACCGCCACGGTCTATCCCGGAATGTGCCTGATCGAAGGAACCAACCTGAGCGAAGGCCGAGGGACGACGCACCCGTTCGAATTCTTCGGGGCGCCATGGATCGACCCCTTCCGGCTCGCCGACCAGTTGAATCACCTCGAGCTTCCGGGAGTGCGGTTCCGGCCGCACTACTTCCTCCCGATGTTTCAGAAACACGCCGGCAAGGTGTGCGGCGGCGTCGAGCTTCACGTGACCGACCGGGCGGTGTTCGAGCCTTACCGGACGGGACTCTATTGCATCCGCGAGGCGCGCCTTCACGATCCGGAACAGTTCGACTGGCGGCAGGAGCCATACGAGTTCGAGGCCGATCGGCTGGCGATCGATCTGCTCGCCGGAACCGACCGCTTTCGCAGGATCGTCGAAGAGGGGCGTGACCTCGAAGAGTGGTTTGCCGACTGGGAGGAGCCACTCCGTGAGTTCGCCCGGATCCGACAGGAGTTTCTTCTCTACGAGGACTGAGCAGGATCGTGCCCGCCGGAACCGACCGTGAGGCGCATGATCAGCGACCGATTCCATGGATATTCTCTATGAAGATGATGCGATCCTGTTCGTGAACAAGCCGGCAGGGATGGTCGTCCAGCGCGGCCATAACACTGAAGAGGATGTCCTGTTCGAGGTTGCCGAAGAGCGTGGGCGCGCGCTGGGCGAAGAGCTCTACATGCTCCAGAGGCTCGACCGCGGAACCAGTGGGGTCATGTTCTTTTCCAAGCTTGCGCGGGCAAATCGGTCGATGACCCGGATGTTCGAGCAGAAGGAAGTCCACAAGATGTACCTCGCGCTCTGTGAGGGAGAGGTTTCGCAGCCGCAATGGATCGATGCGCCGATCGCCCGGATCGGCCCGATCAAGTTCGGGGTCCGCCCCGAGGGAAAGCGCTCGGTGACCCGGCTGGTGCCGCTGCTGGTCTCACCCCAGGCCACGCTCATCGCGATCCGTCTTCTCACCGGGCGGACCCATCAGATCCGGGTGCATCTCTCCGCCATCGGGCACCCCCTCGTCGGAGACTGGCTCTACGGCGAGCGCAACGATGTGCGCCCGATGCTCCATGCGTGGCGTCTGAGCCTGCCCCACCCGCTCGACCGTCAACGGATCCTCGATATCGAAGCGCCACTCCCCGAGGATTTTCTCCTCACCGCGAAGGCAAGGGGATTGCGTATGGAACAGGGCATCGAGCCATTCCGGGATGCCCTCGAGGCGATCGTGTCCCAAAGGGAGGACGGAGTGAGCTCCAAAGGGGTCGAATTTCGAGGCTAAGTTTCTGATATGAAAGTTTTTAGGCTGAGACTGTAGAATAGTGGCCATCGGCTCCGCGTTACCATGGAGTGTTCCCCGCTGGAGCACTCGAGGGAGATGAAAATGAAAAAGATCCTGATCATCACAGCGGTCCTGCTTCTGGTGCCCGTGCTGGTTTCGGCGCAGGGCTTTCGAGACCTGGATTCGGCCGTCGCAGGCATCACCCGCGGATTCGAGCGGGGCGAGAGCGGCCCGATCGTGGCCGGAGTGGGCGATCAGGTCATGCTGCAGTTCGGCGACCTGATGAATGGAAAGTCCGGTTTCTTCGGCCGGGATCAGGCTTCCTACCTGCTGGACGAGCTGTTTGGCAAGGTCAAGCCCAGCCGGTTCGAGGTCACCAGCGCCCGGAAGGTCAGTTCACAGGGGCAGTACCACATCACCGCAAACTGGACGATCCAGCGCGGAGGGAAATCCGAGACGCGGGAGCTTTACGTGACCCTGCAGAGCCATGATTCCGAGTGGACCGTGGCCTCGATCCGTTCGTCCAGCGGGCAGTGAGGCGACGGCTCCTATTCGCCACCGCCATCGTGGTCGCGCTGGGAGCCGCGACCTGGGTCGTCAGCTCTCTGCAACTCGGGCGGGTCGATCGAAACTACGATCGGCTCGCCGGCCGTCGCCTCGAACATGTGGCGGCGGAGACTCGAACCCGGATCACCCGGATCGAATCCGAGTTGAGCACCGAGCTCACCGCGGTCGCCAGTCCACTGACGAACTTCAAAGCCCCGCCCAACCAGGCGGGGCTTTTCTCTCTTCTCCGCTCTCATACCACCGACCCGAACCGAGGGTTCCGGATCCTCGATGCAGAAGGGCATCGGATCGCCTGGTGGGGCGAGACCCTGCCGGTGGATCGAACCGGCCGGTTTTCCTTCGACGTCACCCACCTCTACATCGTGGTCCACCGGCAGGTGACCGCCGGCGGCCAGACTCTCCGGATCGACCATTTCCAGATTCTTCCGAATGAGCCCCAGGGCGCCGAGCAGCCCGATCCTGATTCCTGGATCGACTCGGCACGCTTTCACGCCGGCGTCCTTCAGACCGGGCCCGAATCCAAACGCTTTCTGATCTCCAGAACAGATCGCGACTCGCTCTACGTCGATCTCCTCCCCACCTCGAAGAACGTGATCCTCCGGCGGATCGCGGACTGGCGGGCGACTCTGGTTTCACTGCTGGCGGCTCTCTATCTTCTCGCACTCGCGCTGGTGCTGATACGGCGGGCACGTCCCACGCCCTGGAACCGGGCGGGCGCGTCCGCTCTGCTGATTCTCGCGCGAACCGTGCTGCTGGCGGTCCAGGTGGAACGGGATCCCACGACCGTATTCGGGTTCGCCACCTACGGATCACGCATCCTCGGTCCCTTCACCCGCTCCCCCTTCGACCTCCTGCTGACCTCGTTGACCCTCTTCGCCGTCATCTATCTCACCATCCGCTCGACCGCGGGCCGATGGAAACGTCTTTCACAGGCAGTCCTGGTCCCCCTCGGAGCTCTGGGTTTTATCCAGTTCGCCGGAAATCTCGTCGACAACTCCCGGGTCAGTGCCCTCCCGGAGCACATCGTTCCGGCCTCGCTGGTCCAGGCGGTCCTTCTCACTTCGATCCTTCTGGTCGCCCTCGCCCTGGTCGAGCTCTCGCCGTCTCTCCGGAACACTGCGCGAAACAGCTCCACACCTTCTCGTCACTCTCGGGATCACCGGCGCAATCGCCGCCTTCATCTCGACCCCGTTCCGGCGCGACGTGTTCCTCGGAGTTGCGCTGGTCCTGGTGATCTCGGCCATCGTCCGGACAGTCGCACACCGGCCGATGGCCCGGCTGATCAGCCGCACGCTTCTGGTGGTCGCGTTGATCTACCCCCGCTCTCGGTGTTCCAGGAGCAGGCTGCCCGGAGCTTTGTCGCCACCACCTACGCTCCTCTGGTGATCGGCGAGGGAGGACAATCCGAGGCGATGATCGAGCAGACGCTCGCACATCAATTCCAGGGGATTGATCTGGCCACGATTCTCCCCGATCACCTTTCCGAGACGAACCTCACCGATCTCGCATATGCCCTCTGGATCCGATCGGACCTTCCCGCTGGCAGATCCCGTCCGCCCTGACCGTCTATGACGACCACGGATCGCGGATCAGCCGGTTCGGTGTCGGGATCCCCCAGATCATCGACCATGGGAGCCGCGGAGACGAGGTGGTTCAGGTCGGCACCATGACCCGGGAGCTGGTTCACCACGAGTTCGAGCTGTTCATGCGGGGGCGACCGGTGGGTGAGCTCGGCGTGCACATCGTCAACCCGACCGATCCGGGCGCCACGGCCACCGCGGACATCTACCGTGAGCTGTTCCGACGCGAAGCCGGCCGTGGGCCGGCGCCGGCCCACGCACAGATCCATCTCGTCGTGTTCGACGCCGAGGGCAACGTATTCGGCGGTCCGGCTCTGCGCCTGCCCCGAAGCGCGGCGTGGTACCTCGAAACCCTCGCCCCGGGCAGCGGATCCTGGATCCATCCTGCGCGGCCCGAGGAGAATCTGGTCTACCTTCGCCGCTCGGGAGGGGTGCTCTACGCCTTCCCGCTGGACATCGCCACGCCGGCGGAGCATTTCCGGCGGGTGGGAAGCGTGGCTCTATGGGCCTTTGTGCTCGGACTGATCCTGCTCGAGCATCCGGGTGTATCCGCTGATTCTCGCGTTCCTGCGAAATGTCCCTTCGCGGCTGGGGTTCCGTGCACGCACCTCGCTGTATCTGACCGCTGTTGTGATCCTGCCGCTCCTGTTGTTCGTCCTCTTCGTTCGCGCCTACCTGTCGGAGCGTCTGGAGGCGGAGTATCTGGCGCGGGGCCAGAATGCGCTGAACACTGCGCAGCGGGTGATCGAGGACTACCTCGCCTCGACGCCATCAGGCGAGCCGGAGCAGGTTCTGGATGATTCGATCCTGGCGTGGCTGGCACGGGTCATCGGACATGACCTTCACCTTTATCGTGATGATCAGGTCATCGCGTCGAGCCGTCGGGACCTGTTCAGCGCCCGGGTCGAGTCGCCTCGGTTGCCCGGCGACGTCTATACTCGAATTGTCCTCGAGGGATCCCAACTGGTCCTCCAACGGCACACGTTCGGCCCCTCAACCTTCGTGGAGATCTACAGTCCGATCACCCTGGTCCGGGGACGAAGCTATACCCTGGCACTTCCCTTCGTGGTTCAGGCGCGGCAGATCGAGGCGGAAGTGGATGATCTGGCCACGACCATCTATCTGCTGTTGATTCTGGTTCTCTTCGTCGCCCTGGTGGTGGCCTGGCGCACGGCCCGGACGGTGACCGGGCCCGTGCAGAGCCTGGTCGCCGGAGCACGTGCTGTCGCATCCGGTGACTTCAACCCGAAACTCTCACCCCCCCGCGATCCGGACCTGCGGCTGCTGGTGAGCACCTTCAGGACATGGCCCAGTCGATCCGCCGTCAACAGGACGACCTGCGCCACGAACGCGATCGCCTGCGCACCCTGATCGAGAACATCGATGCTGCGGTGGTGGTGCTGGATGCAGGCCGCCGAGCCGAGATCGCGAACCTCGCGGCGCGAAGACTGTTCCGGATCGAGGAGACTGCGCCGTGGAAACGCTTTCCCACCCCCGAGGTGGAGCAATTTCTGGAACGCCACGAACCGCGACGGCAGCATTCCGAGGAGATCACTCTGGAGCTCGACGACAGCAGCCGCACCTTTCGGTTCTCGGTCGTCCCCCTGCCGGATACGGACGAGGAAATGCTCATTGCGGAGGACGTGACGGAAATCCTTCGATCCAACCGGCTGGAGGCCTGGGCGGAGATGGCCCGTCAGGTCGCACACGAGATCAAGAATCCGCTCACCCCGATCCAGCTCGCAGCCGAACACCTCCGGACCATGGCGGAGCGGGACGACCCGAACCTGCAGCAGGCCGTCTCCAGCGCGGTGGGAAACATCCTCCGTCAAGTGGATACTCTCCGTGAAACCTCCCGCGATTTCAGTGACTACGCCTCGCTGCGGAGTCCGGTGAAGCAACCGGTTGACCTGCGCCAGATGCTCGAAGAGCTCGCCGCCAGCTATCGCAACAGCTCCGAACAGAGAGTGACCCTCCATCTGGAGATCGATCCATCCACGCCTCGGTCCATCGCCGCCGATCCCCGGATGATCCGCGGCGCGATCGCCAATCTCATCGAAAACGCATTCCAGGCCACCGAGACAGGTGGACGGGTCGACCTGGAGAGCCGGGGAAGCGAGGGAGTGGCAATCATCAGCGTGACCGATACGGGGCCGGGGGTCGGTCCGGACATCGTCCACAAGATCTTCGATCCCTACTTTTCGACCAAGAGCACCGGAACGGGGCTCGGGCTGGCAATTGCACGCGAAGTCGATCGAGGATCACGGAGGACGGATCCGGGCGGAGAATCTCGAGTGGGGATTCCGTATCGTGGTCGAGCTGCCGGTTCAGGCCGGGGCACCGCGGCCCTCCTCCTGCTGACCGGCACTTCCGGATTGCACCCGAAGCTGTGCGACAGGGAATGCTCCGGGGCGACGGGACTGTGTGAGAAAACCGGGATAGAATGGTCGTTCGCCCAATTTGAAGGCGGATGTCTGCAGAAGGAGACAGGGTGCGACGGGAGCGTGGCGGAACAGCGAACCGGAACGGCGGAGCCTCTCCGCGGGGAAGCGTTGTGCGTGGCCCGAGGATCTGGTTCGCCATCCTTGCCGCGATCCTGCTCCTTGCGTCTGGCGCCGCTGCCGCGGAATCCTCTGCAGATCGCGATCTCGTTCTGAAGTACGATCTGCTGGCGCAGATCAATCGCGATCGGGAGCGACACCATCTGCGACCGGTGAAGTTCGATTTTCAGGCGTCCATCGTCGCCGACCGGTATTGCGAAGCGCAGCTCCGCTACGGAACCCGCGGCCATTTCACCGTCGACGCAGAAGCGCCGTACATGCGCTACTCCTTCGCCGGCGGAAACGACGGCTTGAGCGAAAATGCAGCCTCATGGTCCGCGGACTACGCGTTCCCCGACCGGATCATTCCGGAGCTCATCCGCCGGTCCCACGTCGCAATGCTCGCCGAGATCCCCCCGGACGACGGGCACCGGCGGACCATCCTCGACCCGGCGGCCACTCACGTGGGAATCGGCCTTGCCTGGTCGGGCGGTGAATTCCGGATGACCGAAGAGTTTCTCCGGCGCTACGTGGTCTGGTCCCGGGACCTCCCCCGCAACGCAGCCACCAGCGACCAGCCGTGGTGCTCGGGACAACCGGTTCCCGGATACGAGGTTCGGGCCATCAGCGTTCACTACGAGCCCCACCCGGAGCCGATCACGACCGCCCGCGCCAATCAGATCGACGATTACAGTCTTCCGGCGGCGCGGACCGACTTCCAGGCCCGGCCAGTCGACCGGACCACCGATCCGATTCCGATCTCCAGCGGACCACGCCGAGCCGTCAGCGTGCACGAGACTTTCCCGGTCAGCTATGACGGGAGCTTCTCGTTCGCCGTCTCCTTCGACCGCGGTCCCGGAATCTACACCGTGGTGGTCTGGGTCCGGCAGACCGGCAGCGATCAGATGATCGCCGCAAGCAACATTTCCATCCGCGTCGGACAGGGCTCTCGCAACGACGTCGACCACACCTCGAGAACCACCGCGGGCGCCGGGCGCATGCAGCCGAAGTAAGGACCCGTGACCGGCACGAGAGCTCGTGCGGACCGGCACATCCGTGGCCCCGCATGTGCATTGTCCGCCGCTGGCGGCGCTCCGGCTGTCTCGACTTCCATGGATCCGGCACGTGTCTACGACTGCATCATCATCGGCGGTGGTCCCGCCGGCCTGACCTGCGCCATTTTTCTGGGCCGCTATCTGCGAAAAGTCCTCCTCCTGGACACCGGCCGACCCCGCAACTACGCCTCCCGGGGCATTCACGGATTTCTCGGACAGGACTCGATCACCCCGGAAGAGCTGTTCAGCCGCGGTCGCCGGGAGGCGGAGAGCGTGGGCGTGGAGATCGTTTCGCACCGCGCCACCGACGTCTGCCGCGACGGAGATTTCTTCGTGGTCACCAGCACCGGAGGCGAAGTCCGCGGACGGCGGGTGGTCCTGGCCTACGGCATCCGGGACACGCTCCCGGACATCGAAGGAACCCAGACTCTCTACGGACGCGGCGTCTATCACTGCCCCGACTGCGACGGATACGAGATCCGGGACCGTTCGGTCGGGGTGATTGGCCTGGGCAAACGAGCAGTCCACCTCGCCCTCGAGCTACTGCAGTGGACCTCCGCGGTGACAATTTTCAGTCACGGCGAGCCCTGCGGCATCGAGCCCGAGGACCGCAGCAAGCTCGAGGCGGAAGGGATCGAAGTGGTGGAGGACCGGATCGAGAAACTGCTGGCGGAAGACTCCGAGTTGTGCGGAGTGCGGATGGAAGATGGTGAGAAGGTGGAGGTTCAGGCAATCTTCTTCTCGATCAAAGCCGAGCGGAGCTGTGATCTGGCGGAACAACTGGGTTGTGCCCTCTCGGGCCAGACCGTGGACATCGAGGTCGACGCACATGGGGAAACCTCGGTGGAAGGCGTGTATGCCGTGGGAGATCTCGTCGCGGGATCGAAGCTGGTGGTCACCTCCGCCGCGGATGGTGCCATCGCTGCCATCGCCATCAACCAGTCGTTGCTGCCTCCCGCACGCCGGGAAGGCTGAGAGGGGTCAGGTCGACCAGGTCTCGAGCAGGGCCTTCAGGCGGGTTCCTTCCGCCTCCGGGAGAGCGGCGAACCGCTCCAGATCCGAGGGAAGATCGAGATCGAACCGCTCGGGGAGAATGGCCACGCTGGTGCCGAGATCGCGAATCCGGGAGAGCGTGTCCTCGAGCACATCCGGGCCACCCCACTCGATCTTTTCGAAGACCAGCGGATGGAACGAGCCTGCACGGCAGCCGAGAAGATAGTAGCCGCCATCCATTGCCGGACCGACCACCCAGTCACACGAGTCGAGCAGTTCCATGCTGGTCTCGATCACCTCGCGGGAAAGGGTCGGCAGATCGGTCCCGATGACCACGATCTTCCGCGCCTCGTGAAACGCGATCTTCTCGCTGAAGGCCACCACCAGACGCTCTCCGAGATTCCGGCCGGACTGGCGGGTCAGCCGATGGCCACCGAACGCCTCGCGGATCTGCTCGCCCGGAACGGCTTCGCCCCCGGACCAGACCACTTCCATATCGAGCCGATCATCCGGTTTTCCGAGGCCATGGAACAGATCCTCCAGCATCGCGCGGTACAGATCCAGCGCTCGCTCGTCGCCCAGAGTCGCGGCGAGGCGGGTCTTCACCGCACCCGGCTCGGGCACTCGAGCGAAGATCAGAAGCTTGTCGGGAGAGCGTGTTGTGGTTCTGAAGTTCACCATCTCCGGGGGGTGAGTATACGATGGGAGCGATGAGTGGGGATCGACGAGCGGTCGTGGGACTGCTGACCGACTTCGGAGAACGGGATCCATACGTCGCAGCGATGAAGGGTGTCATCGCCGTCCGCTGCGATGCACATCTGGTGGATCTGTCCCATCAGATTGCGCCTCAGGACGTCTTCGGTGCTGCATGGTTTCTGCGATCGATCATCCCGTGGTGGCGTCCGGTGGAGCCGGACCATCCTTCGGTTCGTCCGGTGATCGTGGCGGTGGTCGACCCCGGAGTCGGAACCGGTCGCAGGATCCTCGCCGCGGAACAGGATGGGGTGTACTTCACCGCGCCGGACAACGGGCTGCTTTCGCTGGTTCTCGGTCGCGACGCGGCGGTGGTGTCGGTCCGGAACGAAGGTCTGTTTCTCCCCGAGGGGAGCGCGACGTTTCATGGCCGGGACCGGTTCGCCCCGGTCGCCGCGGCGCTGGCCCGAGGCGTGCCCCTCGGGGAGCTCGGCAGCGCGATGGCCCGATCGGAGATCGTCGAAGTCGAGGTCCGGACGCCACGCTACGATCAGGAACCGATCGAGGGAGAGGTCATCGCGATCGATCGATTCGGGAACGTCATCACGAATCTCGAGCTCGCCCGCATCGATGCGATCGGAACCCGCGAACTGGTGGTCGGCGACACCGTGATCGGCGACTTCCGCACCACCTATGAAGAGGCTCCGGAGGGAACCCCGTTCATGATCGTCGGGTCTCAGAAGACGGTGGAGGTCTCGCTTCGGCAGGCGAGCGCGGCAGATTTTTTGCAAATTGGCCGCTTTGATCGCGTCGTCCTCCGACGGAGAACATAAAGAAAAGATGCCCATTCGAGACAAGCGCAGAAGCCGGCTCCTGCCGATTCTTTTCACCATCGTCATCCTGCTCGGACTGCTGTACTACCTGATCGGCATTCCGCTGAACAACGCGGAGGAAGCCTGGCAGAAAGGCGAGAACCAACAGGCCCTGCAGACTCTCCGAAGCTGGTCGCGGCTGCATCTCCGGCCCGCGGACTACGACAACCTCTTCGCGGTGATCTATCTGACCATGGGGGCCCGCAGTCAGGCCGCCCCCTATCTTCACGATCTCGCCGGCCGATCGCCGGAGCTCTTTCCGGTCGTGGACAAGATCGATGTGGCGAAGCGACTGGTGTCTGTCGGCAACTACCAGGGGTTCCTGGAGTACGACACCGCCGTCCGGGCGCGGTTTCCATCCGATGGGCTTCCCCTCTACCGCGCTGCCGCGCAACTGGGGATCGGGCGCATTCAGGAGGCGCGGACGACCTTCGCCACGGTCAGTCCGGGGACCGATCCAGAGCTGTACAAACGGCTCGAACAGGCAATCGAACAGCGGAAGAGCGGAACCGTCCCTCTGGTCCTGGACCGGGAGGGGAACAACCATCGCCGCATGGCAGATCGACAATCGTGATCTGGTCGCAGTCAACTCGTCGTTCGAGCCTCTGATCGACCGGTCCGGAGGGCCGAACACGATCGAAGCTCACCTCGGCGACATCGGGACCTCCGCCACGATTCACACCACCCTCGACTCCAACATCCAGAGCGCCGCTCTCGCTGCACTCGGATCGGATCGAGGGACTCTGGTGGTGATCGATCCGACGACCCATCAGCTCTTGGCCGTGGCGAGCTCCCGGGGCGACGGGTCGCCGGAGAACCTCGCATTCGGTGCGGGCACCGAGCCGGGCTCGGTCATCAAGATTCTCACCGCGCTCGATGCCGAACGCTCCTCGCTCGAGCTGTCGAAGGTCTTCCCGCTCGACTGCAAGGGCTTCATCGTGCTGGACGGACGCCAGTTCTTCGACTGGGCCAAACATGGAGACGTCGGAAACCTCGATCAGGCCATGGCGGTGTCCTGCAACGTGGCGTTCGCACGAATCGGCCTGGCGCTCGGGAAGGATCGGCTCCAGCAGATGATCCAGGATGCGCGCTTCAATGACACCGCCGATCTCGGACTCTTCCAGGTTCCCCTCGGCACCACCCGCGGCCCCGTGACGAACGACTACGAGCTCGCCAACTATGCGATCGGCCTCGATCACTACCACGTCAACGCGCTCCACCTGGCGATGATCGCCGACATGATGGCCAACCGGGGCGTGATGACCACGCCGACCCTCTACACCTCGCGAGAAGGCATTCTCGGTACGACAGTCGGAACACCCCCGAAGCCGGAGTCGAAACGGCTGGCGTCACCCGAGGCCGCCCAGGCGGTGATCGAGGCGATGAAGAACGTCATCGACGATCCCCGGGGGACCGGACACAGAGCCCGGATCGACGGCCTGGAGTACGCGTTCAAGACCGGCACCGCCGGTACGAGGCCCTATGAGGCGCTGATCGTCGGCTTTGCTCCGGCAGATCATCCAAAACTCGCGTTCGCTCTCCAGGCCTGGGATGTCGGACCCGCGGAGATCGCCGGCGCCCGCATCATCCGGGACTTCCTCACCCGCATCCCCGAGCGCCTGCACTGAGAGGCTGAGCTCCAGCATCCGACTTCTCTCACCCATCGATCTGCCTGTTCTATAATCCTTGTTGCCGAGGGAGAAGCCAACCTTGTCCGACATTCTCGACCATGCCTCCAACAAGGACCGCAGACGGTCGCACAGATACGAGACGCCGTCGATTCCGGTGCAGATCTCGGACATCGACGGACAGATGATCGATCTGAGCCTGTCGGGTGCGGCCGTCATTCACCGATCCCCGATCAAACCGGGAACAGCCTGCACGCTGGTATTTCCGAGCTACGGCGGCATCTACGTTCCCTGTCAGGTTCTCCGCTCCATCGTCCAGGTCCGGGAGAGCGAGCGTGGATCGGAATACGTCTTCCGTTCGGCGATCACCTTTCTCTCGATGGAGGACACCGAGCGACGCCCGCTCCAGGAGTTTCTGCGGCTCCAGATCGAACGCCTCGACAAGCTCAAGGCGGAGGCGCGGGCGCGAGCGGAAAATCAGCCTGAAGACTCGTAACCCGGAAGCGACGCCTCCGCAATTCTCCGGCCCCCGTTCCGGTTTTCCGCTCACGCCGGCGAGAGAGCGCCCCTTCCCGCCGAGATCATCCGGAGGATCACTCTTGCGTCACTGGAAGATTCCTGCAGGCATCCTGACCGCCCTGATGCTGCTGGGCCTCGGCCCGCTCGGATGCGCCCGGAAAGACGATTCGCCGCAGACACGAAAACAGGTTACGCCAGTCCTCTTCGAGACCGCCGACACCTGTATGACCTGCCACGATACCCTCCCCACCGAGCCCGACAGCTCCATGACTTTCGGCCCGGACTGGCGCGGCTCGATGATGGCGAACTCCGCGCGTGATCCCTACTGGCAGGCTTCGGTGCGGCGGGAAACCATCGACCACCCCGCTGCAGCCAGCGACATCGAGGCCGAATGCGGGTCCTGTCACATGCCGATGACCTTCTACGAGGCGAAGATTCAGGATCAGAAGCTGAAAGTCTTCTCCCACCTGCCAGCCGGAAGATCATCCTCCCGCGATGACCGGCTTGCGGTGGACGGGGTCTCCTGCACGCTCTGCCATCAGATCGAGTCCACGGATCTCGGCACCGTGAAGAGCTACAACGCGGGTTTCGTGATCGACACGACGCGACCTCGAAGTCAGCGCCCGATGTATGGCCCGTTCCAGGTGGATGCGGCTCGCACCCGCGCAATGCAGGCAACGACCGGCTACGTACCCGCCCAGTCGGACCATCTCGCCCAGGCAGAGCTCTGCGCCACCTGTCACACCCTCTACACCCGCGCGCTCGGACCCGACGGCAGCCAGATCGGAAGCCTTCCCGAGCAGGTGCCTTATCTGGAGTGGAAACACAGCGAATATCACGGGAAGCAGACCTGCCAGTCCTGCCACATGCCGGTCATCGAACATCCCGCGCCGATCAGTGCCGTTCTCGGCGCACCCCGCAGCGGCGTCTCGCGGCACACCTTCCTCGGCGGCAACTTCCTGATGCAGAACATCCTCGCCGGCAACCGCGAAGAACTGGGCGTCAAGGCGACCCGGGAGGAGCTGGAGGCGGCTGCGCAGCGGACTCTCGATCACCTCCGCGAAAAAAGCAGCCGCATCTCGGTCGCCCCACACCCCCCCGTCGACGGACGTTTGCAGATCGACGTCAGCGTGGAAAATCTCGCCGGTCACAAGCTGCCCACCGCCTATCCCTCCCGCAGAGCGTGGATCCACCTCGTCGTGACGGATGGCGGCGGACATACCATCTTCGAGTCCGGCGGGCTGAGCCCGTCCGGAGCGATCAACGGCAACATCAACGACGCCGACCCGACGCGCTACGAGCCGCACTACGAGACGATCAGCGACCCGTCCGAGGTTCAGATCTACGAGCCCATCCTGGGAGACTCGGGCGGACAGGTCACCACCGGGCTGCTTCGCGCGGTGCAGTACCTCAAGGACAACCGCCTGCTGCCGCGAGGGTTCGACAAATCGACCGCGGAGAAGGACATCGCGGTCAGGGGCGCAGCATCCTCCGACCCGGACTTCGCCGCCGGAGGCGACCGTCTGGTCTATGTGGTGGACCTCCGCCAGGCCACGGGCCCCTTCCATGTGGCGGCAGAGCTGCTTTACCAGCCGATCGGCTACCGGTGGGCTCACAACCTCGGGGACTACGACTCTCATGAGACCACTCGGTTCGTGAGCTTCTATGATGAGCTCTCCCATCAGTCGGCCACCGTGCTGGCGGAGGCGTCCGCCAGCAGCCGCTGACCTGTCCCCCGTCCGGGCTCGCCTGTGAGAAGATACGGGCATGAAGATTCTCACCTCGGAACAGATGGCGAACATCGATCGCCGGTCGATCGAGGCGTTCGGAATCCCCTCGATCGTCCTGATGGAAAATGCCGCGCTCGCGGTGGTCGAAGTGATCGAGCGCCACTATCCGGATGCCGGCGACGTGGCGATCTTCTGCGGCACCGGAAACAATGGCGGAGATGGACTCGCCGTCGCGCGGCACCTCCATAACCACGACTTCGTGGTCCGGATCTTCATCATCGGTGAACGGGCGAAACTGGACGGCGATCCGCAGATCCAGCTCCGCATCTGCGAGCAGATGGAGATTCCCATCGAGGAGATCACCGACGACGAGAGCCTGCTGGAGGCACTCGCCCATGCCTCCGCCGGCGATCTGATCGTCGACGCGATCTTCGGTACCGGTCTCACCCGACCCCCTGCCGGACTCCACGCGGAGGTCATCCGATCGTTCCCCGAGGTCCGGCTGCCGGTGATCGCGGTGGATCTTCCCAGCGGCCTGAACGGCTCGTCCGGCGATGTCGATGAGCCGGTGGTCGAGGCTGATCTCACCGTCACCTTTGCGCAGCCGAAAATCGCCCACATCTTCTCTCCCGCCGCGGACTACTGCGGACAGGTCGTGGTGGCGGACATCTCCATCCCCGCGGCGGCGCTGGAGGCGGAAGCGGTACAACTGTCGCTGATCCGGAGCGAAGAGGTGCTGCCATTCATCCAGCCCCGCGAGGCCGATACCCACAAGGGGACATTCGGGCACGTGGCGCTGGTTTGCGGCTCCCCCGGAAAGAGCGGGGCGGCGATCATGTCGGCGCGGTCGGCCGTGCGCGGAGGTGCGGGTCTGGTCACGGTGGTCACCGATCCCGAGACCGCGAGAGTGATCGACAGCGTCTCGATCGAATCGATGTCGTTGCCGATCGATCTGCAGCCGGGATCGCTGGACCGGATCGTCGAGTTCGTCGGAGACAAGGACGCTGTTCTGGTCGGGCCGGGCCTGCAGGACGAGGAGCCGAGCTACGACTTCATCCGGCAACTCGTCTCGCGCCTGAACCTTCCGATGGTGCTCGATGCGACCGCGATCAATGCTCACCGGGGCCGGATCGGGACATTGAAGCCGGCTCAGGCGGCCCGGATTCTGACCCACACCCGGGCGAGCTCGCCCGGCTGCTCGACCTCTCCATCGGGGAGGTTCAGGCCGATCGGCTCGGGTGGCGAAACGCTGCGCCGACGAGTCCGGCTGCGTTGCGGTCCTGAAGGGTCACCAGACGATCGTGGCGGAGCCTGGCGGCCGGATCGGCGTGAACACCACGGGGAATCCCGGAATGGCCACCGGAGGTGTCGGCGACGTCCTCGCCGGACTGCTGCTCGCAATCCTTGCACGCGGTCGTGATCCGTTCGCGGTAGCCTGCGCGGCGGTGTATCTGCACGGATTCGCAGGCGACCTGGTTCGGGAGGAGCGCTCGACATCGGCATCGCCGCGCTCGACCTCGCGGAGATGCTTCCCCGGGCGGTGGAGGCGTTGCGCAGCGAATGATGAACCGAACCTGGACCAGCGACAGCGAAGAGGAAACCCGACGGATCGGACGCGAGATCGCCGGGATGCTTCCCGCCGATGCGACCATCTACCTGTCGGGCGACCTGGGGGCGGGCAAGACATTCCTGGTCCGTGCCATTGCCACCGAGCTCGGAGCCGATCCGCTCGAAGTCGCATCCCCTTCGTTCTCGCTGATCCACGAGTATCCGATCGCAGGAAGGCCGACGATCTTCCACATCGACGGCTATCGCCTCTCGGACCGGCCTCGGGAATGGATGGAGATCGGGATCGACGATCTCCTCCAGGGTCCCGGAATCAAGTTCATCGAATGGCCGAAGCGCCACTTCGACGAGCTCGCCGGAGCGCACGGATCGATCCGGATCGCGGTCGCAGACGACGAGAGACGCACCATCACTCTCGAGCTTCCCGGCTGAACTGGATTCGCGGAAACGCCCCTCCGATCGATCCCTCGCGGAAAGTCAGTCTTCCTTCAGCGAGGGCCTGTCGGAGCGCCCGCACGTCACCCTTGAAGAGGGTGGTCTGATCGAGGACACAGGTTCCTACCTGCTCGACCGGCAGCAATTCGATCATCTGCTCGGCGATGGAAAGAACCTGCCTCCACTCTGCGGAAAGCTCAGCCGCATCGGGAGGATCGCCGTCGTAGTCGAGTGTTTCGATCTCGGCTCGCGAATAGCGGGAGCCACGTCGCGCCTGCTCGAGAATCGCGGATGGCGACCATCCGGGATCCTTGCCGCAGGCCGCCCAGGCGAGCATGCCGAGCGGCTGGACCGAGCGATCGCACTGCAGCGTGTCGATCCAATCCCGGACCTCCACCCGCCCGACCAGAGCAAGGACTTTGTTCGTCGCGAGGTCGAAGGCGTGCAGTGTCAGACCCAGGTCCGGATGTTCCACGAGCGGGAAAAACCGAAAGGCGCTGTCGTGAGTCCACTGCAGAAGAACCGCATCGTCGTCCATGCGGACCAGAGCTTCGACGAAGGACGGCCGCTCCCTGACCACCTCGACGTGATAGCCGCCGCGGTCCAGAACGACCCGGTCATCTGTCCAGCTCTGCACGAGCGCTTCACGCGTGTCGTGAAAAAGGTCGATGTCTCGGGACACGCGCGGCGCCGGCGGTCCATTCATTGAGCGCGACTCCGCCCGCCACGTAACTCTCGCCCGAGGACTTCCGCCGGTCGGCTAGGAGCCGGCAGACGTCCCGCTGGAATGGTGTGAGACCCATTTCTCGACCTCCCTCGCACGCCGGAACGCCTCCCGATCCCCATGCCGCCGGATCTCCTCGGTGACTCTGAGAATCTCCTCCGTCGTTTCAGGATAGTAGTCCTTGCGCAGAAACCAGAGACAGCGATCCCGATACTGATCGACCAGCGCTCGGATCTCCCGATCCATATTCACCCGATTCTGCGTGGAAGAGATCTCCATGAGAAGCAAGTTAGCAGCGATTCCACACCCGGGGCAAGAAGGGACTGTGAAGCCGGAGCGAAGCGAGAGGAGCATCCGGACACTGCCCGCCCGGACAGCTCCGCCGTTTCGCACACTTCCCACTGCCGACTGCCTGCAGCTCCTGACTCCAAACGAGTCAGAACTCGATCGAACGCAGCGCCTCGATGACGAGCTCGTCCTCGTCCGGGTCGACACTCCGGAGGTCGAGGAGAAAGTGCTCCTCCTGGATCCGACCGACGATCGGGATCTCCCGGTCGAGCAGACGGCGTGCGTGGTCGGTCGCCTTTCCCTCGAGCTGGACGGCCACCGACGGGATCGTCTCGGTCGGGGTCGTCCCTCCACCCACTGCTGCCCGCGACTCCACGACCTGCGCCCCCGCAAGCGGCTCGACGATCCTTCCAGCCCTCTGGCGAAGATCCTCGAGGGGCGTCGAGAGCATCCGGTACAGCCCGACGGCAGTCTCGTGTCTGCCGGTGAGGAAGGCCTGCAGGGTGGCGAGGGTGATCGCGTACGACTCCCGTCCGACCCGGAGGGCACGCATCAGCGGATGGCGGACACAGCGATCGACGATCTCCTTCCGCCCGAGAATCAGTCCCCCCTGCACAGAGCCGATCAGCTTGTCGGTCGAACAGGTGACGACATCCGCCCCCGCGGTGAGAAGCTCCCCGACCGTCGGCTCCGGCCGAAGGCCGTACGGCGTCAGGTCGACCACCCGTCCGCTGCCCTGATCCATGACGAGCGGCACGCCGGATTCGCGGGCAGCGCTCACCAGGTCCTCCAGCGGAGTCGACTCGGTGAATCCGACGATCTGGAAATTGGACGGGTGCACGCTCAGAATCGCCCCGGTCCGCTCGGAGATCGCGTCCACATAGTCACGCGCCCGGGTGCGATTGGTCGTGCCGACTTCGCAAAGTTCGGCACCTCCCTGGCGGATCACGTCCGGGATTCGAAAGGATCCACCGATCTCCACCAGCTCTCCGCGAGAGACGATCACCGCCCGCCCGGACGCGATCGCAGCAAGCACCAGCAGAACGGCACCGGCGTTGTTGTTGGTGAGAATGGCGGACTCGCAGCCGAACAGCCGGGAGGCGAGCGCCGTCAGGTGGTCGTTGCGCGAGCCTCGCGAGCCGGATTCCAGATCGAATTCGAGATTCGAATAGCCGCGCATCAGCTCCGCGGCCGACGCCCAGATTGCCGAGTCGATGGGCGAACGCCCCAGATTCGTATGGATCAGTACGCCGGTGGCATTGACCACCCGGCGGAGGGGAAAGCGATGCCGCTCCCCGAGCTCCGCACCGGCACGGACAGCGACCTGCTCGATCGAAATGCCCCCTTCACCGGACGCTCGAACCCGATCGAGACACGAGCCGACCACCACCTTGACTTCGCTCCGACCGTACGACTCGATCAATGGGAGAACCGCGGGATGGGAGAGGATTCTCTCCATCGCCGGGATTTGTGAGCGGAGGTTCCGCTGTTGTGCCTTTGAGGGATCTGCAGGGGGCATCGTCTCTCCTCACCGGGGAGGCTGAACTCGTGTATTGTAGATCCTCGAATCGTCATGAAGAACAAGACACTGGAACAGATTGCGCAGCTGGAAGAGACGCTGCGCAAGCTGAAGAATCAGTACGACCTGTTTTTTTCCGGGGCGACCAAGCTGCCACCGAGCGAGGAGCACAAGCGGTTCGACCGGACGATGCGGGAGATGGCCACCGAACGAATGCGGGACAATACCGCGCGATTCAGGTTCAACAATCTCTCGCACAAGTACTCTCTTCTGAGGGAGATGTGGGGACGGAGGATGCGCGAACAGGAGGAAGGTCCGCTGCATTTTAAACGCCGTCAGCAGGCGCTGAAGGTGGGAGCCACGCTCTCCGACGAAGCGGACGACTCCGGTGCGGCCGAGCCGGTCGTAACCACATCGAATGGCAATTCGTATGTAAAGGTGAGCGGGGAGACCAACGGTGCCGCGATCTCCGAGCTGCATGCCCGGATCAGCGAGGCACAGCAGCAGCTCGGAGGCTCCACGTTGAGCATTGAACAGGTCTCCCTCATGATCGACCGGCAGATCCAGGCCCTGCAGAGCCGGTACGGAAGCGCTAGTATCGGATTCCGGGTCGAGGTCGTCGACGGAAAAGTAAAACTGAAAGCAAAACCACTTCAGGACTGATCAGATGAAACGATTTGCAATGCTGCTCATTCTCACGGTCGTCGCGACCGGATGCTCCACTCTCCAGACCCGGATGGTCCGGCTGATGGGAGGCGATAATCCCTACCAGGAAACGCCCTTCTACGCCCGGTATCTGAACACCGGAACGCAGCTCGATCAGGATATCCGGCAAACCCTCGATGCCCTCGAGCTCAATCCCTGGTACGCGCCGCTGCACAACCACCTCGGAGAACTGCTCACCCGAAAGGGATTTCCGAAGGATGCGGAGCTCGAGTTCCGCCGCGCAGTGGCCAGCGATCATCGGTTTTATCCCGCCTGGTACAACCTCGGGCTGATTCGGGAAGCCAACGGCCAGTACGCCAGCGCGATCCACGCGTTCAAGACGACCCTCGATTACAAGCCTGGACACGCCGCGGCCCACTTCCAGCTCGGCCTGCTCTACGAGAAGCGGGGGCGGTATGACGACGCCATCGACCACTATGCCGATGCCTTCCGGATCAACGAAGCCCTGCTCGATGTGCGGGTCAACCCGCGCATCCTCGACAGCGAGCTCGTCCCGCGAACCCTTCTCGCGCTCTATCCGAAGCAGCATGCGAAGGAGAGCATTCAGTTCGAACCGACGCCCGGCGTCTATCCCTCGCCGCCGAATCCCATTCCGGCTCCCGAGCCCGCTCCGTCTCCCCAGGCTCAGCCCGAGAAGATCGTGACACCCGCCCCGCCGGTCACCAATCCGGGCCAGCAGGCCCCTCCGCCGCCAGCCACCGGCAGGACCCCCGACAGGGTCCAGCCACCTCCAGCGACGAACGCCCCCTCCAGTTCTTCGGAATCCGGGAACTGGCAGCAGACCGAACAGCAACCTGCCCCGGCGGAACAGCCTCAGGCCCCTCCGCCGACGGCCGAACGCACCGGTGTGGAACGAGAACGTCACCCCCGCTCCGAAGAAGAAGACTCCACCGACGGACGCCACTCAGCCGAACGGCGATCAGGAGCAGAACACCGAACCACCGCCCCCTCCCCCACCTCCTCCGAGCCTCTGAGGGTCTGTTGCCCGCGAAGTCGGACCGCCGGCTCCCAGCCGGCTTCCCGGCTCGTGCATGAAAACGCCGGTGCGTCGTGCTCAGAGAGTTCCTCGCGTCGCCCTGGCGCCGGCGGCCCCGGCGTCAGGTTGCTCGGCGTTCCGAAGCACAGGAGAATCATGCCCTTCCGGGCCACTGCGCTTCACCCGGAATCTCCCCACCCCAGCACCGAGGACTGGCGGAGCGAGAGCGAGTCGGATACAATGCCCGCCTGAAGGGGAGGTGACTCCATGCTCCAGCAGATGAGTCGTGTGCGGCCGGCCGAGCGCACTGAAAATCTCGGCTTCTCCGACATCGTGAAGATCCGCAATCGGGTCCTGGCGCTCCAGCAGGAGGGGGCCCCGGTCATTCGACTGGAAGGTGGGGAGCCTTTCCCTCCCACGCCGGATTTTGTGAAAGCGGCCATGAAGGATGCGCTCGACCGCGACCAGACGCGCTATGCGCCGTCCTCCGGAATCCCGCCGCTGCTCGATGCGATCCGCGAAAAGCTCGTCCGGCACAACGGCCTCACCGTCGAACGATCGAACCTGATCGTCTGCTCGGGCGGCGCTCACGGGATCTTCTGTGCGTTCCAGACCGTCCTCGGACCGGGCGAAGAAGCCCTGGTGTTCTCTCCCTTCTGGACTCCGATTCGCGACCAGATCCGTTATTGCGGCGGCGTTCCGGTCTTCATCCCCTGGAGCGAGGTCCGGGAAGGAGATCTGGAAGAGGTCCTGACGTCCCGGATCACCCCGCGCACCCGGATGCTCTACCTCAACTCCCCCTCCAATCCGAGTGGGGACGTCTTCGACAGGGAGCACCTCGAGATCATCGCCCGGGTGGCCATGCGGCACGACCTGGTGGTGATCTCCGACGAGGCCTACGAGGACTTCTCCTACGAGATTCCCCGGACCTCCATCGCCACCCTCCCGGAGATGTTTCCCCGGACGATCTCGATCTTCACCATGAGCAAGAGCTTCTCGATGACCGGGTGGCGGTGCGGCTATATCGTGGCAGACGAGATGTGGATGGATCCGATCCGGCGACTGGTGCTGAACACGACCAATGGCGTGTCCACGCCCACCCAGTGGGCCGCCCGGGCCGCCGTGGCCGAGGGTGATGCGTATCTCGAGCAGATGCGGCCGGAATACCGGAAGCGGCGGGACCTTCTTGTCGAAGGAGTCCACCAGGCGGGGTTCGGCTCGCTCACCCCCCGGGGAGCGTTCTATCTGTTCGTCGACGTCCGCGAGCGTCTCGGCGCCGATTCGTGGAAAGCGATGAACGATCTGCTCGACCGCACCGGGATCGCGACGGTTCCGGGCGTCGTCTTCGGCAACGAAGGGGAGGGCTACCTCCGGATGTCCTACTCCAACCCGATCGAAACTCTCGAAAAAGCGGTCGAAGCACTCTCCAGGCTCGACTGACCGGCAGAACGAAAGCGACCCTTCCAGAATATGACCGATTCCACCGAAGATCCGAAGGAACCAGCAGCCGAGATTCCGGAGCACGAGCTGATCCGGGTTCGTCGGGAAAAGCTCGACCGCATCCGCGCTCTCGGTGTGGATGTCTACCCCACCCGGGCCGAGACCGACACGACGGTCGAGGCGGTGGTGGCGGAGCATTCGCCGAAAGACGCCGAAACCCTCGAGAAGGAAGAGACGACGGTCCGGATCGCGGGCCGGATCATGACCGTGCGCGATCACGGCAAGACCGCCTTTCTCGATCTGGCCGAGCGCACCGCACACATCCAGATCTACTGCCGGCGCGATGGAGTCTCCGAATCCGACTGGGAGATTTACCGCAACCTGGACATCGGCGACTGGATCTCGGTCACAGGAACCGTGTTCCGCACCCGGAAAGGCGAGCTGTCGGTCAAGGCATCGAAGCTCGGCTTCCTCGCGAAGGCGCTCCGGCCTCTCCCGGAGAAGTGGCACGGGCTGACCGACACCGAATCGCGCTACCGCCAGCGGTACGTCGACCTGATCGTCAATGACGACGTGAAGAAGACGTTCGAGACCCGGGCGCGGATCGTCCGCTACATCCGGAACTTCTTCGACGCGCGCGGCTACGTCGAGGTGGAGACGCCGATGATGCAGCCGATCGCCGGTGGCGCCGCGGCGAGGCCTTTCATCACCCACCACAATGCTCTGGACCTCGATCTGTTCCTGCGTATCGCTCCGGAGCTCTACCTCAAACGCCTCATCGTCGGGGGGATGTCGCGGGTCTATGAAATCAACCGCAATTTCCGGAACGAGGGCATCTCGACCCAGCACAACCCCGAGTTCACCATGCTCGAGTTCTACGAGGCCTACGCGGACTACCGTCTGCTGATGGATCTGACCGAGGAGCTGATGACCGGGCTCGTGCAAGAGGTGAGGGGAAATGAGCCCGTCCATTGGCGCGATCGCGAGATTCACTTCACCCGGCCGTGGAAGCGCTTCACCATGAAAGAAGCGGTGGTGCACTTCGCACGCGAGACCCGGGGAATCGAGATCGATCCGGCGTCGCTGGACGACCGTGGGACTCTGGTTCGCCTCGTCCGGGAGATCGGCGAACCGCACCACGTCCGCCCGGATGGTACCGAGGGCCCGAGCTCGGAGCCCGCGCCGGCCCTGGAGTCGATGAATCAGGGCAAGCTCCTGGCCGAACTGTTCGAGTCGGTGGCGGAACAGCACCTGATCGATCCGACCTTCATCACCGACTTCCCCATCGAGGTCTCTCCCCTGTCGAAACAGCGGAAAGACGATCCCCGATACGTGGAGCGGTTCGAGCTGTACATCGGCGGGATGGAAGTGGCCAACGCCTTCTCCGAGCTGAATGATCCCGAGGAACAGGCACGGCGTTTTCAGCAGCAGCTCGAGGAACGTGCTCACGGGGACGACGAAGCGCATCAGATGGACGAGGACTATGTTCGCGCTCTCGAGTACGGGATGCCGCCGACCGGAGGCGAGGGGATCGGGATCGATCGCCTGACCATGCTGCTGACCGGCTCGGCCTCGATCCGTGACGTGATCCTGTTTCCGCTGATGCGCCCGAAATAGTTCCGGCCGCGGACCGGACCGGAGCACCCCGGCCGCGGACACTCCCATGGTTGAGCTGACGATCGCACTTCGCTATCTCTGGATGGCCCGCAAGAAGGCCCATACGGCCTTTCTGTCTCTGATCAGTACCCTGGGACTGGCGGTCGGAGTCGCGACGCTGCTCATTTCTCTGGCGCTGCTTTCGGGCCTGCAGGGAAAAATCAAGTCGCGCCTGATGGCATCCAGCCCTCAGCTCCTGATCGAGCCGGTGGGCAGTCACATCCTCTCCAACGACAAGGAGCTGACCGAAACCGCCGCCACATTCCCTCATGTCGACGTCCGGAGAATCGTCTCCGGAATCGGCTGGGCCGCCGACACCCGCGGCGAGCACGGCCGCCCGGCGATGATCTCCTCGTTCGAGCCCGGGCACGAGCCCGAGGCAGACCACTCCTTCGGACGCGAGTGGGCCCTCCATCCGAAGACGCCGGTCGACGGAATCGACCTCACCCGCGATCTCGCGAACTCTCTCGGTCTGTTTCTCGGCGACGAGATCGTGATCGTCTCGCCGCGTACGAAGCTCACTCCCTTCGGCGCCGTTCCGGTCTGGAAGAAGTTCGTCATCACCCGTCTCCTTCCGGTCCCCTCGGAAGAGAACGAACCGCAGGCATGGCTGCCGTTCGAGCAGGCATCCCGGCTGTTCGGAACCGAGGGACACCCGACGTCCATCCGGCTGTACATGCCGGCGGAGCGGACCGAGACCGTACGCACGGCGCTCGAATCCCGGTTCCCCGATCTCCTGATCCAGAGCTGGAAAGAGATCAACCGGCCGCTGTTTCTCGCCCTGCGGCTGGAGAAGATCGTGATGTTCGCGACGATCTCGCTGATCATCTTCGTCGCGGCTCTGAATCTGATCTCGTCGCTTTCGATGCTCATCGTCGAAAAGCGTCCGCAGGTCGGGATTCTCCGCACCCTCGGGGCCTCGGAGCGTTCCATTCTCCGGATCTTTCTGATGGTGGGGCTGCTGATCGGAATCGTCGGAACGATTCTGGGGAACGTCATCGGTCTGGGCTTCTCCTGGGCCGCGGAGACGTGGCAGCTCGTCCCCCTCCCCTCGGACGTCTACTACGCGTCGCACGTCCCCTTCGCCATCGACGCGGTCGACGTGATCGGGGTGAATATCGTGGCGGTCATCCTGTCAATCCTGGCGACCTGGTATCCGGCACGGCTCGCAGCGCGGCTCGATCCGGTGGTCGCAATCCGCGAAGAATAGGGACCGGGGACCAGGGCCTGGGGGTCGGGCGTCTCGCCCGATACCCGGGGGCCTCCGGCCCCCGAGGGCTCGCTCCACAGGCGAGGAGACTCCATCTCGGGGCGACCCCTGGCGAGGCAAGCTCGCCCGGCCAGCGGTACCTTGACATCCTCGGGGTCAGGATCGCCACTCGCTCGGCGTGCAGCCCGCAAACTGCCTGAAGGTGCGGTAGAAGGTTGCGGGCGAGCCAAAACCGGCCGAGTAGGAGATCTCCTTGATTGAGAGAGAGGTGCTGTCGAGCAGCAGGACCGCTCGGTCGATCTGTCGTCGACGGAGATATCGGCAGGGGCCACCCACCGGCGCGAGCCTGCGCAGCAGGGCAAAGCGGCTCAGCCCGAGCCTCGCTGCCGCCTCCTCCACGCACGGACGCTCCCCGGTGGCAAAGCACTCCTCGAGGTAGAGTTCCAACATCCGGAGTAATGGTTCCATACCTGAGGTGTGGCGTGGGAACTCATTCCCCTACCACCCGGTTCCGAAACATTCCGGCGGCGAGCCCCGATATCCACCAAGACATGAGCGACCCCCTTCGTCGAACCTGCAGACGTCGGACGGTCACCGCACATTTTGAAACCACTTTCAGGTTGCCCCACTTGCGATGGGGCCATTACGATTATTCCGTCCTGCACTCCACGAAAAAGGTAAGGAAGACAACGATGAAGAAGGCAGTATCCCTGGCAATCATCGTCTTGCTTGCAGGCTCGCTCGTTATGGCGGGCGGCAAGCCGGCTCGGCACAAATCCGGTATTGTGGACACGTGGATCGTCGGCATGGTCGACCGAGCCCCGTCGGCTCTACCCCATCTCGCCGCCAGCCTCGAAGGCCGATATGGAGCAGAGCTGCTCGACGTGTACGACGCGGCCCTCGGCGGGTTCCTCATGAAGGTTCCGGCATCGAGTATCGAAGCTCTGGCAGCGGATCCACGCGTGCGGTTCGTGGAACAGGACGCCGTCATCGAGATGGAACCGTCGGTATCCTCGACGCGCAGCGTCGAGTTTGGAGGTCAGAGCCTGTGGCACCTGGCACGCATCGACGAGCTATACCCGAGCGATATGGACGGGTACTACACCTACTGCTCGACAGGCGACGGTGTCGTGGTGTATCTCATCGACACCGGAGTTATGGCGCAGCACGACGAGTTCAGCGGGTTAGCGATAGAACACCACAACGTGCTGGAGTATGAGTACACCGGTTCGTCGAACCCCTGTGGGGCCAGTGGCTGGCATGGCACTGCAACCGCCTCACTGATCGCCGGGCACAACGTAGGAGTCGCTGAAGATATCGAACTCATCGACCTGCGTAGTTTCGACTGTACCGGACACAGCACCATATCCAAGGTTCTGGGAGCTTTCAATTGGATCATTGCCGACGGCAGCAGCTACTGGACCGCAACAATTGGGGGCAGGCAATGTCCCAATTATCGAGACTGGCCGATCAACTCTCATGCGCCGGGCGTCGTCAATTTGAGTGGTTACGTGTACCCTGGAGATACATACGATGTAGTGAATCCCTACGACCCGAGCCGCAGCTTCCATTCAATTAGCATTGAGGTCAGCGTCCGTGACGTTGTGGGAGCCGGCAACGTCGTGGTAACCAGTGCGAACAACTATAGTACGAACTGCGCGGAGTATGCGCCGGCAAACTTGGGCTACAACGGAAACGGGGCGACTGGCCGAGATGTAGCCGCGGATGGCACGATCTCATATCCACACATCGAGCCGACGGTCATCACCGTCGGAGGAACTGCACTGAACAACAATGACGAAGATGTTCGATGGGCAGAAGACGGTGGTCAGAGCGGCCAGGCAGGTAGCGGGTCCAATTCCGGGCGATGCATCAGCATATGGGCCCCCGCCAACGATATCTACTCCGCCCGGAACTGGGGCACCGATTCCTACGACGTCGAATCGGGCACGTCTTTCGCGGCACCCATCGTCACCGGAGTCGTCGCCCGCTACATCGAATACTACCGGGACAGACACGGCGGAGCCTCGCCCACGCCCCAGCAGGTGTTCGACTGGCTCGATGCAATGAGTGTGAGGTATAAAGCTGATCACGTCACGCCGCTGGTTCAGGGCACCGAGACGCCCGACGGATACGACACGAATGGGACTGTTGGAATGGTCTATTGGAGTCAACCATGCAGAATCAGACCCGCAGGATTCTGAGGGCGGCCGCCGTCATCGGCGTGACGATGATCGCAGCGCTGGTCCCCGCGCAGTCATTCCCGGAGCCGGAGATTCCGCGTAGCGAAGTGCAGGCGATGCTCCTGCCGATCTCCAGCGGGTCGCGTGCCGGGGCCTATGGGACTGACTGGCACGCTTCGCTCGACGTCTGGAATGGATTGGATCAGCGAGTGTACTTCTTCCCAGGCCCCCCCGATTGCCACCTGAGCACCGCTTGTGAGTTCACGGTTCCTGCTCGCGAGATAACCCGACGGTACGTTCCGGGAACAACCGGGACCGACGGCTCTCTCTTTTACGTCGAGAAACAGTACGCAGGGGGACTATGGATTTCCTATCACCTGCTCCGCACAGGAGCGCCCGCCGAAGGAGTCGTGACTCAGCTCCCCGTCGTCCGGGAGAGCCAGTTTCTGAGTGGTCCCGGGATCCTTCCTCGAATCCCGGTGGGAGCCGGAAGCAGGATTACTCTCAGGGTCTATGACGTCCGCCCGGATCAGTATCGCCGGGCTCGATTACGAATCTTTCCGGCGAGTGGGCAAACACCCCTGGTGGAGGGCACACTGTATTTCTACTACGACGACGAGATGGAGGGACTTCTCCTTGATTTCCCCCAATCGCCCGGATTCGCGAAGATCGGCCCTCTCGGGGACGCATTTCCGATTCTCTACACCCAGGACGCGGTTCGCATCGAAGTGTCGCCGATCGACGAAGGACTTCAGTTCTGGTTTTTCGCGACCGTGACCGACAATGCAACGCAGCAGGTCGTTCTGTACACGCCTCAGCAGTAGCGGTTGGGAAGAGCTCACCGTACAGGGCACCGACTCAATCGCGCGGATCCGGTTCCGGCCGGGGGCGTCGAGTGACTCGGTCCTCATCGCACATTTGATCCCGCGATTCCTTCAACGTCAGGGCCCGCTGACGGAGTGCGTCGAGCATTCGGAGCTTCTCCCGAACGGGGCGCGCGGCAGGCTCGCGTCGCATCCGCTGCTTACTCGCCTCGACCCTCTTCAGGTCGTCGTTCATGGCCCCCCGGATCACCGTCTCGATCTGCATCGGTTCATCATACCCGCCCCGGGTCGGGAAGGAACCGGATACGTTGGCGGACGTCTGATCCTCAATCCAGAGACCCGGGATCCTGTAAACTTCCCCGGTCGGTCGGAATGCGGGAGCGACGGCGGTGCAGCGTGGCGGCGCCCGGAGCCGGATCCCGACCCCGGAGGTGGCATGAGAGCAGGATGGGACGAGTACTTCATGGGGATTGCGCATCAGGCGGCGACACGCTCGACGTGCTCACGCAAACATGTCGGCGCGGTGATCGTCCGGGCCGAGACCGACACGACGGTCGAGGCGGTGGTGGCGGAGCATTCGCCGAAAGACGCCGAAACCCTCGAGAAGGAAGAGACGACGGTCCGGATCGCGGGCCGGATCATGACCGTGCGCGATCACGGCAAGACCGCCTTTCTCGACCTGGCCGAGCGCACTGCACACATCCAGATCTACTGCCGGCGCGATGGAGTGTCCGAATCCGACTGGGAGATTTACCGCAACCTGGACATCGGCGACTGGATCTCGGTCGAAGGAACCGTCTTCCGCACCCGGAAAGGTGAGCTTTCGGTCAAAGCCGTGAAGATCGGATTCCTGGCCAAGGCGCTCCGGCCTCTCCCGGAGAAGTGGCACGGGCTGACCGACACCGAATCGCGCTACCGCCAGCGGTACGTCGACCTGATCGTCAATGACGACGTGAAGAAGACGTTCGAGACCCGGGCGCGCATCGTCCGCTACATCCGCAACTTCTTCGACAGCCGGGGCTACATCGAGGTGGAGACGCCGATGATGCAGCCGATCGCCGGCGGCGCCGCGGCGCGCCCCTTCACCACGCATCACAATGCTCTGGACCTCGACCTGTTCCTGCGCATCGCGCCGGAGCTTTACCTCAAGCGTCTGATCGTCGGAGGTCTCTCCAGGGTCTACGAGATCAACCGCAATTTCCGCAACGAGGGGATCTCCACTCAGCACAACCCCGAGTTCACCATGCTGGAGTTCTACGAGGCCTACGCCGACTACCGGCTCCTGATGGATCTGACCGAGGAGCTGATGAGCGGTCTGGTCCGGGAGGTTGCCGGAGGTGACATCGGTTCAGTGGAGGGAGCGGGAGATCCGTTTCTCGCGGCCATGGAAACGCTTCACGATGAAGGAAGCGGTGGTGCATTTCGCCCGGGAGAGCCATGGGGTGGAGATCGAGGAAGCGTCACTGGACGACCGTGCCGCACTGCTCGACCTGGTGCGCCGGCTCGGCGAGCCGCATCACGTCCGCCCGGATGGCACCGAGGGTCCTTCCTCCGAGCCGGCACCGGCGCTCGACTCGATGAACCAGGGCAAACTTCTGGCCGAGCTGTTCGAATCGGTGGCGGAGGAACACCTCTGGGATCCCACCTTCATCACCGACTTCCCGATCGAGGTGTCGCCGCTTTCGAAACAGCGAAGCGACGATCCCCGCTACGTCGAACGATTCGAGCTCTACATGGGGGGGATGGAAGTGGCCAATGCGTTCTCGCGAATTGAACGATCCCGACGAACAGTCACGCCGGTTCCAGCAGCAGCTCGAGGAGCGGGCGCATGGTGACGACGAAGCCCATCAGATGGACGAGGACTACGTCCGTGCACTGGAATTCGGGATGCCGCCCACCGGGGGTGAAGGCATCGGCATCGATCGAGTCACCATGCTGCTGACCGGGTCGCCCTCGATTCGCGACGTCATTCTCTTTCCGCTGATGCGGCCGAAATGAGGTCGGCGCAGACACGTCCGCCGCTGCCGCTGAGCGGGGCGGGCCCGCACGTTCATGGTTGAGCTCATCGTTGCATTTCGTTACCTCTGGATGGCCCGCAAAAAGGCGCATACGGCCTTTCTGTCCCTGATCAGCACGCTCGGGCTGGCCGTCGGCGTCGCCACGCTTCTGATCTCTCTGGCTCTTCTCTCCGGGCTCCAGGGACGAATCAAGTCCCGGCTCATGGCCTCGAGTCCTCAACTGCTGATCGAGCCCACCGGCAGCCACATGATCAGGAACGACCGGGAGATCGTGGAGGCGGCTCGGAAGTTTCCGCACGTCGAGATTCATCGGATCGTCTCCGGCATCGGCTGGGCTGCCGACCCGCGCGGCGAGGCGGGGCGACCCGCCACGATCTCCTCGTTCGAGCCGGGAAATGAGCCCGAGCCCGATCGTTCCTTTGGAAGAGAGTTCGCCCTTCATCCCGCCACGCCGGTGAACGGAATCGATCTCACCCACGACCTGGCGAATGCTCTCGGACTGTTCCTCGGCGACGAGATCGTCATCGTCTCTCCCAGAACCAAGCTGACTCCATTCGGCGCCGTGCCGGTGTGGAAGAAGTACGTGATCACCCGCTTGCTTCCCGTGCCGACCGAGGAAGGAGAGGCCCAGGCCTGGCTTCCGTTCGAGGAGGCGGCGAAGCTGTTCGGGACGGACAACAGTCCGACCTCGATCGAGCTCTTCATGCCTGCCGCGCAGACGGACGAGGTCCGCTCGGCGCTGGAGCAGCGCTTTCCCGACCTGCTGATCGAAAGCTGGAAGGAGATCAACCGTCCCCTCTTCCTCGCGCTCCGGCTGGAGAAGATCGTGATGTTCGCCACGATCTCGCTGATCATCTTCGTCGCAGCGCTGAATCTGATCTCCTCGCTTTCGATGCTGATCGTGGAGAAACGGCCTCAGGTGGGGATCCTTCGGACTCTGGGTGCCTCGGAACGATCGATTCTCCGGATCTTCCTGATGGTCGGCCTGCTGATCGGAATCACCGGCACGATTCTCGGGAACATCATCGGAATCGGATTCTCCTGGGCCGCGGAGACGTGGCAACTGATCCCTCTCCCCGATCAGGTCGATATCGGCTACATCCCATTTGCCATCGATGCGGTCGATGTGATCGGGGTGAATGTGGTGGCGATCATTCTCTCGATTCTGGCGACCTGGTATCCGGCACGGCTCGCGGCCCGGCTGGATCCGGTGGTCGCGATCCGGGAAGAATAGGCACCGGTGACGAGGCCTGGGGGTCGCGGGGGGGTCGGGGGTCTCGCCCGATACCCGGCCTGCCGCGCCGAAGCTTTGCGAAGGCGGGGGGCCTCTGGCCCCCGAGGGCTCGCTCCACATGTAGCCTCGGCTGGCACGATCTCTATCCACATGTCGATCCAACCGTGATCACGGTTGGCGGAACCTGGCTGGGCAGAAGACGGTGGTCAGAGCGGCCAGGTAGGTAGCGGGTCCAATTCCGGGCGATGCATCAGCATCTGGGCCCCCGCCAGGGACATCTACGCTGCGCGGCACTGGGGCACCGATTCCTACGACGTCGAATCGGGCACGTCTTTCGCGGCACCCATCGTCACCGGAGTCGTCGCCCGCTACATCGAATACTACCGGGACAGACACGGCGGAGCCTCGCCCACGCCCCAGCAGGTATTCGACTGGCTTGATGCAATGAGTGTGAGGTATAAAGCGGATCACGTGACGCCGCTGGTTCAGGGCACCGAGACGCCTGACGGATACGACACGAATGGGACCGTTGGAATGGTCTATTGGAGTCAACCATGCAGAGTCAGACCCGCAGGATTCTGAGGGCGGCCATGACAATCGGCGCGGCGATGATCGCAGCGCTGGTCCCCGCGCAGTCATTCCCGGAGCCGGAGATTCCGCGCAGCGAAGTGCAGGCGATGCTCTTGCCGATCTCGACCGTCTTCCGCGGCGGTGCGTATGAGACCGAATGGAGCGCATTGCTCGAAGTCAGGAATGCATCCGAGCGTCCGGTGTACTTCTTCTCGGGGCCGCCACAATGCTTCCTGAGCAGCGACCCGTGCGACTTCACGATTCCGGCAGGAACCATAACGCACGAAGAGGTGACGGGAAGCCGGATGCAGGACGGGGCCATCTTCTATGTCGAAAGGGATTCCTCCGAGGACATCTGGCTTTCCTTCCACCTTCTGCGAAGGGGTGCACCGGAGGAAGGTGTCGTGGCCGAGATCCCGGTGGTTCCGGAGAGCGAATTCCTCACCGAGACGGGTGTTCTCCCGTCTGTCCCGGTCGGGACTGGCAGCAGGATCACGTTGAGGGTGTACGACGTGCACCCTGACCAATTCCGCCGCGCCCGACTCCGCATTTTCCCGATCGACGGCGAAGACCCACTCGTGGATCAGGTGCTCTACTTCCTGTACGAGGATGAGAAGGAAGGAGCGCTCCTGGAATTTCCGCAGGCACCGGGCTTCGTCAGACTCGGCCCTCTCGCCGACGCGTTCCCGATTCTCTACACGCAGGATGCGGTTCGAATCGAGGTTTCACCGATCGACGAAGGACTGCAGTTCTGGTTCTTCGCGACGGTGACCGACAACGCAACGCAGCAGGTCGTTCTGTACACGCCTCAGCAGTAGCGGTCGGGAAGAGCTCATCGTACAGCCCTCCCGGGCTCATTCCGGGAGGGCACCGACTCAATCGCGCGGATCCGGTTCCGGCCGGGGGCGTCGAGTGACTCGGCCCTCATCGCACATTTGATCCCGCGATTCCTTCAACGTCAGGGCCCGCTGACGAAGTGCATCGAGCATTCGGAGCTTCTCCTGAACGGGGTGCGCGGCGAGCTGACGCCGCATCCGCTGTTTGCTCTCTTCGATGTGCTTCAGATCGTCATTCATGGCCCCTCCTGGAGGAACCGGCGAGTCGAAATCCTTCCACTTCGATCCGAGTCTGTGCCGCACGAGGACCCCGATCACCGTCTCGATCTGCATCGATTCATCATACCCGCCCAGGGTCGAGAGTGAACCGGGCGCTGCGGCAGAGATCCACCATTCAATCTCCTGCCCGGGATCCTGTAGACTTCCCCGGTCGGTCGGAATGCGGGCGAGGGCAGTGCACCATGGCGGTACCCCCGGATCCCGGATCCCGACCCCCGGAGGTGGCATGAGAGCAGGATGGGATGAATACTTCATGGGAATCGCACGTCAGGCGGCGACCCGATCCACGTGCGGACGGAAGCATGTGGGTGCGGTGATCGTGCGGGACAAGACGGTTCTGTCGACCGGGTACAACGGATCGATCCGCGGGCTCCCCCATTGTGAGGACGTCGGCTGCATGATGGAGGACGGCCATTGCGTTGCAACGGTTCACGCCGAGGCGAATGCGATCATCCAGGCGGCGAAGAATGGAGTGCGGATCGAGGATGGAGAGCTCTACACCACCGCCTCGCCCTGCTGGAACTGCTTCAAGCTGATCGCGAACGCGGGCATCAAGAAGATCTACTACGGAGAGTTCTACCGGGATGAGCGGTCCCGCGAAATGGCCTCCCGGCTCGGCGTCGAGCTCGTCGACCTGGAGATGCCACCGGAACAGAAACCATGATCCTGTCCATCGACACGTCACTTCCGACCCTCTCGCTGGCGCTGGTCGCCGAGCAACCGGTCGGGGCCATTGCTCTGCAAGGCGAAGGTTCGCGGAATGAGAAACTGCTTCCGTCGATCGACTGGCTCCTCGGTGAATGCGGAGTGGATCTGGGCGGGATCAGCCTTCTGGTCGTCACCCGAGGCCCCGGATCCTTCACCGGCGTACGGGTCGGACTGGCGACGGTTCAGGGCCTCTCCTTTTCCCGGGAGATTCCGATCTGTGCGATGTCCACCCATGAAGCCGCGCTCGGACTGGAGATCTCCACGGCGGTGGTGTATGGCAACGCCGGGCGGGGCGAGCTCTATCTGTCCGCCTTCCGGGATGGCGAGGAAGTGATCCCTCCGTCGCTGAAGAAGCCGGACGAACTGGAGGCGCTGGAGGCGGAGTATGGTCACGCCGTCGAGCTGTCCACCTGGTCACGCACGAGCAATCTCGCGCTCTCGGGCGCCCTGCGCGCACGGTGGCTCCGGGAGAACGACCGGCTGAGCTCTTACCGGGACGCAACGCCGATCTATGTACGGCTCAGCGAAGCCGAAGTCCGTCTGAACCAGAAACGCCATGACCTGCACGATCCGTCCGGCCACTGATGCCGAGCTCGACGCGATCACCGCGCTCGAGGCCGCGTCGTTTCCGTCCCCCTGGAAGCGGGAGTTCTTCCGGAATGAGCTTCGGGCTCCCGGCCGCTACAACCGGGTGGTGATGGACGAGCGCGAGCACCTGGTGGGCTATCTCTTCTCGATGTACGTGCTCGATGAGATGCACATCAACAAGATCGCGGTGGACCACCGCCTCCGCCGCACCGGCGTGGCCACCGCCATCATGGAAGACTGCTTCCGCTTCGCCCGGTCCCACGAGCTGCGGATGATCTCTCTGGAGGTCCGGGAATCGAACACCGGAGCCCGGCGCTTCTATGAAGCTCTCTCCTTCCATACCGCCTATCGCCGGCCCAACTACTATCCCGACAACGAGACCGCACTGGTCATGAGCCGCGAACTGGCATGAACGCCGATCGGATCTTGCACGTTTTCTGCAGAGTTGCCTGTCACGCCCATGAGCAGGAAGGGGAAACTCCTCATCGTCGAAGACGACACCGAGACGCGCCGTCTCTACGCCATCGGGCTGAACCGGTACGGCTTCGAGGTCAAGCTCGCAGCCAATGGCGCCGAGGCGCTGGACCGGGTGGAAGCCGAAGATCCGGATCTTCTGCTGCTCGACCTGATGATGCCGGTAATGAATGGATGGGAGGTCCTGGAACGAATCAATCCGAGCGGAAAGCCCGTCCGCGTGCCGGTCGTGATCATCACCGGCCAGCCTCCGGAGATCCAGGCGCAGCACCAGCATGCGTCGATTGCGGCCTGGCTGGACAAGCCGACCACCATTGAGCGCATCGCCAACGCGGTCAGCGAGATTCTCGACAATCGCCCCTCGACCCCTCAGGACCACGATCACTGACCTCGTCGATCACCTCGTAAGTTCCACGACTTGCGTCCTCCTCGTGTAGAATTTCATCAGTGGCAAAGATTTCGTTCACCTTGCCGGATGGAACGGAGAAGACGTTTCGCCTGGTTGCGGACCGTCCGCTGCGGATCGGGAGAGAGCCGGGCAATGACGCCGTGCTCCGGGACGCCAAGGTCTCGCGGCGTCATGCGGAGGTGACCTTCGAGCGCGGCTTCTACGTCATCCACGACATCGGGAGTGCGAACGGGACCTGGATCAACGGCCGCCGGATTCGAGTCGCCCCGCTCACCGACGGCGCGGAGATGCGTGTCGGCGCGACCTTCGGACGGTTCACCGAAGAGATTTCCTCTCAGGAGCCGGCCGGCGACGTGAAGGACGACGACGAGGGAAGTCACTTCAAGACCGAGCCTCCCGATCTTCCTCCTCCCCCCGACTTTGGGACACCGCCTCCACCACCGGCGTTCGCTCCACCCGAGCCGGACGATGAGGTCCGGACCAAACCGCACGTGAAGGGCGGATCCCAACTGCTCGAGGAACAACCCGAGGAGCTCGCGCCGGAAGAGATCGAGCCGGAACCGGAAGCGGGGAGCGAAACGCGGGCTGTCACCCCTCCCTCGGACCCGCCGATCGTTCCCACCACCCAGGCGGCTCCGCTTCCGAAGCTCGATTCTCCGCCCCCGGTCGACGACCCGCACCGGTTCGATCAGAGTCGATACCTGATCGACACCCGCGGCCCGTCGCATGGCCTCGTCTGCAGTGAGACGGAGGTTCCTCTGCTCCATTTCCGGCCGCCATTGACCACCACGGTCCTCGTTGCTGCTTTCGTTGCGGCCCTGATGGTGCTGGCCGGAACAGGAACCGCGCTGATGCTCGGCCTTTCGGGAGAGCTCATCCCCGCGGCAGCCGCCCTGGTTCTGACCGTCGTCTTCACCGCGATGACGCTCGCACTGATTCCTCCACGGAACATCGAGCTCTTCGAGGATGAGGCGATGAGCACTCTGAGTCTGGTGATCCTCCAGGAGAGCCGCGCCTCCTTTCCCCGTCTCCGGTTCAGCGCGCGCACCAGCGAAGGTACCGCCATCGCCTACTTTCACAAGAACGTGCTGAGCAATGTCGGTCGAAGGCGCTGGGCAATCCTCCATCCTGTCGAGCGACGGGTCATCGGAGCGGCCTACGAGGAGTCTCTGCTGCGCGCCCTCGCCCGCAAGTTCGTCGGCAGCATGTCCCGCTCCCTCACCACCGATTTCCTCATCGAGGCTGGTGGCCGGATCGTGGGAAAGATCACCCGGAGAGCGTCCGGACTCTACCAGTCGCTGCTTCGCCTCGATCAGCCCGGCTCGTTCACCGACGCCCGGATTCCGATCGCACTCGCGGTCCTGATCGAATCGGTCGAGCGACGCTGATCTCCCGCCCTCTGCGGCGCCATCAGCGGTCGGCCGGACCCTCGAAATCAGCGTTTCAGTCATCGGGCCGGCCATGGTTCACGGATTGCACAGGGGCTTGTGCATGGAAACCATGCCGGAAGAAGCTGCCGACCTGCAGTCGACCCTGGTCCGCCGCGGCCGGACCGCGGAAACGATGCGCGACATGATCGAGTTCGTCGAAGGCATCGAGCAACGACCACTCGACAAACTGTTGTTCGATCTTCCCGGGCTGGCCGGTTTGTCTCCCCGCAAGATCGAGCTCTCCTTTCAGGTGGTCCAGAGACGAATGAGAGCTCTCAAACCGGCGGAACAGGCCCGGCTGCGGCTCCTCGCGCGACAGATCGCAAAGGAGTCCGACGCCCCCGCCGCCGAGGTCATCTGCAGGATCTTCGGACTTCCCGACGCCTGAGCAAAGGTCATGCTCCGCACCCGGCGGGCTCTGCCGGGTTATCCCCGGTTCAGCCTTCTCCAGTCATCCTGTTCTGCAGGAGGATTGCTGATGACTGAAAGACTCGTTCACGCTCCGCAACCGGCCCCCGCGCTTACCGTCGCTCTGCTGACGGCCCTGACTCTGGTGATGTTCGCCTGCTCGAATCCTGCACCCTCGAGCTCGGCCACCACCTCCTCCACGGGATCGAGCACGACATCTGCCGCACCCGCCGCAACGACTTCCACCACGCCCGGTTCCACGATCGCAAAAGCGCCGCCGAAGACTCTGACCGACTCCGCGGAGTACGCGGAGAACATCTACGACGCCGCCGCCACGAGCCACTGGGACGAGGCCGGAGCTCGGCTCGACGCGCTTCACACCAGCGCAGCCGACTATCCCGCTCTTCTTGGAATGCTTCCTGATCTGGAGAGCGCCGTCCATCAGCAGGACCGTCTGCAGGCGATGAAGAGCTCGAACGAGATGACCCGGCAGGCGGCGGAGCTGACACGCGACGATCGCACGTCGACGCCCGTCGAGATCGCGTTGCTCGACTACGAGGGCCGGAAGCTTCAGATCCAGGCCGAAGAGAAGGACATGACCGCTCTGCAGAAGACCGCAGCCGAGATACGGCAGACGTGGGATACGGTCCACCCCGAGGTCGAGGCGCAGGGAGGAGGCCCGGAAGCGACGGCCTTCGAATCGCAGATCCGTCAACTCGAAGGGGCAACCTCGCCGGATCAGTACCGCCGGATTTCCTCGGCGATTCTCGACCAGGTGGATCGGCTCGAGGCGGTGTTCACCCGCCATCCACGCTGAGCGTGCCCGGACGATCCGAAGCTTCCGGCTCCAGAGGCATCTCGACCACGAACGTGGAGCCCTCTGCACTGGTGGTCTCCAGACGGACGCTTCCTCCGTGGAGCTCCGCGATCCATCGCACGATCGCCAGCCCGAGCCCCGCACCACCCGATCGTGAATCACGGGCGACGCGATAGAAGCGGTCGAACAGGTGCTCGCGGGCGAACTCCGGGATGCCCGGTCCTTCGTCGCGGAACGAGATCTCGCAAAGACCTCCTCTTCGAATGGCCCGGACCGCCACCGTCCCCCCTGGCCGTGTGTGGCGGATGGCATTATCGAGTAGGTTGACGAACAGGCGCCGACAGAGATCCTCGGCACCCATGATCACAAGCGGAGCCGAAGCATCGACCTCGAGCGTCACCTCCCCGTCCGCCGCCTGGGAACGAAGACTGTGAACGCAGTCGGCGAGCAGCGCACCGATCTCCATCGGACCCCGCTCCGCCGGATACGATTCCGCCTCTCCACGGGCCAGCAGAAAGAGATTCTCCACCACACCGGTCAGATGAGTCGCCTCGGAGTTCACGATCTCCAATGCTTCCCGATACTCCTCCGCGCTCCGCTCCCGGCTCAGAGCGACCGATGATTCTCCGCGGATGATCGTCATCGGAGTGCGGAGCTCGTGAGACGCGTCCGCGAGAAACCTTTTCTGTTGTTCGAACGCATTCTGAAGACGCGAGAGAAGATCGTTGAGAACCCGCGCGAGACGTCCCAACTCGTCGGCAGGTCCCTGCTCCGAGAGCCGTTCATCGAGGTTGCGCGATCCGATTCTCTCGGCGGTGGCAGCCATCGCCGCGACCGGTGCCATCCCTCGCCGCGCGAGCAGATAGCCACCCGTGGCGGACAGGAGCAGCGCGATCGGAATCGCGATGCCATAGGCACGCCACAGAACATCGAGGATCTTCTGCTCGTCGGCGAGGGAACGAAGGATGATCGTCGGATAGCTCTGATTGCGGACGATGGTGGTCGCGATCAGAGCTCGATGATCCATCGGCGGATTGCCGGCCCGGAGCGTGAGCAGAAGACCGGGACTGCGGGCCGCGGCCATCAGCGGACCACTCACATCCGTGGGAAGACCGGAGCGGTTCAACGACGAGGCGATCGGCCGATCGCCGGAATCGAGAACGAGGATCGTGAAGCTGCTGTAGCGGAAGTCGGCCGCCACTTCCCGAAACATGCTCGCCGCCGAGTCCGCCGCATCCTCCCGGACCTCCGCCATCATCGCGGACCTGAACGTCTGGAGCGTTCCTCGAAGTGACGCGTCGGATACGGCCCGGACGTGGGCGCGGGCAAATCCGTACCCGAGGCCACTGAACAGAATCAGGGTGGCGAGCAGAACCACACTGTACCAGGCCGTCAGTCGCGCCCGGACCGAAAGCCTCATCCGATCTCCCGCGACCGGCCCCGGTCGGCGGGTGCGGTCCGGAGGACGTAGCCTGCACCGCGAACCGTGTGGAGCAGTCGGGCCGGAACATCGCGATCGAGCTTCCGACGCAGTCGGTTCACGATCACCTCGATGACGTTGGACATCGGGTCGAGCATTTCGTCCCAGACGTGCTCCAGGATCTCGCCCCGGCTCACCACTTTCCCCGCGTTCACCCCGAGATACTCGAGCAGGGAGTACTCTTTCGCGGTCAGATCGATCCGCCTGCCGCCCCGCGTCACCTCGCGGGAACGTGTATCGATCCTCAGGTCCGAAATCTCCACGACGAGGGGACGCGGCTCCTTTCTCCTCCGAAGCAGGGCCTGCAGCCGGGCTTCGAGCTCCGGAAAGTCGAACGGCTTCGTCAGATAGTCGTCCGCGCCGGAATCGAATCCTTTCAGCTTGTCCTCCAGCGCATCGCGCGCGGTCAGCATCAGAATCGGAGCGGTACAGTCCGACTGCCGGAGCCGGCGGCAGACCTCCAGACCATCCGGAGCCGGAATCATCACGTCCAGCACGATGACGTCGTACGGATTGATGCTCGCGTGATAGAGGGCATCCTCACCGGTCGCCGCCAGGTCCACCGCCCAGGAATGATCGGCGAGTCCGCGTCGGAGAAATCGGCTGATTCGTTCGTCGTCTTCGACCAGTAATAATCGCATGGGGCACGTCGTGCGTTTATCGTGCGTTCAGCCTGGGATCGGGATACTCGTCACGCTCGGCCTCGAGGAGATGACGAGCCGTGCAATTCCCGAATTATGCCATCGAAACCGCGACCTTCCCTTACCCGACGAAATCGGGGCGCCCTCCGACTCGGTCTGAGCGTCGCGGTTCTGTTCCTTTTCGCTCTTCCGGTCGGAGCCCAGGAGCCGAGTCGCCCCCTGTCGCTCGATGAGGTGCTTGCCGCGGCGCGCTCGGCCAACGCCCAGCTCCAGGTGCCACGTTACGACATCGCCATCGCCGAGCAGAAGCGTCGTGAAGCTCTCGCACTCAACGAATGGAAGCTCCTCCTCCAGGGCGATCTCGTGCTCGCACCTCCCCCTCCCATGGGTTACGACCCGGCGCTGACTGACCTCGGCGAGGAACGGGCCCAGGTCGTCGCCAGCCGCCCGATTCTCGACGGTGGCGCCCGAAAGGCTCAGATCGCCGCGGCCAATGCCGATCTCTCCAGCGCCCGGGCCGGATACAGAATTGCCGAGCGCGACCTCGATCTGGAGATCCGCAACCAATTCATCGATGCGCAAAGCGCCTTGCGTGAGATCGAGGCGCGGAGAGAGGGAGTCCGGCAGCTTCGCGATTACCGCATCCTGCTCGAGAGTAGAAAGACCGCCGGCATGCCGGTCCAGCCGGAGCTTCGCCGGCATCGATCTCCGGATCCAGGGCGAACAGGCATCCATCCTTCAAGCCGAAGCGCAGCGCCGGCAGGCACTGCAGAACCTCAATCACCTGATGGGCCGCGAACCCTCCACGCCTCTCGAGCTCGCACCCCTCCCCTCCCTCCAGTCACCCGACGCCATATCCACCACCCCCATACCGGCGGCCGCGGTGCCCGCCCAGCCCCTCTCCGGGACACCTTCACCGACCCCGTCAACGCGGCAGTCCGATCGATCTTCGGCTCCACCACCCGCGTCAGTGGCTTCACAGTTCCGCAAACTCCTCCGCCAGTCCCTCCGCGGCGGTGAACCCTTCTCTTCCCGCTGAAGCCGGCAGTGCGGCGGGCGCAGCGGGGGTGATGACCTCCACCGCGACCCAGGGGCTTCCCGAAACCTCGAGCGCCCTCGCGGGACTGCAGTCGGCGGAGGCGAATCTGGCACAGACTCAGGCCGAGCGCGCATTCACCCTCGGCTTCAGCGCCGACGCCGGGTTGCTGGGATCCAACACGACCGAACTGGTCCCGTTCGACCTCGGCCCCCACGCCGACGTCTTCGACCGCTTCAGGCGTGACCTCGGTTACTCGATCACGTTCGACTTCGTCCTGCCCCTGCGCGACAAAACATGGGCTCCCCGCCTCGCCGGAGCCCGCCTCTCCGTCGAACAGGCGCGGCGGAATCTCGCCGTCGCCGAGCGAAACGCAACTCTTCAGCAGGACCTGGCCCGTACTTCACTGCACGATATCGATGACCAGATTCACTCCTTCGCTCCACCGTCGCCACCGCGCACGACGTCTGGCTGGAATCGAAGAATCTCTATCTCGGTGGCGCGGTTCCCTTCGTCGACCTCACCGACGCCTGGGCGTCCTGGATCGACGCCCAGCTCCAGCTCGCCGACGCCGAGCGCCGTTACCGCGAAACCGAGGCCCTTCTACTCCGATGGACGAGCTCACCGATGAAACTGAAATTCTGCGTTCCTCTTGTGGCGCTGTTCGCCGTCACCTGCTCCGGGGGCGACAACCAGAAGACCTCCGACCCCACCCGGTCCGACGGCCACCCCGGTTCAGGTTTCCCAGGTACGACTGCAGACCCTGCCGGAGCTGGTCACGGCGCCGGGCTCGACGGAGACCATCCGCGAGGAAACGATCCGCGCGCCCTTTCCCGGAACCGTCACGGCGGTGAGGGTGAACGACGGCGACCATGTGCGCGCCGGCCAGACGGTCGCCAGCATCATCGCGCGGGACAGCATGGCCGAACTGACCGGCGCCGAAGAGATGCTCCGCCGACGAGCACTCCCGAGCAGCGCACCGATGCCGAGCGGGCGGTCGCCCTCGCCCGGCAGAATCGGGTCGAGAAAACTCTGCAATCGTCCCGTCGATGGAGTGGTGAATCGCATTCCGCGGTCGCCGGTGACCGGGTCGGCGAGGGAGACGATCTTCTCTCCATCTCGTCGCTTCAGAATGTCGCTTTCGTCGCCGACGTCACCCAGGCGCAGCTCGCGAAGATTCAGCCAGGTAATCCCGTCTCCATTCAGCTCACCGGACGTGACGCGGCCGTCGCCGGCGCCGTCGGACACTTCTCCCCGGCGATCCATCCAATATGACGACGCCGGTCAGGATCCGGCTCACGAGCGTTGCGGCGACCATCGGGATCGGACTGGTGGGAACCGCGGAGATCGTGGTAGCGGAGCATCGGAACGTTCCAACCGTTCCGGATGAAGCGATTCTCCGTGACGACGTCAACGGAACGACCCGAATCGCGATCGTAGACGGCGGGAAGCTTCACTGGCAGCTGGTGCAGACCGGTCTTTCCGATCGCAACGCGGTGGAAATCGTCTCCCCTCCTCTCTCCCCGGGAACCGAGGTGATCACCTCCGGGCAGGTCGGCCTCGCCGAGGGCGCGCCCGTGGAAGCGAGCGGGCCATGAGGTGCAACTCGTGACGACCCGCCACACCACGGCGATCATCGTTCTCCTGCTGATTGCGGCAATCGCCGGAATCCTGCTCGGCGTGCGGCTTCCCTCGTCGATCTTCCCCGACGTGACGTTTCCGCTGATCAAGGTCATCGCGGACGTCGGGGAACAGCCCTCCTCCACGATGATCCCCACGGTCACCCGACCGATCGAGGAAGCGATCCTGCGGGTTCCCGGGATCGAGACCGTCCGCTCCACCACGTCCCGCGGTTCCACCGAGCTCAGCGCTCAGTTCTCGTGGGGAACCGACATCCAACTCGCCATGCAGAGGGTCGAGGCGGAGATTCAGAGGGTTCGCCCCGATCTCCCCTCCGAGGCCCATGTGGACATCGAGCGGATGAACACCGCGATCTTCCCCATCCTCGGCTATGCCCTGACTTCCGAGACCCACAGTCAGGCCGACCTGCGACAGCTCGCGGAATTCACTCTCAAGCCCGAGCTCATCCGGATTCAGGGAGTGTCGCAGGTGCAGATTCAGGGCGGCCGCGAGCGCGAATTCCAGGTCGTTCTCGATGACCGCGAGCTCGCCGGGCGGAAGCTGACCGCGTCCGACGTCGTCGACGCGATCCAGGCGAACAACCAGGTCCTCTCCGCCGGCCTCCTCCAGGCGAACAAGGAACTCTATCCTCACCCTCGCCGACGGCAGCGTCCATGGAATCCGGCAGATCGAGACCATCCCGGTCCCCGTTCCCGACAGCACGGTGCCCACCACGGTCGGCGACCTCGGGACGGTTCGCTCCACCGACGCTGTTTCCTGGATCCGCACCACCGCCGAGGGCAAGCCGGCCGTCCTGGTCAACCTGATCCGGCAACCTTCGCCAGTACGCTGGCGATCGCAAAGGGCGTCGCATCGCTGCTCCACGACAAGCCGGATCTGCTTCCCCCGGACGTCAAATGGACCACCTTCTACGACCAGGCCCGGTTCGTATCCGATTCCGTCAACGGCGTCCGTGACGCGATTCTGATCGGGTCCTGCTCGCCGGTCTGGTCCTTCTGGTGTTCCTCCGCGACTGGCGGCTGACCCTGATCGGCGTCGCCGCGATTCCCCTCACCGTGGCCGTGGTGGCTCTGGGCTGGGCTTCGTTCGGACAGACCATCAATCTGATGACGCTCGGCGGGATCGCCGCGGCCATCGGACTGATCGCCGACGACGCCATCGTGGTGGTGGAGAACATCACCCGGAAACATGAAGAAGGATCCGAGCATCCCGAGTCCGAGGGCGTTCGGGAGATGCGGCCGGCACTGATCGGGTCGAGTCTGTCGACCATCCTGATCTTTCTTCCCTTCGCCCTGATGACCGGGGTGTCGGGAGCGTTTTTCAAGCCGCTGGCGCTGACCATGGCGCTCTCCCTGGCCATCTCCTTTCTGATCGCCGCATTCGGCGTCCCGGGTGTCATTCGTTTCAGAGAGGGCGAGCCCGGCTGGTTCCCGCGGTCTTCGGCCCGATCAAACGGTTCCTCGGAGCGATCGGAGAGCGGCTCGGCCGCTGGGTCGGCAGCGCGACCCGCTTCTTTCTTCGCGTGCCCTGGGTCGCGTTGCTCATCGTTCTCGGCTTCCTCGGCATCGCCTACTACTTCTACGGAAGTATCGGCTCCGATTTCCTCCCCTCCATGGACGAAGGGTCGATCATCCTGGACTACTGGACACCGCCCGGAACTTCGCTGGATGAAACCAATCGGATTCTGGTGCAGGCCGAGAGGATCATCATGTCCCTTCCCGACGTGGCCTCGTACTCCCGCCGGACCGGGACGGAGCTGGGATTTTCGTGACCGAGCCGAACAGTGGCGACTACGTGATCCAGTTGAAGCCGCTGGGCCAGCGGAGGCCGGTCGACGCGATCATCGATGATCTGCGGGCCCGTCTGGATGCGGCGGAGCCCGCGCTCCACACCGACTTCGGGCAATTGCTCGAGGACGACATTGGGGATCTGACCGGAGGAGAGCCGCAGCCGATCGACATCAAGCTCTTCGGCGAGGATCAGAATCTCCTGCAGGAAAAGGCGCGTCAGACCGCGATCTCATTTCGAACGTCAACGGCGTCGAGGACGTCTTCGATGGAATCGTCATCTCCGGACCGCCGCTCACGGTGCGGCTCCGGACTCCGGAGTCGGGTCACGATCTTCCCAGCGGGGTCTCGTCGGAGTTCACGCGGGAGCCACGGCATCATCGCCGCTTCTGCTCATCCGGCACGGCTGGACTGACCACCGAGACACTGCAGAAGGCGGTCGAGCCGATGATTAACGGAACCGTCGCTCCCAGGTCCGGATCGGAGAGAGGGTCTATGATCTGCGGGTCCTCAACCCACCGACCGGCCCCTGCAGGAGGCGAAGATCCGCACCCCGCCGGCCCCATCGTCCCGCTCGGCTCGGTGGCCACGATGTCGACCGGGAAGCCTGAAGCCGAGATCGACCGACAGAATCTCAGGACCTACCTCGGTGTGACGGCGCGACTCAGCGGAACGAGCCTCGGCGGGGCGGTGGACGCGATCAAGTCGAAGCTCGACGCGAACCTGCATCTTCCCTCCAGCATCTCGATCCAGTACGGTGGACTCTACGAGCAGCAGCAGAGCTCGTTTCGCCAGTTCATCCTGGTACTTTTCGCCAGTCTGGTCCTGGTCGGGATCATCCTGCTGTTCGAGTTCGGAGACTGGCGCGCACCCGTGCTGACCGCGGTGCTCGCACTGAGCTCCCTGTTCGGGGTGTTCGCCGCGCTGCGGCTCACCGGCACGACCCTGAACGTTTCGAGCTTCGTCGGTCTGATCATGATGGTGGGGATCGTCGGGGAGAACTCCGTCTTCGTGATTCACGAGGCAAAGCTGCTTCTGCGGCGGGACTTCCCGGTGTGGGAAGCCTGGCGCAGCGCCTCCAGATTGCGGGAGCGGCCGGTGGCGATGACCATCCTCGCGACCTCCTTCGCCCTCGCGCCATTGGCCTCGGACTCGGAGCGGGCCGCAGCTCCAGCAGCCGCTGGCGATCGCGGTGATCGGAGGATTCATCCTCTCAGGCCCGATCGTGCTGTTCTTCCTCCCAGCCCTCTACGCCTGGCTCGACCCGAAGGGGAAACTGGGAAGCGACCGAAAAAGCCTCAGAACGCGACGTGGCCACTCAGACCCGGAGATCCATGAGAATCCCCTGTTCCCGTCTCAAAAGTGCGACCTGAACGTGGA
>CAVUJZ010000023.1:0-72010 GCA_963741905.1 uncultured Acidobacteriota bacterium | reverse complement strand
CAGGAGAGGCGTCAGTCCGATTCATCGAGAATCAGGAGGAACATCATCGAGGCACCACATTCGAAGACGAGTATCGAGCGTTTGCTCAGATCTCCGGCACGGCATCGACTTCGATGAAAAGGTTTATCTGGTAGGAGGCTGCGCGGAGGCACCTCCATGCGAGCGATCGACGGCTGTCACCCCTCCGGGGTGGGAGAGGCTTTCATGGTGGCCGTTGACCGGTGGTTGCTCCCTTGGGTCGCACCACGGCTGCCTTCGTCACCGCCGGGGTCGGCGGTTCATGGTGGCGACTGACCGGCAGTTTTGTCTTTCGGTCGCACCGCCAGAACTCTCAGAACTGCTTCTCCCTCCTCGCGATCTCCATGTCGGCGTCGACCATCATTTTCACGAGATCCTCGAATCCGACGTCGGCGTTCCAGCCGAGGCGTCTCGCGGGCCTTGGTCGCGTCGCCGAGAGGAGGTCGACCTCGGCCGGACGGTAGTATCGCGGGTCGACTTCGACGTATTCTCCCAGTCGAGGTCGAGCGTGGCGAAGGCGCCTGGCAGAACTCGCGCACCGTGTGCGTTTCGCCCGTGGCCAGGACGTAGTCGTCCGGCTCGTCCTGCTGGAGCATCAGCCACATCGCCTTCGACGTAGTCGCCGGCGAAGCCCCAGTCGCGCTTGGCGTCGAGGTTGCCCAGGTAGAGCTTGCTCCTGCAGGCCCAGCTTGATGCGGGTGGCGGCGCGGGTGATCTTGCGGGTGACGAACGTCTCGCCGCGGCGGGGCGATTCGTGGTTGAAGAGGATGCCGTTGCAGGCGAACATGCCGTAGGCCTCGCGATAGTTGACCGTGATCCAGTAGGCGTAGGCTTGGCGCAGGCGTAGGGGCTGCGGGGATAGAATGGCGTCTTCTCGGTCTGCGGCGTCTCCGGACCTTGCCGAACATCTCGGAGCGACGAGGCCTGGTAGAAGCGGGTGCGGATGCCGGTCTCGCGGATCGCCTCGAGCAGGCGGACCGTGCCGAGTGCGTTGATCTCGGCGGTGTACTCCGGGATGTCGAAGCTGACCGGACGTGGGACTGCGCGCCGAGGTTGTAGATCTCGTCGGGCTCGACGCTGCGTGAGGATGCGGTTGAGCGATGACGGCGTCGTCGAGATCGCCGTAGTGCAGGAGCAGCCGGGCCTCGGAGTCGTGGGGATCCTGGTAGAGGTGGTCGATGCGATCGGTGTTGAAGGAGGACTGACCGGCGGACGATGCCATGGACCTCGTAGCCCTTCTCGAGCAGCAGCTCGGCCAGGTACGAGCCGTCCTGCCCGGTGATGCCGGTGATCAGAGCACGTCGAGGGCGGGTTCGTCTGTCATGGCGGCTATTGTATTCGTTGAGGGGATTGACCACGCACAAGGGGGACGCACCGCCACGCGAAGCTCGGAATCGCGTGTACACTTTCCGGCCATGGATCTGAGCACGCAGAGAATCATTGTGACGGGCGGTGCGGGTTTCCTGGGACGTTCATCCTGGCGGAGCTGGAGCGCCGCGGATGCAGGGACGTCTTCGTCCCTCGATCCCGCGACTACGACCTCACCGGGCGGTCGGATGTGACCCGGCTCTACGAGGAGCATCCCGCGGACGTGGTGATTCACGCGGCCGCCGTGTGGGGGGAATCGGGGCGAACCGGAAATCTCCGGGAAGCTTCTACTACCGCAACCTGGTGATGGGGGCGGAGCTGATCGAGCAGGCGCGGACGCATGGAATCTCGAAGTTCGTGGCGCTGGGGACGATCTGTGCGTATCCCAAGTTCACCCCGGTCCCGTTTCGAGAGGAGGAATCTCTGGAACGGCTATCCGGAGGAGACGAACGCTCCGTACGGGATCGCGAAGAAGGGGATGGCCGTCCAGCTCGAGGCCTATCGACAGGAGTTCGGCTTCCGGGGCATTTTCCTCCTGCCGGTGAACCTCTACGGGCCGCGTGACAACTTCGATCTGGAGAGCTCGCATGTGATTCCGGCGATGATCCGGAAGTTTCTCGAGGCGAAGGAGCGGGGCGACGACGAAGTGGTTCTCTGGGGCGATGGAACCCCCACCCGCGAGTTTCTCTACGTGGAGGATGCGGCCGAGGGGATCGTGCTCGCGACGGAACGGTACGAGTCGACCGAGCCGATGAACCTCGGCGCCGGTTTCGAGATCTCCATGTCCGAGCTGGCAGAGACGATCGGGAGGCTCACCGGGTTCGAGGGGGGCATCCGCTGGGACACGACGAAGCCCAACGGGCAGCCTCGCCGGATGCTGGACGTCTCCCGCGCGGAGGAGGCCATCGGCTTCCGTGCCCGGACCTCGCTGGACGAGGGGCTGAAGAAGACGATCGAGTGGTATCTGCAGGAACGCTGAGCGGTCAGCTTCGGGTGGGAATCGACGCGGTCGGATCGGAGACGTCTTCCCGACGATGGCCCGATCCGAGGCCGGCGAAACGGAGAACGATCATCAGCAGCGCGGAGATGATTCCGACGGAGTAGCCCCAGATCTTGGTCGACTGGAAGACGGTGAGGATCCCGGCGAGTGCGAACAGCAGGGTGATCGCCCAGACGGTGATCAGCGATCGGGCGTGGCTGCCGTAGCGGACGTCGAGGATGTGGTGGATGTGACTCCGGTCGGCGTTGAACATCCGGAAGAAGCGTTCCGAGAGGGTCATCCCCCGCTGAAAGAACCGCCCCTGCATCACGAACAGCGAATCGAGGACCGGCAGAGCGAGCGCCAGAAACGGCCCCGCGATGACCAGCGCCGTGGGAGACTTGGTGCTCTTGGCGATCGAGACGGTGGCAGAAGCAATCCGATGAACAGGCTTCCGGTGTCGCCCATGAAGATCTTCGCCGGGGGACGGTTCCAGGGAAAGAACCCGAGCAGGCTTCCTCCGAGCGCGACCATGATCACCAGCGAGAACATGTCCCCCCGGAAGTAGGAGAGGGTGCAGAAGGCCGCGGCGATGGTGAAGGTGACGATGGTGGCGAGTCCATCCATGCCGTCGATGAAGTTGACCGCATTGATCACGCCCACCACCCAGATGAGCGTGAGGGTGGAGCCGAGCCAGAAGCCGAGATGAAGGTTCACCCCCGCCGGTGAGATCTGTTCGAAGCGGAATCCGAATCCGATCAGAGCCACGGCGGCAAAGATCTGGACGGTGAATTTCTTGACCGCGTTGGCGCCGAACAGGTCGTCGTAGACCCCCAGCGCGATGATCACCGAGCCGGCCAGCAGAACGGCAAAGAGATAGCTGACGTTCTTCTGCACCAGCATCGCTCCCTTCTCCTGGAGCATCAGGGAGAGCAGTGGCAGGGCGAACCCGAGGACGATGGAGAGACCGCCGAGCCGCGGTGTGGCCACGGTGTGGAGCTTCCGCTCGCCGGGATGATCGATGCAGCCGATCCACTCGGCGAGGCGCTTTACGCTGAACGTGCTGAGGAACGAGACCAGCGCGGCCGCCACAAACACATAGACGTAGGACGTCGCGGTCATTCGGTCATGGTAACCCCGGCGGAGTACGCTTTGTTTCTGTCCCCGCTGGATGCCCGGCGGTTTCACGCTCTCGGGTGGTCGCCCGGACTGTGTGACCTGCATGCTCTGCGTGGGGCAGGGCCTTGGAAGACCCTGCCCACCTGGGCATCAGGATCAAGTGGACCGGGCGTTCCCACGCCCGGTCCCGCGCCGCGCTTGTGCTCTCGACAGATCCGGGCGACGAAGCGTAGAGCGTCGGCGTGGGATTCCTGGCGGTTCCACGCTCTCGGGTGGTAGCCCGGCCTGCGCAACCTGCATGCTTTTCGTGGGGCAGGGCCTGGGAAGGCCCTGCCCACCTGGGCATCAGGTCAAGTGGACCGGGCGTTCCTACGCCCGGTCCCGGGGGGCGGTTTGCTCTCGAGGGAGCCGGGCGACGAAGCGGTGAGCGTTGGGCTGGAATCCGGTCGGTTTCACGCTCTCGGCGCTCCCGGATGCGCAGACCTCATGCTCTGCGTGGGGCAGGGCCTGGGAAGGCCGTGCCCACTTGGACGCTCTCGGTGGTCGCCCGGACTGCGCAACCTGCATGCTTTACGCGGGGCAGGGCTCGGGAAGGCCTGCCCACTTGCACGCTCGCGGCACATATCCCGGACTGCGCGACCTGCATGCTCTGCGTGGGGCAGGGCCTGGGAAGGCCGTGCCCACTTTACGCTCGCGGCCCGTCTCCCGGGCTGCGTGACCTGTGTGCTCTGCGAGGGGCAGGGCCTGGGAAGGCCCTGCCCACCTGGGCAGCCAACTCCGCGGTCCCGACCCCTGATAGAATGCCGGTGGTCCGGCTGAGCGGACCGCCAAATCCCCGAAGTGCAGGAGTTTACCCATGGTCACACTTCCAAACGTGGAACGCGAAGAACTCGAGCTCGATGTCGTCATCGTCGGCGCCGGACCTGCCGGTCTTGCAGCGGCGTACCATTTCGCCACGCAGATCAAGGAGCGGCGTGGAGAAGGGTGAGTCCATCCCGGAGCTTTCCATCGCGGTGCTGGAAAAGGGGAAGGAAGTCGGTGCCCATGGCATCTCCGGTGCCGTGATGGACCCGCGAGCCATCCAGGAACTGATGCCGGACTGGCTGGAGCGCGGCTGCCCGGTCGAGTCACCGGTGGGCGACGACGCCTTCTGGTACCTCACGCGCAGCCGGAAGATCGTCTCGCCGATCCTTCCGCCACCGAATACGGAACCGTGGGAACTACGTCGTCTCCCTCTCCCGGCTGACCCGGTGGCTGGGAGAACAGGTGATGGAGCTCGGCGTGGACATTTTCCCGGAGTTCCCGGCGGCGTACGCTCTGGTCGAGGACGGCCGGGTGGTCGGGGTGCCGCACGGCGGACAAGGGAGTGGACAAGGATGGCCAGCCGAAAGGCAACTACGAGCCCGGTGTGGACATCCGGGCGAAGGTGGTGATCCTGGCGGAGGGACCCCGAGGAACGGTGACCAAGCAGCTTTGTACGGCTCACGATCTCTACTCGGGAAAGAACGGACAGGTCTACTCCCTGGGAGTCAAGGAACTGTGGGAGCTCCCGGACGACCGGTTCGAGCCGGGCACGGTGATCCACACGATGGGATGGCCGCTGGACATGCAGACCTTCGGTGGAGCCTTCATCTACGGGATGAACGACCGGATCGTCGATGTGGGGCTGGTGGTCGGCCTCGACTACCTCGATCCGACGACCGATCCTCATCATGAGTTCCAGAGGTTCAAGACCCACCCGGAGATCCGGAAGATTCTCGAGGGCGGAAAGATGGTCGAGGCCGGTGCGAAGGCGATTCCGGAGGGCGGCTACTACTCGATGCCTCGTCTCTACGGCGACGGCTTCATGATCACCGGTGACAGCGCGGGATACCTCAACGGCGCAAGACTGAAGGGCATTCACCTGGCCATTCGCTCCGGCATGATGGCGGCGGAGACCGCCCTCGATGCGCTCATCGCCGGCGATACTTCCGCAGCGGCTCTGGCGTCCTACGAAACGATGTTCGAGAGATCGTGGGCGCGGGAGGAGCTCTGGAAACAGAGAAACTTCCACCAGGGATTCGAGAATGGTCAGCTTCTGGGAATGCTCAACGTCGGGCTCGGAATGTTCACCGGAGGGCGGGGTTTCGGGATGCGCAACCGCCTGGAAGGAAGCCACGGATACCAGCGGATGGCGCGGATCAAACGATACTTCGGCACCGAGAGTCCGACGGCTCCGGAGAAGATCAGATTCGATAATCAATACACCTTCGACAAGGTCACCGATGTCTATTACGGTGGCGTGAAACATGAAGAGAACCAGCCTGCGCACCTCCTGATCCGCGATACGGAGGTCTGCATCACGAAGTGTACGGAGGAATACGGTAACCCCTGTCTGCACTTCTGCCCGGCGAACGTGTACGAGCCGAAGCCGACGGCGGACGGGCGAGGCAAGGTACCGTTTCTGAACTTCACGAACTGCTTTCACTGCAAGACTTGCGACATTATGGATCCCTACCAGGTGATCACCTGGGTGCCGCCGGAAGGTGGCGGGGGTCCGGAGTACCGGAAGTGTTGATGTCAGGGGCGAGAGGCGAGAAACGCCCACCACTCGCAACGGTCAACTGAGAACGGCGAACTGAGACGATGGCCACGGAACCACGAGTGACTCCTACCACACGAGCGGCGATTGCCGAGCTCGAGGCGAATGTGGAGCGGGTGATCCGCGGCAAGTCGGACGTGGTGAAGCTGGCGATCGCGTCGATTCTCGCGCGCGGACACATTCTTCTGGAGGATGTCCCCGGGGTGGGAAAGACCACGCTGGCTCATGCTCTCGCCAAGTCCCTTTCGCTCGACTTCCAGCGGATTCAGTTCACCAGTGATCTCCTGCCAACCGACATCGTCGGGGTGACGATCTACAAGCAGGATCGACAGGAGTTCGAGTTCATCCCCGGGCCGGTCTTCACCAATCTGCTGCTGGCGGACGAGATCAACCGGGGGACCCCGAAGACCCAGTCTGCGCTGCTCGAGGCGATGAACGAATCGGCGGTCACGATCGAGAAGCGGCACCTCCAGCTTCCGAAGCCGTTTCTGGTCATCGCCACCCAGAATCCGGTGGAGTACGTCGGAACGTATCCCTTGCCCGAGTCCCAGCTCGATCGATTTCTGATGCGCCTGACCCTGGGATATCCGGATGCGGCGGACGAGAAGGAGCTGTTGCGGATCGGCGGAGGAGAGACCGCGCTCGACGAGCTTCAGCCGGTGATGAGTGGCGAGGATCTGCGTCAGATCCAGGAGCAGGTCCTGCGGGTGCACGTGAACGAGTCGCTGCTCGACTACATGATGGCGCTGGTTCATGCGACGCGGGAGCACGAAGAGGCGGCGCTGGGGGTCTCGACCCGAGGCGCTCTGACCTTCTTCAAGGCCTGCCGGGCGCTGGCGATGGTCAGCGGACGGGATTTCGTGACTCCGGACGACATCAAGCGTCTGGCGGTTCCGGTGCTGGCTCACCGGGTGGTCCTGCGGGAGCGTCGGATGCTCCACGGGGATTTCACCCCCGAGGCGCGGTTCATTGAGCGGATCCTGGCGGACGTCCCCGTTCCCCGGTGATCCTCCCGAAGCGATCGAGCGACATCGGTTCGCCCGGGCAGGCACCGGAGAGAGACGGAATCGGCCGGAACGGCCGGCGCGAACCGGCGACATCAGGCGAGACCGATGAGAGAGTTCGAATTCGAAGGGGTGGTCAGGCTGACTCGGATGGGGGGCGGCTACCTGCTGTTCACCCTGGTGGTCGGATTCGCCGCACTCAATACCGGCAACAACGCGCTCTACATCGCTCTCGCGTTCATGCTGTCCACTCTGATCGTGTCCGGTGTGGCGTCGAAATCAGGGTTGAGGCGGATCGAGATCGAGCTCCTGGACGTGGGGGAAGCCTGGGTTGGACGACCCACGCACGGAACCCTGCAGGTGAGAAACCGCTCGCGGATCTGGAAGGTCCGGGACATGGTGATCATCTCGCCGGAGATGGATGACCCGGTGGTGATCCCGATACTCGCACGGCGTTCGGATCATCGCGTGCCGGTGCGGTTCCTGTTCAGCCGGAGAGGCCGGATCGACTTCAACCGGATCGATCTCTACACCCGCTATCCCTTCGGGCTTTTCGTCAAGAAGCGACGGTTGCGGATCGAGGGGAATACCGTGGTGTATCCGCGGCTGCTCGACCACTCGGTGGTTCCGGAGGTCCGGGTCTCCCGACCGGGTGAGGCGCACAACGCGAGGCACCGGGGGACGGGGGGCGAGCCCTATGCGTTCCGGGAGTATGTCCGCGGGGATTCGGTGCGCCAGCTGCATTGGAAGAAGTCGGCGGGTCAGGGGCGGTGGATTGTCCGGGAGAGTGCCGATGAGGTGAACCGGGCGATTCGGATGGTCGTCGACGGTGTCCTGCCGGCGGGAATGGATCCGGAGCGGTTCGAACGGATGATCAGCGAAGCGGCGACGTCGATCTACGAGGCCTTCGAAGAGGGGCTGGAAGTTGCGGTGTCGCTGCCGGGCGCCCGTCTCGAAGGATCCGATCCGGAGTCGCGGCGGGCGATCTTCGAGGCCCTGGCGTTGCTTCAGGCTCGATCCTCCGGGCCGATACCGCCGCACGACCGGGGAGCATTCATCTTCAGCCTGAGAACGGATGATGAAGCGAAAAGCGCATGAGATCGAAGCCATTGCCGCGGCGATGTTCGCGGCGATTCCCTTCTACCTGACCCAGGTGGTTTCGATCGGGTCCGTGCTGGTCTTTCACCTCTGCATGGTCGTGATCGGTCTGGTCCGTCTGCTCCCTCGCCGCGAGCTTCGCGTTTCGCCCCGCCTGCTCGGGGTTGCCGGCGCGGCGTACCTTCTGTTCTTTCCGTTCGACATCTTTCTGCTACACAGCTCACTGGTCCAGTCCTCGGCGCATCTGCTGTTTTTCATCACCGTCTACCAGACGCTCGAGTCCGACTGGAAGGACAATTCCGGACAACGTCTTCTGGTCACGTTTCTCATCTTCGTCACCAGCGTGGCCACCTCGACACACATGTCGATCACCCTGTTCGTGGTGGCCTTCGGGTTCCTCGCCTTCCGACGCCTGATGCAGCTCAGTCACGACAAGACGTCGCTGCAGACCGGGCGTGAGTATCCGGAGGTCCCGGTGAGCCGGGGTGCCTTCGCCTACATCATCCCGGTGATTCTGGTCGCGGCGATGATGTTCCCGATGCTTCCGCGGGTTCGCGACCCGTTCATCCATGGCAGCGGGACCGGTCTGGGAGGCCGCACCACCGGAGTCAGCGACACCATCGACCTGACGGTGAATCGGAACGTCTCGAGTGATCCGACGGTGGTGGCGCGGGTGTGGATGGGGCTGGATACCATTCCGTTCTTCACGCCGCTTCGGCTCCGCTCGACCATCTACGACCGCTACCGGGAGAATGCCTGGCGCACCGCGCCCTCGGAGCGTCGGCTGGTCTACAAGCACGACGATACCTACGTACTCAGCCGCGGCGAGGGATTCAGTCGTGAGGCCACCGTCCAGCAGCGCTACACCCGGAACGGAAAGCTCTACATTCCGGTCGGCACTCACGCTCTGGCCGGGCCGGAGATCCTGCTCACTGAAGGGGATCGAAATTACTTCGCTCCCGATCTGATGCACGGTTCGATCAGCTACACCGCGGTGATGAGCCCGCAAACCGCGCCGCTGGTCGACGAGCCGGTGAGCGGCACGGGGTATCCGATCACCCCGGAGATCCGGGACCTGGCGCGAGCGGTGGCCGGGAACGCCACCACACCGGAGCAGGCGGCGGAGCGCATCCAGCAGTGGATGCTGAACAACTTCCAGTACGTGGCGAACGTGAACGATCAGGTTCGGCCGATCAGCATCGAGCAGTTCCTTCTGCGGGACAGGCGGGGGCACTGCGAGTATTTCGCGACCGGAATGGTGGTGCTCCTGACGGCTCTGGACATCCCCGCGCGGGTGGTCGGCGGATTCTACGGGGGCAAGTGGAATCCCCTCGGAGGCTATTTCGTCCTCCGGGCGACCGACGCACACGCCTGGACCGAGGTGTGGAACGGCAGGGAGTGGCGGACTTATGACTCGACCCCTCCCGCACTGCGGCCGGGAATGGCCTCGGAAGGAATGGCGTCATTGTGGGCGGGAGCGGTCACCGATTCGGTCACCTACTACTGGGATCGATGGGTGCTGACCTATGGGCTGGCGGACCAGCTCGGGCTTCTCACGGCGACTGCCGAGCGGGTCCGCTCTCTGCTGGCATCGGCGAAACGTGACCTCGCCGGGTTCGCCTCCGAGATCGGGGAGCTCATTCGATTCCTGCTCGCGCTGATCGGGGTTGGCCTCCTCCTTCTGCTGCTGCGATTCCGGCCCCGGCGGAGAAACGAATTCGAGGAGCTCGCCCGGCGTCTGGAGCGTCTGGGAATGGAGATCCCCGCTTCGATGACCGCGGAGGAGTTACTCGAGGCTCTTCGGAAGGAGCGTCCGGATCTGCTGCCACTGGTGGAGCCGGTCGTCGAGGAATATGTCCTTCGCCGCTTCTCGAACCATCCGGTTTCTGCCGAAAGCCGGCGGGCGGCGCGCCGCGCACTTGCCGAGCTCCGGCACGCGAGTTGACGGCCGGAGTTCTGGAGTTCTGGAGTTCTGGAGTTCTGAAGTTCTGGAGTTGGAGAGTCCAGCGCCGTAATTGTCGTCCTGTGCGTGCATGAGCGCATCGTCCAACCCTCGCGCCAAAGGCCGTGATTGTCGTCCCGAGCGGGTGGGTGGAGGGGCAGGCGAGGGACCTCCCGCAATGCGAAAAGGACCGTTTTGCCGGAGGCGCGTCGCACGCGATGAGTCTCGCCCGGGGAGAGTTCTGAAGTTCTGAGAGTTGCGGAGTTTTCAGACGGGTGCGGTGGATCTTCAGCGCCGAGGGTTGCGGATCAGGGCGATCATTTCGGTGACGGCGGTGTGCAGCCCGACCAGGGAGGCGCGGGCGATGATGGAGTGACCGATGTTGAGCTCCTCGATCTCCTCGATCATCGCAATGGCGTCGATGTTCCGGTAGGTCAGACCGTGGCCGGCGAAGACGGTCAGGCCGAGCTTTCGAGCCGCGCGCGCGGCGGTGGCGACGCGGCTGAGGTCTTCGTGACGGCTGGGCGAGCGCCAGTTGGTGGCGAAGATCCCGGTGTTGATCTCGATCTTCGGGGCTCCGATCCGGTGACATCCGCGGATCTGCTCGAGGTCGGGATCGACGAAGATCGAGACGTCGATTCCCGAGTCCTGGAGCTCGTCCACGATCTCCTTGATGTTGCCCTTGTGCAGCAGGACGTCGAGTCCGCCCTCGGTGGTGACCTCGTCGCGCCGCTCCGGCACCAGGGTCACCTGGTCCGGCTTGTGCGTCTGGGCAACCCGGACCATTTCCCGGGTGGAGGCCATCTCGACGTTCAGATGGGTCGAAACGGTCCCGCGGAGCATTTCGATGTCCCGATCCTGAATGTGGCGCCGGTCACCCCGCAAATGGACGGTGATGCCCTGCGCCCCGGCCAGCTCGCAGATGACCGCGGCGGCGACGGGATCCGGCTCGTCGGCCTTGCGGGCCTGCCGGAGGGTTGCGATGTGATCGATGTTGACTGCCAGGCGCATGAGTGTTCTGGAGTTCTGAAGTTCTGGGTTGCGGCAGTCACGATAGCGGAAAGCGTGGCGGGAATAAAGACTCTCGTTCCGGCCGTAGAGGCGCGTGATGCTTTATCGACTGGACGACGTTTACAAATCCTATGGGCCGCACGACATCCTGCGGGGTGCGAGCTGGCAGCACAACCCGGGTGAGCGGATCGGCCTGGTGGGCCGCAACGGGGCAGGCAAGACGACACTGTTTCGCCTCCTCACCGGAGCGGAAGAGCCGGATCGGGGGACCATCACCCGTGCCTCCGGGTTGAAGATCGGTCACCTCGACCAGCACCTCGAAGCGGCGCAGGGAACCACCCTGTTCGACTTCGTTCTCTCGGCCTTCCACGAGGTGCTCCGGATCGAGGCGAAGATGCGGGAGATCGAGCACCAGCTCGCGGAGCCGGACCGGGCCGATCACGATCAGCTCCTGGAGCGTTACTCCCGGCTGCAACACGACTACGAGCATGCGGACGGCTACACCATCCATGCCGAGGTCGAGCGGGTGCTCACCGGGATCGGTTTCTCGAAGGGTCAATGGGATCGCTCCGTTCACGCGTTCAGCGGCGGACAGCAGAACCGGGCGATGCTCGCGCGCCTGCTGCTCTCCAAAGTCGACCTGCTGCTTCTGGACGAGCCGACCAACCACCTCGACCTTCAGGGAATCGAGTTTCTCGAGGAGTTTCTGCAGTCGTTCCGCGGAAGCTTTCTGCTGATCTCCCACGACCGGACCTTTCTCAACCGGACGGTGGACGGCATCATCGAGCTGGCCCACGGGCGACTGCTGACCTATCCGGGTGGCTACGACCGGTTTCTCCGCCTGCGGGCGGAGCGGCACGAGCAGATGCTCACCGAATGGGAGCGGCAACAGGAACTGATCGAAAAGACCCAGGACTTCATCCGGCGAAACCTCGCCGGGCAGAAGACCAAGCAGGCCCAGTCGCGACGGAAGATGCTCGAGAAGATGGAGACCGTCGACCGGCCGGAGACGGACGAAACGCTCGCGTCGTTCAATCTCGATGCCGGTCCCCGCTCGGGTGCGGTGGCTCTCACCGCGGAGAAGCTCGCCGTCGGATATCCCGGGAAAGTGCTCCTCGAGGACATCGATCTGATGATCCGGCGCGGCGAGCGGTACTCCATCGTCGGGCCGAACGGCTCGGGGAAATCGACCCTGCTCAAGACGCTCGCCGGGCGTCTCGATCCTTCCGGCGGCGACCTCAACTACGGTCACAATATTCAGGTGGGCTACTACGATCAGACCCTCGGAGATCTCAATCCTTCGTCGACCGTTCTCGATGAAATCTGGAATCTCGATCATTCGAAAACCGAGGAGGAGATCCGAAACTACCTGGCGCGGTTCTCGTTTTTCGGTGATGACGTGTTCAAGGGCGTCAGCACCCTTTCCGGAGGTGAAAAGGGGCGGCTCGCGCTGGCGAAGATCATCTACGTCGGCGGCAATCTGCTGCTTCTGGACGAGCCGACCAACCATCTGGATGTCTATACCCGCGAAGCCCTGGAACAGGCCCTGGAGCAGTTCACCGGCGCACTGATCGTGGTGTCTCACGATCGCTACTTCATCGACCGCATCGTCGACCGGATCGTGGTGGTGAGCGGACGCACGGCGGAGATCCATTACGGGAACTACAGCGAGGTGATGGAACGACTTCGGCAGGCAGGAATCGATCGACGGGAAGGTGCGGAACGTCGAGAGGATCTCCGGAAGAAGGAGGACGATCGGCGAAACGCCCCGCCCGAAGCCCCGCTGAGCCGGGACGAACAGAAACGGCGGGAACGCTCACTCCGGAAACTGGAGAGCGAAATCTCCAGCGTCGAGGAGCGGATCGCCAGTCTGGAAGCGCAGTGCGAAAAAAACGATCAGCTGCTGTGCGAGGAAGACATCTACCAGGACGGCGAGAGGGTGCGGGAGATTCAGACCGCCACCACCGGTTTCCGGAAGGAACTGGAGACGCTCTACCGGAAATGGGATGATCTGTCGAAACAGAGGGAGGCGCTGTGAAGGCTGCAATCATCGCGGTGGGAACCGAAATGCTCGGCCCGACCCGGCTTGACACGAATTCCCTGAAGCTGACCTCGGTGCTGGAGAGGCATGGGGTTCCAGTCCTTCACAAGAGCGTCGTGCCCGATGATCACGCGGCGATCGTCGGTCAGGTGCGGACTCTTCTCGGGTCGTTCGAAATTCTCCTGATCACCGGCGGCCTCGGTCCCACCGAGGATGACCTCACCCGTGAAGCAGTTGCGGAGGCCTGTCACCTGCGGCTCGAGGAAGACAGCGAGATTCTCCGGAATCTCGAAGAGCGGTTCCGGTCGCACGGTATGACCATGTCTCCCACCAATGCCCGACAGGCACAGGTTTTCATGGGGCAGAAGACGTTGATCAACCGGAGAGGTACGGCGCCCGGCTTTCACCTCACGCTCCAGAGCGAGGGCCGGGCGCGGAACGTCTGGCTCTTCCCCGGCGTGCCGTGGGAGCTCGAAGGGATGATCGAGCAGGATCTCGAGCCCTGGGTGGCCGCGCTCGAAGGGCGAGGCAAAGGGTTGTTCCGCAGGATCATCAAGGTGGCCGGCCTTCCCGAGTCCGAGGTGGAGGAGATGCTCGGGCCCTTCTATCGCGCCAATGAAGGCGAGCCGGTGACGGTGCTCGCCTCCCAGTCCGAGATTCAGATCCATCTTCAGGCCTCTGGAAACGCCGACGATGCCTTCACCCATCTGATGCGGCTGGAAAACGCGCTGCGGGAGATCTTCGGCAATCGGATCTACGGCATCGACGATGATCTGCTGGAAGAGGTGATCGGACGTCTGCTGATCCTCCGTGGCCAGACTCTCGCCACCGCCGAATCCTGCACCGGGGGGTTGCTGGGCTCCCGGCTCACGGATGTGCCGGGGAGCTCCGCGTACTACCAGGGCGGTGTGGTGACGTATGCCCGTAAGGCGAAGGTCGAGATGCTGGGGCTCGATCCTTCGCTGATCGAGGCGCACGGGGAAGTTTCCGAAGAGGTGGCGCGGGCGATGGCGGAAGGAGTCCGTACCCGCTTCGGGACTGACTGGGGCATCGGGATCACCGGAGTCGCCGGTCCTTCCGGGGGCACTGCCGTCGAAACCGGTGGGAACGGTGCATCGGCCATCGCGGGGAACGAGAAGACTTCCCACCGCAAGCTGCGTCTGCCTCCTCCTCGGGAGCGGATCAAGCATCTGTCGACACAGGTTGCGCTCGATCTGTTGCGACGGAAACTGGCCGGGGGAGAGGGTGAGAGGTGAGAGGGTGAGAGGTGAGAGGTGAGAGGTGAGAGGTGAGACGGTGAGAGGTGAGAGGTGAGAGGTGAGAGGTGAGAGGGGGAGACGGTCCTCACGGTCTCCCCTCTCCCCGCAGCGGATGATCGCGAGGAACATGCAAGGTGAAGCGGGGAGAGGGGCCGGGGGTGAGGGGCAATTCGAAATCAGCGGGATTCCGATCTCGCGGAGCCCCTCGAGGATTTTGCGTGAGACGGTCACTGGATCCGCAACAACCTCGCGGTTCTCGAAGCGGATCACCATTCAGTTCAATTCGCCGCCTCACCGAAGGACAGTAGAAATCCAGGATGAACATTCCGACCCCGATCGCTTCGTCGCACGATCCTGCGCGGGGAGAGGGGTGCTCGCACTGCGCGGGCCCGACCTTCTCACCTCTCACCGAATTTCCCCCGGGGTATGCGGGTTCTCGCTGTCGAGTCCGGCTGGCGGGCCGCTCGCGCATGAAACTCGCAGTGCGTCCCGTCGTACCGCATCTGAAGAGTCCAGGCGGAGAAAATGTTCTCGAATCTACCCACAAACCTGATCGCATTCATCATCGTTCTCGGATTCCTCGTGTTTGCGCACGAGTCGGGACACTTTCTGGTGGCGAAACTCTTTCGCGTCCGGGTGCTGGTATTTTCCTTCGGCTTCGGGACGCGGCTGTTCGGATTCAAGAGAGGGGATACCGACTACCGGGTCTCCCTGATTCCGCTCGGTGGCTACGTCCGGATGGCCGGGGACAACCCGGATGAAGACCTCGAGGGAACGCCGGACGAGTTTCTCTCCAAACCGAAATGGCAGCGGGTGCTGATCCTGCTGGCCGGACCGGTGGTGAATCTGATCATCGCAGTCGTCTTTCTCGCCTTTTTCCTGATGATGGGCACCCAGGTGCTCACCGAAACCCGGCCGATCATCGGCTCGGTTCTTCCCGACACTCCTGCGGCGAAGGTGGGGCTGGCAGCGGGAGATCGGGTGGTGGCCGCGGATGGCGAGCCAATCGACACGTGGGAGGATCTCCAACTGGCGGTCGGGCTCCGCGCGAACACCCCGGTGACTCTGAAGGTTGGACGTGGCGGACAGACGAAAACCATCACCGTCACCCCGAAACGGGTGATGACGGACTATGGCTCCTCCGGGGTCATTGGCGTCACCCGCTGGTTTCCGACCGACATCGGGACGGTGGCCGCGGATACGGCCGCCGCACGGGCCGGCCTGCAGAAGGGCGATCGGATCGTGGCGGTTCGCGGGAAACCGGTTGAGCAGATGAGCGACTTCGAGAACGCCATCGACGAGGCGAAGGGGAGCGCGCTTCCTCTGACCGTCGAACGCGACGGAAAGCAGGTTTCTCTCACCCTTCCCGCCCGTACATCGGATGAGGAAAACTATCCCGGCTTCAGCCTTCCCACCACCACTCGCGAGTACGGACCAGCCGAAGCGTTTCGTCAGTCGATCCAGCAGAACTGGAAGATGACCCGCTACATCGGGATCACCCTGGGGCGGCTTTTTCGTCTCCAGGGGAGCATGAAGGACTTCACCGGTCCGGTCTCGATCGCCCGGATCTCCGGCGAGATGCTCCGGACCGGAATCAACGCCCTGATCTACCTGATGGCGGTGATCTCGCTCAACCTCGGCATCCTCAATCTCCTGCCGATTCCGGTTCTCGACGGTGGCCACATCGCCATCCTCGGGCTGGAGGGGGTGATGCGGCGGGATCTCTCACCGAATGCGAAGGAGCGGATCTACAAGATCGGCTTCGCTCTTCTCGCCGCGCTGATGATCGTGGTGATCTACCAGGACATCATCCAGAACGTGGCTCTGCTGCAGAAGGGATAGGAAACCCGCATCAGGCCGCAGCGATGACCGACTCGGCGTCGCGGCGTCCCCACCGGTCCCATTCGAGTGCATCGTCGAGGGAATGGATCGGAGCGACGGATCCGGCGTGGTGCTCCAGCACGGTTTCGACGGTTCGAGGGATTCCGGTGAACGGGATCCGTCCCGCCAGGAACTGTTCCACCGCGATCTCGTTGGCTGCGTTGAGCACGGCGGGCATCGAGCCGCCGGTCCGGCAGGCCTGGTAGGCGAGGCTGACTGCAGGAAATCGCTGGTGGTCCACCTGGAGGAACTCGAGTTTGTGGATCTCGGCCAGATTCAGCCGGTCGAAAGGTGCCCGGACACGCTCCGGATAGAGCATGCAGTACTGGATGGGGAACTTCATGTCGGTGGTGGAGAGCTGGGCGATGATCGAGCCGTCGACATACTCCACCATCGAATGGACGATGGACTGCGGGTGGATGATGATGTCGATCTGGTCCACGGGGAGGGCGAACAGGTGGTGCGCTTCGATCACCTCCAGGCCCTTGTTCATCATGGTGGCCGAGTCGATGGTGATCTTGTTCCCCATTTTCCAGGTGGGATGCTCCAGGGCATCCGCGATGGTGATCTGGTCGAAGGTCGAAGGGTCCCGCCGCAGGAACGGACCCCCGGAAGCGGTGAGGATGATTCGATCCACTTCCTGTGCGCTGCCGCAGCAGAGTGCCTGATGGATGGCGCAATGCTCGGAATCGATCGGAAGAATTTCGCCGCCGGACTCCCGCGCGGCGGCAGTCATCACATCGCCCGCGGCGACCAGGACCTCCTTGTTTGCGATGCCCACTCTCTTCCCGGCACGCAGAGCGGCGTGAACCGGCGGGATTCCCGCGGCTCCGACGATGGCTGCAATCACCGCCCCGGCGTCGGGATGGCTGGCGACCGCGGCGGCTCCCTCGCTGCCGTGCACGATCTCGAGACCGCCGGGGTTTGCTCCCAGGCGGTCCTTCAGGGCGGTGGCCTCTTCCGGCCCGCGGACCGAGACCAGCTCCGGACGGTAGCGCCCGATCTGATCGACCAGCAGTTCCACGTTGGATCCGGCAGCCAGCGCGACCACTTCGAGTCGCTCGGGAAAGGCATCCACGACGGCGAGTGAACTGCGGCCGACCGATCCTGTACTTCCAAGGATGGAGATTTTCATAGGCGGCGAGATTGCGACTTGCAGAGGCCGTTCCCGGCACTCCGGCTCAGATGTGGAGAATATACCAGTAGGCGTAGAGGATGGGGGCGGTGAAGATGATCGAGTCCATCCGGTCGAGGAAGCCACCGTGGCCCGGAATCAGCGCGCCGGAGTCCTTCACCGCGGCGGAACGCTTCCAGGCGGACTCCGCGAGATCCCCCACGATCCCCATGCTGGACAGGAGCACCGCGGCGGTCGCCGCATGCACCAGCGGAAACTCCGGGAAGTAGGTGAAGTGGACGACGATCGATGCGATCAGGGAGGTGAGGATTCCGCCGATGGCACCTTCGACCGTTTTTTTCGGGCTGACCCGAGGCATCAGCTTGCGGCGTCCGAACCGTCTTCCGACATAGTAGGCGCCCGCGTCGCCGCTCCAGACGATGGTCAGCAGGAAGAAGATCAGGTGCGGTCCGTGGAACGGGAAGTCGATTCGCAGACGGATCAGGGCCCCGGAGAGCATTCCGACGTAGAGGATGCAGAGCACCGAGACCGCACTGGCCGGCAGAGCTCCCTCCAGATCGCTCCGGGCGAAGACGTAGGAGGCGGGAATGACCAGGAGCACGGCGAAGACTCCCACCTCGACCGACACTCTCTGCGAAACGAACCCTGCCAGGAGGAAGAGGAGCAGGAGGACGGAGAGAGCCCGGTGAATCGGATAGCCCTTTTTTTCTCCCATCAGGAGGAACTCCCAGAGGGCGACCGAGGCGATGAGACTGGCGACGAGGGCGAAGACCCACCCCGGGGTCCAGCCGATGATATAGATCAGGAACGGAGCGGCGACAAGGGAGGTCAGCTCCCGGACGAAGCGGGGTGAGCGCTTCGGTTCCGGAGTGGCCGGGACCGGTTCGCCGGGATCCTCGTCCTTGGGATGATCACTCACGATCGGGATCGGCCTCGACGAAGATCTCGCCTTCCACTTCCTGAACGCCGCCGTAACGCCGCTCGCGCGACTGGTAGTCGACGATCGATTCGAACAGATGGCGGCGTCGGAAATCGGGCCAGAGGACTTTGGTGATGTAGATCTCCGAATAGGCGATCTGCCACAGCAGGAAGTTCGACACCCTCAGCTCGCCGCTGGTCCGGATCAGCAGGTCGGGGTCGGGAACGTTGGCGGTGTAGAGGTGCGACGAGAAGAAGTCCTCGTCGACGACGAAGTCCTCGAGGTCCTTCTCGCGGAGGATTCTGATGATCCGGTTGACCGTATCGACGATCTCGGCACGGCCACCGTAGTTGAGGGCGATCTGAAAGAGCAGTCCCTGGTTGCCGGAGGTCTTCTCCACCGCCTTGTCCAGCTCTTTCCGGACGGAGGCGTCGAGCCCGTCGATCCGGCCGATCGGAACGAAGCGGATGTCGTTGTCCATCAGGGTGGAGAGCTCCTTCTGGATGTACTCCTTGAGGAGCATCATCAGGGTGGTGACTTCATAGCGGGGCCGCTTCCAGTTCTCCACGGAGAAGGCGTACAGGGTGAGTCCGGACAGCTCGAGCCGAGCCGACGTCTCGACGATCTCGCGGACCGAAGCGATCCCCGCCCGGTGGCCCTCGACGCGGCGGAGGCTGCGCGCCTGCGCCCAGCGTCCGTTGCCGTCCATGATGACTGCGATGTGCCGCGGGAGCCGGGAGAGATCGATTTTTTCGAGAAGGGCTTCTTCGATCGAGCCGGGCTCTGCCAGTTTCGTCAGATCGATCATCCCAGTGCGGCTCATCTTAGCACAGCAAAAGGCGCGCTCCGGGGCCTCAATAGTCGACCCGAACCAGGACCAGTCCTTCCGGAGGAGCGGTCCATCGGGCCGGCCCGTAAGCCGGTTCCAGAGCGTCCGCAATGGCACTCGGAGGAAGCGCCCCGCGACCGATCTCGATCAGCGATCCGGCAATCCGGCGCACCATGAAACGGAGGAATCCGTCGCCTTCCAGCTCGATGCGGATCGCCCCTCCGTCGTGCTCCAGCGTCGCCCGGGTGAGCGTCCTCCAGGTTGAGCTCACCTCCGGCTCCGCAACCGTGAACGAGCGGAAGTCGTGGTGACCGATCAGCGACGGCAGAGCCTGGCGCATGCTCTCCGGGTCGAGAGGCTCACGGACGTGCGTGTGGGTCGGCGAGTGGAAGACGTCGGCGATCAGTTCGTTCCAGATCTGATAGCGGTAGGCCTTGCCCTGCGCCGAGAACCGCGCGTGGAAATCGCTTTCAACATCCTCCGCGGCGACCACCCGGATGTCCGGGGGAAGGAGACCGTTCAGGCCGAGCAGGAATCCGCGGAGGGGAATCTCCACCGGAGGATCGATGTGGGCCCGCTGGGCGAGTGCATGAACACCGGCGTCGGTCCGTCCGGCGCCATGCACGCGTACCGGCTGACCGCAGAGCTGGGCGAGTGCCCGCTCCAGGGTGTCCTGGACGGTGAGCGCGTTCTGCTGGGACTGCCAGCCGGCGTAGTGAGTGCCGAGGTACTGAATGGTCAGCAGGCGTCGCACCTCGGCATCATAGCCGAGTGTCGTGGGGCGGGAGCACGCCTCGCTTTCGCCGGGAGGATCAGGATCGAGCTCCATGGCGCAGGGTGCACGATTCCGGCCCGGAGCCTACCGGAGATCCTTGGCCAGAACATCCTGGCGGACGAAGCCCCGGAGCTTGCCGAGCTGATCGATGACACCGACGGAAATCGTGTTCCGTCCTTCGCGCAGGAGCAGATCGACCGAGTAGACGTAGCTGCGGTCCTTGATCGCGTCGTACTGATCCTTCGTGAGCGAGACGGTGTTGTCCTTTCGGGTCACGTCGGACATGTCCGTATTGGGATCGGCAGCGACCACCCAGACGGAGAAGCTGCCCCGGTACGAATCCTCCTGGGGCAGGATCGTCAGCTTGTCCATGGGGATGTGGATGTCGACCGAGACGTGAAAGGTTCCGTCCCCGGCGGAAACGGGGATGCCGGTGGTCATGAACACACCGAGGTCGTTGGTTTCGCTGGGATGGAACAGGTTGGCGATGACCCGGTTGGTCATCTCGGTTCCGATGGACTGTTCGACGAACGAGTGGCGGTAGCGGAGCGTGAGGCCGCGCTTCTTGGTCGTCACCTGGATCGATCGCCGGCGATCGACGCGCTCGGTTCCAGCTCGATACCCGAGTGAGTAGTAGGAATCGAGATCGTGCTCGATTTTCTGGAAACCGCCGCGGAAGTTGTTGGTTCCGACGGTGGCCGCGCCGCCGGTCATGTCCGCGAGGAGCTGGAGAGCATCGGTGCTGTTGTTCAGCGCAGCCTGCTGGACCTGAAACGAAACGGCCTCACTCTGATCCGCCGAGTTGGAGGCGTTCCCCTGGAGACCTCCGGCGTGAATGGTGTAGAGGGTGATCCCGTGGGCGTTCGCCTCATGGGCCACACCCTGCAGCAGATAGCCGGCGTCGAAGCCCATTCCCTCGAGCATGCCGCTTCCCGACGACGACCCGAACTGCTGGGGAGCGATGTCGTCGAGGTAGTAGAACATGTCGATCCCGGGCTGCATGTCGAAGCCCTCACTGGAGATGACCATGACCTTGCGGCCTTCCACTCCGCCCACCATGGACATCAGGCTGTCGATTCCGGAGACGGTGGTGCGAAGGTCGTGCTCCATCTCCTGGGCGTACTGGCGGGCGACGGCGATCGCCTCGGTATAGCTCTGGGCGCCCTTGATCTGGCTCCGAACCGTACGGCGGTCGGACTCCCGCTGCAGGCCGAGGGCGCTTTCTCCGGCGATCACGTCGAGAGTCTGGATGATCTGTTCCGGATTCGCGTTGAACGGGAGCCGGATGTTGAGGCTGCGGTTCCAGGTGGCGATCATCGCCTCGTCGCCGGGCTGCATGGTCTCCTCGACGAACTGTTTCATCGCCTTGAAGACGCGGTTCCGGTTGAAGGGTGCCATCGAGAGATTGTCGATGAAGAAGATGATCTTTCGTCGCAGTGTCGGTGCGGGCTCTTCTGCTGCCGGGGCAGGTTGCGTCTTCTGATCGGCGGTGAGGATCTGCCGGCCTCTGACCTCGTAGAAGTTCGTGATCTTCTGGGGCTCGCCGTTCTCCTCGATCACGAAATCGTCACGGGTCAGCCCGTGGACTGGATTGCCTCTGCGATCGGTGACCACGACATCGATGTTGATGACGTTCACGTCGACGCTCTCGAACATCACCGGAGGTTCTGCTTCCTGGCCGCCCGACTTGTCCTGCTTCTTCTGCTGTGCGAACAGAGAAGAGGCGGAGAGAGCGAGAACGAGAATGGTGATGAGCGTAGCGGTGATTCGCTTCAAGGCTTGCCTCCCGGAAATGAATGCCGGAACCGGATCCCGACGTTTCAGACGTTACAATGGTGCGGACGTCACGATGCTTCCGTTCCTGAGTGCTCCCGACGAGTGACTGACGGCACTGAGCTCGCAGGATTTTCTTCTGAGACGATTGATGGAGCCGACAGGACACGGTAGGACGGCCGTACCGTCATCGAGCGTGTTGAATCACGCTCCGGAGTCGAAAATTTCATGATGAGCAGGATGCCGAACACGCTCGCCCGGAAAGGCGGACGTCTCGAATTCGACAAGATGGCCGGAGGCGGCAATGATTTCGTGGTGATCGACAACCGCGGGGGCATCGTCACCGATCCATCGGATCTGGCCGCCCGCATCTGTACCCGCAGACTGTCGGTCGGAGCGGACGGTCTGATTCTGATCGAGCCTTCCAATCGGGCGAATTTTCGAATGCGCTACCTCAATTCGGACGGCTCCCATGCCGATTTCTGCGCCAACGGGACCCGTTGCGCCGCTCGATTCGCGTTCCTCCACGTGATCGCCCAGCGGAAGATGACCATCGAGACGGACGCAGGAGTCCTGTCCGCCGAGATCGTCGAACAGCAGGTCGAGCTGATTCTTCACCGTCCTCGGGATTACCAGCCCGAGCGTCCGCTGAAGAAGCCGGACGGCGCCGTCGTTGACGGCAGCTTCATCCTCGTCGGAGTTCCGCACTACGTGGTGTTTCACTCCGGCGACGATTTCTGGACCCGCGAGATCGAACAGGAGGGCCGGCTGCTGCGAATCCACCGCGATCTGCAGCCCGAGGGAGCGAATATCGACTGGGTGCGGGTGGAAGGACCGAACCAGATCGCGGTCCGGACCTATGAACGGGGAGTGGAGGCGGAGACGCTCTCCTGTGGCTCCGGTGTGGTGGCGTCGGTTGCGGTCAGTGCCCTGGGCGAAAAGGTCACCTCTCCCGTATCTGTGATGACTCGGAGCGGCATCGGCTATCGGGTCTCCTGGAGGACGGACGAAGAGGGTGCGATCCGGGAAATGGCGCTGCGGGGAGATGCGCGCCTCATCTACCGTTCCGAGGTGACGCGGGAGACACTCGAAGGATTCGATCCCGAATGGGTTCGCTCCCCCGGCAGCAGTTCGCGCAGCTCGTGACCGTGTGGCCGGGACGAGGGACGGTTCGAGACCGGCAGGCAAAATTGGAGATCCGCACACACAGGCCGATTGTCGGGTTGCTGGTTGCCGCGATGGCGTTGACGGCGGCCGGACTGGCCGTCGAGGGCGTCACCGATCCTACCCTCGTGGACCGCGGTCTCCCTCTGGTCACCCTTCTGATCCTGGTGGCTGGCTGGCTGACCTGCTCGGAACGGCTCGGGGGGATCCTCGCGATGGGCGTGCCGGTGCTGGTGGCGCTGGCGGTCGCCGCACCGGACGACCGGATCCGCCTGGCGGGCTACGGTGTGGTCTTCGCCGCCGTGGTCTTCGGGGCAGGGTGGAGCATTCTCAGAGACTGTGCAGAGATCCAGGAGGGGTCGGCCAGCGAGCGCGACGGCGCCAGACGCGAGACGGGGCGACAAGGAGATGCGGGCTCATCGCGGAGGAGCCGCAACGAAGCAGATGACGTCGTCCCGCCGCAGGACGGTTCTGCGCAGCCGCTCAGTGAAGCTCCCGGCATCTCGTCCGCACGGGCCATCGGGCTGCTGATCGTGGCGCTCATCCCGATGGAGCTGCTGGGCATCGATCACCCCACCCCCGCTCCCTTTGTGATCCTGGGGGAGCTGCGCTGCTCGGCTGGGCCGTTTCCCGAGTGGGAGGGATGACGCCTCTCCGTCTCGCTCTGGTGTTCGCCGTCGCCATTCTCACCCCGATCTCGCCCCTGCGGGTGACCCTGCTGCCGGTGGTGATCGCCGGAATGCTGGTCGCCCTGCGCGCAGTCGCGTCCGCGGGGGAGCGTCAGGCACGCTCGAGAGCGCTGACCGTGGTGGTTGCGCTGGTCATGGGTGCGGTGGTGGGCAAGTGGGCATTGATCCTGGTGGGGCTGCCGATCCTGGTGCGAGCGGTCCCCTTGCGGCGGCCGACCTCCACGGGATCGACGGCGAGTGCCGCATGGCTCGTTCCGGTTGCGGATGCCTCGATGATCGCGCTTCGGCCGGTGTTGCTGGTTCCGCGGATCGCCACCGATCTCTTCGCCTGCAGCGGATCGACAGCCCTGTCGTTTCTCGCGCTGCTGGTGCTTGCCTCTCTTGCCCGCCCGTTCGTTGGGGTCGCGCTGGTGCTCGGGGGACTGATCCTGGTGGCTGCCGATCCCGCGATGGGCCGGAGGCGGTCGATCGCCTCCGCACCGACTCTCGTACTGCTCTTCCTGATGCTCTCGTGGATGGCCTGGAGCGGACTGGTTGCGGCGGAGTTCCCGCTTCCGCTCTCGCCGGTCCGGCTTGTGCTCGTGGTCGCCCTCGTCACCATTCCGCTCCTGTTTTCGGCGCGCAGAATCGGGGGAGCCGTCGCGGCCGTCGGGTTCGTGGTGCTCCTTTCTCTCGGGCCGCCTCCGGTGCGGACCGCCCCGCAGAGCAGCCCGCTCGCCTGGCTGCACTCAGGAGAGCAGCACGGCTTTCATCTTTCTCCACCGTCGCGCCGGGTGACCCTGACCGTGTCTGGGTCGGACATTTCCGACCGCCGTCCGGGGGAAGTGCTGGGGACGGTCGAAGGACTGGGGATGGATGGGAACGGCTGGAAGCGGAGGATCCGGGTGGGAGCGGCGGCGGACTGGGGAGCGTTCCGGCCGGGTCAGATCTACTTCACCGGGAACCCGCTTCCCGCACGTCCGGCCGGCGCGATGGAAGGGGACGGAAGAATGAGCTGGAGGCGCGGAGCAGGGGCTCTCGTCGTCGAGTTTCCAGAGCCGGTGACCTTTGTCCGGGTGCGGGCGGCAGAGGAGCTGAGTGCGGCCGAGACGCTGATTGTCGACTCGATCGAGGGAGAGAGAGACGGGGAGAAGGGAGCAGGGTTGCGATGATGTCGAACCTGCATCAGTTGCTCCTGATCGGATTTGCGGTGGTGATGGCGATCATCCCCTACTGGGTGATCCGATTTCAGCGCCGCCTCTATCTGGCGCTGGATGTCGGGACCTGGGCGTTGATTTTTTCGCTGGCGTGGATGGGGCCCCGTTTCGGGCTGGGGATCTCGGAAAACTTCGCGTTCGTGCTGATCCTGGCTCTCAAGCTGGGGACGTTTTTCGTCTTCGGCGTGGTGGGCGGCGTGGCGGAGAATCAGCGGTGGGGGCCGATCGTTGCGGCGATTTTCGCCGGTGCGATCTACCTGATCGTCATCCCTCACCAACTGCAGTGGCCGATTGACGGCGACGAGCCCTACTACCTCCTGACCAGCGAGTCGATCCTCCACGACTTCGATCTCGATCTGGCGAATCAGTTCAGGGACATCGACCAGTCCGTGGTGGACCGGCCGGACCTCCGTCCGCACCCGGGCGAGCCGGTGGGGGAGGAAGGGGAGCGGGTCTCGCGGTACGAACCGACTCTTCCGCTGCTGCTGATTCCGGGGCGGGTGCTGGGCGGGCTCTTCGGTGCGGTGGCGACGATGGCGCTGTTCGGTGCGCTCCTGATGTACTCCACCATCCGGTTTCTGGAAGAGGAGGGGATTTCCCATCGCGCGGCCTTCGCCGTCTATCCGTTGATCGCCTTCGGTCCTCCCGTCCTGTTCTACGCCACCCGAATGTGGCCGGAGATTCCGGCCGCCTGGTGTCTGGTGGAGGCCCTCCGTGCGATCCGAAGCGGGAAAGAGCGGAAGATGATCCTCTTTCTCGCGGCCATGTCTCTGCTCAAGCTGCGGTTTGCGGCGCTGGCGCTGGGGCTTGTGACGGTGGTGTTCTTCCGGTGGCGGACGCGATTTCGGACCGTGGCACTGGCGGCGGCTCTGTTTGCCGTTCCTCTATTGATCGCATGGTGGATCACCGGAAATCCACTGCGGCTCAACAGCATCCGTGATCTCGAGCTCCAGGCCGGCTGGAAGTATGCGCGTGGGTTCTTCGGATTGCTTCTGGACGGCCAGACCGGTCTGCTGTTTCAGGCTCCACTCTGGTTGATCTCGCTCGCGTCCCTGTTCCGATGGAAACGTCTGCCGGAGGCGTTGAAGCTCGGTTTCGCGGGAAGCTCCCTCTATCTGTTTCTTCTGCTTCCCCGGGTTCAGTGGCATGGGGGCTGGTCTCCTCCTCTGCGTTATCTGACAGTGTTCGCACCGCTGTTTGCGCTTGCCGCGGGCTGGATGGTGGAGCGGATGCCATCGATCTGGCTGGGCGTGGTGGCTCTGGCAACCACCGCAATCAGCATTCATGGGGTGGCCTGGCCTTATCGCCTTTTTCACATCGAGAACGGCGAGAGCACTCTGGGGGAGGCTCTTTCCCGGACGTATCACGCCGACTTTTCGAGACTGATTCCCAGTCTGATCCGGACGAATGCGGCTGCCTGGTGGTGGGGCGCCGCACTGATCGTCACACTGGGTCTCGGGCTGGTCGCGGTGAGGCGTCAATGGATGCGGAAGATCTCTCCAGCGCTGCTCCCGGTCCTGCTGGCTCTGCTGTTCGCCATCGGGGCGGGATTCGCCCGTCGGCCCGGCTCGGTCGTGCAGTTCGAAGACGCTCACGTGACCCATCGTGGAGGCATGCTCTCGCCGCCCCTCTACACGATGATGCGGTTCCTGTATCGCGGAGGATGGGTGTTGAACTCGGGCGACGAGGTTTCCTTCCTCTATTCCGGGGGTCCGTCCCGTCTGGAGTACGCGTCGAATGCCCCGGTCGAGATTCGGATCGGCCGCCGGAATCTCGTCCTGCCGTCGACGGCCGGAGCCTGGACCAGCAGGGAGGTCGATCTTCCCTCCAAACCGGGCCGCGTAGCCCTGAAGGTGAGGCACGGGTCGGTGCGGCTGGATCGGATCGAGGCAGTTCAGGAGGGGAGGCCTTGAGCGACGTCCAGGTAGTGGTTCTCGATCTGGATGGCGGCGATCGGCTGGTGCAGTGCCTCAGCGCCCTGACGCTTCAGACTGATCCGCCGTCCGGAATCATCGTTGTCGACAACGGATCCCGCACTCCGGTGACGGAGCGTCTTCCTGCGGAGCTCGCGAGTCGGGTCCGCGTCCTTCGTCTGTGCCGGAACACCGGGTTCACCGGAGGGATCAACCTGGCGATGGCCGAGGTGAGCGCGCCGTTCGTCGCGTGGGTGAACAATGATGCCGAGGTGGATGCATCCTGGATCGCGACGCTGCGCGCGCATTTCCAGCATCAGCCCCGGCTGGCGGCGGTCCAGTCGGTCGTGATGCGGGAGGATGGGTTGGTCGACGGGGCCGGGATCGCGGTGAGCGACGGGCGTTTCACACAGGTCGCCCACGGGGAGCGATTCGACGGCGAAAGAGCACTGCCCCGCGCGTGGGGAGTCTCTGCAACCGCGGCAATCTACCGGGTCCAGGCGTTGAGGGAGGTCGCTCTGGATGGAAAGGTGCTGCATCCCGCCTTTTTCGCCTGGTACGAAGACGTCGAGCTCTGCGCGCGTCTTCGGAAGGCCGGATGGGGGCTGGAGGTGATCCCTGCCGCACTGGCGGTTCATGGCGGATCCGTCAGTGCGCCTCGGATTGGTGGTCGGGCGCTGACCCTGAGGGTCCGGAACCGCTACTTCGTGAGACGGCTTCATCCGGGCGTGGGAAGTTTCCCGGCGTTGCTCGTCGAGGACCTCAAACGGGTGCTGCGGTTGTCCTTCGGCGGAAGGGTTTTCGCTGTTGCACGAACCAAGCTGGCGGTGTTGGAGGGGCTGTTCGGCTCTCTCCGCCGAGGCTGAGTTCTGAAGTTCTGGGGTTCTGGAGTTCTGGAGTGGAGAGGCGACAGGCCACCCCGTGAACGGCCGGGGCGTGGTGCAGCCGAGATTGCGACTGATTCCGCAGGAGAGTTCTGAAGTTCTGGAGCGTGCGTAGCACGCGATTGTAGGGGTAGCACCGGGTGACCGAAGGGAGCCCGGTGTCGAGGGTGTCGAGGGTGCTCGCTTGCCTCCCCGGTGAGCCTCCGTAGGAGGCGACTCCCGGTCGCGCTGGAGAATCGCCTCCTACGGAGGCTCGATACCAATTAACCGTCTCCAACACCGGGCTCCCTTCGGTCACCCGGTGCTACCCTTGGACACGCCCGCTACGCGGACTGAGAGCCTGGACACTTCATCCACAACTTCCCGGAACTCCAGAACTCCGGAATTCCAGAATCCACAACTTCCCGGAACTCCAGAACTCCAGAACTCCGGAACTCCAGAACTCGCCCGGATCCGGGGGCGAACCGGGTTTGGCGTTGCGGCGCCGGGCTATTCAGCCGCGGCGCTCGATCAGCAACCGCAGTGATTCGTCGAGGGGGAGCGGCTCGATTCCGAACGTTCCGGGGAGAGCGTTGGAGGCTCCCTCAGGGATGCTGCTCTCGTCGAGGAGCCTTCGAATCCAGCCGTCCGCAACGGTTCGTTCCAATCCCAGCTCGGCAGCAACCCGCTCAGCCAGCCGTTCGATGAACGCGGGAACGGGAACCTCTCGCAGCGGCTGTTCGAGAAGAGTGGCGATCCGTTGGAGAAGCTGGTTGAGCGTGACGCGGTCGTTTCCGGCCACCTCGAGGGTCTGGTGGGTGATCTCGGGCCGGTCGATAGTTCTGGCGACGGCGTTACCGAGGTCCTCGTGCCATACCGGTTGCAGGATTCCGGCGTCGGAGACCGCAGGAGCGAAGGGGGACAGTCGCACCAGTTCGATCAGCAGACCGAGGAGTGGATCTTCAGGAGAGAGCAGCAACCCTCCCCGGAGAATGGTCCATCCGTGTGGAAAGTTCCGGACCCGGTCTTCGGCGTCTCGTTTGGCCCGCTGCCAGGGGTTGGCTGGGTGGGTCGTGCCGAGGGTGGAGAGGTGAATGATGCGACGAATGCCGGCGCGCTCGCATTCCGCCACGAAGTTCTCGGTGGCGAGAATCTCGATCTGTCGCAGGTCGTCGCCAGGAGCCGCGCCGCGGAGGGTATCGACGGCGAGGATAGCGAGGTCGCATTGGTTGCCCATGCCGAGAATCGTCGTGGGGCGGGTCAGATCGGTCTCGATGACCTCGATCAGCTCACGCCGTCGTTCCGCGGCACCGGACGCGGGTGAGGTCAACAGCCGGATCTGGTGCTGGCGCAGCAGGAGCGGCGGAATCACGGCCTGTTCGATCGCGTCGGATCCACCGGCGATGAGAATACGCATTGGCCGGGGTCTGAGCACATCGGGTGCCAGCGGTGCGGACTGCGAGTCGGCACCGCCCGGAGTGGCTTGTCTCGCGAATCCCGGGCGCGACGATCCTCCACGCTTTCCGCCCCTGTGCTATTGTCCGGTCGATGTTTTCCGTTGTGGTTGCCACCCCTGATGTCGTCGGACGCCGGATGGCAGGTCCGGGAATCCGCGCGTACCATTTTGCGCGGGAGCTGAGCCGCCATTTTTCCACCACCCTGGTGGCGGATCTGGAGGAATTCGATCTGGATCGCGAAGGGTTCGAGATCGCCCCGCGGGGATCGAAACGGGCCAGTCACGCGCTGCGGAATGCGAGCGTGATCATCGGCCAGCCCTTTCGGGATATCGTCAACCGGACGTCGAAACATCAGAAGCTGGTGTTCGACCTGTTCGATCCGGTGGTCCTGGAGCTTCCGGAGCTTGCGCCATATCGTTCGAGGATGAAGCATGCGATCCATCTCCGCAGGGAGTGGGGCCGGCTTCTGTTCGCCCTGCGCAACGGCGACCTGCTCATCGGTGCGAGCAGCCGGCAGCGCGACTTCTACACCGGGGTGCAGGCGGCGAATGAGCAGGGAAAGACCGTCAGTGCGGATCGCTGGATCGAGGTTCCGTTCGGCGTGGATGAAGACCCGCCGGAGGAAGCGGAAACGATCGGTGGCGGAACCATGCCGGTGCTGGTCTGGGGCGGAGGAGTCTGGCCCTGGCTCGATCCGGAGATGGCGGTGCGTGCGGTGCAGCGCCTCAACTCAAAAGGGGTGGAGTGCCGGCTTCTGTTTCTGGGAATGTCGCGGCCGAAGCTGCAGAACGGCCAGCTCGGACGATTCGATCGGTTGAGGCAGATCGCCGGATCCGCGGGAGATCTGGTGCTCTGGAACGAGCAGTGGGTGCCGTACCGTGAGCGGCATCGCTGGCTGCGCGGATCCCGGCTCGCCCTGATGCTTCACCGGCGGACGCTGGAAGCTGAATTCTCGATGCGGACCCGGATGTTCGATGCGATCTGGTGTGGTTTACCGGTGGTCAGCTCCGCCGGGGGGCTCGCCGCGGATCTGGTCGGAGGGGAGCACCTGGGATCGGTGGTTGATCCGGAGGATCTGGATTCGGTCGCGGCAGGGATCGAGCGGCTCCTGACGGACGACGTGTTCTACGCGCGCTCCGTATTCAATCTGGAGCGGCTGCGTCCACGCTATCGTTGGAGTGCGGTGACCGCGCCGCTGATCCGGGCGATCGAGCAGTGGAAGCCCGCAACGTGATCACGATGAGTCAGTTCGACGAGGCCCGGAGGTGAGCTCCGGACGCGGAGCTTCGGACGGGAGCGGGGAAGCACCAGCGATCGACGTTTCCGTGCTGGTGGTGACCTGGAACAGCGCCGGCTGGATCCGTCGGTGTCTGGAATCGATTCCCGCCGCCTGTGAAGGCATCTCGAGCGAGGTGATCGTTCACGACAACGGCTCGACCGACGGGACCGCGGCCGAGGCCGCGGACGTCTCGGGGGTGAATCCGAACGTGATTCGCGCCGGAGAGAATTTCGGCTTTGCCGGCGGAGTGAATCGGGCACTGGACCGGTCGCGGGGCCGGATGATTCTGCTGCTGAACCCCGACTGCGTGGCCCGGCCCGGCTCCATCACGCGGCTGGTGGGACACCTCGATGAGACCCCGGAGAGCGCAGGAGCGGCGCCTCTGCTGATCGACGACGGGGGGGTTCCACAGCGGGAGTTTCAGCTTCGGCGCCTTCCCACCCTGCGTAGCATCGCGAGCGGATTGCTTCTGCTCGACCGGCTGGCTCCCGGAAATCCGATTGGCGCCAGTCATCACTACCGGGACCTGGCGATCGAGCAGCCGCGCAGGATCGAGCAGCCGGCCGGGGCGGCGATTCTCCTGCGACGGGAAGTTCTGGATCGCATCGGTCCGTTCGACGAGCGCTTCGCACCGGCCTGGTTCGAGGATGTCGACTACTGCCGCCGGCTTCGGAATGCCGATCTGTGGGTCGACCTGGTTCCCGATGCGGTGATTGCGCATCGTGGCGGGACCTCGCTCGAGCATCTCCCGTTCCCCGATTTTCTTCGCATCTTCTACCGGAATCTCTATCGTTACGGGGTGAAGTGGATGACCCCGGGGCAGGCGGAAGTGCTCCGCTGGACGATCATGGGAGGCATGCTCCTCCGGGCAGCGGCGGTGGCGGTCGGTCTCTCCTCCATCCCGGTTTCCAGGGCGGAGGGAGTCCGGGCCCATCTGTCGGTCCTGAAAAGCGCGTTCGAACGATGGGAAGAGTCAGCGTCGTCCTGATCACCTGGAACAGCGCACGATGGCTTCCGCGCTGTCTCGAGGCCGTGGCCGCTCAGACCGAGCCGGACCTCGAACTGGTGGTCATCGACAATGCCTCCTCGGACGGATCGGCTGATCTGGCCTCCCGGCTGGCTCCGGATGCCCGGGTGATCCGGAATGGATCGAACCGAGGCTTCGCTGCGGCGGCGAATCAGGGGATCGCGTTGACGTCCGGAGAATTTGTGGCGTTGATCAATCCGGACTGTCGTCTCGCTCCGGGTTACCTGGAGCTCCTCGCATCGGAGTTGACCTCGCGGGGAGATTCATTCGGCGCGGCGACCGGAAAGCTGCTCCGCGGCCGCGGCGAGGAGATCGCTCCCACGGATGTGATCGATTCGCGAGGGGTGCGGATGACCCGCTCGGGGCGGCATCTGGATATCGATTCAGGGCGGCGGGATTCAAATGATGACGTGCCGATGGAGGTCTTCGGAGTTTCCGGTGCGGCCGCCGTCTATCGCCGGACCTTTCTGCGCGATGTGGCGCTTGGCGACGGAGCGTTCGACGAGGACTTCTTCGCCTATCGGGAGGATGCCGATCTCGCCTGGAGAGGGCGGCTCCGCGGATGGCGGGCTCTTTACGAGCCGCGAGCGGTGGGGTGGCATGTGCGGCAGGTGACTCCAGCCGTGCGACGGGACCTCCCGGCGGATCTGAATTTCTATTCGGTCCGGAACCGGTTTCTGCTCCGGATCAACAACGCCGGAGCCGGGATTCTGCTCCGGCATCTTCCGTGGCTGGTGGCGCGCGATCTGGTCGTGGTCGCCGCCACGCTCACCGTGGAGCGCTCGTCTCTGCCGGCGTGGGGGTGGCTGTGGAGGCACCGTCACGCCCTTCGGGCCAGGCGGCGGACGATTCAGTCCCGCCGAACTCTTCCGGATCGTGAGCTCCTGCCATGGTTCCGCCACGCCTTCCGGGGTCTGTCCACGGAGGAGGGCCCATGGCTTTGAGCCGGTCGATGCGCATTGCGATCCTCGGGACCCGGGGAGTCCCTGCCCGTTACGGAGGATTCGAGACGTTTGCTGCGGAACTGGGGCGGCGACTGGTGGTCCGTGGTCACGACGTCTCCGTCTACTGCCGCCGGAACGGTCCCGATGATGAGCTGTCCGCAGACGACTGGGAGGGAGTTCATCGGCTCGTCCTGCCTGCGATCCGGCACAAGTACCTGGAGACTGTCTCGCACTCTCTGCTCTCCGCGATGGACGCGCTGCGGCGGGATTTCGACGTGGTGCTGGTCTGCAATGCCGCGAATGCGTTCGTCCTTCCGCTGCTCCGTTCATTCCGGATTCCGGTTGCGATCAACGTGGATGGAATCGAGCGGCGGAGGCGCAAGTGGAACGCGCTGGGGCGGCTGGTCTACGCCGTGGGGGAACGCTGGTCCGCGGTGTTCGGCAGTCAGGTGGTCGCGGACGCCGAAGTCATTGCCGCGTATTACCGCGTCCGGTTCGGGAGTGAGCCGGTCGTGATCCCGTACGGAAGTGAGCTGGAGGGCCGGGGGGGGAGTCGGACGTTCTCGGTCGGCTCGGATTGAGCCCGGGCCGGTATGTCCTCTACGTCAGCCGGTTCGAACCGGAGAACAACCCGCTCGAGGTGGTGCGGGCATTCGGGCATGTGCGGACGGAGATGCCACTGGTGATGGTGGGAAGCGCACCCTATGCTTCGGGCTTGATTGAGAAGGTCAGGCGCTCGGCGGATGAGCGGGTGAAGTTCCCGGGAGCGCTTTACGGCGCGGACTATCGCGAGTTGCAGCGCCAGGCGTTTCTCTACGTTCAGGCAACCGAAGTCGGGGGGACGCACCCGGCGCTGATCGAGGCGATGGGATCAGGGGGGGCGGTGCTGGCGAATGACACGCCGGAGAACCGGGAGGTGGGAGGCGAGACGGTCCGCTACTTCAGGTTCAGCCCGGAGGAGACATTGTCGAGCCTGCTGCAGTCGATGATGGATGATCCGTCAGCGGCGGAGGCTCTTCGGGAGCCCGCACGGCGGCGAGCGCGCCAGATCTACGGTTGGGACGGGGTCACGGAGGCTTACGAGACGCTGTTCCGGCGTCTGACGGGGTGAGCCGGGCTTCGGGATTTGGACGTTTTCTGGTCGGGTTCCGTACATCAGGGAAGGACTGGTGCGCCAGGAGGGTTAGTTCTGTAGAACCGGGGATTTCCTCCCGGCGGCCATGGCCCGGACGAGAGAGAAGGGTGAGACGACGAGGCCGAGTGCATGCTCAAACAACAGGCTAAGGTCATCGCGAGGACGGTATACCTGCTCGATCTGCTGCTGACGACAGTGGCATTTTTCGGGGCATTCTTCATTCGCGATTACGTCCTCCCGCAATTCCTTCCCACGGTCTTTCCCACCGGTCTCTATCCGATCCAGAGCTATCTCAAGATCTATCCCCTGGTCCTGATCGTCTGGTCGCTGCTGCTGTTCTCCCATCAGAGCTACAACAGCCACCGAACCGTCTCGCTGCTGCAGGAGGCGAAGACCACGCTGAAGGTGGTGATTTTCGGCACAGTTCTTCTGGGAACGGTGGCCTGGATGACGCCGCTCAAGGAGCTTTCCCGGAGCTGGTTCGCGTTGTTCGGGCTTCTTGCCGGGATGCTGCTGGTGGTGGAGAAGATGGGCCTGCGCCTGCTCGCCCGCTACATCCGGGCGCGCGGACTGAACTATCGGACCGTCCTGATGGTGGGAACGGGCCGCCAGGCGCGCGAGGCCGCGCAGGTGATCGAGTCGCACCGCTACTGGGGCTACAAGATCGTCGGCTTCATCAGCGACGGTCATCGTCTGCCGGGCAAATGGAGCCGGTATCGGTTGATGGGACCTCTCTCCGAGCTGCGCCGGGTGATCGAAGAGGCGGTGGATGGCCGTGGCGAAACGATCGACGAGGTGGTGTTTGCCGTGAACCGGAGAAAGCTCGAGGCGGTCGAGCCGATCTTTCTGCTCTGCGAAGAGGTCGGGATCCGGACCCGTGTGGCGATGAACTTCTTCCCCAGCCGGCAGGCCCGGGTGGAGATGGAAGAGCTCGAAGGCGTACCGTTCGTCACCTACACCACGACACCGACCGATGGGATGCACCTTGCCGGAAAGCGGATTCTGGACGTGTCGGTGTCCCTGTTCGTTCTGACTGTGACCCTTCCCCTGATGCTTCTCATCGCACTCGGAATCAAGCTGACCTCGCCGGGGAGAATCCTGTTCAAGCAGCGGCGGATGGGCCTCAACGGCCGAGTCTTCACCCTCTACAAGTTCCGGACGATGATCGAGGATGCCGATCGACGCCGGGCGGATGTGGAGCATCTGAATGAGATGAAGGGCCCGGTGTTCAAGTCCCGCCTCGATCCGCGGGTGACCGGCGTCGGACGGCTGCTCCGGCGGTTCTCTCTGGACGAGATCCCGCAGCTCTGGAACGTCTTCCGTGGCGACATGAGCCTGGTCGGACCGCGCCCGCCGATTCCTGAAGAAGTGAATCTCTACGAGCGCTGGCAGCGGCGACGTCTCTCGATGAAACCGGGACTGACCTGCCTGTGGCAGATCAGCGGCCGGAACGACATCGATTTCGATCGGTGGATTCAGCTCGACCTCCAGTACATCGACAATTGGTCGCCGTCACTCGACCTGAAAATTCTGCTGCGGACCATCCCGGCGGTCCTGTCCGGAAAAGGTGCCTCCTAACCGTCCTCATGGAACCGAAGACCAACGCGCCAGACCAACCGGAAACGCCCCTCGATCCGGACGTTCGAGAGATGCGCGAGGCGGGTCACCGCCTGGTCGACTGGATTGCCGATTACCTCGAGAACATCCGGGAGCACGACGTCCTCTCACGGGTCCAGCCCGGTGAGGTGACTGCCGGGCTGCCGGCGCAGCCATCGATGGAGGGACGCTCCTACGATGCGCTGCTCGAACAGTTCCGCGGAACCCTCCTGCCCGGGGTGACCCACTGGAATCATCCGCGCTTTTTCGCCTACTTCTCCATCACCGGATCCCAGGCGGGGCTCCTCGGAGAAATGCTGGCCTCCGCGTTGAATGTCAACGGCATGCTCTGGCGGACCTCGCCGGCCGCGACGGAGCTGGAAACAGTCGTTCTGGACTGGCTGCGCGGCCTCCTTGGCCTGCCGGAAGGGTTGTTCGGGATCATCAACGACACCGCGTCGATCAACTCCTTCCTCGCACTGGCCGCGGCGCGTGAGGCGCTCGGTCTGGACATCCGGGGGCGGGGGATGACCGGACGCGATCTGCCACGGATGCGGATTTACTGCTCCGACCAGGCCCATTCCTCGATCGACAAGGCCGCTCTCGCTCTCGGTTTCGGCAGTGTCGGAATCCGGCACATCGAAAGCGATGACGATCTGGTGATGAAGGTGGCCGATCTGAAGGCCGCCATCGCCAGCGACCGCCAGAATGGAATCCTCCCCTGTGCCGTGGTCGCTACCTGCGGAACCACCTCGACCGCGTCCGTCGATCCGATCGAGGCCATCGCCGCGGTTGCCGAACGGGAAGATCTCTGGCTGCATGTGGACGCGGCCTATGGCGGCTCGGCGATGATTGTGGAAGAGAACCGAACCCGATGGAAAGGCATCAATCGGGCGGATTCGATCGTGGTGAATCCTCATAAATGGCTCTTCACGCCGATCGACTGCAGCGTTCTCTACACCCGCCGCCCCGAGGTGCTGCGGGAGACCTTCTCGCTGGTTCCGGAGTACCTGAAGACCTCCGATGCCCCCGAGGTGATCAACTACATGGATTACGGGCTGCAGCTCGGCCGCCGATTCCGGGCATTGAAGCTCTGGATGGTGCTGGAGCACTACGGAACCGATCGGCTGAAGCAGCGCATCCGCGAGCATATCGGATACGCGGAGCGTCTCGCCGGGGAGATCGATGCGATGGATGACGCGGAGCTTCTGGCACCGCAGTCGTTCAGTGTCGTGGTTTTTCGGAGGGTCGTCCGCAACGGTTCCGGGAAGATCGACGAGGTAGCGTCCGAGAAGGCGAGCGCGGCGCTGCTGGACACCATCAATGCCACCGGGCGTTGCTACGTCTCGCATACCCGGCTGCACGGCCGCTACGGAATCCGCGTCGCGATCGGCAATGGAGCGACGGTGTGGGACGACGTTGCCGTACTTCTGGACCTGATCCGGAGCTCCTGAGGCAAACCCCCGATTCACGGCACCGGATCACGGTTTCATCGAAAGGACCGTCTCACCGTCTCACTCTCATGAGTGGTCAGAGATGAGACGGAAATTATCCTCTCGCCCGATGCGACAACGAACGTCGAGGAGCAGAAGCGTCGTGGAGGGTGGTCCTCCAGCAAAACAATTTTTTTCGCATCGGGGGAGGTCCCTCGCATGCCCTTCCGCCCGCCCGCTCGGGACGACAAGGGCGCCCCTCCTCGCCAGAAAATCGCGGCGTCGATCGATCCACTCGCTCGGGACGACAAGGGCCAACATCCGGGCCAGAGAAACAGCGCACCTCTTCCCTTCTCACCTCTCACCGGGGCCGCCCGCGAGCCGGTTCATCTCCTCCCTGACCTCGGGGCCGGCCATGTAGATCAGCGTCATTCCCGGTTCGAGGCGGAGATCGTCTCCGGGGTTGAACAGCCACTGCTGGTCGGCCTTCCGGACGGCCATCAGGAGAGCCTCACGTGGAGCGCGGCGGCGCAGCTCTCCGGTGCTGATCCCGGCGGCCGTTCCACCGGGCATGATCTTCGATTCCTCCACCCGAAGGCGCCGGTCGCGGTCCCGCAGCATGACGTCGAGAAACGAGACCACGGTGGGACGGACCATTTCCGAGGTCATCCGGAGACCTCCGATCATGCTGGGTGAGACCGAAACGTCCGCTCCGGCTCTCTGCAGTTTTTTCTGCTGCGCCGCATCGGTGGCGCGGCAGACGATCCGGATCCCCGGCTTGATCAGCCGTGCCGAGACGGTGATGATCAGATTGTCCTTGTCGTTGCTGAGGCAGGCGAACAGGCCTCCGGCCCGCCGGATGCCGGCCGCGGTGAGGGTTTCGTCATCCGTAGCGTCACCCACCAGCGCCGGGAACCGGGCGCCCAACTGCTCCTGAAGCTCGAGGATGTGGGCTTCCTCCCGTTCGATCAGTACGAAAGGCCGGCTCGTCGAAAGGAGCTCCGCAACGATGTGCTGCCCGGTATGACCTCCGCCGCAGACGATGTAGTGATCGCTCAGCCGGTCGATGTCCTTCTCCATTCGGTTCCTCCAGAAGAGATGCTCGAGGTTTCCTTCCACGATGAAGCTGGTCAGGGAGGAGAAAAAGTAGACGAAGGTGCCGACGCCGAGAAAGAGAAGTACGATCGTGAAGATCTGCCCGCCGGGATGTCCGGAGAGGTCGATATGCTCCTCGAACCCGACCGTCGTGAGGGTGATGACGGTCATGTAGATGGCGTCGAGCAGGGTGGTCCGCGATCCGCCGACGATCGAATAGCCGGTCACGCCGATGGTGAAGATGATGATCATCAGCAGCGTGGCGACGACCAGGGGTCGGAAGAGCTCGCTGACCTGGAGCGTGGCCCTGCGGCGGCGTGGAGAGGTGGGTCCAGTGCGCTTCATGGAAGCGTTCCCATTCGGGACAGCAGAATAGCACCGGTTGGCCCGGAGGATTCATCGAGGTTTGAGCACGAGATGTTTCTCTCCGGTGGCTCCTGCCTTCAGCGGGGATTCCTCTTCCGGTGTTCCTCTGGAAGTTCACCGGGCATGCTCCTGTTGGGGGTCTGCGGACGAATGGAAGCAGGGATCATTCATGCTGCGCCGGGTCGTGCGGCGGCAATCGTGGCACTCAGCGAGCTGTTCGGCGCGTTGCGTATGGGATACGCCTTTGTCGGTCGGGTCGCCGAAGTGGCCTGGCTGGGCGGCTCGATCCAGGATGGCCCGGTCGATGTCCTTGCGCTGACCAGCCCGGAGCGGGCCAGTCAGGTCCCGATGATGGCCTCTCACCGCGGATTTGCCGTCACTCCCGAGGAGGTGCAGGCGGCCGAGGAGCTCGATCTGATCCCGATGCAATACCTTGCGGGGGAGGAGCGCGTCAGGGTTCATATCCTGATGGCGACCAACGCCCTCTACTCGCGGATGATCCGGGATGGGATCGAGGCCAGCATGGAGGATTGCCCGGTTCGGGTGGTCCGTTTCGAGGATCTCGCCCTGCTTCTGGTCGTCGATGAGAGCCCCGGCTCGCGGGAAAAGCTCGAGACACTGGTCCAGCGGGCCGGAAAGGCATTCGACATCGAGGAGTTCAATCAGCGTTTGAGCTCCATCGGTTTGTCGTCGAAGGTGATGCAGTCATGAGATGGATCGATTCCGATCCGGCGCTGGAGCCGGTGCTCGAGGAGATGCAGGACGCCGATGTCCTGGCGGTCGATACGGAAGCCGACTCCCTCCACAGCTATTACGACAAGGTCTGCCTGATCCAGGTCTCCTTCGGCGCCGAGGACGTCCTGATCGATCCTCTCGCCTCGATGGACATCTCGGGATTCGGCCGGATTCTGGCCGCTCCGGCGATCCGCAAGATCTTTCATGGAGCGGACTACGACCTCCGGATCCTCAACCGGGACTTCGGTTTCGAGATCCAGAACCTCGTGGATACGATGATCTGCGCTCAGTTGCTCGGGGAGAAAGGGGTCGGACTCGCGGCGCTGCTGGAAAAGTATTTCGGGGTGGAGCTGGACAAATCCAATCAACGCGCCGACTGGGCGATGCGTCCCCTGCCGACCCGGATGGTGGAGTATGCCGCCCGCGACACCCGCTATCTTCAGGATCTCGCCCAGCGGCTGGAGGAACAACTGACGACGCTCGGGCGGTGGAGCTGGGCCGAGGAGGAGTTCCGCCGGCTGGAGGCGATCCGGCACGTGCCGGCGGATCCGGATCAGGAGCGGTATCGCCGCTTGAAGGGGATCAGCAAGCTGGAGCCGAGAAACCTCGAGGTCCTCTCCCGCCTCCATGCGTGGCGCGATGGCGTCGCGCAGCGGCTGGACCGGCCGCCCTTCAAGGTAGCGGGCAACGACGCGCTGGTGGAGATGGCCACCCGGATTCCCACCGATCGCGATGCACTCGCCGCGGTTCCGGGGATTTCCCGGTATCACATGGCGAAGTACAGCCGGGAAATCCTGGAGACGATCGAATCGGCGCTGGAGGTTCCGGAAAGTGAGCTTCCGGAGAAGAAGAAGTCGAAGCCCTGGCTGCGGGACGACAAGCTGGAAAAGAGGATCGCGAAGCTCAAGACGGTGCGGGATCGTGTGGCGGGTCAGCTGGGGATCGAGCCCTCGGTTCTGGCCCCCAAGCACGTTCTGGCCGAGGTGGCCGCCGACGGAGTGCGGACGGTGGAGGATCTTGGCGGAATCGAGGCGATGCGGGACTGGCAGCGCGAGGTTCTCGGCGAGGCTCTTCTTCAGGCCATCCGCTCATGATCGTCCGGTGACGGTGGCTTCATCGTGGCGTGATCCAGACCTTTGAAACTCCGCGGGGCTGACACTACAATCCGGCGGTCAGATCGATCAGGAGGAACCCAACGCATGGAAATCAACCGTCAGCACCGAATCATCGTGATCGGCTCGGGTCCGGCCGGCTGCACCGCGGCACTCTACCTGGGCCGGGCGAACTTCGTTCCCCTCGTGCTGGAAGGGCTCCAGCCGGGAGGGCAGCTGACCATCACGACCGAGGTCGAGAACTTTCCGGGATTTCCGGAGGGAATTCTGGGACCGAAGCTGATGGACGAAATGCGGAAGCAGGCCGAGCGGTTCGGCGCCGAGTTCGTGATGGAGGGAGTGGAGAGTGTCGATCTGAAGCGGCATCCCTTCCGTCTGACCACCGATCGCCAGACCTACGAGTGCGATGCACTGATCATCGCTTCCGGGGCGTCGGCCCAGCAGCTCGGGCTGGAGTCGGAAAAGAACCTTCAGGGCTTCGGCGTCTCCTATTGCGCAACCTGTGATGGATTCTTCTTCAAGGAGAGGGAGATCGCGGTCGTCGGTGGTGGCGACTCGGCGATGGAGGAGGCGACCTTCCTGACGAAGTTCGCCAGCAAGGTGACCATCATCCATCGGCGTGAAGAGTTCCGAGCGTCGAAGATCATGCTCCAGCGGGCCATGGACAATCCGAAGATCAGTTTCCTCTACGACACGGTGGTGGAGGCGGTGGAAGGGTCGAAGGAACATGGCGTGACCGCTCTGAAGCTGAAGAATGTGAAGACCAGCGAGAGCAGCGAGATGAAGGTCCAGGGACTGTTCGTGGCCATCGGTCATACCCCGAACACCGCGCCGTTCCGGGATCAGATCGAGCTGGACGACAAAGGGTACATCGTGGTTCGCCCCAGCACCACGCTGACCAACATCCCGGGCGTGTTCGCCTGCGGCGACGCGGTGGATCACGTCTATCGGCAGGCGATCACTGCTGCCGGCACGGGGTGCATGGCCGCGCTCGACTGCGAGCGCTGGCTCACCCATGAGCGGATCACCGAGCGCTGGGGACTTTCGAAAGACGAAGAGGCAAGGGTGTGAGTGAATCCAGCAAGCCTGTCAAAACCGTTCTGATTCTGGGTGGAGGCGGCATGGTCGGCCTCCAGGTCGCCCGCGAAGTCGCACGCAAGATCGCTCCGGATACCATCGTGGTTTCCGCCCTCACCAGGCGGGAGGTGGACGAGGGAATCGAGACCCTCCGGAGCGATGCAAAGCAGGAGCAGTGGGGCGTCGAGTTCGTCGCGGAGCCGGGAGACATCTTCCTTCCCACCAGGCTCCAGGGACGCACTCGCAAGGAGCTTCTCACCGATCGGCAAGCTCTTCGATCAGCTCTTCGACGACATCTTCTCCTCCAATCCCCAGGCGTACCGCGAATCTGCCCTCTACAATCTGATCAGTCAGTATCGTCCGGACGTGGTGATCGATTGCATCAATACCGCAACCGCGATCAGCTATCAGGACGTCTACACCACCTCCCGCAAGGTCAAGGTGATGCTCGACCAGATGGAGAACGACGGCAGCCTGCCCGCCGAGGATCTTTCCCGCTTCGTGGGCTCGATCCGGGAGCTGCTGATCGCTCAGGGGGTTCCGCAGATTACCCGCCACATCCTTTTCCTTCACCGCGCGCTCTCGGAAACGTCCGTCGAGGTCTACGTCAAAGTCGGAACGACCGGAACCGGCGGCATGGGGGTGAACATCCCCTACACCCACAGTGAGGACAAGCCGTCCGCGACGCTGCTGTCGAAGTCGGCGATCGGGTTCGCCCACACCGGGCTGCTCTTCCTGCTCGCCCGGACCCCGGGACTGATGGGAGACGAAGGGGAGACGCGCGCGACGATGATCAAGGAGATCAAGCCGGGCGCGATGATCGGATTCAAACGGCTGGGGCTGACCCACGTCCGTCTGACCGGGGAGGACGGGACCCGGCAGCCCGCGTTCCTGCTGACTCCACGGGAGGAGTCCCTGGGGGGGGCGGTGGACCCGCGGGATTCGTGGGAGCACTATCCGCAGCTCGAGGGACGGGAGATTCCGTTCCGGATCGTGGGTGCGGATACCGGTGAAAACGGGTTCTTTTCGATCGGCGAGTTTCAGGCGATCACCTATCCCCGCCAGATGGAGTACGTCACCCCTGAAGAGGTCGCCCGTACGGTGGTGCTTGAAATCCTCGGATCGTCCACCGGGCGAGACGTGATCGCGGCGATCGACGGAGCGATTACCGAGCCGAGCTATCGCGCGGGTGTGCTGCGCCATCACGCCTGTCGGGAACTGGAGCGCCTGGAGCGATCGATCCTCGAAGCGGAGGCCGACGTGCTGCCTTCGATCGCGGTGGGACAGTTGGGACCGCCCCGTCTCTCGAAGCTCCTGATCGAGGCCTTCCTGCTGCGTTCCGCGGCTGGGACCGAGGATCTGGATGAGCTCCTGGCGATCGAGCCGGCAGCACTCCGGCAGAAGGTGGAAGCCTGGCTTGCCGCTCATCCGCGCGTCGCCAGTCTGATCGCCACGATCGGAATCCCGGTATTGCGCGAGAACGACAACGGAGAGCGGGTGCTGACCCGGGGACCACGGCTGAATATCCCGGTTCCGTCACCCGACGGGCGCCCGGTACCGATTGACGATCAGCAGCTCGAGCACTATGCGTATGCCGGTTGGGTCGACCTGCGCCTCGGGAACTTCGAGTCCTGGGCTCGGCGGATCAAGCGGCTGGTGGACTTCCGTCCGAACATCGCGCGTGATGGCTCGGCTGCCTTCGATCGGTCCCAGTACATCGAGGATAGCTTCAAGCCGGGCGACGTGGTGGGATGGCTCCTGACCAACGAAGTCGACGATCAGGGGATCGCCGGACACCGGATCCTGTAGACCGCGTTTCGGCGGCCGTGGGGGTCGGTTCGCTGCCTGGATCCAGGCGCGGTGGCCACTCGCTCTGTCATCCTGAGCGCCCTATCCTGTAGTCGAAGCCGATGCGGTGGGTCGCGAAGGATCTTGCCTTCGTCAGGGTCGAGAGAGCGATCCGCGCCGCAAGGGCAGCCTCGCGGAGCAGAGTGCACCCTTCTCGGGGACTGTCGTCTCGATGGTTCGCAGAGGCAAGATCCTTCGCGGGACGGTTCGCGACTTCGACAGGTGTACTGGCGCTCAGGATGACGATGGCGGCCGGTTCGCGACTTCGACTGGTGTGCAGGTGCACCCCCGCTCAGGATGACGATGGCGGGCGGCTTTCCGCCGTCATGCCGATCCCACGAAAACGCGCGCTCGGAGAGTCTCGATCAGAATGCGTCGAGGATGTGTTCGAGAGGATTGATGGGTTTGCCGTTCCTGCGGACCTCGTAGTGGAGGTGCGGACCGGTGCTTCGTCCGGTGGAGCCGACGTAGCCGATGACGTCGCCCCGCTTGATCTTCTGTCCGGGGCGGACGTTGAACTTGGAAAGGTGCCCGTAGCGGGTGGAGTAGCCGTAGCCATGGGAGAGGTAGACCACGTTGCCGTAGCCGTTGGCCCAGTCGGCCTTGACCACGATGCCGTCCGCGGGAGCATGGACCGCGCGGCCGATGGCGGTCGAGATGTCGACGCCGTTGTGAGTTCCCGGTTCGCCGGTGAATGGGTCGGAGCGGCCGCCGAAGCCGTCGGTGAGAATGCCTCGGATGGGGGCGATCGAGGGGGTGGAGGAGAGCATCTGGTCACGCTGGACCAGTCGATCCTCGAGCAGTGACAGGTCACTCTGGAGCCGCCGGGACCGGAAGGTCATCTTGTCGACCTCGTCCTGGTAGGGGCTGGCCATGTAGTCTTCAGCGCGGAGACCGCCGACGCCACCCGCGGCGGAGTCGTCGATCTGGTTGATCCCGGCGACGATCGCCAGCTTCCGGGTTCGTTCCTCCACCTTCTGGAGCTGGGTCCGAAGCGTCTCGACCGATTTGCTGAAATCCTCGTTGGCGGACTGAAGCTCCCGGTTCTCCTTCTTCAGCTGGTTCAGCTCCTGCCCCCGGGAGAGGGATGTGAAGTAATGAACGGAGAAGAAAACCGAAAGACAGAGAGAAAAGCCGAGCAGGGACGCGAACGAAAAGAAGAGTCTGTGTGAGACCCTGAATTTTCGGAATTTCGCACGTGCATGCGGCACGAAGATGATCGTTGAAAAACGTTTGCTCATTCGTGCTCCAAATCGTGAACTTCGCGGGAGTTCGGGACCGGGTCGTAACTCCAACCGGCGTGTATTCTACGAAATGTTGAATCCGTGTCAACGGACCTGCGTCACACTTCCTCGATCAGAGGGGCATCCTAGCAGAGAAAAGTCTGTCGCTGCAATGACTTATCAGGGGATTCAAAAAAATCGAGTGAGAATTCGGGTTTCTATGCTGTTATAGCATAAATTGACAGCGGCCCTCCTTCTGCTATGCTGCGGCCCGCGCCGGGCACGCTCAGGGGTGGAGTGGCGAGGCTGCCGGTGATCACCTCACGAAAGACAACATAGAGGAACTGAATGCGAGTCAAGAAGCGGCTGCTTGACGCCTCGCGGATGGAGCGTGCCATCCGCCGGATGGCGATCGAAATCGTGGAAACCAACCGCGGAGTGGAAGATCTGGTGATCATCGGAATTCGGAGTCGGGGTGTTCCCCTCGCCGAACGGGTTGCTCACTACATCAATGAGATGGAATCGGAGCAGGTTCCGGTGGGGATCCTCGACATTACGCTCTACCGGGATGATCTGACCACGGTCGCTCCCCAGCCGGTGGTGAAGCCGACAAAGCTGCCCGAATCCATCGACAACCGGACCGTGGTCCTGGTGGATGATGTCCTCTACACGGGCCGGACGGTTCGGGCGGCGCTGGATGCCCTGATCGACTTCGGTCGCCCCCGTGCGGTGCGGCTGGCGGTGCTGATCGATCGCGGACATCGCGAGCTTCCGATCCACGCCGACGTGGTCGGCAAGACGGTTCCGACGGATCGGACCGAGGTCATCAAGGTGAAGGTTGCCGCCATCGATGGTGAGGACGAAGTCCTCCTCATGGAGAAGAATGAGAACGCAGACGAGCACCTTGCGGTCTAAGCATCTTCTGGGCATCGAACCACTGAGTCCGGAGGAGATCGAGCTGATTCTGGACACGGCCGAGGGCTTCAAGGAAGTCAGCGAGCGGCCGATCAAGAAGGTTCCTACCCTCCGGGGCCGGTTGGTGATCAACCTGTTCATGGAGGCGTCGACCCGCACCCGGGTCTCGTTCGAGATCGCCGAAAAGCGTCTTTCGGCCGACACCCTGAACTTTGCGGCCTCGGGATCCTCGGTGGAGAAGGGGGAGACCCTCCTGGACACCGCCCGCAACCTGATGGCCATGCATCCCGACATGATCGTGATCCGGCATCGGCATCCCGGCTCACCGGGGATGCTTGCCGAGCGCCTCGACGCCTCGATCATCAATGCCGGCGATGGTGCTCACGAGCATCCGACCCAGGCTCTGCTGGACGCGTTCACCATCCGGGAGCGGGTCGGACGCCTCAGCGGTGTCAATATCTCGATCATCGGAGATATCGCTCATTCGCGGGTGGTGCGCTCGAACATTCATCTGCTGACGAAGATGGGAGCGAAGGTCACGCTCGCCTCACCACCGACGCTGATGCCGTCCGAGGTGGAGCGGTTCGGGGTCCGGGTGGTGCATTCTCTCGACGAGGCGATTGAAGGAGCCGAAGTGGTGATGATGCTTCGGATCCAACTGGAGCGGCAGGGGAGGCTTCGTTTCCCGTCGTTGCGGGAGTACTTCAATACGTTCGGTCTGACTGCCGAGCGGCTGAAGCGGGCCGCGGATGGGGTGCTGGTGATGCATCCCGGTCCGATGAATCGCGGCGTGGAGATCGCCTCGGACGTCGCGGACGGGCCGGCGTCGGTCATTCTGGATCAGGTGACCAACGGTGTCGCCGTCCGGATGGCCGTGCTCTACCTTCTCGGCGGGGGACATCTGATCAGTTGAGTCCGGCATGACCGGCATCTCCGGATTCCGATCCGGTGGCACATCGAGGTCTTTCATGAATCTTCTCATCCAGAACGGGCGGCTGCTCGATCCCTCACGCGAGATCGACGAGAAGCTCGACGTCCTGATCGAGGATGGCCGCATCTCGAAGATCGGCCGGGCGGTGAGGGCGTCGGCATCGGTCGAGAAACTGAACGCCGAGGGGCTGGTGGTCTGTCCCGGCTTCATCGACCTGCACACACACCTTCGCGAGCCGGGACAGGAGCACAAGGAGACCATTCGCACCGGGACGGCTGCGGCGGTTGCAGGAGGATTCACTGCCGTCTGTGCGATGGCCAATACCGAGCCGGTGAACGATGAGCGGTCGGTGACCGAGATGGTGGTGACCGAAGCTGCTCGTTCGGGCTCCTGCCGGGTCTACCCGATCGGGGCGGTCAGCCGCGGGCTGAAGGGGGCCGACCTGGCCGAGATGGCCGAGCTCAGGTCCGCGGGATGCGTGGGGTTCAGCGACGACGGAATGCCGGTGGCGAACAGTGAGCTGATGCGCCGGGCACTGGAGTACTCCCGGATGCTCGGCCTCCCCATCATCGCCCACGAGGAGGACCCTCTGCTCAGCGAGGGTGGTGTGATGCACGAGGGTTACTACTCGACCCTCCTCGGTCTTCGCGGGATTCCTGCCGCGGCGGAAGAGACCATGGCGTGGCGGGATGTGATTCTCGCCGGAATGACGGGTGGGCATCTGCACATCGCCCATCTCTCGACGGGCGGTTCGGTGGATGCGGTCCGGCATGCAAAGAAGCAGGGGATGCGGGTCACCTGCGAGGTCGCCCCGCATCATTTTGCGTTGACGGATGCGGAGCTGGTCTCCTACTCGACATCTCTGAAGATGAAGCCGCCGCTTCGTTCGAAGGGTCATCTGGAGTCGCTGTTCGAGGGATTCCGGGACGGGACGGTAGACGCCATTGCCACCGATCATGCGCCTCATCACGAGGACGAGAAGGATGTCGAGTTCGATCTCGCCCCGTTCGGGATCATCGGTCTGGAGACGGCCTTCGCGGTTTCCTGCGAGGTTCTGGTGCATGGGGGGGTGATTCCGCTCGAGCGTCTGGTGGCGCTTCTCACCTCCGGTCCGGCTGCTGCCTTCTCGCTGCCGGGCGGCAGCCTGGCGGTGGAAGGTCCGGGCGATGTCACCCTGTTCGATCCGGAGAGGCCGCGCTCCTTCGACCGCTTCGCCTCCCGCTCGAGCAATTCTCCGTGGCTGGGCAAACAGCTCCGGGGCGCCATCGCGGCGACGATCGTGGGCGGAGAGATCCGCTATCGGGATGAGTCGATTCTGCGGAATGCGGTCGGGGCCACGCCCAGGCGCGCCTCGAAGAGCAGAGGGAAGAGCGGATCGGGGAAGAAGGGATCCGGCCGGTGAAGCCGCCCAAGCGCGTGGTGATCGTGGACGATTCGGTCGCGTTCTGCGAGCTGTGGGAAAACATCATGCTGGAGCGGTACGGAGAGATGGTCGAAGTCGAGACCTATGACCATCCGTACAACGCTCTGCCGATCATCGATGACAAGATCGATCTGCTGATCGTCGACCTGGAGATGCCCGGGATGGATGGTCAGAAATTCGTCAGTTATGCGCGGCAGAAAGGTGTTCTGCCCAAGCGGATCATCGTCACGTCGTCTCATCCGGCGGACGAGCTCCATCAGCGGTTTCGGATCGGCGAGACCATCGCTGTGATCAACAAAACCGAGCCGAGTCAGCAGGAAGCTTTTCTGATGATTCTCGATTCGGTGATGCGAAGATAGACCGCCGTCCTGGGGCTGCCCGGCCATCCGTGCTTGCAACCGCCGGGTCGAATCGAGAAACTATGTGTGGAGGAGGGGTGTCTTGAGTGCGGATCAACAACCGGCGCCGGAGGGGCAGCAGTTCAGCCTGAAGGACCTTCTGGTCTTCATGGCATCGCAGCACGCTTCGGATCTGCATCTGAAACCGATGCGGCCGCCGCTGCTCCGGATTCAGGGCAAGCTGGTTCCGGTCAAGGCCAATCCGCTCCGCCCCGAGGATCTCGACCGGATGCTGATGCCGATCCTCACCCCACCACAGCGCCAGCATTTCGATGAGACCCACAGCGTCGACTTCGGTTACGGCGTTCCCGGCGTCGCCCGCTTCCGGGCGAATCTCTACATGCAGAGAGGAACGGTCGGAGGCGTGTTCCGGCGGATTCCGATCGAAGTGAAGGGAATCGAGCACCTCGAGTTGCCCGAAGGGGTGCGGGACATGACCTCACTGCCGGAGGGGCTGGTGCTGGTCACCGGCCCGACCGGATCGGGGAAATCGACCACTCTCGCTGCGATGATCCGGGAGATCGCCGGCCGGGAGCCTCTGCACATCGTCACCATCGAGGATCCCATCGAGTTTCTCTTCCAGGACAAAGTCGCGGCCATCTCACAGCGGGAAGTGGGAACGGACACGCCCAGCTTCCGCGAAGCGCTTCGGAATGCGATGCGCCAGGACCCCGACGTGATCATGGTCGGTGAGATGCGCGACGTCGACACCATGGGCACCGTGCTGACCGCCGCCGAGACGGGACACCTGGTCTACTCCACGCTGCACACCAACAGCGCGGCCCAGACCATCGATCGGATCATCGACGCTTTTCCGGTGGCGCAGCACAAGCAGATCCGGTCCCAGCTCGCTCTGGTGCTCAAGGGAATCATCTCGCTGAAACTGATCAAAACCACCGACGGAAAGCTGACCGCCGCCGTCGAGATCCTGAAAAATTCGCCGAAGATCGCCAAGCTCATCGAGGAAGGCAACACCAAAGACATCCTCGACGAGATGGAAACCTCCGTGACGTACTACCGGATGCAGTCGATGAACCAGTCGCTGCTGACGCTGCTGGTTCATCAGCGGATCTCGTACGAGGAGGCGATGGAGCTTTCCGGAGACCCGGAGGATCTGTCCCTCAAGCTCCGGAAGATGTTCCCGGCGATCGAAGAGCGCGCGCGGCAGGCAGGAGGCGACATGGCACCGAGCTACTCCGATTTCTCCCAGATCACACAGCTGATGGATATCAAACGACTCTATGAAGAGCAGGAAGAAAAGTTCCGGATGCGCCTCATGGAGAAGGACGAGGAAATCGAGAACCTCAAGCACGACATGGACTACCGGCTCGAGTCTCTCCAGACCCGGGTGGACGACACCACCGGGAAGGACGAGGAAATCCGCAAGCTCAAGACCGAAAACGAGCGGCTCCGTGCCGAAGCTCAGGCGAAAATCACTCAGCTCCAGGAACGGATCCGGGAGCTCAACCAGAAACTGATGGGAAAGTAAGAGTTCTGGAGTTCTGGAGTTCTGGAGTTCTGGAGTTCTGGAGTTCTGAAGTACGCCGAGTGACCGTTTCGGTGATTCGGTCGTTTCCGGACTCTGGAACCCGGGACCTCGGGAATGTTCGTCTTCTCCCACTTCAGAACTTCAGAACTCCAGAACCTCGACATGACCGGACCGACGCGAACACTCGAGACCTTTCCGAATCCCAACCCGAATCGCGATTACGAGATCGCGTTCGAAGCGCCGGAATTCACCTGCCTCTGCCCGATGACCGGCCAGCCCGACTTTGCGACCATCCGGATCCGTTATGTTCCGGATCGGAAGTGTGTCGAGCTGAAATCCCTGAAGCTCTACCTCTGGTCCTACCGTGACGAGGGGGCCTTCCATGAAGCGGTGACCAATCAGATCGTCGACGATCTGGTCAAGGCTCTGTCGCCCCGCAGGCTGACCGTCGAGGGGGACTTCTACGTCCGCGGCGGCATCCATACCTTGGTGCGCGTCGATCACGAGAAGCCCGCCCGGCGTCGCGCATCCGGGAGGAAATCCTCCCGATGACCGCGGGACCGCAGGAATCCTCGACCGTCCCCCTGCCCCGGGGAGAGACCAGTCTCGAAAGCCGCTTCGCGGCATTCATTGCAGAGCGTTTCCCTTTCGCGTTCCACCCCGCCTGCAAGGCGATGGAAGAGACTCTGGGGGGCCGCGGAGCGTCGCTCGAAGCGGCAGCGATCGAAGAGCTGCGGGAACCTCTGCGGGGGGCGATCCGCCAGTCTCTCGATCGAACGCTCTCGCTCGGTGCCACCGGCGGAAGGCTGGAATCCATCGCTGCGATCGAGACCACGCCCGGAGTCGCTCCCCGGGATCGGATGGCCACGGCGATCGAGGAAGTGGTCGAGGCGGCGGACGGCTTTCTGCGGCGGGAGTCCATTGCGGCTTCGCTCACCGCGGATGAACGGCGGGAGATCCTGCGGGGAATGATTCTGACCCGCGCGGTGGATAACCGGCTGAAGGCGTTCTTCTCCGGCGGCGAGGTCCGCTACGGGAACGCCTCCTTCCAGGGCAAGGGATTCCGCTCCCTCGGTCAGGAGGCGATCTATGCCGCGGCGCTCCGGCTGCGGCGGGGTAACTGTTACCGGCGCGAAGACGGTCTCTGGAGCGGGGACGTCATCGCTCCGATGATCCGGGATCTCGGGGCGGTCCTGGCGATGCACCCCGATGCCGAGACGGTCCGGATGGTGCTCAGCGCTCAAATGGGGAAGGAAGGTCCTCCGATGAACGGCAAGGACCTCCATGTCGGCGACTTCTCCCGAGGAATCTTCCCCGCATCCGCGCCGCTGGCCATCTCCTCACTCGCCGTGGCGGGACTCGCGTTCGCCTTTGCGCGAGAGGGTCTCGGCCAGGTTGCGGTCTCTTTCCTCGGAGAGGGCGGCACCTCTCTCGGAGAATGGCACGAGGCGATCAATCTCTGCTCGGTGCGGCGTCTTCCGGCGATCTTCTGCATTCAGAACAATCAAACGGCGCTGTCCACGCCGGTTCCGGAGCAGTCCGCCGCCCGGGTATTCGCGGAGAAGGCCGCGGGATATGGAATCCCCGGCATCACCCTGGACGGAACGGATCCCGAGGCGATCGCGGCGGCATTCACCTGGGCTGCGGAGCGGGCCCGGGAAGGAAAGGGGCCGGCGTTGATCGAGCTGATCTGCATGCGGATGTGCGGTCACGCCCATCACGACGACATGCTCTATCTCGGAAAGGATCCGCAGATCTCCTGGGACTATCCTCCACTGACCGAGTCCGGCTACGCAAATGCCGATGCCTGGGCATTCTGGTCGAAGCGGGATCCGATCGTCCGCTACGCCGAGCTCCTTCTGGCCGAGGGGGTGATCGAGAAGGGGGACGTGGAGCGCTTGAAATCGGAGGCGCAGCTCCTGGTGGGCGAGCAGGCCGAGGCGGTGATCCAGGCGGAGTGGCCGGACGCCGCTCTGGCGGGCGAAGGCGTGTTCGCCGACGAGCCACGTCGCCGGCATGTCGAAGTGCTCGACGATGATCAGCGGAGGGAGACTCCCGTCGAACTGACGGTGGAGGACGCACCTCCCTTCGATGCAAAGGGGCGGACGTTTCTCGAATGCGTGATGCTCGGGGTGGGGGATGCGCTCCGCGGGGACCCGCGGGTCTTCGTCTTCGGCGAGGACGTCGGTGGCAGCTATGGCAATGCGTTTCTCCTGCTTCGTCCGCTGCTCGAGGAGTTCGGAGATCGGATCGTGAATTCGCCTCTCGCGGAGGGAGCGGTGCTCGGTGCGGCGATCGGATCGGCTCTGGCCGGAATGAGGCCGATCGCCGAGATGCAGTTCAACGATTTCGTGGCGACCGGTTTCAATCAACTGGTCAACAGCGCCGCGAAGATCCGTTACCGCTGGGGTGGTTCGGTACCGATGGTAGTCCGAATGCCCTGGGGAGGACTCCGTCATGCCGGCCCCTACCACAGCCAGAACACCGAGCCCTGGTTTTATCGGACGCCGGGGCTGAAGATCGTGACTCCATCCACTCCGCATGATGCACGGGCTCTGATGGCGGCTGCCGTGGCCGATCCGGATCCGGTGCTTTACTACGAGCACATTGCGCTCTATCGCGATCCGCGGATCCGGCAGGCGGTGGCGGACGAGGCTCCCGAGCCGATGCCGATCGGAAACGCTGCGCTGCGGCGCGCCGGCTCGGATCTCGCGATCATTTCCTACGGTGCGTTCGTTCACCTGGGGTTGCGGGTGGCGCAGAAGCTTTCTGCCGACGGGATCGAAGCATCGGTTCTCGACCTCCGCTCACTGGCTCCGCTGGATCGGGCGGCGCTCCGCTCGCTGGCCCGGCGATGCGGAAAGGTCCTGGTGATTCATGAAGATACGCGGACCGGCGGGATCGGTGAGAGCATTGCGGCGGTTATTCAGGAGGAATCGTTCGAGTGGCTGGATGCGCCGGTGCGGGTGATCGGCTCCCTGGATACGCCGGTGCCGTACTCGCCGCCCCTGGAAGAGGAGTTCCTGCCGAGCGAGGAGCAGATCGAGCGGGCGGCGCGACTACTGGTTCAATACTGATCGTCGGGCGCGCCCTTCCGGCTCCCGGCGGATGGAAAGACGATGCGATCATTCCTGGCTGCAGCCGTTCAGATGAACTCCACCGACGACCGGGAGAGAAACCTCTCGATGGCGATGGAGCTGATCGATCGCGCTGCCGATCGCGGAGCGGAGCTGGTCGCACTGCCGGAGAACACCGACTCCATCGACCGTCATTCGGTGAAGGTCGACTCCGCCGAGCCGGTCGATGGTCCCACCTTTCAACGATTCGCGGACAAGGCTGCGAGCCGCGGAATCTGGCTGCTCGCCGGGTCGATCGCGGAGCGATCATCGGAAGAAGGCAAGGCCCGCAACACCTCGGTTCTCTTCGCTCCCGATGGAGCCCGGGCAGCGGTCTATCGAAAGATTCATCTGTTCGACGTCGATCTGGAGAATGGCCGAAGCTTCCGCGAAAGCAGACAGATCGAGGCGGGCTCGGAGATCGTCGTCGTGGACACACCTCTGGCCCGCTTCGGACTCTCGATCTGCTACGACGTCCGATTCCCCGAGCTCTATCGGGAGCTCGCCGCCAGAGGATCCGAGGTTCTGCTGATCCCCTCCGCCTTCACCGCGGAGACGGGGAAAGACCATTGGGAAGTTCTGGTCCGGGCGCGGGCGATCGAGAACACCTCATGGGTGATCGCGCCGGCTCAGGTGGGGCATCATCTGAAGGAGCGATCGAGCTACGGTCACACCATGATCGTCGATCCCTGGGGCGTGGTGGTCGCCCGATGCTCGGATGGCCCGGGATTCTGCATGGCCGAGATCGACCCGGCAATTCTCGAGCGGACCAGACGGGCGATTCCGTCCCTGCAGAACCGGAAGCTGTGAACCGGTGTGCGGTATTCGGTGTGCGGTGGGCAGTGCACGACGTGTAATGTGCCGCGTGCGGTAGGCGCCCGGCCATCCTGAGCGCCTGGAACAGTCGAATCCGCTGCCGGTCATCGCGAAGGATCTCGTTTTCGTCAGGGTCGAGACGCCCCGGTCGCACTGGCGACGGGTGGCGCAAGCAGGGTCTTCATCGCTCCGCGGCGCGCGCCCTCGGCGGCCGGAGGCACGCCGGGGATCGGACCGGAGGTCCAACCCCCGAGCTGGCCGCGTCGCATGAGGCCCATGCCACGGGGAGACTGCACCTTCAACGCTTCGTGGAGCGCGCCCTCGGCGGCCAGAGGCACGCCGGGTGTCGGACCGGAGGTCGAACGCCCACGTACCGCACACGGTATACGGCATCCTGCACACCGAACACTGCACACCGAACACTGCACGCCGCATCCTGTTCTACAATCGCTCCATGCAGGTTTATCTCGATCTTCTGCGGACGATTCTGAGCCAGGGTGTGCGGAAAGAGGACCGGACGGGAACCGGGACTCTCAGCATCTTCGGGCATCAGATGCGGTTCGATCTGTCCGAGGGGTTTCCTCTGGTGACGACGAAAAAAGTCCACCTCCGGTCGATCATCCATGAGCTGCTCTGGTTCCTGGCGGGGGACACCAACATCCGCTATCTCCACGAGAACAAGGTCACGATCTGGGATGAGTGGGCGGATGAGCGGGGAGACCTCGGCCCGATCTACGGGTATCAGTGGCGTTCATGGCCGGCGCCGAACGGGAAGTCCATCGATCAGATTGCCACGGTTGTCGATCAGATCCGCTCCAATCCCGATTCGCGGAGGCTGATCGTGAGTGCCTGGAACCCCGCGGAGATCGAGCGAATGGCGCTGCCACCCTGCCACGTGCTCTTTCAGTTCTACGTGGCGGAGGGACGGCTCTCCTGTCAGCTCTACCAGCGGAGTGCGGACGTCTTTCTCGGGGTTCCCTTCAACATCGCGTCGTATGCGCTGCTGACGATGATGGTGGCGCAGGTCTGTCGGCTCCGGCCGGGAGAGTTCATCCACACCTTCGGGGATGCTCATCTCTACTCCAATCATCTGGAGCAGGCCCGGCTGCAGCTCTCCCGGGAGCCTCGGGCCCTGCCGGAGATGAAGATCAATCCCGAGGTCCGGTCGATCTTCGATTTCCGGTACGAGGATTTCGAGGTGGTGGGATACGATCCCCATCCGGCGATCAAGGCTCCGGTCGCCGTCTGATCATGATCTCACTGATTGCAGCGATGGACGAGAACCGGCTGATCGGCAGGGACCGGGGAATGCCCTGGAGGCTTCCGGCCGACCTCCGTCATTTCAAGCGTCTGACGATGGGACATCACGTGATCATGGGCCGGAAAACCTACGAGACTCTGCCCGGTCCGCTTCCCGGGCGGGAGATCATCGTGGTGACCCGGTCGTCGGACTATCTTCCGGAGCATGGTCGCGCGGCGCACACGATCGAGGAAGCCCTGGCGATGTCCGCGGAGGATGACGAGCGATTCGTCGCGGGGGGAGCCGAAATCTACCGGCACACCCTGCCGCTTGCCGGCCGGCTTTATCTCACGGAGATCCATGCCGCGTTCCAGGGGGACACCTGGTTCCCGGACTGCGACCTGTCCGGCTGGAATCTGGTGTCACGCGAGGACCACGAGCCGGACGAGAAGAATCGCTGGGCATACAGTTTTCTGCTGTACGAGAGAAGGGAGCTCTGAAGTGAAGTTCTGAAGTTCTGGAGTTCTGGAGTTCTGAAGTGGGCGGGAGCCGATCGAGCGATCCCGTTGATTCCCTCGCCGAGCCGACTCGCCCTTGTCGTCCCGAGCGGGTGGGCGGAAGGGCAAGCGAGGGACCTCCGCCGATGCGAAGACGAATGGGTTTTGCTGGGGGCCCGGGGGCACGACTCTTCTGCGCCTGGAGATTCCTGATCGCATCGGGTGAGATGTCTCGCCTGCCCGGCCGCCCACCCGCTCGACATGACAATGACCCATCGGCATCCCGGAACGCCAGAAGTCTGAAGTTCTGGAGTTCTGGACGTGGGCGGGAACCGATCGAGCGATCCCGTTGATTCCCTCGCCGAGCCGACTCGCCCTTGTCGTCCCGAGCGGGTGGGCGGAAGGGCAAGCGAGGGACCTCCGCCGATGCGAAGACGACGGTTTTGCTGGAGGACCGCGCCGCTCGACTCTTCTGCGCCTGGAGATTCCTGATCGCATCGGGTGAGATGTCTCGCCTGCCCGGCCGCCCACCCGCTCGACATGACAATGACCCATCGGCATCCCGGAACGCCAGAAGCTCTGAATCTCTGAAGTTCTGAAGTTCTGGAGTTCTGGAGTTCTGGAGTGGGCGGGAACCGATCGAGCGATCCCGTTGATTCCCTCGCCGAAACGACTCGCCCTTGTCGTCCCGAGCGGGTGGGCGGAAGGGCAAGCGAGGGACCTCCGCCGATGCGAAGACGACGGTTTTGCTGGAGGACCGCGCCGCTCGACTCTTCTGCGCCTGGAGATTCCTGATCGCATCGGGTGAGATGTCTCGCCTGCCCGGCCGCCCACCCGCTCGACATGACAATGACCCATCGGCATCCCGGAACGCCAGAAGCTCTGAAGCTCTGAAGTTCTGGAGTTCTGGAGTTCTGAAGTGGGCGGGAACCGATCGAGCGATCCCGTTGATTCCCCCGCCGAGCCGACTCGCCCTTGTCGTCCCGAGCGGGTGGGCGGAAGGGCAAGCGAGGGACCTCCGCCGATGCGAAGACGACGGTTTTGCTGGAGGACCGCGCCGCTCGACTCTTCTGCGCCTGGAGATTCCTGATCGCATCGGGTGAGATGTCTCGCCTGCCCGGCCGCCCACCCGCTCGACATGACAATGACCCATCGGCATCCCGGAACTCCAGAACTCCAGAACTCCAGAACTCCGGAACTCCAGAACTCCAGAACTCCAGAACTACTCCTCCCCCCGGTAGACCCGCCGAACCCAGTCGGCATCCTCCGGGCTCAGCGCTTCGCCGACCTTTCCGGCGGCCTCGGCCTGTTTCGGATTGCGTTGTCCGAGGAGTACGCAGCTGTTCGGGACACCGGTGAGGAGTGCGCCGACCACGGCATGGAGAACCGGTTCCGGGCGATCGGAGAACCGTTCCTCCATCTTCGCCTTCGCCATCTTCATCCGGGCGATGAACCGGGGGTCGCTGAACTCCGGGATGCGGCTTCGGAAGTCGCCCTCGGGGAAGGTCGCGGGCTGGTCGTATTTGCCCAGAAGCAGGCCGTGCTTGAGAGGCGAAAAGAAGGCCACTCCGAGATCGTGCTCGCGGGCCCATCCAGCGAGGCCGCTGGACTCCCAGGAATCATCGACGAGGTTTCGGTAGGGCTGTACGACGTCGGGGTCGACCCGCTCGATGAACTTCATGATCTTTGCGCTGTTCCAGTCGGACAGTCCGATGAACCGGATCTTTCCTTCATCGCGGAACTTCTGCATGGTCTCGAGCGCAGCCTCGAAGAACTGATCGTCGTCGCCGAAGTCGCAGTGGTGAAAGTAGTAGAGATCGATGACGTCGGTCTGAAGGTTCCGGAGCGACAGCTCGAGCTTGCCGCGCATGTGAGACGGCTCGTAATAGTGGCCGGACGGTCCGGGATCCCACCCCACTTTGCTGGCGAGGAAGATCCGGTCCCGGGGAACGTCGGACCAGACGGTTCCGATCAGCCGTTCGGAGCGTCCGTCGCCATAGACGTCGGCGGTATCCCAGTGATTGATTCCGGCGTCCCATGCGGTCCGGATCGCCTGAACGGCGAGGTCGTCATCGTGACCCGACCATCCGACCGGCACACCATCCCGGACGGTGCGCGGGCCGGAGTAGCCCCAGGTCCCGAGGCTGACGGGGGAAACGGTGGCGTCGGTGCGTCCGAAACGAATCGTTTTCATGGGGACAGTCTATGACATGAGATTGTCGTGAGGGGGCGCCGCATGATCGAGTCGAATCAAGCCCCGTCATCCTGAGAGCCCGCAGTCTTGTCGAAGCCACTGCGGGTCATCGCGAAGTATCTTGTCTTCGACAACGTTGAGACGCCCCGTTCGTACTGACGACCGTGCGAAGGCAGGACCCTTCGCGATCACCATTCCGCTTCTGCGACCCTTCAGGGCGCTCAGGATGACGATAGGCAACGCCCCTGGCCGTTCCCCGAACGTCAAGCACCGATCACCGACCAGCGCTCACCGACTACCGGTGAGGATCTCCATCGCCTCGAGGTACTTTGCCCGGGTCCTCTCGATCACCTCGGAGGGAAGTCGTGGTGCCGGCGGGGTCTTGTCCCAGCCCGTCGATTCCAGCCAGTCGCGGACGAACTGTTTGTCGAACGAGGGGGGGGAGATGCCCACGCGATACTGGCCTGCCGGCCAGAAGCGGCAGGAATCGGGCGTGAGAGCTTCATCGATCCAGACGATTCGATCTCCATCCAGTCCGAACTCGAATTTCGTGTCGGCGATGATGATTCCTCGAGTTTCCGCGTATTCGGCAGCGCGGCGGTAGATCTCGAGGGTGAGCGTGCGGAGGCGCTCCGCGAGCCGCGAACCGACTCGGTCCGCCATCGTCTCGAAGGAGATGTTCTCGTCGTGTCCCTCTTCGGCTTTGGTCGCCGGGGTGAAGATCGGTTCCGGAAGACGGCTGGCCGAGACCAGTCCGGGAGGCAGCTCGATTCCGCAGACCGATCCGGTGCGGAGATAGTCCTTGAGCCCGGAGCCGATCAGATAGCCGCGGGCGACGCATTCGATCGGAACCACGCGGCACTTTCGCACGATCACGCTGCGTGCGCGGAGCTCGGGATACGCCTGTACCGGCTCCGGGAATCGATCGAAGTCGGTCTCGATCAGGTGGTTCTCCACGTCGTCGAAGCGGGAGAACCAGAAGTTCGAGATCCGGGTGAGGATGCTTCCCTTGTCCGGAATGCCCGGCTCGAGAATCACATCGAAGGCGGAGATCCGGTCGGTTGCGACGAAGAGGTAGGATTCCCCGAGGTCATAGACGTCGCGGACCTTGCCCCTCCGGTGCAGGGGGAACGGGAGGTCGGTGGAGGTGACGGCAGGATGGTTCACGAGGAGATTATCGCAGATCGGGATCAGATCGCCTCGACCTGGTCGGCGAGGAGGAAGCCGCTGAAGTTCCGACGCTCCCGGAAGGCATCGAGTTGGACGACGGGGATGCTCTGGTGCGTCGACATCTTCTGGTAGAGATCGATCAGGGATCGTTTTCGAAGCTCGATGTTGTCATGACGAAGAGGGAGCTCGATGCCCAGAAGCCGCTGAAGGTCCGAGCCCTGCAGCCGCACCGATCGGCGAAGCTCGTTCGACACCGGGTCGAATTCGCCGATCATCACAATGGAATCGGCCGTTCCGCCGGTGGAGCAGACCATCAGGCTCCGCTGGACTGCGCTCTCCTTTGTCTCCGAATGGTCCTGAAGAGAGGGAATTGAGGGCTCGAACTGTTGGGCGTAGCTCTGGCGGAGCTCATGCACGAGCGAGGCGGCATCTTCGACCTTGGAGATCTCGCCCTCGCCCGGAGCCACCGCGACGATCTCCGCCACCTCCATCTGCGCAAGGCCCTTGAGCGCAACGTGGCCGATCAAACGGATTCCGATGTAGTCCACCCCCTCGAGCTCCGCGAGATAGCCGAGAAAGGATCCGAAAGGAAGATTGATTCGATAGATCGGGCTGCGATTTCCCAGCTCCGATTCCAGCTCCTCGATGAGGGTGGCCGATGCGACGATCCCCTCATTCACCAGATGTCCGTTGGCGTTGACGTAGGCGTAGAACTCGCGTTCGTGCATGGAGCGGTCGACCACGTCGACCCCTCGGGCCAGGGGAGCGAAGAATTGATGGACCGCCGTGGCATCGTAGCCGTGGCTGATCAGGAAGGCTTCCAGTTCGGCGATCTCCTTGGTGGCCTTTCCGGTGGTCAGGCGGGAGAGCTCCACCACACCGGGGCCGTAGAACTCCATCACCCGTTCGTTGGAATCAGGCCGTTTCTGCGTTGGCAGGAGACGGTAATAGCCGTAGTTGACGGCGATGCGGAGGCCTTTGTTGAAGGCGAATCCACGGCGTCGCATATCCGAGTAGAACCGCTGAATCTCGATGGCTGCCTGCACCAGCCGAGTGGCTTTGCGGCTGGTGTAGAAGGCGCCATCTCCGAGAAACTTCTCGAACTGGAGCCGATGGCGCTCGGTGATGTGCTCCAGCTTCCGCTGGAAGATCAGCATCTGCCGGTAGGAGTTGATCTCGCCTTTGACGCCGGTGCGTGCAATATCTCCGAGCGTCTCGGAGAACGCGCTGATGTCGTACATCAGGCCGAACCGATGGACCATGGGATCGACCACCCCGGGACGGCCGAAGTCGATCGGACGGGTGGACCGGGCGAACAGTCGGCGCGGCTCTTCGACCGAAACGATCTCGTCTTCAGCCACCACCTTCATCCGGATGATGGCCTCACGGAGATGCTGGAGCACGGCGAACTGCGAAACCCGCCGGAGGATTCTGGAGAGCGTTTCGACCCGGGCATCACCGGCGAGATCCTGCATCTGCGGATGAGCGAGGAGAAAGGCGCGGAACCGCGGGTCGGCGATCATCGCCGGTCTGGAGCTCGGGTCTTCCACTCCGGTAATCCGGGTGGTGGCGTCGCGGAACACGGGGTCGTTCGCAAGCAGGTTCGCCGCACGTTTCTGCAGATCCTCGAAGCACTGGCGGATCGCGGTGGCATCTTGCTGCAGGCAATGGGAGATGTAGGGCCGCAACTCCCGCAGATCGGACCCGACGAATTCCTCGGTCAGGATCAGGACGTTGTCCACCACGAGGTAAAAGAAGTGGAGGGCAGCCTCTTCCTCGCCATCGAGAATGGGACTGAGGCGGGTGGCCATGGCCTTGACGAGCCGGCGCATCTCGGCGGCCCAGAGTGCGAAAACCCGATATTTCGCCGCCTCGCCATTCGGCTGCCCGGCCTGATGGACCTGCCGGGGAAACTCGGAGAAACGCCGCGCCAGGCTGGTCGAGTGCATCAGCCAGAACACCGCATGGTAGTCGGACAGCAGATTCGACAGCAGTGCATTCTCGGCCAGCCGGAGAGTATGCGCGAGGTACCGGTCGAACGCCTGCCGGCTCTTTTCACGGTGATGGGTGGGGTCTCCGATCGCGGCGATCTCCTCGTCCAGCCACCGGTCCAGGAGCATTTCAAGCTGCTGAACCGCGGCCGATTCGGCAAGAGGAAACCCGAGAGCCGCGGGGACGGTTTCGTCGATCAGGTAGATCTTGTATGGGCTGGGAAGCGAGGGAACCTCCCCGAAAAGGTCCTCCATCGCGTGCTCGAGATCGCCGGGAAGAAAGGTGAGAATTTCCGGTTTTCCCTGCAGATAGTGAATCAGCGTGTCGCCCATACGCGTTGTGGCGAGTATACCGGAGAGGCGAGCGCGAAGGGCATCTGCATCGCCGTCCGACACCTGATAGACTGGATCCGGTGCTGACCATGGAGACCTGCCCCGACTGCGACGGAACCGGCTGGACGGTCCGGCCCGGCTCGTTCGATTCCTATCCGTGTGCCTGTCAGGCGGAGTCTCGCCGAACCCGGCGCGTGGAAGCGGCGAGGATTCCACGCCGCTACTTCGATCACTGCACCCTCGAAGGATTCCACCTGCTCCGGAACAACAGCCTGATCTATGCCCGGCGGATCGCCCAGGAGTTCATCGACGAATGGCCATCGCCGAAGAGCGGCATTCTGTTCATGGGCGGTTGCGGTTCGGGCAAGACCCATCTGGCGGTGGCCATCCTTCGAGGCATCATTGCCACCGACAAGCCGGGCAAGCTCCTGTTCGCCAACTTTCAGGACCTGGTCCAGGAGATTCAGGCGTCGTTCGATTCCGATCAGGCGCCCTCCAAGTCGGAGATTCTCCGTCCGGTCCTTTCCGCGGATCTTCTGGTTCTCGACGAGCTCGGCTCCCAGAAGCCGACGAACTTCGTCCAGGACACCCTCTACTACATCATCAATACCCGCTACAACGAGCAGCGGTTCACCATCTTCACCACGAACTATCTGGATGAGCCGGCCGATCCGAAGGACGAATCGCTGGAGGCCCGGATCGGCAAACGACTCCGAAGCCGCCTCTACGAGATGACCAGCACAGTGCCCTTCGCCGCTCCGGATTACCGGAAGAGCTTCAGCAAGAGGATCTGAGTGGCCATGAGCTCGGTGTTCCAGCCGATTCAACGGGGCTTCGACAACACCATCGCCAACTGGCCGGTGGCGCTGATTTTTCTCGTCGAAGCCGTTCTGTTGACGGGGGCGGTGGTCGGCGGGATCTTCGCCGGCGCAGCCTCGCTTGGCCTGGTCAGTGCGCTGCGCCATCCCCGCCATGAACCGGATCCGGAGGTGATCGCCGCCTGGATCGTGCATCATCCGCTGCTGCTCGCCGGTGCCATCCTTCTGCTGCTGGTGGTGGGACTGGTCGCGATGATTGTCCATTCCTTCGTGGTCGGGGGAGCCACCGCGGTGTTCCTCGATGGAGATCGTGCGGCAACGGGTGAAGTTCCGCGCCGGGCGCAGTTCCGGGTCTTCTCCATGAATCGTTTCATGGCCGGGGGCTCACGGACCTGGTGGCCGGTCTTTCTGATCTACAACATCGTCTGGGGCGTGTTCACTCTGATCATCCTCGTCCCGGTCGTGATCTTTCTGATCGTCGCCCTGATCACCTCCGAGCCCGCGGTTCTCAGCGTGGTGGGGTGTTTCGGGGGCGGCGTGCTGCTGTTCGTCGCGATCGTGGGCAGCCTGGTCTGCTGGGTCTGGAGCCGTCTGGCCATCACTCTCTCTGTGGCTGCCGGCGGCAGGGTTCGGGAGCCGCTGCGTGAAGCGGTCGAGCTCGGGATCCGGCGATTCGCCGAGGTCTTCGTGGCCTTCGCGGCGATGGTGGTGGCCTCGATGGGACTGAGCATGGTGTTTTTCACCTTCAATACCGGAGTGAGCCTGATTGCGGCGATTCCGGTGGTGGGATTGTTGATGATCCCGTTACAGGTGTTCTTCGCCCTGATCCAGATGGGTCTCTCCACGGTGATTTCGACCTGTCTGATCGCCTGCCTGGCTGCCATCGTGGCCGGTTCGGCTTCCCCTCCCGCTCCTTCCAGCGTCTGACGCCTGTCATCGAGAGGACTCTATGAACGTCGAATCTCTCTTCTCGGCCGATTCCGATCAGCAGAAGCCTTCGGCCATCCGGCGGCTCTCCCGGCTGATCAACGATCCGGCGATCATCTCGTTCGCCGGTGGCGTTCCCAGCCCGCGGACCTTTCCGGTCGAAGCGCTGGCGGAGATCGCGGCTCAGGTGATTCGGGATCAGGCGGAGGTGGCCCTGCAGTATGGTCCCACTCCCGGGCTGGCCCCTCTCCGGGAGGCGGTGGCGGAGATCTGCCGCGGCCGCGGACTGGAAGGCGGGGCGGAACGGATTCTGATCACCACCGGCTCCCAGCAGGCGATCAATCTGGTGGCGCAGGCTCTGCTCGATCCTGACGACGTCGTGCTGGTCGAGCTTCCAACCTACATCGGCGGATTGTCGTCGCTGTACGGCCGGCGTGCCGCGATCGTGGGCGTGGAGCAGGACGAGGACGGTGCCGTACCGGACTCGCTGGACGCCACCGTCCAGCGTCTGCATCGGGAGGGGCGGCGGGTCAAGATGTTCTACACCATCCCGAACTTTCAGAACCCCTCCGGCCGGCTGATGACCCAGGAGCGACGAGGCCGGGTGATGGAGATCGCGCGGAAGTGGGATCTCGTGGTGGTGGAGGATGATCCTTACGGGGAGCTGGTGTATACGGATGCGGACACCACTCCCATTGCCGCGCGCGACGAGGACGGCCGGGTGGTCTATCTCGGCAGCTTTTCGAAAGTGCTCTCCCCGGGCCTGCGGTGTGGCTGGATCCAGGCGGACGAGGCGCTGCTGCGGCGGTTCGAGCTGGCCAAGGAGGCGGCGGATCTCTGCTCCGGCATGCTCGACCAGTCGATCGTTCTGCGTTTCCTCCAGTCCGGAAGGATGCCGGAGCAGCTCACATCGATCCGGGACTTCTATCGCTCCCGCCGGGCCACTCTGCTCGACGCGCTCCGGACAGCACTGTGCCTCCCGGGCGAGCTGGACCGATGGGGCCGGCGGACTCTTCATCTTCCTCACCGTCGCGGCGGTCTGCGACACGGGGACGTGGATCGATGAGGCGATTCAGCGTGGTGTGGCTTTCGTTCCGGGGGGCCATTTCTTCGTCGATGGCGGAGGTACGAACACGATGCGTCTGACTTTTGCAAAGGAGCCGGACGATCGCATCCGCGAAGGGGTCGAGCGTCTGGCCCGGCTCATCGCGGACCGATGCTGAACCAGCGCCTTGCGGCTCCCGCACGACGGGGTCCTCTGCGCACGCCGCCGGAACGACTCGGGAGAGACCGTCATGTTCGTCAGATCAAGCCTCACTGTTGCCGCCGTAGTGCTCCTTGCATCCTGCGCCACCATCCAGCCCCCTCCGGGGAAGGGTTCGCAGCCGCCCGTGTCGGAAGCCCCGGCGGTCGCGCATCAACTCACCCCCGCCTCGCTTCCCACTGAGCTCGTCGCCGAGCCGGTGGTGCTCGTGGGTCTGCTCACCGACCAGCCTTCCGTCAGCTTTCCCCGCATGGAGGACGGCTATCTCCTGCGCACGGAAAAGGGAGACTTCCGGTTGCGGCGAGGCTTCACCGTACACGCGCCGGTGGAAACCTCCACCGCCCGCTATGCCGTTCAGGTGGCGGCGGTCTCGGATCAATCCAGCGCCGAAACACTGGCGACGAAGCTGCGAGGGGAGGGTGTCGACCCGGTGAGTGTCAACTTCGACGCGGGTGGGGGTGTCTACAAGGTTCTGGCTGGAGACTTCGAGAGCTCCGATGCCGCCGGACCTCTCCGCCAGCAACTGATCGATCGGGGCTATGGAAAGGACCTTTTCGTCCGGCAGAGGCCCTCGAGCGTCAATTTTCCCAATGTGCTGACACTGGTGGACGACGAGGGGGAGACGACGCGGTTTTCCGGGCCGCAGATCCTCCTGGTTCCTGCCGGAGGCAAGGCGGTCACCATCGACGGGAACCGCTATCGCGGGGGAGCGGAGATTTTTCTCAACCAGCGGGGTCTGATCAATGTGATCAACGAGGTGAATCTCGAGGACTACACCCGAGGTGTGGTTCCGGCGGAGATGGGGCCGAAGGTCTATCCGGAGCTCGAAGCGATCAAGGCTCAGGCGCTGGCGGCACGAACCTACGCGGTCAGCCGCAAGGGTGACTACGGTAAGGAGGGCTACGACCTCTGCGCCACTCCGGCCTGCCAGGTCTACAAGGGAATCGCGGTGGAGGACCCTCTCTCGGACCAGGCAGTGGAGGAGACCGCCGGCCAGGTGATCACCTGGCAGGGAGAGCCGATCGATGCGCTCTTCACCTCGACCTGTGGTGGCGAGACGTCGGACGTCGGCACGATGTTTCCCGGTCGAAACGAGCCTTACCTGAAGCATGTCCGTTGTGTGGAGCTGGATCTCACACGGCTGGATGGGCGCGCCGACAGCGGGTTGATGATGCCGTGGGAACTGGATGCGGAGATCTTTCTCACGGCGGCCGGACTGCAGAGGAACGACGCGAGCTGGAGCGCTTCCGATGTCGGACGTGCGGTGGCCGGTGCAGCAAAGCTCGCCGGAGTCACTCCGGCGGGGGAGGCTGCTCCGAAATCGGTGCGCCGGGGAGACATCCTCTCGTGGATGGGGACTGCCCTCGGATTCGCCGATGCCGCGCAGGTGCTGCTCCTGCCGGAAGACCGCCAGTACTACTTTCCACAGGGCAAGCCGGACGAGCCGCCGTATCTCGCCGCGGCATTCATGGCGAAGTACCGGATCATGCCGGGGCAGAACATCGATGGCATCGACCTGAGCGCTCCGATGCCTCAGACCGAGTTGTACAGTCTGCTGGAGACCTGGCTCGAGAAAGTGTCGGCTCTGAATCAGACCTTCGGAACGATCCGGGCAATCGACGGACGGAAACTGAGCCTGGACGTGGATGGCAAGACCCGGTCGATCACGCTTCCGGCGGGCATCCCTCTCTACCGGACGCTGGATGATCGCATTCGAGAGTACCGATCCGTTCCGATCATGATCGGGGACCGCGCAACGCTCTACGCCCGGCCGCAGGGGGCGCCGGTGGCCATGGTGGTTCAGGCGAACTACGACGGCGCCGCGTTCGACCGGAAGTCCTCCTATTCGAGCTGGGTTCGAAGCTTCCGGGCGCCCGATCTGGTCGCATCGATCAGTCGGAGGAATGCCATTCAGTCGCTGACTGATCTCCGACCGCTGCGGCGGGACGACGCCGAGCGGGTGAGCGCACTGGAAGTGGTGGCCGAGAACGGCAGGACGTTCACTCTGGAGGGCCTGCCCATCCGCTGGTCGCTGAACCTGCCGGACAACCTGTTCTGGATGGCGCGATCGACCGACCCGGACGGTGTGCGGCGGTTCACCTTCTTCGGGAAGGGCTGGGGACATGGAGTCGGAATGTGTCAGGTGGGGGCGTACGGAATGGCCTTCCACGGCTGGACCGCCGACCGGATCGTGAAGCACTATTACACCGGTGTGGAGATCCGGCCGCTGCAAACGGTGAGCGGATCGGACTCGCGAATCACTGACCGGTGAATCCGGCCGGCAGGTCGCGCGGATCGGGACGCTGCAGAATCCGCCGTCATCGACGGTTCATGTACGTGGGTGCAGCATGGTGGCGGCGTTGCGCTCGATGACGAAGCGACGCGTCAGCGAAAGGAGATTCGATGCGTTCCGACCGTCCCTCCATTGCGCGGATTCTGTTTCCCCGCGAGCTTCTGGTGGTTCTTCTGCTGGCGACAGCGGGACTTTCGTCCGGCTGCGCATCGGGGAGCAACCCTCATCGTCTGCTCGACGGGAGTGCGTGGAGTGCGGCGGTGAAGAACGCCGCCTCCGATCCCGACACCTGGATCCCGGCCGCGGGCGCGGCGGTGGTCACGATCGGGCACGCCGACCAGCGGATCTCGAACTGGGCTCGCGACCGGACGCCGGTCTTCGGCTCGGAAAGCCAGGCCGCGAACTACAGCAATATCCTGCACGGCATCTCCGACGGGCTGATGGTGGCGTCGGCTCTCGGAACCGAGCAGAGCTGGGGGCAACGGGCACTCGCGGTTCTGGATGACGAACTGATCGTCGCGCCGGTGGCCGAAACGACGAACCTGCTGAAGAGCGCAACCAGCCGGCTCCGTCCCGACGGGTCGAACCGAAAGAGTTTCCCCTCGGGGCACGCATCTGCCGCCTTCGCCTATGCCGCGCTCACCCGGGAGAATCTCCAGCGCACTGACTGGAGCCCGGAGTGGAAGACCGGGTTCACCATCGGCTCGCGTGTCTTCGCCATCGGGACTGCATGGGCGCGCGTCGAGGCGGGGCGCCACTATCCATCGGACGTTCTCGCGGGTGCAGCCCTCGGGAACTTCATGGCCTCAGTCCTCGATCAGGTGATCCACGACCCGAACGTTCACGTTCAGGTCGCACTTTCGAGACGGGAACAGGGAGTGATTCTCGCATTCCGGTTCTGAGGCGGGGGCCAGAGGTGACTCGGCATCCAGACCTGTCGCGGTCGATCCGGTGGTCGTGAGCGCAGCCGAGCGGCAGCAAAGGCCCAGATTTCACCGCGCCGCCTGATGCGTGGTCCCGCGAGGCTGCTCCCTGGGAAGAACCACCCTGAAGGTCGAACCCGAGGAGGTCGAGTCAGCAACCTGCAGGGATCCCCCGTGCAATTCGGCGATCGACCGGGCGATCGACAGTCCGAGTCCTGAGCCACTCTCCGTTCCCGCACGCGGGCCACGATAGAACCGGTCGAAAATCCGAGTCCACTCCTCAGCGGGGATTCCCGGCCCCGAATCCGACACCTCGATGCTGTAGTCCGTCGTAGAGGTTCGGATCAGCAGGACCTTCACCGAGCCTCCGTTCACACTGTACTTGACCGAGTTCTGCAGGAGGTTGAACAACAGACGTCTGACCAGCGCCTCATCCGCTTCGATCATGCACTCCCGCGCGAGGTCGGTCTCGAGATCGAGCTGCTTGCGAGCCGCGAGGGAGCGCATCGAGCGCACCACGTCGTCCAGCAGCTCGTCCAGATAGAATCGACTCGGCGACAGCACCCGCTGGCCGGAATCGGCGCGAGCGAGAAGAAAAAGATCTTCGACGATTTCCGAGACGGAGCGGGATTCGCGTGCGATGACGCCGAGCGCATCGCGAAGCATCGCTGGGTCGTTCTCATCGGTTGCGAGAGTCACCTCAGCCTCACCGCGCACGATCGAGACCGGAGTGCGAAGTTCGTGTGAAGCGTCGGCCATGAATCGGCGCTGCTGGGCGATGGCACGCTCCAGCCGGTCGAGCAGCGCATTCAAGGTCGTGGCGAGCTGTCCGAACTCGTCCCGGCTGTCGAGAACCGGGAGTCGGCGAGTCAGATCCTCGGCACCGATCGCCGCGGCCTCACGACTCATTGTGCCGACCGGTGCGAGCGTCCGGCGGAGGAGCCAGTAGCCGAGGCATCCGGTGACCAGGATCCAGAGGGGGATTCCGATCATCAGGCTCTCCCGAAGCGATTCAAGCAGTTCGTCCTGATCGGCGAGACTCCGCGCGAGGAAAAGGGTGTAGGGCCGGCCTCCGAGCACGAACGCCCGTGCATGGACGCGCGCGCGATCCGTCCCCCGGCCGACCGTCAACCGGTTCGGTACAGCCGTTCCGCTTTCCCGCAGATGATCCATTGCGCGGAGAATCCACCGCTGTTTTCCGCGCGCCGTCTGCGATACCACCTTACCCGCGACGGTCTCGACTCTGGCCGCGTCTTCCATGACGATCTCCGGCAGTTCGCCGGCGATCAACCGGTCGAGCTCGCCCCCGTTGGTTTGACCTGCATGGCGCTCCTGAGCCAGGCTCCCGACCAGGACGTCGCCGCTCGCGACCAGACCGGTATCGGTTCGCCGCATCAGTCCACCCGAGATCAGGAGATAGATTCCAAGGGCGAATGCGAGGGCGAATCCGGCACTGATCAGGACGTATCCCCCGGTCAGCCGTGCCGAGACTGTTCGGAAGATCATCGTGAGGAGCCCTCAGCCTGGTCGGGGGCGAGCAGCAGATAGCCGGCGCCGCGGCGGGTATGCAGCAGAGGGGGGTCGCCCAGCTTCTTTCTCAACCGCGCCACATACACCTCGATCAGGTTCGAGATCGGATCGAAGCGCTCGTTCCACACGTGCTCGGCGATCTCCTCACGACCGACGACCCGACCATGATTGCGGACGAAGTACTCCAGCAGGGCGTACTCCTTGGACGTCAACTCGATCTCGCGCGCGGCTCGGCGCGCCTCTCGCCGACCGGTGTCGAGAACCAGGTCCCCGATCTCCATGATCGGCGGAACCGTCACCGAGCCCCGGCGGAGCAGCGCTCTCACCCGGGCAAGCAGCTCCTCGAACGAGAAGGGTTTGGTCAGATAGTCGTCCGATCCGACATCGAGTCCCGCAACCCGATCGGCCACCGCGTCGCGTGCCGTCAGCATCAGCACCAGGACTTCCGAGCCCTCGGACCGAATCCGCCGACAGACATCGAATCCGCTGATGTCGGGGAGTCCGATGTCGAGAATGACGAGGTCGTAGGGGTTGATGAAAAGCTTCTCGAGGGCATCCTCTCCCGTATGGGCAACGTCGACCGCATAGGAAAATGCCGCGAGTCCGCGCGAGATCGAGCTCGCCAGCGAAGCATTGTCTTCCACCACCAGGACTCTCATCTGCTGTGTGCTCCCAGGGCCTTGACCTTATCTCCGGAAACCTGACGCCACGGTGAATCCGGCCGCGGGGCAGATTCACCGGGGTTTCATGTGGATCCCGGCATACTGACGGAACGATGGCGGGAAAGCCGTCGAAACAGACTACGGAGGATTCCATGAAGATCAGAACCATTGCGATTACCGTAACGACCATACTGCTCCTGTCGATCACCGGGCTTGTGCTCGCCTCCCAGCGGACGCGCCAGCCGAAGCTGACCCGGAAGCAGGCCGAACAGGTTGCGCTCGAGCGCGCCCCCGGCAGGGCGAAAAGTGCGGAGCTGGAGAACGAGAAGGGAGCGCTGGTGTGGTCATTCGACATTCTGACGGCCGACGGGGGCATCACCGAGGTGCTGGTCAACGCCGACACCGGCTCCATCGTCGAGGTGTCTCGTGAGAGCGTAGCGAACGAGAAGGCCGAAGCACGCGAGGAAGGGGAGTAACCATTTATTGCTTAGGATCTCTTTCATCTTCATAGCCCGAAATATACAAAATTAGAGTAAACGTTGACGAATAATGGTGCGAACAATATCAACAGCTACAGTGTTGTAGCGATTTGTAGGAATTATTATATCTGCAAATTCTTTAGTAGGTTCAATGAATTGCTGATGCATGGGTTTTAGCGTGTTTTGATAACGGTTAAGCACCTCTTCAAGGTCCCGACCTCTTTCTGCGATATCACGCTTTAGACGGCGAATCAACCTTTCATCACTATCTGCATGTACGTAGATCTTAATATCAAACATCCCCGAATAACTTCATAGGTAACGATTATATTCCTTCCACAATAATAACTTTGCGGGGTTCAATGGTGATGGTTTGGGCAGTGCGGTTGTGTTCTTTAAAGGAATATACAGGCTGCTGTATGCTTTTGCCGGCTTTTAGATCTTTTAAATGAGAAACCAGAAGGTCAAAGTCTATGGATTTTGGATGGTCAAAATTGATCTTTGTTCGATCCTCATAGTTGAGGTGGCTGGTATCCTGGTAATATGAATCCTGAGAAATGACATCTACTTCTTCATTTTTTAATTCCTCAATGATTTGATTAACAACAGTGGTTTTTCCACTTCCGGTACCCCCGGCAATTCCAATGATCAGCATATTAAAATTTTCGGCAAAGGTAATTATTTACCAAATTGTAAAATCTGGTTTTATTTTTCTATAGCTCCCACTTCTTCTTCGGTTACCTGATCTTCATTATGGTTTTCCCAGGAATTATTGATGTAGTTCATCACATCTGCGATTTCGCGGTCACTTAATCCCAAAGAGGGCATTAAATTGTTATATTTTTCTCCGTTCACCTTAATGGGACCACGCGATCCAAACTTAATAGCATGAATGGCTTCTTTTTGTTTGTTAGCTAACCAATCTGACTAATTAAGGGGAGGGGAAAACACCTTTGATGCCTTCGCCGCCGGAAAGATGACAGGAGGCGCAGAAATTATTGTATAGTCCTGCGCCTCTTTCTATACTTGCTTTGAATTCAGGAGATTGTGGTGGCCGGGAAAGCTTTTGATCTGCTTGTTGCTTTGTGTCCTTACATCCCAGGTTGATCACCAGTAAAAAAGTCCAGAAAACTTTATTCATGCTTATTGCTTCGGAAGTATTTTCACAATTCCTTTTCCTTCTACCGAAACATAGATATCCCCTTCAGGTGACTGCACAACATCGCGTACGCGGCCTATGTTCTTCCGGTTTTTTTCCCTTGCAGTAACTTTTTTCCCGTCAAGAGTAAGATGCTCTACATACTGGAATTTTAAAGAACCTACTAAGAGGTCTCCTTTGAGGTCGGGGTATTTTTGGAAGTTACATATACAAAACCACTTGGGGCAATAGACGGAACCCAATAGTAGATAGGATCTTCAAAATCAGGCCCCGAAGTTTCGTCAGTAAACGAAGTGCCATCGTAGTTGATGCCGTAACTTACCAAAGGCCATCCGTAATTAGCACCTTTTTTAACCACATTAATTTCGTCTCCACCCTGTGGTCCATGCTCATGCACCCAGATCTCATTGGTGTCTGAATTGAAGATCATCCCCTGCGGATTCCTATGTCCGTAAGAAAAAACAGCTTCCTTAGCACCTGACTCTCCCACGAAAGGATTATCCTGCGGAATGCTGCCGTCAGGATTAAGCCTGTAAACTTTTCCTCCGTCGCGGGTAAGATCCTGGGGATTCACATCCCTTTTTCCACGATCTCCCACACTGAAGTAGAGGTGACCTTCGTTGTCAAAGTCAATTCGGGAGCCAAAATGTTGTCCGCGGGTAGAATTGGGAACTGCTTTATATAAAACTTCTTTATTTGTAAGCTGGTTGTTTTCAAGTTTGGCGCGCATAAGAGTGGTGTTACCGCCTTCGCCTTCGCCCTGAGTAGAGGCGTAGGTAAAATAGATCCAGCCGTCACTCTGATAATTAGGGCTAAGGGCAACATCTAAGAATCCGCCTTGTCCCCGGTTGTAAACCTCTGGAGCTCCCTGTACCTGTTGTTTCTGGCCATTTTTAAAATGGATTAATTCTCCACTTTTTTCGGTGATCAACATACTGCCATCGGGAAGGAAATCCATTCCCCATGCAATGTCAAGGCCGGGCACTACAACCTCATATTCATATTCGGCAGTAGTAAGCTGTTCTTCCGAAATGGTAACTACGGAAATTTTCTGAACACTATCATTTTAGGGAGTAGTTTCTGTCTCCTGGGCTTTTGTATTTCCATTTTCACCACAGGCGAAAAGACTAAGGCTAAGGGAAAGAAGAAATAATTTTTTCATTTTAAAGAAGTTGAAGTTGATCAAGATTAATGCAAACCCAAAGATAACAAGAAAATGGGGAAGATGAATAGAGGTGGAAACAAGAGATTTTTAAAGAAGGTAATACGCCAGATATATTAAAAGAAATATTATATTTGCACCCGCTAAGAGAATTCAAGATTCAGAATTCAGAATTCAAGATTTGGAATTTGAAATTTGTTTATTGAGATTTATCAGCGTCAGCTGATCTCGGGGTGTAGCGTAGCCCGGTTATCGCGCCTGCTTTGGGAGCAGGAGGCCGCAGGTTCGAATCCTGCAGCCCCGACGAACCTCCATATTTGGAGTGTTAAAAACCCTGTAAATCCTTGATTTACAGGGTTTTTCATTTTTAACGATATCATATAATATCATTAAATA
>CAVUJZ010000022.1:0-75763 GCA_963741905.1 uncultured Acidobacteriota bacterium | reverse complement strand
TCATGATTTGCTAGCTTCATCGAAAACAGATTGATGTCCTTGTAACCCCGGGCCGCCCGATCCACCTCCCCGCGCGACTTCACGAATGCCGGAGGATCGCACACGATCAGATCGAACCGCCGATCCGAATCGCGAAGCAGGCGGACGTGCTCGAACGCATCGGCGGCCACAAAGGCGAGATCCGCCGCCGACGGGTTGAGCTCGTGGTTCTTCCTCGCCAGATCCAGCGCCGCTGCGGAGATCTCCACCTCTTCGACCGCCGTCGCGCCACCCGCCGCGGCGTAGACCCCGAATCCGCCGCTGTAGGAAAACAGATTCAGCACCCTGCGCCCGGCGGCGAGGCTCCGCACCAGAGCCCGGTTCTCCCGCTGATCGAGGAAAAAGCCGGTCTTCTGACCCCCGTTCAACGGGACCAGAAACCGCATCCCGTACTCCCGGATCACCACCGAGTCCCGTTCCTCCCCCCAGGTCTCATCCCGCAGCGACAGTCCCTCGATCTTCCGCGAAGGAATGTCGTTCTTGAACCGGATGGTCCGCACCTCGGGCACCATCTCACGAAGCCAGCCGAGAACCGGCTCGCGAAGAGCCTCCAGCCCGGCCGAGCCGATCTCGACCACCAGAGCATCGTCGTAGCGGTCCACGACCATTCCGGACAGCCCGTCCCCCTCCGCGTGCACCAGCCTCACGGCATTGCTCTCCGGGGAAAGCAACCGCTCCCTCTGCTCGATGGCCTGGGCCAGACGCGAGCGGAGCAGACTGGAATCGAGGAGCTCATCTCCGAACGCGATCATCCGGACCCGGATCTGAGAGCGAGACGAATAGAACCCGGAGCCCAGCCGTCGTCCGCGGGAGTCGAGCACCTCGGCGATCGCCGCATCCTCCGGCCCCTCCTCCCGGGCAATTGCGCCACTGAAGATCCAGGGATGGCGGTTCGTTACCGAACGCTCGCGCCCGCTCTTCAACCGGACTCTGCGGCGCACGGCATGATCGAAAATGTCGGCCATGGATCGTCTTCCAACGCCTCAGCGGCGTTTGCGGCCCATCCGCACCACGACGTCGAATTCCTTCTTCGTCACCGGCTGAACCGAGAGTCTCGATCCCTTCTTCGTCACCATCATGTCCGCGAGCTCGGGGCGAGCCTTCAGATCGGACAGCGGGATCACCTCCGGGAACCTCTCGACGAAAGCCAGGTCCACCATGTACCAGATCGGATCGTCTTTCGAGCTCTTCGGATCGAAATAGTGATGCCCCTTCCGGAAGGCGAATTCATCCGGATAACCTTCACGGACGACCTCCGCCACTCCCGTCACCCCGGAAGGAGTGGCATTGGACGCATAGAACAGAACGCCGTCGCCCAGCTTCATGTCGTCACGCATGAAGTTTCGCGCCTGATAATTGCGAACCCCCTCCCAGCGGGTCCGGCCATCCCGCTCGAGATCCTCGATCGTGTATGCCGCAGGCTCACACTTCATCAGCCAGTACTTCCTCATCGCACCTCCTGGTTCACCGGGTCGGACCTTTCGAATCCGCCGGCGCGAGGATATGACCTTCCGCCTCCGCTGTCATCCCTGACGAGATTCGGCGTCGAGCCTCTCACATCTGACATATAATCCGCGCATGGCAGCCCGGACCACAGCATTCCTCACCCCTTCCCAGGAAAGAGTCTACCGTCAGGTGAGGAGCTACCTCGATGAACTGGTCGACGAGCATTTCGACGACGCGGAACACTGCGATTTCTATCTGAAGTTCGGGACTACTCTGGTCGAGATCTCGATCGAGCCCTACGACGAGGACGATGCCGTGGTCGAGATCGTCGCCTACTGTGTTCATGGCGTCGGCCCGACCACCGACCTGATGCAGGAGCTGCTCCGGATCAACGCCGAGACCAGGATGGGCGCGTTCAGCATGCTGAACAACGACGTCTTTTACTCGCACTCCTTCCTGGGGCGTCGACTGGACCCGGACCAGCTCATTGCCTCTCTGAGCAATGTGGCCTCCGTGGCGGACGAGTATGATGACCAGATCGTCGCGCGGTTCGGAGGCGAGACCGCGATCGACCGCCTCCGGCAGTACTCCCGCAGAACCGCACAGCAGGGCTCGCTCAATTAAAAGCGAGGCACACCACTTGCTATAAATAACCAACATGAAGAAGAAACTGGGGTTGCTGGGCGGGCTCATCGGAATCATCCTTGCGGTGGCGATCTGGGCAGGTGTCCTTCAGTACTCCGGAGGGCAGCCCGGCTCTGCTGAGACTCTCAGACCCGACCGGGAAGCAGCCGCTGCGGCAGCGAAAGAACCCTCGGTGGATGTCGCTGCCCATCTCCACCAGATCAGCTCGGCGATTCCGATCTACCCCAACGCGCGGTACCGGCCCGATCTGAGCCGGCGCGACCTGGTCAACGTCAGCAACAACTACGGTGCGGACGCCGAGATCTATACCCTCGCGAGTGAAAACTCGTTCCCCCAGATCTACTACTACTACGTGAACAATCTCTCGCAGTACCGCGCCTGGAATCCACCGGATCCCTATCCGTCCTCGAACGAACGATGGCGCGCCGCCGAATTCGACCTCAAAGACGTCATGGTCGAGCCTTTCATCCCCGGCAACTCGATGGAGAACGCCAACCGCCGCGTCATTCTGCAGATCGTGGAGACCGAATCGGAGCCGAAGACGGTCATCCGTTACATCGTCGTCCCGCTCGAGTCCGGCGGCCCCACAACTCCCGTGGCTGATGTCAGCGGAGTCTCCGGCAACGGCCGGGGCGCCGAGAACGCTGCGCGTTAAAGGCGCCGCCCGACGTCTTTCTCTTCCGGGTATAATTCAAAATCGACAGGCCTTCCGCGGGGTTAGCTCAGCTGGTTAGAGCACCTGCCTTACAAGCAGGGGGTCGGCGGTTCGAGTCCGCCACCCCGCACCAGTGATCCTCACACCGGATGGCCCACCGCACGTTCTTCACGACACCCGGAAGACGACAAAGGTCACATCGTCGTTCGGGGCCTCGCCTCCCCGCCACTCATTCACCATCCCGGCCAGCGACTGGATCGTCTGCTCGGGCGACCGTCCCCGGAGCCCACTGATCCGCTCCTGGACCCGTTCATAGCCGAACGGTTCACCGTCCGCGCCGAGAAGCTCCGGCAGGCCGTCGCTCATCATCACCACCACGTCCCCCGACTCGAGCTTCACCACACGCTCGTCGTAGCGCTGCGCCAGGGTTCCCAGCGGGGTCCCCGCGATCTCGATCTCCTCGACCCGGTCCCGCCGGACAACCAGCACCGGAGGCATTCCGGCGGAGGCCACGGTCATCACGCCACCGCCTCCCTCGCCCGGCTCGAACCGCGCCAGGGTCAGTGCCATCGCCATCCGTCCCAGATCCATCCGCCGGATCGCACCCGCCGCATCTCCGAGAAAACCGCCCAGTCTGCCACCTCGAACGGAAGCGGAGAAGAGGCTCTTGATCACCGTGACCATGGTGCCCGCTCGGGCGCCGTGACCGGTCGCATCACCTGCCGCAACCGTGAGCACGCCTTCCGGGGTGAGATCGAAATCGTAGTAATCGCCACCGACTTCCGTCGCGGTGCGCATGAAGACCGCAACCTCGACCGAGGGATGCACCGGGAGCTGCTGGGCAGCAGCGACAGCTGGAAGCGGCGGGCTTCTTCGAGCTCACTGGTTTTCCGCTCGTACTCCACCCTCAACCGCTCCTGGGCAACCTCCTGATCCACCAGCCGCTGCTGCTGATTCCGCAGATCACGAGCCATCCGGTTGAAGGCTCCGGCAAGCTGCCCCACTTCTCCCCGCGATCGCACTTCCACCTCGGTTTCAAGGTCCCCTTCGGCAATGCGTTCCGCTCCCATCGTCACCTGCTCGATATCCCGGCTCAGGTGATTGGCCAGAGGAACGACGCCGATCAGAGCCAGTAGGATCAGACCCATCCCGTACCCGAAGTTCTTCGCCGCGGTACGGCGGACGCCGGTCAGAGCCGGACCGACCGGACGGACGATTCCGAATCGCAGACCGCTATCCCCATCGCGGCGCGTCGCCACCAGCCAGTCTCCCGCAATCTGTTCCGATCCCGGCTGCCCGGTCAGGGACTGCAGATCGAGACCGGTCTGCTCCAGGCGTCCCTTCAATTCGTCGTTTTCGGTGTAGACATGTCCTTCGCGATCGACAGCGAAAGGGATATCGCCCTTCTTCCGATCGATCGAGGAGAGGATCCGATGGACCGCCTCACGGCCACTGACGCTGGCCTGGACGTGTCCCACGACCTGCCCGTCCTTCTCGACCGGAGCCAGGAACTCCCGGCCAAACACCAGCCGCTGCTCGTGACGGTTCTGCTCGCGCTGGCGGATTTCCGCGGCTCGCGCCTCTCTCTCGTTCTGCTTCGCCAGCTCCAGCGACGCGGCCTCCATCGCCTGAACGGTGATGTCGCGCACCAGCGGCGCCATTCGCTCCGCCATTGCAGGAATCCCCGGAAGGTCGGCGCGAGGAGGGGGCGGGGCCGGGGGGCTTCGGCGGCGTCCGACGACGCGCCCGAAGTTTCCCGGCTGAATGTACGGCGGGCCGCCTCGGCTGCTTTCATCGCCTGCTCGATGTTCTGCCTTACCTCCGACTTCTGCTCGGCCGTCAGATGATGTCCCGCGTCTGCTTCCTGCAGAATCTTCTCGATATGGATCACGATCGGAGCCGGGTGAGGAACTGGCGTGGTTGGCGTCGTCTCCGTCGCGGCTCCCGCCTCCGGGACCGGAGCGGGCGCCGCAACGGCGGGCACAGGCTGAGGTGATGGTGCTGGCGGAGCGGGCGGGGTCGGAAAGAACTGCAGCGAATCGATCAGCGGTGCCGCGTCACCGATGGCGGACATTACCCCGCTCAAAACGGGACCACCCTCCGTCGACTGTTCTCCAGTCAGCTCCGGAAGATGCCCCACCAGAAACACACGCTTTTCCAGCTCTCCCTTGATCGCCGACATCTGCTGGTTCATCTCGGCGGTCAGCGAAACCGCCTCCTCCTCCATCGCCCCCTGCACCGCATCGAGTGATGTCAGGTAGGAGTAGAGGACAATTCCAATCAGAGGAAGAACGGCGAGAAGCAGAAAGGCGATGATCAGCTGAGCTCGAATTCTCATAGGCAATCCAGCCGCCACTTTCGCGGCGCTCCGTCACCTTTCTAAACGGCCGGGACAGCGGGAAGTTTCAGCTCGCGACCGTCAGCGTTCAACCCCTCGGGACGTTGGCGATCGATGTGCCGATCACTACACCGGCATCCCCCATCCATCGAACTCCGCCAGATAGGTCGCAGCCGCCTGAACCAGGGCCGTCACGAACTGCTGTTCGATCACCTCGCGAACGCTCGCCTGCTTCACCCCTGTCACGGACCACTGATCATCCGATTCGGTCGGCGAGACGATCACCTCGATCAGGCCGATCCGCTCGAGATCCGCGGCGAGTGCCTTTCCGTCCGCCTCGGAACGGGTGTAGAAAAAGAAATCGATCGGGCGCGGCGCCGTCAGGTCGCCACCCTGCTCTTCGAACAGCTCCACCAGCCGCTCGTTTCGCGCGAGCTGCTCCCCCACTTCGACATCGATGAGATTCTCAGCCATGACCGATCTCCTTCCAAACGGACGTCTGGCACCCACCCTCCCAAGACTAACACCTCTCCCGGGACATCAACTCTGCTCGCTTCGGACCCTTCGTTCTCTACGGGGAACGTATCCGGACGCAGGTCGAGCCTCGTGGGAGGGGAAGGAGTCTCTCTCACTCGGAAAGTGCCCCAGCAGGATCTGTGACGGTCGTCCGGGTGAGATCGCCGAAAGCAACACCGGCCGGGCTGCGTCGTCGTCGGGTGGCACGGGCCCCTCGAGGATTCATCCGCGATGACCGAGCGGGCCCGTGCCGGCCAGAGGCGACGTTATGCTGCGGTCGGGTCGGACCGGCCCTGTCGAGCCAGGTGAAACAACAAGCCGGAACCGGCGAACAGAACGACGAAGAATCCGTTCAGCAGGGAGAGCTCCAGCGGCCCGCTCCAGGGTCGCCCCAACCCGCCGAACAGAGCGATGCCGGCGACCACGATCTGAGCGAACGCCATCGCCAGGAGTGCGCGCGACATCCCACCAGGACGGAATCGTCCGATCAAGGCGCCAATGATGCCGACCCCGAGCACGCCGAAATACATGAGGTTCGCCGGGTCACCATCCTTCCCGATGATGCCGACACCCAGGCTCAGCCAGACCAGAACGAACGCTGCCGCGAGCGCAACGCCGGTGGCGAACCGGTACATTCGGTTGCCGGTCTTTCTCACCGCCAGCTCGAACGCGAGGCCAGCGCTCAGGATCATCGCGCCGAAGACCGCGAAATCGGCGGGACTCCAGGCCACCTCATCCGTGAACCGCATCGCGACCCCCGGCAGCAGCAGGACGAGCGCCGCGACGGTCCACGCCGCGATCCTCCAACGACCTCGCCGCCTGTTCCCTTCGTCTTTTCCGTGGTGAGTCATGGACCTGCCTTCCTTTCCATTTCGATTCATCGTTCCTCCCGAAGAACTTCAGTAAACGTTTGTAATGTACTTGAATCTATAAAGTACTGCAAGCACTAAACCACCTGCTGAAGCGGAAATCACCGGGGGAAGGGCCCCCGGCTCGCGCCGGTGGTCCCGAATCCATCAGAAGAGTGTGGGAACGGCGGCCCGGCGCTCCATCTCGAGCAGGAACCTCTTCGCCGGCAGCCCGCCGCCAAATCCGGTCAGTGACCCATCGGCGCCGATGACTCGATGGCATGGAACGATGATCGGAATCGGATTCGCGCCGTTCGCCGCACCCACCGCCCGTACCGCCTTCGGCCTTCCGATCTCCCGTGCGATCTCCCCATAGGAACGCGTCTGCCCATAGGGGATCGCCCGCAGAGCCATCCACACCTCACGCTGAAATCCGGTGCCCTCGGGATTGAGCGGCAGCGTGAATTCGCGACGCTGACCGGCGAAGTACTCGCGCAACTGCATCATGGCATCACCGACCGAAGCGTCGTCCCACGTCCAGCCGTCGTCCGGCTCGGCCGGCTCCCCATGGGCTTCGAATCGGACAGCGACCACTCCTCCGCCCCCTCCCGCAACCAGCAACGTCCCGATCGGGCTCTCCATCCACGCGTATGTCGCTCCGCTCACGATTCGTTTCTCCACAACAGCATCGCCGCATAGGATCGCCAGGGGCGCCAGGCCTCGGCTCTGGCTGTCAGCTCGCTCGCGCTCGCGGGGACGCCTCCCTCTCCGATCCGCTGCCGCAGAACCAGATCTCCGTCCGGAAACGCGTCCGGGCTCTCCCAGTGCCCGCATGGCGACGTATCCCGCGGTCCAGGGTCCGACGCCCGGCAGCTCACGCAGCGCCGCAATCGTTTCTTCGATTCGCCGCGCCTCGAAATCGATCCGGCGGTCCGCCACCGCCGCGGCCAGTGCGTTGATCGCGGAGGCGCGCCGGTCCGGGAAGCCGATCCCGCGGAGATCGGTGGCTGCCAGGCGCTCAGGCGTGGGAAAGATGGACCAAAGCTCACCCTCCCGAACGGCCAGCGCCTCACCACAGCGCTGAACGAGCCGACCCATCAGCGTCGTCGCCGCGGCGACACTCACCTGCTGCCCCGCGATCGCCCGCACGGCGACCTCGAACGGATTCCAGGCTCCTGGGACCCGAATCCCCGGATTCTTCCGTACCAGCGGCTCCAGCAGCGGATCCTCCGCCAGATGGCTCCCGATCGTCTCCGGATCGGCCGCGAGGTCGAACAACCGTCGGGCGGCACCGACGAGATGGTTGACGTGAATTCCGAGCGCGATCGGGACCCGTAACAGGAGTCCCGATGCCGGCTGCCAGAGCACCTCGACGATCCCCCGCTCTCCGCCCGCGGCAAAGGTCCTGCGGTACGAACAATCCGTCACCGACTCCACCCCCGGAGTCGCCCGGAGCGACAGAAATCGGAGAACGCCTTCTGCATCGAAAGGATCGCGCGACGGAAGAGAGATCTCGATCCACGCATCACTGACCGCCCTGATCTTCTGACGCATCGCGGAGGGTTTGATGCCCCATGTTTCGTGAATCAGCGCATGGAACCGGCGCAGCGACGAGAAGCCGGCGGCGAGCGCGATCTCGGAGATCGGCAGGGAGCTCCCCTCGATCAGCGACCGTGCGAGCTGTAATCTCCGGCTCTGAGCAACCGCGATCGGCGTGACCCCGAGATGCTCCAGGAAGAGTCTCCGCAACTGGCGGGAGCTGACGCCGAGCCGCGCGGCAAGCGTCTCGACATTTCCGGCGTCGAGAGCGCCCTCGCCGATCAGTCTCCACGCACGAGCCACTGTTGCGCCGGTCCCGCTCCAGGCCGACGTCCATGGAGCCACCTCGGGGCGGCACCGCCGGCAGGCCCGGAAACCGGCATTCTCCGCGGCAGCGGCGCATGCGAAGAACCGGACGTTCTCCTTCTTCGGCGTTCGGGCGGGGCAGATCGGCCGACAGTAAATGCCTGTACTCGTGACTCCGGTGAAAAACCGGCCGTCGAACCGGGAGTCGCGGCTGCGGATCGCCCGGTAGCAGATGTCGTGATCCAGCTCCATCAGGAGCCAGTATGCCTCACTGCGAGCCGGCGCGCTCGCCGTTTTCGGACATGGCTGCGGGGCTCGCGACGTCGGCCTGCCGCAGACCGTAGACGTCGGTATTCAGGTACTTCAGACCCGAATCGGCCATGATCGTGACGACGCTCGATCCTTCGCCGAGCCGCTCGGCGACGCGAATCGCGGCGATCACATTCGCCCCTGAGGAAGTCCCGGCGAACAGACCCTCCTCGCGGGCAAGCCGCCGGGTCATCTCCTTTGCGTCAGCCGTGCTCACCGCCGCGATCTCGTCCACCACGTCGGGATCCCAGAGCGGAGGGACGAACCCGATCCCCACCCCTTCGATCTTGTGAGGGCCCGGCTGCCCACCGAGAAGCACCGAAGACTCAGCGGGCTCAACGACCACCGTTCGCACCGTCGGCTTGTGCCGCTTCAACACCGTGGCCACTCCCCGCGACGATGCGGCCGTCCCGGCACAATGAACGAACGCGCCGACCCTTCCGTCCGTCTGAGTCCAGATTTCCTCGCCGAGCGCATGATAGCCGGCGATGCTGTCGGTGTTGTTGAGCTGATCCGTCCAGTACGTGCCGGGCTCCTGACTCAGTGTGCGAGCCGCATCGATCATCTCGAGAATCAGTTTCCTGGTGGTCCGTCCATCCTCGCTCGGAACCAGGATCAGTTCCGCACCGAACGCCCGCATCTGATCGAGCTTTTCCCGGCTGAAGGCGTCGGAGCTGACGATCCGGATCCGATATCCGCGTGCCGCGCAGACCAGCGCAAGCGAAGCGCCCGTGCTCCCGCCGGTGTACTCGACAACCGTCCCTCCGGGTTTCAGCCGGCCTTCCTCTTCGGCACGAGAGATCACCGCCAGCGCCATTCGGTCCTTCATGCTGCCGGTGGGATTCTCCCACTCGAGTTTCACCAGCACGTCGGCGCAGCCCGGTGGAACGACCTTCCGCAGCCGAATCATCGAGGTGTTTCCGATCGCTTTCAGAATGTCCATCCGGCTCTCCAGCAGCGTCAGCAATCACGATGAACGGTTTCCGGAGAGAACGCCGGCAGGCAGACCGCGATGTACTCCGCCCCCTCCGCGAAGGGTGTGCTGTAGCGGATCCACTCGCCCGGCGAAGTGACGATCGCCTGACCGGCATGGACATCGACCGTCCCCGACTCCGACTCGACGCGAAGAGTGCCGCGGAGCACCACCGTGATCTCCTCGAAATCGGGGCTCTGCCCCGGCTCCTGCCAACCGGACGGAGAGGTCATCTTCGCAACGCTGACCCGGTCGCTTCCGGTGCTCGGACGTCCAACGAATTCCTGAATGATCTTCGGTTTGTTCCCAGCCGCCTCGACGACGACCGGCGATTCGATGAGTCGTGGCATCCGCAAATCATAAACGATCGTGGGAGGTGCCTCGCCTGCGGGCTGGTCCCGCAGACTCGAAACCACCACCTGACGATCGAAAGGGCTCGCGAGTGGATCAGGGCGCAGCCCCCGATCGTGGAGAGCCTCTCCGCATCACGACCACGGGGCGCCGATCAGGACATGGTTCTTGCAGATGGCCTCGCCATGACGCTGATCAATCTTCTGATCCTTCTTCTGATTGCGGGACTCTGTGGTGCGATTGCTCAGGCCATCACCGGCTACAGCCGCGGTGGATGCCTGGTCTCGATTGCGGTCGGCTTCATCGGGGCGCTGCTCGGGTCGTGGCTGTCCCGACTGGCGGGGCTTCCCGATCTCTTCGTGGTGAGGGGGTTCCCGATCATCTGGTCGATCGTCGGCGCTGCCCTGTTTGTCGCCGTGATCAGCATGATCGCCGGGGACCGTCGCCGACGGCGATGAGCCGGCCGCTGGCTGGGGAGGCAGGATTCGAACCTGCGAATGGCGGCTCCAAAGGCCGCTGCCTTACCACTTGGCGACTCCCCAGTAGTCCACGGTCGCGGAGGACCCGCGTCCCTGCCCTAACAATCCCGGAGGATAGAACAATTCTGGCTGAGGGCGAAAGGGGGGAGGTGCCACAATCTCAGACGGGTTATCTCGAAACAGTCACCGGAGCTCGGGGAGCGCTCACGCCGAATCAATCGTCTCTGCCGGCAAAGCAGTCACTCGGGTCTCGAATCGCGCCAGCGCGGAGTCCCGCTCGGCCGGACTGCGAAAGGCTCCGACGATCGAGGATCCGGAACCGCTGAGCCTCGCCCACCCCGCACCGAGATCGAGAAGCATCTGATGGTGCTGCCGGAGCTCGGGGAGCCGCTCGAACGCAACGGTTTCGAAATCGTTGGTCAGTTCGGAAAACTGATCGAGGCCCCCCTCGCGCATCAACTGCAGGCAACGGTCGAAACCGAGCTCACCATGATCCGGTTCCTGCTCCCCGTCCCAGAGCGCGATAAGCCCCGCCGTGGAGATCTTCTCCTTCGGAACCACGACGATCAAAGGGATTCCGGGCCGCGGTGGAACCGCCCGAAGCTCCTCGCCTCGACCGGATGCCCAGACCGTTCCGGCCTTCAGGAAAAAGGGGACATCCGAGCCCAGCGCCGCCGCCATCCGATGGAGTGTCGGCGCATCCAGGCGGAGATCGAGCATTCGGTTGATCACCCGCAACGCCGTCGCCGCGTTCGACGATCCTCCTCCCAGGCCCCCACCGGCCGGAATCCTCTTTTCGATGGAGATTGAGAGGGGTGGAACGTCTCTCTCCGCCCGCAGTTGGCCGAGCGCCCGGGCCACCAGGTTCGATCCGTCGACCGGAATGGAGGGGTCATCGCACTCGAGGCGCTCCTCGCTCGAACGTTCGAACCGCATCACGTCGTGCAACGAGATCGATTGAAAAATGGTCTCGATCCGGTGAAAGCCATCCGGTCTCCGGTTGAGGACCCGCAGCATCCAGTTCGTCTTGGCGTATGAGGCGACGGTAAGGGAATCGAGCGAAGCCAGAGCATGCCTCCTACTGCAGCATTCGTGGGCTCGGAACCTGCCGATACGACCCGACGTCGGGAGGCTCGACCGAAACCGGTCCGAAGCTCACATCGAGATGCTGCACCTCGATCGCCCGACCCGGCTCCGCCGGCATCTCCACCATCACTCGGCTTGGCGGCATCGAGGGAAGATCGTAGCGGATCCGGAGCGGTTGCCGGTCCCGCATGGTCATTGCGGCAATCCCCAGCGGACTGATCAGAGCGGAAAAGGCCGTCCCGGACACTCGTCCGTACTCCCCCGGGCCCTCCTGCCAGTCGATCTGCCCGGTCGAAGGAGGAAGGGCAAAGAGGAGAAACGGGAGATCACTCGACGCAACCGGTACGCCGGCGATCTCCGGCAGCGCGGCAGCCGTTCCCTGCCACCAGGTGTGGCCATGGTGATTCGCGATGATGATCTGGTCGCGATCGGAGTAGACGGTGAACAGGGCGGTTCCAAGGGGCGAAAGACCGCTCAGCTCCATCCGCCCCTTCCGCATCGACCAGAATTCGAGCCTTGACGTCTCCCTCTGATCCCCGTTCGAGACCCGGATCTTCGCGTAGCTGCGTGCGCCCTCGAACTGGTTTCGGCGCTCGACGAGGCTCTGCCACATGGAGCGGGCCGAGGCTCCCGCGCCCCGCTGGCCGGTGGAACAGGAGATCATCAGCAGAGCACCGGCAAGGGCGAGGACGACGGTCCGGCCGCGCATGCGGTCAATCATGATCACTGGATCGAGCTGGACGCGAGCCGCTTTTCCATCTCGGTGATCTTCGAGCGGATCTCGGCCTCGTCTTCTGGCGTCGGCTCGAGGTTCAGAGCCGTCTTGTAACGGGCGAGCGCATCATCGACCTGTCCCAGCTTCGCCAGCACATCCCCGAGGTGCTCCTGGACCGTCGCGTCATCGGGAAGAAGTCTGACGGCGTCGAGAAGCATCTGCCGCGCTTTTTCGAGATCCCCCATCCGGAAGTACACCCATCCCAGCGAATCGACGTAGGCGCCGTTGTCCGGCGACTCCTTCACCGCACGTGTGATCATCTCCAGTGCCTGGTCGAGCTTCTCGCCGCGGTCGGCCCACATGTAGCCGAGATAGTTGAGTGAGGCAGCGTGCTCCGGACTCTTCTGCAGCAGAGACTGGAACGTGGCCTCCGCAGCGTCGATCCTGCCGGCGCGTTCGTACATCGCACCCAGCTGGAACAGCAGATCAATATCGTCCGGATGGTCCTTCCGGCATTTTCGAGCAGATCCACGGCCCCGGAGAAGCGATCCGTGGCGGCGTAAGCCTGACTCATGGTCACGGCATGCTCCACTCCTTTTGCCGCTTCACGGGCAGCGATGAGATGCGCCTTCTTCTCCTGATTCGTCCGAAGCAGGAATTCCACGCGACGGGCCTCGAAGACGGGATTGGCGGGAAACTTCTTGTCCAGCCGATCCAGAAACGAGAGCGCCTCGTCGAACTTCTCCTGGTTCTTGAGCACCTCCAGGGCGATAGAAACCGCCTGGAAGTTGGGTCGTTCAGCATCGAGCGCCGCGGTCCGTGCCATCGCCAGTGCCGCCGGTTCGTCCTTCCTCTGGTAATCGATCGACGCGAGCTGGGTGCGGGCCATGACCTGCACGCCCGGGGGCACAGTTTTCAGGTCGAGAAGATGGTGAAACTGCGCAGCGGCCCCCTCGAGATTATCCTGATTGAGCTGGTTCAATCCGTAGCTGAGGATCACTTCGGGATCGTCCGGCGTCTCCTCGAGCAGCTTTCGGTAAATCGCCTCGGCCTCATCCGGCCGTTTCAGATCGGTCAGCGCCTCCGCACGGAAGAAGCGGGCGCCGCGGTCCTCGGGATCAACCGCGAGGATACTGGTCATGATCTGCTCGGCTTTCGCCGCCTCGCCGGCCCGGAGATAGAAGTAGCCCTGGCGCCGCTGCATCTCGAGATCCAGAGGGTCCTTCGCAACCAGCGGATCGAGAAGCTTCGCCGCCCCGAGCCAGTTCTGTTGCTTCTGATAGAGATCCAGCAACTGGAACACCGCCGGCCGGTAGAGAGGATCCTGCTCGACCACCGCTTCGAGGTACTTCTGCGACTCGTCTCCCCGGCCCAGCCGGGTCAGCACCTGGGCGTAGCTGTAGTTGACCGCCCGATTGTCGGGAAACCGTTCCTGCAGATCCGACAGCAGCTGCGCCGCCTCTTCGGGACGATCGAGGCTGAGCAGAATCTGGGCGATGGTCAGGCCGCTGCCGAGATCATCCGGCTGGAGCGCGAATGCAGCCTGAAGGTGCTCGAGAGCCGCGGTGACCTTGTCTCTGTCCCGCCTCCGGACCGATCGATCTCCAGGCGCCCGAGCAGTTTCTGTGCGTCGTAGAACTTCGGCTCGAGACTGATGGCCTTCTGCAGATCCACCTCGGCCTTTTCCGGCTGACGCATCGACAGGTAAACCGAGGCCCGCTCGTACCGGAGCGTCGCGTCAGTCGGATCCTTCTCGATCAGCTTTCCAAGGATGTCGATGGCCGTGCCATAGTCGCCTTCCGAGCTCGCCAGCCGGGCCTGCAGAAACTGATAGGCGTCGATCGACTCCGCGTTGAGCGCGGAGGCTGCCGGCTGGGTCTGAGCAAATCCCGGAACGGACACGATGAGCAGCAGAAAGCCTGCAATGAGGCTGTGGATTCTTTTCATGTCATGCACCTGCCTGATGAACAAGACTCACCCGCCGGCTGTTCCTGAAAGTCACTCCAGCCCGGAGTCCTTCTGCGAAGCCGCCCATACCCGTTACAATGGCACCCACCTGACCCCGCGGCGAACACGGTTCCGGACGGTGGTCCATGTCGGCCTCGTGCAAGAATGCAGCAATGACCCTCGAACGTCTTGAAAAGACACCGTTCTCGACGGTGGTTCGAGAACTGATCGGCGACCGGAGAACCGGTCGGATGACCGTGGTCACGCCCAAAGCGGGGCGGTTGCTGTTCTGGTCTCAGGGAGAGCTCGTCCTCGCCATCCCCACGGCACAGGACGATTCGCTCGGGCGATACCTGGCCCGCCGAGGAGTCATCGCCCAGGAACGGATCGAGGCGCTCGACCCGCAGGACCCGGTCGACATCGTGCCGCACCTCGACGAAGAACGTGCGATTCCTTCCGCACAGAAAAATTCGCTCCTGCGGGAGTGGATCACGGTGCTGACCACGCCGTTGTTCTCTCTTGAATCCGGCACCATCGCCTTCTCCGACGAGGAAGCGCTCGAACCCCAGAAACGGGTGTTCGTCTCCACCTCCGCGGTGGTGCTGGAAGGGATCCGGAGAATCTCCAGCGGACTGGTACTCCGGACCTCGCTGGGGGAGCTGAACGCGGAGGTCCAGCCGAGCGCATCGCCACAGTTCGGCCTGCAGACGCTTCCACTTTCGGAGGCGGAACGGAAGATCGCCGCCCGGCTGAATGACCGGATGAAGCTGTCCGATTTCCTCCGTAGCGCATCCGACTCCAGCGGCGCCGCACGGGTCGCGCTCGCTCTGATGACCCTCGGAACCTGGCAGACCGTCGAGCACGCGTCGGAGCAGGAGTTCGATGAGACGGAGAAGGACCTCGCAATCCTCGCCGCCATCGGTGGCGATCAGAAGGCGCTCCAGGCGGTCGCGCTGGCCAGGCAGCTTCAGAATCTCGACCACTACGCCTTGCTCAACGTCCCGCGCGCGGCGACCCGGCAGCAGATCGTGCTCCAGGGCGACGAGCTCCGGCGCCGGTTCGATCCGTCGGTCTATCCTGCTGCAGCGCGGGACTCGGTCGAGCAGATCCGCCATCGCATCGATGAAGCGGTTCACACCCTCTCCTCTCCGAACCAGCGTCATGACTACGACACGCTTCTCAGCACCCGTCCCGAAGGGACTCAACACCGATCCATCCATCAGCAGATTGCACGGCGTGGACAGGCCATGCAGAACTTCCACAAGGCCAGCGAACTGAGCATCAAGGGTGACGTGTACGGAGCGATTCTTCTTCTCCAGCAGGCGGTGAAGTTCGCACCGGATCATGCCGAGTCGTGGCATCTGCTCGGCGTCTCGCAGCAGAAGAATCCCCGCTGGCGACGCCAGGCAGTCGACAGTCTCCAACGGGCCCTGTCGATCGATCCCAACCGGGTGGACACGCTGATTGCCCTGGGCGACATTCACAACGAGCAGATGATGCTGACCCGCGCCCGCAGCTTCTACGAGGACGTGCTCAAGATCGATCCGGGAAACAAACTTGCGCTCAACCGTCTCAAGAAGATGAAGACGTAGACGTGCTGCGCCGCCCGTCCCGGGCCGCCGCTCATCGTTCCGCGATCACTTCGAGCGCCCACTGCCGCATGGTCTCTTCGACCACCTCGAGCTTCCGGTTGAAGAAGTGATCCGCGCCGTCCACGATCACCATCTCCGAATTCGGCCATTTCGTCACCAGATTCGACAGGCGATCGATGTCTCCGAATTCGTCGCGCGTCCCGTGAATGAACAGTTTCGGCTTCCGGCAGGTGCCGAGATAGGTGAGATCGTACTTGTTGATCGGCGCACCGAGCAGGAAGAGTGCCTCCACATCCGGCCGGTCGCAGCCGACCCGGCTGGAGACCCATGCTCCGAACGAGAAGCCACCGACCATCAGCGGAATCCCGGGATGTTTCTTCTGCATCCAGGTGATCGCTGCCTCCACGTCCCGGAGCTCCCCCTCCCCTTCGGCGTGACGCCCGTGACTCGAGCCCGCACCTCGGAAGTTGAAACGAAGGGTCGCGATATTGCTCGATTCGAGCCCTTTGGATGCGCGAAAAACGACTTTGTTGTGGAGGGTCCCTCCGTGCAGAGGGTGAGGATGACAGACGACGGCCACGCCGGCCGGGGCCGCCAGGTCGCGATAGATCGCCTCGAGGCGTCCCGCATCGCTGTAGAGGTCGACGTGTCTGAGTGGTTTGGGATTCACAGATACTCCGGTACGTTTTCGGGCTCGGAAGCGAGACGCACGAGAATTCTTCCCTGCTCCAGCTTCACTTCGTGGGTGACAACCGTCAGCGGCAGCATCGGATGTTTCCCCGTCCGGACGTCGAACGGCCAGAAGTGCCAGGGACAGAAGATCTCGTTCCCGACAAGATCCCCTTCGCTGAGGGGGCCACCGCGATGAGGACAACGGTCATCGGTCGCGAAGATTCCCTCGTCCGTGTGGAACAGCGCAACCCGCCGTTGATCGATCTGAACACAGCGACTGCTTCCGGGCGGCAATTCCTCGACCGCCCCGACATCGACGAAGCCGCTCATCCGCCCGAGTTGTATCACGGATCCCAGCCCGTGCGAATTCGAGAGACCCACAATCCACCCGAGACCGTCCCACCACGAGTGGAGCGCTGATCAACCGAGGGCTTTTCCCATAGAATTCGAATCATGGCCGACGATCACATCCTCCTGGAACAGAGTGAGCGGATCGCGACGATCACGCTCAACCGCCCCGACAAGCTCAATGCATTCGCCGGATCGATGCGCGAGGATCTCCTCACCGCGCTCGACCAGACGGCCCGCGACCCAGGCGTCCGGGTCGTGATCATCACCGGTGCCGGACGGGCGTTCTCCGCGGGCGGAGACATCGATGCCATGAAGCCGATGCAGGCGAACCGGGACACGGAATCCTTCCGCAGGCTCCTGGAGGCGGGGGGACGGATCGTGACGACGATCCGCAAACACCCCAGGCCGGTCATCGCATCCATCAATGGGGTGGCCGCCGGTGCGGGCTGCAACCTCGCGCTGGCGTGCGACTACCGCATCGCGGCGGAACACGCGAAGCTCGGCGAGACGTTCGTCCGGATCGGACTTCACCCCGACTGGGGAGGAACGTTCTTCCTCCCGCGGCTGGTCGGGACTTCGCGTGCGATGGAGATTCTGATGAGCGGCAGGATGGTGGAAGCCGCCGAGGCATTCCGGATCGGGATGATCGACCGGATCGTCCCTTCGAACGAGCTGACCGAGGAGACCCGCGGGATCGCGCGCTCGTTTGCCGACGGACCACCGCTGGCCATCGCCGACATCAAGCGCGCCGTCTACGGGTCGGCAGACATTGACCTCGACGGTCAGCTCTCGGTGGAAACGGCCCATCAGATTCAGGCCTTCTCTTCCGCGGATGCCGCGGAAGGAATGGACGCTTTCTCCTCCAGGCGTCCACCTCGGTTTCGGGGCGAGTGAAATGAGTGTGGTCAGGCTCTTCGACCCCGCTCTGCTGACCCGGAGGGACCACCCCGCGCTGGAGTTCCGGGGCCGACGATTCACCTTCGGGCAGCTCGAGCGACGAAGCAATCAGCTCGCCCACATGCTCACCAGCGAAGGCATGGAAAATGGCGACCGTCTTGCCGTCCACCTTGCGAACCGGCCGGAGCTCGTCGACCTCTACCTCGCCTGCGCCAAGCTCGGCGTGATCTTCCTTCCGATCAATATCCTCTACCGGGAGCGGGAGATCCGTCACATCGTGAGCGATGCGAAACCGCAGCTGGCCATTGCCTCCGGAGAGATTCCCGGCGTGCCCACCCTCGACGTCGAGTCGCTCGAGGAACGCATCGCCCCGCTTTCCGACGAGCGACCCGAGGGAGTCGTCGATGGAGATGACCCCGCGGCCATCGTCTACACCTCGGGGACCACCGGAGCATCGAAAGGAGTCGTTCTCACCCACAACAACTTCGCCGCGAACACGGTCAACCTGCTGGCCTGCTGGCAGATCACCCGCGAAGATCGCCTTCTTCTTCCTCTTCCGCTCTTTCACGTCCATGGCCTGGGAAACGGTCTGCACACCTGGCTGGCGAGCGGGTGCCGCATGCGGCTGCTGGAGCGCTTCGACCGCAACGATGCGGAGCGCGAGATGCTCGATTTCCGACCGACGCTGTTTTTCGGCGTGCCGACCGTCTACGTCCGGCTCCTGGAGATCGAGCCGGGTGCGGCCCGGGAGATCGGCGCAGCGATGCGCCTGTTCGTCTCCGGCTCGGCGCCTCTCGCTCCGGAGGTCTTCGAGCGATTCCGGGAGCGATTCGGACACGCAATTCTGGAGCGCTACGGCATGACCGAGACGCTGATGTGCCTGTCGAATCCACTGACGGGAGAGCGGAGAGCCGGGACAGTCGGCTTTCCGCTACCCGGGGTCTCCGCCCGGATCCTCGACGATGCCGGCCAATCGGTGGCACCGGGAGAAACAGGAGTGCTGGAGGTCCATGGACCCAACGTCTTTCCCCGCTACTGGAATCGCGAGGATGCGACGCGCGGCTCCTTCCGGGACGGCTGGTTCATCACCGGCGACCTCGCCTCCCGTTCAGAGGATGGCTACTACACGCTGCATGGCCGGACCAGCGAACTGATCGTTTCGGGCGGCTTCAAGATCTATCCTCGGGAAGTCGAGGAACTGCTCGAATCGATGGATGGAGTTCGGGAAGCCGCGCTCGTCGGGATCCCGGATGAGGCCCGGGGACAGCTGCCGGTGGCGTTCGTGGCGACGGACGAGGGATTCGATCCGGAACAGGCGGAGAAGATACTGCGCGAGCAGCTCGCTTCATTCAAGGTTCCCCGACGATGGTTCCGGGTGGAGAGGCTGCCGCGGAATGCCCTGGGAAAAGTGCAGAAGCACCTGTTGCGTGCGGAGCAGGAGCCCGAGACGTCCGGAGAATCGCCCTGGCCATGATGATCGCCGCGTGTCGCGGCGCCTCACGCCGGGACGCCGGCTTCGCGGCTGCGCCAGTACTCCCGGAAACGGACGTGGGTGGACTCATCGGCGGGAAGAGCGAAGATCTGTTTCATCGCACTGAGGCGAGGATAGATCACCAGGATCTCGACGGAAGGTGCGAGCCGTCGAATCAGTGCGTGGAGCTGATCGAACTGGGGGTGGAGCCCCTCGATGGCGACCACGGCGTCGGCCAAGGTGGAATCGCTCTGCAGATCCCGCAGGGGCTCGAGCCCCGCTTCGCTCGGGTCCAGAACCCGCAGCTCGCAGCCTTCACCCACCCCACAGGGAGGGCCGCTGGAAGAGAAGGGGGAACGGACGAAAAAGAAGGGAATGGTCGCGGTACGGGTGGCGGCATGCTGTGCAAGTCGGCTCATGGCATCCTCTCTCTCCATGAGTCGGACTCGGCGCGATTTTGATACAGAGAGCTGAATGCGCCAGTGAGGAATATGCGGGTCTCGCCCGCAGCGCCCGAGTCCGTCAGCCGGGACGGCGATTCGGCATCACCTCCGGCGGACGATCGTGAGGGTCTGATCGTCACCCTGAGGTTTGCCCTCGGTGAATGCGTCGACCGCACCGATGATGGCCTGGCCGATCTCCTGGCAGGAGCGCTCGCGATTCTCACGGAGCACCCGGGCAAGCCGCTCGTTTCCGAACTCGTCGTCCGCGGGGTTCTCCGCCTCGGTGATGCCATCGCTGTAGGCCACCACGATCGATCCGGGTGCGAAGCTCCGGGTCATTGCGGTGTAACGGCTCTCCGACATCATTCCGATCGGCAGGCCGTGCGATTTGATCGTCTCGATCGAGTCGCCGGCGATCAGATAACCCGGATTGTGACCGGCGTTGACGTAGCGAATCAGGCCGTGCTCGGTATCGATGGTGGCGAGAATCAGAGTGATGAATTTGGTCTGGGAGGACCAGCGGTGGATGTGCCGGTTCAGTTCAGTGACGATCTCGCCAAGGTCCCGCCCTTCTTCGAAGAGCAGCTGAATCGCGGCGTGAAACGCGGAGACCAGAATCGCGGCCGGAGTGGATTTGCCGGAAACGTCGGCAACGCAGAAGGAGAGATTCCCTTCCCGGGGAAACAGGGCGAAGTAGTCGCCTCCGAGCTGCCGGGCCGGCCGGGTCCAGGCTTCGATCTCCAGGCCTTCGACTGAGGGGAGTCCGCGAGGAAGAATGTCGCGCTGGATGGTGGCGGCGAGCTCGAGCTCACGCTCCATGGCCTGCTTGTCGAGTGCTTCGCGGTGCAGCCGTGCATTTTCGAGCGCGATGGCAGCCTGATTCGCGAACCGGGAGAGGAGTTCGAGATCATTCTCGTCGAAAGGTCCGACTCCCCCGTCCCTCTGCTCTCGATCCGCAGCGGAGATGATGCCGATGACCTGCTGCTCGCTCTTGATCGGCAGGGCCACGAAGCTGCTGCATCCGGGAAAGATGCAGTCGGCTCCTTCCTCGAAATTGATCGGCTTGCCCTCCTGAACCAGCCGATTGGTCACACTCTGATCGAGCTCTTCGTCGAAGAACTGGGAGCGGACTTCACCGATGGCCTGATGCAGGACGAAACGTTCGCCGCGCCGGAGATAGAGTGCAGCCCGTCGCGCGTTGAGGAGCGACAGGGTACGCATCAGAATTTCGTCGGTCAGATCGTCGAGATTGAGCGTCGCGGCGATCGACAGGCCGATGTCGTAAAGTGATTCGAGCTCCCACAGGCGGTACTTGAGCTGGAACTCCCCCTCCCGCATCTCGCTGGTCATCCGTTGATTCGCGAGCACGGTCGAGAGGTGGGTGGCGGCAGCCCGGAGCAGCAGGACCTCGGCTTCATCGACCTGATCGAGACTCTTCCCCTCCAGAAGAATCACCCCGAATGGATCCTCGTGCCGGACCAGCGGAACCACCGCGGCGGGAGCGACCGCGAAGATCTCCGGAGGGGCAAAGCGGAGAAGCTGCTCCGAATCGGTTGCGGCGTGGAGCACGTCATCCGGGATCGCATTGGCGAGCGAATCAGGAAGGCTCCAGGTTCCGCTCGAGGCCAGAAGGCGCATTCCCTGATCCAGGGGGTCGCGAAGGTAGACCGCCCCCGAGGGGTAGTCGGCAAACCGGCAGAACGAGTGAAGGATCGATTCGGCCTGCGAGCGGACGCCGGCTTCAGTGCGGGGAAAGGTACGCTCGACCTGTTGAAGCTGGTGGAGGAGAACCGAGAATTTCTGAACCGAGAGCATGGGAAACCGGCTCCAGACCGTCAGATGGAGAGTTCCCGGCGGGCCGTCTCCTCATCGGGGAAAATCGCCGCGTACTGGGCGAGCCCCATGATCTGGAAAGTTTTATGGATGACCGGAGTCAGACAGCAGAACGCCAGCCGTCCGTTCTTCTCCATCATCTTCTCGACGATCTCGATCAGAATGCTGATTCCGATGGAGTTCACGATCTTGGTTTCGCGAAGGTTGAGCAGAAGGGTGCCGACACCGTCATCCATCAGGTCGTAGGCGCAGTTGGCAATCTCTTCGCCCCCGACGTTATTGATGTAGCCCCGGGTGTGGACCACTGCCCCCGCGCCCGCGCGGTCGACCGTCACTTTGCATCCCTCAGTCATCACTTCGTCTCCGCCCAAGCTTGACCATGTACACCGTCGTTCCCTCAGAGGATGAATGAATCTCGACCTCGTCCATGTGTGCTTCGATGATCTTGAGGCCCCAACCCCGTTTCCGAGGCCCGCCACCCCGCTGGCGCTGCCGCTCCAGCACCTCGTGAGGATCAAAGCCCCGTCCGTGATCCGTGATCCAGACCTCCAGCCGGGCCCGCCCGTTCTGATTCGAGCCAGAGAATCTTAAATAGATGCGCTCATCGGCGCAACAGGCATGCTCCCGGACATTGATGCAGGCCTCGATAATGGCATGAGCGAGCTCGTCAACCGGCTCGTCGGCCATCCCGAGTCCCCGCGCGAGATCCATCGCCGCCTGGGCGGCTGTGATCTCGAAGTCCGGGACCAGCGGGAGCGTCAGCTCCATCTCGTGCTCACGGTTGGACATGATCTCAGTTGATGCATTCAGAAAGCAAGGAACAGCGCAGCAGCCGATTTCAGCCACTCGGGGATTCCGTGCTGCTGCTCTATAGCAATCAGCAACAGACTATTCAAGCCCAGAACGGTCGGCAACAGCCACGAGGGATCGACGTTGCTCTGGATTCTTTCTTTTGCGCGGGCCAGGGTGGTCATTGCATTCCTCCTCGAATTTCGCTCGACCAGCCCTAGAGCAACGCCGCTGCCACCGCTCCCCCGACCAACAAAATAAACGTAACCTTCGCATTTTCAATTATTTACGATCACTGCCCGCATCAAGTCACCCTGCGCGTCATGTGGCATTTTGGAACACATGCTTGTGAAACGAAGCCACATGCACGCACAAACCACTTTTATTCTGCTATTTACGCGATGTGTCCACAAATTCCACGGATGTACCATTCTGGGACACAGATTCAATGCGGCGATAAATCGTTTTCCGGTCGACCCCGAGAATTCTGGCTGCCTGGGACACATTCCCGCCGGTATGGGCCAGGACCCGCGCGATGTAACGCTGCTGAACCTCCTCGAGCGGAACCAGGGGACCCTCGTCGAGCTCTCCTGTCCAGGAGTCACCGCCCGGAATCAGCAGGTCGTCTTCGTCGATCACCGGATCGAGGGTCAGCGCGAGGGCTCCCTCGATCATGTTCTCCAGTTCCCGGACATTGCCCGGGAAAGGATAGCGAAGAAGCTTCTGCAGCGCGTCCTGATCGATGCGCACCTGGCCCAGGCCTTCCCGCTGACCGTATTTATCAAGGAAGTAGCGCACCAGCCGGGGGATGTCCTCCCGCCGCTCCCGCAAGGGCGGCAGAACGATCTCCACCACCCGCAGCCGGTAATAGAGATCCTGGCGGAAGGTTCCTTCTTCGACCATCTGTTCGAGATCCCGGTGGGTGGCCGCGAGCACCCTGACGTCCACATGAATGCGCCGGCGGCCACCAATACGCTCGAACTCGCGCTCCTGGAGCACCCGCAGGAGCTTGGCCTGGAGCGCCAGAGGAATGTCGCCGATCTCGTCGAGGAAGATCGTTCCCCCGTCGGCAGTTTCGAACTTCCCCGGCCGGGCCTCGACACCGGTCGCCACTCCCCGCTCGATGCCGAACAGCTCAGACTCGAGCAGAGTCTCCGGGAGTGCAGCACAGTTGATCGCCACAAACGCCTTCTGCCGACGCGGGGAACTTCCATGAATCAGTCGTGCGACCATCTCCTTGCCGGTTCCCGACTCTCCGCGAATCAGGACGCTCACCGGGCTGTCCGCCACGCGCGCCACCAGATCGATCACCCTCTGCATCTGAGGCGAGTCGCCGATCATCAACCGATCGCTGTATTCCTTCTGCATCCGTTCCTTCAGAGAACGATTCTCATCTTCCAGCGATGCACGCATCATCTGCAGGCGGTGAAAGTTGCGGGAGTTGTCCACCGCCGCGGCGCCGATGGCCCCGAGCGAGCTGAGGAACCGGACGTCGTCTTCGCCGAAGGTCCCGCTGCCGGAGCCCCGCTCCTCTTTCCCCACCAGCCCCACCACCCCCACCAGCACATCCCCGGCGATCATCGGGGCCGCGACCAGTGCCCCCCCCGGGCCGCCGAGAAACGACTCGACCGTGGAAACCACCTCTTCCCGCTGCCGCACCACCCTCGCCACCACATCCACCTCGAGAATCGCCGACGGTTCCGCCGGTGGCTCGACTCCAACGGTAAAGAGGTGCTGAATCTGAAGGTTCGAATCGATCGACGCCACCAGGCCGCTGGAGGCGTCGAGAATGGCCAGCGCGCGATGGAGCATCTCCTCGAGAAGCTCCGACTCGGGACGCAGCGTGTTCAGCGCCCGCCCCACGTCGTAGAGCGCCTCCAGCTGGAGCAGCTTCCGTCTCTGTTCGAACTCGCGATGCATGGTGACGGTTCAGGAATCCTTCCCCAGCGCGCGCCGGCACTGGCCGAGAAGGAAGTCACAGTTCCACGCCAGATAAAACTGGCGTGATCGCGAAAAGATGCCGATCAGAATCCGGGAGGCATCCTCCCACCGCTCCTCCCGCATCCGGATCCTGGCCAGAAAATAATGCGCGCGGATCGTGGCCGGCTCCCGGGCGTCATCATGGATGATCTGCTGAAAGATCTCTGCCGCCTCGTCCAGACTCCCGCTCTGATACAGGCAGAGGGCTTCCGCGTACGCCCCTCGACCGGTCCGGCAATCGACCGGAGCCGCCTGCTCCGCTCGGGCCGGCAGCGCCAGCGCGAGAAGGACCAGCCCGCTCACCACCATCATCTTCACTGGTCTATCATAGCGCCCGGACGGCCAGACGATGATCAGGCTCGGCATTATCGGAGGGGGCAGGGCTGCCTGGACTTTTGCCAGGATCTGGACCCGGAGCAACCGGCCCCTGTCCGGGATCGGCCTCCGGCCCTCCTCCACCTCACCTCTACCTGCCCTCCTCGGTGTCGAGCGGCTGGATCCGGCAGAGCTGGCCCGTCGGTCGGACGTGATCTGTTTTGCCGTTCCCGACGACGCGATCGCGCCGCTCTACGAGGAGCTCGCAGGCACGATCTCCCCGGACGCGATGGTGTTTCACGCCAGCGGTGCGCTCTCCAGCGGGGTCTTTACCTCCCACGAGCGGAGGTTTTCCCTCCACCCTCTCCAGGCGCTTCCCCGTCCCGGCGTGACACCGGTTCTCGAAGGGGCCGTGATGGTCTTCGAGGGTCACGCCGACGGGAGGGGCCTGGCGGCTTTCATTGCCGAAGCAGCCGGTGCGCGGCTGGTCGAGATCGCTCCGGACCGCAAGATCCTGTACCACGCGGCAGCAGTCTTTGCTTCGAATTTCGTCGCCGTTCTTCTGGAGAGCTCGCGATCGCTGTTCGGCCGGGCCGGGCTGACGGGAGAGCTCGACGAGGCCCTTGCGGGCCTTGCACGGTCGGCCGTGGAGAACTGGGCGAGCAACCGGGGAGCGGATCGCTTCACCGGGCCTGTCGCCCGCGGCGACCGCGCAATCGTCGAGCGCCACCTCGCTGCCCTCGCCGCCGATCCGGCCCTGCACGACCTCTATCTCCAGCTCGCCCGGATCCTGGTGCCGCTCGTGGTCCGGGACCGCCCGGATGACCCGGAAATCCTCGCAATGCAAAGGTTTCTCCGACCTTGACCCTCTTGGAAACCCGATGCTACGATCGGCCCTCGCGGAACCGCGCTGACCGATGGTTTTCTTCAACTACGCAACGATGCAGATGGCGGCCAAGATCGTCTACTACGGTCCCGGTCTGTGCGGAAAGACCACCAATCTGCATCACATCTACAACAAGACCACCCCTCAGGGTCGAGGTGAAATGGTCTCGCTCGAGACCGAGACCGACCGGACCCTCTTTTTCGACCTCCTTCCGATCGATGTCGGCGTGATCGGTGGCTTTCGAACCCGCCTGCAGCTCTACACCGTGCCCGGCCAGGTCTTCTACAACACCACCCGCAAACTGGTGCTCAAGGGAGCGGATGGAGTGGTGTTCGTGGCCGATTCACAGCCGTTGATGCTCGATGCGAACATCGACAGCTTTCGCAATCTGCGCCAGAACCTCGAGGAGATCGGCATCGGATTCGAAGAGCTGCCGGTGGTCATTCAGTTGAACAAACGGGATCTCCCGAACGTCCTTCCCTGCGACGAGATCCTGGCCGCAATCGATCCGGACGCCCGCTACCAGTACCAGGAGGCCTCTGCCCTCAAGGGCGAAGGGGTGTTCGACACTCTGAAAATGATCTCGAAGCTCACGCTGCGCACGCTTCGGAAGCGGATGATGGGCGACGACAGCATCACTCCGCCCCCCACGCGCCAGACCTTCTACGTTCAATCCGAGCCGCAGATCCATCCTCCCGTTCACGAAGATGTCGAGCCCGGCAGGACGGTCGCGATTCCCGCTCCCGTGTCGCCCCCCTTCGAAGAGCGGGGCGGGGAGGAGGAACCGGCCGCCTACCCGGAGCAGACGCGGACCGCCGTGGATCTCGCCGAGGCTCCGTCCGAGGTGGAAGCCGGCCGGGATCCTCGGATGGCGCCGCGCTCCGAGGCTGAACCGGCGCCGGTGGATGCGATTTCCGCCCAGGCACCGGTGACACCCGTTGCCCCTCCAGAAGAGGAGTCCGAGGAGAAGGAGCCAGGGCAACCACCCGCCTCCGAACCGGAGATGAAGCGGGTGAAAGTCCGTTCCTCGGTGGACATCATGGCCGAGCTCGAGGCCCTCCGAAAACGGGCGACGCAGGGCACCCGCACGAAGAAGGAAGAGCCGGACGCGGTCGCGCCGGCGAAACGGGAGATCTACCGAACCCTCGACCTGGAAATCCCGGCCGATGCTGCGGCGCAGGCGCGCAGGCTGAAGCTGGTCCTCGAGTTCGAGGATGCAGAGGGCAGCTCAGTCTCCCGGCAACAGCGGGAGCTCGACCTGGAGAGTCTGGTCGAGATCCAACGACTGATGTTAAACTTGCGGGTGCATTTCGATTCTGAATCGAACGATTGAGATGAATTACTGATGGGTGCGGGGGGCGACTTGAGGGTTCGACAGACAGCCACTGTGATCCTCTCTCTCTTCATGGGAGCCTGTGCTTCCCTCCCCTCCCCGTCGACACCCGTCAGTCCGGCTCCCTCCAGATCCGCCACGTCGCGTGAAGTGCGCGAAGCGGAGGAGCTCCGCAGGGCGCTGGAGCACGCCGCGGATCTGATTGCCGCTCGCCCGGCAGCCGATGCGACTCCCGCCGACACCGAGACGCTCTCCTCGATGGAGATTCCGGACCATGATTCCGTGAAAGGTGCGGTCAACTACTTCTCCACCGATCTCAAAGACAAGATCCAGACTTCGATCGAACGCTCTGCGCCTTACCGGTCGATGATCGACCAGACGCTTCGGGAGGAAGGTCTGCCCAGGGCCCTGGGGTGGCTGCCGGTGATCGAGAGCGCATTCATTCCTACCCTCACTTCCCGCGCCGGCGCTCACGGATTGTGGCAGTTCATGCCGGAAACCGCTCGCGAATACGGGCTGCGGGTGGACTGGTGGGTGGACGAACGGGCGGATCCGGTTCGTTCCACTCACGCTGCAGCCGCGTACCTGAGGGATCTCTATCAGGCCTTTGGCGACTGGTCTCTCGCCCTCGCGGCCTACAATGCCGGACCGGGGCGCGTCCGACGGGCCCTCGACCAGCAGTCCGCCACCACGTTCTGGGATCTTTACGAGGCGGCGGCACTCCCCAGGGAAACCCGAGGCTACGTGCCGACCTTTTTCGCGACCCTGATTCTGGTCAGCCATCCAGACCAGTATGGATTCAACGTTCCCTCGCCCGCGCCACAGGACGTGCGGCCGGTATCGATCGAAGGACCGGTTTCGCTGAAGTGGCTTGCCGAGGTCTCCGGAGTGGACGAGCCGGTGCTTCGCGAAATGAATCCGGCACTGCGGCGGGGCGTCGTTCCTCCCGGACCGTACGCGGTTCGGGTACCCGCCGATCAGGTCTCCAGTCTGTCGGCCCGGGCCGGGACACTGCACTTCGAAGATCCCTACATGCAGGTCTCGACCTACACGCTCGCGCACAACGACTCGGTGACGCGCCTCGCAAGCCGACTCACGGTCAAGGCTGATGATCTGATGGAGATGAACGGACTGCGATCGAAGAAGCTGGCTGCCGGACAGTCGCTTTTCCTCCCGGTGAGCCAGGGAGAGCTGTCCCGCCGTCTGAACCCGACCCGGGGAAGCGCCCGGGTCCACTTCGTTCGACGGGGAGACACCCTCTACGCAATTGCCCGGGCGAACGGCCTCTCAGTTCAGGATCTGCTCGATCTCAATGGTTTCGACGTATCGCATATTCTCCAGCCGGGCGAACGGATCATCCTTTCCACGCCGGACACGTCGTCCGCCGCCAGCGGCGGGATGTGAGCCGGTTTCCCCCGCCCGCCCCGCCTGGATTGCTGCCGCTTTTTTCCATCCCCTCTGTTGTGTTAGGTTCGGCGCCGCCGGACCGGTGAATTTCCGCGAGGGCGGCGTCGTTAATGCGTTACCGCCGGCCGGTATCCGCACCAGCGCGTCTCACGGACCGGCACACCGAAGAATGATCGAGATCTGAATCCATGACTGAAAAGAAGAACTGGAAGGACACTCTCAATCTCCCCAAGACGCAGTTCGCGATGAAGGCGAACCTCCCGGCCACCGAGCCGGAAAGGCTGGAGCGGTGGAACCAGCTCGATCTCTACGGAAAGATCCGTCAGAGCTCCGAAGGTCAGCCGAAATTCGTGCTGCACGACGGCCCCCCCTACGCCAACGGAAAGATTCACATCGGGCACGCCCTGAACAAGATCCTCAAGGACTTCGTGGTCAAATCCCGGACGATGATGGGCTACGACGCGCCGTACGTTCCGGGCTGGGACTGCCACGGGCTGCCGATCGAGCATCAGGTCGACAAGGAGCTCGGCCCGAAAAAGCGGGAGATGTCTTCGGCGGATTTCCGCCGGGCCTGTCGCGAGTTCGCCGCAAAGTACATCGACATTCAGCGTCAGGACTTCATCCGACTGGGGGTGCTGGGCGACTGGTTCAATCCCTACAGCACGATGTCGTTCGACTACGAAGCGACCATCGCGGAGACGCTGGGCCGGTTCTTCGGGACCGGGGCCGTCTACAAGGGGCTCAAGCCGGTCCACTGGTGCACCCGCTGCCGAACGGCACTGGCGGAGGCGGAAGTCGAGTACGAGGAGAAGACCTCTCCATCGGTCTACGTCCGATTCCAGGCGCACCGCGCGGTCGCCGGGAAGCTCGGGCTGGATCCGGAACGTCCGCTCTTCGCGGTGATCTGGACCACCACCCCCTGGACTCTCCCCGCCAATCTGGCGATCGCTCTCCATCCGGAGCTCGAGTACCTCGTCGTGCGGGCCGCGGATGGCGACTACATTGTCGCCGCCGGGCTGCTCGAGGAGGTTTCGAAGCGTTTCGGATGGGACGATCCCGAGGTCGTTCTCAGGTTCGAAGGAAGCCGGATCGAGGGAGAGAAGTACGACCATCCCTTCGTCGATCGGGAAGGTCTCTTCGTCCTCGGAGAGAATGTGACCCTGGAGACCGGAACGGGACTGGTTCATACCGCTCCAGGCCATGGAGCCGACGATTATCTGCTCGGCCGGGCGTACGGGCTCCCGATCTACACCCCCGTGAACCATCGCGGCGAGTTCACTGCGGATGTTCCGGAGTGGGAAGGCGTTCACGTCTTCGACGCAAATCCGGCCATCGTGGAACTGCTCCAGCAGAAGGGTGTGCTGATGGCGCAGGAATCCATCACCCACTCCTATCCTCACTGCTGGCGATGCAAGAGCCCGGTGATCTTCCGGGCGACCGAGCAGTGGTTCATCAGCATGGAGCAGACCGAGCTGAGGGAGCGCGCACTGGAGCAGATCTCGGAGGTCGAGTGGGTTCCCCGCTGGGGCCGGGACCGGATCACCGGAATGGTGCAGAACCGCCCCGACTGGTGCATCTCGCGACAGCGGCTCTGGGGGGTTCCGATCACCGTGCTTTACTGCGAATCCTGCGGCACACAGGTCACCGATCCGAGGTTTTTCGAGAAGGTGGCCGCAGCCTTCCGCGCCGAGGGTGCGGACGTCTGGTACGAGAGGGAGCCCTCCGAGTTCCTCCCTGAGGGCTATCGCTGCAGTTGCGGCAGTGAGTCGTTCCGGAAGGAGTTCGACATTCTCGACGTCTGGTTCGATTCCGGTTCATCCCATCTGGCAGTGCTTCGACCGCGGCCGGAGCTGACCTGGCCCTGCGCCCTGTACCTGGAGGGCCATGATCAGCACCGGGGCTGGTTCCAGTCGTCGCTGCTGATCGGCACCGGGGTCGAGGGACGGGCTCCGTTCGAGCGGGTGATCACCCACGGCTTCGTGGTCGACGACAAGGGCCGGAAGATGTCCAAATCGCTGGGCAACGTGGTCGCCCCGCAGGAAGTGATCGAAAAGCACGGAGCGGACATCCTGAGAATGTGGGTCTCGATGATCGACTACCGCGACGACATGGCCATCAGCCGGGAGATCCTCTCGCGCATCGCCGAGGCGTACCGGAAGATCCGCAACACCGCACGGTTCCTGCTGGCCAACCTCTATGATTTCGATCCGGAGCGCGATGGCGTCGCGCTCGACCAGCTCGAGGAGATCGATCGCTGGATCCTCGATCGTGCACAGCAGACCTTCGAGCGATGCCGTCAGGCCTACGAGGAATTCGAATTCCACACCGTCTATCACCGGGTTCTGGATTTCTGCACGGTCGACGTCTCCGCGATTTACGTCGACGTGGCCAAAGACAGACTTTACGTCGAGGGAGCCGATTCACCGTCGCGTCGCGCCGCACAGACTGCATTACATCGCATCGGTGAAGGACTCGCCTCGATCATCGCGCCCGTCATGGCCTTCACCGCGGACGAGATCTACGAGAACCTTCCCGGGGAGCGGCGTGAGTCGGTTCATCTCACCCGCTTTCCGTCGATGGATCCGCTCCTGACGGATGCGGAGCGGGAGCGCTGGGAACGTCTCTTCGCTCTCCGGGAAGCGGTCTCCAAAGTCCTGGAGAAGGGACGAGCGGCGGGAACCATCGGAGGATCACTCGAAGCGGCGGTGACCTTGACCGGATCATTCGATCTCGAGAAGCTTCTCGGCGGTCTCCGCATCGATCTTGCAGACCTGTTCATCGTGTCGCATGTAGGCACCGCACCGGAGTCGACACAGTCCGAGATCGAGCCGTTGACCTTCGAGGGAATCGGATCGATCGGGGTACTGATGAACGAGGCCGGTGGACGGAAGTGTGGACGATGCTGGCATTACCGGGAGGAGGTTGCCGAGGATGGCGAGCTCTGTGACCGTTGCCGGGCGATCGTCGGCACAATCGACGCAGCGTGAGCCGGAACGAAAAAGTTCTTTCCTTTCGGCACATCCGGGCCTACAGTTAGATGCGCGGCCATGCCGTGCGCGCGGCCAATACGATGGAGGTGCTGATTGAAAATGGCGAAAGCAATCGATAAGGCTGTGAAGAAAATGAAGAAACAGGCGAAAACCGCGGTGGCTGACGGTGAGAAGGCCATGAAGAAGGCGGTCAAGAACGTGAAGAAGGCAGCGAAACCGAAGGTGAAGGACGCAAAAAAGGCAGCGAAAAAGACCGTGAAAAAGGTCAGCAAAGCCGCCGGGCCCGCACTGAAGGACGCGAAGAAGAAAACCGAAAAGGCCGTCTCCAGGGGAACCAAGGCCACCAAGAAGGCCGCATCCGCCAGCGGAAAAGAGCTCGGCAAGGGATTGCGTGCCGCAAAGAAGGATCTCGGCAAGGCCGTTCGCAAGGCGACGAAAAAGGGCGTCAAGGAGCTCAGCAAAGCCGTCTGATTTCACTCGTCCGACGCAGATTCCGGGACCCGACGGAGAGATCCTCGGGTCCCTTTCTGTTGCAGGAAAGCCTGCCGCGCCGGTGTTTACGCCGGAACCTCACTCCTCGCGATACGTGCCTCACCTGCTCGTGCAGACGCCGGCCCGCGTGACCATGACCACCCTGCGCCGCCGGTGACTTGCCTCGCGAGCGTGTCTCGTGCATGCTGCAGCTACCGCCGAAACTTCGGCTTCCGGGAATCGATCCTCATGCGCTTTGCTGACCTCCACCTGCACACCTTCCACTCCGACGGAACCCGTTCGCCACGCGAGATCATCGACGTCGCGGTCGAGCTGCAGTTCGGAATCGTCGCCATCAGCGATCACGACAATCTCGCGGCGATCGACGAGATCGCCTCGTACGCGGCGGAACGCAACGTCCTGCTCGTCCCGGCCGTCGAGCTCTCTTCCGAGTACCGCGGAATCGACGTGCATATCCTCGCGTACGCATTCCGTCCCGAGGACCCGACAATCCGGAAACGCCTCGAGTCGTTTCGCCGCACCCGCCGCGAGCGAGGCGACCGAATGGTGGAAAAGCTCACCGCCATGGGACATCCCATCTCTCTCGAGCGCGTCCGCGAGCTCGCCGGAGACGGGGCCGTGGGCCGGCCACACATCGCACGGGCACTGGTGGACGCGGGGGTGGTCGATTCGATCGACGCGGCGTTCCAGAGCCTCATCGGGTCGGACTGTCCTGCGTACGTGAAGAAGGAGAGATTCAGCATCCCGGATGCGGTGGAGCTCATCCACGCTGCCGGGGGCCTGGTTTCGGTGGCTCATCCGACTCTCTACCCCGAGGGTGAGACGATCGTGCGCGAGGCGCTGGAGATGGGTGTCGACGGCGTCGAGGTCCTCCATCCCCAGGTGAACGAGAAAGCCCGCCATTTCTACACCGCACTGGTGCGCGAGCGGGGTGCCCTGCTCACCGGTGGCTCCGACGATCACGGCTTCGAAGGCCGGCGGGACATGGGAACGATCCGGGTTCCCGAAACTGAGCTCGGCCCGATCCTGGAACGGGTCGAGATCCGCGCCTGACCGCAAGCCTGCCCGGCAGGAAGTTCAGCAGCGTCCGGCAGGCGCAGGGCTCGTGGCTCCCCGGCCGAAACGTCCCCGAAACACGGTGGGAGCAATGCCGTAGCGCCGCTCGAATGCGCGTCGAAACGAGTCGGCACTGCGGAAGCCGACGGAAAATCCGATCTGAGCCACGCTCATCCCGGTTGAAGCCAGACGCTCGCGAGGCGCGGATCGCCTTCCGGACCGGCTGCTTCTGCAATCCGGGTGCGTCGCAAGTCGCATTCGGAATGGATGCCGCACGGCAGTCGAGCTGCTTCGACCAATTGAAACACTCCTGTCCGGAGGCCCTCTCCGACCGCCTCGGAAGTCCGGTTGGAGCGGTGCGGGCATCGCTCGGCCTGCCCGGCAATCGCCGCGACGTCGACCGCGCACTGTCCTTTCTGTCGACCTTCGTCCAGTAGCGAAACGCCTCGGTTACCAACGGGCCGTCGCGACGGTTGGCTCCGTTCTTGGGTATGCTGGGCGGACGTGGAACTGCTGTTTGGAATCATTCTCGGTCTGTTCGCCGCTCTGGGCAACGCCCGGATCCTGTTCTTCGCGGTCAACCGGATCGTTTTCGACCAGCACCACGAGTCAAACCGGATGAAGCACACGCTGCTCGCCATCCCTCCCCTCCTCGTCGCGCTCGCCTCTCTCTACCTGTTTCTCTACGAGGCCCTGGTGACCGGCCGGGTCGGACTCCTCGCCATGCTGGGAGGGCTGTGGCTGGCCATCACCGTCGCGATCGGAGTCTACTGGATGGTGGATCTCGGTTGGCAGAAGCTCCATCCCAGACGTATTGAAGGGGTTCGATCCGCGACCCCGGAAGTGGTCCGCATGAGGAAAGCGCACATCCCGTTCGCCTGGCTCCGCCGGCTCGGCGCACACAACGACCTCTACGACCTCGAGATCACACGCCATGAAGTGGTGGTTCCCGATCTTCCGCTCCCGTTCGAGGGCTACCGCATCGCTTTCATCACCGACACTCACGTCGCCGGGTTCATGCGCCGGGCGTTCTATCGGGAATGCGTCGAGCGCACCCTGGCCGCGAGACCCGATCTGATCCTTCTTGGAGGTGACTTCGTCACCTGGGAGCGGCACATTCCCCTGATGGCCCGTCTACTCCTCGAGGATCTGCATGCCCCGGACGGTGTATTCGCAGTCCTCGGCAATCACGACTACTGGGCAAATGCTGATGGCGTGGTTGCCGCGATGACGGCTCGAGGGGTGCAGTTCATCGTCAACCGCTCGGTACGCCTCCGAAGAGGCGACTCGGTGATCGATCTCGCAGGCATCGACGAGATCTACCGCGGCGATCCCGACGTCGAGCGCGCGTTCGCAGAGGTGCCGGGAGACCGTCCGTGCATTGCGCTGACCCACCATCCGGACATGATGGACAAGCTGGGAGACCGGCGGATCGACCTGCTGCTCGCCGGTCACACCCATGGGGGCCAGATCCGCTTTCCGTGGTTTGGTGCGGTGGTGGTTCCTTCCGCTCACGAATCGCTCTACGCGGCCGGATTTCATCGCGAGCGCCGAACCCTGCTGTACGTCAGCCGCGGCCTCGGCTCGGTCCCGCCCGTCCGGATCCTCTGCCGCCCCGAGCTGGCGCTGTTCACGCTGACGAGCCGGTAAGCAGCTCAACGACGAACCAACGCCCTGTGAAGGCCCGGACTCCAGAAGGAATCCGTGAATCAGAATCGGGTTTTCTCTTCCGTGGAGTCCCCGCGAACATCGCCACGCGACCTCTGGCCGGCCCTCGAGCAATTCGCCGGCCGTGAAGGCGCACTGAGGGTCGGCGTCGCGCCACTGAACGATCCGACCATCGAGCACTTCCGCGGCTGGCTCGACCGCGGATTCCACGCGGGGATGGGGTATCTGAAGAAGAATCTCGCGGCCCGGGAGACCCCCGAGGAGCGGTTCCCATGGGCGCGATCGATTCTGGTTCTCACCGTTCCCTACTCCCCGCGCCGGAATGCGCACGAGGGTTCTCTCGGCGCCCACATCGCCCGCTATGCCCTGGGCGACGACTATCACCACACTCTGGACCGGATGCTCCGGCGACTGGAGTTGCTGCTGGAAGATCTCGATCCTTCCATTCGGACCCGCCGCTACGTCGACACCGGACCACTCTCCGATCGGGCCGCCGCCCAGCAGGCCGGGCTCGGATGGATCGGAAAGAATGGGATGCTCATCGACCCGAAAGCCGGATCCTGGTTCTTCATCGCGACCCTCCTCACGTCACTGGAACCGGAGCCGGTCCAGGCGGAGATCACCGACCTCTGCGGAAGCTGCACACGTTGCATCGACGCCTGTCCGACGGAGGCGATCGTCGAAGGTCGGGCGGTGGATTCGAACCGGTGCATCAGCTACCTGACGATCGAGCATCGAGGGCCCATCGCCGACAGCTTGAAGGATCGTCTCGACGGCAATCTCTTCGGCTGTGACATCTGTCAGGAGGTCTGCCCCTGGAACCACACGCCCGCCGGCTCTCATCCGGCATTCGAGCCGCGTGACGAATACGCCCGGAGACCGATTCACGCTCTGCTGGAAATGGATCAGGAAGCCTTCTCCACGCTCTTCCGGAAGAGCGCAGTCAAGCGGGCGAAACGCGTCGGAATGATCCGCAATGCACTGCTCGTCGAGCCGCGAATCGGCTCGGCGGATCGCGTCCGTCTTTCGCATGAAGAGGACGCCGGGATTCGGGATGCCCTGACCGGGGCGCACTCCGACTGATCGAGCATCGGACCGGGCGACCTGCGGATTACGAGCGCGAACCGCCCGGCGCCACTACCGCGTCGGGAGCTCGGTTGCGATCGCCGAGGCGAGCTCCTTCGCCTTCGGGAGATCATCCGCCGGATCCTCGTGCGTCTTCACCGTGACGTGAAAGATATGCCTGCCCGACTGAACGCTGATCTGGTGCATCTTCGGTGACCATTCCGCCTGATCTCCCACATCCGGAACCGGGGTGGTGTCCGCCTGGAAAGTGAACTTGCTTTTCCCCGATCCGCCGGAAATCCCTTCGTTCAGCTTCTTCATCGCGCTGCGGAACGATTCGGCAGCCTGAGCGGAGCTCTCGAAGTTTCTTCCACTGAGGGTGAGGCTGACCTCGTTCTCGAGGCGCATCCTCGGCATCTTGACGTCCTTCCCCTGCGCTTTTGCCGTGAGGTAGTCGCTCATCTGCTTCTGAAAACCGCTGCGCAGCTCCTCCGCGTTCGGTTTCTCCCACTCGGCACTGCAGAGCGGATTCGGGCTGTCCTGATGGGAGCGGAGATTGAGATCCTCACCGACCTCGAAGTGGGCCTGGAGGAGGTCGGCCGTGAGGATTTTGCAGGGATCGAGCTTGATCTCGGAGGGATGTTCGGCCTTCGCCGCCTCGATCTTCTGCCGGCCCTCGGCCACCTGACTCTCCACGTCCCCCGGCTTCGGTGCGGCAGTCTGCTGCTCACCTCCGCAGGTGATCAATGAAAGAGAGAGTGCAAAGATCATGAACTGTGTCTGTCGCATCTGATGTCCTCCTTCGTTTCCCTCGCGACGCCTCAGAGGAACAAACCCTCCCGGAGCACCGCAATGCGGTGAGGGAACGGCTCGAACTCTGCGAGAGCCTCTCATGATAGCAGGCGCTGGCGGAGGCGAAACAACGAGAGCCGGGAATCAGCGAAGCGTTGCGGCCGGCTGCTGAACACCTTCCTGGGATTGACGGATGACTTCGTCGGCCAGGACGAAAAACGCCTTTGCAGCGGGCGACTCGGGGTCCATCGAAACGATGGGCTCTCCGGTGTCGCCACCGACCACCACCTTCGGATCGATGGGAACCTCACCCAAGAAGGGAACGCCGAGCATCTCCGCGGTCTTGCGTCCACCGCCGTGACCGAAGATCTCCTCACGCTGTCCACAGTGACGGCAGATGAAGTAGCTCATGTTTTCGACGATGCCGAGAACCGGAACATTCACCTTCCGGAACATCGCCAACCCCTTGCGGGCATCGATCAGAGAAATGTCCTGTGGTGTGGTAACCACCACGGCACCCGTGAGCGGAACTTTCTGAGTGAGGGTGAGCTGCGCATCACCGGTGCCCGGGGGAAGATCGATGACCATGAAATCGAGATCGCCCCAGCGGACGTCGGTGAGGAACTGATCGATCGCCTTCATCACCATGGGACCGCGCCAGATCACGGGAGTATCGGGATCCGTGATCAGTCCGAGAGACATGGTGCGTACGCCGTGGCGCTCCATCGGAACGATCTTCTCGTCCTGCTCGTCGATCTCCGGACGCCCGTGAATCCCGAGCATCATCTGCTGCGACGGGCCGTAGATGTCGGCATCGAGCAGTCCCACCGTGAACCCTTTCATCGCCAGAGCCAGGGCGAGGTTGGTCGAGACGGTGGACTTGCCGACCCCTCCTTTCCCGGACGCGACGGCGATCATGAAGCGGACGCCCTGCAGAGATTTCAATGAGGTCTGGGGCATGGCGGCACCCGCCGGAAGTCCCTGTGCATCGCGACCTTGCACATCCCGCCGGACGGTCACCTTTTCGACCCCCGCCAGCGCGCGAACCGCGGTCTCGGCTTCCGAGGCGATCTGGTCGCCAACGGCAGGGTTTTCGGTCCGCAGACGCAGGGTGAAGCTGACCTCGCCATCGTGCACGTGAAGGTCGTGAACGAAGCCGAACGATACGATGTCCCGGGACAGCCCCGGAAACTTCACCGTCTTAAGTGCGTCGAGAACCTGCTGCTCGTCTGCCATCCTGTTTCCCCTTCTTCCACTGCTCGTACGTTTCGACGATGATGGGAATGGCCTCGTCGCCACTACTCACGACGCTCACTTTTTCGAGGTCGGGCGGCGACACCAGGCCGTGCTCCAGCATCGTAGCACTCATCCAATCGATCAGTCCGTGCCACATGTTTCCGACCAGCACCAGCGGGTGCTCCCGGATGTGTTTGACCTGCAGCAACTGCCAGATCATGAAAGTCTCCAGGCAGGTGCCGATCCCTCCGGGCATGACGATGAAAGCCGAGGAGAGACGGACGAAGTGATGCAGCCGGGAGAAGAATGTCCGGTGACGGAAAATCTGGTCGACGAAAGGATTCGCGGCTTCCTCGGTCGGCAGATGGATGGGCAGGCCGAAGGAGCGTGAATGGCTCTCGGACTGACCTTCGACCGCACCGGAATTCGCGGCTTCCATCAGGCCCGGGCCGCCACCGGTCACGATGTCAACGCCGAGCTCGGCGAGATTGTAGCTCAGCTTCCGGACTTCTTCATAGATCGGATCTCCGCGACGGATCCGGGAACTGCCGAAGATCGACACCCGAAAGTGCTGGACCCGTTCGGGCTGAATCTGTTCCAGCTCATTGATGGTCTCCCACAGATGGTAGATGGCCCGATCCAGCACATGCACCGGATCGGGAGGCCGCTGTTTCTTCTTCTGCAGCTTTCGCGCGTCCTGGTCCTGCGCCTGGGAACTCCCCTGTCTTTCGTCCATCGATGACTCCACAGCCCGACCACCGACCTGGCTGCACAGCCGATGCCGGAGACGGTCTCATCCTTCCGCTACTGTTTGCTGATCCAGATCTCCCCGGGCGCATACTTCCGGAGGTCCTCGAGAGCATCGTGTGCAGCCTTCTCGGAGGGGAAGCGGACGCGAACCCGATAAATCAATCCGCCCCCCTCGGGCACACGCTCGACGTAGGCACTGGTGTACCCGGCGTTGATCAGCCGGGCGGCGAGTGACTCTGCCGGCTGAGCCTCCCGGGTGGAAAGAAGCTGCGCAACGAATGGCACCGGCTCGGTCGACCACTCCGAAGCCGGAGGCTGTGTCGGTGGCGATGCCGGTTTCGGGGCCGGCGCCGGCTGAACCGGCCGGTGCTCGACGATCCTCGGCGATTCCTCTTCCGAGGAAGGCTCGGTGGTCGTCGTCGCCGTCGGCGGCGCAGTCTCCGTCCCCGTCGGCGCGATCCCCGCCGTTTCGGTCCCGGCAGTCTCCTCCGGGACGCCCAGTTCCTCGATGCGACCATTGCCATCCCCCGAACTGCCCTGTTCGGTAATGATCGACGGCTCGCGCTGAACCACCAGACGATCCTCGGCGCGGCCTTTCCCGATCATCACGCCGAACGCGAATGCCGCGGCCAGCGATAACAGCAGCAGAACGAAAGCGACAAAGGCCTGTCCGGTGGTCAGGGAAATCTCGTAGTGCGAAGAGTCATCCATCAGCGGATCGTCATTCATGGCTCACACCCTCCCTCTCTTGGCTTGCCTGGGCCGCGTTCCAGTTCGTATGGTAGACCACGCCACTGTCGAAGTAGACCGCGGCGGCACCACCATCCTCTTTGGGATAGATCCAGACCGAGTAGGTCCGCCCTCGCTGGACCACCTGTTTGATCCAGTCCTCCCGCGGAAATCCGAGAATTTCCCGGACCTTTGCTTCATCCATCGACGGCTGAATCCGGTTGAACGCCTCGGGACTGACGAATCGCCGCGACTCCGCCTCGGCGATCCGTGCCCTCGCGGTCGGGTTCTCCGGGTCGGTCTCCAGGGCGGTTCGGTAAAGCGCAATCGCCCGATCGTAACGCGACAGCACATTCATGTAGACGTCACCCATGGCGATTTTTTCGCGGGCATAGAGTGCCCCCGCACGAGGGTCGCGGGTCCGATCCCAGTAGTCCCGAAGCCGGTCCATGAATGGAACCCACACCGGTTCCAGCTTCCGCTGATTCGCCAGTAGAACCTCGATCTGCTGCGCTCGGGAGGCACCGGCCTCCGGGAGCGGTGCCGATCGGCGGAGTTGCTCGATCCAGGCGTAGTCGGTGGTCAGTTTCGCCCACTCACGGTCCGGCGGAGCGGTCCGGCTGCCCGAGACGCATGCGGCAATCAGAGGGATCAGAAGAAAAAGGAACGCCCTGCGAACCATCCACGCCATTCTCTCACACGGGCTATCCGCGCCGGGTGCGAAGCGGGTCGACGATCGCCTCGACCCGCGCTTCCAACTTTTCGCCGAATTCCCGCTTGGACTCCACGACCCACCCAAGGAGGAGCTGGTTGAGCAGATCCTCGACCACCTCTCGCTGATTGTCGGACCCGGAGGAGATCAGGTTGTTCAGGAGCTGGTCGAAATCGATGCGCCCCTCGTTGGTCAGGCTGATCCCGCTGAGATAGGGCAACCGGTCGGCGGCGAGATGGCTGACCACCCGGTCCACGAAGTCCCAGGTATAGTCACCGATCTCCTGAAAGACCAGCGCGAAGAGCCGCTGAAATGCGGAGTTGTAGTCCTCGACGAGCGATTCGAGCTCGAGCTCCGACTGGTAGGCGGCACGCTGCTCGTCGAGCTCGTCGGTCTCGCCCTCCTGCACCAGATTGACCGTCAGCAGTTGCAACACGGTGCGGCAGGTCCCGAAGTTCGACAGATAGCTTCGCCCACAGAGGGCCTCGATCGACTGCGGCTCGGCCAGCAGCGAGTAGATGTGGCTCTGCTCTTCATCGAGATCGAGGTGAAACACCCGCGCATCGGCATTGGGGCTCTGCCGGAGCAGCCGGTCCATCCGTCCGAGGGCCCGGGCGATCAGCGACCAGTACTCCAGACCGGCAATTCCCGCCATCACCAGCCGCTCGGTGTTGATCGGAAGCCGGAGGATCTCGCTGGGAAACTCTGAGGTGAAGGCGATGGTGTAGCTGCCGGTGCGGTAGCCGAGCACATTGCCCACGATCTCGGTCACCTGCCGTTCTTCGGCACGGATCAGCTCGTCGGGACTGAGATAGCCGAGCTCGCAGAGAAGCGAGCCGATCCGACGGGAACTGACCAGCCGTTCGGTCGCGTCGGTGTACTGGTTCATGTCCAGTTCCCCACTGCGGAACAGCACCTCGGCCAGACCGAGATCCGGATCCGAGCTGGTGGCGGACACGATCCGTCCCTCCTGAAAGAAGACATTGTCGTGACGCCCGATCGCTTCGAGCGAAACGATCGCCGTCTCGCCGCTGCGGATCAGGGAACGAAACAGATCCGGGACCGTCGTTTCAGCGAGCGTGCCCTGAATACTGAGGTTCTCATTCATGGTCCACGGCGACCTCGATCGAATTCTTGGTGCTCGACTTGACCCGGTACATCGCGGCATCTGCCACCCGGATCAGCTCCTCCTTCGATCGGGCATGCCGGGGAAACGACGCGATCCCGAAGCTGGCGGTGATCGCCACGTCGAGCCCGGGCTCGAGATGGAACGGCTGAACGCAGATGGCGGAACGGACGCGATTCGCCACCGCCTCGGACTGCACCTCATCCGTCTGCGGAAGAATGATGCAGAACTCGTCACCCCCGAACCGGACCACCCGATCGATCGACCGTACCGCTCCAAGCACCCGTTTGGCCACTTCCTGGAGCGTTCTCGATCCCATCAGATGGCCGTAACGGTTGTTGACATCCTTCAGATCGTCCAGATCGAGAAAGATGATGCTGAACTGACTGCCGTAACGTCGAGAGCGCTCGATCTCCTGATCGAGATAGGTTTCGAAGAAGCGGCGGTTGAATGCGCGGGTCAGATCGTCACGAAGGACCAGTTCGTTGCTCAGCGTCAACTGGCGGGCGTGGATCAGCACACCGGTGACCGCCTCCAGATACGACGCGGCAAGCGTCGCCCGGGACTGCTCCACTGCATCCGTCTTCGCCACCCGCGCCCGCAGAACTCCGATCAGGTCGTCGCCGATCCGCATCGGGAGCGCCACGATTCCCACGTCACCCGACTCCGAGCCGACGGCGTAGGCACTCCGCTCTTCCATGGAGCGATCGAGAAGCTCGGAGGGGACTCCCGGAAGGAACGCACCGTTGTCCTCGTAGCTCGGCTCGTTGGTGAAGATCACCTCGTACCGCTCGCGCTCGCGATCGTGAAGCAGGAGCGTTCCGTGAGCAACCCCGAGCAGATCGAGCGCCGTGAGGGTCACCTTTTCAAACACCGACTCCTGATCGGCATCGGTCAAAAGATCGCGTGCCTTTCGGGCGATCTCGAGCTCGCGCTCCAGCTTTTCGAGACGCGCATGGTTCTCGGACAGATCCTCGGCCCAGGAGAGACATTCCACTGGGTTTTCCTCGAAGGCCGAGCGCAGGAGCCGCAGATCGCCGTCGCGCCGCTCCGGAAGGCGATCCCCGTCGCGATGCAGAAGAATTCTCACCACGATCGATGCGGGCAGGTCCCCCACTCCGTCCGCCGAACCGACATCCACGACGGCAATCCGCTCCGTTCCGTCCGCCACGGTCACATCACGCACGGCCAGGCCGGGAACCGCATCCCGAATCAGCTCGGGAAGGTCCTTGCTCTTCGAAAGCAGCAGAATGGCATCGATCATCGGCAATCCGGGTTCCCATTCTACGTGAAAGTTGAGGCCGCGAGCATCCTCCAGACGAGAGACTGGTCAAATCAAACCGCTGCCGACCTCGGGATCCGTCCGCCGAGACGCATTGGGCGGGTCGAGCCGAGAGAGCCGGCGCGACAGGAATCCCCGCCGCAGGAAAGCGGAGCAGAGTCGATCCGCAGAGGCTCCGACCTTGAATCCTCCCGTGGGAATCTCCAGACTTGCGGCGTGCGGATCGTTCATCTCATCCCCACCCGACCTTCGATCTTCGCCTCCGCTGCTGAGAGCCTCGACCGGAGCGGGAGCGGGGACAGCGAAACCCGGATCGTCAGCATCGATCATGACGCTCATCTGGAGGATGGCTCCACCGCTCCCATCCGCAACCTGCCGCAGTTGCTCCAGGCATGGACGACTGACCTCGTCATCGCTTACGACGGGGCTTCGCTCGCCCACCTTCCGTGGCACAGGTTCGAGGTTCCGTGGATGACGGACGCGAGGCCCCCGGCGCGCCGCTGGTGGTTCCGGCGCCAGAACCAACCGGCCCGGCTGATCACGCCGCTCGATCCCCCGCCAGAGGGCTGGAGCCTTCTCCCCGAAGCCGTCGATCCGCGATGGCTCACCGTCTCCGGGAATCCCCAGCGCGCCCACCCACCAACCATCGGGACTATCGACCGACCAGCAGCCGCGCAAATGATCACGGCCGCCAGGATCCGGATCGAACGTTTCCGCGACGATCTCAAGTGGAGGCTGTTCTCCACCGCGCCCAGCCCGGAAGAGCTGAGCGAGATCGACCTCTGGTGCGATCTGACGAGCGATCCGGACGACTTTGGCGGATTCACCGCACAGGCGCTCAGCGCTTCGAAGCTGGTGGTCGCCTCGAGAACTCCCATCAATCAACTACGGACCGGGCACGGAGCATTCGCCGCACTGGTCCCGGTGAGGGATCCGAACGAAGCCGTCCACGCCATTCTCGATCTGCTGTTCAAGCCGGGGCATGCGGCGGCACTCCGTGCCAGACTGGAGCGGCGGGAGCCCCGGTTCGATCCTGCAATCCGCCGCGAAGCGCTGGCGCAGATCTGCCAGGAGCTCGTGCCGTGACGCTGCCCAACCCGCAGCGGCTGACCGGGGAACAGCAGAGCATCCTCGATCTCGTGATCAGCCTCGCAGGCGATCTGCCACAGCGTGTCTGGCTCGTGGGCGGACCGCTTCGGGATCTTCAGCTCGGCCGGACGCCCGCGGATCTCGATTTCACCATGGAGAACGGCACCGAAGACTTTGCCGGGCGCGTGGCGACCGCCTTCGGCGGGACGCTTCATCGCTATCCTCGATTTCTCACCAGCAAGGTGTTCCTCGCCTCCGGAACCGAGATTGATTTTGCAACGACCCGGAGCGAGACCTATCCCGCCCCGGGAGCACTCCCCCTGGTCGCCGCCTCGACCATCGAACACGATCTCCTCCGACGAGACTTTTCCATCAACGCCATGGCACTCGATCTTCATGATGGAGAGCTGCTCGATCCTTCGGGTGGACACGCCGACCTGGCCAGACGGGAAATCCGGATTCTGCATCCGCGAAGCTTCATTGATGACCCGACCCGCCTGTTCCGAGCCATCCGGCTCGCGAAACGGCTCGACTTTCATCTCGAGCCGGAAACCTCCGAGCTTGCCGACCAGGCCATTCGCGACGGGCGCATCGCTTCGCTCAGCCGTGAGAGGATCTGGAGAGAGCTGATCCTCGCGATTCGTGAGCCCCGCGGGCCGGTGATCGTCAGGACTCTGCTCGAGCGGGAGTTGCTGCGGCCGATCCTGGGGCCACCTCTCGGTCCGGCAGCAGTCGAGCAAAGGCTCTCCCGCATCCGGAGCTCCGAACCTGCCTCACCCGGAGCAGACCTCGAGGTCCTGGCACTGGCTGCGATTCTTTTCGAATCCGAGGATCCGGAACCGATCCTGGAGAGCCTGCCGCTGAGCGGGCGTCAGCGGAGAGAGGCCGCGGCCCTGGTGGATGAGTCGGAACAGTTTCACCTCAAACTCCTCGAGGCACCGGGGCCGGCCGAACGGTTGCGGCTGTGCGGGCGGCAGAGTGACTCGATGCTCGCGTTCGTTCGATCCTGGACTGCCGAGGCCCGAGAGATCGTCGAGGCGTATTTGCGCTACCGGCGGCTTTCGCTGGGATTTGGGGGCGAGGCTCTGCAGGTTCCGCCCGGGCCTCACGTCGGACGCGCTCTGCAACGCACGCGCGAGGCCGTGTTTCTCGAAGAAATCGCGCCCGAGGAGGCGCTTTCCTTTGCGCAACGGGAAGCGCTGCAGTATCTTAATGAGACAGAATGACTTCAGGGACGATCAGGAGAGCCTCGACGGCTCTCGTCCTCTCGATGCTGCTCGCGGTTCCCGCCCTCCGGGCGGGTGACCCGAAGCCGCCCGATCAACCCGATCCCGATCAGTTTCCGGAGCTCGCGGGCGCCGAGCGGGTGGAGGGGCCGGTCCGGGTCGACGGACAGCTCGCCCGTCCTTACCTCGACTATTCGACGGCGGCCTCCGGTGCCTCACAGAGGCTCTCGCTGTTTCAAAACGGGCTCGCAGTGGTCACGACCGAGAACGGTGGAAAGACCCTGCACAAGAGGTTGCTGATTCCTCCAGGCGCGGTCGATGCGTACCGGGAGATGTTGTCCACCAGAAAACTCTCCGAGATCTCCCAGCTTCCCGACAAGGGCACACCGACCCCGGGACGGGAAACCATCCGGATCTATGACCGCAAGGGCGCCTTCGTCGAGCGCAGCTTCGATCCCTCATTCATTCTCTCCGGCGATCTGGAGCGGATGCGCGGCCTGCTTCTGGATCTGATGCGGGTGATCTCGGAGGATCGGGAGATTACCAACGTGATGGACGCCTATCAGCCCGAGGCGGGTGACCAGCTTCTGTCGGAAGATTTTCAGCGATGGCTGGTGGTGCGGGTGATCGCGGACAGCGGGTATGTGGAGATGAGATCGATGAGCGACCCGCTCAGCCAGTTCGTTGCCATCGACGACCTCTCCACCCGTTTCCTCACCTGGTCGAGAGTGCGGGAGCAGCCACCGGAGGAATGAGTGGCATCCGGATCAGCACCGGCACACTTCGAGGACGAAAGATTCCGGTTCCCGGCGAAGGGGTGCGGCCGACCTCCGCACGAGCGCGGCAGGCGTGGTTCGACATCGTCGGACATCAGGTGGAGGAATCTCGATTTCTCGATCTCTTCGCCGGTTCCGGAGCGTTCAGCTTCGAGGCGGTGTCGCGCGGAGCGACTGAAGCCTGGGCCATCGATCATTCCCGCCATTCCACCAAGATGATTCAGAAGCTGGCAGAGAGTTGGAAGGTCCCAGTTCACGTCGTCGCCGCCGATGCGCTGGCCGGCCTCCGGCGACTGCCGACGCAGCATCGGTTCGATGTGGTGTACGCCGATCCGCCCTATGACTATGCCCGCTATTCCGATCTGGTCAGAGCGATCGATCAGGCGGAGTGGATCGCCGCGGGAGCCATCGTGGGGGTGGAGTTCCGGAGCGGCAGAAGTGCATTCGATCCCTCGGTGGTGGAGCGGCTGAAATACCGCCGAACGGCTTCATGGGGAGAGGTATCTGTCGCCATTTTCGATCTCCCGGACGATGAAATTTGATCGCGCGACGCCCGGGTTACATCGTGTCCGATCTTCCCGCGGCTGCGGGGAGCCGCAGGGCCGGCGGACAGCCGGCTGGAAAGGATGAGAATCCCCATTCATGAACCTCAATCTGAGCCAGGAAGCGATCAGCACCCTCTTCGGCGTTCAGGACGAAAATCTCCGGATGATCGAGCAGGCTTTCGACGTGAAGATCTCGGCCCGAGGGGATGAGATCTTCATTCAGGGAGACGAGCCGGCCGTGGCTCTGACGCAGAAGCTGCTCGACGAGCTCCGAGCGCTCATCGAACGGGGACAGCAGCTTCGAAAATCCGATCTGGTGACCGCGATCCGGGTGGTCCAGGACGAGCCGGAAGCCAATCTTGTCGATTTCTTCGCTGGAAGCTCCCTGGAACCGGGCCTGCGGAAAATGGTCAATCCGAGAAACGTCGCCCAGAAGCGCTACCTCGAAACGATCCAGAACAGCGATATGACCTTTGCCATCGGTCCGGCCGGAACCGGAAAGACCTACCTCGCGGTGGCAGTCGCGGCTGCCGCGCTCAACGAGCACAAGATCAAGCGCATCGTTCTGTGCCGCCCGGCAGTCGAGGCCGGTGAGCGGCTGGGGTTCCTACCCGGCGATCTGGCGGAGAAGATCAACCCGTATCTCCGTCCACTCTATGACTCGCTCTACGATCTGCTCGGGTTCGAGAAGGTGGGAAAACTGATCGAACGGAGCATCATCGAGATCGCTCCGCTGGCATTCATGCGCGGCCGTACGCTCAGCGATGCGTTCATCATTCTCGACGAAGCGCAGAACACCACCAGTGAGCAGATGAAAATGTTCCTCACCCGGCTCGGATTCGGATCCCGCGCCGTCATCACCGGCGACGTCACCCAGACCGATCTTCCGGCCGGCCGAAAATCAGGCCTGCGTGAGGCGATCCGCATCCTTCGCGGAGTCAAAGACATCGGCTTTCTGGAGTTCGGTGAAAAGGACGTGGTCCGTCACCCGCTCGTCGGGAGGATCGTCGGTGCGTACGGAGAAGCGGAAAAGGCAGAGGAACGGCGCAAAGAGGAGCAGAACGCTACCGTCTCAGGAGACCAGCCGGTTCATGGAGATTGACGTCAGCGGCGCAGCAGTTCCCCGTCTTCCGCGGAGAGACATCGAGGAGTTCGTCAGATCCTCACTGGCTGCGCTACGGCGTGCCCGGGTGGTCCCGTTCCGACCTTCCGAGCTGTCCATCGTGCTGGTGTCCGATTCGGAGATGCGGGCACTGAACCGGCGATTCCGAGGTCGCCGGTCGACGACCGATGTCCTCACCTTCGAGGGGGATCCCGGTCCCGAACCGGGACAGCGGCCTCTTGGCGAGATCGTCATTTCGGTAGAGCAGGCGAAACGGCAGGCGCGAGAGCAGCACCATTCGGTTGCGACGGAGATCCGCTATCTGCTTCTCCACGGGATGATCCATGCGCTGGGCTACGATCACGAGACCGATCAGGGAGAAATGAACGCGCTCGAGATGAAGATCCGCGCACGGGTCGGCCTGGACTGAGCCCGCCTCAGCGTTCCGGGGAGAGCTCGACGACTTCCTTCCGCACGAGCTGGTAGAAGATCAGCAGTGCGTCGGCTTCGCGCATGGGGCTGATCCGGACGATGGAACCGATGTCCCAGGTGCCGTTGATGCGGGACAGAATGAACCCCTCGTTGGCGGAGAAATTCATGTCGGTCATCTCCTGCAGCTCGCGCACGAGCCTCGGAATCCGGGTGGTGACGATCCCCTCCTTGCGCAGTTCCTGAGCGATGACGGTCTCCGCGCCCTTGAGCGCATTTCGGACCATCCCGTTGTCGGGATCCAGATCCGAGGCAGCCCGCAGAGACCGCAGCGAGCGCTCGTAATCGCCCGCACGCAGTGCGCTCTGGGCCCGTGCCAGCAGCCCCGCGACCTCGTCATCGGTCGTCAGGAACTTCTGTTTCGGCGCGGGTTCCGCCTCGACCTTCTTCCTCGGTGCAATCAGCCGGACGGTCTTCGAGCTGACCAGTTCGTAGAGGGTCCGGGCGACGTTGAACGACGAGGATCGGCTCTCCAGGACGATCTCGTCGACGGTTCGGTGCCCGTTGATCGCCTGAACGATCATCTTCTTCGCCTCGGACAGCGTGGCGACATCGATCGGCTTCTCGACCACGGGGGTGTGTGCTCCGTCGGGGATGACCTTCCGGATCACCGGCCACTCGTCCGCGCGACGTCCTCCTTCCATGATGATTCCGGTGATGTCCACCTGAAGGGGAATCATCTGCATGGTCGGCAGTTCGTCGTCGAAGAAATGGAAGTCGCCGTCCGGCCAGACGAAGATGTCGTAGATCTCTTCTTCCGCCTTCAATCGCATCAGCCGGACCAGATCCTTCTGCTCGATCGCCTTGATGGTGACCAGGATCTTGCCCAGCAGGATGTGGGATTCCCGCTGCACTTCCATCGCTTTGTTCAGCTCGTCCTCGGTGATGTAGCCGTGGCTCATCAGGAACTGTCCGAGATATTCGCGGGGGTCGTTGGACGCCGAAGAGATCAATTGACCCTTGCGGAAAAAAATCTTCTTCTCCACGCCGCCTCGGGAAACGACGAGCGTGCCGGTCTTGCGGGCGAGGCTCAACCACTGCAGCAGGTCGCCCACAGACATTGTTTGAAGATTGCCGGAGAGTCCCATGGCTGCGATGCGGGCGGATTATACCAGCGGGAGGCGGTCAACGCGGGCGGTTCGAAGGCCGCCCATCCGGAGCGATGGGGGGAGCAGCGGCTCACGTCCGCGATGATTGCTGGGCACTCTCCTTCCTCGTCTCTATACTTACACCGCTATGGGGAAATCAGAGACAGAGTCATCCCGACCGATTCCTGCTACCACCTCCTCCGGATTCGAGCTGCCGGTCGCGTTCGACGCGGGTGCACTCGAAGAACGACAGTTCGACCCAGCCACCGATCTCGGCGAGCCCGGTCAGTACCCCTTCACCCGGGGGGTTCAGGAAACGATGTATCGGGGAAAACTCTGGACGATGCGCCAGTACGCGGGATTTTCCACTGCCGAGGAGTCCAATCGCCGATATCGCTATCTCCTCGAGAAGGGCACCAGCGGACTCTCGGTCGCCTTCGATCTGCCCACTCAGATCGGAATGGATTCGGACGCTCCCCTGGCTCGCGGTGAGGTGGGCAAGGTCGGCGTGGCGATCGACTCGATCGAGGATATGGAGATCCTTCTCGACTCCCTCCCTCTCGACCGGGTCTCGCTGTCGATGACCATCAATGCCCCCGCATCCATTCTTCTCGCCATGGTTCTGGTGGTGGCGGAACGCCGGGGAATCGACAGGCAGGAGCTCCGGGGAACGATTCAGAACGACATCCTCAAGGAGTACGCCGCTCGCGGAACCTACATTTTCCCCCCCCGGCCTTCGATGCGTCTGGTCACCGACACGTTCGAATTCTGCGCGAAGGAGGTGCCCAGGTGGAACACCATCTCGATCTCCGGCTACCATATCCGGGAAGCCGGATCGACCGCGGTGGAGGAGGTGGCCTTTACCCTCGCCAATGGACTCGAGTATGTCCGGAGCGCAATCCGGAGGGGGCTGGACATCGATGCCTTCGCCCCGCGGCTCTCCTTCTTTTTCAATGCTCACAACCACTTTCTCGAGGAGATCGCGAAGTTCCGGGCCGCCCGCAAGCTCTGGGCCCGGTTGATCCAGGAAGAGTTTCATCCGAAGAATCCGCGATCCATGGCACTCCGGTTTCATGCACAGACCGCCGGGTCGACGCTCACGGCGCAGCAGCCGGAGAACAACGTGGTCCGGGTGGCGTATCAGGCGCTTGCCGCCGTGCTCGGCGGCTGTCAGTCGCTGCACACGAACTCGCGGGATGAAGCGCTGGCTCTGCCTACGGAAGAGTCTGCAACCATCGCCCTGCGCACCCAGCAGATCCTCGCCTGGGAAACGGGCGCTGCGGCGACCGCGGATCCCATGGCCGGATCCTGGGCCATCGAGTCCCTCACTCTGGACCTGGAACGCAAGGCGGAGGAACTGATCCGGCGAGTCGATGAGATGGGCGGCGCACTCCAGGCGATCGAGAGCGGGTTCGTCCAGAATCAGATCGCCGATTCGGCCTATCGGGCCCAGAGAAGTCTCGAGGAACAGGAGAGTATCGTCGTCGGGATCAACCGATTTCAATCCTCGGGTGATCCAGCTCTGCCGATTCTGACCATCGATGATTCGGTCGAACCGGACCAGATCGGCCGGCTGCGCGCTTTCCGCGAACGCCGCAACCGGGATGGCGCGCTCCATCAACGATGGGAACAGTCGCTCACTGCGCTTCGCCAGGCCGCCGGGACGGAGCAGAACCTGCTTCCTCTGATCGTCGAAGCCGTTCGCGACCTCGCCACCATCGGTGAGATCGTCGACGCGATGAAGGAGACCTTTGGTGAGCACCGGGAGCAGGGATTCTGACCCGGTCGCACCCGATTGCTTCCGCCCTCCCGCTGATGATCAGAGACCGGAGATCCGCTTCAAAACCGGCCGCCGGGAGGGTTGAGGTCAGAAAGCATCCGGATGGCGACGGGGAAACCGCCCGAGGCGGACTCCGACCGGGAGAATTGACGTGCGGCTGCACGATCGGCAGTTATAATGACGGTGATGCCGCACGCACTTCTGATTCTCGAGGACGGGACCGTCTTCGAGGGAGAGAGCTTCGGCGCCATCGGTTCTTCGACTGGCGAGATCGTCTTCAATACCTCCTCCACCGGCTACCAGGAGATCCTGACGGATCCCTCCTACCGCTATCAGATCGTGGTGATGACCTCGCCGCACGTCGGGAACTACGGCCTGGACGCGCAGGTCGACCAGAGTGACCGACCGCAGGTCGCGGGATTCGTCGTCCGGGAGATCTCGCCGCACGAGCAGTCGCTCGACGGCTATCTTCGAGAGCACGGGATCCCCGGAATCGAAGGGATCGACACGCGTGCGCTGACCCGCCGCATCCGGGCTCAGGGCGCGGCGAAGGGAATGATCACCACCGAGGTCGACCGGCCGATCGAAGAGCTGAAATCGAAACTGGAAGCCTCCCCCTCAATGGCCGGACTCGACCTGGTCAGGGACGTAACGTCTCTTCGTCCCTGGATTCTCGAACCGGAGGGCGAGAAGATCTTCCGCGTCGCACTCTACGACTTCGGGGTGAAGAAGGACATTCTGCGCAAACTGACCGCGGCGGGATGCGAGGTGGTCATCTACCCGGCGTCCACTCATCCCGACGAGATCATCAATCACCAGTTCGACGGTGTGGTTCTGTCGAATGGGCCGGGGGATCCGGAACCGGTCAATTACGCGCAGGACAACATCCGCCGGCTGCTCGGAAAGGTTCCAATCCTCGGCATCTGTCTCGGTCATCAGCTCCTCGGGCTCGCCCTCGGCGGACGAACCTACAAGATGAAGTTCGGACACCACGGTGGTAACCATCCCGTCCGCGACATCGCCAGCGGGAAAGTCGAGATCACGGCGCAGAATCACGGATTCGCGATCGATCCCCAGTCTCTGAGCGAGGCGGATGTCGAGTACACCCATATCAACCTGAATGATCAGACGCTGGAAGGCTTCCGCCATCGCCGCGAACCGGTGATCGCCGTGCAGTATCATCCGGAAGCGGCCCCGGGCCCTCACGACTCCTTCGGCGTCTTTGCCGAATTTCTCGCGATGATCCGCGGGTTCCGGAAAGATTCGTGAACCTCCCCCTGACCATTGCCTGGCGCTATCTCCGCCGACCGACCGACCGACTCGTCTCGGCCGGCGGAACCGTTTCGCTGCTGGGACTGGTGATCGGGGTGATGGCGCTGGTCATTTCGATGGCTCTGATGACCGGCTATCGCCAGGACCTCGAGAGCAAACTCCTGGGCGGCAACGCCGAGCTCTATCTCTTTCCGATGAACCGGATGATCGAACAGCCTCGCGAGGTTCTCGACACGATCGAAACCCTCCCCGGCGTCGCAAGTGCCACGCCGGCGATTTTCCAGCAGGCACTGGTGACCTCCGAAACCCATCCCACCGGTGAACAGGTCATGCTCAAAGGGGTGGAGAACGGGCACCGGAATCTGCCTCCGATGGCCCGGCAGATGATCGGAGGCGAGGACGGACTGAAGACCGCCGACGGCTCGCCGGGGGTGGCGCTCGGGGTCTATCTCGCCCGCAAGCTGGGGGTGAAGCCAGGCGAGAGTGTCACCATCACCGTCCCGACCGAACATGCCGGATCCTTCCTTCCCCGCTCGGCCACCTTTCCCATCGCCCGAATCTACGACTCGGGATTCTTCGAATTCGATTCGCGGTGGCTCTTCCTCGACATCGACGAAGCGCGCCGGCTGCTGCGGGCGGATGGATCGGCCAACGTCATCGAGATCCACACCACGCCCGGGACGGATCTGGACGAGGTCAGCGCGCTGATCAGCAACGCGACGAAGAAGCGCTACCTGATCAGCGACTGGCGAAAACTCAACGGACAACTGTTCACTCTGCTGCGGATCCAGCAGCTGGTCCTCTTCATCGTGATCGGCCTGATCGTGTTCGTTTCGACGTTCAATATCGTCTCGACCCTGATCATGACCATTCACGAGAAGCGGCGGGAAATCGGAGTGCTCTCCGCCATGGGTGGAGACCGGCGTCTGATCCGCCGCGTGTTCATCTGGTACGGCACCCTGGTCGGGGTCTTCGGAACTGCGACCGGAATCGCTTTCGGTGTCCTGGTCAGCGTGATCATCACCCGATTCCACCTGATCTCGTTCGGACCGGAGATCGCTCAGGTCTACTTCGTCAGCTCCATCCCCTTCGTCAACCGGCCGGTCGATCTCGCGACCATCGCGCTGTTCTCGCTGGCGGTCTCATGGCTCGCGACGCTGATCCCGTCGATGCGCGCCGCACGCCTTCAGCCGGTGGAAGCGCTCCGCTACGAGTGAGTCGAAGTCAGGAGCCTGCGCCGCAAAAGGTCCGGACGCGCTGATGGGCCCGCATCGCCTCGTCGCCGCGCTGGATTTCTGGAGAGCCTCTCAGCCTACGCGCGCTTCGGCAGGAGCCTGATCGCCGAGGGAGACGAGCTCGAGGTGGTCGAGATCCCGGTCGAGGAACTCTCCGGCGATCCGGCGGAACCGGTCTGCGGAGTCCGTGACCTGGAACTTGTAGACCGCCGCCCCCCGGGTCCGCTGCAGGTTGTCCCGGTGGAGCTCTTCCTCCACCCGGAGTGCCGTCGTCTCGGCGGAATCGACGATCGTCACCCTCTCCCCCACGACGTGATGGATCGTCGGGCGAAGAATGGGGTAGTGGGTACAGCCGAGGACAATGGTGTCGATTCCCTCATCGAGCAGCGGCGTGAGATAGACCTCGGCAACTTCCCGACAGACCCGGGTGTTCGCCCAGCCCTCCTCCGCCAGAGAGACGAAGAGCGGACAGGCTGCCTCGAAGACCTGAATTTCCGGTTGGATGCCTCGGATCGCCTTTCCATAGGCGCCTGAGCGGACGGTTCCTTCGGTGGCGATCACACCGACCCTGCCCCGGGTGACCGCGGCGGCGGCGCGCGCGCCCGGATCGATGACTCCGACCACCGGGATCGGCAACTCCTCCCTGAGCGTCGGCAGAGCCGCGGCCGTGGCGGTGTTGCAGGCCACCACCAGCATCTTGATCCCCTCGCCGAGCAGGTGCCAGGCCGCTTCCCGGGAGTAGCGGATCACCGTCTCCGCGGATTTCGTTCCGTACGGAACACGAGCCGAATCGCCGAGATAGATCAGCGATTCGTGAGGCAGCAGCCGGGAAATCTCCCGGAATACGGTCAATCCGCCGACGCCGCTGTCGAAGACGCCGATGGGACGGTCGATCCGTCCCGCTTCCGAGCCGCCCGCCTGCTTCATCCCTCGTCCGCGCTCCCGCCCGGCGACTCCCGCCGGATGTCGTACTGCTCGATCTTCTTGTAGAGATTGGAGCGCGGCGTTTCGATCGACTCTGCGGTTTTCGAGACGTTCCAGCCGTTCTCCCGCAGCTTGGTGAGAATGAATGCCTTTTCCGCTTCGTCCTTGAACTCCTGCAGCGTGCGGAGAGAGATGGCTCCCGAGATGATCTCCGCGGGGCGTTCGAACAGATCCGGCGGCAGATCGCCCACGTCGATCTCGTCTGCGGGCGTCATGATCACCAGCCGCTCGATCAGGTTTCTCAGCTCGCGCACGTTGCCCCGCCACGGCGACGCCTGGAGCGCCTTGTTCGCCCCCGCCGTGAACATCTTCGGCTTGTAGTTGTGCTCCTCGGAAAAGAGCCGCGCGAAGTGTTCGGCGAGAAGAGGGATGTCGCCGCGCCGTTCACGCAGTGGGGGCGTGCGCACCGGGATCACGTTCAGCCGGTAGTAGAGGTCTTCGCGGAAGCGTCCGTGCCGGATCTCCTCCTGGAGATTCTTGTTGGTCGCCGCGATCACCCGCACGTCCACCTTGACCACCGCCGCCGACCCCACCGGCTCCACTTCTCCCTCCTGCAGCACGCGAAGAACTTTCGCCTGAGTGCGCAGAGACATGTCTCCGACTTCATCGAGAAAGATCGTCCCGCCGTCCGCGGCGACGAATTTTCCGGTCTGCTTCCGCACCGCGCCGGTGAAGGAGCCTTTTTCGTGGCCGAAGAGCTCCGACTCGATGAGCTCCTCCGGGATGGCCGCGCAATTGACCTGGACGAACGGCTGTGAAGCCCGGGAGGAGCGATGGTGGATTTCGCGGGCCACCAGCTCCTTCCCCGTCCCCGACTCCCCCTCGATCAGCACGGTGGCGCGGGTAGGAGCTGCCCGCTCGATCTGCTCGCGCAGCGACCCCAGCGCGGGCGACTCGCCGATGATGGTGTATTCCTTCGCACGCTTTTCGCGGTACTCCAGGTTCTCGTCTTCCAGGTGACGCTGCCGGGTGGCGTTGCGAACGGCCAGGAGCAGGCGGTCTCGATTGAGCGGCTTCTCCAGGAAATCGAACGCTCCCCGACGGGTACAGTCGACCGCGGTCTGGATGTCACCATGACCCGACACCATGATCACCGGAGTCGGCACCTTCTGCGCCTTCAGGTTCTCGAGGACCTCGATCCCGTCGAGAACCGGCATCTTGATGTCCAGCAGAATCGTGTCGTACGGCAGGCGCAGCGCCCGATCGATGCCTTCCTGTCCGGACCGGGCCTCGTCGACGTTGTAGCCTTCGTACTCGAGCGTCATCCGGATGGCTTCCCGGATGGCGGTCTCGTCATCGATCACCAGCACACGCTTGGGCATTGCTTTCCTCGGACGGATCAGGAGCGCTCGCGCCGTCCCCGCACATCGGTCCCGGACAGGCGCGCTATCGCCGGCCCGGACACTCTGCTAAAATCGCGCCGCTCGTGGAACCCGCGAGCGGCTGGGGTGTTCTTCCCCATTATGGCACCCCCCCACACGCATCGCTCGATGCCATTTCGCCACGAATCGGAGGAAACTTGAAAGTAGACATCGCTTCCGAACCGAACTTTGCACAGATCGACAATCTGTTCGTCCTTCTCGGGGAAATCCCGAAGAAGCAGAAACTGAATCTCCCCGAGGACATCCGTACCCGGGTCGAAGACGTCATTCGCGACGCCTCGTTCGAAGGTCGGGCCGGAGAACACGTCACCGTCCTTGGTGACGCTCCGAAGAAGATCACCCTGCTTGGAATCCAGAGCGAGGGTGGCCCCAGCCAGAGAAGCGCTCGAGCGGCTTTCTTTTCCCTCGCCGGCCGTGCCAGGGCGAATCGCGAACGGAGAATCGCCGTCTACTTCCCGTACGAGCTTCCTCTGCTCGAGGAGGAAGGCACCACCCGCTGGATGGCTGATGCGCTGGCGCATTCCGACTACCGCTACGCGCCCTACATCACCGCACAGGAGGATGAGAAACCCTGGCCGATCGACGCCATTCTCATCCCGAAAAACCCGCTCAGCCGCAAGGATGCCCGGCGGCTCAGCACCGAAGCTGCGGCCATTGCCGATGCCGTCCGCACGGTCCGCGATCTCGGAAACGCCCCGGGCAACGAGATGACCCCCACCCGGCTCGCCGAACGAGCCGCCGAGGTCGGCAAGAGCGCGGGATTCACCGTCAAGATTTTCGACAAGAAACAGATCGAGAAGATGAAGATGGGCGGACTGCTCGCGGTCAACCGGGGATCCCACCAGGAGCCCCGATTCATCGTCATGGAGCACTCCCCTCGCCGGGCGAAGAAGACGGTCGTTCTCGTCGGAAAGGGAATCACCTTCGATTCCGGGGGCATCTCCATCAAGCCCTCCGACAAGATGGAGGAGATGAAGTTCGACATGTGTGGCGCCGCCGCGGTCATCGGTACGATGGAAGCGGTCGCGCGGCTCGGTGTGAAACACCGGGTCATCGGTCTGGTGCCTTCGACGGAGAACCTTCCGGGCGGGAACGCCTACAAACCGGGAGACATCATCACCACGATGTCCGGGAAGACCGTGGAGATCGTCAACACCGATGCCGAGGGACGGATGATCCTTTCGGACGCACTGCATTATGCGACCCATTACAAGCCCGATCATCTGATCGATTTCGCCACGCTCACCGGCGCCTGCGTGGTCGCTCTCGGCCACGAAGCCACCGGACTCTTCTCCCGCGACGATGAACTGGCCCGGATGTTGATTGACTCCGGTGAGAAGTGTGGAGAAAGACTCTGGAGACTGCCCGAGTGGGACTCCTATCGCGAATACATTCAAAGCGAATGGGCGGACGTGAAAAACAGCGGCGGTCGCTGGGGCGGCGCCATCACCGCGGCGGTCTTCCTGCGCGAATTCGTGCAGGTGGCGTCGTGGGCACATCTGGACATCGCGGGCACGGCATGGACGGAAAATGGAACTTCCCGCGATCGGAAGGGAGCGACCGGCGTGGGTGTGCGTGCAATGGTCGAGTTCCTCGAGTCGCTTCGGTGATTTCCCGGATCGCCTCGACGGTGGCTGTCACCTTGCTCGCCGGGCTGATCTTCGGATGCTCGAAGCCCGATGCACCGGCGCCGCAGAAAGCCATGAAGGACGCCTCGAATTCAAACGGGCCGGAGACAAGCCAGTCTCCGGCCCTGCAGTATCTTCCGCGCGGCAGCGAAGTCGAAGGCTGGGATCTGGACAAGGATCCCCAGGTCATCCCGGCCAGCCGGATCGACAGCTATCTCGGAGTGGATGCCACTCACTTCCTGGAATACGATGTCGTCGACCTGACCGTAGGCAACTACAGGCGCACGCGTGGAGACGGCTTCGCCACGGTGCAGATCTTCCGTTTCCCCGACTTCATCAAGGCCTTCGGCGCCTACTCCACCCGTCGCTCGGCCGTGGTCAGTTTTCTGGATGTCACCAATGAATCGTTCGTCGGACCTCACTCGATCCACATCTGGCGCGGTGCCTTCTACATCCGAATGACCGGAGGGGGAGCCGCCGGCCTGATCGATCCGATGAAGGATCTCGCCTCCGCGGTGGTCGAGGGTATGCCGGAGGCCGAATCGAAACCGGCCATCTTCGAGTTCCTTCCCTCGGAACGACGGATCGTCAACAGCGAACGCTACCTCGCCGGGCCGGCACTCGGGCAGCCGTATCTCGCAAACGCCTTCACCGCCGAGTACGAGGTGGGAGACGGTACCGTCGAAGGACTGGCGATTCCGGCCACCAATCGCGAAGACGCGAAGAAGATCCTGGACGCTTTCCGCTCGTTTTATGCATCCAGCGGGCGTCTGCTCGATCCGGTTCCGAATCTCGGGGAGGACAACTTTACCGGAGAGGATCGATACATGGGCCGAGTGGTCGCATTCCGGCTCGACCGGTTCGTGATCGCGTTCAACGGGTTCGCCCCGAAGCCGAAGCTGGTTGATCTGGCCGCCGCGGCCGACGAGAACATTCTCAGAGCGATCCGTCGACAACTCCGAAGCGACTGATCGCGCCGCGACTCACCGGCTCGGCTCCGGACTCTCACCGGCCCTGTACAACCCGCTCTTGCCGCCGGACTTCTCCAGCAGGCGGATCGACTGGATGACGATCCCCTTCTCGGCGCTCTTGCACATGTCGTAGACGGTCAGCGCGGCGATGGAGGCGGCGGTCATCGCTTCGATCTCGACACCGGTCCGACCGTCACATCTGACCGACGTCCGGATCACCAGAGCGCCGGTTTCGAGCTGCGGGTCGAACCGGATCTCGACGTGGTTGATGGCCAGTGGATGGGTCAACGGAATCAGATCCGATGTCCTTTTCGCAGCGAGAATTCCGGCGATTTTGGCCGTCGCCAGAACATCCCCCTTGCTCACCCGGTTCTCCACGACCATCGCCAGGGTCGCGAGACTCATCTGCACCACAGCCTCCGCGGTGGCCTCACGCCGGGTGATCTCCTTCCCGCCCACATCCACCATCGAGAGACGACCCTCTTCGTCGAGGTGAGACAGTTCAGGCATCGATCTCCTCCTTCGCACGTCTGAATCGCGCCAGTGCATCAGTGTACTGCTTCGGGGTGTTGACGTTGGCCAGCGGCTCACCATCGAACCGTGCGCGAATCTCTCTTTCCTCGAGGAGCTCGACGCGGGCCTGCCGCAGCAGCGGACGAAGCCGCATCTCCCCTCGCTTCCGTCGGGAGACCAGAAGCTCCAGAAGCGATGTCCGGTAGCCAGCGCACAGCATCTGTGGCGCGCCATCCCACTCCGGCACCAGCAGGTCGGCGTCAGAGTCGTCGAAACGCTTCACCATCCATGCGAGCAGCCGTGTCTGGAGCAGCGGATAGTCGACGGCCAGAATCCAGGCCTGCGGTCCGGTCGCATCTTCCATCGCCCGAATCAGGCCGTGAAGCGCCGCCGGAGTCTCATGCGGCGGCTCCACGATGCACCGAAGATCCCCCTGGTTCCGCGGCGAGCGGGCTACCTCGACCACTTCGTCGAAGCAGGGCCTCGCCACCGAGACGGCCCGCTGAAAGAACGTCTCGTCTCCGAGCCGGAGATCCCGCTTCCGCTCTCCCATCCGGCGCGAGAGCCCTCCGGTGAGGATGTACCCGTTCATGGGCGCGATGGTAGCGGATCGATGAGCCGCCGGCCAGCGAGTCCGTCATCCTTCTTCTACAATGTTGCGCATGTCCTGCGGCTCCGTCGGAGTGCTCATCCCCGCCCTCAACGAGGAAGTCCGCATCGCCCACGCCATCGCCTCGGCGAGGGAGGCGGGAGCAGATGAGATCATCGTCGCAGACGGCGGCAGTCGTGACCGCACCGTCGAACGTGCTCGCGAGGCCGGAGCCACGGTGATCCTCGGCGACCCCATCCGCGGACGCTGCCTGAATCAGGCCGCCGCGGCCGCACAATCCGATCTGCTCATCATCCTGCATGCGGATACCACCCTCCCCCCAGGTGCGGCCGACGACGTCCGCGCGGCACTCCAACACGCCGTGTTCGGAGGCTTCAGGCTCCGTTTCGCAGAGCCCGGACTGAAGCTGCGAGTCGCGGAGATGATGATCAACCTGCGGACACGGATCACCCGGGCCCCCTGGGGCGATCAGGCACAGTTCATCAGGCGCCAGCACCTCCTGGAGACGGGAGGGTTTCTGGAGGAGCCGATCATGGAGGACTACGAGCTCGCCATCCGGATGAAGAAACGAGGCAAAACCCGGCTCCTGCCATCACATGTGGTCACCTCGGGGCGGCGCTTCCTCGAGAAGGGCGTTCTCCTGACCGCCCTGACCAACTGGCGGATCGTCGCGGCGTGGCGTCGCGGTGCGAGCCCCGCCGAGCTGGCCCACCTCTACCGGGGGCGCGGACCACTCGACTGATCCCCACGTGCGACGACTACTCCGCCGACCTCATTCCCGGATTCCTTCATCTTCTGGTAACATTCAAGTTTGCATACGATGCAAACGAATTCATCCGATATTGGAAGACGGCTTCGTTCCGCCCGTCAACATCAGAACCTCTCTCTCGCCGAGGTCGCCGGACGGGCTGGCATGAGCGTTTCCACCCTCTCCCGAATCGAGACGGGAAAGCAGGTCCTCGATGTGGAAGCCCTGATCGAGATCTCACGGATCGTCCAGACGGATCCGGGCCATCTTCTTTCTGCGACCGAGGGCGATCCTGTCGTTTTCCTGCTGGAACGGATGCGGATGCTGCGGCCGGAGGAGCGATTGAGCCTGTGGCGGAAGCTGGCCGAGCAGGCTCGGGACAGACTCCCGCGACGTTCCCGGCCGATCGAGCTCGCGATGGAGATCGAAGAACTGCTGGCGCAACTCGAGGTCCTGCGGATGGAGGTTCTCTCCGTCCAGAAGCGGATGGCTCTCTGACGCTGGCCAATGCCTCCCCAGGTTTGTGAAATGGGGCCGCCCTTCCCAGGCCCGCCTCCGCGCAGAGGTACCAGGCTGCGTAACCGGGGCGGACGAAGCGATCAGGGTGAAACCGCGATACGCCGGCGCGGCGGTCGGCGCTGCGTCGCCCGGGCCTCTCGAGAGCCGATCGAGTCCCGCGACCGGGCGTAGGAACACCCGGTCCACTTTGAAGTGGGCAGGGCCTTCCCGCGGCGTGCAGCTCCGCCCCATACCGCCGAATGGTCACCTCCATGGGTGAAGACTTCCGCTCGCTGAGTAGGAATCGAAAGGCCCCCGCAGAACCGGCGAAAGTAATGGTAGGCTTAGGCTGGGATCCCAACGGTCAGGCTTTCCAGAGTCGAAAATTCGCGAGGTGGGCAGAGGTCGCTCTGTCGCGCCGTCAGGCACCGGCACAATGAGCTTTGTGGTCGAACAGGTCACGAAACAGTACGGCGATGGGGCGACCTCCACGACCGCTCTGGCGGGAGTGAGCCTCACTGCGCGCGGAGCGGAATTCCTCACCCTGATCGGTCCGAGCGGATGCGGCAAGACGACGTTGCTGAAGATCATCGCCGGACTGGTGACGCCATCGTCCGGAAGGGTCGTCTTCCAGACTCCGGAAGAGGAGGGTCGCCTACGGGCTTCCCTGGTGTTTCAGGATCACGGGCTGCTGCCCTGGTTCGACGTGCTGAAGAACGTGGCGCTGGGCCTCAAGCTTCAGGGGGTGGACTGGGCCGCCGCGCGGGAACGGGCACGTCATTTCATCGTCCAGGTCGGTCTGGAGAAATTTCTCCATCATCATCCGCACGAGCTTTCGATCGGAATGCGACAACGGGTGGGAATCGCCCGCGCATTCGTCGCCGATCCCCAGATTCTGCTCCTCGATGAGCCCTTCGGCGCACTCGATGCCCAGACCAAACTGGTCCTGCAGCAGGAGCTGCTTCGAATCTGGCAGCAGCACCGGAAACTGGTCGTCCACGTCACCCACGATCTGGAAGAGGCGATCCTCCTCAGTGATCGAATCCTGGTGATGAGCGGACGCCCCGGACGGATCCGCGAAGAGATCATCGTGCCATTCACGCGCCCAAGGAGCCTGGCGGTTCTCGACGGACCCGACGCCGGCCGGATCCGGCGCCGCATCTGGCAGATCCTGGAGACCGAAGTGGAGAAAAGCCTGTGGGTGGCGCGATGAAGCTCAGGCACGCGACCGACCGGCTGATCGCTGCCGGGATCGCCATCGCGCTGTTCGGAGCATGGGAGATTGCCTCCCGAATGGGGTGGATCTCGGGCCTGGTCTTTCCCGCCCCTTCCCGCATCATTGCGGATTTCGGTGTGCTCTGGCACGAAGGATTTGCGGCCAAAGTCGGATACACCATGGGCCGGTTCGCAACCGGAGCACTCATGGGAGGAGTTCCGGCCATCGTCCTTGGACTGCTGATCGGATGGTGGCCACGACTGAATCGGATCCTGGATCCCTTCATTGCCGCCATTCATCCCGTGCCGAAGATCGTTCTTTTCCCGCTGTTCATCGTCATCTTCGGCGTCTCCGAGGGCTCCAAGCTGGCGGCGATCGCTCTGACCGTCTTTTTCCCGGCACTGATCAACGCGGCGGCAGGCGCTCAGGCCATCTCCCCACTCTACTTCGAGGTGATCAGGACCTATGGCGGGAGTCGCGCCGCCGCCTTCTGGTATGTGCTTCTCCCCGGCAGCCTTCCGATGATCCTCAGCGGCGTCAGGATCGCGGCCAACGTGGGGCTCCTGGTGACGATTGCGATCGAATTCACCATGACCACCACCGGAATCGGGTCGGTCATCTGGCTCGCGTGGCAGACGATGAGAACCGAGGATCTCTACGTCGGGGTGGTCACCCTCTCGGCCATCGGTATTACCATCAACGCATCGCTCAAGTACCTGCTCCGGCGAGTTACGCCATGGCAGGCCGCGGGATAACCATGCAATCAGAGCTGGACGACACCAACGAGTTGCTGAATCGAGCCCTGGAGGAACTGGGGGTAGACCCTCCCGTTCCGGACACCCCGATCGATGACCATTTCCGGGCCGTCGTCGCCAGTGACCCTTCCCGGCTGGCACTGACGGGAGGTCCGAGACCTTACACCTACAGTGATCTCGACCAGTGGTCGGATGCGATTGCCGCCGATCTGATCGCCGCGGACGCTCCTCGAGACCGCCCGCTGGCAATTCTCACGGCGAGCAATATCGCCCTGGTTCCCTGCATCCTGGCGGCGATCAAGAGCGGTCATTTCTTCGTGATGATCGACCCCACTGATCCTCGTGAACGGGTCTCACTGCTTCTGGACGAATCCGAGGCATCCATCTGCCTGACCGACGCGGTGACTCGACCGGAGCGGGCGATTCCGATGGTGGAGATCCGACCTTTCGGATCGCCAGCACCCCCGTCTCTGCCGCGCCTGGACCCGAACCCCGTGGTGTACCTGATCTACACCTCGGGCACCACCGGCAAGCCCAAGGGAATCGCCTCGATGCATCGCCACTTCGTCGAGCATTCCGTGACCCGGGGATTGCTGTTCGGATGTGGACCGGGGATTCGCCGGGGCTATACAGCGCTTCCGGGCTATACCCGCGCGGCTTCCGCCGTCTTCAGCTCGCTTCTGACGGCCACCACTCTCTGTGCATTCGACGCCAGAACCGGGAGTCTCTCCGCGCTCGCGGACTACCTCCGCGAAGAACAGGTCCACCGCATCTCACTGAGTCCTCCCCTGTTCCGCCGTCTGGTCGCGGCTTCGCCGCCGGGGATGGACCTTTCATCGATCCAGGAGCTGCGGCTCGGTGCCGACCGGGTCACCATGGCCGATGTCGACGCGTTCAAGCGGCTGTTTCCTCCGAGTGCGACGCTCCACGTCGGATTCGCCGCATCGGAGACCAGCGCTGCATTCGAGATGAAAATCCACCATGACACCGAGTTATCCGGTCCACTGGTCCCAATGGGACGGCCGAAAAGAGGGGTCGAGGTTCAGCTCCTGGACGAGGAGGGGAACCCGGTTCCGGACGGCACTGCCGGTGAGCTCGTGATCACCAGTCGTCTGGTCGCGGAGGGGTACTGGAAGAACCCGGAGCTCACCGCAGAACGATTCTCGGTCGATCCGAACGATCCGGAGCGGCGGACATTTCGAACCGGGGACCTGGTCCGGCGCGAGTCCGACGGAAACTACTATTTCATCGGCCGAAGCGACTCGAGGCTGAAGATCCGCGGCCGTCGTATCGATCCCTCGGAGGTGGAAGCCGCGTTCCTTGCCACGGGGGGGGTTCGGGAAGCGGTGGTGGTGGGAAAAACCGATCGCCGAGGAGAACAGGAGCTCGTCGCGTACGTCGTGATGCAACCCGGAGCTCCCTGCGTTCCTCGCGCACTCCGGAGTGAGCTGCGCAGGACCTCGCCCGCCTGGATGATCCCGACCCGGATCGTCGAGCTCGAGGCGATTCCGATGACTCCCGCGACGAAAATCGATCGAGCTGCCCTCACGGCACGCCAGGACGACGAGATCGCGGGGGATGACGGCGCCGCAGATGATCTCGAGCGTCAGGTGGTGGCGATCTGGGCCGAGGTGATCGATCGCCCGGTACACGTCGACGACGATTTCTTCGACGACCTCGGTGGCGAATCTCTGATGGCCGCTCATATTGTGACCGAGATCGAAAAGAAGATCGGGAAAACGATTCCTCCGTCGCTCCTGCTCGAGCTCAATACACCCCGCAGGATGGCGGCCTGGACTCGAAGCGCGGACGAGGCCATCCGCCACGTGGTGGAACTGAAGAATGGCAGCAGCGAGGAAGTGCCTCTTTTCTGCGTTGCCGGTGGTGGCGGTGCGGTCCTTCGATTCCGGGAGCTCTCCGAGGCGCTGGGGCCCGAGCAGCCTTTCTATGGAGTGCAGACTCACGGATTCGACCTCGACCACCTCCCGGAAACCTTTGCCGGAATCGCCGCATCGTATTGCCAGGCGATCCGGTCGATTCAGCCGGATGGACCCTACTTCATCGCCGGGTACTCATCGGGAGGCAAGCTCGCCTACGAGATCGCCTGTCAACTCGTCGATTCGGGCGAGCAGGTCGCACTTCTCGGGATCATCGATACCAGCGCCGTCAACGAGCGGGCGGGACTGTGGGACCGGCTGCGTAACCGGATCGAGATCCTCCGCCAGAATCCTCTCCGCGCCGCGACTTTCGCCCGGGAGGCCGCGATGCGGCCATCGAAGTGGATGATGAACCGCCTGGTTCAGAAGCTCCTCGGCAAGGGAGTCGCCGTCCCTCCACGGATCATCCAGAATGCGCTCCTTTTCCGTGGGCTCAGCCAGACCCATCAGTTGCGAAACTATCCCGGAACGCTCACCCTCTTCCGCGCCAGACATGGCCTCAAGCGGGTCCGGGTCGATCAGGATCTCGGCTGGCGGCCCCTGGTCGCCGCGATGGAGATCCTGGACGTCGACGGCGACCACGAGACGATGCTGAATCCCCCATACGTGCAAACGCTCGCGGAGGCCATGAGGACCGCGATTCAGACCGCTCGCGAACGTACTGAAAGCACCCTCACCCAGGTCGTCTGAGTGTGAGGAAATGCGATCGAGGGAGACAACCGATGCCCTCCCCCGCCCGGGGACCTGATCGCGATCCCCCGGACCTACAGGTTGACAGGTCCTGAAGGAAGGGAACGTCGCGAGCGTGACGGCATTGCCCTGGCCCTGATCATCCCGCAAGGGCCGGCGAAAAGCATCATCGACCGGTTGAACTCGGCGTCCACGAATGAGCACCCGGAGGAAAGGCGATCATCGCGGGGTTCGAATCGGCCTGTGGCCTCGACTGCCAGCTCGGAACTCAGGGTGTGCTAGATTGTGTTCGATTCGGGCTGAATCCACACAACCCGCGAGGTCCAATGAAGAAGAAAGCCGCCCTCTTCCTTCTGGTTCTGCTTCCGTGCGCTCTGTTTGCCGACGACTCCACCCCTCACTCCGACCCGCAGGCCGCGGCGAAGGCGCAAGGTAGTGCCCCGGATTCTCGGAAAGGCGAAGAACAGCCGGTGGTCCGGGAGACGGTCGTGGTCACCGCGACCCGAAGCGAGCGTGCGCTCAGCGAGCTTCCCGTCAGCACCACCGTCCTCGATCAGGCGACGATCGAACAGAGCTCCGCGGCAACGGTCGACGACCTGCTTCGAACCATTCCGGGCGTGCACATGATGCTCGGCAGCTCGATCGCGACTCACGTCTCGGGTGAGCGGTTTTCAATGCGTGGGCTGGGCGGGAATCGGGCGCTGGTTCTCCTCGACGGCGTACCGATGCACGACCCCTATCACGGAACGGTCGAGTGGGAGAAGGTGCCCCTCGACAGCATCCAGCAGATCGAGGTGGTTCGTGGCGGCAACGCCAGCCTGTTCGGCAACATGGCCCTCGGCGGAACGGTCAATGTCGTCACCCGACCGGTCGATTCGAATCGCATCAGCGCCGGGGCCTCCTGGGGCTCGTTCTCCACCGGTCGCGCGATGCTGACGGTGGATCGGAAGATCGGGGACGATCTGGGCGTCCGCCTCAGCTATCACCGGCTCAGCTCCGATGGCTTTCCGATCGCGGTGGAGCCCGGTCCCATTGACATCCCGGTCTGGAACGACACCTCCATCGCCAGCCTCCGAGCCGACTACCACCCCTCTCCCGGAACAAACGGCTTCGTCAAACTCAGCCGTTCTCAGATCGACATGTCCACCGGTACGATCTCCTCACTCGCGGCGAGGCGGATCGTCGATCTCGCTCTCGGTCTTCACCATGCAGTGGGTGATCGCGATCTCTTTTCCGCAACTTTTTTCCGTCAGGACGAAGAGATCCACATCGTCTCCACCACGGTGGTCGGTGGAGTGTCGAACTACGTTTCCAATGACAGCACCGTCCCCACCAGTGGGACGGGGCTCTCTCTCGAATGGTCCGGACAGAGGAACGGATCCATCCGACTTCTCTCCGCCGGGGTCGATGTGCAACAGATGGAAGCGAAGGAGAATCGCAACGCCTTCGCTCCGAGTGGTGCACTCACCGAGCAGGATGTGGTCCGCGGCCGACAGCGGTTTGCAGGAATCTTTGGACAGATGAGCTGGCGCCCCCTCGAGCGGCTGGAGATTCTCACCAGTGCGCGTTTCGATCACTATCGCAATTCGAACGGATCCGATGTGGTCGTGGGGGGGGAGAAGACGCTCTATCCGGAGACCACCACGACGCAGCTCGACCCGCGAATTTCGATTCGCTACGCACTCGGCCCCCGTTCGGCTCTCCGTGCAGGAGCCTATCGCGCATTCAACGCACCGAAGCTGAGGGAGCTCTACCGGAATGCGCAGACCGGGACGACTTATCTTCTCGGAAATCCCTATCTGAAACCTGAAACGCTGCTCGGAGCCGAGGTCGGATACGAGCAGGTGATCTCCCGAGGTCACGTCGAGGTGAACCTCTACCGCAGCGACATCAGCGGCCTGATCCTCCGCGGAAATCTGCCCGGGCAGCCCGCCAACGTCGTGCAGTATGTCAACGTCGGAAAGGCGCGGAGCCAGGGAATCGAAGCGATGGCGAGTTTGCGCCTGTCGCCGCGGTGGAACACCACCCTGGGATACACCTGGGCGGACTCGACCATCGTGTCGAACCCCGAGGAACCGGAACTGATCGGAAATCAGGTTCCGGAGGTCGTGCCTCACATCGGCACGCTCACGGTTGCCTACCGGGGTCCCGCAGGACTCCAGGCCGACGTCCGCTACCGGATCCTCAGCCGGTCGTATGGAGAGCTGGCGAATGTTCGCCCTGCTCCCGCCCACCGGGTTCTGGATCTGAGCCTGAGCCGACCGATCAACCAGTGGCTCGATCTTTACGCCAAAGTGGACAATGCCCTGAACGAGCACTACTACTATGTCCTCACCCCGCGCGCGACCCGAGCGACGGAACCTCGGAATCTCACCTGGGGGGCGCGGATCCACCTGCCCGGCACCGCGACGGGAGTGCGAGAACGTTGAAGCGCGTCCTCCCCTGCCTCCTCGCGACAGTCATCGGTCTTTCGGGGTGTAGCCCTGCTGAGCCCGCGGCGAAACAGCGACGAGCGCAGGACAAGATCACGATGAACGTGACCCTGAGCATGGTTCAGGCGGTGCCAGCGATTGCGAAAGCGGAGGGATTTTTCGCCGACGAGGGGATCGATCTCGAACTGGTGCGGATGGACTCGAATTCAGCGCTGTTCGCCTTCGGTTCGGAAAGACTGGACGTGATCACCAATCCAGTCCGCTCGGGACTGTTCAACATGATGGCTCGCGGGGTTCCGTTCCAACTGGTTGTCGACAATGGCCACTCCGGTCCCGGCCCATGCAGCATGGACGCGTTCACCGCCCCGCCGGAGCTCGCCGAACGAATCAGACAATCCGGTCTTCGGGGGCAACGGGTGGCCACGATCAAGGGAGGGCTCACGGAATTTCTGGTCGGCCGCCTTCTGGCTGCTCACCACCTGACCACGTCCGACGTCGAACTGGTCGAATATCCAGCCGGTGAGGCCGCGACCGGAGAGTTCCGGGTGCTCGACGCCGTCCGCCTGAACTTCGAGCCGAATCTGAGTCGGCAACGCGAGATGGGATTGATCGAAGTCGTTTTCGGGACGGAAGAGCTCGCGCCGGGATATCAGCGAAACGTCGTGGGCTTCGGAGATCGTCTTCTCCGCCGGGATCCAGATCTCGGGAGACGTTTCATGCGGGCATGGCTTCGTGGCATCCACCAGTACAATCAGGGAAAGACCGCGCGGAATGTGGAGATCATCAGCCAGGCGACCGAATTGCCTCCCGACCTGATCCGGAAGGTCTGCTGGCCTCGAATTTCCGACGACGGCGTGATCCGGCCCGGTGCGGTGGAACCACTCCTTCAATGGACCCGGGAACATGGATACCTTCAGGTCGACATCCCGCGGTCCCGCTGGTGGAATCCCACCTTCGTCGAGGCTGCAAACCGCGATCTGGCCGGCACCTCCTCCCGCTGATCGCGTCCGAAATCGCCTGAGAGGCGCGGATCGGCGCGGGCGGAGATTCACGGCAGTACCACCAGCATCGCTACTCCAACGATGGAATCGCCGAGACGGAGAGACTCTGGCCCAGCGTCCCGATCCGCTCCATCGAAAGGGCGGGCGGCTATTCCTCTTCCGGATGGCGGGTCCGGGAGCGTCCGATGGCCTTGTTCAGCGGATTGGCCCGATCGAGAAACGGGAGTGCCGGGCGGGAACGAATCCCGAAGCGCTTCCTCATGCGCACCAGTGACTCATCATCAGGGGTCACCCGCAGTCCATCATCGAGAATCTCCACCGCCTTTTTCCGGGCACCCGCCGCGTCGTAGACCCTGGCGAGATTTGCATAGTGGTGGGCGTTGTAGAACTGCAGCTCGATGGCTTTGCGGCAGAGATCGATCGCCGGTTTGAATTTCTTTTCGACCAGGGCCATGCAAACGGCGTAGTAGGAAAGCCCCTCGGCGAACCGGGAGTCCTGACGGGCCACTGCATAGGCGTCGGTCAGGAGAACGAATCCGAGCAGGTACTCCTCTTCCTCGACCGCCTGAATCCCCTGTTGAATCGCCTGGGCAATTTCACCTTCGCTGACCATAGCTGCTCGATTGTATCGCGAATCGTGCCCTGTTTCTGGTCACCCGTCACAGCCCGCCACTCCGCCACAGCGCCTCGTGGGACGGCCGCACCATGATCAGGATCTGCTCTTTGCCGCTGCAACGGTGGAGGGCTGATGCGGATGGGTCCGCGCCTCCCGCCCCGATGGGTGGAAGCCACAGCACAAGACACTGCAATTCGCGTGGTTCCGGGCGGTCAGGACTTCCGCCGACGGCGACGCGGCCGCTGTTTTGTCTCGGCGGGCGCTTCTTCCTTCTTCACCCGCTGCACGAAACGCTGCCATTCACGAAACGTGTCGACGTAGCGATCCGAAGAGAGAGAATAGAGCTCGAGCAGAGCGAGGCCATTGCTGAAGTGCTCGCGGAAAACGAAACGCCACCGGCTGCGACGGTCGCCCGGAGGCTCGAGCAACCGCCAGAAAGTCTCGAACGCCTGCTCCATCTGGTGGCGCATCGCCGCGGAGAATGCCATCCGCTGGACGATCGGCTCCAGCACCTCCCGGAGGAACGGCAGAAGATCGCCCAGCCGCATCCGCGTGCCGAGCGCCTTCTCTTCCTCTTCGATGGCCGTGATCACCACGGGAAGCAGCAGAACCGAGAAAAGAACCGCGTCGGCCACCGTGCGTCCGGAGCGTACCGTCCGATCCAGCACCTCCAGCATTCGCCAGAAGTAGTCCGATTCCTCCGACTCGAGCCGTTGATAAAGCTCCGGAAGAAGCGGCTCCAGCAGACAGGTCTCCACCATCAGACGCATTGCCTCGAGAGACCATCCACGCCGCAGCAGCTCGAGGATCTCCTCGGTGACCCGGTGGGGTGAGGCTTTCAGAATCTCCGCGCGGTGCCGGATGATGGAGTCGTAGGTCTCCGCCTCGATGCCGAAATCCAGCCGTGAGGCGAACTCCACCGCACGCATCATCCGCACCGGATCCTCCCGAAACCGGATGTCCGGCTCTCCGATCACGTGAATCAGCCGGCCTTCCAGATCGTCAATGCCTCCGACGTAGTCGATCACCGAAAAATCACCGATGTCGTAGAACAGCCCGTTGACGGTGAAATCCCGTCTCCGGGCATCCTCCACCGGGTTGCCGAAGGTGTTGTCGCTCCGCACCAGCAGATCCTCGTCCTCGGAACGGCTCTCCGGCTCCCGCCGGAAGGTGGAGACCTCGAGAGTCATGTCCTGGAACAGGACGTGGACCAGACGGAATCGGCGGCCGATCACCCGGCTGTTGCGGAACAGGCGCCGAATCTCTGCCGGACGGGCATCGGTGACGATGTCGAAGTCCTTCGGCTTGCGGCCCATCAGGAGATCTCGCACGCTGCCGCCGCAGAGATAGGCGCGATATCCCGTGCGATGAAGGCGATAGAGCACCTTCAACACGTTCTCGGGAATGTTCTTCCGCGAAATCGAATGCTCCGATCGAGGAAGCACTCTCGGCCGTTGCGATTCGCCGTGCACCGTCTCCCGATCGGCCGATTCTGCAGATGCTGTGTCGTGACCGTCAGTCATAACCCTCGCGGTACATCTCCTCGGCGGTCGGTTCCTCGTGGTAGTGATACTTGCTGTCGACGATGAAGAACGTTCGATCCCATCTGGTGTTGGGGAAGAAGTGCAGTACGACCTTCGCCAGCTCTCGAATTCGCGCCGACGCCGGCGCCCCCTGTGGCGGCGGAGTGCCCCGGAACGACCAGTACACCATGAACGCCCGCCCCTTGATCATCGACCGCGGGACCGAGCCCCAGTAGCGGGAATCGTTGGAGCTGTCGCGGTTGTCCCCCATCACGAAATACTCCCCCTCCGGAACCTGATAGGGGCCGAACTGATCTCTCGAACGGATCGGCTCCGGCAAGGCCGCACGCCGGGGATAGGTCTCCGGATCGAGGTGAACGACGTAGGGCTCGTCAAGCCTCCGCCCATCGATATAAACCTGTTTGTCCCGGATCGTGACGGTTTCACCCGGAAGTCCCACCACCCGCTTGACGAAATCCGTTCGGGGGTCGGCCGGATACCGGAACACCACAATGTCTCCCCGCTGCACCTGGCGAAAAGGAAAGAAGTGAGTCATGCCCTCGCCGCCGGGAGGGCCGTAGAGAAACTTGTTGACCACGATGTGGTCGCCGATCAGGAGGTTGTCGATCATCGATCCCGTCGGGATTTTGAAGGCCTGGAAGACGAAGATCCGGGCGAAGTTGACGAAGATCACCGCAATCAGCAGCGCCTCGTAGTACTCCCGCACGGTCGATTTTCTCTGATCAGTCTCTGCCATTCGTCGACGCCTTCCCCATCGTTTGTGCGATCCAGCCCGCGGCGAGCGATTCTATCCTGTCCCGCGAGGTCGCCGTAAACCGATGCATCCTGGTTCCACCCGTCAGACCTTCCGGATCCCGCCCGAGCTCCGACTGGCCCGTGAGCACCGTCGAGACGTGCCCCCCGACCGCCGAAAGATCTCTTGCGGAGGCGACTCGCGGAATCACGAGCACGGTACGCTCGGAATCGGCCCAGGGGAGGTCCTCGACCGCCTTCCAGAATGGAGCTCCGAGGTCCTCAACAGGTCCGGGAACGAGGATCATCCCGGTTTCCCGATTCTCCAGAACCTGTGCCCGGGCGTCGTTCCACCGGAACGGATCGCCGGCATCGACCCAGAGAATCAGCGGATAGCGGCTGCCATAGCGAACCACCGCCGGTGGGAGAACCAGCGCGCCGGGCTGTCTCGTACCCAGAGGCTCGGGATTCACCGGCAACGTCGTGTCCGCGGGAACCAGGGTCCCACGGTTCTCGCCATCATATCGAATCCAATCCACGTGGCTCGAGGACCCGATCGACGAGAGAATCACCGCGAAACGCTCTCCGCGCGGCTCCCAGACCGGCCGGCTGACCTCACTTCCCGGAAACTGTGCGACCACGGCAAAAGAGGTCGACACGTGCACCGTCCGGATCAGAGCGCCGATCGGGGTGTTCAACCGGTAAGTGATCTTGTTTCCCCGAGGTGCCCAGCTCACCGCGGTCTCATCGGCCGGATCCGGAGGCACCCAGTGCGTCTCCAGGCTGCCGGTCATGCTGGTGATCGCCACGTCGAAACTCCCGCCGCGCCGGGCCGAGTACACCAGTTCCCGGTTTTCCGGCGACAGACCGAACGAGTCGATCGCGGGATAGAACTCGCTGAGCGGGATCAGACGCCCCGCCTCAACGCGCACCAATCGTTCTCCTTCGGGCGTACGCTGCACCCCGACCACCGCCTCCGGATCCGCCAGGACGCGGAGGTCCCGCGTCCGGAGGTTGTCGGCAAGACGCTCCCGGGCATCGTGGTGATCCCACCAGAGCACCCCACCGGAGTCGCGGCTCACGAAATCGCCTCGATCCGCCGCGGCCACCAGATCGCCTTGCGGCGTGGCCACGCCGGGCGCACCGTTGGCCGGGACCAGGAGCATCGCCCCTTCCGGACCGCGCACCAGCAGATCCTCGCCTGCGAACGACATCGACTCCGGACAGAACGGGAGCGTCCGGATGACCGTTGCCTCCCTCTCGGCCAGCCCGAGCTGTTCGAGCCGACAGCTCCCCCCGGTCCTGCGGGAAAACCAGAGGGTGTCACCCGAAGGGCTGAAGACCACTGCAGAGATCACCGACGCTGCCGTGGGAACAGGACTTGAAGAGGCCGGAGCGACGTGATCGAGGGCGGAACGGCCTGCACATCCGCCCGCGGCGAGTGCGAGCGAAAGCAGAACCAGGAGGCCGAAAGAGCTCTTCATCTGAGAATGAGAGGCGAAATGCCGAAAATGACTCTACTCGATGCGGACCAGCGGGGCAAATTCACGGTGTGCCGGAATCTCCTGTAGTCTTCTGCCGACATCATGAGACGACAACGAACCACCGCTCCTCTGCTCCCTCTCGTGGCCCTCATGCTCCTGAGCGGATGCGGGCTGATCAGCAGGTCGTTCTTCCGCTCCACCCCCGAGACGAACTATGTCTTCCGGCTGGACCGGAACCAGGTCGTGCTGCCGACTGCGCGCGTGGAGGGAAACGGCGGCCGCTTCGTCGCATCGACGGCGACCCGCACCACCCTTCTCGGCAACCACTTCGTCGCCAGCCACCATCTCCACCGTCTGAGAAAACCATTTCGAGTGACTCTGGGCACCAGTCACACCGCCACCGTTTCGCCGAACGTCGTCGATCTGGGAGATTCGATCGACGGGCTGGTTGGAAGCGACGTCCTCGGTCCGGTCGTCAGCTTCGACTATCGCCGAGGACTGGTCACGGTGAGCCCGGTCGACGAAATGCTTTCGAAGGACATGCAGATCGTACGGTTTCGGGAACTGCCCGCGGTTCCCGTGGGCGTCGGCGCGGCGACCGTGGTTGCGATCGTGGACACCGCCTTCCCCGACACTCTGGTCATTCCTGTCGGAATGCTGCACGGGGTTCCCAGGGGGAGGATCGAGGTTCCGGTCACTCTGGCGGGTCACTCCTGGAGCCATATCGACGTTCTGATCGCCGACGTCAGCGAGCCGCGCATCGGCAACCGCCTCCTGTCGCAGTTCCTGATCACCGTGGACTATCCGAATCGGAAGATCGGACTCTGGCCATATCCGTCGGAGCCGGAGGATGCCACCACCCCCGCCCCATGAAGGCTACCGCGGCACGTTTTCGTCGGCGTTGACCCTGCGCACGTAGCGGAGCATCTGCGCTCGGTATCGCCGTTCGGAGGCAGGAAGACCAAGGGGTGCCTGAAACTCCGGCGTCAGATCGCCATGATAGGGAGGTTCGACGCCCAGCAATGCCATCGGGTCGACCGGGGCGTTGAAGGACGCACCACCCCGAGGCCCATCCCACGTCCGGATCGGAAGCAGGAGAGGGAGGAATTGCAGCAGGGTTCCCCATCGACTCGTCCGGAGGTGGCTGAGGATTTCCTCGCGGGTCTCGTCCTTCTGCTGCTGGAGATCCTCCCGGAACATCAGAGTCAACTTCTGCTTCGAGTAGTCGGGCCGCACATCCGTCTCCGCTGCCCCTGCTGCGGGCGCCATGAGGGCCATCGCCAGCCCAACGAGCATCACCGCAATCGTCTGTCTCATGCCCCTATTTTCCTGCGAAGATCACGCAAATGCATCCTCTTGGATGTGACGATTCGGTCACCAGAAGGGTTCGGCCATCAGGGGCGTCCTGCGCCCCTCAGGCACACCCGAAAGCGGTTGCTCTCTCCCTGTGCGCACCCCGTCGTCACGACGCACACGCTGCTCGACCATCGACTCCAGTTGTCCGATCTCGAAGGGCTTTCGCACGAGCGAGAAGACGCGCCGCGTATCGAGGTCCCCGAGCGTCGCCTCGGATGCCGCGGTGACGACGATCGTCCTCGCGAGCAGATCGGGATCCAGGCGCTCCCACTCGTCCAGCAGTTCGAGACCGTCAGTCTTCGGCATGAGCAGATCCGTCAGCAGCAGGTCACTCGGGCGCGGAGCGTACGCGGTTCACAATCTCCGCGACCTTCTCCGCGGGAATCGGCGGCGCCCAGCGGCCCTCCCGTCCATCCATGCCGGACGAACAGAACATCGCGTTGAGAACCGCCTCCTCCGTCGCTTCGACCGTGGCCTCGAAAAGAGGATTCATGTGGTCATCGGTGATGAACGCAAGCTCCAGACGCCGGCACTCTTCCCTGACCTTGCGGGAGATCCGGTTGCCCGTGCTGAACGAGAGCACCATTTCCCCACTGGTGGTTGCGGCCCAGGATCCGGTCCGGCCCAGGCCGAGCGCCGCACGGCGGGAAAGCGATTCGAGCTGCTTCGAAAGCATCGGAGCGTCCGTGGCCACGATCACCAGGACCGACCCATAGCTCCGTCCTCGCCGGCCTTCCTCCGGGAACATCGCGTCCAGTTCCCGTCCGAGCACCATTCCATCCACGGTCAGATTGCGCATCTTTCCGAAGTTCGACTGGACCAGCACGCCGACCGTATAGCCTCCGTGCCGCGACGGAAGCACCCGCGACGAGGTTCCGATTCCTCCCGCGAAGTCGAAGGAGATCATCCCCGTTCCACCACCGACAGAACCCTGGAGTACGGGGCCGCTCCGGGCATTCTGCACCGCCGAGATCGCATCATCCGCAGTCAGAGCCTGCGCCCGGACGTCGTTGAGAAACGAATCATCCGTCTCCCCGACCACCGGAATCAGGACATCGATCTTCCGCCCCAGATCAGGATTCTGATCGAGCAGATGAGAAATGATGCCGCTGTGGATCACTCCCACCGACATGGTGTTGGTCAGCAGCACAGGAGTCTCGAGCCAACCCCACTCCATCAACTGGGTCAGGCCGGACACTTCTCCCACTCCGTTCAGGATGAACCCTCCAGCCGGAATCTGCTTGTGCAGAAGGTCTCGGGAGCCGGGCACCACCGCGGTCACGCCGGTTCGAATTGACACCGGCCGCTCTCCGGTTGCTCGGGGCAGCTCGTCCCTGATCTGGGTCGCATGTCCCACGCGCACCCCTTCGACATCGGTGATCGCGTTCCATCGTCCGGCGGGAAACCGTCCGATGGTCACCCCCGCTTCCCGCGCGGTCGGCCGGGGCCGCCCTTTCGACTCGACCAGGACCGCGGGAGCCTCCAGCCGAAGGCGATAGCGCCGGGCGGCAGAGCGCACGATCAGCTCCAGGACCTCGGCGAATTCCAGCCCGCGCGTCGCCGCGGCAACCATCAGGGAGCCGTCCGGGTGGAGGCTCGGCAACGGATTCTGCTCGATGAAGAACGGCGCCCCATCCTCCCGGAGACGGAGGTCCACGCGCCCGAGATCCGGGCAGGGAGCGAGATCGAAGACCTTCTGCGCCAGACCGATGACCGTTCTCCTGTGCGCAACGGTCAGCTCGGCCGGGCAATCGATCTCGATCTCGACATCTCCCCCCTCCTGCTTGGCCTCATATCCGAAGATGTTGTCCGGCGAGCCTTCGATCCGGTGCTCGACGATCTCGAGCAATCCTCCCGGAAACGCTTCCAGGAACGGAATCGACAGCTCCCTTCCCTCGATGAACTCCTCGACGTTGACCCCCTCCGGATAGTCGGAGAGCAATCGCTCGATGGCCGCGAGCGCCTCCTCGCGGCTCCGGCACAGCGACTGCTCATCGATTCCCTT
>CAVUJZ010000021.1:0-11637 GCA_963741905.1 uncultured Acidobacteriota bacterium | reverse complement strand
ATAAAAAGTAAACTGAGTAAACTGGGGCCACATCTTCGATCTTCGGCAGCCGGTCGCCGTAAATGGGGGTCAGGTCTTCGATCGTCGGCCCAGGCCGCCGAAGATCGAAGATCTGACCCCAGTTTTGGGTGGGGGGAGGGCGTGCGCATCACCGAAGATCGCGGGAAAATCCCGCGATCTGGCCGAACGGGCGGTGGAGAGTGGCAGCAGGGAGGGTGAACATGGCTGCCGGAGGGGCCATCACGGGCTGGATCGGCTGAACGGGACGGAGCCCCACCGGGCCAGCTCAGTCGAGAGGCGCAATTCGAAGCGTTGAATGTCTGTCGGGAGGCTCCGCGCCGTCAGACGCGGTAGTGCTGAGGCAGCGGCGGAGCGTGCTGGCGGGCGAGCGCGATGCACTCGTCGAAGATCTGGCGCAGGAATGGATCGCGCTCGCATTCGCGGCGGCACCGTTTCACCAGATTCGACACATGGCCGGCGCTGCGTAGCCCGAGCTCCCGGGCAATCTCCCGCAACGTGCGAAGCCCTTCCCACCAGCCGAGCCGGGCATAGACCATCCGGCAGAGCGCCCCACGGTTCGTCCGGATCTCCTCTTCGGTGACGTCGAGCTTCTCGGCCACGGCCGCCATGATCGCGTTGAGCGGTGGACGTCCCACCTCACGCTGGAACCGCGGATGCTCGGTCGATCTCTCCTCGCTGTCGATCAGGTCCTGGACCGTCGCGACGAACTCCGCCGTCCCCAGCACGATCTGGCCCACGACCTTCGCCATCAGATCATCCGCCACACCAATCGCCGCCTCGACGAACGCTTTGTACTCCTGTCGCGCCGTCTTCGCGTCGCTGCCGAACAGCGCAAGGCTGTCCATGCAGAGCCATACCGGCGGCTTCTCCAGCCCGATCTTCGCTCGATAGCTCGACCAGCGATAGTCCTCGGGGCGCTCGACCATGCCCGCACGGACAGGATTGAGCACGATGTAGCGGCAGAGCTCGAGCAGATAGGCCTCACGCTCGACGATGACCGACTTGAAGCGCCCCTGGAACAGATGACCAACCCGGCCATGCCGCTTGTTGAAGCGCTGCACGTACCGGCTCTCGAAGTGCTGCATGCCCTGGGACAGATTCCCCTCGGGAGTCTCGATCGAGAGATGCAAGTGATCGTCGAGCAGGCAGTACTCGTGGATCAGCCAGTTGCAGCGGTGTTGTTCGTCGTCGAGGAGCCGGAGGAAGTCTTCGCGGTCCTCGTCGCAGAGAAAGATGTCCTGTTGAGCGTTGCCGCGGTTCATGACGTGGTGAATGGCACCGGGAAGATCGAGTCGGAGTGGTCTCGCCATAACAAACCGAGGATCCCTCGGAAAATCCGATCTGTCCAATCGTTGCCGTAATCAGGCGCTTTTTCTCCTCGGAATGGAAACTCGGAGGTGAAACTCTACGAGGGGTAGACGCCCGTTTCGCGGCTATCCGGCCGCAAGGAAGAGCTGCGCTCACGCTTGACAACTGCGCCCAATGGATGACCCCGCTTTTGGACTTGACCCCGGCCTCGGGCTCACACCGGACATCGAGGATCCGGCTGAAGTCGCCAGTTCGACCCGGCACCCGCTTCCCGCGATAGAATCCGGCGGATATGGGAAGTTTTCCCAAATGGCATTTTCGGGAGATGCTGCCGGGGGAGATTCACGTCGATCCGGTGCATGACGAGTTCTTCAAGGCACAGGATCTGCCGGATGCACTCGTGCGCGAGGTGATCCAGAACTCGCTCGATGCGCGCCGGGGAAGCTCGAGAGTCCGGGTACGGTTCCGCTTCGTCCACGGCAGCCACGCGCTCCCTTCATCCGAAGCCCGAAAGTATCTCGGCGGCCTGCGGGAGCATCTCGAACCGATCGCCGGGGATCTTCCGGAGGGGCTGCCATCATCGGAGGAGCCAGTCCCGTGGCTGCTGATCGAAGACGCGGGAACCCGAGGGCTGTCCGGGCGTCCCGACGTCGATCCGGAGCTGACCCGCGACGAGTCGTCGAAGAACGATTTCTACTTCTTCTGGCGGAACATCGGACGAACGGTGAAGGGGGAGCTCGACCGCGGCCGCTGGGGTCTGGGCAAGGCGGTCTTCCCGATCGCCTCCCGGATCCGCACGATCTTCGGTCTCACCACCCGTGCAGAGGACGGACGGCGATTGCTTCTGGGACAATCGGTCCTGAAAACGCATGTTCATGACGGGCATCGCTGTGATCCCTACGGATTCTTCGGCGTGCGGCGTCGGGATGATTTCATGCTTCCGATCGAGGAACCGGAGCTCGTCGAGCAGTTCATCCGGGACTTCGGGCTGCAGCGCACCGAGCCGGGGCTTTCGGTCGTCGTGCCGTGGTACCGGCAGGAAGATCTGCCGTTCGAGGCGATCGCCGCCGCGGTTTTGCGCCAGTACTTCTACCCCGTGATCCGCGGCGATCTCGTGGTGCATCTCGAGGACGAAGCGAGGAGCGAGACGATCGATGCGCAGTCGATCGAGGCGGTTGCAGCCCGCGTCCTCCCGGGCGCGGATTCAATCGACCGTCTCTCCGCCCTCACCCGCTGGGCCGTCACACAGGGCACCACCTCGCTGGAGATGCTCGAGCCGCAGGCGGCGGACCGGGCTCCGAAATGGGGCCCGGAGGTCATCGGCGAACGACGGCTGAGAAGTCTTCGCGAGCGGCTGGAGAGTGGTGAACGCCTCGCAATTCGAGTTCCCGTCGCCGTCAAACGCCTCCGCTCCCGCGCAGCGAGCACTCATTTCGATATCTTCATGGAAAAGGACGAGTCGGTTTCGCGCGGAGAGCACCATCATCTCCGGCGTGGCATCACCATCCCGGATATCCGGACGCCGCGGGACAAGCCGATTCGGGCTCTTCTGGTGGTCGACGACGAGAAGCTCTCGACCCTCCTTGGAGACGCCGAGAACCCTGCGCACTCCGACTGGTCCGAGCGCGCCGACCGCGTCCGGACTCATTACGACCACGGCGCGTGGACGGTGCGATTCGTGAAGAACGCGATCCCGTCGATCGCCTCCATCCTGCTCCTGCCACCCGGAGGCCGCGTGCGGGACTTTCTTCGGGACTTTTTCGCTCTGGAAATCGACGGGAGTGAAGAACAAAAGGGAGGCGCCGGAACGCAAGCGGGCCGCGACAGGGGCGGTGAGGTGATCGCGGAAACGCCGGAGCCGGTGGAGTCGAGGAGCTCGATCGAGCTGCGGCAGATCTCGGGCGGCTTCGTGTTCGAAGGGGAGCGCGGGCGCGTCGGCCGGCAGATGCGCGCGGAGCTTGCCTACCGCACGCCCACCGGCAACCCGTTCCGGAAGTACGACTCGCTCGATTTCGATCTCGCGAATGGAGGGATCGAGGTGGAGGCGGAGGGAGCGGAGATCGTACGGCGGGAAGGAAATGTGGTCGAGCTGCGGACGACGGCGGAACAGTTCCACCTCGCCTGTTCCGGATTTGATCCACGACGCGATCTGGTGGTCCGGGTCACGGAGAGCGAATCGTGATCCGCAAGTTCAACTACACCGAGCGCCGCCGCATCCCTCGGGGACGGGTCCGGATCACGCTCCACCGCGACGGCGAGGAGTTGAGCTTCGATCCACGGATCGATCTCGACGGAATCGATCTTCCGTCGGAGGCGCGCGTCTACCTCGAGGCGTGGTACCGGACGTCTCTGATGCGGTTCGCCTGCGGTACGGCGGGAGATCTCCGCATCCCGCGGGACCGGCGGCTCAACGAGATCGAGAGCCGAAATGTCGTCCACTTCCGGCTCAAGGTCGTGGACGAATCCGACCGGCACCACCGGATCCTCGCGGTGGCCGACGGAATCCGCGTCAACGAGCGGGAAGAGGACGGCGGCGAGATCGTCACGCTTCTTCCGGTTTCCTTCTCCGAGGATCTGGGACAGATTCTATGGAACGTGCGGTTCGAGGCGGAAGGCCCTGTGCTGGAGCTGAACCAGAACCTGCCGGGAATCGAGCGGCTCGCGCGTCTCGATCCGCTGTTCGTCGCAGCGGTCTATCCCTCCGCTGTGCGCGAGGTGCTGCACCGGATCCTGCTGGTCGAGGACGTGGACCCGGCGGAGGCGGGGGGCGACTGGTGGGACCTATGGCTGCGATTCGCGACGAGGCTCTCGAGCCAGCCGGCCCCCGGCGTCGACACGGATCCGGAAACGAAGGAGCTGTGGATCGAGGAGGTCGTTCGCGGATTCGCTTCGCGTCATGCGACGCTGGACCGGCTGGCGAAGGAGAGGCGAAGCTGATGCCGATTCTGCGCGCGCTCAACCGGGAGGGCATCGAGTCGTTTCGTCGGTTCCTCCGGATGATCCGTGAAGGGGAGAAGTTCGAAGGGCCTCCGGCACTTCTCTTCGTCGAGAAGACCTCGTACCCGCTGAGTGAAGTGATCCGGGTGGAAAAGCGGACGTTCGGAAGCAAGTACGATGCGGCGGAGTACCTGGCCGGGATTCTGCGCCCGCTTTCGATTCGCGAACGGGACGAGGTGGATCTGTGGAGCTGGCTTGCTCTGTTCTACTTCGATCAGCTCTCACCGGCGGACGAGAGCGGCAAGCGCCGCCCGCGGGAGGATTACCACTACATCCCGGACCAGAAAAGCGGCTGGTACCGGGCGCGGCATCTGCTCGCCGGACCGTACCGGCTCTACCTCGCCCACGGCGAGCGGTCGAGACTTCTGCTCTATCCGAAGGTCCACGAGCATGGACAGTTCGTCTATGAGCTGGCACACCGGCGGGAGCTCGTGGCGAACCGCGGGCTGATCGAGGCGATGGATCTGCTGTACTGGAACATGGCGACGGGGCGGCCGAAACGTGGCGCGACCACCGGCAGCCGTCCCGGAAATCTCCGACGGCTGATCCGCGTGGTGGACCAGCTCGGTCTGAACTACGACCTCTACGGGATGACCGGCCGGCAGATCCTGGAGCTGCTCCCTCCGGAATTCGACGCCTGGAAGGCGGGAGAAGCAACCGGCGGGTAAGCAGGCACCTTCCCTCCTTCCCGCGGGGGAATTCGGAAGATCGCATCTCGATGGGTGATTCGTGTAGGATCTTGCGACAAGCGTCACTGGAGGACATCGCATGATTCAGATCGATCTGAACACCGAGGAGAAGGAGATTCTGTGCGATCTTCTCCAGGTGGCTCTTTCCGAAATGCGGATGGAGATCGCCGACACCGAGCAGCAGGACTTCCGGGAGAACCTCAAGCGCCGGAAGGAAGTGATCGAGAAAGCTCTCGCCTCCCTGGGCTGAGTACCGCTCTGCGACTCGAGCGGATCGATGATCTTCAGGTCCCGAAAGGGAGCGAAGTCTGCCGCATGGTTCACCGCGCCGTCGGCGACCCCTCGTTCCTGCGACGGAACACGTCGCTGACTCCCGGAACGCTGATTTTTCCGTGATTCCCGATTCTTCCAGGTCAGCGGACGGAGCCAGGATCCGCGGTGGGATGGGCGATGCCGGACCAGAGCATCCGGTGAAAGAGCTCATCCATGGTCTCGGGGGGAGTCGGTCTTCCGTGGGCAAGCCACCAATCCATCAGAGAGAGCAGGGCACCTGCCTGGGTGTATGCAACCGCGCTGAGCGTCTTCGGCGAGAGCGAGCGGGTGCGAGGAGACGAGGCCAGCCGGGCTTCGATCGCTCGAGCGAAGTGCCCGCGGGCCAGTTCGAGAGCATCGCGGAGTTTTCCCGAATCGAGGAGCGCGGCATACAGCGCCTCGGATTCGGCGAGGTGACTGAGAAGCTCCCGGACTGGTGCGATCCTCATTCCGCGCGTTTCGTCACCGAGCGGGAGTCCGGCCATGAATGCGAAAAAATCATCGATGTCGCTGAGCAGGAGATCGTTCTTGTCGCGGAAGTGCTTGTAGAAGGTGGAGCGCGCGACGCCGGCGCGGTCCAGCACCTGCTGAACCGTCACGTCCTCGAATGGCTTCTCCAGGAGCAGCGCGATCATCGCGTCGCCGAGAGCTTCGCGTGTGCGGCGCACTCGCCGGTCCAGCCGGGATCCTTCGTTGCGGTGGTTTCCGGACATCCGGGCCCTCCATGTTCGAGAACGGCACTCCACCGGTGAAAGCCGACTCCGTGGAGCTCTACACTTCACTCCATGAACGAGCAACGAGCTGGCGGTCTCGCGTTGATAGCAGCGTCTGTGTCGATCATTGTAACCATGGCCTTCCATCCGACCGGTGGGGATCTCTTCGATCCGGCAGGTTTCCAGAGGGCAGCCCGGCTGATTCTGGCAGTTCACGCTCTGGCCCTGGTCACCCTTCCCGTCTGGTTTTTCGGCGGTGCAGCGCTGACGCGGAGAATTGGCGGCAAGGACCCTCTCCCGAGGCTGGCACTCACCGTCTGGGGGATGGGCCTGGTGGCGGCGATGATCGCAGCGGCCGCCAGTGGGCTCCTTGCTCCCTCACTGGCGGAAGCCCTTCGGGAGGGTGGGAGTGAGGCGTCCCTGTGGGACGTCCTCTTTCACTTCAATGGGATGGTGAACCGCGCCTTCGCACGGATCTTCGTCGGCGGCTCGGCGATCTCGGTGACCCTATGGTCCGTTGGAATCGTGCGCTCTCGCAACCTCGGACGTGCTCTCGGGATGAGCGGCCTGGTTCTCGGTCCGCTCATCTTCCTGGCCCTCGTTTCCGGTCACGTCCGCATGGACGTGCATGGATTCGGCGCGATCATGCTCGCCGAGGCGCTCTGGTTCATCGCGGCGGGAGTCCTCCTCGTGCGGCAACCGGCCTGAATGGAAGCCGTCACACGCGCCGACGAGGGAGTCCGGAATTCTGGAAGCACAAGAGCCGAAACGTGCATGACCGAGCGGGGTCGCCCCTCCCCCTGAAGGAGGAGGGGCGGACGCTCGTCAGCCGCGAAGGCGCCAGGCGGCGACCGCGGCGAGAAGCAGTGCCAGGGCCGCGAGGGCGCGCGGGTCGAGCGTGGGAACGGTCGGCGGGGGATCGACCTGCAGGGCGATCGTCGCGGGAGCGCTGGTCAAACCGGAGACCGAGCTGGTCACGGTGAAGGTGAACGAGTCGGTGCCATCCCATGAGAATTCCGGCGTGTAGGTGAAGTCGCCGTTCCCGTCCGGTCCCACCAGGATACCGTGGTCGGGCGGATCGATGATGTTGACCGTCAGCGTTCCACCCGCCGGGTCGTCGAGGACGATGCTGCCGCTGAAGGAGGATCGAGCGGCGAGCTCGAACGAGTCGACGGTGACCGTCGGCGGATTCCAGGCGAACGCCGCGGTGCAGGCGTGATCGGCATCCATGGTGAGCGCGGCCGTGGATCCGGAGGCCGCCGAACAGTCAGCACCCCAGGCCGAGAAATAGGCTCCCGTGGCTGGCGCTTCGGTGAGGGTCACCGCGTCTCCGCCATCTTCTCCCGAGTAGAGGGCGGAGCAGTTCGCGGTGCACGATGCGATCGATCCGGAGATGGCCGCGGCGCCAGAAGCGGTGAGCGAGCCCGGTCCGGAGACGGTCACGTCGAGCGTATGTTGCACGGCCTCGAGTGCGCCGATGTCACAGCCGGCGCCCGCGGGTCGGGACAGCCCACGCTGATCCAGGCCGGAGATCGGTGCCGCGGAACAGACCGCGGCGTCTCCCGCATCGATCGCCTGGCTTCCGCCATGGAGGGCGAACGTGTCGGTCGGTCCGCCGTTGTCCGCGAGCGAGCCGAGACCGAGAACGACGCTCGCGCCGGAGAGGTCGCCCGTTCCGGCGAACGAGCAGGTGGAGTCGTCATCGATGTTGTGGCCGCCCGAGCCGATCGTTCCGGTGCAGTTCGGCGAGCTGTTGTTCCCGATCAGGGTGTTGGTCACCGTCACCGTTCCCGAGGACTGAGCCAGGACAGCGTTGCCCGACCCGTCGCCATTGCCGGCGATCGTCGTATTGGTAATCGTGGCAGTCCCCCCGCCGACGAAGATCGCCTCCCCGTCGGGGGAGGTGTTCCCGGCGATGGTGCTGTTGGCGATGTCCAGCGTTCCGTCGCTCCAGATTCCGCCACCCTCGGTATCCGTGGAATTTCCCGAAACCGTGGAGCCCAGAAGCGTGAGCGTGCCGATGTTGTGGATCGCACCACCATAGCTCCCGGTGTTGCTGGTGACCCGCAGATTCCTCGCCGTGAGCGTGCCCTGATTGTCCAGAGCAGAGCCGAAAGGTGAGTCACCGTTCTGAAGAGTCATGCCGGAGATCTCGACCGTGTGACCGGTGCCGACCGTGAAGATGGAACTGGAGTTGTTGCCATCGACCGTCAGCAGCCGCGCACCGGTGCCCTGAACGGTCCCGTCGTGGGGGATGCCGAGCCCACCCGACGCGAGCGTGATGGTCTTCATCGGTCCGGCCGGCGGGAAGGCGGTCGCGTCGAACGTGATCAGATCGCTGGTGCAGGCGTTCGCATTCAATGCGTTGACGGCGTCACGCAGCGTGATGTGTCCCGCGTCGGTCGGATCCGCGGTCGAGTCGACCACGCAACCGATCGGATCGATGACCAGAGTCAGGGCCTGATCGTCGGACCCGCTCCCGTCGTCCACCGCATGAACCGTGAAATTGAACGTTCCCGCCTCGGCGGGAGTCCCGGAAAGAGAGCCGCCGGTGCTCAAAGTGATGCCCGAGGGGAGGGATCCGGAGCCGACCGAGAAGGTGTAGCCGGATCCCGTACCGCCGGTGGCGGTGATCGTCTGACTGTAGCTTTGCAGATAGGTTCCATTCGGGACCGAGGTGGTGGTGATGACGAGCGGCGCGATGTTGGTCAGGGAGAAGTCCACACCGGTGGATGCGCCGGCGGCGGACGCGGTGACGGTGTAGCTGCCGCCGGTGGCATTCGCGGTGGCGACGACGCTGGCGGCTCCGGAGGCGATGGTGACCGGATTCGATGCGAAGGTCGCCGACGCGCCACTCGCCGGTGCGGTGTAGGTGACCGCACCACCGTCGACCGGTTCGAACCAGGGCGATCCGGCTTCCGTGGCGGTGATCGTCACGCCGAGTGGAGTGGCGAACGCGGTGCTCACGTTGGTCGACTGGCCGTCGCCGCCGGACAGAGCGAGAGAGAACCCGTGCGATTCGAACGCACCGATGTCACATGGAATCGACGCGCGGGAAACGCCGCGCTGATCGGTCGAGGTCAGGCAGTCGGCCGAGACGATGGCGTCGATGGCGGGGGAGCCGGGCAGCAGGGGGATGGTCTGGGTGAGGCCGCCATGGTCGCCGAGGGATCCGAGAAGAGGATCCTCGCCGACGATGTCGGAAGAGAATCCGGTCGCTCCGGAAGTGTTGCCGATCAGGTTGGTTCCGTCGCTCGTGTAGGTTCCGTACGCATCGGGGCCGGTGGAGGCCGAGTTGCCGTAGATGATCGAGTTGCTGACGGTGGCCGGTCCCCAGAGTCCGCCCCCGACCGCCGCGCCGCCGTTTCCGGAGATGGTGCAGCCGGTGAGGGTGGTCGATTTGCCCGACCCGGTGTAGATGGCGCCGCCGACGCCTCCCGTCCCCCCGAGTGGATGGGTGATCTGGTTTCCTGTCAGGGTGCAGTTCGTGAGGCTGATCGTCCCGGCGTTGTAGAGCACGGCACCGATCCCGCTGTTGGGGGCGATGCCGGCGGGGCTGACGTTTCCGGTGAACGTGCTGCCGGTGATGGTGAAGGTCGAGGCATTCTGGGCGAACAGAGCCCCGCCATCGTTCCCGACGTTGCCACGGAAGGTGCAGTCGGTGATGGTGATGTCGTCGCGGGTGTTGTTGATGGCTCCGGCGGGGCCGCTTGAAGCGAGGCCGTTTCCGTTCTGGAAGGTCAGGTGGATGAAGCTGACCTCGAAGGGCGTCGACCCGTTGGTGAAGACGTTGAACAGGGCAGTTCCGCCATCTGGATATCCGTAATCCGGATCGTTCGGATCGGTGATGTAGGTGCCGCTCCATCCACCATCGAGCTCGATGGTATGTCCGGTGCCGTCGATGACCAGGCTCTTGTCATGGATGGTGATTTTCGAGGTGAACTGAATTGCGCTTACGCCGGAACAGTTCACGCTGAAGTCGATCGTGTCGCCGCTGGAGGCGGCCGCGATGAGGGTATCGAGTGAGCCGGCGACTCCCATCGAACATGTGCTGACCGTTGCGGTGGCGGCATGGGCTCCGACGGGTACGAGAAGCAGCAGAACGATGAACGACAGAGGGATCAGGCGGGCTCTCGACGGGGATGGCTTCATCCTCAAAGACTCCTTTTCTGCGATCGGTGTTGTGTGGGGCCTTCATCCTATCGAACGTGGGCCCGAACAGGAAACCTCTTGAAACGGAAGCAGCGAACCCTGTGGCCCATGCGTCAGCGTTGTCCGACCTTCAGCCGGGGGGCAGAATTCAGGAGCTCGCCGCGGAATCGGGCGCTCGCTCTTCCGACGGACCGAATGCCGACCGGAAGTAGAAGTCGAGCATTGCGGTCAGCGGGTCGGGACTGCCGCGCAGCCGGCTGCGGAGAGCCGCGCCCTCCCAGCAGTCCACCAGCAGGCCTGCCATCTGGAGGGGATCCGCGCTCGCCGGGATGTCCCCGGCCTCGCGAGCCTCCTCGAGGCATCCGGCGATCCGTGTCGCGATCTCGGAGATGCACTCCTCGATCCTGCGACGGAACACGTCGCTGACTCCGGAAAGCTCCTGGCCCAGACCTCCGAGGAGGCAGCCCATGTATCCCTCGAGCCGATACGATTGAATGGTTGCGCTGGAAAAAGCCACGTACCCGCTCCAGCGGTGGCAGCTCGCGATTCCCGAGACAGGCATCGAGACCGGCATGGACCTGCTGCATATAGAAATCGACCACCTGCAGGGCGAAGTCCTCCTTGTCCCTGAAGTGATGATAGAAGGAGCCCTTCGGTGTCCCGGTGGCGGCAAGCAGCGCCTGGATCCCCAGGTCGTTGTAGCCATGTTTGAGGAGCATCCCCAATCCGGTCTCGATCAGGCGCTGTTTGGTGGGATGGGTCATATCCTGGAGTGGGTGCTGGCGGCGCGGGGTCGATCCGCGCCGCCCGTGTCGATCAGGCGTTCGACGGCTGAACCTTCGCAATCATGTGGTCGATCACCTCGCTGTGCTCGCGCTGCGGACTGAACATGATGATCTCCGAGTCCGCGTCGACACGAACATTATGCCCCGACGGCCAGTAAAAAAGATCGTTCGTCGAAACCGTTTCCTGCTCCCCGGCGGCGTCCGTCGTCGTGATCCGTCCGCTCAACACGTATCCCCAGTGAGGACACTGGCAGAGATCTCCCTCCAGTCCCTCGAAAATCGGGGTGGTGTCGAGTCCCGCCGGCAGGGTGAAATATTCGGCGCTGATCCCTCCGAAATCACCGGCCTCTCCGAATCCGGTCTTCTGCCGGATCACCGCTCCCGGAATCTGCATCCTGACGTCCACATCGTTCCTGGCAACTCGCATCGGCTCCTCCTCCTTCGTTTCTTCTTTCGACTACCGGGAGAGTATAGACCGACCGGTCTATTCGGCGCAAGAGCGACGAAACCGGAGGGCTGCCAGGGAAATGCCGCGACACGCAGGGACGCCGGGGGTGGCCGTGATCGTGGCCACTGTCATCTCCAGCAGGGAATGGGTCATCCCGTTCCGAAGCGGTTGATGACGACGATTCCGGGCCGGCTGCCGTGGCTCATTGCCAT
>CAVUJZ010000020.1:0-73657 GCA_963741905.1 uncultured Acidobacteriota bacterium | reverse complement strand
ACCAGCTCGGCGCGCCAGTTCGACACGGAGACGCGCATGGCGCTCATGCCGTGCCAGCGGGTTCCGCTGAGCCAGCAGGTTCCCTCCTGCTGGACCCTCGCGATCACGGCAGGAGTCAGCTCATCGCCGTTTCCCGCGAGCGATTCGAACCGGATCATCGCCTGGTTGAGAACCACGTCGTTGAGCAGCCGGGCGCGGGAATCGCGGCAGAGCCGCTCCGCCATCCGCTGCGCATTGGAGAACAGCGGGAGATCATCTCCGCCAGCCCGCCGCGTCCGAGGTGGCGGAGAGCGGTGTAGACGGCGAAACCGCGGCCACGGCGGGAGAACTCCGGAACCCAGTCGACCTGATCCCGCTCCGCACCGTCCGATTTCTGGAGATAGGACGCGTCGGCGGTCATGGCTGCACGATGTGCGGCGCTGTCGGCGACCAGGACGATACCGCTGTCCTGAGGAACATTGAGCCACTTGTGTGCGTCGGTCGCCCAGGAGTCGGCCAGCTCACACCATCGAGCAGATGCCGGCGCTCCGGATCGGCGGCCGCCCAGAGTCCGAACGCTCCGTCCACATGCAGCCAGGCTCCATGGTCCCGGGTGATCGCGGCAATCTCGCGCAGGGGATCGAATGCGCCGCTGTTCACATTGCCGATCTGTGCGCAGACGATGGCCGGCTCGCCGGGGCCCCGCTCGAGTAGCTCCCGGAGCGACTCCGGTTTCATTCGTCCCTGCTCGTCAGCCTCAGCGATCTCGACGAGTTTCGTTCCGAACCCGAGCATTCTGAGTGAGCTGTAGATGGTGACATGGGCCTCGCCACCGGCGATGATCCGAACGCGAGGAGCGCCGGCGAGCCCCTGTTCTTCGACGTTCCAGCCGGCTTTTCGCAGGATTCCGTGCCGTGCGGCGGAGAGTGCGGTGAAGTTCGCCATCTGTCCGCCGGTGACGAATCCGACGCTGGCGCTGGTGGGAAGGCCGAAGATCTCCAGGAGCCATTGCGCCGCGACTTCCTCCACCACGGAGGCGAGAGGCGACAGGACGAACAGGCCGGCGTTCTGATCCCAGGTATTCGTCAGCCAGTCGGCGGCGATCGCGGGAGGAAGCGCACCTCCTACCACGAAACCGAAGAACCGGGGCCCGGTGGATGCGACGATCCCTCGTTCCACATGACCTTCCAGATCGTCGAGGATCGCCGGTCCGTTGAGCCCGCGCTCGGGGAACGGGCCGGCCAGTGCATCGCGAAGCTCGGCAGCCGAGATCCGCGGCCCGACGTATCGCTCCGGAACGCTCTCGAGAAAGTCGGCGGCCAGTGTGGCCGTATGCTCGAACAGTCGTCGTGTGTCGTCACCCATGGGAGACTCCTTCCGCCGGACATTCTATCCATCGGCAGGCTCTCACGCATGGATCCGGAGCGCCGGCCGGATTCGGACCTCGATCAGCCGGCGGTGAGTTTTCGCTCGGCCGGATCCCTTTTCCCTTTGTAAGATGGTGGTGCTCCAGGCAATGTTCGACTGACCTGACCAAAGGAGATCGTCATGCAGGGATTTCCACTTCGCACCGTGGTGGGGGTGGTGGTGGGGCTGGGCCTGATGCTCGTCTGGCTGCATCTCGCCAACAAACCGAAGGTGATCATCAACTGGGGGATGATCGAAGAGCTCGAAGGCGCCGAGGTTCGGGTCGACGGCGAAACCGTCGGAATGTTGAAGAAGTTCGGGGAGAATCCGACGACCGGCTTCGAAGTCTCCAGGGGAGAGCACGAGATCCAGGTGATGTCCGATGCCTTCACCAGTGAGCCGCTGAAGGTCACGTTCGATTCGGCCGGCCAGGGAGTCCGCCTGATGGCGGACATCGAGGAGCGGTACAACGAGGACGGGGGATTCAGCTCGGTCCTGGTTCTGCGGCGCTGAACCAGGACCGGAGGGCGGCCGCGAGGCCGCCCCCTATTCGGTCCCGTTACTTCTTCCGGCTGTAGCTGATCTCCATCATCTTGAAGGTCTGTCCATCCGGACCAGGTCCCCACATCTCCATGGTGTGGTGATCGCGGTCGACGAGATGGAGTACTTCCTTCACGCTCATTTCTCCGCCCATCGGATCGGTCATCGTTCCCTCGAACGTGCCTTTCATTCCCGCCGGGTCGAAGTGCCCTGATGTGATCATCATTCCGGTGCTCATGTTGTCCATCCATGAGTTGAAGTACTGTTTCTTCACGTTGTCGTAGCCGATATAGCCGAGACCCTCGAACGGCATCCCCATGAAGTCGCCGGTGAACGTCTGACGGAGATAGCGACCTCCGAGCACCATACTCATCTCCGCCGACCCGTCGGACTCCATGGCGGGCGCGCCGGGCATGGCCCACGACTTCAAATGGACATTCCAGTGACCTTCCATCGACTGGAGTTTCTGGTGAGGTTCTCCCGGCGTGGCGGCTTTCATCCACGCCTCCATCATCGCCTGTTCTTCCGGGCTGGGTGCGGCGGGACCTTCCTGTTGCTGCGCGAGAACGAACGAAACGGAAATCCAGGACCACCAGGAGCACGAGCCATTGGCTGCGGTGTTTCATCAGACCCTCCTTCTCGACTGCTTGTGTACGTTGACCGGGAAGATCGGATTGTAGGTTTCGCGGAGAACGCCGTCGAGTCCCCATCCGTGAAGCAGGAGCCCCGTGGGTTGCGGAAACTGTTGAGGTCATGCGAGTTCGCTGCGGAACGACGGATGTCGGCGGATGGGCGCTGAGCTCGAGGAATCTACGACAGGTAGAGTGCGCTCAGGTTCGCTCGCGCAGGAGGCTGACCTCCGTCCTCCCCCGGATGACCATCTCGCCCCGCTGATTTTCGATCCAGGAGGTGAGCGTCATGCGGTTCTCTTCCGGTTCGATGGTTTCCACCTCGAACACGGCGGTGAGCGTGTCGCCGATGAAGACCGGCTTGAGAAACTCCAGCGTCTGGGACCGGTAGATCGCGCCACGCCCCGGGAGAACCATCCCGACCATCGTGGAGAAGAGCGAGGCCGAGAGCATGCCGTGCGCGATGCGCTGTCCGAAGAAGCTGTCGCGTGCATAGTCGTCGTTCACATGAAGAGGATTGACGTCCTCGGTGATCGCAATGAAGTGATCGAGATCCGCCTGAGTGATGGTCTTCGACCAGGAGGCGCGTTGCCCGACATGAAACCGGCTGTAGTCCGCGGATGCTTGCATCGGATCGGTGGCGGTCGCGTCGACGAACGGCAACAGGTCGGCTGCCTCGGTGGACGATTCCGGCCGCGGGAACGAGATTACCAGCAGAGTCTGGAAAAACATACGCGCGGATGAAAGGAGGCTGTATGCATCAGCAGTCGGGGAGGGGCAGTGCTTCCGAGGCGATCGCCGCGATCAACGTGACGCCGTTCGTCGATGTGTCGCTGGTTCTATTGATCATCTTCATGGTCGTCATGCCGACGCTCACGGAACGGGTGCGGCTGCCCGTGACGAACGATCCGCTCCGGTTACCGGCAACCGCCTCCACGATGGACGTCGTCGTCAACGCCGATGGAACGGTGGTTCTCGGGAGCGTCGTGGTGCGACGCGAAATGCTCACCTCCGAGCTCGAGCGGATCCACGCTCGCCATCCGGACACGAAGATCGCGGTTCGAGGAGATCGCAACGTCGCCTACGGAGCGGTCACAGGCGTCATGCGGGATTGCCGTGAGGCCGGATTCGAGGAAGTGGGCCTGATCGCCTCGGCACGTCACTGAGCGGCAACCGTTGGGCGGCAATTCCAGCAGCGATCGTGTGTTCGGGGGATCGAGCCACGACGTGACGAACGTAGAGGAGATCGAGGCCCAGTTCGAACCACTGTCGCCCGAGGATCTCGCCCAGATCCGTGACTGGCTCCTGGAAAGAGATTGGGCGGAGTGGGATCGGCAGATTAAGGTCGATGCGGCTGCCGGCAAGCTCGAGAAGCTGTTCGAGAAGGCGGAAGCTGACCATCGAGCGGGCAAGAGCACCGAACTCTGAAACACGACGCCAGCCCCGATTTCTGGATGGCCTTTCGCTCGCTTCCGGAGTACATTCAGCACCTGGCTCGTCGCAACCACGACCTCCTGCGTCGCGATCCTCGGCATCCTTCTCTTCCTTTCAAGAAAGTTGGCCGATACTGGTCCGTACGCGTCGGGCTGCACTACCGCGCCCTCGGCAAGGAAGTCGAGGGCGGGATTCTCTGGGGATGGATCGGTTCCCAGCGTGGCTGCGCCGGTGAACGCTAACGGTGGCCGATTTACAGTCGCCGCGACGAGGGTTGAGGTAGAATTCGACCTTCCTCCTCCACCTCCGGGTCCGGCGCTCCCTCGATGGCAAGCCCGCGAGAGTCGCGCGATCGCTCTCTGGCAGGGATCCTCGTCCCAATATGCCATCTTCGGGTTGTTCGTAGCACTCGCGGGCATGTGATACCGAGTGTGCCCGGCCTGACAGGTTCTCGGATATGAGTACGGTAGCAGATAGTCTTGTACCCATTGACCATGTAGCACCACCACTGCTCCACGGTCGAGGCATCGTACACAGTCGCAACCGCGTTGTTAAGTCGGAAATCATAGATCTGAAAAGGAGCGGTCCTGCCGGGGCGGAGGGATGTGTGGCGAAGCGACAGCCGGTTGCGCCAGAACAGCAGACGGCCGGTGAGACGATGAGGCTCAATCTGGAGTGCGGTGCCTGCGCGCCGCCTTGGTTGAAGGTCGCCCTCGCTCTTCGTGTCACCTTGAGGGAAAGCGCTGCGTCGCACCGCACTCCAGATCCGCCCGCCCGGATCGACCTGGCGTGCGGACGGCAGCGTCGGTGACCGGTGGGCCCGGATCCTGGGATCGGATCCGGGCCCGCCGGAATCGTTTTGCCTATTGATGGCGCGGTCGTTCCTGTCCCGGCGCCACGGTCTCGATCGGCGGCTTCGGCGGGACGACCTTCTGCGGCGGATTCTTCTTCAGCTCTTCCATCAGAACCTGGACGCCCTTCTCCAGCGACGGATCGGTCCCCCTCGCCTCGGCATCGGGACGGTCGACCACTTCGATGTCGGGAGCGACGCCGATGTTCTCCACCTGCCAGATTCCCTGGTCGTCGAAGATCCGGAAGCTGGGAACCAGCACCGTGCCTCCATCCATCAGATCCGGATTTCCCGACAGACCGGCCAGCCCGCCCCAGGTCCGCGTGCCGATCAGCGGCCCGAGTCCCCGCTCGCGGAAGTAGAACGGAAAGGCATCGCCGCCGGACGACGAGTAGCCGTTGATCAGCACTGCCTTCGGCCCCTTGTGGGCGAACCCCGGGGTGACGAACGGCTCCAGGTTACGGACCTCCCAGTAGCTGAGCACCGGCCGGTCGAGCAGCGAGATCATCTGATCGGGAATGAATCCGCCGCCGTTGTACCGGACATCGATCAGCAGTGCGGCCTTGTTGGCCTGCGGATAGAAGTTCTTGAACAGCTCGCGGTTCCCTTCCTGCGCGGTGTTCGGCAGGTGGATGTAGCCGATCTGTCCGTTCGACGCCTTCTCCACCCAGGCCCGGCGCGATTCGACCCACTCGAGATAGCGAAGGTTGGTCTCCTGAGTGATGGGTCGGATGATCTCGTCGTGCGCTCCCGTGGCAGTCGGACCGGCGCTGACTCGAAGAGTGATCAGCCGGTCCGCCTTGTTCTGAAGCAGACGGTAGAAGTTGTCCACCCCTTTCGTCGACACTCCGTCGACCGCGAGGATGTAATCCCCTTCCTTCACGTTGACGCCCGGTTCGGTGAGGGGAGAGCGGAAGTCCTGGTGCCAGTTCTCACCGGGGAAAATGTCGGTGATCCGGAAGTAGCCGGATGGGTCGGCGGCGACTTCGGCGCCGAGCAGAGCGCTGTCGTTCCGCTTGATCTGCCAGTCGTTGGAGCTCTGAACGTACATGTGGCCGACATTCAGCTCGCCGCCCATCTCTCCGAGGATGAAGTCGAGGTCGGTGCGATGTGCGATGTGGGCGACCAGAGGCTCGTATTTCGCGCGCATCGCCTTCCAGTCCACGCCATGCATGTTCGGGTCGTAGAACCAGTCGCGGAGAGTCCGCCACGCATCGACGAACTCCTCGTGCCATTCGGCCGACGGGTCGATAGTCATCTCCATGTGTCCGAGATCGAGTGCTGCGCCCTCGGTCTTCTGACCGGCCGCGGCGTCGACGATTCCGTAGGCACCAGCAGCGCGGTAGAGGATCTTCTTTCCATTGGCAGAGAGCTCGTATCCCTGGACTCCCGACAGAACCGTGTCTTCCTTCTTGTCCTTGATGTCGTAGAGCTGCAGTTTCGTCTCGCGGCCCTGGCCGCTGATGTAGAGCACTCCGGCGTCGACGGCGGCGAGGTCGTGGTAGTCATCGGGGTCCCCGGGAATGGCCCGGACCCTCTGTTCGAATCCTTCGGGATCGATCGTCACCGTGGGGGGCGTCGGCGTGGTTTCCTTCTCCGCTTCCTTCTCGGCGGGCTTCGGTGTGGTCGGAGGTGCTGCAACCTTCTCCTCCGGGTTCTCCGGGAGGAACAGCGCCGGACCGTCCTTGGCCAGAACTCCGACGTAAACGCGGGTCGGATGGGTATAGACGTAGGCGAACTCGAAGGCACTGAACGTGAGATTGAAGTCGCGGTTGGACAGGAAGTAGAGATAGTTTCCGTCCGGGCTGAAGGTCGGTTCCTGCTCGTCGGTCATCCCGCTGGTGAGCTGCAAGCTGCGGCTCTGGTCGAGGGAGTAGACGAAGATGTTGGACATCCGGCTGTCGCCGACCTTTGTGTAAGTGATCCAGCGACTGTCGGGCGACCAGCGATACCAGGTGATGTCGTTATAGGTACCGCGGTCGAGGTCCCGGATCTTCCCACTGGAGACGTCGAGGAGACGAAGGGTCGCATCCTTGTCGCCGAACACGATCCACTTTCCATCGGGCGACCAGGTGGGCTGGAATCGCCAGGTATGTCCGTTGGTGGTGAGCTGGCGCTCCTCGCCGGAGCCGTCGGCGTTGCGGACGTAGATCTCGTACTCGCCGGAACGGTCGCTCAGATAGGCGATCAGTCGCCCGTCGGGCGACCAGGTCGGATCGATCTCACGGACACCGGAACTGCGGGTGAGGTCCTGCGTCTCGCCCTCTTTGGCCGGGACGGTGAAGACGTCGCCACGAGCGCCGAACACCGCGCGCACGCCGGTGGGCGAGATCGAGGCGGTATCGATGTTCGATTTCACGTTTTCGTAGTGAGGCAGCCGTGCCCGAAAATCGCCGACCACCCGGATTGGAACCCTCGTCGACTGCCGCGTGGCCGGGTCGAACCTCCAGATGAACCCCCCCGCCTGATAGACGATCTGTTTCGGTCCGGCGCTGGGCCAGAGGACGTCCCAGGTGTCCTGGTCGGTGACCCTGGTGATCTGCTTCGTCTTCGTGTCGTACGCGAACAGGTTGAGGGTGTAATCGCGATCCGAGGTGAAGTAGATGGTGTCTCCGACCCAGGTCGGCTGGTTGTCGGTCCCCTCGAAGTGGGTGATCTGCTCGGCCGAGTTGTCCTTCAGGTTGTAGATCCAGACTTCCTGGGCGCGGCCGCCCCGATAGCGTTTCCAGGTGCGGTACTCGCGGCTGATCGGGGTGTAGACGACCCGGGTCCCATCGGGCGAGAACATTCCGGCGCTGCCCTGGGGAATCGCCAGAGGCTGTTCCATTCCGCCCTCGAAGGGGACGATGTAGTGCCGGGACATCCGTTCGCCCCAGGGGAGGCGGTGAGCGAGGAACAGGACGTACTTCCCGTCGGGGCTCCAGTCGAGCACCTGATTGTCGTACCCGCCCCGAGGCGGAAGGTCGCCGACGTCGTTATGGAAGGTGAGCTGTCGTGGGGTTCCGCCCTCGGTGGGAATCACCCAGACCTGGCGGGTGCCGTCGTATTGTGCGCTGAAGGCGATCCAGCGGCCGTCCGGAGAGAACTTCGGGAAAAGCTCGAGACCCGGATCGGAGGTCAGACGTGTTGCCGTTCCTCCGGAAGCCGGCACGGTCCAGATGTCGCCAGCGTAGACGAAGGCGATGGTGTCGCCGTGAATGTCAGGGTAGTGGAGCAGCCTCGTCAGTCCCTCCTGGGCCAGAGCCGCGGGAGCGATCAGGACGAGCAGAAGCGCGAACAACCGGGTGAAAGAACGCATCCATTCCTCCTCGATTCGACAGGGAAATCAGGGGTGTCGGTGACGACACCCGGAAGAGGCATGGTATCAGCCTGGAAGGGCGGATCCGCGGCCGTGACAGCTCCGTTGCAGGTCGAGGTGGCGGACGGGTTACTGCTGCCAGCTCAGCTCGAAGGTACAGCTCGGTTCGCCGTAGCACTGGCATTCGCTTTCCGTCACGGAGACATGGGTCGATCCGTGGGACTGAATGCAGGCTTCGTAATATCCCGGAGCGCTGGCGCAGAAGATGCGGCTGAAACAGGGGTAGTCGCGATGGATCATCCTGCCGGAGGTCTCGCTGGTCCGTTCGTATTCGACCGTGCCGAAATCCTGAAACTGCCGGTGGAGCAGCGCCGAATTGCGGAAGAATTCGTGATTGGTGTCCCGGTCGAGCGCTCGATAGGTGGAGGAGATGTTGATGACCGCGGAATAGCGTCCGAGCTCCCGGAGGAGCTCCTCGGGCCGGCTGCTGAACAGCGAGCCAATGGTTCGGTCGAGCGTGATCAGCCAGGCGAAGGGATACCAGGAGGTCGCGAGCACGATTCGGGAAAGCGACTCGGTCATTTCCGGGGGCAATTCCTTCCAGAGTCGCTCGAGATCTCCGGGCGTGCGATTCTCCCGGACCCAACTGAGGTGGGATCGGAACATCCCTCCCTTCAGCCGTCCGCCTTCGAGAACTTCTCTGGGTTCACCGCGGGCCATGATCTCGCCTCCGGTATCCGATCATACGCCAATGCTGCACACGATAGGAGTCGGCAGTCCGGGAGGCACGGATGGAAACCGGCTCCCCGCCGGTCCTCGTGGCGTCATCACGACCGCCTGGTCGTGGATGGTGATGGGTGCCCATGATCTGGAGAAGAGGCGCGAAGGGGAAGGATGATACGGAAGGTCGATCCCTCGCCGATCCTGCTTTCCACCGAAATGCGTCCGCCGTGTACCCGGACGAAATGCTGCACCAGAGCCAGTCCGAGCCCGGTCCCTTCCGTCGTCGGGCCGGTGGTTCGTGATTGCTCGAACTCGCCGAAAATCCGGTCCAGATCCTCGCTGGCGATGCCTACGCCCGAGTCGGCAAACCGGATTTCGCACTCGGTGCCGCGGGCAGCGACACTGATCCGGATGGTGGAGCCCTCGGGGCTGAACTTGCTCGCGTTGGACAGGAGGTTGAGGAAGACCTGTTCCATTCTTCCGACGTCGACATGCACGGGGAGGGGATCGCTGGTGATCTCGGTGAGCACCCTCTGATTCCGGCGTTCCAGAACCGAGGTGATGGAGCGGACGGTGGAATCGATCAGCAGACGGAGGTCGACGTCGACGAAATCGAAGGTCATTTTGCCGGATTCGACTTTGGCGATATCCAGCAGGTCGTTGATCATCCGCAGAAGTTTGTGTCCCCCTTCACTGATGTTTCCGAGGAACAGATCCCGCCGCTCGGGCCTGAGCGTGCCCCCTTCCCGGAGCAGATCCGAGAATCCGATGATCGAGTTCAGCGGCGTGCGGAGCTCATGCGACATCTTCGCGAGGAACTCGCTCTTGGCGCGCGATGCCGCCAGGGCGGCCCGGGTCTGGAGCCGGAGATCTTCCTCCCGTTCCCGCAGCGAACGGGTGGTCTCTTCGAGCGCCCGGACGAGCGAATCGATCTCCACCAGGCTGGAGTCGATCTGTTCCGGATCGAAGGGGGCTCCCCTCTCGAGATTCCGGACCTGAGCATCGATCTGGCGGAGCGGCGCGGTGACCCGGGAGATCAGATGAACTCCGGCGAGGATGAGTACCAGCAGGACCATCTGGTCCATCAGAAGGGAGACGAACATGATCCGTTCGTGCCGTTCGCCGTACCGGGTCCAGGCGCTGGCCTCCGCCTCCTCGATCCGGCTTCGAAGCCTCAGGATGGAGGCACGCAGGGGCTCGACGGCCGCTTCCCGCCGGCGGGCAGACGCCTGGAAGAATTCGGCACTGGCCGATCGCACGTCTGTCAGCAGCGCCTGGGCCGACAGGGGCAGGTCCTGCATGACCATCCCGAGCTCGGAAAGAATCAGGCGCGTCTCGGCCGCGCTCCGGCTCACCTGCGGAGTGGTTTCCGCAGTGGGTTCGACGTGCCGCGAAGCGAGAATCTCCGCTTCCAGTTCGGTCAGCAGTTTCGATGCACGGCTCTGGTGCTGCTGCTCCGCGATCCGGTCCTGTTCGATGCGTCCGGAGAGATAGTTCTGGATCGCCGTCGAGGAGCTCCAGCCCAGAAAGATGATCACCAGGGTCACCTGCACGGCATTGGAGAGGGTACGCGTGGCGGCGGTCGGTTGGCGGCCACGACGACGGTTCTCGAACCAGGGTCCGCCGAAGGCCAGGATCGGGGTGGCCAGCAGCACCGCGGCGGAAAAATCCGACACCCACCACATGAACCAGGCGTCGTGATCGATGGAGCCGGTGGGGGCGACCAGCAGCAGGTTTCCGAACGTTGCACTGACCGCGCTGTTCAGGATCGTCCCGAACAGGATGAACGCGATCAGAGAGCGGAGATCGTGAAGGTCCCGGTGAAGATCCCGCCGCAGCCTGAACATGAGCCACGGGATCATTCCCTCGGCGACATTGAGCAATGCGCTGATCGAAGTCTGGCTGAGCGTTTCGCCCGGCTGCCACGGCGTGGCCAGGCCGCCGAGAAAAACGCCGAGCGCTCCGGCCCATCCGAAGTAGACGCAGGAGATGACGTCGACCGCGGTCGCGGGAAAGAAGACCGAGACCCCCTTTTCGATCTGGAACCAGGATCCGAGATGGTTGAAGCCGACGAACAGGAGGAAGGTCGCGGAGACCTGTGCAATCCGAAGGAGAACGCGGCGTGTACGGCCGCTGACGCGGAAATCGTTCTCGGACACGGAAGGTCCATTCTAGCCCGATTCAAGCCAGAACCTCTCGGGCAGTCTCGTTGCGCAGGGGCGATCGTGGGAGCATTCGCCCGACTCTGCCCGCTTCGGCTCGAACGGGCTACCTGTGGAGCACGTTCTTCAGGATGAAGACGAGATTTGCCGGACGCTCTGCCATCCGGCGCATCAGGTAGGGATACCACTCCGTCCCGAAGGGAACGTAGACCCGCATGTTCCAGCCGTCCCGGACCAGTTGTTCCTGGAGATCGCGGCGGATGCCGTGGAGCATCTGGAACTCGAACGCCTCGGGACCGATCCCTTCGGCCCGGGCGAAATCGAGAGTAGCCTGGATCATCTTCTCGTCGTGGGTGGCGATGCCGTGATACGTCCCGCTCTTGAGCAGAACCTTCATCAGCCGGACAAAGCTCGCATCGACCTCCGACTTCTCCTGGAAGGCGATCTCCCTCGGTTCCTTGTAGGCCCCTTTGCACAGCCGAATCCTGATGCCTTCGGCACAGAGCTCTTCCACGTCCTTTTCGCTCCGCCGGAGATAGGACTGGATGACTGCTCCCACCGCGTTGGAGTGGCCGGGCTGCGCATGAAGCTGCCGCACCAGGTCGAGGGTCCGCTGGGTGTGGGGGGAGCCTTCCATGTCGATCCGGACGAAGTTGTCGATCTTCGCTGCATGGGCCACGATCTCGGTGGTGACGGTGTGGGCCAGCGCGGGATCGACGTCGAGTCCCATGTGAGTGAGCTTGAGGCTGACATTGGCGTCGAGCTTCAGTTCGGCGATCCGATCGAGAAGCTGATGATAGATCGCCGCACTGGCCCGGGCTTCCTCGGCGTTGGTGGTGTTCTCACCGAGGTTGTCGATGCTCACGTGCATCCCGCTCGCGGTGACCGAGCGGGTGACCTCGATCACGTCTTCGAGACGAGTGCCGGCGACGAACCGGCTGGACATCTTTCGACCGATCCTCGACTTCTCGGCGATGGAGCGGAGCGAGCGGCTTTCGGAGAGGGCAATCAAGAGGGCACGCAACATGGCGAGGACGCTTTTACCACGAAACCGGGAGCGGGATTCAAGTCGCCGATGACAGACTCGGCGGTGACAAGGGTCACAGGAATCGCCCGTGTGTGGTGGCCGGATCCCCTCCCCGCCTGGTCCCGCCGGTCTGTCGCCGCGCCTCGATCCTCCCGTCACCACTGGACCCGTCCTTGCAGCAGGGGCGCCTGTATGAAATGGCGAACCTGGCTGACCTGGGGAATGGTGCTGGTGGCACTGATGGTCGCCGCCGCGGTGGTCACGTTCTGCTTCGTCCAGGCAGGACCCTGACCGCTCCTCAGCCATCGATCCGAAACTTCTGACCCCGAACGGAGCCGGGCATCGACCCGCCGCCCCTTCAAGGAGGAAACATGGCGAAACACGACGAGAAGAGCCCGAACCCGAAAACCGACGAGCCCGGGAGCATCCATCGCTACCGCGAGAATGAGCACGTCCCCGAATCCGGCGGTCACGATCGCTCTCTTCAGAGTGAGGCCAATCCAGGAGCCGACCGCGACCGGGACACGGCCACGTCCGGTACGACCCGTGGCGGACAGGCGGGGGAGATTGCCGACCTCGAGGGCGCTGGCGAGAGGGCGGACCGCGACCGCTCATCGTAGACACGCAGATTCTCGGCGATCCGGTGTCGGGCTGCGAACGCGACCGCAGCCCGAACTGCGCCATCCGTCGATCGATCTTCTTTCCGCAGCTCGTCTTCGACGACCTCGGGCGAGCCTTCCGCCGTGGCCGGCGTCGGTGCTGGATGCCCGGGCCGGGATCCTCGATTCCGGCTCCCCCCGAATCAGGTTCCGATGTCGTCCGGTCTGTGCGTCATGATTTCCTCCTCTCCGATTCGGTCATGAGGATCCGCTCGCGGCCTCCGACACGAATCAACCCGTTCGCTGCCGCAAGGAGAGTGCCTGGCGCGCCCGGTTCGCATCCCGGGGAATTTCAGTTGCGAAGAGCCCTCTTAGATGGTTGAGCTCACGGCATTTTCGGCGCGCGAATCCGTGAGCTCCATCTGATGCGAGACCGACTGCTGATCATCCTGCTCATCGGCATTGCCGTCATCACGGCGGGGCTGTTCTTCGCTGAGAGGATCCTGATGAATTTCGATGGGGTCCCATCATCGGCGACGGCGACTGGATCTGTCTCTCCCGCGCCGGTCAATGAGGCGAGAGCCGTGCCGCGAACGGAGACGATCGACGTCGTGGAGGAGGAAAATTCGCCCGCGGCCACGGTGGATCGGTTGACCCGCACCGCTCGCGAGCGTTCCAGGCTGGCGGGTCTGAGCGATGAACCGGATTCGATGGACCGCCACCCCGCGAACCACCTCCAGGCCGGAGGCCCGACTCCGCGGACGCCCGCTGTTTCAGCCGCTCCGCCTGGCGGCGTGCGCCCGGTCTCTCCGAACCGGATCGCGTCCGGTGAACGGAGCCCGGCGTCGCACAGGGGCGAACGGGCCCGGCCGCCCTCGACGACGGTGGTGCGAGCTCCCGGCACGGCGAGTCCCGGCGGCTCCTCCGGCGATCCGTCGGACGAGCCCGACACGCCGACCAAGCCCGACGACCCGGACTCCGACACCGCACCTCCGGTGATCACCTCGATTCAGGTGGTCCCCCCAACAATCACCGACGGCCAGGAAGTCACCATTCTGGTGACGGTGACGGACAACCTCTCGGGGGTGAAGCATGTCTCGGGGAGCGTTCGCAGTCCCGGTGGTCGGGCGGTGCTTGGGTTCTCCACGGTGGGCGGCGGTGAGAGCCCGCAATATCAGGGAAAGGTCCGGATTCCGGAAAAGGCGGAAGAGGGGATCTGGTACGTCAATTCGGTGCGGGCAACGGACAACGCGAACAACGTCGGCACGGTTCAGTACAACCCGGCGAATGCTCCGTCCTCGGCACGATTCGAGGTTCGCTCCACCGCATCCGACTCCACTCCTCCGGTGGTCCGGGCCATAACCGTCGATCGGGAGACGATCAGTCAGGGTGAGCCGAACGTCATCCGGGTGATCGTGGAGGACGACAAGTCCGGTGTCCGCTCGGTTGCCGGAAGCTTCAGCAGCCCGTCGAAGAATGCCCGGGTGAACTTCAGTTGCAATCTGGACGGCGCGTCTTCCGGCGGCGGCACGTCGGGCAATGGCACCTGGGTCGGAACCGTGGTTCTTCCGAAGGATGCCGACTGCGGCGAATGGACGCTCCAGACCATTTCCGTCTCCGATGCGGCGAACAACCGGAAGACCTATGCTCCCGGCAACCCGGAGATCGACGGTGTGCACTTTTTCCTCTCGTTCGGCGGAAGCTGTGACTCCACCCCGCCCACGCTGAGTGTGCTCACCCTCGATCCGACGGTGGTGAGTAACCAGGGTCCGACGGTGATCACCGTGACCGCGTTCGTCCATGACGACGACACGGGGGTGAGGCAGGTCTCGGGACGCGCCGTCGGTCCGTCCAGCCCCGGCTCACCGCCGCCCTACATCTACTTCGCACTGACCCGGACGGACAAGTCCGACGGAGCTCCGTGGGTGGGTCGGATCACCGTGCCGCAGTACGCGGCGAAGGGAAGGTGGACGATCCAGACGCTCCAGGTCTACGACAACGCGAACAACCAGCGGACCTATACTCCGGCCGATCCGGTGATGGGGAACGGCTGGTTCACCGTGGAGTGACCCCACCGGCGGGCCGGTCCTGACTCCGGTCAGTCTTCCCGATCGCGGAATGCGTCGGTGGCTTCCACCAGTGCTGCGGTGATTCCCGGCTCCTTGGCCGAGTGGCCGGCATCCTGAATGATCCGCAGCTCGGCTTCCGGCCACGCCCGATGAAGCTCCCAGGCACTGACGATGGGGCAGACCAGATCGTACCGTCCCTGCACGATCACACTGGGGATCGTCCGGATTTTGTCCACATGCTCGATCAGATAGTTGTCGCTGTCGAAGAAGGCGTTGTTGACGAAGAAGTGGCATTCGATGCGGGCGAGGGAGAGTGCGGCGCGGGCCTCGCCGAAATGTTCCACCAGGCCGGGGTCGGGAAAGAGTTTGGAGGTGGCTGCTTCCCAGATGCTCCAGGCCTTCGCCGCTTCGAGCCGGACCGACTCGTCGTCGCTGGTGAGCCGGCGGTGGTAAGCGTGCAGCATGTCATCGCGCTCTTCTGGCGGAATCACCTCGACGTACTGTTCCCACACGTCGGGATAGATCTCGCTCGCTCCATGCTGATAGAACCACTGAATTTCTTTCGGGCGACAGAGAAAGATGCCGCGAAGGACCAGCGCCCGGACCCGGTCCGGGTGGGTTTCCGCGTACGCCAGAGCCAGCGTACTGCCCCAGGAGCCGCCGAAGACGACCCAGCGGTCGATGCCGAAGTGCTCCCTCATTCGCTCGGTGTCTTCCACCAGGGTCCAGGTGGTGTTGTCCTCGAGCGATGCGTGGGGTGTGCTTCGTCCGGAGCCGCGCTGGTCGAACAGAATGATCCGCCACGCCCGGGGATCGAAGAAACGGCGGTAGTCGGGCTCGATGCCTCCGCCCGGGCCGCCGTGCAGGAAGACGACCGGTCTTCCTTCCGGGTTGCCGCACTGCTCGTAGTAGAGGTTGTGGACGGGCGAAACCTGCAGGAATCCCGAGTCGAATGGCTGGATTTCCGGATAGAGCTCTCTCATCACCGGGTCATCATATACGACTCGGATTCCGTCCAGCTTTTCCGGGTCGGCGGAGGCCCGGATGGGGTGGGCTGAGTCACAGTGCACGCACCCATTCGGCCATCAGTCTGCCCACCTCGGCCTGTTTTCCATGGAAGCCGTGATCGGTGTCCGGGAGAATCTCGAACCGGAAGCGGCGCCGTGGCGAGGCATGCCGTTCCAGCAGTGCCACGCAGCCCTCCACGTTGCCGAAACAGTATTCGTCCTCGCTGCCGTAGATCACCAGGGATGGCTTTCGAACGGTGCGGTACTCTTCGAACAGCGGCTTGGAGGAGAGCCGCAGATCCTGCATCGCTTCATTGAATGGGAACACGTTGTAGTCCCCATCGGGATCGATGGTGTCGAGCAGTGAGCTCCAGCTGATCAGGAACGGGGAGATGGAGCGGGGGGCGAATCGATCTCCGTGGCCTCGCTCGATCTCTCGATGGCAACGGTCGAGTGTGGAGAAAAAGCGTTTCCGGCCCAGTGCCTTGTAGTAGATACCGACGTCGTCACCGGGGGCGAGCAGGATGTATCCGGCGGCGCGATTGCGGGGTTTGATCGCGTTGTAGAGGCAGACCTTGTTGGCGCCGGTGGAATGGCCCGCGATGAACAGCCGGCTGTACCCCCGCGAGCGCAGGAACCTCAGGGCGCCGTCGATGTCGTGGACACAGTCCCGGATCAGCTCGAAGGTCATCCCGCCATCGACCGGGATCGTCTCCGTTCCTTCCCGCTTCCTCATCCGCTTGACCAGATTGGCTCCCCGGTTGTCGAAGGGTAGCCAGGCGATGCCGCGGCGGGTCAGCTCGTGCGCGAACCGCGCGGTCCGGCTGGAGGTGAAGATCGACGAATCGCCGTTGCCATGGAGGAAGATCATTGCGGTGGACCCGTGGCGCTTCGGCTCGAACAGCAGCCCGGAGAGCCGCAGCCCGTCGGTCGCTTCGAAATGGATCATTTCGGCTCGGGGTGTGGAGGGGGGGCTGGCCATCCCCGGAGCCTACCAGAGTGGGCAGGGGAATAAACAGCGAGGGAGGGTGAGACGAGGAATACGCTGCGGGGAGGGGTGGTTTTTCTGCGTTGAGATTCCGGAAGGGATCTGAAACGCAAGCTCTGCTCAGCAAAGTAACCGCCTTGACCGGCATGGATCTTCGCGCAGCACAGCTTCAGAAAGGAGATCCGATGCGAAACACTGGTACAGTCAAGTGGTTTAACGAGTCGAAGGGATTCGGCTTCATCACGTCGGACAATGGCGAAGATGTTTTCGTCCATTACACGGCGATCAGTGGCCAGGGCTTCCGCACCCTCGCCGAGGGAGCCGAAGTCGAGTTCGAGGTCGTGAACGGTCCGAAGGGCCTTCAGGCTGCGAACGTCAAGCTCGTCTGAGCAGACGCTCCGAATTCGCATGTGGAAAGACGGCTCTTCGGAGCCGTCTTTTTTTGTGCGCAAGCCGCGACCAGGTCTCACTCGGCACGGGTGGTGGCGTAGCATTCCCCGATGGCGGACCACAGTTCGTGAACATCGAACGGTTTGCGAATGACCCCCCAGATCAGAGAGTCGTCGAACCAGCGGATGGTCTCGGTGGATGCCGCGGTAATCACGATCACCCGGTCGAGCAACTCCCGATGGAGAGCCTTGAGCTCCTGCACGACCTCGAACCCGTTTCGTCCGGGCATCATCAGATCGAGCACGATGACGTCGAACTCGGTGGTGCGAATCGACTCGAGAGCGGAGTCGCCGTCCGGGGCGCACTCCAGCGATGCACCGTGCCGCTCGACCAGCGCCCGGATCAGTTTCCGGATGTGAGCGTCATCATCGGCGAGCAACAGTCGCATCGGTCCTCCATGTCGAAGCGGAATCCGGGGTGCAGACGGGGTCCCCGGTGCGGAGACGCCTCAGGTTCGATCCGTGCCGGGATTCCGGGCGCGGCCCAGAGCACCCTCGAGATAGGAGAACTCGAGACCGGCTGCCCAGCGGGAGAGCTCGCCCTTGCTCGGCTGAGTGGTCTCGATCTGCGTGCGGAGAAGAGGAACCGTGTCCTCGAGCGGATGGAATTCGATCCATCCGTCCCAGGCTCCGTCCTCGCGCTTCTGGCCCCAGCTCTGGGCGTGATACTGACACCCCTGCCCGGCAGGGATGCGCTTTTCGTATTGCTGAATCAACTCACCCATCACACGAGGTTCCTTTCCGCTCACTCTCTCATCGCAAGAGCCGCACCAGATCTGTCGGTGTCGGGAAGACTCGCACCGTCGGGACGCGGGGCTGGGGCGGATCTGCCAGCAGATGAGTTTGACAACCGCTCGACGCCTGCTGAGAATGGCCGGGCGTGGGAACGAATGAAGAGGAGACCAGACGCGTCCTGGTCGTGGACGACGATGCGGAGCTTCGGACCCTGCTGGTCCGGACACTCGACCGATCGGGCCTGCTGGCGGACGGAGCCTCGGATGGCCGGGAGGCGCTCGAGTTTCTGGAGCGGCGGAGATACGCGGTTGCCCTGGTCGATCTTCTGATGCCGAAGATGAACGGTCTGCGTCTGTTGTCGCAACTGCGGGCGTACGAACCGCGGCCCGTCGTGCTGGTGGTTACGGGAGCCCCGGACGGTGTGATCGATCAGGTCGATCCGAACCTGGTTCACGGGGTGGTGCGCAAGCCGTTCGACGTCGACGAGTTGACCGAACTGGTCCGCACCTGCGCCGAGATCCGCAGCCGTCGCTCCTGGGACCTGATGTGTCTGATGGGACTGGTGGCCAGCGCTGAGCTGATCCGCTGGTTCTGAGTCGCGCGCAGAGGCTGTGCAGCCTCTCAGTGCTGGAACAGGTCGGCCAGCATGATCAGCAGTGCCGGTGGAATCAGCATCGAGTGCAGGCTCGTGGAGGAGCCTTCCGCGGCACACCCCCGCACCGCCTCGCGGAACTGGTCCACGTCGAACGGCTTTGCGATCACCCCGTGAACTCCGAACCCGCGAGCCCGACTGAGATCGCGCGGCCTGAGGTTCGCGGTCACGACCAGGACCCGGCCGAGCATCTCGGGCTGATGGTCGCGCAGATGCTCGAGAACGGTGAAGCCATCCACTCCGGGCATCCGAAGATCGAGCAGGAGCACGGAGTAGCGGCGCGTCGTCAGTCGCTCGATCGCCGCACCGCCGTCGTTGCAGGTGTCGACTTCATAGTCATGACGGAGGATCGCCTGCACCAGGCTGCAGATCTCTTCGGCGTCATCCACCAGCAGAACCAGCGGCTTTTGCTCCAGGGACAACTTCCCGAACCCCCAATGTCGATTTATGGAACCAGTCGTATTGTAGTCAAGCTTCGGGAGAAACGCTATGGCTTTCATCGACCGTCCCGCATTGGGGAAATGATCATCCCCGCGGATGGATTAGAATGACTGCAATGCGGACCCGATCATTCCTCATCGGGCTGACTCTGCTGGCGGTCGGAGTCATTCCGGCGGTGCATCACCATCCATTGATTGCATCGCCCGGAGACAGTCAGGTCGTCGCGCAGCAGTCGTTCTGTGTCGTCTGCCTCAACGGCAGCGCCGTGCTGGCCTCCGCTCCGACGGTACTCGTCGCAGTGCTGCTGGTCGGTTTCATCCCGGCACCCACCCTCCGGGCTGCCCCCAAGCTGCGGGCAGGCATCGTCTCCACTCGCGCTCCTCCCGTGCAGGCCTGAGCTCCGTCCGTGGTCGTCTCTGATCGGACGACCGACGACTACTCAGCATCCACACTGGAGGTGCCATGAACGACCTCGCGAGGAATGGTTCCCGAGGAATCGTCTTCATCCTGCTGGTTCTGATGCCGACGCTGGCACAGGCTCAGTCGCAATCTTCCAATCCCGTGGTTTCTCCCGCCGACCGGCTGGACGTGCTGGAGCAACGACTTCAGAAGCTCGACGACCAGGCGGCCGAACTTCGCCGGGAGATCCAGCAGTTGCGGGCCGAGCTCGGGCCGCCCTCGGCCGAGGCCGTGCCGGAAGGTGAGGCGGAGGATCTGATGGCCATCGAGCCGGTAGCCGAGCCGGCTGACTCGAAGCCGGAAGATCTCTCCGGCGTCGAGCCGGTGGCGACGACGAAAGGAGAGGCGCCCACGGCGGTGCCGCAAACTCTGGACTCGGCGCTCAAGCAGAATCCGGTCTCGGCCGGAGCGTCGAAAGCGTTCAACCCCGACATCTCGATCATCGGAAACTTCGTCGGATCGGCGGGAGATCTCAATCCGGTGGAGGATCGGAAGACGTTTTCGCTTCAGGAGGCGGAGATCGGACTTCAGGCCTTCGTCGATCCCTACGCCTACGCGAACTTCTTCATCGGCATCAGCCCCGAGGAGGGCGTTTCGGTCGAAGAAGGCTATGCGGAGTTCATCGCGCTTCCGGGAGATCTCACCGCGAAGGTGGGGAAGATGAAGGCCTCGTTCGGGAAGTTCAATCTGTCGCACTTCCACACCTGGTCCTGGGTCGATGCCCCATTGGTGATGGAGCGGTTTTTCGGGGAGGAGGGAATCGCCGACAGCGGGATCTCGGTGAGCCGCATTTTCCCCAATCGTTTCGATCTCTATGTCGAGGGTACCGCGGAGGTATTTGGCGGGAGTGTCGACGGGGTGTTCGACCCGATTCAACGGGATGATCTGCTCTATGTCGGGCATCTGAAGACCTATCACGACCTGACCGAGAGCAGCAATGTGGAGCTCGGGGCGAGCTGGGCCGGGGGAACGCTCGCGGACGCGGGCGGGCCGAACCGCTTTTACGGGATCGACGCCACGTATCGCTGGAAACCATTGGCGCGGTCGGTTTACCGTTCGTTCCTCGCCCGGACCGAGATCGTGCGGAACGACCGGGCGAACCTCGATCGTTCGGCGACCGGCTTCTACCTGTCGGGCGACTACCAGTTCGCACAGCGCTGGATCGCAGGGCTCCGCATCGACCAGACGAACCTGCCCGACCATCCCTCGCTGACCGACCGAAGCCAGTCGCTTGTTCTGACCTTCCGCCCCTCGGAATTCAGCCTTCTCCGAGGCCAGCTTCGACGTTTCGACTACGCCGGGTTCGAGGACGGATGGGAGCTGCTCGGGCAACTGCAGTTCGCGATCGGTGCCCATGGCGCCCACAAGTTCTAGGAGAACGATCATGAAAAAACTTCTGATGATATTGACGACGGTTCTGCTTGCGGCAGGCACCACCTGGGCAGCACCGTTGAAGGTGGTGACCACGATTCCCGACTTCGCCTCGATCACCCGCGAGGTCGGAGGGGACAAGGTCGATGTTCAGGCGTTGGCGAAGGGGTATCAGGATCCTCATTTCGTGGAGCCGAAGCCGAGCTTCCTGCTGGCGCTCCGCGATGCGGACCTGGTCGAAGTGGTCGGACTGGATCTGGAGATCGGATGGCTGCCTCCGCTGCTCCAGCAGAGCCGGAATCCACGGATCCAGGTGGGCGCTCCGGGCTACCTCGATCTCAGCGCCGGCGTCGAGATTCTGGACCGGCCCACCGGGGCGGTGAACCGCTCGATGGGTGACATTCACGCGATGGGCAATCCCCATTACTGGATCGAGCCGGGAAACGCCATCCGCATCGCGATCGAGATCCAACAGAAGCTCTCGGAGATGCGGCCTCAGGACGATGCCTACTTCAAGGCGCGGCTTCTCGACTTCAAGAAACGGGTCAACGAGGCGCACCAGCGGTGGGCGAAGATGATGGCCCCCTATCGCGGTGCGAAGGTGGTGACTTACCACAGCTCCTGGTCGAACTTCGTCAAGCGGTATCGACCTCGACGTGGTCGGCCACGTCGAGCCGAAGCCGGGCGTTCCCCCTTCGCCTTCCCACACCTTCGACCTGATCCGGATGATGAAGCAGCAGGGGGTGAAGGTGATCATGGTGGAACCATATTTCGATCTGAAGACCCCGAACGCGATCGCGGAGAAGGCCGGAGCGAAGGTCGTGGTGATGTATCCGGAGGTCGGTGGGAAGAAAGGGCTGGACGACTGGATCAGCCTGTTCGACCACAACATTCACTCGCTGGCCGATGCGTTGAGGTGACATTCCATGGAACTGCTCGGATTTCTCGCTGCCCCGTTCGTCGCCGGTCTGGTCCTGACCGGCATTCATGCCTATCTCGGTCTTCACGTGGTGGAGCGAGGGGTGATCTTCGTCGATCTCTCGCTCGCCCAGATCGCCGCGCTCGGCACCACCATCGGCTTCCTCGCCGGATTCGGTCTGCACAACGACGTCGCCTATCTCTGGTCGCTCGGGTTCACCATTCTCGGGGCGGGGATCTTCGCCCTGACCCGGTTGCACGGAAAGACGCGGATTCCGCAGGAAGCGTTCATCGGGATTGTCTACGCCGTATCGGCCGCCGCCGCGATCCTGGCGATGAGCAAGGCTCCGGAGGGGACCGAGCATCTCAAGGACATGCTGGTGGGCAACATCCTCACCGTGTCGTGGGACAAGGTGATCAAGACCGCCATTCTGTACGCCCTGGTGGGTCTGTTTCACTGGGCGCTGCGGAAGAAGTTTCTGGCGATCTCGATGGAAGGCGACAGGGTCTGGGAGTCCGGGATCAATGTCCGCTTCTGGGATTTTCTGTTTTACATCTCGTTCGGCTTCGTGGTGACCTCCTCGGTGGAGATCGCCGGAGTGCTGCTGGTGTTTTCCTATCTGATCGTTCCGTCGGTGGCGGCGATGCTGTTCGCGCGGACAATTGGCGGCCGCCTTGCGTTCGGTTGGACTCTCGGGGCGGTGGTCAGCGCATTGGGGATCCTGCTGTCGTTTCATTTCGATCTGCCGACCGGCGCGACCATCGTCTGCACGTTCGGCGGAGTGCTGGTGGTTCTGGCGGTGATCCGGGTGCTGCTGAAACGGCGGCGCGCGGAGCAGGTGATCCCAGTCTCTGCCTGAGGGGTCCGCGGCCGCCCCGGACTCAGGGGGCGGCCTTTTCCTGCGACTCGCCGATCGACTGGATGCTTTCCTCCAGAATCGCCAGAGCCTTCCGGATCAGCGTGCGGTCCTTTTCGGAGCGGTGCTCCAGCGCGGCTTGGAGGAGCTGGATTCTCCGGGTCCGTCCCTGTTCGAGGAGCCGCTTTCCCTTCGCCGAAGGCTGGATCAGAACGCTTCGCCGATCGTCGGGGTTGGGGAGAACCCGGACGAGCCCGAGGGCGGAGAGATCCTGGATGATGCGGGTCATGGTGGGCGGGCGGACCTGCTCGGCGGCGGCGAGATCTCCCAGGGAGATGGGAGCGGAGAAGACGATCACGGAGAGCGCGGAGAGGCGAGGTGCGCTGAGTCCGGAGAGGTCGTCGGCGCGGCGGAGCCTGCGGAGCATGTGAACGGCGAGGGTATGGAGCCGGTCGGCGAGCTCCGGAGCGGGAGGTGAAGGTGGGACTGGACGACGCGCCATGAGAGCATTATACTTTGTTAGCACAACTAACTAAAGGAGCGACCATGAGTAAGTCCCGGCCCCTGCTCTCCGGCCTCGGTCAGATTGCGCTGGTGGTTCATGACCTTCCCGCGGCGATCCGTTTCTATCGCGACGTTCTCGGTCTCGATTTCCTGTTCGAGGCGCCTCCCCACATGGCCTTCTTCGACTGCGGAGGGATTCGCCTGATGTTGTCTCTCCCCGAGGACGAGCAGTTCGATCACCCTCCATCGATCCTCTATTTCCGGGTCGACGACATCCAGAGCGTTCACCGCCTGTTGCGCGAGGAGGGCGTGGTGTTCATCCACGAGCCCCGGCTGGTGGCTCCGATGCCGGATCACGATCTCTGGATGGCTTTCTTCCGGGACATGGAAGGCAATCCGCTCGCCCTGATGAGCGAGGTGCCGCGAGACCGCTGATCCGGACCGTCGGAATGTCAGCCGGCGGTGGCGCCGGCTGAAGCCAGGCTGGTGACGTCGACCTCGATCTCCGGTGGGTTCTGAAGGTGACGCTTGACCGTGCAGTGGTCGGCGGCGCGGCGGAGTGCCTCGAGATACTTCGGCGGAAAGTCACGGGGTGGCTCGATCCGAGCGGCGATGCGGGTGATCAGCTTGCTATCCGGATCCCTCTCGGCGTCGAGAGTGATGGACAATCCGGTGGTGTCGAGCTCGCGGGATCGGCAGAACTGCAGAGCGTAATAGCCGATACAGGTTCCGATCGAGGCGATGAAGAGATCGAAGGGTGAAGGAGCCGCATCGGCCCCGCCGGCGGTCTCCGGCTGATCGGTTCGGATGGTGTGGCCGCGGTACTGCGCATCCACCGCGACTCCGCCGGGAAAGCTGATTTCCATCTTCATGGTGTGGATCCTTTCATGGGGGCGAAGAGGGCGCGAGGTCATGGATCACACGCGCCGGTGCCCGGGCCGCCGCTCCTCCGCGGTCATCCGAGCCGACGGAGTTTCTGAATCCGGTCGAGGCGGATCTTCACCGAGTCATTGCCCGCGTCGAAGCGCACCCACTCTTCGCCGTCCGCGCTGTAAACATCGCGGATCACGCCTCGATCGTTCTGGGTCGTCCCATGGTCCTCGTATTGAAGCTCCACTCTGTCCTTTCGTGTCGCGGCGGCGGTCAGCTCGTCGTGCAGGTCGCAGGATATCGGGGTGTATTCTCGTTCGCTCATTCCTGATTGATCCTCCTCCGTCGGAACGATCCATGATCCGTGCCGGGCTCCGCCGGCCGAGCCCCCGATAGTCGTTCGAAGCAGCAGCGTCTCCTTCTCGACGAGCAGGTCGCCAGTGTCGCGTCGAGCGGGTGGCCGGGTGGGCAGGCGAGACATCTCCCGCAAATGCGAGAACGAATGTTCGGGCGAGAACCATCGAGCCGCGACGCGCCTCCTGCTGCCGGTGGATTCCTTCGGGAGCGAGCGTCCCGGTGGTGATCAGCACCATCCGACCGCCGCGGGACAGTCTCAGGATCAGTTGCAGATCCGGACGAACGATCCCCCCCGGCCGATGGTCACCCGAACCTCTCGGGGAGAGGGCCTGGCGCGGTAACGCGGCCAGACCCTGCTTCACGTAAAAAGGGCGCAGCCGCGAGGCTGCGCCCTTTTTCGATTTCGAACCGCGGGGGATTACGGCATGGAGTTGGCGGCCATAACCAGCATCAGAGCCTTCTGACTCTGCGGCTGACGCGAGGCACCCAGCACCACGGTCTGGCCGAACCGGAGATTCAGTGTCGTCTTCAGGAGAGTCTCTCCTTCGCTGTGCTCCGGCAGGACGCGGTCGAGGCGGAAGTCCTGAATCCGGATCGAATCGCTGATCGCGTCGTACTCACCGATACGGAAGCTGGCGCGGTAGTTTCCGTCGATGTCGAGAACCACCGGATCACCCTCGCTTCCGGTGGCCACGATCGATCCCACTTCCGCGAAGGAGTTGAAGCGGAATACCCCGGAGAGCTTCCGCGAGATCTCCTGGAGCTCTGCCGGAACCGGTTTCGGATTCGCCTCGTGGGCGGCGGAGATGAGCCGGATCCTGAGCTCGACCTGACGGGCCGGTGCATCCAGCCTGCTGATGACCTCGGCGATCCGCTTGAGATTTTCCGGATGATCGGTGACCACCAGGGCTCCCCTGGCCGGCTGGATGGAGATGGAGCCCTCGGCGCTGAGAAGGGACTTGATCGCCGCGGCGGCCCGATCGGCTTCCTTGTAACGCATCTGGAAGGCGCGGGCGGAAAGCCCCGGCTCCGCGGCGTCATCGGCGCGAAGCGCCGAGGGAACCGCGATCAGGGCAATCAGAATGAGAGAGACAAGGATTCTTCGTTTCATAAATCCACCGGCAGATGTTCGTCGAAGATCATCACGATCTTCAGATCACTGGAGTTCTCGGTTGGTACCTCGACGATGGTCGCGTCGGGGGAATCGTAATTTTCGACCACCGGGCGGATCAGCGCCGGATCGACCGTGTCGAGCCGTGCCGGATGGCGCAGCGCAGTCGAGGCGACCGTGGTGGTGGGGTGTCCGGCGGGTGCGGATGCCACCGGACGATAGAGAAGCGTGGTGGCGGCGATGGCCACGAGAATGGTGGCGGCCACGGCCCACTGTCGAAGCGACGTCAGACCGGAGCGAGGAGCCATCCGGCTTTCCGTTTCGCGGACGTGAACCTGCTGGATGACTTCGGCCACGAACAGATCGACGCCACCGGGAGGGATGTGGTCCTGTCCTCCGAGCGAGCGGAACAGATCGTCCGGCTCGACGGCGACGGAAAGCTCCAGACATTCCGGACACTGGCGGAGGTGCTCCAGGAAGTCCGGGGTCCGATTTCCGTTGGCCAGATCGGCGCGAAACTGGTCACAGTTCATGGTGATTCCTCCAGAGGCGGGCGTACTCGGGGTACTTTTCCTTCAGCCTCTTCTGCATCAGCTTTCTGGCGTTGAACAGATGATTGCGAACCGTCGACTCCCGACACCCGAGAATCCGGGAGATCTCGGCGGAAGGGAGATCGTCCATTTCCCGCATCACGAAAATCGTCTTCTGCTTCGGGGAGAGCACCGAGGCGACTTCCTCGAAGACCTGTTCGATCTCCTTGTGCTGGTAGCTCACCGGCTGTTCCGGCTCGGCGGCGGTGCGGACCAGCCGGAGGTTCGACTGGACGGCCGATTCACGGGTCTGGCGGCTCCGGACGAAATCGATGGTGACATTGGTGACGATCCGGTAGAGCCAGGTGTTGAAGGCGAAGGCCGCGTCGTATTTTTCGAGGTTCTCCCACAACTTGAGGAAGACGAGCTGGGCGATGTCCTTGGCATCTTCGGCATTCCCGATCAGTCGATAGCAATGGCTGTAGACCCTGGTGGTCTTGCGGCGAACCAGCGTCTCGAAGGCGGCGGTGTCGCCGTTGCGCACGGCCTCCACCAGCTCTCGATCGTCCGGTTCGGTGGTGTTCTCGACGTTGCTCATCAGGCGCAGAGGTGCACTCATCGAACAGTTGTACGGATCTGGCCGCCATTCCGTCTATGAGCGTTCATGTCCGAAGATTGGACGCATCGCGGAGAACAGCGGTTCCTCTCCAGGATTTCCCTCCGGTCCGCCGCGGGAGCCCTTCCGCCAGGCTCGTCGCGGGCAACCGGTGAGACCGGGCGCCGGCAACCGGCGCCATGCCGGGTCCGCGAGAAATCTCAAATCGATTCAGTGATTTGATAGAATCGACAAAACCACGAAGCGGGGGAATGATGCGAGTACTGGTGATAGGAAATGGGGGGCGGGAGCATGCGCTCTGCTGGAAGCTCAAGCAGTCTCCCCAGGTCACGGAGCTCTACGCGGCCCCCGGGAACGCCGGAATTGCCGGAATTGCAGACTGCGTCCCGATCGGCGTGGCCGACGTGGTCGAGCTCGCTGACTTCGCCGAGAATCTGAAGATGGACCTGACCGTAGTCGGTCCCGAGCTTCCGCTCACGCTGGGAATCGTCGATGAGTTCCAGAAGCGGGGCCTCCGGATTTTCGGCCCCACCCGGCTCGCCGCGGAAATCGAGGGCTCCAAGGTCTTCTCCAAGGAGTTCATGCGGAAATACGAGATCCCGACCGCAAAGGCCGAGATCTGCAGCGGTATCGACGAGGCGAAGTCCGCTCTGAAGAAGATCGGTTATCCGGCCGTGATCAAGGTGGAGGGCCTGGCGTCCGGGAAGGGTGTGATCATCGTTTCCGAGGCAAAGGAAGCGGATGAATACCTGAGGACCGTGTTCGAAGAGCGGAAGTTCGGAAACGCCGGCAACCGGATCCTCGTCGAGGAGCGGCTGGAGGGAGAAGAGGTCTCCTTCATGGTCGTGACCGACGGGAAACGGGTGGTGCCGATCGCACCGGCCAAGGATTACAAGAAGGCTCTCGACGGCGATGAAGGCCCGAACACCGGCGGAATGGGAGCGCATTCTCCCGCGGTGGTGCTGCCGGGGGAGACCGCCGCGGAGATCATGCGGAAGATCATGATCCCCACCGTCCAGGGGATGGCGGCGGAAGGGCGTCCGTACGCGGGCTGCCTGTATGCGGGCCTAATGCTGACCGCGGACGGACCGAAAGTGCTGGAGTTCAACTGTCGTTTCGGCGACCCGGAGACCCAGCCTCAGATGATCCGCCTGGAGGACGATCTGGCGGACCTCTTCATGAAAGTTGCACGGGGGAATCTCGGCGACACGAAGCTGAACTGGAAGAAGGAAGCGGCCGCCTGCGTGGTGGTCACCGCGGGGGGGTACCCGGGCGAGATCACGCGCGGTACCGAGATCGTGATCGATCCTCTGGAGGATCCGGCGATCACCATCTTTCATTCAGGAACGGGTCGCGAGGATGGGAAACTGGTCAACGTAGCGGGTCGGGTTCTGAGCGTCTGCGCCCGGGCCGGCACCCTGACCGAAGCCCTCAAGAAGGCCTATGACGCGATTGAGAACATCCATTTCGAAGGCAAGCAGTACCGCCGGGACATCGGGTATCGGGCTCTCGAGCAGCGCAAACAGGCCGTTGGCGAGTAGACCGTGAGCCCGGCCGGCTCCCATGGCCATGACCACTCCGGCGCTGTCGCGCGGGGGCTGAGCCTCAAGCTGCTGGTCTCCACCGTCGCCACGCTGCTGTTCGTCGCTCTGGAATTCGCGGTCGGGATCTGGGCCAACGCCCTGGCCCTGATCGGCGACGGCTTCCACAACCTCACCGATGCGGTCGCCCTGGTGCTCGCACTGTTCGTGGTCTGGGTGGAGCGGCGTCCGGCCACCCCCTCCAAATCATTCGGCTACCAGCGTGCGGGCATTCTCGCCGCGTTCGTCAATGCGGGAGTGCTCGTCGCGTTCACGCTCTACCTGTTCGTCGAGGCGTGGCATCGACTCCGCCACCCGGAGCCGGTTCAGAGTGGTTCGATGATCGTGGTCGCCGCCGTGGGGATTCTGCTCAATGTCGGCATCAGTGTCTGGCTCCGGCAGGAGAGCCGCGACGACCTGAACATCCGTGCGGCGGTGATTCACCTGTTCGGCGACACCTTGTCGTCCGCGGGTGTGATCCTCGCCGCGGTGCTGATCATGACCACCGGAAGGACGATCTGGGACCCTGCTCTGAGTGCGGTGATCGGAATCCTGATTCTCTGGAGCGCCTGGGGGATCCTGAAGGAGACGGTGAATCTGCTGCTGGAGGGGACCCCGCGAGGGATCGATCCGGAAACGGTGGCTCGGGATCTCGCCGCGGAGGATGGAGTCAACGGCGTTCATCATCTCCACATCTGGGCCCTCGCGCCGACCCGTCCCGCACTGTCCTGTCATCTGATGCTGGACGATATGCCCCTCCGCACCACCACCCGGATTCTCAACCGGGTCAATGGAATGCTCGCGGAGCGGTACTCCATCGTTCACACCACGATTCAGATCGAGCATGCCGAAACCTGTCCCGACGATGATCCCACCTGCGTCACCGAGGGCCCACCCTGCTGATGGAGGGGAAGCTGTCGACGAGCCCGGGTTCTCATCTTCGCTGATATAGTGCTTCTTATGAGCAATGCGGTCGCCATCGAGGTTCATGGCCTGCACAAGACTTATCGCGGAATCCGGGGACGTCATCAGGTACTCGCTGGTGTCGATCTGCAGGTCGGGACGGGCGAGGTCGTCGGGCTGATCGGCGCGAATGGGGCCGGGAAAACGACGCTGATGTCCTGTCTGCTGCGCTTCCTTCGCCCGACGGCGGGAGAGATCCGGATCGACGGGAGAGTGCCCGATGATCTGGAGATCCGGAGGCGCTCGGGGTTCGTTCCGGAACGGGTGGGATTCGAAAAGGGGCTCACCGGTGAAGAGCTTCTCTTCTGGCTGGGGCGGTTGAGCGGACTCCAGGATCTCCGATCGCGGATCGACGAGCTCCTGGAGCGGTTTCAGCTCGGTGCCGCCCGGCGGAAGAAGCTCTCGACCTACTCTCGCGGCATGCTGCAGCGGATCGCCATGTGCCAGGCAATTCTCCACTGCCCCGACTTCCTGTTTCTCGACGAGCCGACCTCGGGTCTGGATCCCGGAGGCATCATGCTCTTCCGGGAGGTTCTGCAGGAAGAGCGTAGTCGGGGAGCGACGATCGTTCTGAATTCTCATCAGCTCTCGGAAGTCGAGCGGGTTTGTGACCGGATCCTCTTTCTTCGCGAGGGCAGGATCGTCGCCGATGAGTCGCTGGCAAGGGGAGACGAGCTCCGTCTCGCCCTGCGGTTTCTCGCCACGCCCGACGCGGCGGCGAGACTCGAGCGGATGGGATTTTCAATCGAGGAGAACCTCGCCTTTCGCTCGGTTGAGAACGAGGCTGCGATCCCCGGGTTGCTCCGGCGGTTGCTGGAAGAGGAGATCCAGGTCGTCGAAGTCACGCGCCGGGGAGCCGAGCTCGAACGGTACTTCAAAGAGGTGGTGCCGTGAAGACGGTCATCCTCGAGACGCTCCGCCGTAACCTCCGGAGTCTCTACTACCGGGCATTTTTCGGCGTGACCATCGCGATGGCCGCTGTGCTGACGTGGGCTTTCGGCAGCCCCCAGAGCGGAGGATTCGCCTACCTGGGGATGTTTCTCGCCGCCCAGATTCTCGGTCCGGAGATCTCCTCCGGTTCGATCCAGATCGTTCTGATGCGGCCGGTGGGGCGGGCTCAGTACCTGCTCGGGCGGTTCATCGGGGTTTTCCTGGCGGCGATGATCCTTTACTGGGCGGCTTCGCTGACGGCCCTCGCCGTCGCCGTCGGTCGGGGTGGAGATGTGGTGGTTTCCGATCATCTGGTCCGGGCTTTGAGTGGTGCAACCCAGATCGCCTTCATCATGGCGCTTCTGGTTCTGTTCTCGACCTTCGCCCGCTCGTATTTCAACGTCGTTCTGCTGCTGCTCTACATGATGCTCATTGTGCCGTTGAACGCGTGGCTCGGCATTCATGCACCGGCCATCAGCCGGATGGTGATGAAGAACCTGTTCGCCCACATCTCCCCGTACGCCGGCGGGGATTACCTGTTGGTGCTCTCCAACACGCTGATTGTTCTTCTGCTGTCGGCAGTGGTCCTTTCACGTCGCCAGTTTCCCTACGGAGCCGACTGATGAAGAGATCCCATCAACGGCAACTGCCACCCCTGTTTCTGTTGATCGTCGGAGGGATCTTTCTGATCCGGATGGTCGCCTTTTCTCTGCTCGAGCAATCGCACGATCTGGTGGAGTGGGTGCCGCTGTCCAGGAGCGAGTCGCTGGCGATGACCTCCGGGAAACCGATCCTCTACGATTTCACCGCTGCATGGTGTTCTCCCTGTCAGCAGATGGAGCGGGAGGTTTATTCGGACGATCAGTTTTCGGGTCTGGTCGGCGGCCGGTACGTTCCGGTGAAGATCGTCGACCGGATGCAGGAAGAGGGTCGCAATTCACCCGAGGTGGACGCGCTGCAGCAGAAGTATGGGGTCCGGGCGTTCCCGACCGTGGTGGTGGTCGATCCCAATACCGGAACGGTCGAGGGACGAATCGAGGGATATCCGGGCAAGGCGGAATTCGAAGCGTTTCTCCGGAACCCGACGACCCGCTGATCCGCTTCGCCTTCCCCGGGGCCCACACGCATCGGGACCTGATGTTCCCCATCTACGGATTTGGTGTCGGGGTTGGTGCATTCGGGATCCGGAAGCCCGGAGGGTAGGTGAAGGTCGTGGTCATCCGGGTCACGCCGGTCGGAAGCAGCACCGCGATGTTCGGCGAAATGGTGAAGAACGGCCGGAGATCGATCTGGTTGGAGATCAGGTGCGTGCCGGTGAGCATGCAGTAGTCGCCGCGGCGGAGCAGGTCGAGCGAACGTCCGACCCGTACTTCCGGATGCATCCGCCGGATCTCGTTCCAGCGATCACGCGGCGGCCGCTGGGTGTAGGTCTTCTCCCACGAGTCGACCACCAGTTCTTCCTTGCTCACCAGTCCGGTGGTGGCATCGCGGATGAAGCTCAGGGTGGCCTTCCAGTCTGCTTTCGGCTCTCCCTCTTCCTTGAAGCCGGTGTAGAAGCCGTGGAAGGTGACGGTGTCGAGCTGGTCTCCCTGGTAGCGGTAGTCGGCGGTGATGGTGTCGAGGTGGCCGCACCCGTTGATGTTGTGGTAACGAACCGTTTCGCGGGCCAGCCGGTCGTCGGTCCCGAAGGCGTATTGCTTGTGGTAGCGCTGGCCATCGATCACGTATTCTTCGGAGTCGAGGATCCACCGGCCGTCGCTGGTCTGATGGCCGTGATAGTCGAGCACCTCGCCGCTGGCGGGAGCGAGCATCCGCTCGAGCGAACCGTCGCCCTGGATCAGGATGATCTGATCCTTGTCGTCGCTCTTCAGCGAGGTGAGGATGTTTCCATCGTAGGTCCAGCCCTCCGAACGGCGGGCGTCCTCGATTGCGTTCTGTTTCGCGCGCGAGTACTTCAGCGTGTCGCGAAAGCTCGCGCCCTGGATCAGACAGGGGAGATCTTCGTTCTGGTTGAGCCGTCCGTCGGTATACCAGGTCGAGCGGACGGCGGTGGCGCCGGAGCCGCAGATCCGGCTGTTCCAGATCGCGGAATCGGGAAGATAGGGGCCGCGCCAGCAGCGATTGCACCAGGTCATTCCGGGGGAAAGCTTGTTCCCGCAGAAGGGGCAGATCATCTTCGTCCGCTGGTCTTCGACCTCGCTCTCGAGCGTGAAGATCTTTCGATCGATGGCTTCCTTGTCGGCGCTGTTCCGGGCCACCGCGAGATACCGGCGGAGCCGGTCGGTGGCCTTGATGTATTCGCCAAGAGCCTCATGCGTGAGCGCCTCGTTGTAGTAGACCGCCGGGTCCTGGGAACGCTTCTGCTCCGCCTGCCGGAACACGTCGAGAGCTTCGCGGTACTGGCTCTTGTCGAAGAGGAACCGGCCGCGGTTGAAGAGCTCCTCGTAGTCGTGATCGGCCTGACGCTTCTTTTCGAGCTCGCGCTGAAAGTCCAGTTCGAGCTGCAGCCGGGAGATCATCGGCATCTCCTGACCTTCGGGGTGAAGCCGGCGGTAGTCGTCGATCTTCTCCTGGGCCGCGGCGAAGTTCTGCTGGCGGGCGAAAATCACCGCCATGTCGTAGAGCACCGCGGGATGGCCGGGAAACAGCTCGTTGGCCTTCTGAAACTCGGTCTGCGCGGAAGAGAGATCTCCGATGTCGTAGAACTTCTTCCCGAAGAAGACGGCCTTGTTGAACTCCGCGGTCTGGGCTTCGTCCAGCACGCTTTCGACCGGCGGTTGCAGATGAACGTCGACCTCGGTCTGGGCTCGAGCAGGGAGCAGAGGCCAGACCAGCAGGGCGAGCCCGATCAGGAGGATTCGCTGGCGCATCATGGCGTCTCCGTTTCGCCTGCAGGGGCGGCCGCGACCAGGTCGTTCATGATTCCGGAGAGCCAGACCTCCTCGTTGGAGGTGAGGCTGGGGGTCTTCGCCATCACCAGATAGAGTGCCAGCCGTTTCTGATCCATGTCGAATCGGCCGTAGGCATCGCGCAGAACCGCCACCGGATCCGATTCGATCTCCGGAGGAACTTCCAGCACCACATCTCCGATGGATGCAGGAATCCAGTGGCTGCGCACCTCCGGGCCGAAGAGCTCGGAGACCAGGGCGAAGTCCTCGTCTTCGCTGCCGGTCAGGCCGATCCGTTTGCCCAGCGGACTGGTGTCTCCCGCGACGGTGACCAGGCGGCGGAGATTCGACAGAGCCTGGAGGCGCTGCATCATCGCTTCGAAGATCTGCTGCTTGACCGAGTCGTCCTCGAGGGTTCCGCTCTCCGCCAGGACGGACTGGATCCGGGCGGTCTCCCGCTGGACCAGTTCATCGGCGGGGGAGGTGTCCGGCTCGACGACCTGGGCCATTTCGCCGGTGGTGCCGACTGCGCCAGGCGCCGGCAGCGCCACATCGACCAGCTTCAGATCTGCGGCGATCTGAGTCTTGAGTGTGTTGTCCTCCACCGTCTTCGTGGCCATCGTCTTCGCGTCGTCGTCGAGCAGGAAGTGATCACCCGCGGAGGGAAGCGTGACGAACTTCGGCCAGAGCGTCGGGGAGAACGCCGACTGCTTCATGGAGAGCGAGCGGACTTCGGGAGAGTCGGAGGCGGCGTCGTGATCGAGGAGCTCGTTTCGCATCGCTTCGAGCGCTTCCTCGAAGAAACCGATCTGCTGGAACCGCTTGTCCAGATCGAGGAAATAGGGGTTCGAGCTCGACTCGGTCATGTCGCAATGGCAGGGACCGTACTGGTTCGGCTGGACCTTCGATCGGGTGTCGAGACGCTTGAGCAGCCCCACCGCTGCCTGGTTTTCCTTCATCTCCCGGGCCCGCTGGGCCTCGCAGGCCTCCGCGGAGGAAAACCGGTTCGTGCCGTAAAGCTCCAGATAGCGATTGGTGTCGACGTTCCAGACCCGGACATGGTAGTGCACCACGGCGCAGTCGGTCGTCCCCACCCCGGCGCTCGACGGACAGGTGAGATCCTGCGCCCGAACCAGGGCGGGAAGAAGAAGAACTGCAATGATGAGCGCGCGCCGAGCCATGGAGGCAGAGTCCGATTCGGAATTCGAGGTCCCGATTATACCCAACCGGCCAGAATCCTCACGTGACGGTTCGAAACACGGACCGGTGATTGATGACTCTGCGAGGTGAGGGAGGCGCGGAGCGCCGATGCTGAACGACCAGAGAGGAAGCAGGAGGGTTGCCGGCTCTAAGGACCGGCAACCCAAGATCAGAAAATCAGTTGGTTTCCAGCAGGCTCCGGAGCATCCAGGCATTCTTCTCGTGAACCTGCATCCGCTGGGTGAGGAGATCGGCGGTCGGCTCATCGTGTGCTTTGTCCACGACGGGGAAGATCGAGCGGGCCGTGCGCACCACGGTCTCCTGGCCTTCCACCAGCTGGCGAATCATCTCCGTCGCCGGAGGCACAGTCGTCTCCTCGGCGATCGAGGAGAGTTTTCCGAACTGGGCGTAGGAAGCGGGGGCCGGGAATCCAAGCGCACGGATCCGTTCCGCAACCAGGTCGACCGCAAGGGCCAGCTCGTTGTACTGCGTCTCGAAGAGCAGGTGCAGAGTCTGGAACATCGGTCCGGTCACATTCCAGTGGAAGTTGTGAGTCTTGAGATAGAGGGTGTAGGTGTCGGCCAGAAGCCGGGACAGGCCGTCCGCAATGTTGCGGCGGTCGCTTTCGTCGATTCCGATGTTCACGGGAAGAGATTTCATGATGGTGCTCATCGCATCTCCTTTCGGTTGGTCAGCGGGGAGGTTCGTAAAATTCAAGTTTTAGAATCATTCAAAATTGCGGCGAAAATTTTTTCAGCCTCGGGATCGGGTCTTCTTCGTTCCGTGCATCACCACCTGGTACCCGCGAATGTCATAGTTGCGGCGGGGCAGGTTACGGACCTCGATCCGGTCCCATGCTACGTCTTCAATGGCTCCGGTGTCGTCGTCGATGAAGTGATGGTGCAGGTCGGTGTTCGAATCGAATACGGTGCTCTCCGGCGTCAGATGAAGCTCCCGCAGCAGACCCTTCTCCACGAAGAGGTGAAGCGTGTTGTAGACGGTCGCCCGGGAGATCATCGGAAAGCTTTCCGAGACGGTCTTCCACACCCGATCCGCGGAGGGGTGGTCGTCGGTGGACAACACGTATCCGGCGACGGCCATCCTCTGTGCGGACGGCTGGATTCCGTGATCCCGCAGGATCGCAGCTGAATCCAGATCTGGTTTATTGTTAGACATGTTCTAATTCGCTCAACGGAGTTCCGCGCCGGTGTATTCCGGATCCCCCGGATCCCATTCGAGCATGAGGTCGAGCGACGGTCCGAGCAGCAGGTAGGCGACCGAGACGATCTCGAGCCCGAACGGCAGATAACCGAGATAACCCAGCGCCGGCATCTGAAAGAGGCGGGCGAAATCGAAAAACGGGATCTGGTAGATCCAGTAGGGATAGGAAAACCAGTTCCACATTTCCCAGAAAAAGCCGCAGGTGAGCGCTCCGAGGGGAGCGATCAGAAGGGGCCGCCAGTCGCCGCGGGAGAGGTGGCCGAGCAGGCTCCCGCGGTGCAACGCCCAGGCGAGGGGATCGATCAGGAAGAGAAGCGACAGCCAGGTCAGGGGAAAGGCGAACCGGGGGAAGAGCAGGAGCAGGGCGAGCATGACCAGACCGGCACCGAACCAGCGGAGGGCGAGCGCGGGCCGCGCTGCAATCCGGCGTCCGGATGCGAGCCGGTCGGTCCAGCGGAAGGTGCGCCACAGGTCCGCCGTCTCCAGCACCGCCGGAATGACCGTCGAGAAGGCCACCGAGGCCAGCACGCCGTACTCGAGATCCGTGAAGAGCTCCCGTCCGACGTAGCGCCAGTTGTCCAGCCGCAGATTGAGGAGCTCGAAGATCCACCAGACTGGAACGGAGGCGAGGAAGAGAAGAGGAAACCGCCATCGTGAGCGGATCAGAATCGAGCTTCCCGATCGCAATGCCACGACACCGTCGAAGGTGAGGATGTAGCCGAGCCAGAGAGGGAAGAAAAGAAGATGCGTGCGGGGTCCCGGCAGGAGCCAGCCGAGCGGCCAGCAGATCGCGATCAGCGCCAGTCCGCCGAACAGCCACCATGGCCGGCGGCCGCTGGTGTCGGGAAGTGCGTTTCGGTTCGTGTTCATTCGGACGAAGGAAAGTCTATCGCGAGGACCCGGCACTTGTTCCCGTTTCGCACATTCGATAGCGTGGGATGGATGAACGTCAGCGTGTTCGTCGGAGATCTGACCGAGGCGCAGGCAGAGGCGCTGTGCACCTCGACCAACCCGCGCCTCTCGCTGGTGGCGGGAACCGGAGGGGCGGTGCGGGATCGCGGCGGATGGGAGATCAAGCGGGAGTGTGAGGCGATCGTCGAGGAGTTCAGCCGTCGCACCGGGCGGAACGCGCTGCCGATCGGTTCGGTCCATGCGACCACGGCGGGTGCTCTCGACTCCAGGGTGATTCTCCATTGCGTCGCAAGCGATCGCGCGCATCGTTCTTCCGCGGCGGTCATCGAAGCATGCGTCAGAAACGCCCTCATCCGTGCCGCGACCGAACACTGTGCGTCGGTGGCGATGCCGGTGTTCGGAGCGGGGCATGCGGGATTCGACTTCGCCCGAGCGGTCCGGGCCATCGGTCAGGCGCTTGTGGCGGCACCACCGGACGCTCCGGACGTGGTTGTGGTGGTGGAGGATGCCGCCCGGGCGGGCACGGTGGCGGGGATCCTTCGCGAAATGGGCGTGGTGCTCGAAGATGCAGGTTGACCGGTTCCGCCAGCCCGGATTCAGGCTTCGACGGTGTCCGGAACTGGCGTGATGGCGCGGTTCCGTCCCTGCTCTTTCGCCTGGTACAGCCGGGCATCGGCCGTGGCGAAAAGTTCCTCCGGGGTGGCACCGTCCTCCGGGTAGAGCGCGCCGCCGACGCTCACCGTCAGGCTCCGGCGGTCCGCGATCGGCGGGATCGCCTCGATCGCGGCACGAACACGCTCGGCCAGGGTCGCGACGCCGTGAGATTCGGCGGCGGGCAGAATGACGGCAAATTCCTCACCGCCGTAGCGTGCCGGAATGTCGATCGCGCGGACGGTGGTCTGGATCGTCCTGGAGACCAGTTGGAGCGCTTCATTTCCTGCGAGATGGCCCCAGGTGTCGTTGTACTGTTTGAAGTGATCGAGATCGAGAATGAGTACGCCGAACTGCTTTTCGAAGCGGTCGGCGCGCTCGATCTCCTCGTCGATGGCTTCGCGAAACTTGCGGAAGTTGGGCAGCCCGGTCAGTTCATCGGTGCGGGCTCGCTGATGAAGCTCCTGGTGCGACAGGGCGAGTGCGTCGGCCATTCGGTTGAAGGACTGCCCGAGGCGGGCGATCTCCTGATCTCCGCTGATGGGAGCGCGGGCATCGAGCTTTCCACCCGCAATGCGTTCGGCTGCCAGCACGAGATCCTCGATCGGCCGAACCACCTTGGTCAGGGCACGGCGTGCCGCGGCGAAGCTGAGGATGGCGATCATCCAGGCCACCCCGAGTGCCGTCCACATCATCCCGCGGGCATCCAGAGTGAGCTCGGCCAGAGTCCTGCTGATTGCCCCCCGATGGATCGCGATCAGACTGTTGGCCGCGGCGACGATCTCCCGGGTTTCGTCATCCGCGGTGTCGCGGGCCTGTTCACGCTCCGCGGCAGAGAGTGACTCCCATCGCCGGCTCCAGGAGCCCACCTGCCGCTCGAACGCGATGACGCTGTCGCGGAGGCCGCGGGTGTTTGCGCCGGCGAGCCGACGCGAGTCGAGGATCTGCCGGACGGTCGAGTAGCGGTCGCTCACTGCACGGACGGTCGCGGCATCGGCACCATCCATCGACTGCCATCTCTGATTCCATCCGTTCTGTGCCCGCACCAGTCCGTCGAGCGCATCGACCGCGGAGGAGTCGACATCCATGATCCGGTGAAACTGCTGCTCGTAGGTCCGGGCACGCCAGGTCAGTCCGAAGGCGATTGCGAAGAGGACCGCCGAGTACATCGCGGTCATCAGAAACACCCGCGAGCGGAGCCGGATCCGTCTGCTCATGATCCGGTTCAGTGTCTCATGAATCGACCCTCGTCCCGCGATCCACCGCGCATCGGAGAGGCTCTTCCCATACAATCAGTCGAATGCAGTCGATGGCGGACGAGCTGGGGAGGGTCTATCGGCAGGCGATCTATCGCTCCACCCCTCCGCTGCTGGTTCAGCGGGTGCTGGACCAGCCGGAGGTCAATGGCCTGCTGCGCGAGCCGGTGTCGGTGGTGTCGGTGGGGAAAGCCGCATCGAGCCTCCTGAAGGGGGCGGCCGCGGTGGTCTCGATCGACCGGGCGTTCGCCGCACTCCCGGAAGGCTATCGGCAGGATGAGTTTCCTCCCTATGCACAGGTGGTTTACGGGTCGCATCCGGAAGTCACTCGGGCGAGCTTCGAAGCCGCGGACGAACTGATCCGCTTTCTCGACGGGTCCCATCGGCCGGTTCTTTTTCTGATCTCGGGCGGTGCCTCTGCCTGTCTGGCCAAACCGCTGGAGCCGTGGTTCGACCGGGATGATCTGGTGCGGATCAACCGGACCCTGGTCCGCTCCGGGCTGCCCATCGAAAAGATGAACGTCGTCCGCAAACACCTGTCCGGGATCAAGGGGGGGCGCCTGGGCCAACTGCTGCCCGAGGGGTCGATCACCCTGGTGCTGTCCGATGTTTCCCGGGGACACTGGGGTGAAGTGGGATCCGGGCCGACGGTGGCGGACCCATCGACGAATGAGGAGGCGATTGCAATTCTGGGATCGCTCGACGACGATCATGCGCGGGAGCTGGCAGCCAGACTCGCTTCGGACGACGTTCCGGAGACGGTCAAGTCACTTCCGATCCCCTCGTTCCTGCTGGGAGACAACGGAACGCTCGTTTCGATTGCCGGCGAGATCGTCACCGCCGCCGGACTGAAGGTGGCGGAGGTCTCTCGGGAGCTGAACGGAGATGTCGGCGAGACGGCGGAGATTCTGAAACGGGCGATCCGCGACCTGGCTCCCGGGACGGTGGTGGTGGCTGGAGGAGAGCCGACGGTGCGGGTGGAGGGCAGTGGCCGAGGCGGGCGATGCAGCGAGATCGCGGTGCGGCTGGGGCGCTGGCTTCAGCAGGAGCAGGCCGAGGACGTCTACGCGCTGCTGGGCAGCTCCGACGGGAGGGATGGTTCGGCCGAGGCCGCCGGATACGTCCTCGAACCGGGTCGCTACCGGCGGGAGTCGGTGGATCCCGAACGCTGGCAGGCGGTGCTGGACAACTCGGATACCTGGAGCATCGTGGGTGAGTACGCGAGGATTCTGGAAAGCCGGGCTACCGGCAATAATCTGAGGGACATCTTTCTTCTGGCGCGTGCCTAGCACGCGCAGCGGGTACGAATGGAAGAACTGAGGAGACGGGACGCGGATGAACCAGTCGAGCCCGCGGCCGATGACGGGGAGACCCGGCGCGGTTGCCGGTCGCGTCTGATCCAGTTCGGAGCCGCGGTCCTCGGCATTCTGATCCTGATCAGCCTCGGAATCTGGTACTACACCGGGACCCCCAATTTCGCGGAATTCGTGCGCCGGAAGATCGAGCAGACGCTCGAGGCCAAGCTCAACCGGAAGGTTCAGATCGGACGATTGACCCTCCATCGCGGTCCGACCATCAGTGCGGTCGTGGAAGACATCCGCATCGGTAATCTTCCCGAGGCGGATCAGCCCTGGTTCGCGATCATTCCGCGCGCCGAGATCTCGGCGGGTGTCGAGTCGTTCCGTGGACGTCGAATCACCCTCGGGTCGATCCGTGTGGTGCGTCCTCAGATGTGGCTGGAGATCTTTCCCGAAGGTCACGAGCCGACCACGAATTTCCCGCGGTGGGAACCCAATCCCCCGGGGGACGGCAGATCGTCCACGTCGATGTCGGACCGATCACGGTGGAGGATGCGATGGTGGATTTCGTCGATCACCGCCACGACATCCACGCGACGATCCAGCGCACGGCAGCGACGATCCAGGTGAATACCGGGGACGGAGTCGTTCGGGGATCCGTCTCGAGTCCGCAGACGAGACTGGTGCTCAAGGACTATCAACCGATCGATGCGACCCTCGCTGCCGGTTTCCGCTATCACGACCAGGCGCTGACGTTGAGCGGGGTCCGCCTCGCGGGCAAAGGCCTCACCGCGACGGCCAGCGGTGTGGTCGATCCCGTTTCGGAGGGAGTCTACGATTTCCGGATTCGCACCGAGCTCGCCCTTTCCACGGCACAGAGGATTTTCGAGATCGAAAAGGAGCTCACCGGCGACGCCTCCTTCACTGGCGAGTTGAAAGGCAACCGCGGCTCGTTCTCGCTTCAGGGAACGGCCACGATTCCTCATCTGAAGGCGGACGTTTACGAGCTGGCGGGGCTGAAAGCCGGCATCGACGTCACCGGTGACCGGGCGAAGGTGCGGATCGAATCGGGCGAGTTTCAGGGCGGCCGGATCACCGGTACGTACCTGCTCAGCCAGTACGCCGAACCGTATCCGATGGCCGTGAATCTTCACTACAGCGGCGTCTCGCTCGAGGGGTTGCTCGCGAACTGGGATCTCGAGGGCAGTGGTCTCCGGGGTGCGGCGACCGGAACACTCCGGTACTCCTGGGAGGGAAACGCGCTGCTGGAAGGAAAGGGATCGGGGACGGCGGATCTGAATCCGGGCGCCCGGGCTTTCGGAAACGCTCCCTATCCGATGCCGGTCTCGGGACGGATCAACTACTCCTTTGCCGGAGGCACGCTCACCTTCAGGGATTCGACCCTGAAGATGCCGAAGTCACAGATCGCGTTCAGCGGAACGCTGCGGCTGGAGGATCTGGTGGCGGACCTTCAATACCGCCTGACCAGTGAGAGTTTCAGGGAAGTCGACAAACTGGGGGTGAACCTCGCGCACGCTCTGGGTACGGAGGACTTCGAGCTGCTGGGTCTTGGAGGAACCGGGGTGGCGACCGGGCGGCTGCACGGACCGTTCTCGGCGCCGACGATCACGGCAAACGTTCAGTCTTCCGGAACCGAGTACGGTGGCGTCGCCCTGGGCACGGCGACGATCCGGCTCACCTACGACGGCGCTCGCGATCTGATGCGGTTCGAGCACGCCCTGTTCCGCAGGTCGGGAGCACAGCTCGAACTGGAGGGGACGATTGGATTTCCGAAGAGCGGTCCCTCTCCGCGGTTCGATCTGATTGCGCGGGCCGAGGACTGGCCGGTGCAGCCGGCCATGGAGCTTGCCGGTCTGGACTATCGCGTCGCCGGTACGGGGACCGGAACGGTTCACATCACCGGAACCCCGGAAGACGGCAAGGTGGACCTCCAGCATCTGACCATCAGCCAGGAGGGCTCGCGTATGGCCCTGAATGGATCCATTGCCTGGCGGCCGGGCGAGGGGAATGTCAGCTTCAATCTCGACGTCGGCGCGGAATCCGTCCCGGTCACGATGATCACGGATTTTCTCGACCTGGGGAGCCTTCCGATCCGTGGGGAGGTGACCGGGACGCTGCATCTGGAAGGACCGAAGGAGGCGCTTGGTGGTGCAGGCTCGGTCACGGTCCGGAACGGATCGATTGCGGGCGAGCCGATCGAACAGGCGACCGCCGACATTCTTTTCACTCAGGGCAGTGTGAAGGTGACACACCTCGAGGCCCGTTCGGCGGCGGGCGTGATCACCGGACAGGCGGAGTACAACTTCAACACCGAAGAGTTCAGCTACATCATTCAGCCGACCGAGATCGACCTGTCGAAGGTTTCGTCGCTCGGCGGCCTGGCAGATCTGATCGGGGGAACCCTGCACATCAGTTCCAGCGCAGCCGGCACTCTGCAGCAGCCGGAGGTGGTGGTCGAGGCGACCCTGGAGAACGGCCGGATCCGGGGGGCGGACCTTCCGCCCGGGATGCCGCCGCCGAAGTTCTATCTGGCCATTCGCGACGGCCGGATGATCATTCAGGGTTCGGCGTTCGGAGCGCTGACCGTCGACGGGAACGGCTCGGTCGGTCCTGAGGGCGGTCTGGATGGTCTGGTGCACATCGCCGTGAGTGATCTGAAGACGCTTCTGGACGTCGTGGCGCCGGGCAGCGAATCGACGGTGAGCGGCCGGTTGGTTGCGGAGGTTCAACTCGGCGGAAATCTCGGAGCGATCGAGACCGTCGAGGCGACCGGCCGGATCACGCAGTTCGACGTGGAGGTTTCCGGACAGCCGGTGACGGCGAAAAATCCGATCGAATTCGCCCTCCGGGACGGAGCCGTTCAGCTCGATTCGATCTCCCTGGAAACTGCCGGGTCCACCTTCTTCGTCGACGGATCGGTTTCTCTGGTCGGGAATCAGGAAGTGAACCTGGAAGTTCGCGGCGCCTTCGACGCCGGAATCCTGCAGGTGGTGATGAGCGACCTCCGCTCGCAGGGAACCCTGAAGCTGGCGATCGACGTTGGTGGCAGTCTCACCGAACCGCGGATCACCGGAACCGTGGAGTTGCAGAACGGTTCGTTCAAGTTCCCCGGCTTCCCGCAATTGATCGAGAACGTGAGAGCCACGCTGGTCTTTCGCGGCGACCGGATCGAGATCGATTCGCTGCGTGCGTCATTCGGTGGCGGCACGGTGGTGGCGGGCGGCTACCTGATCATGGACGGCCTGAATGTCAGGCGAGTCAGGCTCAATGCCCAGGGAACGGATGTCGCGCTCCGCTACTTCGAGGGGATGACCGCCGGCGGAGACTTCGATGTGATTCTCTCCGGCGATGCGGAGCGGATGCTGCTGCAGGGGAAGGTCTCGCTGGATCGCGGGGTCTACACCAAGAATTTCGATCTGGCCTCGTCGCTGCTGAATCTCCTGCTGGAGCGGCGGGTCATCGCTCCGGAGGTCGCGGCGAGCTGGCAGAGCCGGGTTGCTCTGCAGGTGGACATTACCGCAAACGACACTCTCGCCGTCCGCAACAATATCGCCGACGTCACCGCCAGTGCGGACCTGCAGTTGACCGGCACCCTGGCGAATCCGGTCATTCTCGGCAGGATCACCCTCAACGAGGGGGGTGAGCTGACCTTCCAGGACGTCGACTACAACGTGGTCCAGGGGACGGTGAACTTCCAGAACCCGTTCCGGAACGATCCCTACTTCGACATCACCGCCGAGAGTCTGATCCGCCGGCCCGAGGGAGATGTCGAACTGACTGTGAATCTCACCGGAACGCTGGATCGGATCACTCCCACCATTACCAGCGATCCGCCCATCGGCGATCTCACTCTGCTGTCTCTGATCTCCGGTGAGCTCACCCCCTCGACCGGCGGAGCGTTCAACCAGGGATCGCTCACGGCGGCGGGGACTTCATTGATTCTGCAGAGCATCGGAGAGGCTCTGGGATCGAAGATCCTTCCCTTCGCGGACGTCTTCCGGCTGGACCCCGGATTGCTTGGCGATACCACCGGTTTCACGCCGACGGTGACCTTTGAAAAGCGGATCTCCCGCGACGTCTACGTCATCGTGGTGTACAACACGGGGAGCACGCGGAACCGGGAGATCGTGCAGTGGCAGGTGACGCCGGACTGGGTGATTCAGTTCACTCGCGATTCGGATCAGTCGGACACCTATCTGATCAACGCCGTCGACGCACGATTTCGGCGGCGCTACGAGGGACATTGGTGAGAGCTCAGGAGCGAACCAGCGGACCGCGATCGATCGCGGCAATGTGGGCCGTGCTGCTGCTCGCGGCGGCCCCCGCTCTGTTCGCGCAGTTCGAGTACAGCGGCCAGATCGTCCAGTCGATCGAGTTCCGGACCGATGCCACCTACGACACCGGGCGCATCGAGCCATTGATCACGACGAAGGTGGGAGAGCCGCTCTCGGTCGGATCTCTGCAGCAGACCATCAAATCGCTCTATGGGGTCGGCGATTTCCGGGATGTCCGGGTGGACGCCGCCGAAGTTCCCGGGGGCGTAGCGCTGACCCTGGTGCTGTCGCTCAACTACCGCATCAGGAACATCACGGTGGAAGGCGCCGGGGATGAAGCTGACCGGATCAAGGGAGACATCAAGGTCAAGGAGGACGATGTCCTCTCCCTCAACGCGGTGGATCGCAGCGCGGTCGCCATTCAGCGCACGCTGTCGCGCCGCGGCTACCTCCAATCGGCGGTCGATCCGGAAGTGAAGTTCTTTCGCCAGGAAAACCGGGCCGACGTGATCTTCCACGTCGATGTGGGTCCGCTCGCACACATTGCCGGGGTGAACTTCCAGGGCGATCTCGGGCCATTCACTCCCGATGAGCTGATCGGACAGATGCACAGCAAACCGGGTGAGATCTATCGGATCCAGGAGGCCCGCCGCGATGTCGACCGGATTCGAAACTACCTGGTGAACAAGGACCGGCGCAGAGCGGACGTCCGATTTCAGGGAGGGGAGGAAGACTACGATCCAGCCACGCAGACGATCACCCTCGTCTACAAGGTGGACGTGGGGCCGGTGGTCGAGGTGGACGTGGAAGGCGTGCCGAAGCACAAGATCTCGAGCCTGGTGCCCTTCCATCGGAACGAGGCGTATTCGGAAGATGTGGTGGATCGTGCGGCGGACGAGATCATCCAGCATTACCAGTCGCGGGGCTACTTCAACGTCGCGGTGTCGGTGGACGAAAACGAGGTCGACGGAGTCTGGCACGTCATCTACAAGGTCGATCCGGGGCAGAAAGTGCGGTTGGAGGAAGTCCGTTTCGACGGCAATGAGAAGATCGACGACTCGCGCCTGAGGAAGGTGATCAGCACCGCTCCGGTGGGTGGCTTCAAGAAGGTCCTCTCTTCGGTCCTCCGAACGCCGGTCGGAGTCACTCAGCAGCAGCTCAGCGACGACCGGGATGCTCTGGAGGCGTTCTACAAACTGCAGGGCTTCCATGAGGTGAAGGTGGGGCGTGCGGTGCCGGAGGTTCACGCTGGAACCATGACCGTGACCTTCCCGATCACCGAGGGACCACAGACGATCGTCTCGGAGGTGGTGGTGGAAGGGAACGATCAGGTCCGCACCGAGCGGCTTCCCGATCTGCAACTGGAGCAGGGGGACCCGCTCGATCCGCAGCAGATCACCAACGACGTGGTGGCGCTGAAGAGCTTCTACGGGGATCGCGGTTACGTCGAGATCCAGGTCTCGCCGACGGTGCATTTCACTCCTGATCGCACCGGGGCGCGGGTGATCTATCAGATCGCCGAGGGTCCGAAAGTGGATCTCGGAGAGGTGGTCGTCCGGGGCAACACCTACACGGATCGGGATCTGATCCTGCGGAAAGCGCGACTGGAGCCGGGGAATCCGTTCAGCTATCAGGCCCTGCTCGATGCGCAGCGCAATCTCTATCGGCTGGGAATCTTTCAGCGTGTGGATCTCCTGCCTCAGCAGTCGGGAACGGGACTCTCGACGCGCGACGTGGTAATTCAGGTCGAGGAGGGAAAAGCTCTGACGGTGGCGGGATCGCTCGGATACTCCACCGAGGATGGTGCCCGGGGAAGCGCGTCGATCTCGCATCGAAATCTGTTCGGCTCGGGGCGTTATGCCGGGCTCGAAGCGACGGTTTCACAACGTGTGCAGCGGTATCAGCTCACCTATCGGGAGCCGTTTCTCTGGAAGTGGGACATGCCCACGCAGTTGACCCTGTTCCGGCGGGAAGAGATCAAGGCGGACGGGAAAGCGAAGATCGAGAGCACCGGAACCTTTGTGGAGGCCACCCGGGTGGTGACCGAAGAGCTCCGCTGGTCGGTGCGCTACGAGTACCGGATCGTCCAGTGTCTGGTGCGAAAGCAGGGAGACCTCTGTGATCTCGCCACCAGCGGTCTGCCTATCGAGGGCATTCCGCGCGAAGACCAGCAGATCGAGATCTCCAGTGTGACTCCGAACGTGTTCTACGACCATCGTGATGATGCGATCAATCCGTCGCGGGGCTACTACGCCGGAGGCAGCCTGGAGTATGCCTTCCCGCTCTTCCGGGCCGATGCGAGCTTTCTGAAGAATTTCGATCAGGGCGGGTGGATTCGCCCGATCAGCCGCAGGACACAGGTCGTCGTCGCCGGACGTCTGGGACTGATCGACCCCCTCCGCAGCGGATCCGATGGCTCCGCGGTTCCCTTCGCCGAGAGGTTCCTCGCGGGGGGGAGACGACCCATCGCGGCTTTGTCCTGGATCATCTCGGGATCCCCTGCGAGACGCTGATACCGGCGCCGTCGGAAGTGCCGGAGGGGATGAGCTGTCAGCAGTACGTCGACCAGGCCGAGGGCAACATCGACTTCATTGCGGTGGGTGGCAATGCCCTGACCCTGCTGAACGTCGAGCTCCGTTTCCCCATTTTCGGGGAAGCCTTCCGCGGCGCCCTCTTCATGGACGCGGGGAACGTCTGGCCGAAGATCGGAGACATCGATCTGTCGCAGCTCCGGTACGGAGTCGGTGGGGGAGTGCGCTACCTGACGCCGGTCGGGCCCCTCCGGTTCGACGTCGGATTCAAGCTCGACCGCAAGCCGTGGGAAGATCCGTGGGTGACTTTCCTGACGCTCGGATACGGCTTCTGAGTCCCTCTCCTCAGACGCTCTCAGCGGCGTCGTCGACCCGCTCCGCTTCCAGGGTGGCCACCCTGCGGCGGAGGTCGGCGATTTCCGCCGAGAGACGGTTGATCTCGTCCTTCATCCCCTCGCGAGCGATCTCCTGAATCTTTCCTTCAATCTTCTTCACCTGCTCGGTGCGGAAGCCGCTGACCCGGTCGAATGATTCTCCGAATACGTCGCGCAGCAGAGTTTCGAGATCGGCCATGTTCCCTCCTTCGTGCCGGAATGGGCAACTGATCGAGCAACCAGTATGCCACTGGCGATCGCTGGTGTCAGTCTTCCCGGGGACTGGAAATCCGCCTGGCAATCATGAAAAAATGGCCTTTTCAGCAGGAGACTGGAGGGAAATGGCCGAGAGTGAGATTCACTCTTTCTCGCAGTTCTGGCCCCACTACGTGCGGGCCCATTCGCGACCGGGCACGCGGATGGCTCATGCCGTCGGTTCGGTCCTGGCGGTGGGCTGTCTGATCCTCGCGCTGTCGCTGAACCTCTGGATCCTGCTGGCTGCACCCGTTCTGGGATACGGTTTCGCGTGGTACGCTCACTTCTTCATCGAGGGCAACCGTCCGGCGACCTTTGGTCATCCGTTCTACTCGCTGGCCGCGGACTACCGGATGCTGTTCCTGATGATGGCCGGTCGGATGGACGACGAGGTGGCACGCCACCTGCCCGACTCTCGCTCCGGGGGCGCTCCGAATGCCGGCTGACCGGTGGCGCGCCGGTCCCGAAACAGATCAGTGCATCAGATTCGTGGCTCTGGAGGAACGAGCGGAATGAAGCTTCTGGAAGGAAAGACCGGAATCATCTTCGGGGTGGCGAACAAACGCTCCATCGCCTGGGCCATCGCCCAGTCGCTGTCGGAGGCGGGAATGCGTCTGGCCTTCACCTATCAGGGAGAACGGCTGAAAGACAGCGTGAGTACGCTGGTGGAGACGCTCGACCAGCCTTCGCTCCTGTATCCCTGCGACGTCACCCTCGACGAGGATGTCGAGCGGGTGTTCGCGGATCTCGGATCGGAGTTCGACCATCTCGACACCCTGGTCCATTCGGTGGCCTTTGCCCCGCGCGAGGACCTCGAGCGCGATTTCGTCTACACCTCCCGCGAGGGGTTCAAGATGGCCCATGACATCTCCGCCTATTCGCTGGTCGGGTTGACCCGTGCAGCAACCCCGATGCTGGAAAAATCCGAGTTCGGTTCGGTGCTGGCGATGACGTACTACGGAGCGGAGAAGGTCGCCAAAGGCTACAACCTGATGGGAGTGGCCAAAGCCTCACTGGAAGCCACCGTGCGCTATCTGGCCGCGGATATGGGGTCGAGGAATGTCCGGGTGAACGCCATCTCCGCGGGCCCCATCAATACACTGGCGGCACGCGGTATCCAGGGGTTCACCGACATGCTCAAGTACCATGCGGACAAGGCTCCGCTCGGACGAAACGTCGAGCTCCGCGAAGTCGGCGACACCGCGCTGTTCCTCGCCTCGAAGATGGCCAGCGGAATCACCGGTGAAGTGATCTACGTCGACTGCGGCTACAACATCATGGCAGGGTGATGCGGCGAAGGACCCGTTCATGACGCTCTCCTCGGCGGATCTAATGCAGTCGAGAGAATGCGCTGTGAGCCCCTGGACGATCGTCTCTGGTGAAACGGCGAAGCAGACACGCAGATCGCCGCTCACGTCGAATCCTTCTCCCGGCGCGGTGATCACCCCCTCGGAGCGCACCAGATACTCCGCCAGCGCCGCCGAATTCGCAATGACCGTCCCCTCGGAAGTCCGGCGATCCAGAAGATCCCGGACGCCCCAGCGTGGAGAGGTGAAATCGTTTTCGTGAGTAGTTTCCGCTTGTTCCATAGCACAGAATAACTTTGCAAGAGCTGTGACGGATTCGGACGGAATTGCCCCTGGAGGGAACCGGATCGAGGGTCGGCCGCGGGCCTGCCCGCCCGCGAGCGAATCGAAGCTGCGGCTGGTCAGCGGAGTGCCGTGAATGCCGCTTTGGCAGCGGCCATGCCGGCGGTGATGGTTTCGTCCGGAGTGGCGAAGGAGAGGCGGAGATAGCCGTCCTGCATGAATCCCGATCCGGAGGCCGTGACCACTCCGGCATCCGTCACGAGGTACTCGGCCACCTCGTTCGAGTCGTGAAGTACCCGTCCGTTCGGTGTGGTTTTTCCGAATGCCTGTCGAACGTCCCAGAATGAATAGAAGGTCGCGGGCGTGGGCCAGACGCGGACATGCGGGACTCCTTCGATCTGGCGATGGAGGAGGTCGCGTTTGGCCTCGAGCTCGGTGCTCATGGTGGTGTCGTAGGGGGAGCGGAGTGCAGCGAGGGCGGCGCGCTGCGTGGGCGTGGCGGGGCCGGAGGTGTAGTGGCTCTGGAGATTGATCATCGCCCGGGCGACGTCATCCGGAGCGATGGTCCAGCCGATCCGCAATCCTCCGGTACGGCGGAAGTTCTTGGACATACCATCGATCTGAATCAGCCAGGGCCGGGTCTCCTCGTCGACCCGAGGCTCGGGATACTCTCTGCCGTCGAACATCAGCTTCCAGTAGAGCCGATCGAGAACGAAGAAGATCCGGCGTTCGACGCAAACACTCAGAAGGGCCTCCACCTCGGCAGCATCGTAGAGCTGGGCGGTCGGGTTGACCGGATTGTTCAGCAGGAACAGCCGTGCGTGAGGGCGTACATCGAGATTCCGGAGGAGATCCTCCGGGGTGACCTTGAGGTGGTTTCCGCCACCGGAGAGAGCAAGAACCATCACCGGGAATCCGTAGGCAGCAACCGCCAGTGGCTGATAGCTGACCCATGGGGCGGCCTCGAACAGCACCGCGTCGGCCGGGTTGCACAAGGAAAGGAAGGTGTTGAACAGCCCCTGCTTGGCACCGGAGGTGATGATCACGTTCTCGACGGTGTAGTGGTTTTGCAGGCCGAGCCAGTCGAGCACGGCCTCCCGCAGTTCCGGCAGGCCGGCGGGGTCACCGTACATCGTATCGCCCGAGTCGAAGGCATCGATGCCGGCCTGTCGGATACTCGGATCGAGATCGCCCTTGGTCTCGCCCAGTCCGAAATCATAGACCGGCAGACCCTGACGGGCGCGAGTCCCGACGAGCTCTTTGAGCGCCAGCGTCAGCGACGGGCGGAACTTCGAGAGCTTGACGGAGACGCGTTCCGGATCCTTCAAACCAGCACTTCCCTCGCTTCCCCGCTGGCAAACTCGCTCATGTCGCGGGCCGGTTCGGCGGTGAGGTTTTCCACCGGATCGAGCTGTTCGAGCCAGTAGGCACTGTCGTTTCGGTGGAAGACCATGAATCGCCCTTCGTTGGCGGGATTCTTCGCCCGATGATACCGGAGATAGATGAAATCCTCGTCCACGCCGACGATTTCGATCTTGCCGGTCTCGTGGCTCATGGCGAAGCGGACCCGCTTCGCCAGCCCGCTGACCTGACGCTTCGCCGCCTCGAACAGGTCGTAGCCGGCGACGATCGGCAGCTCGTAGGGCTCGTTTCCAGCGGTCGGACGCCCCTGGAACAGATAGTACTGCGGACAGCCGGCGCCCGAGAGTTTGCGGAACAGCTCCGCGAGCACGTCTGCATCGTCGTTGACGCCCCGGATCAGCGGGCACTGATTGACGCAGATCACCCCGGCGCGAACCAGCGCGTCGAGGCCCGCCAGAGCCGGCTCGGTCAGTTCGCGAGGATGGTCGAAGTGCGCCATCAGATAGATACGCTTTTCCGGAGTGCTGAAGCGGCCGAGGCCCTCGACCAGCGCGTCGTCGTCGAGAATCCGCCACGGATTGAACGCAGGCATCTTCGTTCCGATACGGATGATCTGCACGTGGGGAATCGCGCGAAGCTGCTCGATGATCTGCAGAATCCTGCGTGTCGACATGATCAGCGGATCCCCGCCGGTGAGCAGCACGTTGGTCACCTCGGGATGAGCGCGGATGTAATCCAGCCCCGCCGAGATGTCCAGGCTGGTCTCGTCATTGCCGTCGATGAACAGCCGCTTGCGGAAACAGTATCGGCAATACGCACCGCAGATCTCGTTGACCAGCAGCAGTACGGTATGCGGATACTTGTGCTGAACCCCTCGGCCCACCGTCACCGACCCCTCGTTGGAAGCATCGAGCTTGCCCCACGGAAGAAGCTCCCGCTCGCTGGGAACCACCAGGTTGCGGATCGGGTCCTCCGGATCGTTCCAGTCGATCAGCCCGAGGTAATAGTCGTTTGCGCGGAAGACGTACCGCTCCGAAACACGCTGCATGGTCTCGCGCATCTCGGGCGGAATCCGGTCGAGTTTCGACACGTCCCGAATGTATTTGACTTTCAAGGCTCCCTCCTCTCGGTTCCGGGGGTCCGGAGAGACCACCCTGGTCCAGGGGCATCTCAGCCATTCGGACCGTCGCCGGCCGCGGAGACACCACCACTCTGTTCCAGATGTTCCGTCTGCTGACGAAACTCGCGGCAACGCGTTGAGCGACCGCGAAAGAGGTTTTTTGATTCGTAGGACCCGGCGTGCGCCAGATCGACCGCGAGCGGATTATAACCTAATTTTGTAAATACCGTAACTAGTTGTAAATCAGTAACTTAGATGCCGGTAATGCCTGCCGGTTGCAACAAAGTGGCGGTCCCGTTTATTGCGCGTTCATGGGCTTGAGGCCCCTCGAGAGCAACTGATGGAAGTGGTGCACACCATTCTCGCGGCGCACCGAATACCGCCCCTGATCATAGGTTCTCGAACGCAGTCCCCGCTGAACGGCTTCACAGATGCCGACATCCTCGAGCTGAATCTCGTCGCTGAAGCCGACTGTCTCCTCCAGCATCCGCCGAGCCGCAGCGGTGTCGGGATCGGCAAAGTACCACTCGAAGATTGTGAGCGTCCTTCCGGGCCCTGCCGGGATGATCAGATTCGTGGAGAAATTGTCGGGATAGACGTTGAGCATCAGATTCGGAAAGATCCAGAAGTAGCGCGCCTGATCCGATCCTTCCCGTACGCGAAGACGGTCCGGCTTCCGGATCGGAGAGTGCTGGATCGAGTAATGGGCGAAGGTCTCGGTGCGATAGTTCGCGTAGTCGAGCTCCCGGAACAGGCCGGGATGGACGATCGGGATGTGGTAGCCCTCGAGATAGTTGTCGACGTAGACCTTCCAGTTGCAGTCGATCCACCAGTCCTTCCGGTGGATCCATTTGAACTCGCTCAGGTCACGCCCGCCGATCGAGGGATCGATTCCGTCGAATACCTCGGCGAGGGCAGGGCCCTCGGCGGTGACACGGACGAAAACCAGAGGACCCCACACCGCGACCTCGAATTGCGGGAGCGCGCAGTGGGTACGGTCGAAATCCTCCACCCCCTCGAACTCGGGGGTGGTGAGCAGGCCGCCCTCGAGGCTCCAGGTCCAGCCGTGATACCCGCATTGGAACGAGGCGCGAGTCCCCGATCCGCTGGCCACAGGACCGGCCCGATGCCGGCAGACATTGCTGAGCGCCCGAAGCTCGCCCTCCCGGTCGCGAACCACGAGCAGCGGTTCTCCCGCGACCTCGGCGGTGAAGTAGTTTCCGGGCATGGCGACCTGGTCGGCGCGCCCGACGAGCTGCCAGCTCCGCGCGAAGATCCGTTCATTCTCCTGCTGGAGAATCGCAGGATCGAAGTACCAGGCGGACGGAATGGTGCTGGCGCGCGCCAGATCAGACTCGAAACGGAAGCTGTCCATGACTCCGACAGTCTACCGCGTCGGGCCCGGGCTCAGATCTGTCCGAGCAGGAAATCCATCGCCGTCTGCTCGGCCCAGTACATCGGGCGCCATGGAACGCCGCCGACGAAGCCGAGATGTCCGCCGCGGCGGGTGAAACGAACCTCGGTACATCGGGCGCGATCGCGGCGGACCCGTTCGAGGACCTCCGGTGGCAGAAACGGATCGTCTTCCGCGCTGAGGCAGAGGGTGGGGGTTCGGATGTCGGGGAGAAAGTGGACCGAGCTGCATCGGTCGTAGTAGTCGCGGGCGCCGGTGAAGCCGTGCAGCGGTGCGGTGGCTGCATCGTCGAATTCGGCGAAGGTGCGGGCTCGGTCCATCAAGTCGAGATCGATCTTCCGGGTGGTCTCGGGAAACTGCCGGACCACCCGGCGAACCTTGGGCCGCAGCGTCCGCAGAAAGCTTCCGACGTAAAACGCACCGGCCGAGTTCTCGAGAAACCGCGCACCCGCTCCGAGGTCGTAGGGGACCGATGCGGTGACGGCTGCGCGCAGGACCGCCTGATCGGGATGCTCGCCCATCCACTTGAGCAGGACGTTGCCTCCGAGTGAGGCTCCGAATCCGAGCCGGACTTCGTCCGGATCGCGCTCGGCCAGCGTGCGGATGACGAAGTCGAAGTCGGTGGTCTCGCCCGAATGGTAAAAGCGGGGCCGGCGGTTCGGGATCATGCTGGAGAGGTCTGCCGGCTCCCGCGCACAGGAACGAAAGTTCAACACCGTGGCGGAATGACCGGCCTGACGAATCCGTGCGAGGAGGCCCTGAATGTAGACGGAATAGGAGCTTCCCTCCAGACCGTGGAGCAGGACGAACCGGACCGGCGAGCTCGAATCGAGGTGGTCGAGGACGAGGTCGTCGTCGTCCGGGGTGATCAGGATCTCCCGACGCATCGGAACGAGCGTGCGGGGCCGCGTCAGTCGCCCCCAGACGGTCTGGAGATGGGGGCCGGGCAGCCACCAGGCGGCCGGGAATCCGCCGCCGGATCGGCTGGAAGAATCGGCGGCCTGGAACCTGCCGTTTGCAACGGACTCGCTCATCGTCGGTATGGTCTCAGCCGCCGATGTGCGACATTTCGACCCGGGGCAGCGCACTCGTTTCCGCGGTTCTCAGCTCGGAGTAGCGGTCGCCGCGGGAGGTCCAGATGGCGGCAATGGTGCTGGCGATCGCCGCATCGGTCTCGCCACCACGGAGCAGTTGCCGGAGATCGAATCCGTCGGAGCCGAACAGGCAGGTGTACATCTTTCCCTCGGAGGACAACCGGATCCGGGTGCAATCCCCGCAGAACGGCTGGGTCACCGAGGAGATGATTCCGATCTCGCCTCCACCATCACGATAGCGGTAGCGTTGGGCCACCTCGCCGCGGTAGCCTCGTTCGACCGGCTCGAGAGGCAGCTCCGCATCGATGCGGCGAAGGATCTCAGCCGCGGAGACCACATCGTCGATCTTCCATCCGTTGGTCTGACCGACATCCATGAATTCGATGAAGCGCAGGGTGATCCCGCTGCCGTGGAAGTAGCGGGCCATATCGACGATGGCGTGGTCATTGAGCCCGCGGCGGACGACACAGTTGACCTTGATCGGAGAGAGGCCGGCGGCGCGGGCCTGTTCAATCGCATCGAGGACCTGGCCGACCGGAAAGTCGACGTCGTTCATCCGGCGGAAAATCGCGTCGTCGAGAGAGTCGAGACTCACGGTCACGCGCTGGAGTCCGGCCTCGACCAGCAAGGGAAGCTTCTTCGCCAGAACGGCTCCGTTGGTGGTGAGGGTGAGATCGTCGATTCCCTCGACCCCGGCGAGCATGGCGATCAGACGTTCCACCTCCCGGCGGATCAGCGGCTCGCCCCCGGTGATCCGGATTTTCCGCACTCCCAGGCCCGCGAAGATCCTCGCTGCCCGGCTGATCTCCTCGAAACTGAGGAGAAGGTCGTGATCCAGGAAATGGAAGTCATGGCCGAAGACCTCCTTCGGCATGCAGTAGACGCAACGGAAATTGCAGCGATCGGTCACCGAGATCCGGAGGTCTCGGAGGGGTCGTTGCAGGCGATCCACGGGGCCGGTCATCAGTGTCCCTGAACGATGAGTGGCGTGCCGATATTCACCGCGATTTCAGACGGGACATCACCGCGCCGCGTCTGCCCGGGCGGTCGTCCCGGTTCCTCGGGAGCGGCCCGGGAATCCCGGGAGCAGCCCCAGCGCGAAGAAAGCGGCGAGGACGAAGTGGAGAATGTGATCCCGCGTCCCGAGCTCCAGCGAGCCGGGGAACATCTTCCACATGAATCCATTGGCGGGCCCGGGAATCGACGGTGAAGGATACTGCCAGCTCCCCAGGGCGAACCCGAGTGCGCCGAGCGCGAACAGGATCAGGACCGATCCGGCACACAGCAGCCTCGTCGCGCGGGTCGAGCCGCGGATCCCGATGGCCAGGGCGAGCAGTCCCCAGATCGCGTGAAGGATCGAAGCCAGGGGGCTGAGATGAGTTCCCGCCACGCCGGGACGAATGAAGTAGAAGACGGCCAGGACGAGGAGTCCGATACCGAGGAGGATGGAGACGGGTCGGCTCATGAAGACATTCTGCTCTTTTCGGAGCCAGAAAAACAAATGGTTCCGGGATCCTCTGTATCCCGGAACCTCCTCGACCCGTTGGCAGCCACAGAGGGGCATCCGGATCGTTCCTCGCGGTTCCATCGCGACTCTGCGAGGCTGGCTCCCGAGCGGTTGTGTCAGCGTGGTGATCTCCACTCGAGGGCTCTTCCAAACCTAAGCTCGGAATACCGGCGAGGCAAGTCTCAATTTCGGAACTGTGCGGCAATCGAGCCGCGAGCTGTCACACACTGCCGGAGGATTCCGGCAACGGAAAGGAATCGATGCGTTCATTCAGGAAAGGTCTTCCCGGCATTCTGATCCTCGGGCTGCTCATCCCGTTCGGCTGTCGCACCCCGGACGTGGTTCCGCCCCCTGCCGCACCCGCACTGCAGATGGCGGAGATCAGTACAGGGCCGGATCCCCACTCCTGGGCGCGTCCGGATCAGGTGGCCATTCAGCACCTGGCCCTCGATCTCTCCGTCGATTTTCCCCACCAGCGGCTCTCCGGGACGGCCACGCTCACGCTCGACAATCATGGAGCGGACCGTCTTTATCTCGACACTCGTGATCTGGAGATCCGCTCCGTGAGTCTCGGCGATGCCCACACGCCGGCGCGCTACAGCCTGGGCGAAAGCAGGCCGTATCTCGGCTCTCCGCTGATGGTCGAGATCACTCCGGAGACCCGCACCGTCACCATCGACTACCAGACCAGCCCGCAGGCCGCGGCGCTGCAATGGCTCGATGCGGACCAGACGCTCGGCAAGCGTCATCCCTTTCTCTTCACCCAGTCGGAGTCGATCCTCGCACGCACCTGGGTCCCCTGTCAGGACACCCCGACGGTGCGGATGACCTACCAGGCCACCATTCATGTTCCCGAGGGGATGATGGCGGTGATGAGCGCAAAGAACGTGCAGAGCATCGAGCCGGACGGGGTCTATCACCTGGAGATGCCGCAGCCGATTCCTTCCTACCTGCTGGCGCTGGCGGTCGGGGATCTGGAGTTCCGTCCCCTGGGTCCACGCAGCGGTGTCTATGCGGAACCGCAGATGATCGAGCGGGCGGCGTGGGAACTGGCCGACACGCCGAAGTTCATCAACGCCGCGGAAGAGCTCTACGGCCCCTATCGCTGGGGCCGGTACGACATCCTGGTGCTGCCGCCGAGCTTTCCATTCGGGGGGATGGAGAATCCGCGGCTGACCTTCGCCACACCGACCATCATCGCGGGAGACCGCTCCCTGGTGTCGCTCATCGCGCACGAGCTCGCGCACTCCTGGTCCGGAAATCTGGTGACCAACGCCACCTGGAACGACTTCTGGCTCAACGAAGGGTTCACCGACTACTTCACGCAGCGGATCATCGAAAAGGTCTACGGCCGCGACTACGCCGAGATGCTCGCGCTGCTCGAATACCGTGATCTGCAGGACGAGGTGGAACGGCTGGGCGCGACCAGTCCCGATACCCGTCTCCATCTCGATCTCGCCGGACGCGATCCGGATGAAGGGATGAGCGACATCCCGTACGCCAAGGGCTATTTCCTTCTGCGGAAGCTCGAAGAGACCTTCGGCCGTGAGCGCTGGGATCAATTCCTGCGGGGCTATTTCGATCGCTTCGCCTTCCATTCGATGACCACCGAGAAGTTCCTGGACTACCTGCATCAGCAGTTGCTCGACCCGAATCCCGAGCTCGCCGCGAAGGTGGACGTTAATCAGTGGATCTACCAGCCGGGCATTCCTTCGAACATTCCGAAGGTGGAGTCGGCGGCGTTCGATCGGGTCGACGAGCAGGTTGCGGCGTTCCGGAATGGAGCGGATGCGTCCACTCTCCGGACCACCGGCTGGTCCACTCACGAGTGGATCCATTTCCTCCGCAATCTGCCGGACAGCATGAGCGCCGAACAGATGCGCGACCTCGACGCAACGTTCAACTTCTCCACGACCGGAAACTCGGAGATCCTCTTCGCCTGGCTGATGCACGTGGTGCCCAGCCGCTACGAGCCGGCGTACCCGGCGCTGGAACGGTTCCTCGTCGGTCAGGGAAGGCTCAAGTTCATCATGCCGCTCTATGGCGCGCTGGTGAAAACGGACGAAGGGCTGACCATGGCTCAGTCCATCTATCGGAAGGCGCGGTCCGGTTATCACCCGTTGGGACAGAGCGCGGTGGATGCACTGCTGAAGAAGGCGAAGCAGTGAGGCGGTCAGCCGCCAGGAGCCGGTGACCCGAGGCTGTCGACGAACCACTGCCGGGCCAGAGTGGCGACCTGTTCGAGGGTTCCGGGCTCCTCGAACAGGTGCGTCGCGCCGGGGACGATGTCCAGGCGTTTCGCGCAGCCGAGCCGGGCGAGTGCGTCCTGATTCATCTCGATGACCGGCAGGTCCCGGCCGCCGACGATCAGGAGAGTCGGGGCTTCCACCCGCGGCAGAAAGTCGCCGGCGAGATCGGGACGGCCTCCACGCGAAACCACGGCTCCCACTCTGGCGGGACGTTCCGCGGCCGCGATCAGAGCGGCCGCGGCTCCGGTGCTCGCTCCGAAACAGCCCGGCTTCAACGCGCCGCTTCGCGCATCGTCCTCGAGCCAGTCGATTGCGGCGACCACTCGCCGGGCCAGCATCGGAATGTCGAACCGCAGATGCGCCGTCCGCACGTCCACATGCTCCTCTTCGGTGGTCAGAAGGTCGAACAGCAGTGTCGCCAGCCCGGCCTGCTGAAGCGCTTCGGCAACGAAGCGGTTGCGTGGACTGTGGCGGCTCGATCCGCTGCCGTGCGCAAAAACCACGATCCCGGATGCGTTCGCAGGAATGGCCAGGTTCCCCTCCAGCGAGACTTCGCCGGCGGGGACGGACACTGTCTGTTCGGACGGCATCATCATTCTGCGCACATTCCAGAAGGGGAGGTCTCCGGCGCTTCGCCCTCTTCCCATCCCACCGTCCGCCGGTTGCATCAATCGCACCGTCCCCGGAGAAGCAGAGAAGAGCGGGACGCACACAAAAATAATAATCAATTACAAGATATGATATTCATACAGCAAAATAACTAGCTATTACCATGTTCTATAATACAGTGCTATATTCCTCGCCTCTCGCCTCTCGCCTCTCGCCTCTCGCCCCTCGCCTCTCGCCTCTCGCCTCTCGCCCCTCGCCCCTCGCCTCTCGCCTCTCTACCCGGGACGCACGTCGGTCAGCAGGAGAATCAGGTACCACCCGAGGATCGTGAGCAGGGGCAGGTCGGGAACGCGCGACGTACCGGGATGGAGCTGGACGGTCCCTTCGGCCTTCAGCGAGAGGTTCCGCTGGACCCGCATGATCTCCCTTCCCTCCTCGTCGGTCCAGATCCATTTGGTCAGCCAGAAATTCGAGTCCCAGGAGTAGCGGCGGCCGGTCTTGAACTCGAGAACTCCGTTGAGGCTGGGAAGGGCCTGAAAGACCGCGATGTCGGTGCCGAGGTCGATGCTGTAAATCGTCACCCACTGTTTGAAGAGCAGCCCCTCGAGCCGCATGCGCCAGCGGCCGTCGGCGGTGGCTCCTTCCACCACGGCTCCCAGCGAGCTCTTCCAGACGAGACTCGCGAAGAGGTGGTTGCCGGAGCGCAGCTCGCAGTTTCTGCGGAAGGGGCTGGATTGCAGCCAGAGAAGCTCTTCCTCGGTGCCGCGAACTGTTTCGAGGGAGGCGTGGACGCTCACGGCGAGGCATTCTAATGCGGAAGTCCCTGAGTCCGGGTGACGGATGGACGAAGGGGCGAGGTCCAACCCCTCACGAGGGGGTCGGACGTCCCGTCCGATCCCCGGGGGCGTCCCGCCCCCGAGGGCGCGCTCCTCGGAGCGGGGAAGGTGAAATCTCGGTTGAGGGATCACCTGCCCCACTCGACGGAGAGTGATCCGGTACGGGAGCAGTGAGAGACGTAGCTTGCGGATTGAGCGCGTCTATCGATCAGGAGCGGGCGCTGGGGGGGCGAGGCCGCCCCCTGCGATCGGGCCAGCGGCCCAACCCCCACGTGGGGGTCGGACGTCCCGTCCGATCCCCGGCGGCAGCCTGCCGCCGAGGGCGCGCTCCTCGGAGCGGGGAAGGTGAAATCTCGGTTGAGGGATCACCTGCTCCACTCGACGGAGAGTGATCCGGTACGGGAGCAGTGAGAGACGTAGCTTGCGGATTGGGCGCGTCTATCGATCAGGAGCGGGCGCTGGGGGGCGAGGCCGCGCCCGCGCCCGGCGATCAGGCCAGCGGCCCGACCCCCACGTGGGGGTCGGACCCTCAGTTTAGACATCTCTGCTGAGGTGGAGAGGGAAGATGGCAGGACTGATGACGTGGAACGATGGGGTGATGCTCAGGTAAAGGCGAAATCGACGAGATTGCGGGCATCGGTGCCGATAAAGACGTCCCGGACGCGCTGGCGGAGGTCTGAATCTAGGGCTTCGTGTGGTGGGGGGATCGGATCAAGGGGGATGAGCTGAACTTCGGTACGCAAAAGGGTCAGCAAGTCCAGGATCGAGAGCCGCTTGGAGAGTCGCCGCCATCGTGGCAGGAGCGGATAGTCGTCGGTTCTGCCAGGACCGAAGGCACGGAGTCCTGCCAGCAGGAGGATACTGTAGACGGCGACGGCAAGGGCGGGATGACGCGGCACCGAGCGTGGGGAGCGCACCTGGGCTTCGCCGACTCCGAAGATGCTCTTCTCTTCGAGGTGGTTGACCTCGATCTGCCACCGGTCACAGTAGAGCTGTATGAGCGATTCGGCCGAGCAATCCAGATCGGTTGTCAGCAGAAATGAAGGATCCCGGCGCCGGAGACGGCTCGATTTGTTCTTGCGGTAGGGCTGAGGCTCGATCACGATCAGCCGAAGAGGTTTGGATCCTGCTCCTCCTTGCCACAGCACGCCTCTGAGCTGCTTGAACCGGACGTTTCTCCAGCGACCGGCGAGATAGACGAAAGCGGTGTCGAACCGAATCGATTCATCCCGCAGGATATCCTCGGGAGTGAATTTGACCGGGTCATAGGTCTTTCGCGATCCGGGCTTTGAAGGCCAGCACAATTTGGCATCCCTGCGGCACCGGGCGACCAGTTCGGTCCGGTCCAGCGCAGCCTTGAACACGGTGCGGTTGCAGTAGCTCCCATCGATGGTGAAAAAGGTTTTTCGATCAGACAGTCCTGCCTGGTCGGCTTCTCCACGAACCTGGCGCATCAACCGGACTCCCTGGACCGAGAGGTTTTCGACCTTGACGGCCTCGCGATAGGCCGCATGTTCGGCCGCGGTGGCGCGCTTGCCGGGTTTCTTCACGTGCGGAGCTTGTTCGAAGGCGATCGGAACAGATCGAGCCGGACAGTCTTGTTCCCGGTAATGCGGAAACAGCAACCCTGCCTGAACGAAGCGAAGCCCTCGGATCAGGTTCACCTGAAAGGGAGGCGACATCGGATCTCGCATCCATCGAACCTGCGGAATGGATTTGCCCCACTTCTCGATCCCGGTGTCATCGAGCGCAATCGGGATGAATGGATCCTGGGGATACCTCGCGGCGAACTCGACCCAGACTGGCCGAAACAGATCCACCGGACTCCACTCCGAGCGGGAGAAGACCTTGTAGTCGGTGTTCCATCCCGGGGCATAGGCATCGCCCTTGACGCAAATCGCCCGAGTGATCGTCCTGCGACCCAGCACCAGACTCAACGCGATCGCGTCGGTGATCGCCCGTATCCCGGTTCGACGCTGGGGGAACGCCGGAATCCACCCCTCGAGAAGCCTGATCAACTCGTCGAGCAGCGGCGTCATGGCTCATCCTCCCGCCGCAACGCGAAGACGTTCGGCCCCCTCCGCTCGAACCGCTCCTCACGGGAGACTTTCTTGCTCAGGGCCGAAACGACCGACTCCCGGTCCAGTTCGACCCCATGGACCCGACGGATCTGTTCGAGAATCTCCGTGATGTGAAGCGGCGTTCCGGCTGATCGGAGTATGTCTTCAACAAAATCAACTTGCGACTTACCTCGACCAGAGCAGGCCTATGGCTCATCACTCTCACCTCTTCGAAGGCGCCTCACCGCCCGGAGCTGCGCCTCCAGAGACACCTCCATCGCCTCCAGGACCACTTCGCGAACCGTCTGATCGGATTCTTTCGGCACGGCTACTACCTCCCGTGCCAAGCATAATCCTTAAAGGTAGGTATAGCAATACATTCCAATTGCCATACCCTGAAAATGTCTAAACTCGAGAGCGGCCCGACCCCCACGTGGGGGTCGGGCCGCTGTCCCGTCCGATCCCCGGCGGCAGCCTGCCGCCGAGGGCGCGCTCCTCGGAGCGGGAAAGGTGAAATCTCGTGCGGGGTGATTTTTAGCTGACCACTCGACGGAGTGATCCGCCTCGAGAGCCGCGACAGTCGAACTTTGCGGATTGAGCGCGTCTATCGATCAGGAGCGGGCGCTGGGGGGCGGGGCCGCCCCCCGCGATCGGGCCAGCGGCCCAACCCCCACGTGGGGGTCGGACGTCCCGTCCGATCCCCGGCGGCAGCCTGCCGCCGAGGGCTCGCTCCTCGGAGCGGAAACGGTGAATCTCGATGGGGGCTTAGCTGACCACTCGACGGGATGGTTCCGTCGTTATGCCGGGCGCGGTGGTCGGGCGATCCGGGAGATCAGCGGGCCGATCGCCCAGAGACCCGCGGTGACGAGCAGTGGCCAGGCGAGAAGGCGGATATCCGCGCTTCGGACCAGCAGGTAGAACAGCATCGCCCCTCCGGTCCCGGCGAGAGCTCGGAGCAGCGTCTGGTTCCGCGGGAGAGGAGGAGCATCGAGGACATCCGACGGCTCGAACCGGGAGCGTGCAAAGCTCCAGATGGTGATCATGACGCTCCAGCAGAAGAGCATCATCTCGATCTGCCGCCCGACCAGCGTGAACGGTGCGGGAGCCGCCCCGTCAAAGCTCTCCATTTCCCATTGAGTGTGGATCCAGCCCATGGGGGGAAGCATGTTGAAGGCGAACACCAGGGTGACCACCGAAGCCACCATGATCGTGCCCTGACGCCGTTCGCGATCCGCGCTGCTCGTGCCACCGATCAACAGGAGCTTTCCCTGCCACCAGCAGACTGCGCCGGCAATCGTCAGGAGCAGCAGTCTGGACTGGAGTGCGCTCATGACCCTGCGGAGCGCATCACCTCCGGATGCGGACCGATGGTCTCCCGGCCGTCGATCTCGTCCATCATCGCCCGGAAGTTGTCGCGCATCAGGGGGTAGCGGACCCGGTAGGCGCGGCGGTAGATCGCATAGAGGATCCGGCGAACTTCCTCGGTGGGCAGGACCTCACGCTGATCTCCATGGGGCTCACGGTAGAGAATATATCGATCCTCGGTTTCTCCCGGTGCCATCCCGGGATGGTAGTAGGTCAGATCGAAGGGAATGGCGCCGCGGGAGCGGACCAGCCGGAGCAGCCACGGGTTGTCCAGCCTGACCTCTCCCAGCACCCAGTCGAGCTCATCGAATCCGTTGGCGACGGCGTCGGCGCGAAACGCCTCCACCAGATGCTCTCGAAGGACGTTGCCGAGGCGCTTGCGGCGGTAATCCTCCCGGACCGCCAGGTAGTCGACGAACCCGGCGTTGACGCCTGCCAGATAGACTCCGATGCCCACCGAGGCGACATGGTCCTGCTGATCGATCATCGCCACCAGGTGGAATCCGAACGGCGTGAGGAGCCGAAGCCGTTTTTCCTCGACCTCCGAGCGAAGTTCAGCAATCGAGTGGCGGTCCTGGCGGGGGAACGTGTTCCGGATCAGATCGAGTGCCTCGAGAGCGATCGGCTCCCGCTCATCGCTGAGCGCGACGAAGCGTACTTCAGGCTCGAGGCCGGCACGCCGGGATTCCTCGCGGCGCCGCTCCATCACGACTCCCCTTCGTTCACGTCGATCTTGAAAATCCTCGCCGCGTTCTTCCAGAAGAGCAGCTCATTCTCCCGCGGCGAGAGATCGAGCTGTTTGACGAACCGGACGTACGCTCCGATGTCGCTGATCGGCCAGTCCGTACCGAACAGAATCTTGGTCGGATCGCCCGCGAACGCCAGGACCTCGTTGACCTGTTCGAGCATGAACCGCTCGAACCGCTCCTCGAAGTGTCCGAGGGTGAATCCGGAGATGTCTCCGACGACGTTCTCGTTCTTGTAGATCACCTCCATCGCATCGGTGACCCAGGGATTGCCGAGATGACAGATGACGAAGGTGACCTCGGGGAAATCCACCGCGACTTCGTCCACCTCGAGAGGATGGGCATACTTGAGCCGGCCTTTCGGGTCGAACGTATCGCCGGTGTGAATCAGCACGGGGATGTCGAACTCTCCGGCGAGCTCGTAGATGACCCGCATGCGGGGGTCGTGGACGAAGAATGGCTCGTACCCGGGATAGAGTTTCAGGCCCTTGATCTTTCCGGCGCGGAGAAGAATCCGCAAGTCGGCGAGATCGTGCGCCCGGTAGCGCTCGTAGCTGATTCCGGCGACCACGCCCAGGGCCGGATCGTCGCCGACCACCTCGATGATCTCGTCGAGCGAAGGCCGTCCCTCGTTGACTTTGAAGCTGGTCAGAACGAGGGAGTAGACCACATCGTTCTTTTTCATCTCCGCCTTGAGCTGGTGATATCGTTCCTTCAGCGTCGACGGCTGATCCGGCGTGTAGTTGTTGAGATGCACGTGGGTATCGATGATCATTTCGAGTCCTGCAGTGTTCTCTCCCCGTTGCTGTGAAATCCGGAAGTTGTGGCTCAGTGTACCTTGATCCGGTCGGATCGGAATCGTGATGCACCGGGTCCATGCAACCGGTGCTCCAGCGGAGTCCGGCAGAGCCGTCTCTGGTTCGAGTCGTCGGCTTGAGTCGCCAAAATCAATCCCTGGAGGTTGGGTGTCACCCTGGAGAGACTGGCTGAATGCCGAGATCTATGACGGGTTCGTGAGGACGAACCGGATTTACGACTGGCTCAACGAGCGGCTGGTGCAGATCGCGGAGGTCGGCTCCGCCCGCCGGATCCTCGACCTGGCTTGTGGTACGGGGGCTACGGCGATCGCCTGTCTTCGAGTGATGCCGGCGGAGAGCGAACTGGTGGGAGTCGACGCCTCCGAGGCGATGGTCTCGGTCGCCCGTGCGCAGGTGCAGGATCCGCGATGCCGTTTCGAAGTCGCCCCGGCGTCGGACCTCTCCCCGGTCGAGGGCGAGTTCGACTGCGCCGTCTGCAACGCGGCGATCTGGCAGTTTCCGGCGATCCGCCCCGCCCTGGAACAGGTGCGGGAGCGCCTCTCGCCCTCCGCCCGGTTCACCTTCAACATTCCGGCGGAGCGGGTGGAAGGCGAGTCCGGCAGTATTCATCCCTTTCAGGTCGCCCTGGCATCGGCGATTCAGGACGCGACGGGACAGACATTTTCGCGAGCGCCCTCCTCCACCGATCCCGCCGCTCTGGAGCGAATGCTGAAGGAGACCGGCTTCTCTCTGCGGGGCACCGAGCGGTGGGTGTATCAGGGGCGGCAGGGGGAGATGATGGAGCTGATGGAGATTCCCGCGATGATCACACCGCTCACGCCGAACCTCTCGCCCGAGCAGCGTGAGGCGGTGATCGAGCGCGCACGGGGAAGCGTCGATCCTGCCGAACGGGTGGAGGTCCCGTGGATCTACTTCAATTGTCAGGCCGTGGCTCGCAGTTGACAGCCAGCAACGCTGGTGTAGTGTTCAGGACCGAGCTCGGAGAAGGTCACTCTGGATGAATCCTTTTCAGAACATGCCTCCGGAGATCGTGGCGTGGGTGGTCACGCCGATTCTGATCTTCGTGGCCCGGATTTTCGACGTTTCCATCGGAACCGTCCGGATCATCATGCTCTCCCGCGGCCAGCGTCGCCTGGCGCCGGTGCTCGGCTTTTTCGAGGTGCTGATCTGGCTGGTGGCGATCCAGCAGATCTTCAATCACCTGGACAATGCTGCCGCCTTCGTTGCCTACGCGGGCGGTTTCGCCGCCGGAAACATCATCGGGATGACTCTGGAGGACAAGCTCGCTCTGGGACTGGTGGCGGTGCGGGTGATCACTCCGAACGACGCCACCGACCTGATCACCGAGCTGAGTCGTGCGGCATTCGGCGTCACCAGCTTCGGGGCGGAAGGGGTGAATGGAAACGTGCGGCTGATCTTCACCATCGTCCCCCGCAAGCAGCTCGCCGCGGTTACGGACATCATCCGGAGGAAGCACCCGAACGCGTTCGTCTCCATCTCGGACGTCCGCGCGGTGAGCGAAGGGGTAATCCCGCGTACCGGCCCTCGCCTGGGAAGCCGCCTGTTTCCCGGATTCATCCGGAAGGGAAAGTAGCTTTCGCAAGGCTCTGTTGCCGCGAAACGGCCAATCGGAACGCCGCCTTCCAGGCGGCCGGGCCGCCGGCTTCCCGGATGTGGACATCGTCCGGTCCGGCTCGCCCGACGGCGGTCAGCGATGTCCGCCGAGGGTGCGATCGAGAAACGAGAGAACGGCCTCCGCGGTCCGGTCGGGCTGGCCGGCGAAGGGGTAGTGGCCGGCATCCTCGATCTCGACCATCGTGGCGTCGCGAATCACCCCGGCCAGTCTTCGAGCGTCCGACGGCAGGGTCGTCCGGTCGCGTTCACCGGCGACGACCAGTGCCGGGCAGTGCGGGTCGAACGGGCGAAGGGGGCGGGTCAGCGCCCGGTGAAGATGGGCGAGTAGTGCTCCATACGCCGCCGGGTCCCGGATGGCCGCCGAGCGGACGGCCTCGAGCATTTCGTCGCTGTCTTCCCGCGTCTCGCCGGCGAGGTGGGCGATGAAGTCCCGGCGGGCGACCGCCGTTGCGGGGCCCGTGGAGCTGTTGCCTGTGATCCGTCCCGCTCGGCGAACCGGAGTGGTGGTGGGGGACTGGCCCGAAACCGGTGGCGAGATCAGGATCAGCGCGGCCGGACGGATCTCCTGCTGACGGACGATCTGTGCGAGGAGCCACGCTCCGAGGGAATGGCCGATCAGGATCAGTGGAGGCTCCAGCCCCTTCAGCCATCGCGCGAGCCGCTCCTGGATCTGCCGCAGGCCGGGTGGCCGGTCGGCCGAGCCGGCCATCGCGCCATGCCCGGGAAGATCCGGTAGCCAGATCTCGAGGTGAGAGGCGAGCCGGACCGCCAGGGGGAGGAGGGTGTGATGGTCCAGTCCCGGGCCTCCGTGGATCATCACCGCACGGGGTCCCTGGCCGAAGCGCCGGACCGAGAGGGTCACACCTCCGGAGAGCACCGGTCGAGGTGCCGGGAGCGCGGAAAGGGACGTTGCGTTCATCAGTGTCGGAGCCCGAGGGTCAGTCGCGGGGGCGGTTCTCGTCCCGGCGCTGCTCGAGATCCGCCCGGACCGCCCGCTTGAAGTCATCCGACCCGGCCCGTTCGAGAATGTCCCGGCGGTATTCGCCGATCTCCACCACCTCGAGGTTCATCCGGATGGTTTCGAACACCCGGGGAATCAGTTCTCCCGGTGCCTGCACATGGTGAAGTCCTCCGCTGTAGGCCAGCAGCATCTTCCCTTCGCCCACCGCGTCGATCACGTCGGCGATGCCTCCTCGGACGGTCATCGGATTGCCGTGGGAATCGAGGCCGTTCTTCCGCATCATCCGCCCTTCCGGAAGGATCACGATCATGGAATCGGGATCGATGCGGCGGAGCACCTCGAACCAGGTGTGATCCCGCTGGCGGGTGACCGAGATCACGTGGTGGGCGACGAAGCGGAACAGCATCCCCACCATCGGCCGGTTGATGGTCTTGTCCGCGGCCGGAATCACTCCATGCCGGGCCAGACGCCAGAGGAAATGGTTCGGACACCCGGCCGCGAAGAGAGGCTCGAACAGGCTGGTGTGGTGCAGAAACGCCACCAGACGGACCTTCCGCCACGGCCGCTTCGGCACATTTCCGATCCAGCGAAAGTCCACGCGATAAAACAGCAGAGTGGTGTATTTGATCGCGAGGAGGATGAGGAATACCAGAACGCTCCGCATCGAGGAATCACATTATAGGGGCCACGCGTGGTGGGGGAAGGGATTCCCCTCGCCGGGAGAGGGTCCGGGGGCACCTGCCACATGCCGCTTCGCGACACGCCCCCCTCTCCTCGCGCAGGCTGATCGCCAGGAATATCAACGGTGAGGCGGGGAGAGTGGCCGGGGTGCACCTGCCACGACGAGCTTCACGTCACGCCCCCCTCTCCCCGCACAGGATTGATCGCCAGGACCATCACCGGCGAAGCGGGGAGAGGTGCCGGGCGGGCGCCTGCCACGACGAGCGTCGCGCCACGCCCCCCTCTCCCCGCACAGGATTGATCGCCAGGAACATCACCGGCGAAGCGGGGAGAGGTGCCGGGCGGGCGCCTGCCACGACGAGCTTCACGCCACGCCCCCCTCTCCCCGCGCAGGATGATCGCGAGGAACGTCACCGGTGAAGCGGGGAGAGTGGCCGGGGTGCACCTGCCACGACGAGCTTCACGCCACGCCCCCCTCTCCCCGCGCAGGATTGATCGCCAGGAACATCACCGGTGAAGCGGGGAGAGTGGCCGGGGTGCACCTGCCACGACGAGCGTCGCGCCACGCCCCCCTCTCCCCGCGCAGGATGATCGCGAGGAACGTCACCGGTGAAGCGGGGAGAGGGGCCGGGGGTGAGGGGCAACCGTTTCACCATGAGCGTGAAACTCGACACTCGCCAGAATGCCGTCCAGGCACTCGTTCGGGAAGCACCTGCTGGAGGATGGGTACGACATCCGAACGGTTCAGGAGCTTTTGGGCCATGCGGACGTGAGGACCACGATGATTTACACGCACGTGCTCAACCGGCCGGGCTCGCGTGGAGTCCGGAGCCCGGCGGACGCGATCATTCCGAATTCGCGGGTCGGAAAATCCCTCGGAAACCGAGGACACAAAACGGACCCAAAATGTCCAGACGATTCTGGACAACGCGGAGCCCGGGAATCCTGAAGTCGTGTCGGTCCAGTCAGATGCGAACGCTGGCGCGGCCAGGCTTCTGGTGCGATACTGGACGAACTTTGTCCGGTTTCTCACTTTTCGATAGGTGAGCTACAATCGCTGAGTAACAAGTTGGGCCGCTGAATGAGCTGGGTCGTTGAAATCACACCCGTGACTGTCGCTCCTGACTGGGAAGGCGCATGGGACCAGCTCGAGGACCTCCGCGACCAGGAAGCGTCGCACGAATATGGAGCGCCCCCTTCAGAGCCCCTACGGCGCCTGTACGAACGCCTCACGGAAAGGTTCCCCTGCATTCTCGAGGAGCCGGATAGTCCCTGGGCCGATGGCCCATTTATCAACGATTTCGGCGACAGGCTCGCGACGATCGGCATCATCACCTCTCGCATCGAAGACGCCCTGCCTTTCGTTGTCGAGACCGCCACCGAGATGGGGTGCACAGTTTTCGATCCCGGTGACAATCAAATCCACCGACCAAAGAACTGGCAACCTCCCCGCGACTGGGCACTGCCGCAATCTCGAAAGTCGAAGCCGTGGTGGCGCTTTTGGTAGCTGTGCGCGGTTACTCGGTACGGCGCATTCGCCAGTAGCGGCGCGCCGCGCAACTTGCGCTTGCAGCGGACGCGACCCGCTGGCAACTACCTCGCGAGCGCTATACTCTGAGTGTGCGGGTCGCGCCGCTGAAGCGCCGATCCGTTAGCCGGCCGAGGTACACTCCTCCATCATGGAGTTTGAGTGGGACCCGAGAAGGATCGGCGCAACCGAGCGAAACATGGCGTGGGCTTTGTTGAAGCCTCGACTGCCCTGGCCGACACGCTATCCATCACGCGACCCGACCCGGCCCACTCGATCGGGGAGTACCGCTTCCTCACACTCGGTTACACTACTTCAGGGCGTCTCGTCGTGGTCGCTCATGCCGACCGCGAGGAGAGAATCAGAATCATCAGTGCACGACTCGCAACCGTCGGGGAGCGCAGAAACTATGAAGCATAATAAGGACGTCGACGATCTCAGAGAGGAATACGACTTCAGCCAGGGGGTCCGGGGGAAGTACGCCGCCGCCTATCGGGAAGGAACGAACGTTGTTCTACTCGATTCGGATATGGCGAAGATCTTCCGGGACTCCTCTTCCGTGAATCAAGCGCTGCGCGAGTACATCGCCGAACACGGGTCTCCCCCGAGCAACGAAGCCGGCTAACCCACGGGTCGAGCGGACCAGCGCACGCGCGACCACTACTCAACCTTTCAACGCTGGTGAGTGCGTGCGCTGGCCGCTCACCCTCGATCGTTGGACTAAACCGCTTCGCGGTAGCTTGACCGAGCGACCGTCACTTCCCTGAACCACCAGTCGATCAGTTCACCGTGGGGTGGAGGTGTGCCCGCGGAGTGGAAGGGGAGTCTGAAGTTTCGACATCATGAAGTTTCCCCAACCCCGATGATGAAGAAGGAGACTCCCATGACGACACCGCTACGCCAGTTGATGATCGAGCAACTTCGGGTGCGCAACGACTCGCGACGAACCGAAGAGGCCTACGTCAGTGCCGTGGCTCATTGTGCCAGATACTTCGGGCGGTCACCCGAGAAGCTGAGCCCGGACGAGATTCGCCGGTACCTGGTGTATTTGCGCGAGGAGAAGAAGGCCTCGTGGAGCCTGGTCAACCAGACCGTGTGCGGATTGCGCTTCTTCTACCGCCACGTGATGCATCAACCCGATCGTGAGGTTCGCCACATCCCCTGCCAGCGCAGGGAGAAGCCTCTCCCGGTGGTGCCCAGCCGGGACGAAGTCGCCGCGTTTCTGGAGCGGCTGAGCGATCCGATGTACCGCGTGCTCGTTTCGCTCATCTACGCAACGGGACTCCGGACCTCGGAAGCCTGCATGCTCAAGCCGCGCGACATCGACAGCCACCGGATGCTGATCCGCGTCGAGCGCGGCAAGGGACACAAGGATCGCTACGTCACCCTCTCACCGAAGCTGCTCGAGATGCTCCGGTCGTGGTGGCGGTTCCGCCAGCCGAAGGTCTGGGTGTTTCCCGCACGGCGTAACCCCGATCAGCCGCTCGACCCGGCCGCGGTCCAGAAGTACTGCCAGCGGGTCTGCCGCAAGGCGCGTCTCGCCAAACGGATTACCCCCCGAACGCTGCGTCACGCGTTCGCGACGCATCTGCTCGAGTCGGGCGAGGACCTCCGCGTGATCCAGGCGCTTCTCGGCCACACCAGCCCGCAGACGACCCAGATTTACACGCACGTCTCAGACGTGAAGCTGCGTGCCACGGTCAGTCCATTCGACCGGCTGACGCTTTCCGGGAACTTTACCGAGCGAATGTGATGGCCGGGCGCGTCGAGCTCGCCGGGATCGTCCGCGAGCTCGGGGCCCGATACCGCGAGACCCACCGGCTCAGCCGGGGCCAGTCCCGCGCCCTTCGCGCGATCGAGCTCTGCCGCACTCCCGCTCTGGGCGGTCATCTGGACCGTTGCCCGAGGTGTGGGTACGAACACCCCGTGTGGCATTCGTGCCGGAACCGGCATTGCCCGAAGTGCCAGTCGAGCGCACGCCAGCGCTGGATCGAAGACCGTGCCCGGGAGGTTCTCCCCGTGCCCTACTTCCACGTCGTCTTCACCCTGCCCGAGATCTTCAACCCGCTGGTTCTGCTCAATCACGCGCGGATCTACAACCTGCTGTTCCAGGCCACGCGCGACACCCTGGTCACGATCGCCGCCGATCCTCGCCACCTCGGAGCGCAGATCGGCTTTCTCGCGGTGCTCCACACCTGGGGACAGACCCTCACTCTCCATCCTCATCTTCACTGCGTGGTTCCGGCCGGAGGCTTCAGCCCGGACGGAACACGATGGATCCGATGCCGCCGGAAGGGGTTCCTCTTTCCCGTGCGGATTCTGTCGAGCTACTTCCGCGGGCGCTTCATCACGCTGCTTCGCCGTGATCGAGGACAGCTTCGTCTGCCTGACGGCTTCAGCTCCACGGACCTCGACTGCCTGATCGATCGCGCGGCACGGAAGTCGTGGGTCGTCTACGCCAAGAGGCCGTTCGGCGGTCCCGCACAGGTGCTCGGCTATCTCGGACGCTACACGCACCGGATCGCGATCTCGAACCGGCGGCTTGTCGCCTGGCAAGGTGGGAAGGTGACGTTCCGGTGGAAAGATTACCGGCGCGGCGGTCAGGTCCGCTTCACCACGCTCGACGGTGAGGAGTTCCTGCGCCGCTTTCTGCTCCACGTGCTCCCTGACCGGTTCGTGAGGATCCGGCAGTTCGGGTTCCTCGCCAATCGCACCCGGACCGCCGCCCTCGCCCGAGCCCGGGAGTTGCTCGGGGCTGTCTCTCTCGGCACCGCCCGGCGACCCATGCGACGCGACCGAACCATCGACCGCGATTGAACCCTCACCGCCGTGTCCCGCTTGCGGTCTCGCGCGACTGAGCTTCGTCCGGACGCTCCCGCCCGAGCGGTTGCGACCCGAGAAGCTTGACTCGTCATGAACACTCACCTGTCCCATGCACTGTGTTGTCGAGGTCGCGATCTGCGATCCCGCGGCGGAGCTTTGCAACTCCAGCGAAATCCCACCGTTCGCGGACGTCTCCGCGTGCTCGGGCCTGCACTCGACCGTCTTCCTTCACCCGCCGTCGCGCCTCCAAATCCACAGCCCAACTCCGCGGTCGATGTCGCGGTGCTCTGCGTCCGCCCTCCCGCATCCATTGAAACCCCAGGTCCTACGCAAAGCGGTTCCGTCCAACTGGTTCCATCCGACGTCCTGACCCTCAGCTCTTCTTCGCGGTACAATCCAGAATCGCACCGACGGTCCCTCGACCGCTGTCTCGGACGTCGGATAGAACCTTTACCGTTAGCCGCCGGAGGGAAGAACGTGGGGCTTCTGTCGCGACTGTTCGGTCGCAAGCCGCAATCTGAACCGCGATGGTCGATCGTTCGCGCGGTGAATGATGCGACCGCAGAAGCGGCAGTGATTAGAATCAGAACTGATCGCCCGTCGGAACCAGGACATCTGCGTACCGCGATAGAGATATCCTGGGCCTACCGATCGGAGTCGCCATTTCCGCAGTCAGCAGAGAATCAGCACATGTTCGCCTTCGAGGAAGCAATCGACGAATTGACCTCTGAGAACGGCATACAGAGTTGGTTCAAGTCAGCACTGGTAACGGCCTGAAAGAGTGGCTGTTCTATTCGTCCGATCAATCGAAATTCATGCAACAGATGAACGAGCTTCTGAAGGGCCATCCCGTGTACCCGGCTAGTCATACTCGACATTCGCATCTCTGCCCGAATCGACCGGACGGCACCGCTCTTGCCGTGCCGTTCGGAATTGCAAATTCAAGTCAGGCTCGTCGTCCCGGACGTCGAGCAGTAACTTTCGGAGACCCTTTCCATGAGATCCCTCTTTCTTTCCATCGTCCTGGCGGCCGCCATGACGATCAGCCTTCCCGCTTCGGCCGCGATCGTCACCACTGGCTCGGTCACTCCTATCCCCCGTGCAGGGCAACAGTCTTTTCGTCGGCAACGGCGCTTTCGGCAGGCTCGAGGTCAACGGTGGCAGCACGTTCTCCACCGGCACCGATTCCAGCAAGGTGCTCTTCGTGGGCTACAACGGACCCGACGCCTCCGGTGAGGTCCTGGTCACCGGCGACGGCTCGAGTGTGGAAACCTACAACTTCACCGCCGGGCTCAACGGCGAGGCGCACGTCACCGTCGAAGCCGGCAGCCTCCTCGACGTCGCCCACGACCTCATCATCAACAACTACAACAACACCGGCAACAGCATCCTGATCACCGGTACGGGTACGCTCGCGACGGTCGGCCGTGCCCTCAGCCTCAACAACGGGTCGAGCCTGATGACCCTCACCATCGACGATCATGCGATGCTTGGCCTCAGCGGCTCGGGCAACCTGGTCGAGGCCGGGACCACCGATGCGATCGCCCGGATCGTCGACTCTGGTTCCGTCTCCACCGTCTCCACCAGCTCCAACACCGGGCTCATTCTGCTCGGGACCGGCAGCAGCTCGAACGCAACGCTGGCGCTCGACCACGGCGGCAGCATCGTCAGCGGCTGGGATTTCCGATTGGACAAGGAAGCGCCGCCCACAGCCATGGTCATGGTCGACGGCGGAAGCTCCCTGACGGGCCACCACTATCTCGAGGTGGGCTACGGGCGGCTCCACCGGAACCCTCACGGTCGACGGCGCCAGCTCGGTGACCTGCGACTATCTCTCCATGATCGGTGGACCTGCCACGAACGCAACCGGTGTTGTCACCGTCGATGGCGGAAGCGAAGTCCATATCGGCGGTCAGTTGCAGATCGCGGTCAACACCGGTTCGGCGGAAACGCTCACTCTCGCTGACGGGACCATTGACGTGGGGAACACCTTCTGGGTCGGAATCAAGGGAGCGGCGACGTTCTCGATCAGCAGCGGATCCGAGATCAACGTGCCCGGGAACTCGCTGAGGTCGCGAACAACGCAGGGTTGTCGGCCTCGATGGATTTCGGGCTGGGCCACGACCTGGCGAGCCACCCCATCGCCGGCCACATTACGGCCTACGGGCTGATCTTTGGTGCCGGTGCCAAAACACTCGACCTCTCCTTCGACGCTGCCGAGACTTTCGCCCCCGCGACGTGTTCGTGCTCGTGGATTAACCAAACTCGACCAACTGGGATGGTAACGTCTTCGACAATGTCGGAAACGGCGGCACTCTGACCGT
>CAVUJZ010000019.1:0-10365 GCA_963741905.1 uncultured Acidobacteriota bacterium | reverse complement strand
CTGGCCCGGGGTACCATACGGACGACCACGTCGGGTGCGCGGATCTGAGCGCGCCCGGATTTCACACTGATGAAAGTCGCCCTCGCCTGCCCCTCGATCGGCCAGACCCGCCGTGGTTATGAGCGGTTCGTGACCGAGCTGTTCGAGTCCCTTCAGGGCCGGGTGAATGTGACCCTCTTCAAGGGTGCCGGCGAGCCGGCGAGGAACGAGCGGGTGGTCGGTCATCTCCGCCGCAGCGGACTGCTCGAGCGTCTCACTCGTGGCCATCTGCGTTATGCCCGCTATCACCTCGAGTTCGGAACGTTTGCCCTCTCCCTGATGCCACGGCTGCTCCGGGGGCGGTTCGACCTGGTTCACTGCATCGACCCGCTGCTCGCGCCCTGGCTGGACCTGCTTCGGCGGATCACCCGCGCGGATTTCCGGCTGTTGTACACCAACGCCGGCCCGGTCTCGTATCGGCCCGCCCGCTGGGCCGATCACATCCACTGCCTGACTCCCGCGGCGCTCCGCGAGGCGCTCGACGCGGGAATCCCGCCGGAGAGGTTGACGATGATTCCGGTGGGCCTGGACGTCGATGCATGGTCGAGTGCGCGCGAGCGGCATCACCTCCGCGAGCAGGCTGAAATCCCGGCTGACTGCTTCGTGATCCTTTCGGTGACTTCGCTCAACCGGCACCACAAGAGGGTCGATACGCTGATCGACGAGGTCTCCGGCCTGAAGGGAAACGTCCTTCTCTGGCTGGACGGCAGCGCATGGCCTGATGGCGATGCCTCGCTGCTCGATCTCGCACGGACGCGGCTGGGCTCGCGCTTCCGCCACACCCACGTTCCGTCGAATCAGGTCGGGGACCTTTACGCCCTGGCCGACGTGGTCGTCTCCAGTTCGCTCCACGAATCGTTCGGGATGGCCATCGTCGAGGCCGCGGCGTCCGGAGCGCCGGTCGTGACCCACGACTCACCGCACTTCCGCTGGCTTCTGGGATCCTGCGGTCACCGGACGGATCTTTCGGTCCCCGGAAACCTGCAGGCTCTTCTCCAGTCTCTGCGGGAGGATCCCGCGCTCCTCGCGTCGGGCTGTGACCCCGCCGGGATTGCCTCGAGGTTCGGCTGGCCGGCTCTCGCAAACCGGTATCTCGACCTGTACCACTCCCTCGCCCGAGACGCCGCGCGCGTCTCCCCATCGACGCCAGAAAACCCGACAGCCGGAGACGATCATCCCGGTTGACCGGCGTCGAACTCTCGGGCATCATCATGGGCTCACTCATGGACAATCAGCGCGATCCTGACAGCTTCGATGTACGAAGTTCCATTCTGAACATCGCCGACGCGGTGCGGCTTCACCGCAAACTGGTCCTGATCACCTGCGTTTCCATCCTCGTTCTGGTGACTCTCTACCTGGTGATCTGGCCACCGGTTTACGAGGCGACGGCGATGGTGATGGTCGAACGGGACACCGATCCGGTCCGGGACAGCTTCTATCTCGGCTGGAACGTCTTCCGGAAGGACGATGCCCGAACCGAGATCGAGCTGATCACCTCAGCCCCCGTGCTCGAGGCGGTGGTCCGGCGAGAGCATCTGACCTATGCGGACGTCTATCACCCGTTCACCTCGCACCTCAGTTACCTGTGGGGAAAGTCGCTGGTGGGACGGGCTTACCGCGGTGTGAAACATGCGATCCTCCCTACCGACTCCAACGCTCCCAGCGAGAAGGATCTCGAGTTGGCGCGAACCATCATCGATTTGCGATCGGGCATCTCGATCTCTCCCATCGCGGAATCCAACGTTGGACGGCTGACGGTGAAGGGACCCTCGCGAAAGGTGGCCGACATCGCCAATGCCATCGTGGAGATCTATCTCGCTCGCCGTGCCGACCGTTATCACACCGAGGCGGAGAAGGCGTACGAGATTCTCTCGAAGGAAGTGCGGGTGACCGACGAGGAGCTTCAGGCGGTGGAGGCCCGGCGTCTCGAGTTCACCCGGAAGCACAAACTCCTGGCGTTCGACTTTCAAAAGGAGAATCTCGAAGTCTCCACCCTGACCGACCTGGAAGCGAAGATCGACGGCACCCGCAGTGGCATCGCCTCGATGGAGGCGAGCCTGGGGGCGATTGACGCCGCCCTGGCCAATCAGCCTCCGACGCAGGTGACCTCGAGCGTGATTCAGCTCAATCAACTCCGTCAGGCCTCGAAGATGAAGCGCCTCGAGCTGGAAACTGCTCTGGAGCTTGGACGAAACCGGTTTCGCGAGGACGCTCCCGAGATCCAGGACATCAAGAACGACATCGCGAAGATCGACGCGATGATGGCGGCCGAAGGCGCCGATCGGGTGGAAACGACGCGAACCGAGGGAGTCAACGACCTGCGCCAGGGGCTGATCTCCAGACGAGAGTCCCTTCGGGTGGATCTCAGCGGTGCAAAGGCGGCTCTTGCGGCGATGGAATCGGACGCCTCCCGCCTGCGGAACCGGCTGACCACGATCCCCGCGCTACAGGCAGAGCTCCGCACCCTGGACCGCGATTACGCGATGGCCCAGGAAAAATATCGGGAGATTCTCTCCAAACAGGCCCAGGCAGCGGTCTCAGTGGCGACGGCGAAGACCACCATGTCCAGCATGCGGCTGGTGGAGGACGCGGCTCCTCCGGCAAAGAAGTCGTGGCCGAAGCCGAAGCTGCTCTACCCGGTGGCTCTCCTCGTTGGCCTCTTCCTGGGAGTGGCTCTGGCACTGCTGAGAAGCTACACCGACGGACGCGTCCGCCGGGAACATCTCGAGGCCATGCGCGGCGATCTTCCGCTTTACCCGGGGATCTCGGTCGCACCGACGGCTTCACCTCTCCGGGTGGTATCGGCGAGCGGACAGAGCGGCCGCTGAGAGCGGACAGGAACCTGATGAACGGAACGAACTCGAAATTCGGCACAGTATGGAGTGATCTCCGGGAGACGGAGCCTTCCCGTGGATGGCGCGAGGCCTTACGGATGGGCTGGTTACGCCGATGGCTGGATCCCGCTGGCGCCAAAGTCGATCAGGCACCCTATCGGCGCCTGGCGCTCCAGTTGAGCTACGATCTCGAAGCGGCGGACACGCCGCCTTCACTCCTGATCGTCACTCCGACCACCTCGTCGCTCTCTCCTCACGCCACTCTGGCGCTGTCCCGAACCATGGCGGATGAGCTGCAGAAGACCATTCTTCTGGTGGACGCCTGGCCCCGGGGGCCGGGACTGAGCCACCTGCTGGGGGCGAACGACTCCGCCGGAGGATTCACAGATCTGGTGGACGGGGGACCCTCGCTGGCATCGATGGTCTGCAGCACCAATGATCCATCGATTTCCCTGCTCCCCGCCGGACGAGTCGCCGCGCCCCGAGGCATCGCATCTTCCGCGAACCTTCAGGGCCTGCTCGAGGCGGCCCAGTCGCAGGCGGATTTCGTCCTGATCTCGGCCGGCTCCGTTCTCGACGATCCAGCCGCTCTCGCCCTGGCGCCATGGGTGGGAGCGGTGCTCCTGCTGGTCATCGAGAACGAAACGCGGCTGGAGGATCTTCAGGTTGCGCGGGACGTACTGACTGCGCGGGGAAGTCGCAGAATCGGCGTGGCTCTGACCCGGCCGGTCCGGGCTCCCCGCTCCGGATCGGAGTGAGGCCGGCGTTGACGGGTGCGCCCGCCGGACCGCTTCGGAGACGCCGATGAACCGAGCCATCCCCATTCGACAGGCCGGAGCCCTGCTCGTTCCTCTGGGCGCGGCTCTGTTCGGTTTCCTCCTGGTCATCGCCCTCCTCGACTCGACGACCAAGATCGTCGCCGCGATCATTGGAGGCGCGGTCCTTCTGGCGACCGCCTATCTCTCCGGCAACCTCCGGCTGTTCAGCCTGTACGGTCTGATGTTCGCCGTCCCCTTCGATCTGAGCAAACGATTCGGACCGATCATCGAGAAGATGGGAGGCGAAAGCTCGTTCCGCATCGAGTTCAGTGATCTGTTTCTCGCTGTCCTTCTCCTCTATCTCGCTCAGGATCTCTGGTCGGGACGACGCCAGGGAATCCGGATCCCGAGAGTGCTCTGGCTCTGGGTCGCGGTGATGGCGATGGGATTGATGGCCATCATGACCGGCCCCTGGAGGACCACCGCCGCCCACGAGGTCGTGCGAATGATCAAGGTGAGCATTCTCTTCGTGGCGGTCTGCAACGAGCTGGACACTCCGAACCGGATTTTTCACGCCGTGGCCGCCTTCACCTTCTCCGTCTATTTTCAGTCGGCCGTGGGACTGACTCAGTTCATCACGCGAAAACAGTTCGGTCTGCAGTTTCTCGGCGAGACCGGCTCCGGCACCATCAAGCAGCTCGCGGCCGACACCATCCGCTCCGAGCATGCCTTCCGGGCCGGGGCCTTTCTCAGTCATCCGAACATCTTCGGAATCTTCCTCGCCTGCCTGCTTCCGATGATTCTCGTCGGATTCCTGCTCCGGCGGGGAATGCCGGCGAAGATCTACTTTCTCGGGGGCGTGCTGATGGGGATGGGCGCCCTGATCGCGACCCTCTCCCGGTCCGGCTGGGTCAGCTTCTTTCTCGCCTTCTGCGTACTGATGACCCTGCTGATCCTGCATCACGGAACCCGCCGCCGGTCGATCCTGGCGGTCGCGGCCGCCTCCGCGGCGCTGCTGGTCGTGTGCATCATCTTCGCGGAGCCGATCATCACCCGGGTCACCGAGAGCAAGGAGTCGGCGATGCTCAGCCGGCTGGAGTACATCCACGACGCCACAGGAATGATCCGTGCGCGGCCTCTGCTGGGATGGGGGCTGAACAGTTATGCCTTCGCCGCTCCTCCCTTCACCAAGTACGGAACTCACGGCGCCTGGCTCAAGTACGAGAACTGGCTCCCCCCGGTCCACAACATCTACCTGCTCTGGTGGGCGGAGCTGGGAATCGTCGGCCTCATTCTGCATCTGGTGATGATCGGCTGGATTCTCCGCATCTCGATCCGCAACTTCCGCGTCCCGGACAATCTGCTGTTCGCGATCAATGCGGCCTGTCTGGCAGGGATGGTGGCTTTTCTGGTGGACGGGATGTTCAGCTTCTCCCTTCGGATCAACAGTATTCTGCGGGTGTTCTGGGTCATCTCCGGAATGATCTTCGCCATTCATTACTGGCGCCTCCGGCACGAGGCCTCCGGGAGTGAGGCGTGACCGCACCGCTCCGGTTCCGGGTGTTCAAGAACACCGGCGCGCAGATTGCCGGCCGGGGCCTGATCGCACTGGCCCGGCTGCTGATCGCCGGACTGATCGTCCGGGCGCTGGGAAAGGAGATCTTCGGAGCCTATTCGCTGGTCTTCGGCATCCTCGCCATCGCCGAATGGCTGGTCGATTTCGGGACGACGGAGACCTTCGTCCGGGAGATCTGCCGCGAACCGGAACGGCGGCCGAAACTCCTGCGGATCCTGACCTCGTCGCGGCTGATCCAGGTTCCCGTCGCGGTGGTGGTCCTCGCTGCAATCCTCCTGGTGATGGGCTATCCCCGCGAGATCATCGAGGCCGGGCTGGTCGGCGGACTGAGTCTCTTCTTCTTTGCCGGAATCCTCGTCTACCGGACGATCTTCAAGGCGGACCTGACCATGGAGCGGGAAGTGACCGCGGAGTTCGTGGCGGTCCTGTCGATGATTCCGATGGTGATGGTCGCTGCCCGGATGGGCGGTGGCGTGGTCCTTCTGATCGCCTGCCACGTCGCTTCCCGCGGCGTCTTCCTTCTTCTCTGCTTTCTCCTTGGACGGCGGTCGTTCCGTCCGTCGATGAAGGATGTCGAACGGAGTGAGGTGAGCTGGGGTCTGCGGCTCTCGGCGCCGATCGGCACGATCGGTTTCTTCGTCGCGGTGTACGAGGCCACGGATCTGATCCTGCTGTCCCGGCTGGGCACGATGAGCGGCGTGGGGTACTACTCCGCGGCGCAGCGGCTGGTCTGGCCGATGCTCATGGCCCTCTCCTCGATTGGCGCGACGCTCTACCCGGTGGCATCGTCCTACTGGCCGCAACGAACCGCTGATTTCGAGAACGCCTGCCAGCGTGGGATCGACACGGTTCTACTGCTCGGCGGAGTCGCCCTCACCTCCGTGCTCGCCGCAGCGGGGTTCTTCATGGGGCTGCTCGGGCCCGACCTGGTCGAGGGTCAGGCGGTCCTCAGACTGCTCGCCATTCTCTGCTTCATCAAGGCGCTGACCTCGACCGTGGGACCGGTCCTGTACGTGGTCCACGCCCAGACGACCGTGCTGCGGTTCATTCCGGTCGCAGTCGTCGCCAAGATCGCGGTGATGGCGGCGCTGATCCCTTCGTTCGGCTACATGGGCGCCGCCTGGGGTGCGCTGGGTGTCGAAGTGATGTTCAGCGCGATTCCATCCGTCTACTTTCTGTGGCGGCACTCCGGATACCGGATTCGCTGGGGCGTGCCTCTGAAAGTGGTGCTGATCACGCTGATCTCGGCGGGAACGCTCCATCTGCTGACCGCATCGACCAGCGTCGTCGCGGCCGTCGGCGCACCTCTGCTCTACACCGTCCTCGCCTTTGCCGGCGGACTGATCCAGCCTTCGGAGATCCAGTCGATTCTCCGGTGGAGGACCTCTCCGTGAGCGTTCCGAACCAGAACCAGTTCCCCCGCATCGCGCTCGTTTCCGTCGGGCTCGGCCGGGTCCAGCGGGGCTTCGAGCGGGTGATCAGCGACCTGTTTCTGCTCACCCGTGACCAACTCGACGTCACTCTGTTCCGCAGCGCCGGAGCGGTCGATCCCCGGGAAGCCGTTCCTCCGCTTCTCCGGCCTCTGACCTGGCTCGTCCGCCACCTCCCTCTCGGGCGATGGGGCGGCGGCGCGGAGTACCACCGGGACTGTCTGGCGTTCGGTCTGGCGATGCTGCCGGCGCTGATCCGGAACCGCTACGAGATCATCCACTGCATCGATCCGCCGATGGCGCTTGTGCTGGTCCGTCTTCAGCGGCTGTTTCGTTTCCGGGGCCGGATCCTGTTCACCGAGGCGTGCGCGATGCCGCCTCAGCTCTACCCCGCGGTGGATCACATCCATCACGTTGCGAAGGTGCTCTACGACGGCGCGATCGGCGCGGGCGTTTCCGCGAATCGGATGACCCTCGTTCCCCTCGGTCTCCACCCGCAGCGCTTCGAGATCGAGCGATCCCGGGAAGAGCTTCGACGAATGCACGGCATCGACGAAGCGACGTTCGTCATCCTGGCGGTCAGTGCCGTCAAGCGGGACCACAAGAGGATCGATCATCTCATCGAGGAGGTCTCGCGGCTGTCCGGCGACGTTCTCTTCTGGATCGACGGCAATCCCGAGGATGCTTCCATTCCGGATCTCGCACGAGAGCGTCTGGGGGAGCGTTGCCGCATCACCCACCTGCCGACCGCGCGACTCCCCGAGCTGTATCGTCTTTCCGATGTGCTCATTCACGGATCGCTCACCGAGGCGTTCGGACTGGTGGTGATCGAGGCTCTCTCGGCCGGGCTGATGGTGCTGACACACGATTCGCCTCATTTTCAGTGGCTGATCGATGACCCCTCCTGTCTGGTGGACATGAGCCGGCCGGATGCACTGGCCGAGCGGCTCGCCGAGGTTCAAGGCGATCGGCTCATGTTGAATGGAAAGGCGCGCGAGCTCGGCGAGAGAATCCGTGCACGGTTCGACTATCGGAATCTCACTCGGGATTATCTCGCGATGTACGAGACCCTCAGCGGGCCCCGTCCGGATCGATCCCTCACCGCCGAGGTGGCAGGATGACCGGTCCCGGCCACGGCCCATCCGAGCAGGGACGTCCTTCCGCGCTCGCACGCTTTGTGGCACGCCACCGCGACACACTCGTTCTCCGCAAGGTGGCCGGTCTCTGTCGCCGCTACCTCTCGTGGCACTCCAACGCCAACTACGATGCGTGGAGCAACGGCGAGGCGTTTGTCCTGGAGACTCTGTCCCGGTATTCGCCACGGGTTCTGTTCGACGCGGGAGCGAACGTGGGCGACTGGAGCCGGATGGCCCGCAGGCTCTGCCCGTCCGCCGGAATCCATGCGTTCGAGATCTCGCCTCCGACCTTCGACCGCCTGCTCGAAAACACCCGCGGTGACGCGTCGATCCGCTGCCGGAACGTCGGGCTCTCGGATCAGCCGGGAACCGTGACGCTGCACCACTATGACGACTATCCCGCGCTCACCACGGCATCCGATTACCCCCACCCCTTCGCATTTTCCAGCCTCGAAGCGACGGTCACCACCGGAGATGCCTACGCTCGGGAGAACGCGATCGAGCACATCGATCTGCTGAAGATCGACGTCGAGGGGATGGAACACCAGGTGCTGAACGGCGTTTCCGAGTTGCTGTCCCGAAGAGCGATCGATCTGGTGCAGTTCGAGTATGGGCGGGTGAATATCCTCAGCCATTTTCTGCTGCGGGATTTCCACCGCTTTTTCGGCGATCGGGGCTACAGGGTGGGTAAGATGTACCCACGTCACGTTGAGTTTCGAGAGTACGAACTGGAGGACGAGGATTTCATCGGACCGAACTATCTCGCCTGCCGTGAAGAGCTCGCAGAGCTCCTCGAGCGACTCCGTGGCTGAGAGCGACGCCCGTCCGCTCACTCCTCCGCCGCCGCTTCGATGGCGGGAGGTCCGCCGCTGGATCCGAGGAGATCGGGAACGGCTGGAACGGCTCTGTGGCGAGAAAGCCGGGCTGCTTCACCCCGGCTTTCTCTGTGTCGTCCTGTACCGTGTGTCGCATTACTTCCTTCGCTCCGGACATCGATATCTCGCCCGGCTCGTCTGGCACCTCAACACCGTGATCACCGGGGCCGACATCTCTCCGCCATCCGAGATCGGGGAAGGTCTGGTCATCTTCAGTCCCGCCGGGATTGCCTTCTCGGGCAAGGCTGGTCGCAATCTCACCCTGATGGGTCTGGCGGGAGCCGGAAGCGAGCTCGGAAGACGGGAGGACATCGGTGCCGGACCCGGCCTCCCGATCCTCGGAGATGATGTCGTCATCGAGCCGAACGCCGGTGTGATGGGGCCGGTGCGGATCGGCGACCGCGTCCGCATCGGCGCGATCACCGCCGTCACCCGCGACATCCCGGACGACATGATCGTCAAGGGGCCGCCGGCCCAGGCGGTTCGACGGAGGGACCGACCGTGAGCTCGGGATGCCGGAACGAGGAGCATCGCCACTGGAGCGGAGTCCGTCGTGCGGTGGGGGAAGACATCCTCCGGTTTCTGAACAAGTCACCCGAGAACCAGGCCGCGGGAGACACGTTGCGCAGCCGCACCGGAGCGTTTCTCACCCCGGGACTTCTCGCTCTCTTTCTCCACCGGGTTGGACATCTGCTGTACGTCCGTGGCTGGCGCCGGCTGGCCCGACTGGTCACCAGCATCAACGCCGTGCTGCACAAGGTGGATCTTCCGGCGCAGAGCTGTATCGGTGCAGGCTGCCACCTCCCCCACCCGATGGGAGTGACTTTCTTCGGACGTGCCGGCACGCAGCTGACGCTCTATTCGCTGGCGATCTGCTGCCCGCGTGGAGCGCCGGAGTCGTGGCGGATGGAGGATGCACCGACACTGGAGGACGGGGTCACCGTCGGAGCGAGAGGAAACGTCATCGGGCGGGTCAGGATCGGCAGCGGAAGCCGGATCTTCTGCGCCCGGATCGGAGACGATGTCGCGGCGGATCGGATCGTCTTTTCGCGCGCGATCCGGAACACCTGCGTGAAAGCGTCGCCGCAGAGGTCGTCGTGAACGTCGCAACAACACCGTCGCCGCGGCTCAGCGTGATCATTCCGACGTTCAACCGTGCGAGGATCCTCGCACGTTGCATCGAGGCGCTTCAGAACCAGTCCTGCCCTTCCGAGGCGTACGAGATTATCGTGGCGGATGACGGCTCGACCGACTCGACCCGCGACCTCGAGGAGACGAGCGGCGAGAGGACGGGACCCGCCGTGAGAGTCATTCATCAGGAAAACAGCGGCGCCAATCGTGCACGGAACCGCGCCATTGCACTCGCCCGCGGAACCATCATCCTGCTGATCAACGACGACACCATCGCCACTCCCACCATGATCGCCGAACACCTGGCCGCGCACGAGGCGCATCCAGAGGAACAAGTCGCGGTATTGGGGCGGGTGACGGTCGATCCGACACTTCCCTTTTCGCCAGTCGCCGCTCTTCATCTCGACCGTGCCTATGACCTTCTGGGGGATCGGCGTGAGCTCGACTGGCGGGCGTTCTTCACCTGCAACGTTTCGGCGAAGAAGAGCCTCGTCGAGCGGGGCGGCGGTTTCGAGGAGCGCATCCGGTATCACGAGGATCTCGAGCTGGCGGAGCGTCTGTCCCATCTCGGTCTGCGGGTGATCTA
>CAVUJZ010000018.1:0-170153 GCA_963741905.1 uncultured Acidobacteriota bacterium | reverse complement strand
ACTGGCAGGCCGAGTCCTTTGACAACATCGTCAGAAACAATCGAAAGCTCGAGAGATACTTCGAATTACATCCGATCGCACGACAAGCAGTAAGCCTCCCGCACCCCTGTGGGCGGACTTTGTCTGCTTCGGCACGCCCCAACCTTCCAACCCACGCCGCGGGCACCCGCCGAAGCAGACAATCGGCACCCAAACCTCGGCCATCTACCTCTGTCCTCTTTGCCTCCCGCACCCCTGTGGGCGGACTTTGTCTGCTTCGGCACGCCCCAACCTTCCAACCCACGCCGCCGGCACCCGCCGAAGCAGACAAGTTCGGCACCCGAAACCTCGGCCATCTACCTCTGCCCTCTTTGCCTCCCGCACCCCTGTGGGCGGACTTTGTCTGCTTCTGGCACGCCCCAACCTTCCAACCCACGCCGCCGGCACCGCCCAAGCAGACAAGTTCGGCACCCGAAAACCTCGGCCAATCCCACATCCCCTGGGCCGCACTCTCGGGGCCGAACTTGTCCCGGATGTGCTTCACCTCTTCCCCGCATCCTCAACCTTCACACCGGCGCATCCGAGACAAAGTCCGCCCACTTTGCCTCCCGCACCCGCCGGAGCAGACAAGTTCGGCACCCGAAACCTCGGCCAATCCCACATCCCCTGGGCATCACTCTTCGGTGCCGAACTTGTCCCGGATGCGCTTCACCTCTTCCCACATCCTCAACCTTCACACCGGCGCATCCGAGACAAAGTCCGCCCACTTTGTCTCCCGCACCCCTGTGGGCGGACTTTGTCTGCTTCGGCACGCCCCAACCGTCCAACCCTCGCCGCCGGCACCCGCCGGAGCAGACAAGTTCGGCACCCGAAACCTCGGCCATCCCACATCCCCTGGGCATCACTCTCCGGTGCCGAACTTGTCCCGGATGCGCTTCACCTCTTCCCACATCCTCAACCTTCACACCGGCGCATCCGAGACAAAGTCCGCCCACTTTTCCTCCCGCACCCCTGTGGGCGGACTTTGTCTGCTTCGGCACGCCCCAACCTTCCAACCCACGCCGCCGGCACCCGCCGGAGCAGACAAGTTCGGCAACCCGAAACGTCGGCCATCCCACATCCCCTGGGCCGCACTCTCCGGTGCCGAACTTGTCCCGGATGCGCTTCACCTCTTCCCGCATCCTCAACCTCACCCGGCGCATCCGAGACAAAGTCCGCCCACTTTGTCTCCCGCACCCCTGTGGGCGGACTTTGTCTGCTTCGGCTCGCGCAAACCTTCCAACCCACGCCGCCGCACCCGCCGAAGCAGACAAGTTCGGCACCCGAAACCTCGGCCATCCACCTCTGCCCTCTTTCCTCCCGCACCCCTGTGGGCGGACTTTGTCTCGCTTCGGCACGCCCCAACCGCCCAACCCACGCCGCCGGCACCCGCCGGAGCAGACAAGTTCGCACCGAAACCTCGGCCAATCCCACATCCCCTGGGCATCACTCTCCGGTGCCGAACTTGTCCCGGATGCGCTTCACCTCTTCCCGCATCCTCAACCTTCACACCGGCGCATCCGAGACAAAGTCCGCCCACTTGTCTCCCTCACCCCTGTGGGCGGACTTTGTCTGCTTCGGCACGCCCCAACCGTCCAACCCTCGCCGCCGGCACCCGCCGGAGCAGACAAGTTCGGCAACCCGAAACCTCGGCAATCCCACATCCCCTGGGCATCTCTCTCCGGTGCCGAACTTGTCCCGGATGCGCTTCACCTCTTCCCGCATTTTCAACCTTCACACCGGCGCATCCGAGACAAAGTCCGCCCACTTTGTCTCCCGCACCCCTGTGGGCGGACTTTGTCTGCTTCGGCTCGCCCCAACCTCCCAACCTCCGCCGCCCGCACCCGCCGGAGCAGACAAGTTCGGCAACCCGAAACCTCGGCCATCCCCCATCCCCTGGGCATCACTCTCCGGTGCCGAACTTGTCCCGGATGCGCTTCACCTCTTCCCACATCCTCAACCTTCACACCGGCGCATCCGAGACAAAGTCCGCCCACTTTGCCTTCCGCTAGAATGCATCCATGTCGTTCAGCCGCAGGCTGCAGAGGGACGCCCATTTCCGGGCACTCGTACTGATTCCGTCTGGTGTCCTGGTCCTGTCGATCCTCGCGGCATTCGGCGTGTCGATCCTGCTCCGGAACAGTGGAACGCCGGTTCAGCGTGCGGAGCGGCTCTCGGACATGGGCCAATACGACGCCGCGGATCGCCTCTACGTCCAGGCGTTCGAGACCGGCCCGATCACGATGCGCACCCTGATCGGCTACATCGACAACCGGGCCGATCTCCTGCACGTCCATGCGGCAGCCGTCTTCACCGGCGACACGATCGCAATCACACCGCCGGCGCCCGCCGACTTCGATCTGAATGCGCTGCTGAGCCGTTCCGCGGCGCCCCCCGAGATGGTGACGCTCGGACGCTACTGGGTGGCGGTCCGCTCCGGAACCCGACCGAAGAATGAAGATGAGGTTCAGACGCTGGCGAACCGTCCTCGGCCTGTCCGCTGGGCCAACCATCTCCTCGCCCGCGCCGCTCTCTACGACGACAACGAAGAGGAGGCCGCTCGGCGATTCGAACGGGAAGGGCTGGCCTATCCGAAGCGCGCGGCGATCGATCTCGAGCACGCACTCGGGATCTGGATCGACAACGACCAGTGGGACGAGGTCCGCCGACGCCTCGACGATCCGCGCTACCAGGCTGTGATCGGACCTTCGTTCCGTCTCGCGATCGCGGAACACGATCACGACTGGCCGCGGATGCTGCTCTGGCTCTGGCCCTCCGGCTATGAGGGAGTCCGCGGATGGCCACTGCTCCTCGCCGCCGTCGCTGCGTTGCTCTGGCTCGCGATTGCAGGCAGGATGGGACGCGCCGACGAGCCGGTCCCCGGACGGAAGAAGCTCTACGTCACCGCCTTCTTCCTCGGGGTCCTCAGCATCTATCCCACCCTCATTCTCATTTCGGCCGAGGAAGTCTTCCTGAGGATTCAGGAGACGGGACAGCCGATCGCCGACGCTCTCTACTTCGTTTTCGGCGTCGGCCTTCGCGAAGAGCTCTGCAAGCTTCTCCTCTTTCTTCCCCTTCTCCCGGCCTTGAATCGCCGCGGCTCACGCATCGAGGCGATGACCTGCGGCGCGCTGGTTGGCCTCGGGTTCGCCGCGGAAGAAAACATCGGCTATTTCCACATGATGGACCCGTCCGCGGCGATCGGGCGGTTCCTCACCGCGAACTTCCTGCACATGGCGCTGACCTCGCTCGTCGCGGTCGCCGCCTACGACATGAGCAGCGCCCGGCGTCGGCCGTCGGGCAGTCTCAACACCACCTTCATCATCGCCATCGCCATCCACGGCGCCTATGACTTCTTTCTCTCCACGCCGGGACTGTCGCTGCTGGCGATGATTCTGTTCATCATTCTCAGTCAGCGGTTTCTCCGGGAGCTGCTCTTCGCCGCACCCGACGCACAGCGACAGGGCCTGCTCCGCCTCTTCGTCATCTCGCTCGCGGTGCTGCTCGGACTCTCCTACGTCTATGCGACGACTCTGGTGGGGCTCGCAACTGCCGTGGGGGTCGTCTTCACCGGGTTCGTCGGCGTGGCGATCATGACCTTCATCTTCGTTCGCGAACTGGACGGAGCCTGAGCTCGTTCTGGTCCGGGGGCGTTTCGAACCGGCGGATCGGCCGATCGTCGGTCCGGTCGTGAGAACGCCGGGAATCGCCGACCCCGATCGTGGCAAGATGGAGAGATCGCGGAGCGACCTGGCGACGTGAGGATGACGACATGACTACGACACCGGAACTCTCACCGCTCGACGAGCACAACAGGAAGCTTCTCGAGAACGTCCACCCGGACGACTGGATCAATCCCCGGCCGGCACCCCGCTACAACCTCGTCGTGATCGGTGGCGGAACCGCCGGGCTCGTCAGCGCCGCGGGCGCGGCGGGACTCGGCGCGAAGGTCGCCCTGGTGGAACGCCATCTTCTCGGTGGCGACTGCCTCAACGTCGGCTGCGTCCCGTCGAAGACGATCATCCGCGCCTCGCGCGCGGCGGCCGACGTGCGCGACGCGGCACGGTTCGGCGTCGAGGTTCCGGACGGAGTGCGCGTCGATTTCGCCAGGGTGATGGAGCGGGTACGCCGGATCCGCGCCGGAATCGCCCCGCACGATTCGGCGCGCCGGTTTCGCGATGAATACGGGATCGACATCTTTCTCGGCGAGGGCCGCTTCACGTCGCGCGACACCGTCGAGGTCGACGGCGCGACCTTGCGCTTCGACCGCGCGGTGATCGCGACCGGCGCACGCGCCACCATCCCCGACACCCCGGGGCTCGCCCACGCGGGATTCCTGACGAACGAGACGATCTTCAATCTCACCGAGCGGCCGGCGCGGCTCGCCGTCCTCGGCGGCGGACCCATCGGATGCGAGCTCGCGCAGGCTTTCGCTCGCCTCGGAACCCGGGTGACGATCATCGAGCGCGGCGAGCACTTCCTCCCCCGCGAAGACGCCGACGCCGTCGCGATTCTTCGCACCGCCTTCGAGCGGGACGGCATCACCGTACTCCTCGATACGCGGGTCCTGCGCGTCGAGAGCGGCGCGAAAGAGCGCCTGCTGCATCTCGAGAGCGACGGGAAAGCGGATCAGCTCGAAGCCGACGCGATTCTCGTCGGCGTCGGTCGCACTCCGAACATCGAAGGGCTTGCTCTGGATCAGGCGGGAGTTCGTTTCGGAGTCGAGGGTGTGGAAGTCGACGATCGTCTCCGCACCTCGAACCGCCGGATCTTCGCGGCCGGGGACGTCTGTTCGCGTTACAAGTTCACCCATGCAGCGGACGCCATGGCGCGGATCGTCATCCAGAATGCCTTCTTCCCGTTCGCGGGTCGGAAGCGCGTGAGCGCGCTCAGCATCCCCTGGTGCACCTACACCGACCCCGAGATCGCACACGTCGGCCTCTACGAACGGGACGCCGCGGCGAAGGGCATCGACATCCAGACCTTTACCATCCCGATGTCCGAGGTCGACCGCGCCATCGCCGAGGGCGAAGAGGAGGGATTCGTGCGGATCCATGTGAAGAAGGGATCGGACGAGATTCTGGGGGCGACGATCGTTGCGCGGCACGCGGGGGAGATGATCTCCGAGGTGACCACCGCGATGGCCGGAAAGGTGGGCCTCGGAACGATGGCCTCGGTGATTCACCCCTACCCGACGCAGGCCGAGGCGATCCGCAAGGCCGGCGACGCCTGGAATCGCACCCGTCTGACGCCCCGGATTGCGAACCTGATGCGTCGCTACTTCACCTGGCGCCGTTGACATCCGCCGCACCCGCAACCGAGAGCCGACCACGCGGCATCAGCCCCCCGTCGTCCTGAGCGCCCCAAAACCGCCTCGAAGCCCATACCGTGGGTCGCGAAGGATCTTGCCGTCGTCAGGGCCGAGAAGGCCACGCGGGCCACATCTTCGCCCGGCCTGTTCTCACAGACGTACGAAGATGCGACCCGAATCCGAACCGATTACCGACCGGCGTCGCTGGCCGCGACGATCTGGAACTTCTGGTCATTCACTTTCTCGTCGCCGGTCCAGACCTCGGCGCGATAGTCTCCCATCGGCCAGGTGGAGGTGTCGCTCGCCTGGAAGTTCAGATACTTCTGCCCGGAGACCTGCTTGGTTTCCTCACCAACCTTCTTGTCGTCGGGTCCGTACCACATCACGGTGACAGCCTGATTGGCCGGAGCGTCGCCGACTTCCATCGCCAGATAGATGGTGTCACCCGGAGCGAAGTCGTCGCCTCCCTCGGTGGTCATGACCGAGCCGTCCGGAGAGAGCTCGTGACCGATGGTGACATCATCGATCCAGGTCTGGGCGTTGATCGGGCTGACGTCGCCCTGGTTGCCGACGCCCGCCACTTCCTGAGTCGTCGTTCCGGCCGTGGCCTCCTCCGGTTCCTCCCGACAGGCTGCCACCAATCCGAGCATCGAGATAGCAATGATTACAATGAGTTTCTTCACGTTGATCCTCCTGATTTCAAAGGCCCTTGGGCCGTGCACGCAGCGGTGTACCGCAAAGAAGATGCCGTACCGGAGTCATGCAAACAACTCCTAATGACTCAACCAGTTACGAGCTCGAACGGCAGACACGGGAAGGAATGTCATCTGGCCCCAAGCCCTGGGCGGGGTGTGCTGGGAAGGAACGGGGTCAGGTCTTCGATCGTCGGACCAGTCGCCGAAGATCGAAGATGTGGCCCCCTTTGGGGCGTACCTGGTTTCTTGGTCCCTGACGATGCTGGAGTGATCCTCGCGGAAAGTAGAGGCGACCTCTCCCGTTTCGGCCCGTAGAGCGAGGCGGCGGGTGCTGCTGGCGCTCATCGCGATCGAGCGTGCAGCGGCAGCGGTTCGAACAGTCACTCGAGCCCAATGCCGCATCCAGCCTCCCGTAGACGCGCCATCGCGGCGAGCCAGATACCCCTTGACAGTCCAATCTTGCTGTGTATACTCAGTATGTGAGTATGCACAGTGGACACAGTGATCTGGTCATCTCCCGGACCGACGGCCGGCCGATGTACCTCCAGATCATGGAGCAGATCAAGCAGCGGGTGGCGGTCGGTGACTGGGCCCGCGGCGAAGAGATCCCTTCGATCCGCCAGATGGCGGTCTCGCTTCGGGTCAGCGTGATCACGGTGAAACGTGCCTACCTCGAGCTCGAAAGGGAGGGCGTCATCGTGACCCACCAGGGAAAGGGTTCCACTGTCGCCGCGGAGCCGGATCTTCGTCCCCGTCTCTACGGCGAGGAGCTCTCGCAGCATCTCGAGCAGGTGGTTCGCCTGGGATCTCTCCTCGGCCTGACTCCGGAGCAGCTCATCGCACGCCTGCGCGAGGCTTCCAGACGATTCGACAAGGAGTATTCCAATGACTGATCTCGCCCTGCAGCTCGAGAGCGTGGGAAAGAGGTATCCGCACTTTGCACTCGACGACATCGACCTCGAGCTTCCGACCGGCGGCGTCATGGGACTGATCGGCGCGAACGGTGCCGGCAAGTCGACGACCATCCGGGTCCTGATCGGGCTCGTGCGCCAGGATCAGGGAGCCGTTCACCTCCTCGGCCACCCGATGCCGGCCGAAGAGGCAGCGGCCAAGCTCGATGTCGGGTTCGCCTCGGAGGATCTCCGGCTCTACAAGTCGGCGACGATCGGATGGCACATGTCGTTCGTCCGCTCGATCTATCCCGGATGGGACCAGACATACGCCGAGAGCCTTCTTCGCCGGTTCGACCTGCGGCCGGAGCAGAAGATCAAAGGGCTTTCGCACGGGATGCGGGTCAAGGCGGCGCTGCTTCTCGTTCTGGCGCGACGTCCGCGCCTCCTGATTCTCGACGAGCCGACCACGGGGCTCGATCCGGTCGCCCGACAGGAGGTCCTCGGTGAGTTGATGGAAGTGCTCGCGGATGACCGCCGGTCGATTCTCTTCTCATCGCAGAACACTCTCGATGTGGAGCAGATCTCCGATCAGATCACCTTCATCGACCGGGGAAGGATCATCGACTCGGGCGACAAGGAAGGTTTCCTCGATCGCTGGCGGCGGATCCGGCTCGATGTGCCGCCGGGCGTGGTTCTCCCCGGTTTTCCGGGAGTGATCGCCACGGCCGGCAGCGACCGGCTGCCGGTCGTGACGACGAGCCGCTACGACCCGGCGATGACCACTCTCTACGCGGACGCCGGCGCGACGGTCCAGGCGGTCGACACGATGACGCTCGAAGAGATCTTCGTCGCCAATGTCATGAGTCGCAGAGAAGGGAGCGCCGGATGAACTACCCGATGGTGAAACGTCTCATCTTGAAGGACTGGTATTTTCAGCGCTGGCCGATCGCCGGACTTCTCGCCCTCGGCGTGGCGGCAATCGCCGTGATTGCGGCGGGCGGCAACGGATCCTTCTACATCGGTACCATTCTGCTCCTGACGGTGCTGATCACGACCGGCATTCTGCTTCCGATGATGACGGTGATCGGTGAACGGAAGGGGCAGACGCTCGCCTTCGTGATGACCCTGCCGATCTCCACGAGAGACTACGCGGTGGCGAAGATTCTGGCCAACCTTCTGATCTTTCTCATCCCGTTCACCACTCTCGCCGCCGCCACCCTCGGCCTCTTCTCGCTGGCGGGATCGTTCGGGCTGATTCCATTCACGCTCGTCATTCTCGGCGAGTTGTTCGCCAGCTTCTGTCTGCTGCTCTGTGTGGCCGTCGTGAGCGAGTCCGAGGGCTGGACCATCGGAGTGATGGCCACGGCGAACCTCTTTTTCCAGGGATTCATCTACTACGTCGCACACATGCCGGGCATCGGCAGCACGATGTCGGGGCACACGATGGTGTGGAATCGGGGAGGCGTGTCGATTCTCGCGGGCGAGCTCGCCCTCAGCATCGTTTTCGTCGTCCTCACCTTCGTGCTCCAGGAGAGAAAGACCGACTTCCTCTGAACCGCCGGCATCGCCTGCCATCAACCCCTGACCCTCAACGCTGTTTGAAATGCCTAACAAGGAGACTCTGTGACCAGTCTGCCCAATTCACTCCCCGAATCCGATCGCCGCGACGCCGCGAGGCTGTCGATTCAGCGGGTCCAAACCACCCCCGCCCCGGCGGCGGCGACCCGCAATCTTCCCCTCGGCTATCTGCGCGCATTCCTGATCCTCATGGTGGTGGCGCATCACGCGGTCCTTGCCTATCACACGTATGCACCACCCCAGGCGATCTCGCTCGACAAGACGCTGTTCTGGGGCGCGTTTCCGATCGTCGACAGCCACAAGTGGCCCGGCATCGAGCTGTTCGTCGGCTACAACGACACCTTTTTCATGGCCCTGATGTTTCTCCTCTCCGGCGTCTTCGCGTGGCCGAGCCTCGTGCGTAAAGGGGCAGGGAAGTACGTGCGCGACAGAGGGCTGCGACTCGGGCTGCCGTTCGTCGTGGCGGCGGGACTCCTCGCGCCGCTCGCGTACTACCCGACCTGGCTTGCGGGGGCGCACGCGGGATCGTTCTGGAAGCAGTGGCTGGCTCTTGGCGTCTGGCCCGCCGGCCCCGCCTGGTTTCTCTGGCTCTTGCTCGGCTTCGGCCTCATCGCGGCAGGCCTCTTCAAGCTCTCGCCGAACTGGGGCGACGCGCTCGGCCGGATCGAAGGACGTCTCTCGAACCGTCCGGCCCTCTTCTTCCTTGGGCTGATCGCCGTGGCGGCGGTGGCTTATCTGCCGATGGCTGAAGCATTCACTCCCGGGGCCTGGCTCAGTGTCGGACCGTTCTTCGCGCAGACCAGCCGTCTGGCTCTCTATGCCGTCTATTTCTTCGCCGGCGCGGGGCTCGGTGCGTACGGAGTCGGGCGTGGTCTTCTCGCGACGGAGGGCAAACTCGCTCGCCGCTGGTACCTCTGGGTGGGTGCGTCCGTCCTCACGTTCGCCGTGTCGATCGCGACGGTTCTCGCGGTCCTCGGCGCGATGGCCAAGGGTGGACCCGGTCTCGGGCTCCGTACATTCGGCAATCTGACTTTCGTACTGACCTGCAGCGCCGCCTCGATGGCGTTCCTCGCGCTGTTCCTACGCTTCTTGAATAAATCCAATCGCGTCTTCGACAGCCTGAGCGCGAATGCATACGGCATCTACATCCTTCACTATTCCTGTGTCACCTGGCTGCAGCTCTCGCTCCTTCATGCGAATCTGCCAGGCGCCGGGAAAGGGGTGCTCGTGTTTGCGGGAGCGTTGGCCCTGAGCTGGAGTCTGACCGCGGCGCTGCGGCGGATCCCGGCGATCGCGCGAGTGATCTGAGGCGAGGTCATCGATCTCATGCAGCCGGGGCTGGTCCCCGGTTGCCTTCAGCGAGGCGGCGCCCCAACCGGGGGGCGCGCCGTTCTCTCTCTGCGAACCTCTGCGTCCTCTGCGGTGATTCTTCCGGTCCCATGAACGACGCCCGGCGGGTCGCGATCACGGGCGTCGGCGTCATCTCCGCGATCGGGAACGGCACGCGTGATCGCGGCCGCCGAGGCGCGTGCCGCGTCCGCTCGCGGACCCGCGTTCGGAATCGTCTCCGCGTGCTCGTCGGGGGCTCATTCCATCGGTCAGGCCGTCAGGCGGCGGCCCTGAGCGTTGAGGAAGAGAGGCCCGTCAGCCGAAGGTCGTTCGGCCAGCCACGCCTGGAGAGCGCTCACGGTTCTGTCCCACAGAGGGCAGGTGCGCTGCTTGCGACCCTTGCCGACGAGCGTGACTCGGAATGGAAACTCGGAGGGCAAACTCTACGAGGGGTAGACCGCGTTTCGCGACTAGACCGACGATCGAAGACTCGACCTCTAATTCCTTCCGGGTGGCTCGGACGCATGGTCGGGCTCGGCCGGTCCGACTCTTTCGGAGAGGAGGCTTACTCACCGGGCTCTTGTCGAGGTGAGGAGCTCGCCTCGAGCGCTTGTGATAGTCTGATTCAAAGCCAATCTGTTGTCGCCGAGCCATCGGATTTCCTCTGTAGGGCGGGCTTATGGGGGATTGCCAGGCGGGCCTGGCCGTGCTGGACTCACGCGGTCGCTCCTCCTGGCATGAGCAGTTCGGCATCGATTTCGCTGCCACTGCCTGCCTCAATCCGAGGGAACACCGAGCCGAGCGACTCCATCAGCGACGGCGCGCAATACCGCGTGCCGCCGAACGTCGAAGCGGACAGCTGACCGGCACGAACAGGAGGATTTCATGCGGAGAAGAGGTTTCATGATTCTGGCACTGATAGGATTGATCGCCGCCCTGGCGCCGCTGGCGCCGGCGGAGGCCTCGACGGCTTCGACGGAGCTCTACCTGCCTGCCGCGGGGTCGGGGCCCGGCGCGCCGCCGTCGTTCTGGCACACCACTGTCTGGGTGTTCAATCCGAACGACACGGCGGCCAACGTGGAGTTCAGCTTCCTTCGACGATTCCAGTACAACGATCCTTCAGCAATCACCAGTCCGATGACTCTCAATCCCGGCGAGGTCAGAGAGATCGACGACGCGGTCTTCACGCTGTTCGGTCTGCACGAGTTCGGCGCGATGCGGGCGGTGTCGGACGTGCCCATCCACATGTCGGCGCGAATCTATTCGCAGGGCACCGACGAGGAGGCCCGCGACTCGAAAGGTCAATTCATGGCGGCCATCCCGGCAGAGCAGGCTCTAGGCGAGGGTGAGACGACCGATCTGCTCGGACTGACCAACATCGAAGGCGGAGATTTTCGTTACAACGTCGGCCTGGTCGAGACGACCGGGGGGCATGTCTGGGTTCGTGTCGAGCTGTATGGGGCTTCTGGCAACACCTGGATTTCGAAAAGCGTGGAGCTCTGGGGGCACGAGCAGAAGCAGATGTCGATCGACGACCTCTTCTCGAATATCGGCAGGTCCGACAACTTCAGGCTCCGCGTGACCGGTGCCGCCGGGGGGAAGGTGATCGTTTTCGGATCCCGCGTCACCAACGGCTCTCAGGACGCGACGACGTTCGAAATGACCCGGGCCCTGCCCTGAATCCCGATCGCCATCCCGGGTCGAACTGGAGCGGTCCGCGCTGAGTTCTCCGGCTCGTACCGCTCTCACGGAGCCGGGGCGGTCGGCAGGCGCAGACCGCCCCGCTCACCCCCGGTGTGCCCTCACCGGGGAACACTGATGCCGGAGCGCGGATCTCGATGAAAGAGGTCTGGCACGACGACGGGAGTCGTGCTGATTCCTTCTCCGTTCAGGCCTTGCGCACGTAGCGAAGGGTGGCCCAGGCAACCAGGAGCGCCAGAGCCCCGCCGACCAGAAAGGGCAGATCGAGCCACCAGCGAGCGAGGAGCCCGGCGAGCAGCGGCCCGGCGGCGATCCCCAGGGCAAAGCCCATCGTCAGGATCGACATCTGTCGTCCTTCGCCACCCGTCTTCGAAATGTCGGCGGCGAGAGCGAAGCCGGGCGCGGCAATCGCGGCAGATGCCACGCCCTGGAGCAGCCGCGCGCCCGTCAGTTGCAGGGTCGTGCGGGTCAGCCCGAGTAGCGCCGTCGACGGCGCCAGCAGCAGGAGCCCGCCGACGATCAGAGGCCGTCGCCCGATCCGATCCGAAAGCTTCCCGAACGGTACCTGGGTCAGCAGGCGCGTCACCGTCAGTGCGCTGAAGGCGATTCCGAAACCGAGAGCGGTCTGCTCCAACCGGGCATTCATCTGCTTCTCGACCGCCGACATCATTGCGATGGTCGTCGCCATGATGAAGGTGCCCGCCGCGAGCGTCAGTAGCTCACCCGAAAGCAGCGACCGGTCGAACAGCGCGAAACGGCCGCCGCTGCGGGCCTCTGCCTCCGCCGGTTCGATCTCCGGCTCCTCGACCCAGATCTGCACACAGACCATCGCCAGCGCAATGCATCCCGCACCGGTGAGGAATGTGGGGGCGAATCCGAAGCGGGTCTGCAGGAACCCGCCGAGCAGCGGCCCGATCGAAAAGCCCACCATCCTGGAGGTGGTGAAGAAGCCCATGGCGCTCCCCCGAGTCTCCTGTTTCGTCGACCGCTTGAGGATCGACAGCGACGCGGGCAGGGTCAGCCCGAAGCCGACGCCCTGAAGCGCGCGCAGACCGAGCAGGTGGAGGTAGCGACCGGCCCAGACCATCACCGCGGTCGCCGCTGCCATCATCAGCAGTCCGCCCTGAATGAAACCCCGGCGGTGGCCGAGCCGGTCGACGAGCAGACCTGCAACCGGCTGGGTGGCGGAGTTGACGAAGCCGTAGACCGACAGCAGGATCCCGACCAGCAGTGCCTGGCGGAGATGCAGCAGGTTCGAGGGGAGACGAGCGACGTAAAGCGGGATCACCACGATCAGAATGCTGTTGCCGATGCTGTCGCCCAGCCGGGCCAGCGAGAGGGCCAGCACCTCGCGGTTGACTCCGAGGGTGCGATCGAGCCATTGCAGCATCCCGGTCGCGGGAGCAAGCCACACGCCACCGGCGTCCCGGATCCACCTGCTGCCATCGCCCCCGCCTCCTTCCTTCACGCTCCGGCTGTTCTGACGCGGTAAGATCATTGGATGCACATCCTGGTGACCGGGGCGACCGGCTACGTCGGTGGACGCCTCGTTCCCCGGCTTCTTCGAAAGGGACACGCGGTTCGCATCCTCGTCCGTGATCCTCGCCGGATCGAATCGAGACCGTGGGCGAAGCAGGTCGAGGTCCGGACCGGAGATCTCCTCGATGCGGGCTCGCTCCGCGAAGCCTTCGAGAACATCGATCTCGCGTATTACCTCGTTCACTCGATGATCTCGGAGGGAAGCAAGTTCGAGGAGCGTGATCGCCAGGCGGCAACGAATTTCTGCGAAGCCGCGGGCCGGCGGGTCCGAACGATCTACCTCGGCGGACTGCTGCCCGCGGGGATCCATCGATCGAAACACCTCGGCAGTCGGGCAGAGGTGGGATCGATCCTTCGGGATCGCCTCGACACGCTCGAATTTCGCGCCGGGCCGATCATCGGTTCCGGCTCTGCATCCTTCGAGATGGTCCGCTATCTCACCGAACGGCTGCCGGTGATGGTCACACCCAAATGGATCGGGAATCTCGTCCAGCCGATCGCGATCCGTGATGTGCTCGACTACCTCGTCGCCGCGATCGAAACCGAGGAGAGTGGCGTGGTCGAAGTCGGCTCCGAGCGACTCCCCTTCCGCGCGATGATGGACCGCTACGCCGAGGTCCGCGGACTTCGACGGTTCATCCTCCCCCTTCCGGTGCTCGCTCCGAATCTGGCGGGCCGATGGGTCGGCGCCGTCACCCCGATTCCGAATCGGATCGGCGTCCCGCTGATCGAAGGAATCGTCGACTCGGTCGTCGCGGATACCCGCCGGGCGGAGACGCTCTTTCCATCGATCCGCCCGGTCTCCTACAAGGCGGCGGTCGAGCGCGCGCTGGAGCGGCTTCGGGAGGGCGATGTGGAGACCCGATGGAGTGGAGCGCTGCTCGACGGAGCGACGCGCGAGCTGGAGGACCGCGAAGGAATGATGGTGGAGGTCCGTTCGCTTCCGGTCGACGCCTCTCCCGAAGCGACGTTCCATGCGTTCTCGACCCTCGGCGGTGAGAAGGGATGGCTGACCTGGCGGTGGGCCTGGGAGATTCGCGGCCTGCTCGATTCCCTGGTGGGAGGGCCCGGTCTGAGCCGGGGCCGGCGCCACCCGGTGGAGATCGCCGTGGGCGAGTCGCTCGACTTCTGGAGAGTCGAGGAGGTCGTGCCGGGAAAATCGATCCGGTTGCGCGCCGAGATGAAGGTGCCGGGCCGGGCGTGGCTGCAGTGGGAGACCTTCGGGGAAGGCGATCGCTCGCGGCTCGTCCAGACCGCCCTGTTCGCCCCGAAGGGTCTCTCCGGCTTCCTCTACTGGTATGGCCTCTACCCGATCCACAAGAAGATCTTCAGCGACATGGCGAAGGCGATCGCCCGCGACGCCGAGAGGCGATCGAGCGGCTGACCACAAGCCTCCACGCCTCGTGGAGTGCTTGACTCCGCAATCGCTCCGAGGGAACCTCGGAGCTGATGCACGACGTTGCTCGTCCGCCGAAACTGCTCGACCGCGTGCGCGCGGCTATCCGGGTGCGCCACTACAGCCTGCGTACCGAGCAGACCTACGTCCAGTGGATCCGCCGGTTCATTCTCTTTCACGGCAAACGTCATCCCTCCTCGATGGGCGCCGAGGAGATCAACGCGTTTCTCACCAGCCTTGCCGTGGAGGGAAACGTCTCGGCGTCGACGCAGAACCAGGCGCTCTCGGCGATCCTCTTCCTCTACCGGCACGTTCTGGAGGAGAAAATCGACCGGCTGGACATCGTGCCGGCGAAGCGTGCCCGCCGGCTCCCGGTCGTGCTGACACGGGCCGAAGTCGCGGCGGTGCTGGGGCAGATGGAAGGAACGACGCGGTTGATGGCGGGTCTCCTCTACGGAGCAGGCCTGCGCCAGATCGAATGCCTGCGGCTACGGGTGAAGGATCTCGATTTCGAGAAGAACGAGATCCTGGTTCGGGAAGGGAAAGGGAACAAGGACCGGGTGACGATGCTGCCGGAGAGTCTGTCGGTGCCGCTCCGGCAGCACATCGAGCGGCTGCGCGATCTGTGGGAGTCGGACCGCGCGGCGGGCCTTGCGGGCGTCGCGCTTCCGGACGCCCTGGAGCGAAAGTACCCGAACGCGGGGCGCGAATGGCCCTGGCAGTGGCTCTTTCCGGCACGGAAACCCTCGGTGGACCCCCGAACGGGAACCCGGCGGAGGCACCACGTGATCGAAAAGACCCTGCAGCGGGCGGTGGCCGAGGCGACACGGCGCGCGGGAATCTCGAAGCGGGTGACCTGTCACACCTTCCGCCACTCGTTCGCGACGCATCTGTTGGAGGACGGGTACGACATTCGGACCGTACAGGAGTTGCTCGGCCACGCGGACGTGAGGACCACGATGATTTACACGCACGTGCTCAACCGGCCGGGTTCGCGGGGAGTGCGAAGCCCCGCCGACGCGATCATTCCGAATTCGCCGGTCCAGAATCCCCCGAAAACCATGGAGGCAAAACGGACCCAAAATGTCCAGACGGTTCCGGACAACGCGGAGCCCGGGAATCCTGAAGTCGTGTCGGTCCAGTCAGATGCGAACGCTGGCGCGGCCAGGCCTCTGGTGCGATACTGGACAAACTTTGTCCGGTTTCTCACTTTTCGATAGGTGAGCTACAATCGCTGAGTAACAAGTTATGCGCCCGTCATAGTCATGAAAGATATCTTTGAAGATCCCCATGCTTTTGCCCGGAAGGCCGCAGGGAAGCCAGTACGCCTGCTGATCTCGATCTGCATGCATGTTGTCTTGCTGGCTCTCGGCCTTGTCTATCATCCCGCTTTCCTGGCGGGACCTGCTCTCGCGCTGCCCGCGTTGTACCTATACGCCCTCTACCGGCTATCAAAGAAACCGTCCCCTTCCGATCCGTCGCATAACCATCGGCTCGAGCGGACTAGCGCACGCCGAGCCGCTACTCAATCTTGAACCATTGCCGAGCGTGCGCTAGCCGCTCAGCCTGAACCGTTAGGCGCTCTGAACGCAATGTCTCGCTTCCCAACTTTCAAGAGATGGAGTGGCAAAGTGTTGGCACCGCCGCGCTACATCTCATCGGCGTTCACGTTTGCCGCCTACTCCATTGCCGTTCTGATGGCGCTGGTGCTCTGGCTAAGCAGCTTTGCGCCGAATGGACCTGAAAGCTGGACGTTCGCCCTGGCAATGCTCATCATCGCGTTTCTTCCTGTCGCCTTCGCTTCGCTGGCTCTCGCACTCTCCGAACTCATTCGCTTTCGAGATCGCAGAGCGATCGTTCGCGCTCTTCTCGCTGGTGCGGCACTGGCCGGAGCACTACTTTTCATGCTTCTTCACTGATGCGCCTAACCCTAACATTTGGTTCCACCTGACACGGGCACGCGCTACCATTACTCATGAGGCTGCGGTCTGCGGGGCGTGCCCGTGCAGGTGAACCGCGGCCGTTAGGTGCCTGACATGAGCTACCGGTTGCCACACTGCCAGCACGAGGATGGGCGCGACCCGGCGGTCGTCGTCCGTGAGTTCCTGGCGGACCCTGAGGCGGAAGAAGCGTACTTGGCGGTGTCGAACAGCTTCTACGAGCTCGAGGACCAGGATCACTACGAAGCGACCTATGCAGCGTACGAGAGCGCGTTCGACAGAATCGCCACGGAGCTCAAGGCTTTCCTGGGCGCTCCCACATTCGAAGGGAACTGGGAAGATCCCGAGTATCCGGAGTTCGCTGTTGGTGAACGCGTCGTCGTTTGGCAGGAGCCTGAAACCGTATACCTTCGGCTGCACCACGGGGATCGAGAGGTGCCGATCCTCATTGTCTTCGCTCGGGTGGAGGGCGGCACCTGACTTCAGCTGCTGCAGCGGACTCCGCCCGCGCCAGCTTGTAGCGCAACTTGGGTAAATCCTCGCCGTGGCCCGTCTTGAGTTGGGGCGGGAGGTGGAGTAGGGCGGGATTCAGACGAGGAGTTCGGTGGGAAGGACGGCCGTGCCGGGTTGCTCGATGGCCTTGCGAAGGGCGTAGCGGAGGTAGGTCTTGGGCTCGACTCCGAGGAGCTTGGCCGTCTCGATGAGCGTGTAGTAGAGCGCCGCGACCTCGGTGCCGCGTCGTGACTTCGAGCCGTAGTAGTTCTTCCGGCCGACCACCGGGCCGCGGATCGACCGCTCCGCCGCGTTGTTGTCCAGCGGGATCCGCGGATCCTCGAGGAACCGCACGAGCCCTTCCCACATCCCTTTGGTATAGGCGATCGCCGTCCCCAGGCCGCTCTGCGGCAATGCCGGAGTCGCCGCGATCCAGTCGAGGATCCTGCGGATCACCTCTCGGGAACGTTCATCGCGCAGTTTCCGACGAAGCTCGTCGCCCTCCCGGCCGGGTGGAGCGAGCTTCTCGATCTCGTAGAGCTCCCGGATCAAGCCGATCATCTCCGCGCTCTGGTGCGGGAAGCTCGATTCGATGTCGATGAACTTGCGCCGGACGTGCGCCCAGCAGTGCGCCAGGACGAACTTCGGCTCGCCCCGGGCGAGGCTGTCGTACGCCCCGTATCCATCCACCATCGCGATCCCGCGGTAGTCCCCGAGAACTCGGCGCGCCGCCTCGGCCGACCGGCTGTCGAGGATCCGGAAGAACGCCCCTTTCTCGCTCGTCACGTTCCAGGCCCACCAGCGTTTGTTTGTTCCCTCTTCCCGGCCACTCCGGCTCAGCATCTTCCAGTGCGTTTCATCCGCCCCGACCACCCCGGCCGAGAGCACGTCTTTGATGATCGCCTCGTAGCTCGGCTCCAGATGTCGCGCCGCCGCCCAGAGCTGATCCCACAACGTCTGCGAACTGATCTCCAGCCCTTCGCGCCGCATGATCCGCACCTGACGCTCCAGCGGAAGATGATCGATGTACTTCTGGGCGATCGCCTCGACCGCAAAGCCGATCGAATACCGCCCGCCGGGGATCAGCTTCGCCGGTCCCGGCGCCGTCACCACGCATCCGTTGCACCGGCACCGGTACTTGTGCCGCCGGTGACGCACGCGCAGGAAGCGCCGCTCCACCACGGTGATCTCCTCGGACTCCTCCGCCTGGTCCCCCATCCGCTCGACGGTTCCGCCACAGGCGCCGCACTGCCGCTGGTCTTCCGCGAGCTCGTGCTCCTCGACGACGACCTCCAGCTCCGGCTGCGCCGTCGGCCCGTGGCCTTTCCGCGGTTCCTGGTTCGCCGGCTCGTCGTCCCGCGGCTCTTCGCCGGTCCGCTTCTCCGAGGACCGGCCGAAGATCTTCCGCTCGCGGATGGCCAGAAGCTCTTTGAGCGCGGCGATCTCAGCCTGCGCCTTCGCGGGGTCCATCCCCCGGAGGCGGCTGTTCTCTTCGGTGAGCTTGCGAAGGCGTTCGATCAGGCGGGAGTTTTCGTCGGAAAGAAGAAGGGCGATCTGGCGGAGAGTGTCCGGATTCTTCTCTCTTTCGATCGCCCTCACGGGTTCTCTATTATGCAGATCGACTCGCTTGATTCAAGTACTTTCTGTTACAAGTTCACTCTTGTCGTGCGGATCTCATACGGGGACGGAGACAGCGGCAGCCGGCCTCGCATCTCCATCCCCTCGAGCAGCAGCGCGAGCTCGCTCACGGTCAGCCGCAACGGCCCGGTTCCGCCACACATCCAGGGGCCGCTGAACCGTCCCTTCTCGAGCCGCTTCGCGTAGACGCACAGCCCTGTCCCGTCCCACAGCAGCACCTTTGCCCGTCTCCGGTTCCGGCTCACGAACAGGTACAGATCGCCCGAGAGCGGGTCCCGGCCCAACTTGTCCCGCACCACGGCCGCCAGCCCGTCGAACGACTTCCGCATGTCCACCGGCTCGTCGTAGGCCAGCACCCGCACACCCCGGCCCGCCGTGATCATCCCACTCTCCGGATCAGTTCCGCCGCTGCGTCCAGATCGAGTCCTTCGATCCTCAGCCCTCCGGGGGTGACGACCACCAGCGATTCGCTCGCGACCGGCGTCGTCTCCTGGATCAGTTCGACCGATCGGAAGCTTCCGCCCAGCTGCTTGTCCCACTTCGCGAAGGTGTGGCGGTTCACCCCGAGGGTTCGTGCGATCTCCCCGTCGCTCGCCCCCATTGCCCGCGCCTCGCGGGCGTACGCCACCGCCCGTTCGCGCAGCTCCCGTGGGTACCGCCGCCTCTCCCGTCGCCGGCTTCCCCGCTCCAGATCCCGTCTCAACCGCTCCACTTCTCGTTCGCTCATCACACTCCCTCCTTTCCTGGAGGTAGCGTGACCCATCCCAGCCCCTCTGACCAGACGGGCTACGGCGAGGACTTACCGATGACTGTGCCGTCTGGCAGGTCGAGTCGCCGGAGGTTCCCGAGGGTGTCGTAGTCGTACGTGGTCGTGCCTGACGGGTCGGTCTTCGTGCGCAGCTCGCCTGCCGCGGTGTACGTGTAGCTCGCGTCGCCGTACGTGAGGAGCCGGTCCTGGTCGTCGTATGTTGCCGTGACTGTGCCGTCGGGCGTCCAGTGTGAGATGCGGTTGCCGTTCTCGTCGTACGTGTACTGGGAAACGAGCGTGCCGTTGCGTGTGACCGTCTCGAGGCGACCGGCGGCGTCGTACCCGTAGCCTTCCGTGAAGGTCGTCCCGTAGCGCGTTTCGCGCTTCTCACTGATGCGGCCGATGTCGTCACGCGTGTACTCCACCCGGAACACCTCGGAGCCATTGTACGACGTCGCGTAGACCGAGAGCTGGCCGAGCGCGTCGTACTGATAGCTGTCGGTCACACCGCCGAGTGTGGTGCCGGTGATGCGGCCGTTCTGCGTTTCAGGGAAATGCATCATTTCGACCACGCTCGCTGAAGAGCCACGGCAGCGGAGTTGGCGAGTCGCTATTCCCAGCTTTCTCGCGCGACCCAGGTGCGACCGCAAATTGTCTCTGGTAAACAAAGCGACAACCGACGACGTGCTCCTCGCTCCGGTACGCTTTCCGGTGACTAGGTCCGCAGGCCCGAACTCTCGTCGATCAGCCTATGCTCTAGGGCCCTCCTGATCCCGATGTCATACGGCTGGACCATCTCTGGATCACCAGCTAGCGTTACATGTTCATCATGACTAATTCGTACCACGACACCGCTTTGGTCCAACGCTGCGGCGTCCCAGTAGAAATAGAGACAAAGATCGTACATACATTCCATGGTGATGCGTTCCTCTGGCCCCAGAAGATGCCCGGGCGCCTCATAAAGCGATTCAGTCACACCGAGGGAGGCGCGGACAGCATCAAAGAGGTGCATGTTTTCACCAGAAGGAAAGATCCCCCAATCCGTGATCCACAGGAGTCCACCGGTCCAGCACGATGCCAGAGTTCGTGCCAGAACCGTCTTCTTGCTGGCATCTGTCGGTATACGCCATTGGCGATTGCGCGAGCCGTAGGGTTCGCAAAGCATGTCCCGGGGGAAGAGACGTCCAGTGTGCCTCTCGCTCCAGTCCTGGCATTCCGCTAACGACAAGACTTTCACAGAATCTCTCCTTTTCACATTGAGCAACCGCGACACTGTACGTGACCATCGGGACCAACCTCGAAGGTAGGGTTGACCGGAGCAACGACGACTCCTGCTTGAGGCTGGAGCGTCAGCCTCCCTCCAGTGAGCACAGTAATAGCGACACCAGCGAGAGTCGCCAGCGCCGCTTCACCGATAGTGGCCCAATCCCAGCCTTGTGTAGCTGAGCAGCTCGAACGTCTGCCGTGCGCTTCTTCGTCACTTAGTTCATTTCCCTCTTCGTCGTATCGGCGCCGGTTGCCGAAGCCATCATCAACGTCCCAATGGTCTGTTTCGGCATTGTTGTCCCAACTGGCTTTCGGCTGGCTCTGACCTTTGATAGGCCGTTTTGGCCCCCACGACCCACCTCGAGGAGATTTCGGGCTTGGGTTCCATTTCCACTGGTTGCTTGGATCCCCAGGAACGGGTGCTGGCGGCGGACCCTCTGGCATCGGCTTTCCCCAAAGCCCGGTCGGGTCAATCCAGTTTATCGGATCACTGAAAACATACGTGTACAAATTGCCACTTCTTCCCCCAAAAAGCGCGGGATCCCTAGTTGTGAATCGGCCCGTGAATCTGTCCAAGTCTCGCGTAGCGCACCGCGTGAGGTCCGTATCAAGATCGACGATTCCGCCGGCAAACGCGAACGGTTCGAATGCCGAATTCGAGGCAGACGCGACGTTCCCAAACTCGTCGTAGTCCCTCGACTCCATGATGTTTCCCGTTGACGGATCGAGGACGTATCGGACGCTGCCGAGGTGATCGCTGATGATGCGGTAGGTGATGCCGCCGCGGATCATGAAGTCAGGCACGTTCGATCGGGCGCCGTAGACGAAGCGCGAGACGATGTTCCCTGCGCCGTCGGTCTCGGCGACCGGGTTGAGCTGGTCGCCGTAGAGCCAGCCCTGAGTGAGCGTGCCGTTCACCTTCCTGCCGACGCGACGGTTCTGCGCGTCGATGACGTACTCGATCACCGTGCCGTCGGGCAGGTCGACCCGGCGGAGGTTGCCGAGCGGGTCGTTATCGTACGTGGTGGTGCCGCTCGGGTCCGTCTTCGTGAGGAGCTCGCCGGCAGCGGTGTAGGTGTAGGTCCCATCCCCGTAGGCGAGGAGCCGATCCTGGTCGTCGTACGACCCCGTATCGGTGCCGTCGGGGGTCCAGTGGGAGAGCCGGTTGCCGTTCGGGTCGTAGGTGTACTGCGAGACGAGCGTGCCGTTGCGCGTCACCGTCTCGAGCCGCCCGGCGGTGTCGTAGCCGTAGCCTTCGGTGAAGGTCGTGCCGTAGCGCGTCTCGCGCTTTTCACTGATCCGTCCGATGTCGTCACGCGTGTACTCCACCCGGAACACCTCGGAGCCATTGTACGACGCCGAGTAGACCGAGAGCTGGCCGAGCGCGTCGTACTGATAGCTGTCGGTACACCGCCGAGCGTGGTGCCGGTGATGCGGCCGTTCTGCGGGTCCCGCGTGATCGTCTCGGGGCCGGCCGCGGTGAGGAGGCCGTCCCCGTCGTAGCCGAACGCGACGGGCGTGCCGTCGACGGATTCGGACGTGACGCGGAGGTTGTTGTCCCAGCCCCACGCGACCGTGCCACTCACCTCGCCTGCTGAGGTGACCGAGGTCGGGAGGGGACCATCCCACGCGTAGGAAAGCGAGACGCCGGTGGAGTCGCTGATGGACTGGAGATTGCCGCCGGAGTCGTAGCCGAAGGTCAGTTCACGGCCGTCGGTCGTGATCGTGCCGAGCCGGCCGCCCGGATCGTACCCGAGGTCGATCGTCTTGCCGTCGGGGCGCAGGACCTGGGTCAGATCGCGATCTCGGTTGTAGGTGTACCGCGTCAGATCCGGCGCGACCGTGGGCACATCCGGTGGGTCGTACGACTCCTGGAGGTCGACCGAGGTGTAGGTGAAGTCGTGCGCGGGCCGCCCCGGGGGCGTCACGCTCGTGACGTTCCCGCTCGCATCGTAGGTGAAGCCGATCTCCCGGCCGTCGGGGAGCGTCTGGGTCGTGACGCGATCCGCATCGTCGGAGGCGAAGCCGACGGTGCGGTGCAGTGGATCCTCGACCGAGGCGAGGCGGAAGTGCTCGTCCCAGCCGAAGGTCCAGGTGCGGCTACCCCGCGTAATCGTCTGCAGCCTGCCTTGTGCGTCGTAGCTCATCCGGGTGGGAGTGATGCCGGGCACTTCGGTGCGGGTGAGGTGATCCGCATCATCGAAGAATTGGGTGATGGAGCACCCGGGCGGCTGCTCATGGTCGCGGTACTGGTTCGCAGGGAAGCCTCTCAGACGGGGCTAGCGCATTGGCTCGGAGCCGTTCCACGTCAGCGATCGCTTTCAAGCACTGGCCCCGACGGGTCTCCCACCTTCAGCAACTGCGCTCGTGCCACTCTGGCCGCGAGATGTTGCTTCGCTGAGGCACGTTCATACCATTCTAGGGCCGCGTCCCGGTCGGGTTTGATCCAGAACCCCCGTTCGTAGCACCAGCCGAGCACAAACATCGCGTCCCTGTCGCCCCGCGATGCACGCGCAGAAAGCTGAGAGATGGCAGCAGTCATCCCATTCGGCGCATCTTCCTGGTTTCGAATCACCCATTCGAGGAGATTGCTAGCCTCCGGGACATCCTGGAAGGACGCCATCAGCAGCCATTTCACTGCCGACAGCCATTCCAATGCGGTCGCGTCCGGTTTGTGCAGATATGTCGCACCGAGATTGCACTGCGCCAGCTCCTGCCCGGACCTGGCGGCTTGCTCATACCAGTATGTTGCGAGCGAGAAGTTTGGCGGCACGCCTCTCCCGGTGTCGTATGCCAGGGCGAGGTAATACTGTGCGTCGCGGAATCCGGCTTCAGCCGCTTTCCGGAAGAAAGTCACCCCCCGACGCTCGTCTCGATGCACTCCCGAGCCGGTCGCGTACAAGAGGCCCATTCTCGTTTGGGCCGCATGGTCGCCATGTCGCGCCCTTTGGGCAAGCACATCGTATGGAATAGCCTCAGCCTCCGAAAGCCGCCGGCGCTGACGCGCAAGCCTGGTGGCCGACTGGATCTCGTGGCGGAGGCGGTAGACCATCACAGCCAACCGAATAGCATGGAATCCCAGCACAAGCACGACTCCGGTCGCTGTCAACAAGCCAACTAGGTAGAGAACTGGCAGCTGCATCATGAATTCAGTCTGCACCAGGCATACATCGCCATGTAGAGGATGCGCTCCGGGCCGGTCGCTTCTTTGGCTGCCTTCAGGAATCCCTCGCAAGGCTTTTGAGGATCGGCGCCTCTCACGGTTTTCCCCGGTTTGATAGGATAATCACAGGATTTCGGAAGCGGCTCATGGTAGCGCTCGCCTGGGCGAGGCCGCGCTTGATTTGGGGCGGTCGTCGATCGACCTCTGGACTCCGATACTGTGGGTACCTGCCATGCTTCGGGATGAGTTTTGAGATGCTCATATACGAGAACGCCGACCACAGCGGTTAGGACAGCTTCGCCAAAGAGTGCGATAACCCCGGCAAAATGGCCGTCGTGATCAACTCTGTTTATCGGGTCGCCCATGCAATACGCATAGAGGTCCGGATCGATCCCCGCGAAGCTGGCCGGGTCTCTGGTTGTCCAGCGGCCGATCTTTGCCTCGTAGTCGCGAGCACCAAATCTCGTGAGGTGCGTATCAAGATCGACGATGCCGCCAGCGAATCCGAAGGGCCCAAAAGCCGCATTGGACGCCAAATCCACGTTCCCAAATTCGTCGTAGTCCAGCGACTCCATGATCGTCCCGGTCGATGGGTCGAGGACGTAGCGGACGCTGCCGAGGTGGTCGGAGATGATCCGGTAGGTGATGCCGCCCCGGATCATAAAGTCAGGCACGTTCGATCGGGCGCCGTAGACGAAGCGCGAGACGATGTTGCCCGCGCCGTCGGTCTCGGCGACCGGGTTGAGCTGGTCGCCGTACAACCAGCCTTGGACGAGCGTGCCATTCACCTTCCTGCCGACGCGACGGTTCTGTGCGTCGATCACGTACTCGATCACGGTACCGTCAGATAGGTCGACCCGACGCAGGTTGCCGAGCGGGTCGTAGTCGTACGTGGTGGTGCCGCTCGGGTCCGTCTTCGTGAGGAGCTCGCCGGCGGCGGTGTACGTGTAGGTCCCGTCCCCGTAGGTGAGGAGCCGATCCTGGTCGTCGTACGACCCCGTATCGGTGCCGTCGGGGGTCCAGTGGGAGAGCCGGTTGCCGTTCGCGTCGTAGGTGTACTGCGAGACGAGCGTGCCGTTGCGCGTCACCGTCTCGAGCCGCCCGGCGGTGTCGTAGCCGTAGCCTTCGGTGAAGGTCGTTCCGTAGCGCGTCTCGCGCTTTTCACTGATCCGTCCGATGTCGTCACGCGTGTACTCCACCCGGAACACCTCGGAGCCATTGTACGACGCGGAGTAGACGGAGAGCTGGCCGAGCGCGTCGTACTGATAGCTGTCGGTGACGCCGCCGAGCGTGGTGCCGGTGATGCGGCCGTTCTGCGGGTCCCGCGTGATCGTCTCGGGGCCGGCATTTGGAGATTGTTCCGCCCCTTCGGGGCTCCCCGGATTTTCGCGCGCCGCGACCCCGGGCTTACGCCCGGGGCTAAACACGGTGTCGCCCCTTCGGGGCTGGGGTGGCGTGTTTCCGCGCAATTCGTGAATGGGACACGTCGATCGCCCCTTCGGGCTGGGACGGCGTGGCCTACCGAAGCTGACGCCCCGCGTTTGCCGCCAACCGCGGCGATCGGGGATACTCGATCGGTCATGGCGAGACGATCTCTTCCGTTCCGGTCCCTGCTTTCCTGCCTGCTGATTCTGATGCTCGGTTCCTGCGCGACCACACTACCCGCGCCGCAGAACGAGCCGGCTCCATCACCCGACGTGCAGGCGATGATTACCGTCTACCTCGGACGCTACTTCGACATGTATCCGTCCCAGGCCACCGCCGCGGGACTGCACGACCTCGATACCGCGCTGGAGGACTTCTCGCCCCGCCGGATCTCCGAGTGGATCGACTTCAATCGGCAGAGCGCTCAGGTCATCGGCACCGCGCTGGTCGGCGATCTCTCCCCCGACGATGCGCTCGACGCGGAACTGGTCCTCCGTGCGATGAACGAGCAGTTCCACCGGTTCGAGACGCTTCGCGCCCCGGAGCGGAATCCACTCTGGTGGACCGATACCATCGCGAATGCCAACGTCTTTCTACTGGTCCGCCACGACCTGCCCCAGAACGAGCGGCTCGATCGTGCGGTGAAACGGGCGGAGAATCTTCCGCGCCTCGCGCGTCAGGCCGAACAGATCCTCGGACGTACCGATCCGGTGGACATCGCACCCGAGCTCGCGCGCCTCGCTGCCGGACAGGCCCGCTCCACCGCGGTCTTCTACCGGCTCGGCTTCCCGGCGGTCGATCCCGGCCGTGACGATCTCAAGCCCGCCGGCGAGGCCGCGGCGACCGCGATCGAGCATCTCGCCGATTTCCTCGACGATCTTGCCACTCACGCCACCGGATCTCCCCTTCTCGGCGATCAGTACGAGGAGACCTTCCGTCTCGGCACCGGGATCACCACGCCGGTCAATGAGATCCTCCACCAGGCGGAGGCGACCTGACCGCGAAGCGCCGCGAGACCGCCGAGCTCGGCCGAAGCGTCTGGGATCAGTTCTTTCCCGGACAGCCCGCCCCCACCGACGACCGCACACTGATCCGCGATCTGTTCGCCCGTGTCGCCCAGGATCACGCGTCGACCACCGAGGAGTTTCTCCAGACCACGCTGCCGCAGGTCGACGAGGTCAAACAGTTCGTCCGGGATCACCACATCGTCACCCTTCCGGATCGGGGGACACTTCAGGTGGGGATCTCCCCTTCCTACTTCATCGGCCAGAGCGTCGGAGGGGTCTACCCGGTGGGTCCGTGGAATCCGGACGGAGAGACGTTTCTCTTCCTGCCGGCACCGGCGAGCGACGCAACACCGGAACAGCAGGAGGCCTTCTTCCGCGACTTCAACAGCCACTTCATGCGGATGATCATCCCGCACGAGACGATCCCCGGGCATGCACTGCAGCTCCGCTACGCCGCAATGCAGCCGCATCCGGTGCGGGCGATCTTTCCCGATCCGGTCTACGTCGAGGGTTGGGGAACGTTCTGCGAGCGACTGATGCTGGATCAGGGTTGGGGTGGACCGCTCGACCGGCTCGCGCACCTCAAGAAGCAGATGGAGAACATCGCCCGCACCATCGTGGACATCCGGGTGAACACCGGCACGATGAGCCGGGAGGAGATGATGGGGTTTCTGCGCGACGACGCGCTCCAGGACGAGCAGTTCGCGCGAAACATGTGGATGCGGACCATCACCAGCTCGCCGCAGATCACCACCTACTACCTCGGCTACCGGCAGGTGTCCGCGCTGTATCACGACGTGCGTACCAGCCGAGGAGATCAGTTCGTGCTGCAGGACTTCATGGACGGGATGATGAAGCTGGGTCCGGTGGGCGTGCGCCACTATCGGGAGATGATGCTCGGACGGTGAGGGAATGTTGAGGCACAAAGCGTGTGGGACGGCCCTCCAGTAAAGCGATCCGTCTTGCATCGGGGGAAGGTCCCTCGCCTGCCCTTCCGCCCTCCCGCTCGGGACGACAAGGGCAATGGCTTTCGCGAGGGAATCGTCGGTCTGGCTCGATTGATCCGTCCGGCATGTTCCTCTCGATGAGTCGGTGGTCATTGTCATGTCGAGCGGGTGTGTGGGTGGGCAAGCGAGACATCTCCGCCGATGCGACAAGGAATGTCCAGGCGCAGAGCGTGCGGCGCGGTCCTCCAGCAAAGGGGTCCTTTTCGCATCGGGGGAGGTCCCTCGCATGCCCTTCCGCCCGCCCGCTCGGGACGACAAGGCGATGGCTTTCGCGAGGGAATCGTCGGTCTCGCTCGATTGATCCGGCCGGCATGTTCCCCTCGACGAGTCGATGGCCGTTGTCATGTCGAGCGGGTGTGTGGGTGGGCAAGCGAGACATCTCCGCCGATGTGACAAGGAATGTCCAGGCGCAGAGCGTGCAGCGCGGTCCTCCAGCAAAACTGTCCTTTTCCCATCGGGGGAGGTCCCTCGCTTGCCCCTCCGCCCGCCCGCTCGGGACGACAAGGCGATGGCTTTCGCGAGGGAGTCGTCGGTCTCGCTCGATTGATCCGGCCGGCATGTTCCCCTCGACGAGTCGATGGCCGTTGTCATGTCGAGCGGGTGTGTGGGTGGGCAAGCGAGACATCTCCGCCGATGCGACAAGGAACGTTCAGGCGCAGAGCGTGTGGGGCGGCCCTCCAGCAAAGGGGTCCTTTTCGCATCGGGGGAGGTCCCTCGCCTGCCCTTCCGCACGCCCGCTCGGGACGACAAAGGGGGAAGGTTTTCGCGGGCCGGCCATCGATCCGGCTCCGCGCTGACCGGCGGGGATTGTCGAACGGCGAAGGCCGGGAGGGCACTCGAGGGTCGGAGGCGGTCTTCCCCTCGCTCTCGGTTCGACACACGCCGCCGGCCGGCGCGCAACCCCCGAGCCCCGGACCCGTTCCGGCGGCTCGGGATGGAGGCGATATTCAGTTCGGGGACGTCAGCAGGTGGAACTCGCTCTCGAACGGCCGGTGCTGCAACTGCACTGTATGGAGCTCCCGCTCACTGCTGACCAACCGGCTGATCCGAGTGAGCACCCGCTCCTGAGCCGCCGGCGGAAGGTCCCGCATCCTCTCCAGCAGCGTCTCCGCCATGCTGCACGGATCCCCGGGCCGGAAGAACTCAGCCTCACTCACGCCATACACCCGGAGAATCCGGCGGAGCTGGGACAACTTCAGCGAGTCGATCCGCTCTCCGGTCTCGAACGAGCTGATCGTCTTCACTCCCAGGCCTGCGCGCTCTGCCACGTCCTTCTGGCTCAACCCCAGGCTTCGGCGCAGCTTCTTCAATTTCGCTCTCAGATCCATCGGCCCCTCCTCGCCCCGAGTCCAGTTCCGGGGCTGTTCATTCCCGTGTCGCATCAGAACCGCCTCATCAGCCCGACCACCCGTCCCTGGATGACGACGTGCTCCGGAGCCGCAAAGATCGGCTCCATCATCGAGTTCGCCGGCTGCAGGCGGATTCGGTTCCGGTCGCGATAGAACCGCTTGAGGGTGACCTCCCCCTCGACCATCGCCACCACCATGTCTCCGTTCTCCGCCTGGTTCTGCGGCGCGATGATCACGAAGTCGCCATCATGGATGCCATCCTCGATCATCGAATCTCCCCGGACCTTGAGGACGAAGTTCTCGCCGCGGCTGGTCAGCTGCAACGGCACTGCGATCGTTTCCTCGCTCTGGACCACCTCCAGCGGACGGCCCGCGGCAATGGTCCCGAACAGTGGCAGCTCCCGGACGAGCGCTTCCGGCGCCGCCGGCTCTTCCACCACTTCCACTCCCCGCTTCTGGTTCCAGTCCCGTCGAATCAGCCCCTTCTTCTGGAGAAGAGACAGATGCTTGTAGACCGTCCCGTAGGAGGAGTAGCCGAACGCTTCGCAGATCTCCCGGTGCGTCGGCGCCACGCCCTTCTTCTTCTGGAAGTCGCGGATGAACTCGAGAATGTCCCGCTGCCGTTCGGTGAGGTACGTCATGATCGCTCCTTTTCGGACAATATAGGCGTAAGTAGAGCGTAAGTCAAGCGTAAACGGAGCGGAAGAGAAAAATCGTGTCAGGGGCCCGGCCGTGGGACCCTGGTGCCCGCGTGTCTCCGGTCAGTCCGAGCCCAGGGCGCGCCGGAGGGACTCCCCGAGATCGGCACACTGGAAGCTGAATCCCTCATCCGTGGCCCGTTTCGGCACGGCCCTCTGAGACGCCAGCAGCATGTCGTCGGCCATTTCCCCCAGTGCGAGCTTGAGAGGAATGCGGGGTGCGGTCAGAGCCGCAGGACGATGCAGCACGGTTCCGAGTGTCTTCGTGAACTGCCGGTTGGTGACCGGCTCCGGTGAGGTGATGTTGTAGACCCCCTCCGCCTCGGGGCGGTCGATCAGCCACTCGATCATCGCCACCAGGTCTCGCCGGTCGACCCAGGAGAGCCACTGGTCACCGCTCCCGATGGGGCCGCCGAGAAACAACCGGAACGGCAGCAGCAACTTGCCGACCATTCCGCCGGAGCCATCGATGACCACGCCGAAACGGCCGATCACCAGCCGGGAGTGTCCGGAAGCCTCCATCGCCGCGGCCTCCCACTGCTGCGCGAGGCGGGCGAGAAAATTGTCGCCGGCGGAGGCGCCCTCGTCGAGCAGCTGATCTCCACGCGACCCGTAGTAGCCGACGGCCGAGGCGCTGAAAAACACCGGACGCCGGCCCTCGCCGCGACTCCGGAGCGCCCGGACCAGCGCCCGGGTGGAATCGAGACGGCTGCTGAGCATCCGTTGCTTCTTGGCATCGGTCCAGCGTCCCGATCCGATGTTGTCGCCGGCGAGGTTGATGATCACGTCTGCCTGACCGACATCGGTTTCCCAGTCTCCGACCGATGGAGGATTCCAGAAGACGCCCCGGCCGTTCCGCACCTTCCGCGGATTTCGGGACAGCACCACCACCTCTCCCCGTTCCGCCAGACGATCCACGACCGCCTGGCCGATGAATCCGCTTCCTCCAGAGACCACACACTTCATTCCAGTTCCCCTGTGTCGATGACTCGCCCGGATGGCTGATCCTTCATGTCAGTTTATCCCGAGGTGCGAATTGCAGGCCGAAAGGACCCTGAACTTACTTAAGGACATGGCTTCGGAACGCCGTCACCCTGACGGCCGGGCCACCAGCGTCCCTGGCTCCACGGTCACATCGCCATGCACGCTCCGGGGAGCCGGCTGGAAGGCGGCGTTCCGATTGCCCGCTTCGCGGGCGTCAGACCCTTGAGTTCGGGCCATTGGCCCTGGCCCGGCTGGGCCTGAAAGACCGAAGACCCCACCGTGGGGAGGGGTCTTCGGCACAACAGCAGGAGTAGGAGATGATGAATCGTCGTCGTCATTTACTGGGACGACCCAGCCGGGAGAAAGGTTTCGCGCCCCGAAACTCCTCCCAGCGGCATCCTCGAGCGGGCGCGGATCCGCCGCGGATCCCCCTCTCGACGTTCCCACTTCTGCCATCCGGCGAACGCGATCATGGCTCCGTTGTCGGTGCAGTAGCGCCGTTCTGCCGGACGCACCACCAGTCCCCGCTCCTCTCCCCAGGCGGAGACCCGGTTTCGCAGATCGCCATTGGCCGCAACCCCACCGGCAAAGCCGAGCTCACGGGGAAGCGCTTCGCCCGATTCCTCGAGAGCGGACCAGATCCGGCTCAGGCGGTCGAGGATCTGATCCCCGATGGCATGCTGAAACGAAGCGCAGAAGTCGGAGAGCAGCGATCCTCCCTCTTCCTCGCCCTTTCCTTCCAGTCGATGCTCGCGGGCGAGCCGGATCGCCGTGGATTTGAGCCCGGAGAAGGAGAAGTCGACGGTGTCCTCCTTGAACTGCGCCACGGAGAAGGGAAAGCGTCCGGGGTCTCCCCCCTTCCCGATCCGCTCGACGTGAGGTCCGCCGGGGTACGGGAGCCCCACGAACTTCGCGACCTTGTCGAATACCTCGCCAGCCGCGTCGTCGCGGGTCCGGTTGATCATTCCCACCTCGCCACCGCGGACATCGTAGACGGAGGAATGGCCGCCGGAGACCACCAGTGAGAGAAACCGTCCGGAAGCGGAGTTGCGGGTCCTTCGGCCCGGAGCCAGGCGGAGAAGATGTGCCCTTCGAGATGGTTCACCGCGACGAGAGGTTTCCCGCTGCCGTAGCTGAGTCCCTGCGCGGCTGCAAGGCCGACGAGGAGGGCACCGATCAGTCCGGGCCCGGCGGTCACCGCGATTCCCTCCAGATCGTCCAGGCCGATGTCCGCATCGGCGAGGGCTTTGTCGAGCAACGGCATGATCTGTTCGAGATGTTCCCGCGAGGCGATCTCCGGGACCACCCCGCCGAACGGACGGTGGCGGAGGATCTGCGATGCGATCAGGTTGGTCCGGACGGTCCCGTCGCGGTCGACCACCGCGGCGGAGGTTTCATCGCAGGAAGTTTCGATTCCGAGCATCAGCATGGTGGGGTTGAGAACCGTGGAAGCCTCCGTTGTGTTTCCGGGTTTGGGGATGGCAGTCCTGGATCGGCCGCGGGAAGCGCTGAGGGAAGCGTCCGGCGTTCGCGCGGCGGAACTCTCCGGTCCGAACCGATATAATCCGTCGCTCTGAAACCTATGAGTCCAGAAACCGAACTTTCGAAAGCCTACGACCCGAAGCAGTTCGAACAGCGCTGGTACCAGTTCTGGGAGGACGAGGGGCTGTTCACGCCCCGGCAGGACAGCACCATTCCGGCCTTCACCATCGTGATCCCTCCGCCCAACGTCACCGGCCGGCTTCATCTGGGCCATGCCCTGGTGAACACGCTCCAGGACGTTCTGGTGCGTTGGAAGCGGATGAGCGGGTTCAACACGCTCTGGCTTCCCGGAACGGACCATGCCGGAATCGCCACCCAGATGGTGGTGGAGCGGCAACTGGGCCGGGAAGGGACCAGCCGTCAGGAGGTGGGGCGGGAGGAGTTTCTGCGGCGGGTCTGGCAGTGGAAACAGGACAATGGCGACGCGATCGTCGACCAGCTCAAGCGATTGGGGGTGTCCTGCGACTGGACCCGTCAACGGTTCACTCTGGACGAGGGGCTCTCGCTTGCGGTCCGGCGGGTGTTCGTGCAGCTCTACGAAGAGGGGCTGATCTACCGCGATGTGGCGATGGTGAACTGGTGCCCCCGCTGCGACACGGCGATCTCGGACATCGAGGTGGAGTACCGCGAGACCGAGGGAAAGCTCTACTCGATCGACTATCCGATGGCCGATGGATCGGGGCATCTGACCGTGGCCACTACCCGACCGGAGACCATGCTCGGCGACACCGGAGTGGCGGTGCATCCGGACGATGAGCGCTATCGGCAGTTCGTCGGACGCGAGGTGAAGCTCCCCCTCACCGACCGGACGATTCCGGTGATCGCGGACGGCATTCTGGTGGATCCGGAGTTCGGAACCGGGGTGGTCAAGATCACGCCGGCGCACGACCGGAACGACTACGAGGCAGGCATCCGCAACGACCTGGCCCGGATTCAGGTCATCGACGAAGAGGGCAGGATGACTGCCGCGGCCGGTGAGGGATTCGAAGGACTGGACCGATTCGACGCGCGGCAGACGGTCATCGAGCGACTGGAAGAGCAGGGGCTGCTGCGAGCCGTCGAGCGACAGGTTCACGCGGTGGGGTATTGCGGAAAGTGCGACACCATCGCGGAGCCGATGGTCTCGCGCCAGTGGTTCGTGAAGATTGCCCCCCTCGCGGAGCCGGCGATCCGGGCGGTTCGTGACAAGAGCATCGAGCTGATCCCGGAGTCGTGGGAATCGACCTACTTCAACTGGATGGAGAACATCCACGACTGGTGCATCTCCCGGCAGCTCTGGTGGGGCCATCGGATCCCGGCCTGGTACTGCGACTGCGGCGAGATGGTGGTGACCGAATCCGATCACCCGGTCTGCCGGAAGTGTGGTTCCTCGGAGCTCCGTCAGGAGACCGACGTCCTGGATACCTGGTTCTCCTCGGCACTCTGGCCGTTCTCGACGATGGGGTGGCCGGAAAAGACGAAGGATTACGAGATCTTCTACCCCACCGACGTCCTGGTGACGGGATTCGACATCCTCTTTTTCTGGGTCGCGCGGATGATCATGATGGGTCTCCGGTTCACCGGGAAGGAGCCGTTCCGGCAGGTTTATCTGCACGGGCTGGTCCGGGACGAAAAGGGCCAGAAAATGTCGAAGTCCCGGGGGAACGTGATCGATCCGCTGGAAGTGGTGGACGAGTTCGGTGCCGACGCGGTTCGATTCACCCTTTCGATCCTCTCCACCGGACGGGACATCCCGCTGGCCCGGAGCCGGATGCAGGGTTACTCGGCGTTCGTGAACAAGATCTGGAACGCGGCGCGGTTCGCGCTGATGAATCTGGAAGGCCACACCCGGTTGTCGGATCCGATTCCGCATGACCAGCTGGGCATCGTCGACCGGTGGATTCTTTCCAGGCTCAACCGGGTGACCACGGATGTGAATCGTTCGCTGTCGGGTTTCCGGTTCGATGAGGCGGCCAATCAGATCTACCAGTTCTTCTGGCATGAGTTCTGTGACTGGTATCTGGAGATGGCCAAGCCGGTCCTGATGGGCCGGGTGGGCGACGAGGGGACCCGCCGCAACACGCGGCAGGTGCTGTTCGAGGTGCTGGACCGCTCACTGCGGCTGATGCACCCGTTCATGCCGTTCATCACCGAAGAGATCTGGCAGAAGCTGGGCGGCGAAGAGCTGTCGATCATGATCAGCCGGTATCCCCTTCCCGAGGAGGATTACGACGAGCCGGAGGCGGAGGAGCCGATCGCCATTCTGCAGCAGATCGTCACCGCGGTCCGGAATCTGCGTGCCGAGCGGGGATTCACTCCGGCGGACCGGTTCCGGCTGACGCTCTCGACCCCGACCGAGCGTCTCGATTCCTTTTTCGAGAGCCATGATTATCTGCTGATCGATCTTGCCCGGCTCAGCGAGCTGGTGGTGTCGGGCTCGCTCCCGCCAGATACCCATCGGGATGTGTTCGGTGGCGTGGAGATCGCGGTGGAATTTCCGGAGAAGGAATTGTCCCCGGAGCAGGTGGCGAAAATCCGGAAACAGATTGATCAGCTCACCCGGGAAGTGGAGAATCTGAGCAAGCGTCTTCAGGATCCGAAGTTTCTCGAGCGGGCTCCGGCCAACGTGGTGGAGGATTCCCGGCGCAAGGAAGAGGAGTACCGGGGGCGGATCGAGACGTTGCAGCAGAATCTTTCGGAATCGTCATGACCGCAATCGACACGCGAGAGCTGAGCTCCCGGCTGCGACGGATCGAGTCGCTGGCGTGGATCCCTTCGGTGGGATCCACCAATGAGCTGGGCCGGCGCGTGGCGATCGAGTGTATCGAGAATGAGCTGGCCTTTCCCTCGGCGCTGATCATCGCTGGAGAGCAGACCGGCGGTCGAGGCCGGGGGGAGCGCCGCTGGCACTCGCCGGCGGGTCGCGGGATCTATGTCACGCTGCTCCACACCAGGGATCTCTCGGCTCTCGCCCTGGTTCCGCTGGAGATCGCCGTGGTGGTGGCGGAGTTCCTCGAGGAGGTCTACGGCATTCCGGCGCGAGTGAAATGGCCGAACGATCTTCTGGTGGAAGGGCGCAAGATCGGGGGGATTCTGATCGACGCTCGGAACCGGGGCGAACAGGCCTACCTGGCGATCGGGATCGGGCTGAACGTGGAATCCCTCGGATCGGACGCCCCACCCCAGGCCACCTCGATCGCCGATGCCGGAGGCAGGGGGGCGCCCGACACGACCAGTGCCACCGAGGCATTCGCGGAGTTCCTCGATGGCCACCTGGGCAGCCGGCTCGCCGCCGACGAGGTGCTCGAGCGCTGGACGCGACGCAGCATTCACCAGTCGGGCGACCAGATGGAGTGCCGGATCGGCACCGAGATGGTCCGCGGCCGATGGGGTGGCATCGACGGGTTCGGACGCGCGGTGCTGATCCAGGGCGACGAGAAGATCACCATCTCCGCCGGAGACCTGTTCGATCGCAGCCGCGAGGAGCCGGAACCGGAATGACCAGGATCCGACGCGCAGCAATCGAGGCCTCTCTGATATTCTCGGAGAAGGAATCGGACCTCACTCCTCTGACATGAATCTGCTGGTCGTTGACGCAGGGAACACCCAGATCGTCATCGGGATCTTCCGCGAGGAGGAGCTGGTGACGTCGTGGAGGCTCGCCACCGAGCGGGACCGGACGGTGGACGAGTACGGAATCCTCGTCTCTCAACTGGTCAGCCGCACGGGGATTTCGTCGTTCGACGGTGCCATCGTTTCTTCCGTGGTCCCGCCACTCGACCGAGTCATCCGGGGCATGCTCCACAGCTACTTCGGAGTGGATGCGCTGTTCGTTCAGCCGGGAGTCAGGACCGGCCTGTCGATCCGGACGGAGAACCCGCTCGAGGTGGGAGCGGACCGCATCGTCAACGCGGTGGCCACCTGGAATCTCTACGGTGGCCCTTCGATCGCCGTCGATTTCGGCACGGCCACGACGTTCGACGTCGTTTCGGGAAACGCGGAGTATCTGGGCGGGATCATCGCTCCCGGACTGGAAGTCTCGTCCGAGGCGATGTTCGCCCGCACGGCGCGACTGCCGCGGATCGAGCTGCGGAAGCCCGACGAACTGATCGGCACGAGCACCGTCACCAGCATGCAGTCGGGACTCTTCTATGGCTATCTGGGGCTGGTGGATGGAATCCTCGCCCGGATGATCGACGAGCTGGGAATGGTCAAGACGGTCGTCGCGACGGGAGCGGGCTCGGAGCTGTTCGCGGCGGAAAGCCGGTTCATTCAGAAGACGGATGCAGAGCTGACGCTTCGCGGATTGAAGTCGATCCACGAGCGGAACGGGCGTAGCGGAAAGGGCGGGAGTCGATGAATCGGAGGCTGCTGGTCATTGCACTGATCGCCGTGGTGTCGGTTCCGGTCTTTGCCGGGTCGGAGATGGTGGCGCGTCATGCGGCCATCTCCACCGATTCCCCCTACGCGACCGCCATCGGTCTCGACGTTCTCCGCCACGGAGGAAACGCCGTGGACGCGGCGGTGGCCGTTTCCTTCGCCCTGGCCGTGGCGCGCCCGCAGGACGGGAACCTCGGCGGTGGCGGGGTGATGCTCTACTACGATCATCAGACTCGAGCCGTGTGGGTCCTCGATTTCCGTTGTGCCGAGCCGTCGATCCATCAGAAGACCGGGCAGGAAAAGGATGCCCCGGAGCCGGGCCTCAACGTCGGTGTTCCCGGAACTGTCGCCGGGCTGGCGGCAGCGCACGGGCGCTTCGGGCGGCTGGGGTGGAAGGCTCTGATCGAGCCAGCGGCCGAACTGGCGCGGCGCGGAATCACCGTGGACACCGAGCTGAGCGCGGATCTGGAGCAGGCACAGGCGGAGCGGCGGATCGACCGGTTCCCCTCGACCGCGGCGATCTTCTTCCCCCGCGGCGCGGCGCCGAAAGCGGGAACGATCCTCCCTCAGAACGACCTCGCCAACACCCTGGAGCGGCTCGCCGAACACAACGCGGATTTCTACCGCGGCGCCACCGCTCGCCGCATCGTCCGTTCCGCCACCGCGTTCGGCTCCGGGGTCACCGAGAACGATCTGGAGAAGCTCGAACCGGTATGGAGAGCGCCGATCCGTCTCGATTTCCGGAAGGACCAGATCTATCTGCCGCCCCCACCGTTCGCCGGTGGACTGATCTTCGGTGAATCACTGGCGATTCTCAACGGCTATCCGGACGAACGGTACGATCCCACCACCCCCGAAGGAGTCCATCTTCTGGCCGAGGCGGAACGTCGCGGCTACCTCGATGCGGGCCACTATCTGGCGGATCCGACCGGCCGGGTTCCGGTCGAGGAGATCCTTTCCGCGGAAAGAGCGAAGCAGTGGCGGGAATCGATCCTTCCGGATCGTGCGTCCTCCTCCATGATCCTCTCGGCGACCCGGTTCGAGGGCAGACACACCACCCATCTGTCGATCGTCGACGGCGAAGGCAATGCCGTTTCGCTGACCACCAGCCTCGGAGAGAACTTCGGCAGCGGACTGGTCGTCGAGGGCGGTGGCTTTTTCCTCAACCGGCTTGCGTCCCGGGAGGGACAGGGAAGCGAGCCGCAGACCGCCAGCGTTCCGGCGGACCGGATGATGACGCCGGTGATCGTCCTCCGCGACGACAAGCCGTTTCTGGTGATGGGATCAAGGGGAGGGTCGATGATCCCGGCGATCATGCTGCAGATTTATCTGGATCTCGCCGTCCGGAATCATTCGCTGGTGGAAGCGGTGGATGCACCGCGGTTCCTCCAGCAGGCATTCCCCGATCTGATTTCCTACGAGAGGAAACGGACGGAGATCCCATTCCTCGGGCGGCTGAACGAGATGGGGCATGCCGTCGGTGCACAGGACTCGATCGGAGACGTTCATGCAATCATGATCGGGAGCAGGGGTCTGGTCGCCGTCGCCGATCCGCGAGAAGGAGGAGTTGCAGGTGGATTCTGATCTGGCAGAGATGAAACGACAGGCAGCGGAGGAAGCGCTGCGCGAAGTCCGCAGCGGGATGACTGTAGGATTGGGAACCGGCTCGACTGCGAACGAGTTCATTCGGGCTCTCGCCCGGGAGATCAACGCGGGTCGGCTCGAAAACATCCGGTGCGTCGCCACCTCCCACGCCAGCGAAGAGCTGGCTGCGAGTCTCGGGATCCACTGCGAATCCCCGGAAGATCTGCCTCGACTCGATCTGAGCGTCGATGGCGCGGACGAGATCGACGCCGGAATCCGGCTGATCAAAGGTCGCGGCGGAGCCATGCTCCGGGAGAAGATCATCGCGCAGGCCAGCAGCCGCTATCTGATCATCGCGGACGAGTCCAAACTGGTCAACCGCCTCGGCCGGGGCCCGCTTCCGGTCGAGATCGTGGTCTTCGCCACCACCCCGCTGATGCGCCGTTTCGAGAACGAAGGACTTGCGCCCGCTCCCCGTATGCGTGACGACGACTGGTTCGTGACCGACGGAGGACATCGGATCATCGACGTCTCCATCCCCGATCACGGCGACATTACCGACCTGGTCGATGAGCTGAAATCAATCGCGGGGGTGGTGGAGACCGGCTTCTTCCCCCGCGAGGCGAGCGAGGTCATCATTGCCACCGCAGAGGGAGTCCAGCGGAAGACGCGGCCGAGCAAATAGAGTCGAAGCTCCCGCCCTGCAAGCCTGACCCGTCTCACCACTCGTACCGCGGGAGGTGGCTCGCCTGCCCGCCCGGGAGCCGGTCATGGATCGCCAGCCTCGTGAATGAACGATCCAACGACGATCCGTTCCCGCCGTCACTCCGTCCCGGTTTTCTTCACCATGGTGGTGACTTCCCAGGCTCCATGGTTCCGATGAATCGAAACGATCGAGGCAAACGGCGCGTTCAGCGCTTTTTCACGTTTCGTCTCGAACAGGGGGTAAAGCGGTGTGGGATTCTCATAGTGCCAGATGATCTCGGCGCGGCCCACGTCAATCTGCCGCGGGTGACGGACAAAGCCGCTGACCCGATCGAAGACCTTCTCGGCGATCCGACCCCGCAGAGCCGGTCCTCTGGCGCTGGGGACCTTTCCCAGGACACTGAACCCCTTCGCGGTCGGCGTGGCCACCAGCGAGTGGCCCTCCTCGGAGCTCTCGGTCTCGAGTGTGACCAGCCCCGCATCCCGGAGGTTTTCGAGCGTCCGGATGGAAAGCTCATCGAAGGCATCCTTCGGAGCGGCTTCGCTCCAGGTGACCCTCTGGGGAACCTCAGCGTAGACCGGCTCGGTGAGAAAAATCTGACCGCGGATGATCTGCTCGGCACGCTGTGCGGTCAGAGGTTCCTCTCCACCGCATCCGGCGGCGCAGACGACCAGCAGAAAGAGCGCAATCCGTTTCATCGATCCTTTTCCCCCTCGAAATGCAACCGGGAGCCATACCGTTCTGAGTCCGGGCAGCTTGACTGCCACCACCGCGCATGGTATCCCCCACCGGTCCAAACCGATTGCCGGGGGCGATCCGGCGAGCCAGGAACGAATCCCAGTGACAAAACTCATCCGGAACCTCCTCGACCGACTCGCCGCTCTCTGTATACACCACAGCAGGCGGTTTCTGCTGTTCGGTGCGCTCCTGGGTCTGGCCGCTCTGGTGGCCGCCAGCCATCTGCGATTCGACCCGGAGCTGCTCAACCTGGTTCCTGCACACAACGTCGAGATCAACGAGTTCCGGCGAGTGCTGGAAGAGATGGGGACCATCGATTACCACATCGTGGTCATTCAGGTCCCCGAGGGGGTCGATCCGGAAAGCTACGACCCGCTCATCGACTATCTCGCCCGTCAGTACAAGGCTCTGCCGTCGGTCGAAGAAGTGGATGCGTCGATTCCCGATCCACTCAACCTGATCGATTCGGTTCTTCCCCACGCGATGCTCCTGCTCACACCGGATGAAGTGCGCCGGGTCGGAGACAAACTGACCGATCAGGCGATTGAAGAGGCGGTGGAGCGAAACCGCTCACTCCTCCAGACTCCACAGGCGATTGCGATGAAGGACCTGGTCCTTCACGACCCCTTCAATCTCCTTCCGATCTTCCTCGATCACTTCCGCACGTCTGGAACCGGATTCCGGTTCGACGCCTCGAGCGGACGCTATCTGTCGGAAGACCGGTCGACCCTCCTGATTCTGGCCCGCCCGAGACGTCCCGCCCAGGACATTCCGTTCGCCCATGAGCTGATGGACCGGTCCCGGGAGATCGAAGCTCGGGCCACCGCAACCTTTCACCGGGAACATCCGGACGTTCCGCTTCCGGTGATCGGATACAGCGGCGGCTACGCCATCGCCACCGGAGACGCCGGCCTGATTCGGCGGGACGTGATCACCAACGTTCTGTTCTCGTTTTTCGGGGTTCTCTTCCTGTTCATCTACGCGTTCCGGCGAATGGCAGCGATCGCGTACGCCGGGATTCCGATGTCTCTCGGCATCGCCCTGACCTTCGGCGTCGCCGGAGTCACCCTCGGAACACTTTCCTCCGCCAGCGCGGGGTTCGCCGCTCTGCTCGCCGGACTCGGAATCGATTTCATCACCGTTCTCTACGAGCGATACGTCGAGGAACGGAACCAGGGGCTTTCGATGCCCATGGCACTGCGGACGATGATGCGCTCGACCATGCCGGGCGTGATCGCCGCCGCGGTCACCACCGCCGCAACGTTCTACGCATTTCTCGCCACCGATTTCCGGGGGATGACTCAGCTGGGATTTCTGACCGGCACGGGGATTCTGCTTTTCTTCCTCTGCGTCGCTCTCCTTCTCCCCTCTCTGATTGCGCAGACGGAGCGGCGGAGCACCAAAGTCCCGAGGCTTTATCTCCATACCTTCGGATCGGACAAGCTGATCCGGTTCAGCCTCGAATGGCCGAAGCGCACGCTGATGATCTGGGGCGTGTTCCTCCTTCTCGCCGCGATCGCCTCTCTGCAACTGAGATTCAGTGACGACATCCAGAACCTCCGGGCCCGGGGAAATCAGGGTGTGGTCCTTCAGCAGACGGTGACGAAGAAGTTCGGGCAGAGCTTCGACTCGATGATGCTGGTCGTGGAGGGAAAAACGCGGAACGAAACCATCGAGAAGACCGCCGCTCTCCAGCCGGAGCTCGACCGCCTCGTGAAGGACGGAACGATCGCCACCTATCAGGCGGTCACCCGCTTCGTGCCTCCGCGCAGCCAGCAGAACGAGGTCATCCGTCTGCTCCGCGACGGACGGGATGACCGATTCTCCCCGTCCCGCATCCGGACGAGCTTCAACGCTGCGCTGGAGCGCAATGGATTTCGCGCCGGGACCTGGGATCCCTACATGGACCGCTTCACCCAGGCGCTGACCCCCGAGCACCCGTTGTCCCCGGAAGACATCGACGACGAAACCGTCTCGAGTCTGATCCGACGATTCCTGCAGAAAACCGATCGGGGATACATGTCGGTGGTCTACATCTTCCCCACCCGGGGCGTGTGGGATCGCGAAGTTCCTCCGGCATTGCTCGCCGTTGCCGAGGGGCATCCGGACCGCACCCTCACGGGAGTGAACCTGGTCAGCGGCGTGCTGCGCCGGATCGTGCGGGCAGATGCGATCCGCTCGACCCTTCTCGGATTTGCACTGGTGTTCATTCTGCTGTCGCTGACCTTCCGCTCGATGATCCGGGCGATTCTGATCTTTGTCCCGTTCCTCGCGGGTTGCGTCGGCATGTTGGGGCTGATGGCTATTCTCGGGATCCAGTTCAACTTCATGAACGTATTCGTAGGGCTGATGCTCGTCGGCGTCGGAACCGACTACGGGATCTACATGCTGCAGCGCTATCTGGAGAATCCGGAGGAGTTTCCCCTGCATGCGCCGGATACCGGAAAGGCGGTGGTCATGGCCGCGTTGACCTCGGTGGTGGGCTACGGGTCCTTTGCGCTCTCCCATTATCCCGGGCTCAAGTCGATCGGCTACGCCTCCACGTTTGGAATCGGGCTCAGCGGTCTGGCCGCGATCACTCTGCTGCCGGCCATGCTGATGATTGCGCGCGGGCGGCGGGACCGATCCTCCGATCCGGCCCCGGGCGCGGAACCGGAGTCCATTCTCTGAACGGCATCAACCGGCCGGGCGACCGGTCCGCCGCGATCGGTCATCTGCTACACTACGCGCGACTAAATACTCGGAGAGGCTCGATGCAGAAAGAACAGACCCTGACGCTCCCCGCCCTCGTCGTCGCCCGGACCACCAGCGGCTCGTTTGCCAACAACCTGTTTCTGGTTCTGGGGGCATCGATGCTCATCGCAGTGTCGGCGCAGATCGCCATTCCCGTTCCGTTCTCGCCGGTCCCGATGACCCTGCAGCCTCTCGCCATCCTGCTGGTCGGTGCCGTGCTCGGCTCGACACGCGGGGCCGCCGCGGTGGTGGCCTACCTGCTCGAAGGTGCCGCGGGACTCCCGGTCTTCGCGGGAGGGCACGCGGGGCTGGTGTGGGTCGTGGCCGGTGCCACCGCGGGCTATCTGCTGGCATTCCCTCTCGCCGCCTGGATCGTCGGAAAACTCTCCGAGCACGGCTGGAGCAGCTCAGTGACCGGTACGGTCCTGATGATGCTCATCGGACTGCTCACCATCCACCTCGGCGGGTGGGCGTGGCTCGCATCGGTGGCACACCTGGGAGCGGAAAAGGCGTTCCTGATCGGGTCAGCCCCGTTCCTGATGGGTGACGTGGTCAAGATCGGAATTGCAGCGGCGATTCTTCCGACCGCCCGACGCTGGCTCTCCCGGTTCGCCGGCTGATGTAGTGCGTCGCAAGTCCATCATCATCTCTGCTGCGCTGCGCACAGCGCCTTGCATCCAGACCACTCTCCGCCTCCTCGCGACGAGACGGTAGAAATCCGGGCTAGAGCGGGCTAGAGCAGGCTCATGTCACCCATGACGTCCCGCAGGGATTCCGCTCCGCGAAAGTGAATCGTCTGCATCCCGAGGGATCGCGCAGGGGCGAGATTCTGTTCGCGGTCGTCGACGAACAGCACTTCCGCCGGCGATGCTCCCGCGATCCCCAGCGCGCGGTGGAAGATCTGGAGTGACGGTTTTCTGGCTCCCAGCCAGCAGGAGGAGAGAAAGGCGGAGAAGAGCGGCTCGAGCTCGAACGTCTGGATCCGATAGCGGTTCAGATCCTCGGACTCGTTGTTGAGCGTCATCAGGACCAGTCCGGGGCGGCGTTTTCGCAGCTCGCGCACCACCCCGATACATTCGGGATCCGGGCGACTCTGCTCGCGCATGAAGGCGACAACCTCATCGGGGGAGTAGTCCCGTGGCCGGTAGAAAATGGTGCTCTCGAGATATTCACCCGTGGAGAGATCGCCACGCTCCCAGTCGCCGACGATCTCGTGGTGACGGTGCTCGAACTCTTCGTCCAGTCCGAACTGCTCTGCCGCACGAGCACGCTGCTCGTGATCCCAACCGTTGGTTCCCAGCACGCCTCCGATGTCGAAGAACGCGTGAGTGAGGGTCATCGCCGGAGCCATCGGTCTCTCGGCTACGGCTTCATCTGCTGAACCACCGGCTCGGTCTGTTTCTTGTCGGGCTCGGAGAGAGCGTGCGCCTCGCGGCCTTCGCGCTCGACTGTTTTTTCTCCCGCCGCGCTGGCCGGGAGCAGAGCGATCTTCAGGACGTCCTGCACGTTGTCCACGAACTGGAAGCGCATATCCCGCTTCACCGCCTCGGGAACGTCCACCAGATCGCGCTGATTGAGCTTGGGCAGGATCACCTCGTTGATGCGGGCCGCCCGCGCGGCGAGTACTTTCTCCTTCACGCCACCGATGGGAAGAACCTCACCCCGCAGGGTCACCTCGCCGGTCATCGCGATGTTCCGCCGCACCGGGCGGCGGGTCAGGACGGAAATGATGGCCGCGGTAATGGTGATTCCGGCCGAGGGGCCGTCCTTCGGGATCGCTCCGGCGGGGACGTGAATGTGGATGTCATGGCTCTCGAAGTAGTCGGCCGGGATGCCCTGCTCCTCGGCGTGCACCCGGGCGTAGGTCAGCGCAGCCTGGGCCGATTCCTTCATCACATCACCAAGCTGTCCGGTGAGCGAGAGCTTCCCTTTTCCCCGTACCGCGGTGGCTTCGATGAACAGAATATCGCCGCCGACGGAAGTCCAGGCGAGTCCGGTGGCGACGCCGATCTGATCCCTCTCCAGCAGCTCCTCGGCGTAGTGCCGCATCGGACCGAGATACTTCTCCACCGTCGACTCGGTGATCCGCCAGGTGCCACCTTCCTTTCCTTCGGCCACCTGGACCGCGATCTTCCGTGAGATCTTCCCGATCTCCCGTTCCAGATTTCGAAGACCGGCTTCCTTCGTGTAGCCGGTGATCACGCGGGTGATGCCGCTGTCGGTCCAGACCACGTCGGTCTCGGCAATCCCGTTCTCTTCCATCTGTTTCGGGATGAGATGCCGTTTTGCAATCATCACCTTTTCTTCGTCGGTGTAGCCGGAGAGGCGAATCACTTCCATCCGGTCGAGGAATGCGGGCTGAATGGTCTCGAGGACGTTGGCAGTGACCACGAACATCACGTTGGACAGATCGTAGGCCACGCCGAGGTAGTGATCCCGGAACGAAAAGTTCTGTTCCGGATCGAGAACCTCGAGCAGCGCGGAGGAGGGATCGCCGCGGTAGTCCGCGCCGATCTTGTCGACCTCGTCGAGCATGAAGACGGGATTGCTCGTACCGGCCTGGTTGATTCCCTGAACGATCCGTCCGGGCAAGGCGCCGACGTAGGTTCGCCGGTGGCCACGGATCTCGGCTTCGTCACGGACACCACCGAGGGAGATTCGGACGAACTTCCGGTCCAGGGCGCGGGCGATGGACCGTCCGAGGGAGGTCTTTCCCACACCGGGAGGGCCGACGAAACAGAGGATCGGGCCCTTCATCTTCGCGCCGCGAAGCTTCCGGACGGCGAGGTACTCGAGAATGCGCTCCTTGATCTTCTCCAGGTCGTAGTGATCCTCGTCGAGAATGGTCCGGGCGTTGTCGAGATCGTGGTTATCCTGGGACATCACGCCCCAGGGAAGATTGGTCATCCAGTCGAGATAGGTCCGGATGATCGAAGTCTCCGCCGAATCTGGATGAGAGCGCTCGAGGCGCTTGATCTGCTTCTCGACCTCCTCTTTCGCCTCGTCCGGCATCATCTTCTCTTCGATCTTCTTGCGATAGTTCTCGACCTCCTCGGTGAGCTCCTCGCCCTCGCCCAGCTCGGACTGAATCGCCTTCATCTGCTGGCGGAGGAAGTACTCGCGCTGGGTCTTGTTCATCTCTCCCTGTGCGGCGGAGGAGATTTCCTGCTGCATCTGGAGCAGGTTGATCTCCCGCACGAGGAGATCGTTGACCTTCCGCAGCCGCTCGACCGGGTCGATGGTCTCGAGAATGCCCTGCGCTTCCTCGAGTTTCAGATCGAGGTTGGATGCTCCGAGGTCGGTCAGCCGCGCCGCATCGTCGAGGTTGGCCGCGATGACCATCACCTCCGGCGAGATGTTTTTGCCGAGCGAGACGGATTTGTCGAGATTCTGTTTGGCCGCGCGGATCAGGGCCTCGACCTCGAGGGAACGCTCCTTGACGACCGGCTCTTCGATCCGGGTGATTTTGGCTTTGAAGAAGGGAGCGGTCTGAATGAAGTAGTCGATCCGGGCGCGGGAGAGCCCCTGAACCAGGATGCGGATCCGCCCATCGGGAAGCTTGAGCATCCGCATGATGATGGCCACCGTCCCGATCCGGTAGACGTCGTCCTCGCCGGGATCCTCGTTCTGAAAGTCCTTCTGCGCGGTGAGCATGATCACCCGGTTTTCGGCCAGAGCCTGGTCGACCGCGTTGATCGACTTCTCACGGGACACCGACAGTGGCACGATGATGAACGGAAAGATCACCAGGTCCTTGAGCGGTAGAACCGGCAGAACATCCGGAATCTTGATCGGTTCCTCTTTCGGTGCTTCGTTGACGTCACTCATGATCAGACCTTCCTCGGGCTCGCGTTCGTCCGCCCCCAACATATTTCATTGCAGCGGACCCGGCAACAGCACACCCGTTCCGGGGTGCGCCCCACTCACTGGCGTCGTCAGGTGCAATCGGTGTTCCCGGCATCCGCGGCGGCGACCGGCTCGACAGGGTGGACCGGGGCGCGGCTCAGCTCTCCTTCGCGCCCTTCAGCTGGTCCAACTCCTGGAGGAACTCCTCCACGTCCTCGAACCGCCGGTACACCGAGGCGAATCGGACGTAGGCGATCTTGTCCAGAGGCTGGAGCTTCTCCATCACCATCCGCCCGAGGTGGAGGCTGGAGATCTCCCGTTCCGAGGATTCCTGCATCCACACTTCGATGTGGTCCGCGATGGCGTCGATCTCCGCGGCCGGGATCGGCCGTTTGCGGCAGGCGATCCGCAGCCCTTCCATCAGCTTCTGGCGGTCGTAGGGTTCCCGGCGCTCGTCTCGCTTGACCACCTGGAAGGGTACCGTTTCGATTTTTTCGTAGCTGGTGAATCTCCGCTCGCACTCCAGACACTGCCGCCTGCGGCGGATCACATCCCCTTCCCGGCTTTCCCGGGAGTCGACCACGCGGTCCTGAAGGTGACCGCAATACGGGCATTTCATGTTCGCTCCAACCCGATTCTACTCCGCCATCGTCTCCGGCTCATCCTCAACGATCTCCTCGAGCTGCCGGATGGTCAGCCCCTCCCGGACGAACAGGACCGCCCCGGTGAGCAGCACCGGAAGAGTCCCAACCAGATGAAGCAACAGTGCCACAGCCACGGATTCGTCCACGCCGATCCGGTAGAAGCCCACCAGCACCAGCTGAACCGCTTTGTGGAATCCGCCCACGCCACCGGGGGTGGGGATCATGAACCCGAGGATGGACATCGCGGTGACCAGGAAGCTGGCCCGGTACGGGAGCGGGTTTCCGAACGCGAGCATCACGAAGTAGAACTGTGAGGTCAATGCGGTCCAGATGCAGACGGTGAAACCGAGCACCGGAATGAAGGTCCGACCCCGCCGGAGTACCACCAGGGAGTGGGAGAACGAGTCGAAGAGGTTCATCCAGCTCGCCCGGAACCTCGCGGGGACGAAGCGGGCAAGCGCCGAATGCATGCGGCGGACTGCGGACCGGAAGAACGAAAGGGCTCCGATGAACAGAATCAGCAGAGCGAAAATCAGCGCCGCGCCCAGCCCTGCACTGCGAAGAAACAGCCGGTGACCGGCGTCGAAACGGCTCGCGGAGAACAGGGAGATCAGCACGAACGAGAGGAACAGCACCAGAATCGAGGTGAGATCGAGAATCCGTTCGGTCAGAACGGTGCCCAGAGCCGACGAAAACCGGATCGAGGTCCGTCGGGTCAGCAGAGCCGGCCGAACCACGTCTCCGGCACGAATCGGCAGGACCGCGGAGGACATGAAGCCGATCGCGGTGGCGAAGAAGGTCGGGTAGAAGCGGGGTGGATCATCCGGATCGAGGATCAGCCGCCATCGCGCGGCGCGGCAGAACAAGGCACCCAGGTTGGCGAGGAGCCCGGCGCCCAGCCAGGCGGGATGGACCGAGAGAATCAGCTCGCCCACCCTCTTCAGGTCGCTGTTCCAGAGAAAGAGCGCGAGCAGACCGATGGTGAGGAGAGCGATTCCCAGGTTGCGGACCGTACGGTTCAAGGTGGCGGTTGTACCACAGAACAGGGAGAGACGTGAGATGGTGAGAGGTGTGAGGGTGAGACGGTGGAACCTGGTCAAGCGAGATCTCTCCTCCAATGCGAGAAGGAACGTTCAGGTGCAGAATCGTCGTGCGGCACCTCATTCCGGCAAGATCATCGTTTCGCATCGGGGAGGTCCTCGGCTGCCCTCCGCCCCCGCTCGGGACGACAAGAGCGGCCTCTCCGGGAGAGAATGACACCCGTCTCACACCGTCTCACCGTCTCATAATCTCACCTCTCACCTTCTCACCACCCCCCGGCTCCCGCCTCCAGTACACTGTGCGCGTGCTGACGATCTATCTCGATCCTCTGGGCTATCGACACGAGACCGGAAGCTGGCACCCGGAGCAGCCGTTCCGGCTCGATGCCGCTCTGGAGGGAGTCGACCGGGCAGGAGCACGAAAGCTCCTCCGGCGGGAATCCTTCGCGCATCCGGATACGGACCGGATCATCATGCGAATGCACTCGCCTCACTATGTCCGTGCGCTCGAGGAGGCCTGTCTTCTCGGGGATCAGCTTTTTCACTCGATGGACAACCCGATCTCCGGGGAGACGTACGAGGCGGCCCGCGCCGCGGTGTCATCGGCTCTGACCGCCGCCGAGGAGATGATCGGAGGAACCAACCGGCAGTCGTTCGTGATCGCCCGTCCGCCGGGACATCATGCGGAAAAGAACCAGGCGCTGGGGTTCTGCTTCTTCAACAACGTGGCATGCACCGCGGAGTGGCTCCTCGAGCAGCCGGGAATCGAGCGGGTCCTGATTCTCGACTGGGATGTCCATCACGGCAACGGGACGCAGCACCTGTTCGAGACCCGTTCGGATGTCTACTACGTCTCGATCCACCGATTCCCCTTTTATCCCGGGACGGGCGGAGCGAGCGAGATCGGCGAGGGGAAAGGCGAAGGTTATACCCGCAACTTTCCTCTGCCGGTCGGCTCGGGTGATGCGCGATATCTGGATCTGTTCGACCGGGAGATCGAGCCACTGGTGGACGGCTATCGTCCGGACATGATTCTGGTTTCGGCCGGCTTCGATGCCCACATCCGCGACGCGATTGGCGAAATGACGGTCTCGCCGGCGGGATTCGGGGCGATGACCGCCCGGGTCAGGGCACTGGCAGACCGCTGGTGCGAGGGGAGAGTGTTTTCCATTCTGGAAGGAGGGTATGATCGGGAAGGTCTCGCCTCGGGGGTCGCTCAGCACATCCAATTCCTGTTGGAAACCAGCTGATCGGGTCGCGATCGACTGTTGGCCAGCCTCGCGGGTCGATGATAAGATTCGCCACCAAGTCCTTGAATCGACTCGACATTTAAAGACCCCGGAGGGAGGGTGGATTTGGCAGCGGAAAAGAAGCCCAGTGAGCCGATGAAAGTCACCGACAAGCGGATGTTCACGGTCGATGGTGATCTGAAGGATGAATTTCGGGAGACGATCCAGGAGAGAGAGCCTGTGATCGAGCCTTCGCCTCCCGCCGCCGAGCCTCCCAAGGAGCAGAAGAGCCGGCCGAAGCGGCAGCGAGACCAGGGCGAACCGGCAGAGAACCCGGGCACCCCGTTCAGCGCGTTCCTGGATTCGTTGATCTTCAATGCCTACATGAGCATGGGGATGGTTCCCAATCCTTACCAGCCTCAGAGCGACGTCGATCCGGCCTCCGCCAAGCAGATGATCGACATCATTCAGATGCTCGAAGAAAAGACTCGAGGGAACCTGACCGAAGAGGAGAGCGACTATCTGGAGACGCACCTGGGGGAACTGAAGCTCGCCTGGGTTCGTCTCAACAAGACGCTCTGACGTATGGCGAACCGGATCGCTCGAATTGCGCTGATCACCCTTGCGGTGCTGGCCATCTTCGTCCCGCTGGCCGGGGCGAAGATGAATACCGTGCCGCCGGGAGAGGTGTGGGCGGAGGCTGCGAGTGAAGCCCGGGCGGGCGACCTCGCTGCCGCGACCCGGACCATCGACCGCCTGGTCCATCAGAGTCAGGTTCTGCGGGTCCGGCGCTATCCGCTGTTCGCTGAGGCGGCGGTCTCGCTGGCCATCGAGGGAGCGGCCCGAAACGATCCGGCCATGGCGGACTGGGGTCTGAAGACGGCGCTGGAGCTGGACGCGGGATCCCCCCAGGTTCCGTTTGCCGCGGCCGAGATCGCTCGCATGCGAGGCGACTGGCCGGGGGCTTTCCGTGGAGTGCTCCGAGGGATCCCGAAAGTTTTCTCGACGACGGAGGCGGCCATCGTGGCGCGGGCGGATCTGACGCTCAGTCTCCTTTTTGCGCTGGTGGTGGCCATCGCGGTCTTCGCCATCAGTCTGGTGCTCCGCTACGGACGCCCGGCGGTTCACGATTTTCGCGAACTTCTGAGCGGGAAGATGGGCGCCGGCGCCGCAACCCTGCTGGGCTTCGCGCTGCTGTTTCTGCCGATCTTCCTCTGGCTCGGCCCTGGATGGCTGCTGATCTACTGGATCATGCTGCTGTTCGCGTACGCAAACGCGGCGGAGCGCACCCTGAGCGTGGTCCTTCTGATCGTGGTGATTCTGCTCCCCCTGCCGGCGGAATGGGCCGGCTACCGTCTGTCCGGCGTCGAAACCCCGGTGGTTCAGGCAGCCATCGCATCCCGGGAGAGAAGCTACCACCCGGAAGTGGTCCGCCGCCTGCGGGAACTGGTCGCCCTGATGCCCGAACAGGCGAGGCTTCATCTGCTTCTCGGCAACCTGATGATCCAGGAGGGCAACGAGCAGGAAGCTCTGATTCACTACCAGAAGGCAGCGGAACTGGACGATCATCTGGCCGGTGCGCAACTCAACCTCGGAAACATCTACTTTCTCGGAACCGACTGGGCGGCAGCGAGCGTGCGCTACGAGCGAGCCAGCCAGATCGACCCGAACATGGCCGCGGCCTACTACAACCAGTCCGTGGCCGCAGGTGAGCAGTTCAATTTCGATCTCCAGGGACGCTCCCTGGAGCAGGCGAAGAACGTCGATCGAGGTCTGGTCGAGCGCATCGTCGCCAACCCTCCCCCGGGAAAGGTCGTCTGGTACGACCTTCCGCTCTCCTCCGCCTGGGATCTGGCCGGGACCATTTCCGCCGGAAAGGAATCGCGGTCGCTGTTCGGAAACTACATCCGTTTCGCGCCCGGGATCGCCCTGGCGAATCCCCTCAGCGTGGGAACCCTCATCGCCCTGGTTCTGATGATCACACTCTGGGCAGTCCGACGGAAAAGCGGGTTGGCCGGCTCCTGCGTCAAGTGCGGCCGGACCTTCTGCCCGCGCTGCAAGTCCTCGAGAGAGAGCGCGACCTACTGCACCCAGTGCATCCACATTTATCTCAAGCGGGACGGGGTGGCGATGGATGCGAAGAAGCGAAAAGTCGACGAGGTGCAGAGACATCATGTCGCCTCGGCGCGAACCCGGAAGTTGATGACCACGTTCCTTCCGGGATCGGCTTCGCTGCTGGAAGGTTCCGCCTGGCGGGGGATCCTCCTGCTGGTCGCTTTCTTCCTTCTGGTCAGTATTGCGATCCTGACCGGCCGACTGGCACCGATCGCCTCACCCGCCACGGCGACGATCTTCATCGTCCGGATCAGCGCGATCGCCCTCGCGGTGATCCTCTGGGCGATCACCTCGATTCCCGTCTACCGGCAACGGACCAGCGGATAGAACACTCATGGCTCTCGAAGGCACACTCAAGGACTTCAGCCTCGCCGATATCTTTCAGTTGATCGGCCTGCAGCGGAAAACCGGCGTCCTCACCCTGCGGGTACCGAGGACACGGTGACGGTGACCTTCCTGGATGGCCGGGTGGTCGCGGCCGACTCCCTGAACAAGAGGATCGAGAACCGGTTGGGGCACGTGCTGGTACGCACCGGACGGCTCAGCGAGGATCAGCTGAACCGGGCACTGGAGATTCAGAGAGAGACTCTCCAGCGCCTCGGATTCATTCTCACCCATTACGACATCATCTCCCGGGAGTCCCTCCAGGATGCACTTCAGCTCCAGATCCTCCAGGTGATCTACCGCCTGTTCCGCTGGAAGGACGGCGAGTACCATTTCTCCCAGGAAACCACGATCGAGTACGACCAGGACAACGTCGTGCCGATCACCGCCGAATCGATCCTGATGGAAGGCGCGCGGATGATCGACGAATGGCCGATCATCGAGAAACGCATCCGTTCTCAGGAGATGGTCCTGAGGAAAAAGGAGATCGAACAGGATCTGGTGGTGGCGGATGACGACGATGTCGACGAGCTCGATTTCGACCTCGATGACTCCGCTCCGGGGCGGCCCAGAGGGGCCGTTGCCGAGCAGATCCGCATCTCCCGCGAAGAAAAGTCGATCTACGACCTGGTCAACGGAACGCACCGGGTTCGCGACATCGTGGAGATGAGCCGGTTCTCGGAGTTCGACACCTGCAAGTCTCTTTACGAGCTGATGACCCGCGACCTGATCGAAGAGGTGCGCACCCGGGTCAGCGCTCCCTCAGCAGCCGGCGTGGTGAGCGAGACTGCCCCCACCGAAGTGCCGACGGTGCTGCCCTGGCCGCTTGCGGTCATCCTCCTGATCATTGCCGGGCTCTCGCTCGCGACCTTTCCCCGCAATCCGGCAAACCAGATCCGGCCGTTCAGCCGCAAGACATCGGTCGTCCAGGACGCCCAGAAGGCAGTCTCACTCCAACGGATTCAATCGATCAGCAATGCCATCTTCGCGTTCATCCAGACCAACGGCCACGCCCCGGATCGCCTCTCGGACCTGACCCCGCACCTGCTCGATCCGCATCTGCTCTACGATCCCTGGGGGCACGCCTACACCTACATCTATCGCGACAGACCGGTCGAACGTTACCTGGTGATCGGGTTCCGCCCCGACGGTCAGCCCGATACCGATCTGTTCCTCTCCCGCATGGTCGAAACCGCGGCACCCAGCAGCTCCACCCGGCCCGTGACCGGCGGGATCGAGCTGGTGCAGTAAACGCAGCTTTCCCGTCGCGGAACCACCTCAGCCGGGCATCTCGAACAGGCTCGCCTGGCATGTGGAGCGGCGAAACGCGGTGATCGAAAGCTCCGGGGACGGCCCGTCGAGACCGGTTCGCCTGGCGGCGATCCGGAACATGGCGCGAACCTGATCGGCGAAGACGCCACCGCCCCGCATCCGTTCACCGAAGCGGGAGTCGTAGAGCCGCCCCCCGCGGAGCTCCCGCATCCGGTTGAGCACCCGCTCCTTCCGGTCCGGAAAGCGCTCGAGCAACCACTGCTCGAACAGCGGTTCCACCGCGTGGGGCAGCCTCAGGAGCACATACCCCGCAAAGCTCGCCTCCAGCCTTCGCGCTCGCCTCCAGGATCGCGGGGATCTCGTGGTCGGTGACCGCTGGAATCACCGGCGCCACCATCACCCCCGTCGGCACGCCCGCCGACGCGAGTGCCTCGATCGCGGCGAGCCGGAGATGGGGTCGCGAGGTGCGAGGCTCCATCGTCCCGGTCAGACTCTCATCGAGTGTCGTCACCGAGAGGCAGACGGAGACTGCGTTCCAGCGTGCAAGCTCCCGCAGATAGTCGAGATCCCGGACCACCAGGTGGTTCTTGGTGATGATGACCACCGGATTCCTGAATTCGGCCAGCACCTCGAGGCATCGGCGGGTCAGCTCGAGGCCGCGCTCCACGGGCTGATAGGGGTCGGTGACGCCACTGATCGCGATGACCTGCGGCTTCCACGAGCGGGCGGAGAGCTCCTCCCGGAGCAGTTCCGGAGCATCTTCCTTGACCAGGATCCTGGTCTCGAAGTCCAGGCCCGCCGAGAAGCCGAGATATTCGTGCGTCGGACGGGCGAAACAGTAAATGCACCCGTGCTCGCATCCCCGATAGGGGTTGATGCTCCGTTCGAACGGGACGTCCGGGCTGTCGTTGCGGGTGATCAGCGTCCGGGTGGGGTCGCGGAAGAATCTCGTGCCGGCCGGAGAGTCCTCTGCGACAGCCTCCTCGTCGCGCAGATACTCCAGCCGTTCGAACCGGTTGGGCGGGTTCCAGCTCGCTCCCCTTCCCCGTGGAGGGATCTTCCGATCATCCGTCATCGTCTCGCGAGCCGATTCTCCACACCCGATCACACGAGGTCCAGTCGACTTCAGGCGCAAATCCGGCAAGAGAGGAGGAAGCTCCGGTGGGTCAACGGTTTGAGAGATCCGGGGCACTGCGACGTGGGAGGGTCGAATCTACGAAGAGGAGACTCGGGCGCGTCGACATCTGGCAACAGGCGCTCACGGCGCGCCGGGAGGAAAGATTGGATCACGCAGTCGCTCTGGTGCAGACCTATCTCCAGCTCAATGGCTACTTCACCTCTGCGGAGTACGCACTTCTCGAACGGACCGGCAAGGGCGGATACCGGACATTCACCGACATCGACATGCTCGCGTTCCGATTTCCCGGCGGCAACGGCCGCGACAACAAGGCCCTGCCGCTCGGGGTGGTCAGTGGTGAAACCGATCCCGGGCTGGACGTCGACGAGAGCCGGATCGACATGATCATCGGCGAGGTCAAGGAAGGCCGGGTGAATATCAACCTCGGAGCGCTCCATCCGGACGTACTTCGAGCAGCCATCTGCCGGTTCGGCTGTCCCCCCGCCGAGATGGAAGCAATGGTTCAGGGGCTGCTGGAAAGCGGCGCGGTCTCGCTCCCCTCGGGCTTCCGGATCCGACTGATCGCCTTCGGCGCGATGCCTCCTGGCGACCCGGTGCCTCCATGCCGGATCATCAGCCTGGGACACGTGTTGCGGTTTCTTCAGAGATTCGTCCGGGAAAACTGGAAGATGATGCGCCACTGTCAGTTCAAGGACCCGGCACTCGGGTTTCTGATGACCCTGGAGAAGGCACGGAGAGGCCGCGCTGGTCGCCGAGGCAGGTCTGGGGTCGAGGTGGTTTCTCCAAACCGAAATCCATCGGGGCGCCGGAACCGGGGACTCAACGGGAAGGAAGGGACCCGGAAGCCGTCGGACTGAGGACCCGGCGGCGAGCCACGGTTTCCCGGCATCGCACAATGACGGTCGCTGCCGGTGAGGTGAGGTGGTATCAGGCGAGCAGGAACCGGCCCAGCTCAGTGTGGACGGCACCGCTCGGATCGAGCTGGCTGGAGTAGATCGACACGTGGTCGACCGACATCGTCTGGCTCTTCCAGGACTCGAACGACTGGAGAAGCTTCGAGGCCTGGGGGCAGGACCAGCGGTCCTTGGTCCGAACCAGAGTGAGGTGAGGGCGGAACGGCTTGTCGTCCACGGGCAGCCCGGCGGAACGGACGGCATCGCCAATCGCCTTTCCCAGCTCGACCATCGGCTGTTGCGGCTCGAAGCCGAGCCAGCCCACGCGAGGGCGGCGGGACGACGGAAAGAAACCGGCACCCCGCAGGACCGCCTCGAACTTCGCGCAGCTCGCCGCCGCCGGCCCGACCGCCTCGGAGAGTTTCTCAACCACCGCCTCCGGCTGGTCACCGACGAAAGCGAAGGTGATGTGGTAGGCCTGCGGCCGCACCCAGGAGCAGGGAGGGAGCTCGGCCTGCAGCGGCCGGACCACCGACTGAATCTCCTTCCGGACCTCCACGGGAACACTCCAGGCGACGAACAGGCGAAGCATCAGGCCCAGCATACCAACAAAGGCGGAGGTTAGAGGGTGAAAGGGTCAGAGGTTAGACGCTGAGAGGGCGAAAAGAGCAGGCGTTGACATTGGGAGAATCGCGGCTCACTCGATTCGCGCGGAATCTTCCTCTCGATGAGCCGACGGCCACTGTCATGTCGTTGGCGGCCGGGCATGCGTGACATCTCCTCGGAGGCGCGAGCGATTCTTCATGTGCAGAATCGTCGTGCGGCATGTTGCTCCAGCAAAATCACCCTTTTCGCATCGGGGGAGGTCCCTCGCTTGCCCTTCCGCCCGCCCGCTCGGGACGACAGTGACGACGATTTTCGCGAGGCGCGAGCGGGCACCACACCGTCTCACCTCTAACCGTCTCACCTCTGACCGTCTCACCGCTCACCTCATAACCGCTCACCTCACTTCCCACCTCGTTTCTTCCTGTCGGCCTGGCCGGCGAGAAAATGCGGCGTGAAGATCCGCTGAATCTCCTTTTCTGAGAGGAGCTCCTTGTGGCGGAGGAGATCGGGAATCGGAGTTCCGGTGGAGGCCGATTCCTTGGCCACTCCGGCAGCCTTCTCGTACCCGATGATCGGATTGAGCGCGGTGGCGAGCGCCGGCGAAGTGATGTAGTACTCCTCGCAGCGCTCCGCCTCGGCCCGAATCCCGACCACACATTTCTCCACGAATACGGGGAGGTAGTTCTTCAGAATGTCGATGCCGAAGAGGAGCTCGAAGGCCATCAGTGGCATCATCACGTTGAGCTCGAGTTGCCCCGCCTGGACCGCGCCGGCAATCGACGCATCCATCCCGACGATGTGGAACGCAATCATGTTGAGGCACTCGACCATCGAAGGATTGATCTTGCCCGGCATGATGGAGGAACCGGGCTGGACCGGCGGCAGAGTGATCTCGGCAAGTCCGGTGAGCGGGCCGGAAGAGAGGAGCCGGAGGTCGTTCGCGATGCGGGTGAGCTCCAGGGCGAGATTCCTCAGCGCCGCGGAGACCGCGGCGATCGGCAGCTGCGACTGCATGGCCTCCCGCAGATCCTGCATGGACGACAGTTGAAGTCCGGTCAGCTCCGTCAGATAGTCGGTGACCACATACCGGTAGCCGACCGGAGTGTTGATGCCGGTGCCGGTGGCGGTTCCCCCGATTCCGAGCTCGCGCAGATGGTCCGCGGCATCGAGGAGCATCGCGGTGGCCCGACGAGTCGCGCCGGCCCAGGCGGAGAATTCCTGGCCAAGAGTCACCGGAACGGCATCCTGCAGATGGGTTCGACCCGACTTGATGACCTCGGCGAACTCCCTGCCTTTCGATTCGAACCCGAGAGCGAGCTGGTCGAGCGCGGGGAAAAGCTCCCGCAGAAGCAGAAGGGTCGCGAGCCGCGTCGCCGTGGGAAAGGTGTCGTTGGTCGACTGCCCCATGTTCACGTGATCGTTCGGATGAACCGGGTCGTAGACCCCCGGCAGCCCCCCTTCGGTACGATTCGCCAGATTCGCGATCACCTCGTTGCAGTTCATGTTGAACGAGGTGCCCGCGCCCGCCTGGAAGACGTCCACCACGAATTGATCGCGATATTCGGGACTGACCCATCGTTCCGGGACCCGGTCGAGCACCGAACGAAGGTCATCGGGGCCGCTCCGTCTGCGCCGCGGGAGAGACCCTCGACGATCCTTTTTCAGCAGCTGGCTGAATGCCGGTTGATCCCCCCCGAGAATCTCGTCGCAGGCGCGGGTGATCGCCTCCGAACGGTTGCGATCGAGTGTCCCCAACTCGTGATTCGCCAGGGCCGCCGCCTTCTTCAGCACGACATAGGCGTGGATCATCACCGGATGCTCCCGCAGGCCGCTGACCGGAAAATTCTCCAGCGCCCTCTGAGTCTGAGCGCCCCACAATGCCCCTTTCGGTACGCTCACATCACCCATCGTGTCTTTTTCGATGCGGAATCCACGACTTTTTGCCATCAGACCTCCCTCTGCGTCTCCTCGGCCGGCCTCACCGTGCACATCTCCTGCAAGGCGGCGAAATGCCCTGGCCCCAAAACCTGTTATCCAGGTTGAGTATACCATTAGCAGGTTTTTGTAATCGACTGAGGAGCAAAGATTTGAACATCAATAAGTTGACAGTCAAGGCGCAGGAAGCGGTGATCGAAGGTCAGAATCTGGCTCGTGAATCCGGCCACGCCGAATACACGCCGGAGCATCTTCTGGTGTCCCTGATCCGCCAGGAGGGGGGTCTGGTGACTCCGATTCTGTCGAAGCTGGGGGTCAATCCAAGCACGATCGAGATGGAGCTGGCAACAGAGCTTTCGAAGCGGGCCCGAGTCAGCGGAAACGCGTCAGAACCGACGTTTTCCAGCAATCTCCGGAAGACCACGGACCTTGCCTTTCAGGAGGCAGATCAGTTCAAGGACGAGTACGTTTCGACCGAGCATCTCCTGCTCGGGCTGACCGAGACGAAGGGGAGCACGGCCACGGAGGTTCTGCGGCGCCACGGTGTGACTCGGGATGCGGTGCTCAAGGCCCTACAGACGGTACGTGGAAATCAGCGGGTCAGCGATCAGAATCCCGAAGACAAGTACCAGGCGCTGGAGCGGTATGCGCGGGATCTGACCGCGCTGGCCCGTCGCGGCAAGCTCGATCCGGTGATTGGCCGCGACGAAGAGATCCGGCGGGTGATTCAGGTGCTCTCGCGACGGACCAAGAACAATCCGGTCCTGATTGGTGAGCCGGGGGTGGGAAAGACCGCGATCGTGGAGGGCCTGGCCCGCCGGATCGTGGAAGGAGACGTCCCCGAGGGCTTGAAGGACAAGCGGGTGGCGTCGCTCGATCTGGGTGCCCTGATTGCCGGAGCGAAGTACCGGGGCGAATTCGAAGACCGCCTGAAGGCGGTGATCAAGGAAGTGGAAGAAGCCGCCGGACAGGTGATTCTTTTCATCGATGAGCTGCACACCCTGATCGGCGCGGGTGCGGCGGAGGGGGCGATGGATGCGTCGAACCTCCTCAAGCCGGCTCTCGCGCGGGGAGAGCTTCGCGCGGTCGGTGCCACGACGCTCAACGAGTACCAGAAACACATCGAGAAGGATGCGGCCCTGGAGCGGCGGTTCCAGCCGGTGTACGTCGGCGAGCCGAGCGTGGAGGACACCGTTGCGATTCTGCGCGGGCTGAAGGAGCGGTACGAGGTGCACCATGGGGTCAAGATCCAGGACTCGGCGCTGGTGGCCGCGGCGACGCTCTCGGAGCGCTACATCGCCGACCGGTTCCTTCCGGACAAGGCGATCGACCTGATCGACGAGGCCGCCTCGCGACTTCGGATCGAGATCGATTCGATGCCGACGGAGATCGACGAGATCGAGCGTCGGATCATCCAGCTCCAGATCGAGAAGCAGGCGCTTTCGAAGGAGTCGGACAAAGCGTCGAAGGAGCGTCTCGCCTCGATCGAATCGCAGCTTGCCGAACTGCAGGAAACCTCCTCCGGATTGAAGGCCCGCTGGGAGAACGAGAAGAGCGTGATCCGGAAGATTCAGGATCTGAAAGAGAAAATCGAACAGACCCGGGACGAGGCACAGCGTGCCGAACGGGAGGGGGATCTCAATCGCGCCGCCGAGCTTCGCTACGGTTCGATGCCCCAGCTCAACCAGGATCTCGAGTCGGTCTCCGGTGAGCTCGACGAGCTCCGTACACAGGGAAGTACGCTCCTGAAGGAAGAAGTCAGCGATGAAGACATCGCCGACATCGTCTCCCGCTGGACCGGAGTTCCGGTGACCCGGATGATGGAGTCCGAGATCCAGAAACTGGTGAAGATGGAGGATCGCCTGAAGCTGCGGGTGGTTGGACAGGAAGAGGCGCTCGTCGCCGTTTCCAACGCGATCCGCCGCTCGCGCGCGGGCCTCCAGGACCCGGCGCGTCCGATCGGCTCGTTCATCTTCATGGGCCCCACCGGGGTGGGAAAGACCGAGACTGCCCGCGCGCTCGCCGAGTTCCTCTTCGACGATGAGAATGCCATGGTCCGAATCGACATGTCGGAGTACATGGAACGCCACGCGGTGGCCCGGCTGATCGGCGCCCCTCCGGGATACGTGGGTTACGAGGAGGGCGGTCAGCTCACCGAGGCGATCCGCCGGCGGCCGTACGCGGTGGTGTTGTTCGACGAGATCGAGAAGGCCCACCCCGAGGTCTTCAACGTGATGCTGCAGATCCTCGACGACGGCCGCCTGACCGACTCCAAAGGGCGGACCGTCGACTTCCGGAACACCGTGATCATCATGACCTCCAACGTCGGCTCCCAGTTCATCCACGAGTTCCAGCAGGGAACCCAGTCCCCGGCGCAGGAAGAGGACATGCGGCATCGGGTCGAGGAGGAGCTTCACCGGCAGTTCAAGCCGGAGTTCCTCAACCGGATCGACGACATCATCATCTTCCACGCTCTGGGCATGGACGAGATCAAACAGATCGTCGGCATTCAGCTCCAGCGGCTGGCCGGCATCGTGGCACAGCGAAACCTCACCCTGGAGGTGAGCGAGCCGGCAAAGGAGATCCTTGGGCGCGAAGGGTGGGATCCGGCATTCGGAGCGCGACCACTCAAACGGGCCATCCAGAAGCTGGTGATCGACCCTCTTGCGGTCCGGATTCTCGAAGGCGACTTCCATCCGGGAGAGACCGTCTTCGTGAACGCAGAGGATGGCAGGATCGTCCTCTCGCACGAGCCGGAGCCCTCCAGCGTCCATTGAGACGGGACGGTGTTCGACCCTTTCTCTCCACCCTGCCGCGGGACGCCGCAGGGTGGAGAGCAACCGCTCCGGACGCGACAACGCCACTCATCCGGATCTTCAGAGCCTGCCGCCCTTCGGCCCCGTTCTTGCCAGCACGCTCTGCGGGAGGTACATCATGAGAACCGTCAAAGCACTGACCATCCCGGCAGCCGCGCTGGTGATCCTGTTGTCTTCCGGCTGTCAGTACGAGCAGCCGGAAGCAGGGAACGCACCGCCGCCGGAATCGGCAACGGCGACCACCAACTCGGTCCAGACCGACGCGCAGCTCACCGAGACCAGTGGCACGATCACCGGGAACGAGAACACGGTCGAGGTCGGCCTCAACGAGTACAGCATCGAGATCCCGAATCGCCTGCCCGCGGGCCAGACTCTATTCACCGTGACCAACAGCGGAACGGTGGAGCACAACTTCGAGATCCAGAACGACGCGGCCGGGATCAACAAGACGTTCGACCAGAACCTCCAGCCTCAGGAGGTCCGAACCCTGGTGGTCGATCTGGTTCCCGGAACGTATCAGGTCTACTGTCCGGTCGATGGGCACCGGGAACAGGGTATGCGCCGCGAGATCGAAGTCACGAAATAGACCGCCGGAACCTCAGGCGATGCGGCTCCGGCGCGCCTTCCAGCAACCGCTCACTGGCCGGCGTAGACCAGAATGAATCGGAGCGCGATTCCTCCTGTCAGTACAGAATCGGCGCGATCACCGTCGCCCGACGCATCGCCTTCCCCTCCCCCCGCGCCGGCCAACGAGGCTCGCCGGACCGGCATGATGGATGCTTTCCTCGGGAGCATGGAGTCGCTTCTTTCGGCCTTCGATCCCTCGGCCAGCGTGGACCTCTCCCTGGCGCTTCGGGTACTGGTTGCCTGGATCCTCGGGGCGGCGATCGGCTGGGAGCGGGAGCACGCGGAGAAGGCAGCAGGACTCCGGACCCACATCCTCGTCGCGCTGACCTCCGGGATGTTCGTCGCACTCGGGACGATCTGGATCAGTGCGCCGGGCGGGGTGAGCAGCCCCCTGCGGGTCGACCCCAACCGCGCGATCCAGGCGGTCGCCATCGGGATCGGATTTCTCGGCTCCGGAATCGTTTTTTTCGATCAATCCCGGGTTCGGGGCCTCACCACAGCCGCGTCCGTCTGGGCCACAGCCGCAATCGGCGTTGCCTGCGGTCTGGGTCGGTATCTGCTGGCAGTCTGCGCCACCCTCCTGGTCCTGGTGACACTCCGGTTTCTCACCCGGTTCGATCGCAACGGTACGGGAGGCAGCGGGCCGTGAATGGGGAGGCGAACCCGGACCTGTCTGCCGCGCTATGATCGTCACACCACAGCAATGCATGAGGAGGGCGCATGCGAATGATCATCGAATCGATCGAGGGAGAGTACCGAAGGTATCGCTCCCTCGGAGAGAGGGCGATGGCTCAGCTTTCCGAGCCGGAGCTGGCGACGCGTCTCGGCGGGAACGGAAACTCCGTCGCCACCCTGGCCTGGCATCTCGGAGGGAATCTCCGCTCCCGGTTCACCGACTTTCTCACCACCGATGGTGAGAAGCCGTGGCGGGAGCGGGAGACCGAGTTCGAGGCTCGTAGCCCCTCCCGTGAGGAGCTCCTGGAGTTCTGGCTGGCCGGATGGGGCGCACTCGAGCATGCCCTGTCCGGGCTGGCCGATGAAGACCTCGCGCGGACCGTCACCATCCGCGGCCAGGAGCTGTCGGTGATCCAGGCTCTGCACCGCTCCCTGGCGCACGCCAGCTATCACGTTGGACAGATGCTGTTTCTGGGGAAACACCTCCGGGGCAGCGACTGGCAGTACGCCAGCATCCCTCCCGGTGGTTCGGCGGACTACAACCAGAATCCCGGCATGGAGAAACCTCATGGAAACTCCTGAAGCGGCTCTGCGGTGAGGACTCTCCTTTCGCTGCGACGAACCCGAGGGCGGCCCTGATCTCCCCGATCATCGCCAATAGCCTCAGGGGATCTCGTCGAAGCCGACGTCCAGAATGGGATAGGACTTCCAGTCGCGGTAGTCGAAATGCCACCACTCGTAGGGATAGACGGTGAAACCCTCCGATTCCATCACGGCCCGAAGAAGATCGCGGTGGGTCCGCTCCTCGTCGGTTCCTCCGGGATCGTCGGGATAGGCACGCTCGGAGAAGTCGTCATAGCCGGTCGGCATCGCCACGGGCTGACCAGTGGTCAGATCGTAGAGCGAGACGTCGACGGCACAACCTCGATTGTGCCGCGAGCCCTTGCTGGGGTCCGCGACGAAGTCGCGCTTGTCCCGGGGCGTGAGATCCCAGAAGAGCTTCGTCACCGACCAGGGGCGGTACCCGTCGAAGATCAACAGACCGTAGCCCTTCGCCCGGAGCTTCGCACTCGCCCGGACCAGCGCTTCTGCAGCCGGGCGCTGCAGAAACGCCCTTGGCTGCTGGTAGACGGCCCTGCCAATGAAGTTGTTCGAGGTGGCGTACCGGACGTCGAGATGCATGGTGGGATCGAGATCCACCAGTTCGACCAGGTCCGGTGTGCGGAACGGCCCCGGCTCGCGGGGTGGGGCGGCGGTACAGGCGGCAAGGAACAGCCACGCGAGGGCGAGCGGCAGCCATCGGCCTCTTCTCCATCTCCTGCCAGTCACAAAATCTCCACTCATCGGGATCGCGGACCCAAGCATATCGCATGGTGATGAGCACCCTTGGCTACGGGTGGATCATCGCCTATGCTGCCGGCATGAACGCGCTCGACCGGCTTCCGTACTCCGCGCTGATCGTCTTCGCGATCCTCTTCGCGATCATCCCGCTCGGGAAGCCCCATCTGTTCGAGAAAATCGGCATGCTTCTCAACGGGACTCTCCGGCGCCCACTCGACTGGTTCGACCTGTTCCTTCATTCCGCACCGCTGATCCTGCTCATCATCAAGGCGATTCGGGATTTCAGCCGCAGGGGATAGCCGCCAGCTTCACGACGACTCTTTCTGCGGCAACGGGCCCGGGCCACTTGCCGAGATAGGGGTAGGGACGGAGGATCACTCCGCCCCTCCCTCCGAACCGGACGTGCGGATCTCCCGCATCCGGCTCTCCAGTTGGTGAGTTACCCTGCACGGGACCGTCGGACGATCGCATGTTCTGTATGAAGGATGAACAGATTGCGATCGGCAAAGAAGGCGTTCGGCCATCGAAAGTGGTCGTAGCCTCGCCCACAGTTTCGGTGATGTGCCCGGCGGAACTTTCGCTTGCTCAGAATCGCCCGAAGGCGACGCCGAACATACTGGTCGAGTTCCACGAAGGCTCCACGTGAGCTGTGTTTGAAGTATTCGAACCAGCCTCTCAGGACCGAATTGACATCGCGTATGATCGTGTCGAGATCATCCGATCGGTTCCGCTTCGTCCGCTCCTTGATGGCGCGGCGAAGCTTCTTCACGCTCGGTTCCCTCGGATAGCGCTTGTTCCCGAAGAAGATGTATCCCAGGAACTGGAACCCTGGTCTTGCTGTGGCATCGACCAGACCCGTCTTCTCCGGATGCAGTTCGAGTTGCCTTTCCTCGAGGGCCTGCCTCAGTACTCCCAGTGCCTTCTCCGCCTCTTCGCGGGTCCGGCAGAGGATCACCATATCGTCAGCGTAGCGGATCATCTTGAAGTCTGCATCGCGGACGATCACGTCCACAGGATGCAGATAGATGTTCGCCAGCAGAGGACTGATGACCGCTCCCTGCGGAGTTCCCGTCTCCGGCTGCCATTGGTGCATTCCTTCGAGGACTCCCTGACTGAGGAACCCGCGGATCAGCGCCAGCACCCTGCCGTCTGCGACCTCTTCGGCGATCTCGTTGATCAGCTCCTCATGAGGGATCGTGTCGAAGTACGACTTGATGTCGACATCGACCACCCACGTATGGCCTTCCGAGAGCAGGCGGGCGACCTCCCGCAGGGCGTCTTTGCATCCTCGCCCGGGGCGGAACCCATAGCTCTGGTCGGTGAACTTTCTCTCGAAGATCGGTTCGATCACATTTCGCAGGGCCGCCTGCACCACGCGGTCTCCTATCGTCGGGATCCCCAAAGGCCTGCGACCCCGGCCTCCGTCCTTGGGAATGTACTTCCGCAGGACCGGCTGTGGCTCGTAGCTTCCCTCTCGGATCTGGCTCGAGAGTTTCTCCAGCCGTTGACCGAGGTGATGTTCGAACTGGCACAGCGACATCCTGTCGACCCCGCCGCAACCTTTTCGCTTCTTCACCTCCTGCCATGCCAGCAGCAGATTCTCGTCTCGATGCACTTTGTCAATCAGACTGTGCCATTTGCCTCCTTTGACCCCCCTTTCGAGGGCTTCCAGCATGCGCTCGGTCCAGACTCCGGCTTTGACCCACGGCCATCGGCCCCGGATCTCTCCGCCGCGCTCTAGGTCTCCCACTGCTCGCGGTTGGTCTTGCTGTTGTCTTTCCTTCACGCATTCACCTTCCTGCCCCCCTTTGCTCCACGCCCATTGCGGCGCTTCTCAGCTCCTATGAGGGCTCTGACTTCCCATCCACGGTCATCCGCCGGGATGGGGGATCCCCGGTTCACAGCACCTGAACTTCCTACCGTTCTGTCTCCAACCACACCCATGACTCTCTCGGTCGCTTTCTCTTCACGCTCTTTCCCTCAGCGCCGGAGCTCTCCCTTAGGGCCGTTTCCCGTCTGCGCCCACCGGGTCTTCGGGCTTCGACATGCCCAGCAGCCTCGCCAGTCATGAATGCCGAATCGAGTTTCTCTCGTACGGACCGGTAGTTCTCCTCCAGTTGCTCTCCACCCCGCCTCGCGGCGACGCAGTTACCTTTGGTTCTCGACCAGTGAGCGGCTGGTCGGGAGGGACTCTCACCCTCCTCTTCAGGTGCGCTCCCGAGCGCACTGGGCCGGGTGTTCCTACGCCCGGCCCGGCGCACAGGTCGATCTCGGGAGAACAGGGATCCAGGCGAAGCCGGTGCACCCGCAGAGATCATCTCCACGGCAAGCGCGATGCGCGCGGCGTGATCACGATTCGGATTGTCCCGAGCCGGCGCGCGCTTCGCGCTTGCCCGCCCGCGATTTGTGTGAATCGACGGGGCAACCCTGATTTTCCATCGTTTCGAGAGCGACCGCCATGCCTGCCCGGGCCTGGGAAGGCCCGGGCCACTTGCCGAGTGGTTATATGGATCGACCGGTCGGGTCGATAGGATCTGCGACGTTCATCCGGCCCACTCTCCCCCAATGCTTGCGGCCCGGACTCGGGGTTCGTGACCTCTATCACACGAACCTATGACATGCATCATGTTGCAGGGCCTCGCCTGATCCCATAATCGGCTCCGGATTAAACACAAGGGAGGACGCAAAAGCCGCAACGACAACCCACACATGACGACCAGCCTGCAGGCCGATCCACATGCGTCCGCCTTTCAGGTTTTCTCGACTCTGTCCAGCCGCGAACCCCGTCCTACACAGTGACGGGCCGCCCCCTCCAGACAGCCGCAGGATGGTCAGTCACCGCACCGCCGCCCCTCCATAGAGCCGCCACTCTCGAGGGGCTTTTTTTTTGCCGCGGCAGGTCTCGACGTCTCAATTCGAAAAGATCACAGCGAGCCGTGACCCGCGTCGCGGCCCGGCTCGATCTCAGGACCCATCCTGATCCTGCACCGAGAGAGGGAGAGAGGACGAAGCCGGACGAATTCCGCTCCGCCCTCGTGTTTCAGTGATTCCACTTCCGTCATCCGAAAACGACCTCTGACATCGCCGCCACACCAGGAACGATCCTGCCACCGTCACGCAGATCGTCCTTTCCTCACGGACGGATCCGACCGAACCTCCTCCCTCTCCTCTCCCGATGCAGCAGTCGGAGCGAGTTTTGCTTCGGCTTCCGGAGTGAGCTGTTTCACGATCCAGTGACGCTCGCGCACCAGGACGAGTCGAGATGAACCGAATTCCGATGCTGCCCACGACCGCCATGCTGGTTCTCGTCTGTCTGCTCGGACTCCCGTCCTGCAGCCCGGCGGAGACTGCACCGCAATCGGCCGGCCTGGAAGAACCGCAGGCGCAGCTTCCCTCTGCTCAACCGAATCCCGCGAAGGAGGAATCGATGAACATCAGTAGTCCCGCATTCGACGACCACGGGGAGATCCCCACGAAGTACACCTGCGACGGAAATGACACCATTCCCCCTCTCGCCTTCGATGGCGTCCCCTCCGGCGCGAAGACTCTCGCCCTGGTGATCGACGACCCGGATGTTCCGAAGGAGGTCAATCCCAAGGGCTACTGGGACCATTGGGTGGTCTGGAATCTTCCCGCGGACGCCAGTGGAGTCGACGAAGGCATCGAGCCCGGAGGAGTGACGGGGAAAAACGGCTGGGGTAAGAATCAGTACGGCGGGCCCTGTCCGCCGGACCGTCGCCACCGCTATTTCTTCAAGCTGTATGCGCTGGACACCAGTCTCGACCTCCCCTCCTCCGCCGGCAAGAAGGATCTGGAGCAGGCAATGCAGGGGCACGTGATCGAGCAGGCCGAACTGGTGGGCACCTACGACCGGCCTCGGAAGGACTGAGGAGGGGTCAGCGCCCGCCCCGGGTCAGTACCCGCGGTCCGCGACGCTCGTACAGGCCGCCACTGCTGACCACCGCTCGCCTCACGGCTCGACGCTCCCCCCTTCCAGCGCTTCGCGGAACAGCTCCTTGTCGATGGCCTTGTCGTAAGCGGCCCGGGGAGTGATCTTGTCGTCGTCCAGGAGGGTGCGGATCGAGCTGTCCATGTCGATCATCCCTTCCCTCTGTCCCATTTGAATGAGGGAGGTGATCTGGCTGGTCTTTCCTTCTCGGATGATGTTTCCGAGTGCGGGCGATCCGAACAGAACCTCGAGGGCGGCAACCCGGCCCCCTCCCCGCTTGGGAAGCAGCTGCTGGGCGATGACCGCCCGGATGGTCTCCCCCAGGACGTTGCGGATTCCTTCCTGTTCGCCCGCGGGGAACACGCTGATGATGCGGTCCATGGTCTTGGCCGCATTGTTGGTGTGCAGCGTTCCGAAGACGAGGGTGCCTTTTTCCGCGGCGGACAGCGCCATGGCGATCGTCTCCAGATCCCGCATCTCGCCGACCAGAATGATGTCCGGATCCTCACGGGCCGCGGCTTTGAGCGCTTCCGCGAAACTGGTGGCGTGGCTGCCGATCTCCCGCTGGTGAATCAGGCTTTTCTTGTTGGGGTGAACGAACTCCACAGGATCCTCGATGGTGATGATGTGCAGCGTCCTGGTCTCGTTGATCATGTCGATGATCGCAGCCAGGGTGGTGGACTTCCCCGATCCGGTCGGTCCGGTGACCAGGACCAGACCGCTCCGGAGCTTCGCCACTCTCCGGACCTGAGGGGGAAGGCCGAGTTGCTCGATGCTCATGATTTTGGACGGGATGATGCGGAAGACCGCGCCGCTGCCCCGTTGCTGGCGGAACAGATTCACCCGGTACCGCGCGACCCCGGCAAGCTCGTAGGAAAGATCGACGTCACCCGTCTGCTCGTACTCGGTCCACAACCGCTCGGGCACGACCGGACGGATCATCTCGACGAAGTCCGCCTCCAGAATGGTCCGATAGCGAATCGGCTCCATCGAACCGGAGACCCGAAGCATCGGCGGCCGACCGACGGTGAGATGAAAATCCGAGGCTCCCCGGTCATTCATCAGCTTCAGAAAGCGGTCGATTTTCTGCAAACTCGGAAATGGGGTCGTGGTCATCGCATCACACCAGGATCAGGGACTGAAGAAATTCGGCACTCACCAGCGGTTCGAAGTCCTCCTTCTTGTCCGCTGCGAGATAGGCGGTCTCCGGGGTGATCTGATCACGCCGAAGCAGATCCTTCAGCCCCTCATCGAACGTCTGCATCCCTTTGGATCGTCCGATCTGCATTGCGGAGTAGATCTGGAAGGTCTTTTCATCCCGAATCATGTTCGCAATGGAACTGTTGCCCTTGAGGATTTCGTAGCAGGCCACCCGTTGACGTCCTGTTTTTGCCGGAAGCAGCCGTTGTGCGGTGACGTACTTGAGCGACTCGGACACCGAGGTACGAATCTGCGCCTGTTCTTCCACCGGGAAGCTGGAGATGATCCGGTCGATGGCTTTGGGTGCGCTGGTGGAGTTGATGGTTCCAAGCACGATGTGTCCGGTCTCCGCGGCGGTCAACGCCAGCGCGATGGTCTCGTTGTCGCGCATTTCGCCGATGACGATGACGTCCGGATCCTCGCGCAGCGCCGCGCGCAGAGCCCTGGCAAAGGACTCCGTCTGACTCCCCACTTCACGCTGGTTGATCAGGCAGTTCTTGAACGGATGAACGAACTCCACCGGATCTTCCAGCGTGAGCACGTGATCGTGGCGCGTCTCGTTGAAGAGGTTCACCAGTGCAGCCAGGGTGGTGGACTTGCCGGAGCCGGTGGGCCCACAGATGAGCACCAGTCCCTGGTGGAAGTCGGCAATCTCCGACAGCCGCGAAGGGAGGCCCACCTCGGTGATCGTTGGCGGCTTCTCCGGAATCACCCGGAACACGGCGTTGTAGCCTTTCTGATCGAGAAAGATGTTGCCTCGATACCGGCCGGCCTGAGGGATGTAGTAGCAGAAATCGAGTTGTTGCTCCCGCTGGAGCCGCTCCCACTGGGCGTCGGTGAGGATCTCCCGGATCAGCCGTTCAGTCTGCTCCGGGGTGAACGGATCGGCCTGAGCACGGAGAAGCTCCGCGGCCATCCGGACGATCGGAGGCTGGTCGACCGAAAGATGAAAATCGGAGGCCCCCTGGTTGCGGGTGGCCACCAGAAGTTGATGAAGTTTCGGCTCGTTCTGACCGAGCTTTGCCACCATCGCCGCGGAACGGAGTGCCGCTTCGCCGCTGGTTTCTTCATGATCGCGGGAAGCGACCTCCTCGGCAATGTCGAGAGCGCGGCTGCGTACCGCCCGGTTGGGATCCGAGGTGGCCACCTTTCGCACCACGTTCAGCACTTGCGGATGATGGAAGTTGCGCAGCGCCTGGAGCACCTCGATGCGGACATCGGGGTTTGGATCCGCGAGCAGCTTGCCCAGTGCCGGAAGGGCCCGGTTGTCGGCAATCCGCCCGAGGGCCTCGACCGCGGACCAGCGGACTTCCGGATCCTCCAGCACGGCGATGATCGAATCGATCGCCCGCGGGTCCTTCAGCCGTCCGAGAATCTCCACCGCGGAGATCCGGATCCACCAGTCGGGATCTCGAAGAAGGTCGATGGTTGCGGGAACGATCCGAGTGTCGTCGAACGATCCGGCGACCACCATCGCCGCGGCACGAATCTCTTCGTCCGGATCGGAGAGCAATTCGATGGTCGGCTCGAGCAGGTCCCCTCCGAAGGCCTTCATCGAGTCGAGCGCCCGGTCCCGCGCCCAGCCGGCGAGGGTCTTGGAGAAAGTGATGTAACGTCGCACGATCTCCCGGCGCTGATCCATCCCGAGGAGGATTTTCAGAACTGCGGATCGGGTGGACGCCTCGCCGGAGGCCATCAGCGGCAGGATCCGATCGGCAAACTCAGGGCCGCGTCCTGCCGCGGCTTTCTGCAGGGCCTCGACGAGGATCTGCTGAGTTCCGTAACTCGCCACGGGAAGCTGCTCCACCAGCAGGTCGACCGCCCTTCCCGGAGCCCGGGCAGCCAGCACTTCGAGAGCCTTCTCCTGAACCCGCCGTTCCGGGTCCTGACCGAGCTTGAGCCATCGCGCCAGAGACTTGTCATCGATCTCCAGAGCGGCGAGGCGGCTGAGGGCGGCAACCCGGTGATCGCCACCGCCTGTCGTCGCCAGCTGCCACAGCAGCGGCTCCACCGAAGGGCTCACCGGAACTTCCAGCACGACCCGCCGGGCCATCTCGGCCACATCGGCATTCTCGGAGGACACCAGTTGGATCAGGCGTGCTTCTGCACCGGAAATCCCGAGGGTGAAAAGAACCGAGATCGCGGCTCGGAATGCAGCTTCCGGCTTTCCCTTCGCTTCGGCCACGAAGACGTCGATGGTTTCCGGAGAAGGGCTCCGACGAAGCAGTTCCACTGCCGCGTCGCGGTAAGCGCGGTCGGGCCGGAAAAGCATCCACACCAGATCGCGTGCGCGGAGATTGTTGAATCCTGCCAGCCGCTGCAGGAGCTCGTCCCGCTCTTCGGTGGACGCGAACTCCCGCGCGGTGAGACGCTTCAGAACATCCTTGAGATCCGACTGAAACATCGGCAGAGGCATGGTGGCGCCTAGTCTACCGCAGAGGTCTCACTCGGGCTCGAGGGTTTTTGAACCACGAAGACCGCGAACGGCCACAGAGGAACCCCGATGGCTCTGGAAAACACCACCCTCCCTCCCGCCTGCTCCAGGGCAGGGAGAACTTCCACGGCTCGACAGCCGATCGAGAGCGTACGAAACCTCCAGGCGAGATTCTCGACCGCGTTTGCAATCGGGCGGATCAGACGGTTCCGCGCCTCGGTGGAATGGGCAATCCCCACGAGCCCCCCCGGTCTGACCACCCGGTACATCTCCAGCGCTCCCTTCGACGGATTGTAGACGGGGCAGAGGCTGTAGGTGGACAGCACCACGTCGAAGCTGTCGTCGGGAAACGGCAGGTGCAGCATGTCCCCGGTCTCGAATTCCAGTCGATCGGAAACCCCCGCGTCCTCCGCCTTCGCCCTTGCCACCGCGAGCATCTCTTCGCTCAGATCGAACAGGGTGACCCTCCCCCCGGATCCGGCGCGTCCTGCTGCAAGAAGGGCGGTGGAGCCTGTCCCGGCTCCACAATCGAGAATCCGGTCGTCCTGGTGGACCGTCTGCTCGACCAGAATCCTGCGTCCCCTTCCATCCGAATCGGCGGTCAGCAGCGAATGCTGGAAGTCGTAGCGGCGGGCAACCCGCCCGTAGATGGATTTCAGCGTTTCAGTACTGAGTCCTTCGCGCATGGCAGCTCCTTCCGGGCGCTCTGGACCTCCGTCATCGTGTTCGCGGCGTATCTAATCTTACACCGCCGACTCGAGCAGTTCAGACCGCCGGCTCAAACGGGGGGTCGAATGGCTCGGCCAGGACCGTGATGTCGAGGTGTACATCGCGGCATCCGAGACAAAGTCCGCTCACTTGCCCCAGTCTGTTCGCCCATGGGGGCGGACTTTGTCTGTTCCGGCCCGCGGCGCGGGTGCTCCTCGACTGGCCGGTCGTGGCCGGGACGGACAAGTTCGGCTCCCGGCAGCCGACACCCGCGACATCCGACCCTCGGAGCGCCGCGTCGCAATCTCGCCCCTCGCCTGGCTCCTCGACTGCGCGTGAGCCAACCTCTGCGCATGCCGAACTTGTCCCGGATGCACCACCCGCCTCGCCAGTACCGTCCACATCGCGGCATCCGAGACAAAGTCCGCCCACTTGCCCCCAGTCCGTTCCGGCCCCCCTTGTGGGCGGACTTTGTCCGTTCCGTTCCGGCCCGCGCCCGGATGCTCCTCGACTCGCCGGTCGTGGCCGGGACGGACAAGTTCGGCTCCCGGCAGCCGACACCCGCCATCATCCGACCCTCGCAGCGCCGCGTCGCAATCTCGCCCTCCCTGACTCCTCGACTGCGCGTGAGCCAACCTCCGCGCGTGCCGAACTTGCCCCAGTCCGTTCCGGCCCCCCTTGTGGGCGGACTTTGTCCGTTCCGGCCCGCGGCGCGGGTGCTCCTCGACTGGCCGGTCGTGGCCGGAACGGACAAGTTCGGCTCCCGGCAGCCGACACCCGCGACATCCGACCCTCGGAGCGCCGCGTCGCAATCTCGCCCCTCCACTGGCTCCTCGACTGCGCGTGAGCAGCCTCTGCGCTCGCCGAACTTGTCCCGGATGCACGACCCGCCTCGCCAGTACCGTCCACATCGCGGCATCCGAGACAAAGTCCGCCCACTTGCCCCAGTCCGTTCCGGCCCCCCTTGTGGGCGGACTTTGTCCGTTCCGGCCCGCGCCCGGGTGCTCCTCGACTGGCCGGTCGTGGCCGGGACGGACAAGTTCGGCTCCCGGCAGGCGACACCCGCGACATCCGACCCTCGGAGCGCCGCGTCGCAATCTCGCCCCTCCCCTGGCTCCTCGACTGCGCGTGAGCCAACCTCTGCGCATGCCGAACTTGTCCCGGATGCACCACCCGCCTCCCCAGTACCACCCGCATCGCGGCATCCGAGACAAAGTCCGCCCACTTGCCCCAGTGGGAAACCCTCTCTGTTCGGGCCTCCCCAGTCACACCCGTCCGAACCAGGTCCAGCGGCCGGGATCACTGACGAGACGCCACCATTTCGTGTAGGGTCCGAGCCATGAAGATCCGATTCCTCGGCGCCACCGGCACGGTCACGGGATCCCGTTTTCTGGTCACCTCCGGAGACCGCAACATTCTCGTCGACTGCGGACTGTTCCAGGGGTACAAGCAGCTTCGTCTGCGCAACCGTGAGCCATTCCCCGTCGAGCCTTCCGCCATCGACGAGGTGATCCTCACCCACGCACATCTCGATCACAGCGGATACCTCCCACTGCTCGCCCGCAATGGATTCCGGGGGAAGATCTGGTGCTCGTATGGAACCCGGGACCTCTGTCACCTGCTGCTTCCCGACAGCGGCAGGATCCAGGAAGAGGATGCCCGGTTCGCGAACCGGCAGGGGTTCACGCGGCACAGCCCCGCGAGCCCGCTCTACAACGAGAAGGACGCGCGGCGGGTTCTGCGCCAGCTCACACCGGTCGGCTTTGAAGAACGACACGAGCTCGCTCCCGGAGTGCACTTCGAACTGCTCCCCGGTGGGCACATCATCGGCGCATCGATCGTCCGGCTGACCGAGAAGCGCACCTCGATCATCTTCTCCGGCGACCTCGGGCGCAACGATGATCTGTTGATGAACCCACCGGCTCGCGATCTCGATGCATCGTACGTGGTGGTGGAGTCCACCTACGGCAACCGCCGGCATCCCGGTGGAGATCCGCTCACCGAGCTCGAAGAGGTGGTCAACCGGACGGCGACCCGGGGCGGAGTGATCGTCATTCCCGCGTTCGCGGTCGGACGTTCCCAGGCGATCCTGTGGGGTATTCACCAGCTCAAGGCGCAGAGACGGATCCCGGAGCTGCCGGTCTGGATCGATAGTCCGATGGCCACGAGCGTGCTCGAGCTGTACACCCGACACGTGGGCCATCATCGTCTCACCGCCGATCAGTGCGAGGCGCTGTCGTCGACGGCGACGATCGTCAACTCGGTTGCCGAATCGAAACTGCTCAGCCGCGCCGACGGACCCCGGATCATCGTCTCGGCGAGTGGGATGGCCACCGGGGGCCGGGTGCTCCATCACCTCCGGACATTCGCACCCGACCCGAAGAATACGATTTTGTTCTCCGGCTATCAGGCGGGCGGAACCCGCGGCGCCCAGATGGTCGCCGGAGAACCGGAAATCAGGATTCACGGCGAGTGGGTTCCCGTGCGGGCGGAGGTCGCGCAACTCGACACGCTCTCGGCGCACGCGGATGGTCCGGGCATCGTGGGCTGGCTGAAGAGCTTCGCCTCGGAGCCTCAACGGACGTTCGTGGTGCACGGCGAGGCTGACGCCGCGGATGCCCTCCGTCGGAGGATCGAGGGCGAGCTGGGGTGGAACGTCACCGTCCCGGAGACCGGCTATCGCACCGCATTACGCCCTCGGCTGCAGCGTCGACTGGCGAAAGCCGGCGGATAGTCCCATGGCGGCAGGGATCGCGGGACTCCTGCTCGCGATCCTGGAGCTGCGTCCCCCAGGTTTCTTGATCGATCTCGATTCGCAGCCGTCGAGAATGTCCCTGAGACACCCGAAAAATGGAGCGCGGCCGGCACCGAGACGTTCCCGTTGACAAAAAGAAGACTGGTTTTCCCGCCGTCTATCTTGCTAGCATTCGCGGAACTGGCTCGATCTGGAGAGGTCCTTCACATCATGGCAAATTCATCCCGTCGTGTATCAGCGATGGCGTCCGTCGTCTTTCTGAGCGCTGCTCTCCTGTTCGGGGCACCTCCTGCAGACGGAACCACCAATCCGTCCGGGGAAGCACCGAAGAAGGAGGAGAAGACTCCTCCGGTTCTCAAAGAGAACATCGTGGTGACCGCGACACGGAGCGCGGAATCGGGTGACGTGCTGCCCCTGAGCGTCACCGTCATCAGCGAGGAGCAGGTCCAGGAGAGCCCGGCTCTCCGCACCGAGGACGTGCTGCGGACGCTGCCCGGCGTGGAGCTTCCGGCCACCAACTCCGCCGGCCACTACATCACCACCAATACCGTCTCGGTCCGGGGCCTGGGAGAGAACCGGGCACTGGTGCTGGTCGACGGGGTACCGTTGAACGATGCGTATCGGGGCTACGTACACTGGGATCAGGTACCGATCGACACGATTCAGCGTGTGGAGCTGGTGCGGGGCGGCAATGCCAGCCTGTTCGGCAATCTCGCCCTGGGCGGAACCATCAATTTGCTTACCCGGCCCGTCACGAACGACCGAATCGATCTTCGGGCCCTCTACGGCTCACGTGATACGCGACAGTTCAACCTCGGACTGGATCGGATGGTCGGTTCGAAAGTGGGCATCGGGTTCAACATCAATCGGATGAAGACCGACGGCTACATCCGGACTGTCCCCGAGGAGCGGCGTCCGCTGGATGTCGCCTCTCCCGGGGACAACCTGTTCTATCAGGGACGGGTGGATTTCTCTCCGAGCGATCGTTTCAACGGGAGCGTGCGAGCCAGTCACTTCAAGTTCGATCTCGGCCTGGGAACGCCGCTCTGGGTGAGCAACAACAAGTCCACCGACGTCGCGGGAAACACGCACTACGCGTTCGGGGGGACCTCCGATCTGGCCACCTCGTTCTTCTACCGCGATCAGTCCGAGTTCGCCAACTTCACCCGCGTCTCTCCGGACGGGACGAGCGAGGTGGTGACTTCGCTCTACGATACGCCGGTCACCGACATGGGCGCGTCGGTTTCCTGGATCTCCAGCGCCGGCCCTTCCGTCCCGCTGTTCGGCTTCGGCCTCGACGTCCGCCATTCCGAGATGGACGATCGCAAGACGAATGTCGACCTCAGCGGCCAGCCGACCGGCGTGACACTCAGCGCGGGAAGTCAGGATTCCTTCGGGATCTTCGGCCAGGTGAGCTGGAATCCGGCCGCCGATTTCGAGCTGCTGGTCAGCGGCCGGCTCGACAGATGGAAGAACTACGACGGCCGTGAGGGTGCGGTTGGTGGAAACATCAGCGAATACGACACGGAGACCTCGACGGAGTTCAATCCCCGGATTTCTGCGCGCTACCGCTTCACCGATGGCCTCGCGGTCCGCGGCGCCGCCTATCGCGCCTTTCATGCGCCGCTTCTTGCCGACCTCTATCGCAGCAACTTCCGCCGTGCATCCAACCCGAGCCTCGGCCCGGAGACGATGATCGGTGGAGAAGTGGGACTGGATCTCGCCGGGGCCCGTTGGAGGGGCGAGGCGAACCTGTTCTGGAACCGGATCGAGAACACCATCAGCGACCTTCCGATCAGTTCCACCCCTTTCGTCACGGTGCAGCCGACGAACCTCGGTGAGACCCGAAGCCAGGGTCTCGAACTGATCGGCAGATATGAAATGAATCAGAACTGGTCGGTTCAGGGGAACTACAGCTACACCGACAGCACCATCACCCGAAACGACGAGGTCCCCGCACTGGAGGGCAACATGCTGGCCCGCGTGCCGAGGAATTCGGGATCGGTTTCGGTACGGTACGACACGAACGGAGGCGCGTGGGCGGTCGGCAGGCTGCGCGGACAGAGCCACACCTGGGCCGAGATCGACAACCACAACGAGATCGACTCGTTCGTTCTGCTCGATCTCTCCGGATCCTTGCCTCTGAGCTCCCGGCTCGACCTGGTGGTCATCGGAGAAAATCTGTTCGACCGGCACTACGTCGGCGACTATTCGATCTTCTCGCGCCTCGGCCAGCCCCGGACGATCACCGCCGGGATCCACTTCCGGACCCGCCCCTGATGATCCGCGTCCGCCACCTGCTTTCCGCAGCGCTCGCGCTGCTGATCGTCATCACCGGCTGCTCGGGCGAGCAGGCAGCGACCAGTCCTCCCGATCCAGCCGTCCGCCCGACGCTGAAGATCGGAGCGGCCCCCTATCTCTCGTACGCACCACTATTCATCGCGCAGGACGAAGGCTTTTTCGCCGACGAGGGACTGGACGCGGAAGTTTCGATGGTGGCGGGCAGCGCGACCGTCAACGGGCTCGGCGCGCTCGTGAATGGAGACCTCGACGTCCTCACGACCGTGTTGACGCCGGGAATCTTCAACGCGATCAACCAGGGAGCCGATGTCCGGATCGTGGCCGACAAGGGAAACGGCCAGTCGGGAAGCTGCCCCTCGTACGCGTTCCTGGTCCGGACGGATCTCCTGGATCAGGGTCGGGTGAAATCTCCGGCCGATCTCCGGGGAATGACCATTACCGACCAGCAGGCGACGATCCCGGGTTATGCCACCGAGGAGCTCCTGCGACAGGGTGGACTCGGTCCGGACGATGTGAAACAGGTCAAAATGACCCCCCCGGCCACACTCGGGGGGTTCAGCGGCGGACAGCTCGACATGACCTCCTCAGCCGAACCATGGATTTCTCTGGTGGAGGAGAAGGGTGTCGCCCGCATGTGGAAGGACTTCACTGAAGTCATTCCCGATGGAAGCTGGTCCGTGGTGGTCTTCGCTGACCGCCTGCTCCGTCGGGACCCGGAGCTGGGACGGCGTTTCATGGCTGCCTACCTCCGCGGGGTCCACCAGTACAACCAGGGCAAGACGGACCGCAACGTGGAGATCATCAGCCGCTTCACCGAGCTCGATCCGGCCGTGGTACGGAAGAGCTGCTGGATGCCGATCAGCCCGGATGGACAGATCCATCCAGCGGGAATCGACTCGTATCTCGACTGGGCCCATCGCCGCGGGTTCCTCAACACGGTCACACCCGAATCGAAGTACTGGGATCCGAGCTTCGTGGAGTGGGTCGCAAGGAACCGGCCCGAGATCGTGCCGGCAGGAGAGTCTTCTGGAGTTTCGCGACGAGCGGTTGAACCCACAACGCCACGGGAATGAGCTCGACAAACGAATCCTCGCCTCGATTCCAGTTCCCCGGACTGCCTCCAACAGCCATCCTGGAAAGACTGGTTGCGGAGGATCCCGATACGCTGGCAGTCCGGGCCTCGACCGGCCTCCTGACCCGACGGGCGCTGGACGATCTTTCCAACCGTCTCGCCGGACGACTCGCTCCGGTCGTCCCGGAGGGGCAGGTCGTTGCGCTTCTGCTTTCGGATCCCCGGCTCATCGTCGCCGGACTCTTCGCCGCGATGAGAACCGGCCGGATCTTCGTCGTCCTCGATCCGAATCATCCTCTGGAGCGACTTCGCCACGTGATCGAGGACTCCGGTGCCACCGCGGTGCTCGCCGATGAGGGGACGACCGCGCTCGCGAGGCAGACCGGAGCACGGGTCATCGGACTGGATCTCCACGCTCAGAGCCAGCCCCCTCCTGCCGTCGCGATCGATCCGGAGGCACCGTGCGGCATCATCTACACCTCCGGGTCGACCGGCAAACCGAAGGGTGTGCTTCGTAGCCAGACCAAACTGACCCTCATTGCCCGGGACCTGGCGGAAGTGACCGGGGTCCGTCCCGGAGACCGGGTGGCGCCGCTGTTCGCCATCGGGTTCGGCGCGGCGGTCGGATCGATGATCAAGACCATCCTCTGTGGCGCGACGCTCTGCCTCTACCCGCTCAGGGAGCTCAGCTTTCCCGATCTCGCCGACTGGCTCGACCGCGAACAGATCGATGTCGTCGAGATCATCCCCACACTCTTCCGCTCGCTGATGAAATCGCTTCCCGAGGAGCGCCGTTTCCCGTCGCTTCGCGTCCTCTCCCTCGGAGGCGAGGCGGTCACCCGCAATGATGTTCGTCTTTTCCAGGAGCGATTTCCTCCACCGGCACGACTGCAGGTGACCTTCGCATCCAGTGAAGCCGCCACTTTCATCGCCTGGCAGCTCGACGCGGAGACTCCGGTCGACGATCATCTTGTGCCGGTGGGCTATCCCCTTCCGCGGACCCGGCTCCGGATCACCGATCCGGAGGGAAACGACGTCGCTCCGGGGGCGACCGGGGAGATGGTGGTGGAGACCGATCGGGCAGCACTCTCCTACTGGAAGGATCCGGAGCTCACCGCAGCGCGGATCCTGCCCGGCAGCCGCCCGGAGACCCGGATCGTCCGAACCGGCGACTCCGGGCGACTCCTTCCCGACGGGCGGGTGGTTCATCTCGGGCGGCTCGATTCGCAGTTGAAGATCCGAGGATTCCGCATCGATCCCTCCGAAGTCGAGATGGCGCTGCTCAGTGATCCCTCGATCGATCAGGCTGCCGTGGTCGGAAAACCCGGCCCGGAGGGAGAGCTTCGACTGATCGGCTACGTAACCGCCGCCGGAGACCTGGATGTGGGGGCACTTCGAGCATCGCTCTCCACGAAACTGCCGTCGCACGCCATCCCTTCCCTGCTGATCCGGCTCGACGACATGCCGCTCAGCGGAGTCGGCAAGATCGACCGGAAGACCCTGGTCGAGCGCGAGGACCACTCTCCCTCCGCATCGTCGACCGGGCCAACGGATCAGGGTGACGAGATCGAGGGGGCCCTGCGAGGCCTCTGGATGAAGACTCTCGCGCTTCCGGCCATCGGTCTGGATGAAGGATTCTTCGAGGTGGGCGGAGATTCGCTCCGTGCCGCCGAGCTGTTCGCCTCCGTCGAGCAGACCTGGGGCGTGGCGTATCCCCTGACCCTGCTGCTCGAGAACTCCACCATTCGGGGACTTGCCCGGGTCATCCGCGAGGATCGAGCGAAAGGTCGGGAGTCCGCCTCGATGCCAGCCCCGTCAGTCGCCGTCGGCGCGATGGAAGGGAAGATTCTCGAGATCTGGCGAACCCTTCTGGACCATCCGGAAATCAATCCCACTGACGATTTCTATGACGCCGGCATCGACGGCACGACCATCCTGCGGCTGCGAGAGATCCTCGCCACCGAGATCGGCTTCACCCCCCCGATCGCTCTGCTAGTGGAGCATCGAACCTGCCGTGCGCTGGCCCGGGCGTTGACCGACTCCGGGTCTCAATCCAGGATCGAACGCTCGATCGTCCGCCTTCGGGAAGGGGCCGGCGCACCGTTGTTCTGTTTCTCCGGGAAGGGAACGGACGTGCTTCGTTTCCGTCCGCTCGCGGAACATCTCGAGATCGCGAGCGCGGTCTACGGGGTGCGCGGTTACGGCCTCGCCGGAGGCAGCAAACCTCCGGCCGATTTCCGCATCCTCACAGAACTGGCCTTCGAAGAAATCCTCCGCCTCCAACCACGCGGTCCATACCGCTTGATCGGACACTCCTCGGGAGGCCAGCTCGCACTGGAAGTCGCGCGGCAGCTCGAATCGGAAGGACACGCGATCGAACTGCTCGCGATGATCGACTCTCCGAACCCACGCGTTCCCGTCGCAATCGTCCTGCCGAAAAAGGTCCGATCCCGCCGTTTGCGGCGAAAGCTTTTTTCGATTCTGACGGAGCCCCGCCGACACCTGCGCGCCTGGATGGGGGCGATGACCGAACGCATGAGAAAGCTCCGGATGCGGCTCGGATTCAGTGTTCCCGAACTGAGTCCCAACCGCTGGCACGGAGTGAGCCAGATCTACGTCCAGGCGGCCGAGCGCGCGGATCACGAACCGTGGGCCGGGCCGCTGATCTACTATCGCCCCCGAGCCGCCGCCCGACATCCTCTCACCGGCTGGGAAGGGATTCTCTCAGGGATCGAGATCGTTCCGCTTCCGGGAGGGCACGTGAGCGTACTGGACGTGCCTCATGTGGAAGCGCTGGCCGCGGATCTCTCCCGTCGTCTGGTCTCCCGGACCGACTCTCAGATCGCGCCCGATTCCCGAAGTGCGCTGATCTCCTCGGCGGAGTAGCCCAGCGCCCCGAGTACTTCGCCATTCTGCGCGCCCAGACGCGGAGGGGCAGAATGAAGCCGCCCCGGCGATTTCTCGAACTTCGCGGTCAGTCCAAACAGACGGACCGGTCCGAGCTCCGGCTCCTCGACGGTCTGGGTCGTCTCCCGGTGCTTCACCTGGCTGGAGTCGAGTGCCTGTTCGAGACTGAGAATGTCTCCCGATGGAATGCCACCGGTGTTCAGCCGCTCGACCCATTCGCCTGTGCTTCGCGTTTTCAGCTTTTCCTCGATCAGCGGCGTGAGCTCCGCCCGGTTCTTCTTCCGCGTGTCGCGTTCCTGAAAACGGGGATCGGTCTTCAGTTCCGAAGCTCCGAGATGTCGCAGAGATCTTCCCACTGCTTCTGCTGGTTCGCCGCGATATTGATGTGCCGTCCGCGGTCGCGAACGTGCCCGAAGGCGCCGCGGTGAAGTTGTCATTCCCCATCGGCCGGGGCGGCTGTCCCGCCGATCAGCAGATTGGCCGCGACCCATCCCATCATCGGCATGATCGAGTCCAGCAGCGCGACGTCGATGAACTGACCCTCGCCCGTCCGCTCCCGATGGAACAGTGCAGCCATCACTGCAAAGGCCGCGTTGAGACCCGCGACGGTGTCGCCACCGGGAATCCGCAACGCAGCGGATTGAGCCGCTCGTCTCCGTTGATCGACATCACTCCGCTGAGCCCCTGAATGATCTGGTCGTATGCCGGCTTGTCGCGCATCCGGTCCGGTCTGGCCGAATCCGGAGATGGCGCAGTAGATCAGTCGAGGGTTGCGTTTCGACAGGACCTCCCAGCCCAATCCGAGCCGCGACATCACGCCCGGGGCGGAAGTTTTCCACCAGAACGTCGGTGGAGTCGGCCAGCCGGAGAAAGATCTCTCTTGCCTCGTCAGCCTTGAGATTCAGCGTGATCGATTTCTTGTTGGCGTTCTGCGCGAGAAAGCTGGTTCCCATCAGCTTCTGGTTCAGCGCCGGGACATTCCCCAGCTTGCGGGCGAGATCGCCTCCGCTCGGATTCTCGATCTTGATCACCTCTGCACCGCAGAGAGCGAGCAGTTCCGTGGCGAACGGGCCCGCCAGGACATTGGTCATGTCGAGAACACGGATATCTTCGAGAATCGAGCTCATTGCATTCCCGCGCTCGTGCCTTGCACGGCGCTTCTTCTCCTGTCAGTGAACCCCTGAGAGCGAAACCTCCGGAACGGGACCCGTCCGATGAATCACCCCCGGCAGTTCCCTCTCGAAAAACGCCTCGGCATCCTTCGCAAGCGCAATCAGCTCGTCGATCCGGATGTCCTCACGCAGACCCGCGTGCTGGAGCATCTGGACCAGATCCTCGGTGCGGCACATTGCCGCCGGCGACCGCGGTAAAGGGACAGCCGCCCAGTCCGGCGAACGCCGACTCGAAAGAGCGGACGCCCGCCTCCAGCGCCGCGTAGCAGTTCGCCAGCCCCAGCCCGTAGGTGTTGTGGAAGTGGCAGGCGAGATCCGCCTCGGCGGACAGCTCCCGGATGGATTCGAACAGCGTCCGGACCTGCCGGGATCGGCGTGCCCGGCGGTGTCCGCGAGACTGATCCGCTGAAGGCCGGCATCGAGATACTGCTTCACGATATCCAGGACCCGACGCTCCGGAACTCTCCCCTCGATAGCCGCAGCCGAAGGCAGACTGCACCGAGACCTGAACCCGCTGGCCCGCGTCGACGGCGCGGCGCGCCATCGCAACGATCCGCCCGGTGGCCTCCCCGGTACCCATCCCGCTGTTCTTCCGGCTGTGAGTATCGCTTGCCGAAACGCCCATGCAGATCAGCTCGACACCGCAGGCGATTGCCGCGCTCGAGCCCCTTCTCGTTGAGAACGAGCCCGGAGAAGACGCATCCGCAGCTTCCGGCCGTCCGGAAGTGTTCGAACAGCCGATCGGTATCGGCCATCTGAGGCACCTTGACCGGATGGACGAACGATCCGACCTGGACGATGTCCACTCCGGTCGCGGCGAGCCTGTCGATCCACTCGATCTTCCTCTCGATCGGGACGAGTTTCGGCTCCACCTGCAGGCCGTCTCGCGGTCCCACCTCGTGCATGATGATTCTGCTCATGGTGACCTCCCTGACCGGTCTCTCCAGGACCGCTACGCGGGAACCGGTGCGCCGATCTTTTCGGCCACCGCCTCGGCCATCTCGTCCGTGGTGCTGTTGCCGCCCATGTCGTAGGTGCGGACGCTTCCCTCGGCGATGACCGCGGCGACCGCCTGCTCCAGCCGCGGCCGCCTTTTCCGTCTCGCCCAGCCACTCGAGCATCATCTTCGGCGACCAGGATCGTCGCGATCGGATTGACCTTGTACTGCCCGGCATACTTCGGCGCGGAGCCGTGCGTCGGCTCGAAGACCGCCAGATCCTTCGCCGATGTTGCCGGAGCAGCCGAAGCCGAGGCCGCCGACCATCTGCGCGCAGAGATCGGAAATGATGTCGCCGTAGAGGTTCGGCGCGACCAGCACGTCGTAGTTGATCGGGTTCTTCAGCAGCCACATGGTCATGGCGTCGATGTTCGCGTCGTCCATGTCGATCTCGGGGAACTCGTTCGCCACCTCCTTCGCGGTCTCGAGGAACAGGCCGTCGGTCGCGCGCACCACGTTCGCCTTGTGCACCACGGTGACCTTCTTCCGGCCGTGCTGGCGGGCGAACTCGAACGCGGCGCGGACGATGCGCTCGGAGCCCTTCCGCGTGTTGATCTTGCAGGAGACGGCGTACTGATCGCCGCGGCAGCTCGGCGAACGCGCGCGAACGGCTTGGACAGCGTCCCCAGCGTGGCGGCCAGCTCCTCCGGCACCGGGCGAAATTCGACCCCCGCATAGAGGTCCTCGGTGTTCTCGCGGAAGACCACCAGGTCGATGGTCTCCCTTGTAGTTCAGCGGGTTGCCGGGATAGGCACTTGCAGGGGCGCAGGCAGATGTAGAGGTCGAACAACTGCCGCATCCGGACGATCGGCGAACGGTAGATCAGCCCCTTGCCTCGCAGCGCGGGCGCGAGCTCGGCCTCGGCGGCACGGATCGGCTTCGACGTGATCGCGCCGAACAGCGCGGCGTCCACGGTTCCGAGCAACTCGATGGTGCGCTCCGGGAAGGCATCGCCCTCGCGGCACCAGAACTCCCAGCCGATGTCGCCGTGGATGTACTCCGCGTCGAGCTCCAGGCGGTCGAGCACGACGCCGCGCCGCATCCAGCACTTCAATTCCGATCCCGTCGCCGGGAAGCCAGGCGATTCTGTACTTCGCCATGTTGCGATTCTCCTTCGATTCGGATCGCTTTGAGCTCAGCGGCTCGTCGCCAGAAGACGTTCCCGGGTGTGGGCAACCAGGCCACCGCTGTCGATGATCGACTGCCGCGCTCTCGGCAGCGGAACGATGTCGAAGCTGGTTCCGCGGGTGTGATTGATCACCCGATCGGCGGTCACCTCGATCTCGTCGTCCAGCTCCGCCTCGATTCCCGGAACGATGAGCACCCGCAGCCCCAGATTGATGGAGTTCTGCAGGAAGATCCGGGCGAATCCCTTCGCGATGATGGTCAACTCGAAGCCCTTGAGCGTGGAGGCAGCCTGCTCGCGCGAGGAGCCGCATCCGAAATTCTTTCCCGCGAGCAGAATGCTGCCGGGGGGGATGTCTCCGTCATTCAGCCGGCGGTTCAGCTCGAGGTCGTCGGCAAACGCGAACTTCGGCGTTTCCGACGGCAGAACCGTCGCCATGAAGCGGCCGGGATAGATCGTATCGGTGGAGATGTCGTCACCAAGCTTCGACACAATCCGGTTCATATGCAGCTCCTTCGATCTTCGCCGAGTGGTTGAGCGTGGGATTTCCGGGACGGGTGATCACCCCGGTCAGGGCGCTCGTTGCCGCCACCGCGGGCGAGCAGAGGTAGACCTCGCCTTTGGGGTTCCCCATCCGCCCCTTGAAGTTCCGATTCGTGGTGGAGAGGGCCACTTCGCCATCGCCGAGTGCGCCTTCGTGGACGCCCAGGCAGCAGCCGCATCCGGGGTTCATCACCACGGCACCGGCCGCGGCGAGATCGCGGATGTAACCCCGTTCCATCGCCTGCTCATAGATGCGCCAGGAGGCGGGGAACACGAGCATCCGGACTCCGCTGGCGATGGAGCGTCCCTGCACGATGGAAGCGGCCGTCGCGATGTCGTCGAGCCGGCCGTTGGTACAGGAGCCGACCACCACCTGCTGGATCGCGATGCCTTCGACTTCCTCCACCGGTTTCACGTTGTCCACGGTGTGAGGGCAGCCGATCTGATAGGTGAGTGTGGAGACGTCGATCTCGATCACCCGGGCATACTCCGCATCGACGTCGGGGAAGACCGCCTCGATCGGCTCGGTCACCTTCGCCACGTCCCTCAGGTAACGAACCGTCTCGGCATCCGCCGGGACGATTCCCGCGGTGGCCCCGGCTTCAACCGCCATATTGCAGAGGACCAGCCGCCCGGAGGTGGACATCCTGCTGATGGTGTTCCCATGGAACTCGAGGACCTGGAAGTTCGCCCCCTCGGCGGAGATCAGGCCGATCAGATGAAGGATCAGATCCTTGGCCGAGAGCGCCTCGGGCACCTCGCCGTTCATCACGACTTTGATCGTGGCCGGAACCTCGACGTTCAGAACCGTCCCGAGGGTCCAGACCGTGGCCATCTCCGTCGCACCGATGCCGAACGCAAACGCTCCCAGCGCTCCGTGCGTGGTGGTGTGGCTGTCGGTTCCCACCACCACGGCACCCGGTCGAACGTAGCCGTTCTCCGGAAGAATCTGGTGGCAGATTCCCCCGCGATCACCCCGGATGTCGTGAAAGCGGCTGATTCCCTGCGCGGCCACGAACTCGCGGATCTTCTTCTGATTCGTCGCGGTCTTCGAGCTCTCCGCGGGGACCCGGTGGTCGAAAATGATCGCAATCTTCGACGGATCCCAGACTCGGGGATCCAGGCCGGTATCTCGATAGATCTCCTGGAACTGACTGATGACGAGCGCCGCGTTCTCGTGTGACATGGCGAGATCGACCTTCGCTTCGATGACGTCCCCTGGACGAACCGAAGCAAGGCCGGCCGCTCGCGCCAGGATCTTTTCGGCGACTGTGAAGCCCATCCGGTGACTCCTTTCGCAACGGCGCGGGAACGCGGCCTCGGATGGAGATGCCCTCCGACGGAACACGGCCCGATGCCGACAACCGGATGCTAGTCCCGCCGTGTTCACCCGGGCGGTTCATGGATCACCTGTCGCTGTGATCCGCATCATGCCCTCGTCCCGGACCCGATCTTGCGCTCGGCAACCTCCCGGATCGAGACTGCAGCGGTGAGCCACGAACTGGAACCGTCCGTCCCTCCATCCAGCGGTGACGCCGGAGCCGGACTGATCCCGTTTTTCCTCCTCGCGTGTGTACTTTCCTGGGCGATCTGGATCCCGGCAATCCTCGGACAACACGGATGGATCCCGTTCCAGATTCAACCAGGACCGGTGGGCTCCTTCGGCCCCGCCCTGGCAGCGATCGTTACCGTTCTCGCGTCCCACGGACCTGCCGGGCTGAAGACACTCCTCCACCCTCTTCTGCGATGGAAGGTCCGGCCAGGGTGGTACCTGCTGGCTCTTCTGCTCACGCCGGTCAGCTACGCCGTCGCCCTCGCTCTTTACCGGCTCGATGGAGGTGTCGTCGCCGAGCCCCGTTTCCTCGATCGCTGGTACCTGATCTTCCCTCTGCTCCTGATCATGATGATCCTTCTGGGTCCGCTGGGCGAGGAGATCGGCTGGCGCGGGTTCGCCCTGCCTCGACTGCAACAGAAGATGTCGCCTCTCCTCGCCAGCCTCGCCATCGCAGCCGGATGGCTGGTCTGGCATCTACCCCTCTTCTGGATGCGTGGGGCGGTACAGGAGGGGACCTCGGTCGCCTACTTCGCGGGGGTGGTCGTTGCCGAGAGCCTGATCTTCACCTGGATCTTCAACGGCACGGGAGAAAGTCTGCTGATGGCCGTGCTCTATCACACGTTCTTCAACACGACGGGCTATGTCTTCGGCCTTTCGCTTGCGCCGGTTGCGAACTCGCCGGAGTTCGGGAACCGGCTTCTCGCCGTGTTTGGCGCGACCGCCCTGACGATCCTGGTGATCACGCGCGGCCGCCTCGGCCTGCCCGACCGAAAGTGAGGATGGGGCCGATCAGGTCCGGCTCTCGTCCAACCGCTCCGCCGCGTTCCGATCGAGAAGCCAGATGATGCCTCCCTGGCGAGGGCGGATGCGCCCCGCTGGAAACGAGTCGCGGTGCTCCGCGGCACCCAGAATTCCGGCCATCACCGGCGCCTTGGCCCGCCCCTGGACCAGAAACAGGATCTGAGTTGCACCCTCGATTGCGCGAGGAGTGAGACTGACGCGATCGAACGGAGGGCGAGGACTCCTGGTGGCGATGGCGAGACGTGGGTCGGAGCGCTCGATCACCGTCTGCGGAAAGAGGGACGCGGTGTGACCATCATTCCCGACACCGAGGAGCAGCAGGTCGAACTCCGGCTCACTTCCGAGCATCCTCCGCAATTCCTGATCGTATCGATCCGCGGCCTCTTCGGCACTCAGTTCTCCCTGGATCCGGTGAATCCGTTCGCCTGGAATCGACAGGTTGTCCAGAAAACACTCCCGAGCCATCGCGTAGTTACTCTCGTCGCTCTCGGGCGAAGCGATCCGTTCATCTCCCCAGAAGATCTCCAGGTTGTTCCAGCCGACGAGGGTGCGCCACGGCTCGGCCGCCAGAAGTCGATAGAGCCCGCGTGGAGTCGAGCCGCCGGAGAGGACGAATCGCGGCGTCCGGCCGCTCCGTTGCGCTCCGGCCAGTGCCTCCGCAACGATCTCGGCCGCGGCCTGGTCGAGCGCTCCATGGTCTTCACAGATCCGGATCAGTTCCCGTCGTTCCGTCATGCTCTCAGCCGCGGTGCGGATCATGTGCCCGCCGCTTGGTGACGATTTCGCGAGTGCGGATCCAGAGTCCGCCCCACTGGTTCGAGCCCGGCGAAATGCTTTCATTCCGACGAACGACTCTTGCGGAAGGACGGCCCTCCTTGGTAGTCGAGCGCGAGAACTCCGCCGATGGGATGGGAATGGTTCGCACTGAGCGCCATCGGAACGTTGATCCGGAGCCCCGCGTCGACACTCCAGTGGCTGCGTCCAAACCGATGCCGTACCCCATTGACCGTGTAGATTCTCTCGGCCGGATTGCTCGTCCCGCCCTCGAAAAACGTGCCGTCGATCTCGTTGATCCAGTCCGTGTTGTTCCACCGCGAGGGGGTCGTGTAGCCGAGATCCAGGTGAACCTCGTCCGCGATGGTGAAGCGGGTCGACAGCGGCGTATCCTCTGCCTGCCTGACACCTCCTCGAGCCCATCCGACCGAAGCGACCATTCCGCGTTTCTGCCAGTGAAGGTCGGTTCCCCAGCGGAGCTGTCCGGACGTAATCCCATTGTCGGGCCTGCCCACCGGCAGGTCGACAAAGGCCGACAGGGCGAGTCCTGACCGGCCGTCACGGACCGGGATCAATGCGAATTTCGTGGCGACCTCGGCGTCGCCCATCGAGTAGTCATTGACCTTGCCGACGTAGGGGTAGCCTCGCTCGTATCCCGCCAGATCTCCCGCGTTTCCGAACGTCCGGACGTACGGAACCGACACGGCCGCCTCCCACCGCGCGGTCAGACCCGCTGAAAGCGCAACCCGCAGCTCGCTCGTGTCCAGATCCTGATCGCGGTACGGCCGCCGGCTCGGGGGACGAAGCGACCGGGCCGGTGCCGTCAGATAGTCGTAATTCTCCAGGACCAGGGCCGCGGTCCAGTTTCCGGCGCCCTCGGTTCGGGCTGAGCCCGTCTCGAACATGCCAGAAAGCCCGTGACTGGTCGGAAAGGTCTGGGCCTGCACCCCAACACCCATTCCAGCAAGAACGACGAAAACGCACATCCACTGTTTCAAGAAATCCTCCCCGGCGATGATCGACTGGTGAACGGACGAGGAACCGCCACCTCGTCCCGAAGGCCGCCTCTGCAATCGAGGGGCCGCTCCTCACGTCTGAGATGGAGTTGATTCTATCCGGTACCCCGACACGCGAGACCGGGCCGGAGATTGCAATGCCCGTACTCGGTAGAAGGCCGCGAAACATCGACGTGATCACCGCCCACACAATCCAGCAGGCGGGTTCTCTCCAGGGAGTGGCCGGAGAGACCGCGATACCCTCCTCCCATGCGCCGGGAGCAGACGAGGCTTTCAGAGGAGCCGGATCAGCAGCGGCGTCGAGCCGCGGCGGTGACGAACGACGTATAGTGGAATGATCCCCCCGCGGAAAGGAGTGTTTTGAAATGAAACTCGGCATGGTTGGTCTCGGACGTATGGGCGCGAACATGAGCGAACGCCTGATTCGAGGAGGTCATGAGGTCGTGGTGTTCGACCCTCGTTCGGAAGCGGTGACGGCTCTCGCCGGCAAGGGAGCCATCGGCGCGAGCTCCCTCGAGGATCTGGTCTCGAAGCTGGAGTCTCCGCGGGTGGTCTGGATGATGGTTCCCGCGGGCAAAGCGGTGGAGAGCGTGATTCAGGAACTGATTCCGCTTCTCGAGAAGGGGGACCGGGTCGTCGATGGGGGCAACTCGAACTATCGTGACACGCTTCGGCAATCGGAGATTCTGCACGGGCACGATCTGCATCTGATCGACGTCGGAACCAGCGGCGGCGTCTGGGGACTCGCCGAGGGCTACAGCATGATGGTGGGAGGAAGCGACGAATCCATCGACCTGCTTCGTCCCGCTCTCGAAACGCTCGCTCCCGGCGCCGAGAAGGGCTGGGGACACGTCGGTCCGGTCGGTTCGGGACATTTCGTGAAGATGATTCACAACGGCATCGAGTACGGAATGATGCAGGCCTACGCCGAGGGCTTCGCGATCATGAAGAAGAAGGAACAGTTCGAGATCGATCTTCACCAGGTCGCCGAGATCTGGAGGTTCGGAAGCGTGGTCCGGTCGTGGCTGCTCGACCTGACCGCCCTCGCGCTGGAAAAGGATGCGACGCTCGAGGACATCGCCCCCTGGGTGGCCGATTCCGGGGAGGGCCGATGGACGGTGGCCGAGGCGGTCGACCTCGACGTGCCGGCACCGGTGATCACTCTCGCGTTGCTCGCACGGCTGCGCTCCCGCGACGAGAGCTCGTTCGCGGATCGACTGCTCGCCGCGATGCGCAACGAGTTCGGCGGTCACGCGGTGAAGAAGGCTGGAGACCAGTGAGATGGACGCCCCCGATCAGAGTCTGCTGATCATTTTCGGCGCCACGGGAGATCTGGCCGGACGGAAGCTCCTGCCTGCCCTCTACCGGCTCTCGCGACAGAATGCACTCGGCGAGCACTTCAGGATTCTGGGGATCTCGCGCAATCCCGACATGGACGACGCCGGGTTCCGCGCCTGGACCGCGGAGGCACTCGAGCGGGCCGGCGTCGATCAGGCCGGGATCGGGTCGTGGTGCGAGCGTCACCTGTTTTTCCACACCGCCTACGAGCCGGGACACTACGACGAGCTCGCTGTCCGCATCCGCGAGGTCGAGCAGAGCGAGGGTCTTCCCGGCAATCGCGCCTACTATCTCGCCCTTCCACCGCAGGCATTCGCGGGAGTGATCGAGAATCTCGGTCGCGCGGAGCTCGCTCGCAGCCCGGGCTGGACCCGAGTGGTGATCGAAAAGCCGTTCGGACGCGATCTCGCTTCGGCTCGCGCACTCAACGAGGTCGTTCATCGCTGGTTCGACGAAACCCAGATCTACCGCATCGACCACTTCCTCGGAAAAGAGACGGTGCAGAACCTCCTCGTCTTCCGCTTCGCCAACGCGGTCTTCGAATCCGTCTGGAACCGCGATCGCGTCGATCACGTTCAGATCACCGTCGCCGAGGATCTCGGGATCGGAACACGGGGGGGGTACTACGAGCAGGCCGGGGCCATGCGCGACATGGTCCAGAATCATCTGACCCAGCTGATGACCCTCATCGCCATGGAGGTTCCGGTCGCTTATGACCCGGATGCGGTGCGCTTCGAGAAGATCAAGGCCCTTCGGTCGATCGCCACGATTGATCCGGTCGACGTCGTCTTCGGGCAGTACACCTCCGGGAACGTCGACGGCGAGAGGGTTCCCGGCTACCTCCAGGAGAAGGCCGTGGCGAAGGATTCATTGACCGAAACGTTCGTGGCGATGAGGATCGAGCCGCGGACGTGGCGGTGGCAGGATGTGCCGTTCTATCTGCGGACCGGAAAGCGGATGCCGAAGCGTTCGACCGAGATCGCCGTGGTGTTTCGCCGGCCCCCGGTTCACCTGTTCGAGAGTCTCGACTGTCAGGACGTCAGCCCGAATATCCTCCGGATCAGCATTCAGCCGAACGAGGGCTTCGCCTTCAGCTTCGAGGTCAAAGCGCCGGGCGAGCCACTCCGGATCAGGCACGTCCCGCTCGACTTCCAGTACGCCGACGCGTTCGAGGAGCTTCCCGCCGCCTACGAGACGCTGCTGGTCGATGTTCTCCAGGGCGAGCAGACCCTCTTCGTGCACGCCGACGAGGTGGAGGAATCGTGGCGGCTCTACTCCCGAATCGTGGACGATCCACCCGCGCCAGCGCCGTACGCCGCGGGGACATGGGGCCCGCCCGAGGCGGACGAGCTCCTGGCTCGTGACGGCCGGAGCTGGATCATCTGAGCGAGGTCCGGCTCCGCGGCCGCCATCCGGTCACTGATGTCCACCGAAACTCTTCGGCAGCATCTGCCCGCTCGGCAACATGTCGTCGTCGGGTGGGCATCCCTTCTCCTTGCGGAAGTGCAGTCGAGAACATTCCGACTGCTTCGGACCCTTGCAGTACTGGATGACGAATCCACGGCACGCAAGATCGATCGTCCCCTGATTTTTTCGGAAAAATCCACAGGTGTTGAGCAGTTCACAATCAGCCACACTCGCCTCCTTCGCCTGACCCCTGAACCGGGGCTCACTGGACAATTTAGACTCTGTTCAGGGTCGAAACCAGAGGGGTCCGGACAGGCGTGAGCAGGGTCACGGATCGAGGTGAGGGAGGCGGTTGCAGGCGGAGGAACCGACGGATCCGAAGCCTCCGGCGGCGGGTTCGGGCCGTCTCAGGAATGGATCTGTTCGAGCACCCAGGAGACCACCGAGGGCTTGCCGAACACCACATCGTAGCGTTCCAGACCCGAGTCCTCCCGGCGGTCGACCAGCTCGAAACGTCCGCCGGCCTCCTCGACGATGATGCGGCTGGCGGAGACGTCCCAGATTCGCAGATCGAAGTCGACCATCGCTCCGGCCGAACCGTCGAACACCAGACCGTGCCCGAAGCAATCGCAGTAGGTCCGCACCCCCGGATGCCTCTGCATCAGCCGGTCGAAGCGATCCTCTCTTCCGGCGTGGACGAACTGGCGGCGCTCGCCCGTCGCGATCACTTCCTCCAGGATTTCTTCCTCACCGGCCACGTCGTGGATCTCAAGACGCTGATGATTCCGGTAGGCCCCCTGGCCCCGAGCTGCATGATAGATCCGGCCGAGCTCCGGCAGACTGACCACGCCGACGATCGGCCGGTCGTTCTCCAGCAGCGCGAGAAGTGTCCCGAACAGCGGAATCCGGTGTCGAAGACTGTGGGTCCCGTCGATCGGATCGATCACCCACGACAGCCCTCCGGCGGCGGGAACGTCGTCGAGCTCCTCGCCGATGATTCCATGGTCGGGAAATGCGACCCGCAGCCGTTCCCGAACGTGTCGCTCGATCTCCAGATCGATCTCGGTGACGAAGCTGCGGTCGGCCTTGCGATGAAACTCGAAGGAACGTGGAGGTCTTTCGGACCACGATCTCCCGGCACTCCTCGATGATCTGCACAGCCTCGCTGGTCCAGCGCTCCAGGTCGGAAGGATCGAGGGAAAGGCTCATCGCGAGGAGCATAACAGAGCCGGATACGGCCGGATCCGTTCGACCGCCGAACTTCGCTGTCGCACCGGTCAAGATCCGCCCGTCAATTTGAATCTGCTTCAAATGGCGCACCATGCGGCTCGGGAGTTGCTTCGAGCAGAAGAAGACGCGCATCCATTCGGAGGTTACGATGAAGAAGAAAACGAAAGTGCTGGCCGGCGCCCTCGGCGTTGCGGGGCTGGCGACGGCAGCGGGGTACTGGATGTTTCGAGCCACCAGACCGGGCGTCGAGAAGGCGTCCTACGAAGTCGAGAGGGCCGACGGACCGTTCGAGATCCGTCGGTATCCGGAGATCTCGGTCGCCTCGACCGCACGCATCGGCGGCGTCAACGACCAGGCGTTCGGGCGGCTGTTCCGCTACATCGATCGCGGAAATCAGGAGGAGCGGAAGATCGCCATGACCACTCCGGTCCTGATCGATCGCGGCGCCGGAGGCTCCATGAGCTTCGTAATGCCGGAGGATGAGGCGCGGAAGGGACTCCCCGAGCCGCGGAGCGAGCTGGTCACCATCACCACCCGACCGGCCGGCCGTGTGGCGGCGTTCACCTACAGTGGCCGTTCCGAGCGATCCAACGAGGACGAAGCGATCGCCGGGATTCGCCGCTGGATCGCCGAACAGGGACTCCAGCCGACGGGCGATCCGGTGATTGCCTACTACAACGCACCCTGGACCCCTCCGTTCCTGCGCCGCAACGAGGTTCTCGTCCAAATCGCCGACTGACGGGCGAAGCTTCGCACGTCGATGTTTGTCGTTACGCGAACCTCAGTCGCCGATCGGCATCGACCCGAGCCGTGCTATTCTGCATCTTTCCTGAAATTCGACGGCGGACCGCGGCCAGGGCCGCAGCATGTTCGATCTCATGCAGCTCCCGAATCCACAGCGTCTCGGACGGTACGAGATCCTCGCCCCGCTCGGGCGCGGCGGGATGGGGGCCGTTTTCAAGGCGAAGGATTCACGCCTCCAGAGAATGGTGGCCATCAAAGTCCTGCCGGAGGAGTTCGCGGGTGACGCCGAGCGCCTCGCCCGCTTCGAGCGCGAGGGCCGCCTCCTGGCAGCGCTGAACCACCCCGCCATCGCAGCAATCTACGAGGTCTCCGGCGGCGATGCTCGGTCGCCGGAACCGGAGCCGCCGTTTCTGGTCATGGAGTTCGTCCCGGGCGAGACGCTCGAAGCGCGAATGACCCGCGGCCCGATCGCCATCGACGAGGCGATCGAGATCGCCCGCCAGATCGCCGACGCGCTGGAGGCGGCGCACGCGGGCGGCGTCATCCATCGCGACCTCAAACCGGCCAACGTCATGGTCGACGAGGAAGGACGCGTGAAGGTGCTCGACTTCGGGCTGGCGCGCGCCTCCGAGCAGGATGCCGCGGATCCCGATCTCTCCCACTCCCCCACCCTCATGCGCGCCGCCACGCACGCCGGCGTCATCCTCGGCACCGCGGGATACATGAGCCCCGAGCAGGCCCGGGGAAAAACCGTCGACAGCCGCGCCGATGTCTGGGCCTTCGGGGTCGTGCTCTGGGAGATGCTCATCGGAAAGCGGCTGTTCGAAGGGGAAACCGTCTCCGACACCCTCGCCGCCGTGCTGACGCACGAGGTCGACCTGAGCCGGTTGCCCGACGAGACGCCGCCATCCGTGCGGCTGCTGATCGAGCGCTGCCTGCAGCGGAAAGTACGCGACCGGCTCCAGTCGATCGGAGACGCGCGGATCGAGCTCGAGGACCGGCAGGCGAGGAGCACATCGGCGAGCACGGCCACGATCACGGCGCCGCCATCGCGTTGGCGGCTGCTGCCGTGGGCGATCGCCGTTCTGTCACTCGTCGCATTCGCCGCGATGGGGATCCTGGCGTTCCGACGCGAGAGGCCGCCGTCACCGAGCTACGCGCTTTCCATCGAGCCGCCGGACGGCGGTGCATTTCGCATCGGCAGCAATCGCGGATGGGGTGTCGTCTCTCCCGACGGGCAGAAGATCGTCTTCTCCGCCACGGCCAGAAAAGGCTCCGGTCTGTGGGTGCGCGACCTCTCGACGAATGAGGCCCGTCTTCTCCCTGAAACCGAGGGCGGGTTCTATCCGTTCTGGGCACCCGACAGCCGGCGGCTGGCGTTCTTCTCGTTCGACGGCCTTCGGCGGATCGACATCGGCGGAGGGATGCCGGAGCGGATCTGCGACGCGAGCTGGGGACGGGGAGGGTCGTGGAGTGAGGATGGATGGATCGTCTTCACGCCCGTCGGCAGAGGGTCGGTGCACAAGGTGAGAGCGTCGGGAGGCGCGGTGGTGCCGCTGACGCGTGTCGACAATGCGCGGGGGGAGAGCGCGCATTACTGGCCGGTCGCCCTTCCCGGCGGGAAGTTTCTCTACTTCATTCGAAGCTCGCTCGCGGACGCCCAGGGGATCTACATCGGGTCGATGGACGGAACGGCCGAATCGAATCACACGCTGCTGATGCAGGCGGACAGCTCCTGCATCTTCGTTCCGGCTCACGGGTCCCTCCCCTCGTATCTGATGTGGGTGGAAGGACAGAAGCTCATCGCCCGGCCGTTCGATCCGGCTGCCGCGAAATTCAGCGGCGAACGGGCGGAGATCGCCGACGGCATTGAGCTCGAGGTCTCACAGCGCGCGCCCATGCTCTCCGCCTCGAGCAACGGAATCGTCGCCTACGTCCCGCTCAACGGCGGCAACTCGCGGCTCATCGCGCTCGACCGCCACGGCAGCACCACTGGCTCGTATGATCTCGGGGTTCCCAGCGGCTACCACCCGGCGCTCTCTCCGGATGGCAGGAGGATCGCCTACACGGCCGCCTCCGGTGGTCGCGCACACGTCTGGCTGCTCGACCTCGGCAGCGGTCACACTCGCCCGCTGACCACGGGAGCGGACTGGGAGGAAGAACCGGTCTGGGAGCCCGGCGGAGGCGAGATCGCCTACGAGTACAGCAACAAGAAAGTCGCCCGCATTGCTGTGGCCGGTTCGTCTGCGCCCGTTCCGATCGAGATGGCCGGTATATTTCAGACTCATCAGGCTTCGATCAACTTCGACCTGCGCCAGTGGCGCGGTGATTTCATCTATGCCGACGTTTCGCCGGAGGGAAAGGAGCGGAAGGCATGGGCGATTCCGCTCGGTGGCGGAGCGGCTGTTCGTCTCGTGGACGGCCCGGGAAACCGGCAGAACGCTCTGGTCTCTCCCGACGGACGCTGGCTGCTCTACCTCTCCGACGAGGCAGGAAGCTGGCAACCCTTCATCTCTTCGTTCCGCGTCACCGGCGGGACACCGGTGGTCGGCCCGGACCGTCAGACCCTGGCCGTGGGAGGCGTTGCCCAGGCACAGTGGCGGCCAGAGGGAAAAGAGATCCTGTTTCTCACCACCGCCGGTGCAGTCGTCTCGGTTCCGGTGGAGGAGAGCTCCGGATCGATCCGCTTCGGGGCACCCGTGGAGCTTTTCACCGATTCCCGCGCGTCCACCGAAGACAGCCTCACCGTGTCCGGCGATGGCACGCTGTTCATGATTCAGAATCCCGCCACGTTGAGCCGGGATATGCGGCTGATCATCAACTGGCCGTCGCGCATCGGCCGCTGAACCCCTGCCGTCGGCGATCGGCCGGTCACTTCTCTCTGTTCAGCGAGGCCAGCCAGACATCGGACTCGGCATGAGTGCGGATGAGGTAGGCGCGCCGTCCATCGCGGCTGAGGGTGTAGTAGACGCTGTTCCCGTACTGCATCTGGGGGTTGCCGCCCGCCTCCCAGAACGTCGTCGGAGCGGCGTCGAAGAGTGGCCGGGTCTTGTGGGTGATCCGGTCGACGAGCAGCATCGAATCGCCCGAGATCATGATCAGAGTCCGGCCATCGGGCAGGAAGTGGGGCGAGCCGCCGAAGTCGGTGAGCCGTTCGAGCTTCCCCCGTCTGAAGATCGACCAGGACCACTCCGGGGATGGCAAGGCTGTCACGCCAGATCTCACCCGCCAGATAGCGCTGGTCGGGCGACCAGTCTCCCACGCTGAAGCCGGTCCCCGGCTCGAGGCCACGCACGGCAACTTCGCGCCCCGCGGTGGGGGTGTGCGTCAGATCGAAGATCTCGCTGTTCCTGCCGTGGTTTGCGGTCAGACGTTTTCCGTCCGATGACCAGCGGGGCCAGACGACGGCCTGGTCGCCCGGCGTCCTGGTCAGTCTTCGCAGACCGCTGCCGTCGACACGGATGCTCCAGACGTCCCAGCGCCCTTCACGGCTCGAGTAGAACGCGATCTCCGATCCATCAGGCGACCAGTCGGGGCCGCGATCTTTTTCCGCGTCGTTCGTGAGCTGACGGAGGCCGGAGCCATCGGTGCCGATCACGTACAGGTCTTCCTGGGGAGCGGCCGCGCTGAAGGCGAGATGCCGTCCGTCCGGCGAGCTTCCGATGTTGGTGGCCAGCAACGGTCCCTCGAAGACCACGTGGGGCGGCCTTTGCGGATCCTCGATCGACCACTCCTCGATCCTGCTGCTCTGGGTGAGGTTGGTGAACACCACCTTCGAGCCGTCCGGCGAGGGACTGACCTCGCCGATCGACGAGGCAGGTAACATCACCCGTTCCGGATCTCCGTGGGTCTGGCCACTCTCCTCGTCGATGGCGACGCGCCAGAGATTCATGCTGCCGTGCCGGTCGCTGGCGAAGTAGAGCCACTTCCCGTCGGGCGACCAGAAAGGGTTCCAGTCGGTGTACGGGTCCTTCGTCACCCGCACGGTCTTCGTACCGTCGGGATCGCCCGTGGCCGGCATGGTGAAGATCTCCCGGTCGCCGGAGCCCTGCGGCAGTGCCCAGAAGGCGATTCGTGTCCCGTGCGGCGAAAAGCGGGGCTGCACGCCGTCGTGGTTCAGGAGCAGCGTCGTGCGGCCGGTGGCGACATCGACCGAATAGATCGAGCTCAGCGCCTGCCGGGCGTAGGGAGAAAAGAATCGCTCGGTCGCGAAGACGATCGTCAGGCCGTCCGGCGACCAGGAGGGGCTCGCGCCCATCGCGGTCAGCCTGCGCATCGCTTCGCCGGTCGCGCCCATGAGGAAGATCCCCCCTCCCTCTCGCGAGGAGGAGAAGGCGATCCGCTCCCCGTCGGGTGAGAACGCCGGCTGAGCGTGATCCCCCGGAACGTCGCGGGTCAGATTCATGGCGTTGCGGCCGTCGACGCGCTGGATGTAGATGTCTTCCTTCCCCTCGCTGCGGCTGGAGAAAGCGACGGTGCGGCCGTCGGGCGAGAGCGATGGCGAGGTCTCCGAGCCGGGAAGATAGGTCACCTGCTGGAACTCCGCCGTCTCGGGCGCGACGGAGTCGGTGGCTCCGCCGGTGCGGCGCCCGGCGAAGAATGCGACCGCGGCGATGGCCACGACCGCGAGAATCGCGGCGGCGATGACGGCGTACCGCGGGAGACGGCGCGGTCCGGTCGCGGCGGTGCTCGGGTGCGACGCGGAGGTGCCGGAGAGCGACTCGAGATCGAACAGGAGGTCGCGCGCCGACTGGAACCGCTCCTCCGGATTCTTCTCCATGCAATGGCGGACGACGCGGTCGAGAGCGGGAGTGACCTGCGATCCGCTGAGCGTGATCTCCGGCGGATCTTCCCGAAGAATCGCGGTCATGGTCTCCGCGCTGGTATCCCGCTGGAACGGATGCCGGCCGGTCAGCATCTCGTGCAGCACCACGCCGAGGGAGAAGATGTCCGAGCGGTGATCGACCGCCCCGCCGCGGACCTGCTCGGGCGCCATGTAGCCGACCGTACCGAGAACCGTTCCGGGAGCCGTCATCCGCTGCGCGGTCCGAACGTCGCTCCCCGCCGCGTCGTTCGCCGTCAGCTTGGCCAGCCCGAAATCGAGGATCTTCACGCGGCCGTCGCGAGTGACGAAGAGGTTCTCCGGCTTGATGTCGCGATGGACGATCGACTTGTCGTGCGCGGCGGCGAGGCCGCGGGCGATCTGCGCGGCGTACTCGATCGCCTTGCGGGGCGCAATCGCTCCCGCCTCCATCCGCTCCCGCAGCGACTCTCCCTCCAGCAGCTCCGAGACGATGTACGGCGCGCCCTCATGCGAGCCGAGCTCGTAGATGGTGAGCAGATTGTTGTGGTTGAGCAAGCCGGCCGATCGCGCCTCCTGCTCGAACCGCTGCAGGCGGTCGGCATCGGCGGTCAGCGAGTCGGGGAGGATCTTGATCGCCACCGGCCGGCCGATGCGCGGATCGATCGCCCGGTACACCTCGCCCATACCTCCGGCGCCGAGAGGCGAGACGATCTCGTAGGGACCGAAGCGGGCGCCGGGTTCGACTGTCATGCGCGGAAGGAGCGATATTATCGCACAGAAAACCCGGCCCACTCGGCAGGTGGCCCGGGCTCTCCCTGGCCCGGGCAGGCGTGCAGGTCGCCCTCGTGCCGTCGAGGAATCAGGCCAAACTCGTCGATCCGCACACCCCCCGCGACCGGCAGGCGCCGAAGCGCGAGCCCGCACTGACCAACCACCGCCTCGTTCACGCCGCGCGCTTCGCGCTTGCCGTGCTGATACTCTCGGCGGGTCCGTCGTCTTCGCCTGGATCCCTTTTCTCCCGAGATCGAACTGCTCCCCCGGGCCGGGCGTGGGAACGCCCGCCCCACTCGGAGCCCACTCGGCAGGTGGCCCGGGCTCTCCCTGGCCCGGGCAGGCGTGCAGGTTTTTCTCGCGCAGTCGAGGAATCAGGCCAAACCTGTCGCTCCACCCAAGCGGTCCGGCTCAGATCTTCGGCCGGCCGTCGATCATCGCACAGAGAATCGAACCCAGCTCCTCGGCACGCACCGGCTCGTCTCCGGTCTGCATCCCCGGAGGTGCGATGCAGAATCCGTAAAGGGCATGCTGGGCCGAAAACTTCGTCCCCCGCGGCATAACCTCAGAGCTCCAGGCGTCGAGCTTCAGCGGACTCGCTTCCGCCGCATCGGTCCAGTGTACGACCAGATCGGGAAGCAGGAAGGATGCGTCGCCGGGGGTATCCGCCGTGAAGAGGATCTCCTCGACCACCGGCCGACCACCCTGGGTCCGGAGCTCGAGCAGCCGTGCCCGAATTTCATCACGCAGCGGGGCAAACTCCTCGGCCGACACGATTCCGTCCCGCTCCCGTCCCTGAACGTTCAGTCGGATCCACCCGTGCTGATCGCTGGGCATGGAGAAGGCGCGGGTACGGGACCAGTCGAGGATGAGCGGGTCGAATGGCTGCGCGAGTCGTTGCGTCACCGCGCGGGGGACGGATCGGTAATAGAGCTTCTTCAGCCGGGACGGAACCCTCTTCTTGACCTGGATGGCCGCCGTGGCGAGGTGATCCTTCCACGACCGGCGCGCCGGGGGCTCGGGCGTCGCATATCCCATCTCCTCGAGAAGGGCCGGCAGAATCCAGGGAATGCCGCACGTCGGTTTCATCCCGTGGAGCGAGAAGAGAACCGGGGTGGCCTCGATGCTCTCGAGGATACGTCCAATTTGCCGGTCGATCTCCTCCAGCACGGAGATCAGTCGGTCTTCGCCTGAAGTCCCGAGGAGATGCCACAGGAAGTGTCCCGCGCGATGCATCTCCGGAAAGTTGACGATGGTGAGATCCGGCTGGTCGCGCTCCAGCAGTCGCAGTGCAAGCTCGCCGCGCAGACGGGCCCCCTCGACACAGAGACGGCCGACCCGTTCGAGGCCCTCATGATCGTTCCGGCCCGTAGCATCGATCACCGTCGACATCAGCGGGTGCTCGCTCACCTCCCGGACAAGGGGTTCGATCGAGGGGGGCGAGAGCTCGGTGTTGCCTCCGAGCGCGTCGTGGGCTCCCCAGTCGAAGATCTCCACGAGATTCGGATGATGCACGACCGGAGCGAAAGGAATGTCGAGCACGAGCGCCCGTCCGCCCTGTTCGGCAAACCCTTTCCAGAATGGATTCAGATGTTCGCAGGCGAGGCCCCGGAAACCCATCGTCGCAGGTGACCACATCCAGGGTCCATGGATCCCGTGCACGGCCGGGGGAAGGCCGGTCGTGAAGGTCGGCCAAACCGCGCCACTTCCGATTTCCGCGGGAGCGGAAACCGCCATCATGCGTCCTCGGGTTCCGAGGTCGGCAATGGCAGGCAGACGCCCCTGCTCGACAAGCCGCTCGAGAAGAGCCGGTTCGAGAGCATCGATTCCGAATGCGATCACTGCCGTCATCCCGTTACCTCCGTCAGATCAATCCAACGGCTCTCCCGGGCCGACCGGACCATGGCTTCCAGCGCGGCCATGGTGCCGAGATTTTCCCGGCCGCTCGCCTCGTACGTCCCGTCACCCCGGAGCCCGCGATGGAGCTGGTCGAGAAGAATGGCCTCCCCGTTCCGCCCCTTCGGCCCACGACGGATCAGACGGGGAAGTTTGCGTCCGGCCGGAAACAGAACCATCCATCGATGATAAATGTGCAGAGTCGCGCGGGTTCCGGTGATGCGCTGGTAGTACTCCTGTCCGCTTTCGAAGAACTCGTGTCCGCGGGATTCATAAGTCGACTGATAGGTGACCCGGAGGCCGCCCTCCATCTCGGCCAGCATCTGAAAACTGTCGCCGGGCCTCTCCGGGCTCCAGGGCGCAGGAAAGGACGTGGCAACCACCCGCGTGAACTCGCGCTGAAGCGTCCACCGCAGCGCGTCGACGTGGTGAACGGACATGCGCCAGAGGATGCGATCGGACAGTTCTTCGGCGGACGGCGGCATGGCGTGCGGCGTCCGGTAGTACTGCGCAATCACGATCCCGGGCTCTCCCACAACCCCCTCGCCGAGGAGTTTCCGGACGGTCTGGTTGTAGCGCAGAAACCGATAGTTCTGAGCGACAACCAGGGGAATCGCCCGATCCTCGGCGCGTGCGACCAGTTCACGGGCCTCGACATAGCTTGTGGTAAACGGCTTTTCGACCAGCACACCGATGGAGCGGTCCAGCGCCTGCCGGATCGATTCCCCATGCATGGTCTCGGGTGAGGCGACGACGATGGCGCGGGCACCGGTCTGGTCGAGTGCTCTGGCCAGTTCGCCGAAGCAGAGGCTCGAGTCGACTCCGCTCGCCCGGCGGAACCGGTCGAGCGCCGCGGGATCCGGATCGACCGCTCCGGCGAGGATGAATTCGGGATGAGCCGTAATCTCCCGCAGCCAGTCGCGGCCACGAAGACCGCAACCGACGATCACAGTGGGAACTGCCATATGTGCACCTCCTGAGATTCGTGATGGCGTGCGATGCGGCGGCACCTCACCTCCAGGATCGCGTTGCTGATCGCCCGGGTGAGTCGAGGACCCAGGATCCCGGCGAATGCCTGGATCAGCAGTGGAACACCCGAGAGCCCGTGGGGCCGCATGGCAGCCACATGAGACAATCTCGGCCGAATCCCGGCCATGATCGAGGTCCCGACGTGCGACGAGAAGGCGTACCGGCGCGCCCGTTCCGAAACCATCAAAGGAGACTGCAGGACGACCGGTTCGTACTCCGCTCCCGACGCCAACCGATCGGCACTGGTGAGGAGGCTCTCCGCAACCGCCATCAGCTTCGCCGGACTCGCCTGAATCCGGGTGTTCTGCCGGTGGAATCGATACTGGTACAGGGGTGCGGCAAGGATGCCGATCTTCCCGACTCGGGAAAACTGATAGAACAGGTCGATGTCCTCCCAGAGGTTGCAGTGCTCACGATAGCCGATGATGGCGTCCCACGCCGTTCGCCGGAACATGATCGACCCGTGGGCGACAGGAGGAGTGGGTTGCGGGGCGAAGACCCTGGCGGGGTGACAACGTTGGATTCGGCGCCCCTGGTCGTCGATGGCTTCCCAGAGAGTACCCACCATCGCGATACCGGAATCCCGTTCCAGAACCGCGGCTTCACGCACGAGCCGTTCGGGATGGGAAACATCGTCGCTGTCCATCCGTGCCACCAGAGATCCTCGAGCTTCGGCCATGACCTTCCGCGAGCTTCCGACCAGACCCGAGGGACGTTCGCTGCGCAGCAAGCGGATGCGTTTGTCCCGCCCCGCCCAATCCCGGAGGATCCGCTCTGAGCCGTCGGTCGATCCATCATCCAGGATGATGAACTCGAAGTCGGCGAGAGTCTGCTGCAGGATGCTCCCAACCGCCGCATCGAGATAGAGCGCAGTGTTGTTCACCGGCATCACCACGCTCAGTCGGGGATGGAAGCCTGATGCCGCGGCGGTCGTCATCGACCCCGGATTCTACCCGGCTCCAGTCCCATTCCGTAATCGCGGCGCGCTTCGCGCTTGCCGTGCTGATAATCTCGGCGGGTCGGTCGTCTTCGCCTGGATCCCTGGTCTCCCGAGATCCAACTGCTCCCCCGGGCCGGGCGTGGGGACGCCCGCCCCACTCGGAGCCGGGACGGCAAGTGGCTCGGGCCTTCCCACGCCCGGGCAGGCGTGCAGGTCGCTCTCGCGCCGTCGAGGAATCAGGCCTGACCCGTCGATCCGAACAACCCGCCGCCGGGCAGGCGCGAAGCGCGAGTACGCGCTGACCATCCACCATCCCGTTCACGCCGCGCGCTTCGCGCTTGCCGTGCGGATGACTCTCTGCTGGTCGTCGTCTTCGCCTGGATCCCTTTTCTCCCGAGATCCACACTCTCCCCCGGGCCGGGCGTGGGAACGCCCGCCCCACTCGGAGCCGGGACGGCAACTGGCTCGGGCCTTCCCACGCCCGGGCAGGCGCGAAGCGCGAGTACGCGCTGACCATCCACCATCCCGTTCACGCCGCGCGCTTCGCGCTTGCCGTGCGGATGACTCTCTGCTGGTCGTCGTCTTCGCCTGGATCCCTTTTCTCCCGAGATCGAACTGCTCCCCCGGGCCGGGCGTGGGAACGCCCGCCCCACTCGGAGCCGGGACGGCAACTGGCTCGGGCCTTCCCTCGCGCCGTCGGGCAGGCCTGCCCCGTCGATCCACTCAATTCGCCGCCGAGTAGGCGCGAAGCGCGAGTACGCGCTGACCAACCACCATCCTGTTCACGCCGCGCGCTTCGCGCTTGCCGTGCGGATGACTCTCTGCTGGTCCATCGTCTTCGCCTGGATCCCCGTTCTCCCGAGATCCACACTCTCCCCCGGGCCGGGCGTAGGAACGCCCGGCCCACTGCGATCTCGCACCGGACTCTACTTCAGGACCCGACCGTCGAGATGTTCCTCGATCGAGCGCTCGAGGATGTCCCCCCGCTCGAAGTTCCGGATCTGCATGTAGTACTCGGCAGCCTCCACCAGCACACTCTCCGGAATCAGGCCGATCATCTCGACCGACCGGATCTCCACGCCGAACCGCCGGGCCTCGAGACGGATGTTCTCGATCACCCGGTACATCGGACTGGCGTTGTAATCGGTCACCGTGACCGTGATCATGCCCCGCCCGGTCTCCTGGTCGAGCCGCGCATCCGCGCGCACGATGCCTCCCGAGGTATCACAGACCATGTGACCGATCGCCGCGGCCACCTCTTCCTCCGAGCAACTGAAGTTGACTTTGAACGAGATCAGCGGATAGCGCGCGCCGATGATCGTCACCCCCGTGTCGGGCGGGAACTCGTCCGGCCCGAGATCCGGCTTCCACCGGACATCCTTCATCTTCTCCGCAAAGCGCTCGTACTCACCAGCGCGGATGTTGTCGATGTCGCGCCGGTAGCGGTAGCGCGCCGACTCGGCGAACAGGTAGATCGGAAGATTGAACCGTTCGGCCACCAGGTGCGCGAACTCCTCCGCCCAGGCCTTCGCTTCGTCGATCGTGGCGTCCTTGAGCGGAACGAACGGGAAGACGTCGACGGCACCCACCCGGGGGTAGTCCCCCTCGTGATGGCGCATGTCGACATGCTCGAGGGTCAGTTCGTACAGAAGAAGCCCCCCGGCAAAGATCGCATCTTTCGAGCCGGCGAACGAGAGGACGGTGCGATTCCGCCCATGATCGACCGACACGTCGAGCATGAGCAGACCCGGAACTTCGCCGAGCCGCGCGGTCAGATCGTCGATGAACGCCTGATCGGTGCCCTCTGAGATATTCGGTACGGCCGCGAGAATCCTGCTCATGTTCACTCCTAGAAAATGCCGAGAAACACCCCGGCGGCGATGGCGGAGCCGATCACCCCGGCCACATTCGGCCCCATTGCGTGCTGCAGCAGGTAGTTGTTCGGATCCTCCTGCTGACCCACGAGGTGAACCACGCGGGCGGAGTCGGGAACCGCCGAGACACCCGCAGCACCGATCAGCGGATTGATTTTGACCGTGGAGAAGACATTCATCAGCTTCGCGAAAAGGACGCCGCCGGCGGTCGCCACCGCGAACGCCAGACAGCCCAGAGCAGAAGATCAGGATCGACTGGCGGGTGAGAAAGACCTGCCCCGAGGTCGACGCGCCGACACCGAGACCGAGAAGGATCGTGGAGATGTCGAGCAGTGCACTGCCCGCGCTCTTGGCCAGACGGCCGGTCACGCCCGACTCCTTGAGCAGGTTGCCGAAGAAGAGCATCCCGAGCAGCGGCAGACCGCCGGGAGCGACCAGGCTGGTGATCGACCATGCCCGCGATCGGAAACACCATCTTGTCGCGCTGCGAAACCTTCCGCCCCGGCTGCATCCGGATCAGGCGCTCCTCGCGCGTGGTCAGCAGTTTCATGATCGGCGGCTGGATGATCGGCACCATCGCCATGTACGAATAGGCGGCGATCGCAATCGGCCCGATCAGGGAAGGAGCGAGACGGCTAGCCAGGAAGATGGCCGTCGGCCCGTCGGCTCCGCCGATGATGCCGATCGAGCCGCGGCTTCGCCGGAGAGAACCCGACTGCAGGGCCGCCGAGGAACGTCGCGAAGATGCCGATCTGCGCGGCCGCGCCGAGCAGCAGGCTCTCCGGGGGTTGGAGAGCAGCGCCGAGAAGTCGGTCAGCGCCCCGATCCCGAGAAAGATCAGCGGCGGGAGCAGACCCGTCCGGACGCCGAAGTAGATCATCCCCATCACACTGTTGTCGCCGTACTGAAGACGTACTGGTGAGTCACCGGGTCGATCATGTAGACCGAGACCGCGTTGAAGATCTGCAGCGGCAGCGGAATGTTGCCGATCAGAATGCCGAAGCCGATCGGAACCAGAAGCAGCGGCTCGTACTCCTTCGCAATGCCGAGATAGATGAAGAGTGCCCCGATCAGGAGCATCACGAGATTGGCCAGGGTCAGGTTGGCAAAGCCGGTACTGCCGACGACCTGATGGAGAATCCCCACCAGCCGACCCCGCAGCAACTGGCGGTTGAACACGCCCTCCGCGTACTCCGTGATCCGTCCGATCCCCCTCTCCGAACCGACCGCCACGGTGGTGAACAGCGCCCCCACCCTGCCGTCCCCGGTGAGCAGCTCTCCTTTCGATCCGGCGCGCAGTGCGCGGTGATCTCTGGTGCCCGCTTCGATCACGAAGAAGCGCTCGGAATCGAGCTGGTCGAAACGAAGGTGCTCGCGCCCCAGCGCGGGAAACGCCACGGATCTGACGGCTTCGAGCCCGCGCGCGTCCTGCGGCGTGTCGACCCGGGCCACCGAATCCGACTCGTCCGCGGAGATGACCGTCACCCGACCGACCACGGCTCCGTCCTTGTCCCGCAGCTCACCCAGCGTCACGGTATCCGCCGCGCCGGGATGACCCGGGACGATGCCGTCGCTCGTTCCGACCGGAAGCCGCAGATAGAGCGCGTCGTCGAACCGGATTGGAAAGGAGGCCCCCCAGGCGGACGCGCAGACCGCGACCGCCATGACGGGAAACAGGCACTTCATCATCGCTCGGCGCATGCAGGCTCCCAGGCCCGGATTTCTCACACCATCTCTACTGCGGAGGCGGATCGCGGCCTGTCTGCTACGTTGCGCACAGCTTCGGCTCCTCAACATAGTCACCACGATGCCTACGTCGCCGAAGCCGCGCGCGCCTTGCATCCAAGCCACTCTCCGCCTCCTCGCGACGAGCCAGTGTGAGAAATCCGGGCTAGAGCGTCGTCATTTCCGGCCGCGCGACCTCGACCAGGACGTCTCCTTCACTGACGCTGGCCCCCTCCGCGACGAAGACCTTGCGAACGGTCCCGTTGTGCGGCGCGAGAATCGTGTTCTCCATCTTCATCGCTTCCATCACCAGAAGGATCTGGCCGGCTCCGACCGCGTCCCCCTCCTTCACCTCGACGCGCAGAATCAGACCCGGCATCGGAGAGCGCACGCTCCCGGCGGTGCCGGCCGTCGTGGGCCGGCTCGATCGAGGCATCTTCGTTTCCGCTGGCGCCGCGGCTCTGGAGGGCACGGCCGGACGCGACGGCTCGACCGTGGGCCGTCCGATGGAGACGAGGTCGATCACATACTCCGTCCCATTGACCACGATGTTCGCCTGCTCCGGAGTGATCGATCTCACCTCGGCTTCGTACTCGGTCTCGCCCACTCTCAGGCGATAGGTGCTCATCGTGACCTCCATCCCTCGCTGGTATGCACGATCGTCAGCCGCCCGCTCGACTCGGCACGATGGAGGCGCCGCTCGACTTCGAGCACGGCCGCAATCACCGCCAGCACCGTCTCGTCCACCGGTCCCGCGGCCGGCGGTCGCAAACGCACGAACCGAGGGATGCGGGAGGTGCGTCCGTCGCTCCTCGAGGCGCGCCAGCAAACCGAAAGCGGTGATCAACAGAGCAGTCAGAATCAGGCCGATGAAGACGACCCCCATCCCGAGCACGGTCACCACCAGTGCGTCGATCAGGCTCACCGGCTCACCTCACAGTGGGATGTTCGAGTGTTTGACATCGAGGTTGTGATCGCGCTTGTCGGCCAGCATCTCCAGCGCCTTGATGACCCGGAGCCGTGTATTCGCCGGCTCGATGACGTCGTCGATGTAGCCCTTGCGGGCCGCATTGAACGGATTGGCGAACAGCTCCTGATAGTGCTGTTTGAGCTCCATCGCCGCCTCGTCCCGATCCGCCGCATCGTCCAGCTCCTTCCGATAGATGATCTCCACCGCTCCGTCCGGCCCCATCACCGCAATCTCGGCACTGGGCCAGGCGAGATTCACGTCGCCACGGATGTGTTTCGACGACATCACGCAGTACGCGCCACCGTAGGCCTTGCGCACGATGACCGTGATCTTCGGCACGGTCGCCTCCGCGAAGGCGAACAACAGCTTCGCACCGTTTCGGATGATGCCGCCGTACTCCTGCGCCGTTCCCGGCATGAACCCCGGCACGTCCTCGAAGATCAGCAGCGGAATGTTGAATGCGTCGCAGAAACGGACGAAACGGGCTCCCTTGATCGAGGAGTCGTTGTCCAGCACACCAGCCATCACCGCGGGCTGATTTGCGACGATTCCAACCGGTCGGCCGTTCATCCGTGCGAAGCCCACCACGAGATTGCGGGCGAACTCGGGATGAATCTCGAACAGCTCACCGTGGTCGACGACGGTGGTGATCACGGAGCGGATGTCGTACGGCGTGGCGGGATTGTCCGGAAGGACGAAATTCAGCGCCGGCTCACGCCGGTCGGGGGGGTCGTCGCATGGAATGACCGGCGGCCCCTGATGGCGGTTGTTCGGGAGATACGACAGCAACTGCCTCAGCATCTCGAAGACGTGGTCCTCGTCCTCGGCCACCAGATGAGCTACACCACTCTTCGCAGCGTGGACATCGGCACCTCCCAGATCCTCGGTGGTGACATCCTCGTGGGTGACCTGCTTCACCACCTTCGGTCCGGTCAGGAACATGTAGGAGCTGTGGCGGACCATCAGCACGAAATCGGTGATGGCCGGCGAATAGACGGCGCCGCCGGCGCACGGTCCGAGGACGAGCGAGATCTGGGGCACGTACCCGGAGGCGAGCACGTTCCGAAGAAAGATGTCCGCGTACCCGGCAAGAGCGTCGACCCCTTCCTGGATCCGGGCGCCACCCGAGTCGTTGAGCCCGATGATCGGAGCGCCCGCCCGGACGGCGAGATCCATCACCTTACAGATCTTCTCGGCGTATGCCTTCGACAGCGACCCGCCGAAGATGGTGAAGTCCTGGGAAAAGATGAAGACGAGCCGGCCGCCAATCGTGCCAAAGCCGGTGATCACACCGTCGGTGAGGGGCTGCTGCCCCTCCATGCCGAAGTCGGTGCAGCGGTGTGTGACGAATGCGTCGTACTCCTCGAAGCTGCCCGGATCGAGGATTTTCTCGATCCGCTCCCGCGCGGTGTACTTCCCCTGGCTGTGCTGCTTCGAAATCTTCGCCTCGCCGCCGGCCCGAGCCGCTTCTTCACGACGGTTGGCCAGATCGAGGAGCTTGCGCTCGATGCTCATGGTGAGCCTCCGAAACCCGGAGCTGAGCCTATGCGACCGAGCTGAAGTGGGGAGTGCCGATCATCACGGCCAGCAGTTTTCGTCCGCACGTGGGTCAGCCACGAGGATCACACACGGATGTCAAGTGGCCCGGGCCTTCCCAGGCACGGGCAGGCGTGCTGGTCACTCTCGGAACGACCAGGATTCAGGCCAGACCCGTCGATCCACTCAAATCGCCGCACGGCAAGCGCGAAGCGCGCGACGGCTCTGTCCGATCCGCATTCCGTTCACGCCGCGCGCTTCGCGCTTGCCGTGCAGATGCTCTCTGCTGGTCCATCGTCTTCGCCTGGATCCCTGTTCTCCCGAGATCGACCTGCGCCTCCGGCCGGGCGTGGGAAGGCCCGACCCACTCGGCAAGTGGCCCGGGCCTTCCCAGGCACGGGCAGCCATGCCGGTCGCTCTCGGAACGATGGGGAGTCAGGGGCTGACCCGTCGATCCACTCAAATCGCCGCACGGCAAGCGCGAAGCGCGCGACGGCTCTGTCCGATCCGCATTCCGCGCACGCCGCGCGCTTCGCGCTTGCCGTGCAGAGGCTCTCTGCTGGTCCATCGTCTTCGCCTGGATCCCTGTTCTCCCGAGATCGAACTGCGCCTCCGGCCGGGCGTGGGAACGCCCGGCCCACTCGGCAAGTCGCCCGGGCCTTCCCAGGCACGGGCAGGCGTGCTGGTCACTCTCGGAACGATGGGGATTCAGGGGCTGACCCGTCGATCCACTCAAATCGCCGCACGGCAAGCGCGAAGCGCGCGACGGCTCTGTCCGATCCACATTCCGGGCACGCCGCGCGCTTCGCGCTTGCCGTGCAGAGGCTCTCTGCTGGTCCATCGTCTTCGCCTGGATCCCTGGTCTCCCGAGATCGAACTGCGCCCCCGGCCGGGCGTGGGAACGCCCGCCCCACTCGGCAAGTGGCCCGGGCCTTCCCAGGCACGGGCAGGCGTGCTGGTCACTCTCGGAACGATGGGGATTCAGGGGCTGACCCGTCGATCCACTCAAATCGCCGCACGGCAAGCGCGAAGCGCGCGACGGCACGGTCCGATCCACATTCCGGGCACGCCGCGCGCTTCGCGCTTGCCGTGCAGAGGCTCTCTGCTGGTCCATCGTCTTCGCCTGGATCCCTGTTCTCCCGAGAGCGACCTGCGCCCCCGGCCGAGCGTGGGAACGCCCAGCCCACTCGGCAAGTGGCCCGGGCCTTCCCAGGCACGGGCAGGCGTGCTGGTCACTCTCGGAACGACCGGGATTCAGGCCAGACCCGTCGCATCCAGTCAAATCGCCGCACGGCAAGCGCGAAGCGCGCGACGGCACGGTCCGATCCGCATTCTGTTCACGCCGCGCGCTTCGCGCTTGCCGTGCAGATGCTCTCTGCTGGTCCATCGTCTTCGCCTGGATCCCTGGTCTCCCGAGATCGAACTGCGCTCCCGGCCGGGCGTGGGAACGCCCGCCCCACTCGTCTGCTCGCCAGAAAAAAAGGCCGTCACATCTTTCGATCCGAGTCGCCTTCCACGTTTGCACAGAGGTTCCGGAGGCCTCGAGAGAACCGGGACCATGCATCCAGGTTCGCCGGGAGCGTCCGCTGCATCGGCCTCCCGTTCCGGTCGTTCCAGATGAAGGTCGCCAGTTCGCCATCGAGATGGATCATCTGTTGGAGAACCCAGAACGTTTCCGCACCCTCCGTGACATCGATGATCTCCGGCGGTGAGCGAAGATCCTGCTGCAGCATCGTGGCGTGGATCCCTCCCTTCTCGTCGATCCATGCGGTGAGGAATCCGCGAGGGGTCGCAACCACCCAGGGACCACTGATCGGCGACCGGGCAGCGGGGGCATGCTCGGATGGAAGGACACGACCACTCCCGGAGTGAGGCTGGTCCCAGTTCAACAGGTGAGCGACGATGTCTCCGTCGGGCGAGACACCGACGATGGCGAGTGCGCCCGTCTCATCGGCCGCCATCGCGATTGACGAGAGGGACTTCGTCGCGCAGGCGATTTCGGTTCGGGTCGGCCGCTCGCCTCCCAGGATGTACAGCGTCAACGCCGCCGTTCCCGACGTCTCCACCTCGGCAACGGCAATTCGGCCCCCGGGCAGGGCGGTCGCTGCCCACGCCTCGCGGCGCAGGTTGCCGCCGTGATCGCTGGTCCAGGCGAAGCTCCCGAGGCCGCGAACCCCTGCGGGCGAGGCCTCGTCGAATCGAAGCTGGTGCTCTCCACCCGATACGGCGATTCCTTCTGGCTCGGCTCCCGGCACCGGCAGCCAGAGCAGGGTCCAGGGCGACAGTGGAATCTCCACCGGTGCCCCGGCGCCGTCGACGAACAGAACCTTCGCCTCTCTCCCCTCCCGTCCCTCGAAGCTCATCCACCAGGAATCGCCCTGGCGAACGAGATAGGGGCGAGTGCTGGTCGGAAAGAGGTCCGGCAGGGAAGCCACTGTCTCCTCTCCCATCGCTCCGACATGCAGGAGGTCCACCCCGCTGGCGGAACCGTGACGGACCACCGTGAGGTACTCGTCCTCCTGGCCCAGCGGGAGCAGATCGAGAATTCGTTCCGACCAGACCGGAACGTCTCGAGCCGCGAACGCCTCTTCGACACCCGAGCGGCACAAGGTGCGCGCGACGCCGGAGAAGTGCGCGAGGAGAATCAGAATCCATGGAAGTGATTTCACCGTCGTGGCTCCCTCAACGATAGACGGGTGAGTGGCCGAAACCGTTCTGCTGCAAGGGGTCGCCGAAGTTGCCGGGACTCAGCCGGGAGGGACCTGGAGAGTCCTGGCTTCGCCCGGCTCGATCTCGACGGTCGCGTCCGACCTGAGGGCTGCTCCGAAGCCGGTGGCCAGCGTCGGCCAGTCGCCCGCACCGCGCAGACGCACCAGGCTCCAGCGACCGGCTGCCATCGCCGGGATGGTCAGGTCCGGGCCAAAGGTGTGAAGGCTGGCTGCGATGGCGCTGACGCTTACCGCACGTCCGTCGGGGGCTACCAGCCACAGCAGGTCCGGATTCCCTCCGGAGCTCCACCCTCTCAACAGCAGCGTCCCCGTCACGGCCGGCTCAGTAAGACTCAGATGTTGCCCCGGTATCACCCGGGCGGCCCCGACCGTCCCGTCGGCGCCGATCACCCCGCAAAGAGCCGAGGCCGGCGCCGGAGGCGCGAGATTGATCGAAAACTCGCCCTGCCAGTCGGAGCTCGCAGCTTTTCGGTCGGGATTGCCGGCCGCCCCGATCCAGAGACAATCGATGGTGCTGCGGGGAAGCGGCGAACCGTCGACCGCATATACGACGCCTTCGATCCTGTCCGAGTCCGACAGCTCGAGCTGGACCGTCTGCTCCTCGTCCGCCCGCACCGTCACCGATTTCTCGGACTCTGCCTGAGTGCTGCTGTCATGAACTGAAAACGTCCACCGACCTGGAGCGAGGTCCGAAAAGACCGCGATGCCGGACGGGTCGGTGAACCGGCCCTGGGTGGCGACCATGTCGACCAGTCCGCTTTCGTCGCGCCGGGTCGCGTTCACCACGGTCCGGCCCTCGGGGGGATCTCCTCCCCGCCGTACTCTCACCGTGACCCGGCCGCGCCCGGGAATCGTGATGTCGACCGGGCGGTAGGGGTCGGTGAAGTTCACCTTCCCGATCGGAATCGCGTCGGTCTGCGCATCGAGACGCGCCACCGCGACGTCGAAAAATCCCTTTCCCTGCAGGACCAGCCGGTATCGGCCGTCGTCTCCCGAGGTCGTCGAAGGATGCATGCCGGCAACGTGAACCAGGATCTTCGCGGCCACCCCGCTGCCATGGTCAGTGACGGTTCCATGAAAGACATTCGGTTCGAGACGCGCATCGACTGTCTCGGATCGGCCACTCTGCAACTCCACCTCGCCCAGATCGAACAGCGACATCTGCTGCTCGGCGAGAAGCAGCGCCGTAAGGTGCCATCCTCCTGGATGAAGGGAGTCGAACGTCTCGGTCGCGCCGGGATTCTCGATCTTCCTCTCGTCTTCTCGTCTGGCTGGATCATCCGGCCTCAGCGCGAGCACCACCACTCGCGCAGAGGGGTATTGGTCGAGGAACTCGCTGCTGATGGTCGTCTTGACCGTGAGGGCGGCGGGATCCGGAATCTCCAATGGATCGACCGTTTCCTCGCCTCCCGGCCGGAGCCGAATCGTTGCGACGTCGGATTTTTCGCCCTTCCGGGTCTCGGCCTTCACCCGGAGCTCCCCGATAGGGCGGCAGTGACGTCAGACGGGCCCAGCCGGATTCGTCCGTGACGGCCTTCCCGATGAAGACCTCCGCTCCCCTCGGCTCTTCCACCTCCACCACCCGCACCGTCGCCGACTCCACCGGCTCGTCTTCCCCCGTCCTGACCACGTGCACGTCTGCGGATCCAGCCGCATGCAGAAAGAATTCACCGAGCGATTGAACGCCCGGCGGGAGTCGCCGGTGAATGGGCACCGGCTCGAACGGTTCAACCCGCAGCACGAGCTCACGACACCCGGCGGGAGCCGCAAACCGGGCATCCCCGACCTCGGAGATCGAGAAGGGAATCTCGATGACCCCTTCGGTGCAATCCCCCCGGAACTGGGCAACGCCATATGGCGGGATGACGAGTGACTCGACCGCGGAGTGAAACGCCATCAGCGCATCGACACGGGGCTTGACGATTGTCGACCAGAGCTCCTCGGCCGGGTCTTCGGGGGCCGAGGGAAGCGAACGGTCGACGGAAACGAACGCATCTTCCGTGATCGCGAAGAAGGGAGCGACGACCCGTTCGGTATTCAGGTGGATCACCACACCACCCGATGATTCTTCGACGGACACCGGGACCGGGATCAGCGCCTGGCGTGGCTCTCTACCGAGTCCCTCCAGTGGTCGTTCCAGCTCCTCCGGGGCGACTCCCGGCAGGAACAGTCCGACGGATTGCCCGGCCGGCTTGATGGCAGGCGGCAGAGCAATCGACAGCGACCGCACCTCGTCGGCATCGAGGGTGACCATGCCGATCGTGACTTCGTCCATGAACCGTCTCGGATCGGGATACCTCGCCTCGATGCGATACGTGCCGGGCGGCAGCGAGGACCATTGCAGGTGGTCCTTCTGTGCCCATCGGCCCCAGATGAGTGTTTGCTTCCCGGGCGGTACGGTCGTCGGAAGACCGGGATCCTCTGGCGACAGGGTCACGATCAGATCGGGATCCTCTCGGTCCATCGACACCTCGAGCTTCGCTCCGCGAGTCAGGCGGACCGTGGTGGGAGCGGGTTGCGCCGGATCGACGATGCGCCATTGGGCCGCGTAGCCCGGGGCGCTGACCAGCAACGGAGTCGGTCCCTCGGGCAGGCCGATCTGCCACGAACCATCGGCATTTGTGGTCACCGACAGGTCCGGCCGAAGCAGATCGGCGGCGAGTGCGGTCAACATCCCCGAAGGTGCCACCACCGCTCCGTTCATCGTCTCAACCGTCGCGCCCGGGATCGGACGCCCTTCCTGATCGAGGACCGTACCGTTCGCGGTGATCAGCCTGGGCAGATCCAACGTCAGAGTCGTCTCTGCCGCGCCGAATGAAACCGGACCCCTGGTGGTGACTGCGTGCCCTTCGGCGCCGGCGACGACACGATATTCACCCGGCGGTACGGTGAAACCTGCGCGACCTTCATCCGCGACCGCTTCGGCAAGGGGGCGGCTCCAGGGCCTCCATCCGGGGACGAGAGCAACCCAGCTTCGCCCGACGGCCTGACCGTCAGGCCCCCTCAGCAGAACAGTCACCCGCGCCTCCGCAGTCTGCGTGACCGGACGCGTCGGCTGAGCGACGACAAGTGGAGTTGCCAACAGGGTCAGAGCGATGAAGATCAGTGTTTGCTTTTTCATGGGCTCCGTTGATTCGAGTGCCGCTCCTGCGGCATATGAGCCGTCGTCGCCAACAACGCTGGCCATTTGCACGGCTCTCTATATCCGTGGGTAGGGTGCTGTACAAGAGGATCTCACCGTAATGACCCCATCCGCGGAGGTCAAGTCCAATTTCTTGCAGGCCTACAGCCGCACGCCCTTCTCGGCTGATCCCTGACAAGTGTGACGAACAATCCGTAAAGACGTTCTCAACTCCGGCACCTCGAGCGATCTCATCTCACCCTCAGGAAAGAATGCCGCTGAGCCCGAAACACCCGCGGAGAGTCTCGAAACCATCCGACTTCGCTCTCTCGCAGATCCGACGCTTCGGCCTGATTGATCACGTTGAACACAACGCATGGCTACCCCTCGGATGAGAACGATCACGCCTCCACATCCGCCGCACGCGGGGATGGTCCGGGAGATCTTCTTTCACTGCCGGGTCCTTCATGCCCGGGTTCTCACTTTCAATCCCGCAGACCTCAAGATCGAAGCTCCGATCCCCTCCCGCCCGCGGTGAGAGGAACCCACGAAGGTGATCCGAGCGCGCCCTGCCGCTCGATTTCAACACGGGCGCCGTCCGCTGCCATGGTGAGACCGGCGGAGCGAAAGAAGCGGGGTGCGGCGCCGCTGCCATCCTCTTCCGAGCGATCGGAGGCCCTCGAGCCGTTGCTCGAACAGTATCTCGAGATCGACCGGCACTGGTCCTGCCCCGTAGTTACTACCCTCTCCCCGGGGTAGTAACTGCTCTTCCGTACGCCGCCTCGAAAAACTAGTTTGGAGTGGGACGCAGCCGACCCGAAACAACGAGCCGCAGGCATGCGCTCTGACCGGCCAGAAACGGAGAACTCCAAATGCTCGTCACGATCACCGTCATCCTTCTCACTCTCTGGGTCATCGGGATGGATTCAGCGTCCGGATGCCTGGCCGCAGCGTTCGGAGCTCGGCCCGACTGATCTTCAATGGGACTCCTGCTCCTCGCATGTCGTGTCAAGGGTCTCTGACAGCCGGTCAGTCTGGCCTGACTCTCGCCGTCCTCCGTGTTCGGTTGTGTCCCCGGAGGCCGTCGGTTGGCTGACCACTTCACCATGAAAGCTCCGAGGCAAGAGCGGAGCTCGACAGAAAGCGTCGCATTGCTGACGTCGTATCCCGACGCTCAGATCGAGTCGACGCGATCATAAGGAGAACCTCCAATGGGCATTCTGGGCAATCTCATGGGCAACATCTTCGGGTCCCGGAAACGCAGAAGCACCCGCCGACGCGGCAAAAGGCGGAAACCCTGAATCGCAGGTTCAGGCAGCACGGAGAGAGGGCGTCCCGGTCGGGCAGGCCGTTCCCGGTGTCGGTTCGACGACTCCGCCCGCGTCGGCGACACCCGGTTCGGACGTCGACGTGGAGTCCCGGCTCGACAGGCTCGGAGCCGACAACGCGCAGAAGCTCGACTGGAGGCATTCCATCGTCGACCTGATGAAGCTGGTCGGTATGGATAGCAGCCTCTCCGCACGGAAGGAGCTCGCCGACGAGCTGCACTATGACGGCGACAAGAACGACTCGGCAACGATGAACATCTGGCTCCACAAGGAAGTGATGTGTACACTCGCCGCGAATGGCGGGAAGGTGCCTGGCGGAAAGCTGCAGTGAGAGAGCGATCCGCGGCTCATCGTCAACATCGCGTCGTCGACGGACCGGGAGCGAGGAACAGACAGGCAGCCGCCGTCGCGGTCAGCGCTTCGTTGCCCCTCCGCCCCTCGAGAGTGACGGGCCAGGCCGGACCGGGCGAAGGAACGCCCGGTCCACGTTGCGGTCCAGCGGAACCGCTGCAGGTCGATGCGGCCCGACGCTTCGAACTCGACCCCTTCCACTTCCAGGAGATGCCGCTGAAGCTCGTGGGAGTCGGAGCTGCTGCGTGGACTGATCCGGCCCCCGGCATTGACCACCCGGTGCCACGGAACGTCGCTTCCCGGCGGGAGCGCATGAAGCGCATACCCGACCTCCCGAGGTCCACCGACGTCCGCGATCTCGGCGATCTGTCCATAGGTGGCCACTCGCCCACGCGGAATCTTCCGAATCACCCGGTAGAGAATCTCCCACCGTCCCGCGCGATCTTCTTCTCGCTTTCCGCTTCCCATCATCTTCCTCTCCGTCGTCTCGGGTCGTCGGGCCGAACCGGGAGTCTGCGCAACGGTCTTCGCTGCGTATCCCGCATGTTTCGAGAGCCGCCCCGTCGCGGGACCGGGCGTGGGAACGCCCGGTCCACTTCAGGAGCTCTTCCCGCTTCCCGTCACTTTCCTCTCCGCCGAGTCCTGGCCGTCGGCTCTGCGTTCCATGGATCCTCCGGCCAGGGATGTTTCGGATACCGCCCCCGGAGCTCCTTCCGCACGTCGGGATAGGTGTTGTTCCAGAAGCTCCGCAGATCGCCGGTCGTCTGGACCGGGCGGCCATTGGGAGCGAGCAGCAGAAAAACCACCGGCTGGCCATCGGGCCCCAGCCGCGGACTCTCGGCCAGCCCGAACAGCTCCTGAAGCTTCACCGAAGCGGCCACGGTCCCGTCCTCGCGATAGTCCAGCGCTACGGATCGTCCGGACGGAATCTCCAGCCGCCGGGGAGCGAGCAAATCCAGTTTCGACCGCTGAGCGAACGCGAGCCAGTCCTCGAGATGCACTGACGGGAGCGAGGTGCGCCCCTGGCAGGCCTGATGGAAGATCGCATCGAGGTCGAGCTCGAGTCCCGCGAACCGGGCACGCCGGACAACGTCGTCGAGCTCTCCGCGGCGCTTCAGCTCCTCCACCAGCAGATCCTCGGCCGTCGCGGGATCCGGGGCGACGTTCCGCTCCCGGAGAACCAGTTGATCGAGACGGAGAATCTCCTTTGCCCGAACGCGGTCGCCGTCGAGGCGATGGACCACCTCGATGGTGTTCGGCTCGAGCCAGTCGCTCTCCACCGCACTCGCGATCCGGATCAGCGCTTCGCCGCCCCGTCGCGCCGAGACGTCGAGAGCCACGAGGAACGGCGCGGTGCGCACGCCGCTCTCCTCCGCGAGGACTGCCCCATGCCCCGAGGCGAGGATGAATCGGTTCGATCCCGGCTCGCGACGCGCCGCCACCCGATCCGGCCAGCCGGCCAGGAGGGCGCGACGGAGTGCGACCTCGGGGCTCACCGCGGAGGATGAGATCTCACCCTGCTCACCCGCCAGCCGCTCGAACTCCTTCGCCGCGAGCCGGAACCGCATCGGGAGGCGGTCGAAGCCGTCGAGCATCGGAAACAGGTCCGAGTCGCTCGCACTCCCCCCTCCCCCACGGTTCACCCCACGCGTGTCCTCGGAGAGGAGTGCGCAGGCCCGGGCCGCCTGCCGCGAGCCTGCCGCGGAGAGCAACAGGGTTCCCAGACGCGGATGCAGCGGAAGGCGTCGCAGGAGCCTTCCCCGTCCAGTCAGGACGAGCGTCCCCGCGCTTCGCTCGACCGCCTCGACTCGTTCGAGCAGATCGAGCGCGGCATCGAGCTGATCCCGGTCGGGAGGCTCGAACCACTGGAACCTCTCGGGGTCTTCGCCCCATCCGATCACCTCCAGCAGAGTCGAAGCGAGATCCACGCGAAGAATCTCCGGCTCGCGGTGCGGATTCAGAATGTCGCGATGATCCCAGAGCCGGATCACCCGACCCGGTCGAACCCGCCCCGCACGCCCCGCACGCTGTTCCGCCGAGTCGCTGGAGATGCGCTCCAGTTCCAGCCGGTCGAGACCGATCGCCGGGTCGTAGCGCACCACCTTCTGCAGGCCACTGTCGATGACCGTAGTGACCCCCTCCACGGTGAGCGAGGTCTCCGCGATGTTCGTCGCCACGATGATCCTCGGATGCCCCGGTGCAATCGCCGCATCCTGTGCCTCGGCGTCGAGCGATCCGTGCAGCGGCATCACCGCCATCCCCGGATCCGGTCCCTGACGCAGCGAAGCGACGGCCTGGTCGATCTCTCTTCGACCGGGCAGAAAGCAGAGGATGGACCCACTCGACTCCCCGGCCACGCTCCGCACTGCATCGGCCACCGCAACTCCGGGACGCCATTCAACCGTCACAGGATGAACCCGCCCCGGAATCTCGATGACCGGGCATCCGCCGAGAAATGCCGACACCTTCTCCGCGTCGATGGTCGCCGACATGACCACCACCCGCAGGTCGTCACGGGCCGTAAGGGTCTCCCGCAGCAGAGCGAGAGCCAGGTCGGCGTGGAGACTCCGCTCGTGGAATTCGTCCAGAACGACGGTACTGAAATCACTGAGCAGAGGATCGCCCTGCAAGCGTGCGGTGAGGATTCCCTCCGTCGCGACCAGCAGCCGCGTTTCGCGGGAGAAGTTGCGCTCGAAACGGATCTGCCAGCCGATCTCGCGACCGATCGTCCAGCCTCGCTCGGCCGCGATCCGCCGGGTCAGCGAGCGCGCCGCCACCCGACGCGGCTGAAGGAGGATCAACCGTCCGGCATCCAGCAGAGCCGGGCGGAACGCGAGTGGTCTTCCCCGCCCCGGGCGGCGCAACCAGAATGAGCCGGCGATGCTGAGCCACGGCGGAACAGATCCGCGGGATCGCGTCGTCGACGGGAAGAGGAATCACCGGGACAGTGTAAGCCGAGCCGGAACGAAGGGTTCCGGTCATCCATGCCGGACGGGCTGGTGAGGACCTCAGCTCGGTCTATTTGCCAGGCTCGTAGTAGCCGCAGCCGAAGATGTAGTCCCCTTCGCGAACGATCCAGCTGGTCTTCTTCTCGATTTTCCGATTGACCGGATTGAACTGCCGGTACTGCAACCAGCTTCCCTTCGGCGTCGCCTGATCCAGCATCAACTGGCCGTAGGGCTGGCCATCGACGTCATAGAGCTCTTCCGCGGGGATTCCCACCCGCATTTTTTCGAAGGCATGAGCGGCGATTTTGTGATCCGGTCCGATCACGAAGACGTAGAGATCGCCATCGAGAAACGGACCCTTTTCCTGATTGATCGCGTCGAGAACCGGCCCGGGGCCCTTCTCCCGGAGCATTTCCACGGCTCGGTTGACCATGGCTTTGGCCTGTTCGGGGTGGATCGCTTCTCGCCCGCCCGCATCACTCCCGGAGCGGAGAGGAGAAGGAGAGAGCACCACGGTGAGTCGCTTCATGAGGACCTCCCGTACCCGTGAAATTGGACAGACAACGGACCATCCGTTGCACCAGTTGCGTCAATCAATTCTAGAGCGCGACAATGGGGGGGTCAAACTGTGCGGGCTGTGCCACGGCTCCGAAATCACTCTTTCGCGCCGTTTGCAATTGCCGGCAGGTGAACCTCCCGGATTCGCGCCAGGATCTCCTCACGGGAGGAGGCCCCTTTCTGCAGAATCTGACCGACCTTGCCACTGAGTCGAGTGCGATCATCCGCGGACAGATCGCGTGCGGTGAGCACCACGACGGGCAGAATCCTCCAGCCATCACGGGCACGCATCTGCTCCAGAAACTCGAACCCGTCGACCTCCGGCATCATCAGATCAAGCAGCACCAGGCTGGGCTCTTCCCGGTCCAGAGCATCCAGTCCCGCCCGGCCGTTGATCGCTTCGGATACCGCCCACCCCTCCTTCTCGAGCATCGAGCGGAGAAGTTCCCGTTGTTCGGGATCGTCGTCCACGACGAGGATCCGCTTCGGGCCCGCCTCAGGAAGAGCAGCTGTTGAAGCAGAGCCACCAGACGGTCACGATCGACCGGCTTGGTCAGGTATTCGGAAGCGCCGAGGGAGAAGCCGCGGCTCTTGTCGTCGAGCATGCTCACCATGATCACCGGAATTCCGGCGGTGAGCGGATCGGACTTGAGCTGGGCCAGAACCTGCCAGCCATCCATGCCAGGCATGACTGCATCGAGGGTGATGGCATCGGGCTGGATCTCCCGTGCCTTCTTCAACCCCTCTTCGCCGCCGGGAGCACAGACCACCTCGTAGCCTTCCTTGTTCAGGAAACGGGTGAGCATGTCCCCCACCGCCGGATCGTCATCGATGACCAGGATGGTGTTGAAACCCCGAGGGAGGCGAAGGGTTCCCGATGAGGTCAGGGAGAGGACGTCCGGACGTTTGCCTCGTCGCTTTTCCACCACCTCGGCGGGGAGGCGAAGGGTGAAGGTGGTCCCTTTCCCTTCCACGCTCCGGACGCTGACATCGCCCCCGAGCATGGTGCTGAACCGTTTGGTGATCGCCAGTCCGAGCCCGGTGCCGCCGTACCTGCGGGTGGTCGATGCATCGGCCTGACTGAAGGCCTGAAAGAGCTTCTTCACCTGGTCGGGAGTCATTCCGATTCCGGTATCACTGATGTCGAATCGCATCCAGTCGCGGCCCAGCTCATTTTCCAGTCCGACCGCAAGCGTAATCACTCCCTGGTCGGTGAATTTGGCCGCGTTGCTCATCAGGTTGATCAGGCACTGACGGAGCTTCGTCACGTCGGTGTACATCTCGCCGATATCGGAACCGCAAATGATCTCGAGCCGATTGCCGTTCTTCTGAATCAGCGGTTCGATGGTGACCTGGACCTCCTGGAGCATCGCCTGAACGTCAACGTCTTCGAGATAGAGATCCATCTTGCCCGCCTCGATCTTGGAAAGATCCAGGACGCCATTGATCAGGTCGAGCAGGTGTTTCGCCGCGAAGCGGATTTTCTTCAGATCGGGCACGAACTCGTCGAGTCCCTGGTCCTGCGCATCTTCCTGGAGCATTTCGCTGTAACCGATGATCGCGTTCATCGGCGTACGCAGTTCATGGCTCATATTCGCCAGAAATCGGCTCTTGGTCTGGTTGGCCTCCTCGGCGATGGCACGGGCCCGTTCCGCCTCTTCCAGGAGCCGGGTATTCTTGATTGCAGTCGCCACGTGGGTGACATATCGTCCGATCGATTCGATTTTCGCCTCGCTCAGGTCGAACGGCTCGCGGGTGTCCCCGAAGTAGAGCACGCCGATCACCCGCTGTTCGATCTCCAGGGGCATCAGGAGAATCGAATGCGTCGGATTCATCTGATAGAGGTCGCGATCGTCCTCCGCCAGTTCCTGGAGCCGGTCCTCGGAGATCTGAGGAATGTAGATCGGCTGGCGTTCCTGAACGGTTCTGACGAAGATGCTGTGCTGGACGTCCATCGGAATGCGATGCTTGCGCAGCCGCATGGTGAGATCGAAATCGAACCCCTGCCCGAATTCGCGGTCGAGCACCAGCGCTTTCTGGTCCTCGTCGAACAGAAGGATGCCGACCTGATTGAAGGTGAAGACCCGCTGAAGGCTTCCCATCACGATACTCATCACCCGATCGACGTCCAGGGTGGCGTTGACCGTCCGCCCGACCTCGTTGATCGATGCGAGCTCCTCGGTCTTTTCCAGAATCTCGAAATTCTTCGATTTCAGATCGCGCCGGGCAGAGATCAGATCCCGAGTCGTCGCGTGCGTCTCCCATGCGACGATCAGGAAAAAACAGGCGATCGACACGACCGCCAGAATCAGCGTCACCTGATTCGGGGCACCATCGAGGTCCAGTCCCGAGTGGATCAGCCCGAGCAATACCCCGGCCACCAGAAAGACTGCGCCTCGAAGGAACAGCCGGATCCCTCCCATGATGATGGTGATGCCGCCGGCTACGGCCAGCACCGTGATGCTGGGCAGGGCGTTCAACCCCAGCAGACCGACATAGATGCCGATCAGACCGGAGTCGACCAGGAACACGTCGTATCCGACCTTCTTCGAGTCCCGACTGCGAGCCGCCAGCAGGTAGGCCAGCTGGGGCCAGATCACACCGATCGCGATCATGACCCCGCCCAGGAGGGGAGAGGCCTCCCACAGCGCACTCGCGACCACCAGCGAGTACATCAGGTGGCCGATCACCCGGGGGCCGTAGGACACCCGCACAACGGGATGCACCCGTTCACGATCCACTGTCAACAGATCAGGCATGAATACCTCGGAAATGGGAGCTGGTGATTTTCTCGAATATAGCATGGGAAACTGGTCCGCATTCGCGAGACCGTCCCGCCGCGGAGACGGGAACCTTGGATCTGCCGGAGATCTGGATTACCCTCAGCCCAATCGATGACCACACCCGAACGCGGCGGTTTCGCGAAGTTGCGCCACGACCTGAGAACCTGCGTGAACCAGATTCTCGGCTATTCCGAGCTTCTCAAGGAGGAAGCCGAAGAGGTTCAGCCGGATTTCGTCCCGGATCTCGATCGGATCCAGCTTGCCGCCCGAAGACTGCTGGAGTTCCTCGATGGCCTGTTCGCAGACCGTCCCGCCGGAACGGCGGCAACTCCGGAGGCCGTGCCGCGGGACGGAAATCCTGCCGGACAGCCCGGACGTGAGGAAGATCGCGAGACCGGCTCGATCCTGGTGGTCGACGACGACGCGATGAACCGGGACATGCTCTCCCGCCGCCTGGAGCGCCAGGGATTCGAGGTCCGCACCGCGGTGGATGGACCCGACGCCCTCCGCCAGATCGAGGGCGAGAGCCTCGATCTGCTCCTTCTGGACGTCATGATGCCCGGGATCAGCGGCCTGGAGGTGCTTCGAAAGGTCCGCGAGACGCGATCGAGCAGCGAGCTGCCGATCATCATGGCGACGGCGAAAGGTGAGAGCGACGACGTGGTCGAGGCCTTCCGCCAGGGGGCAAACGACTACGTCACGAAGCCGCTCGATTTCCCGGTGGTGATGGCCCGCATCCGGACCCAGCTCGCCCTCCGACGGGCGGTGGAAGAGAACCGATCCCTGGTTCGCGATGTCGAGATGCGGAACCGCTTCATCCGCCAGACCTTCGGACGCTACCTGAGCGAGGACATCGTTTCCAGTCTTCTGGAGGAACGCGACGGGCAGCAGCTCGGAGGCGAGAAGCGCGAGCTCACCATCATGATGACGGACCTCCGTGGATTCACCGCCATCTCGGAACGGCTCCCGGCACAACAGGTGGTGACCATCATCAACATCTATCTCGAGGTGATGACGCCGATCATTCTCGAGCTCGGTGGCACCATCGACGAATTCATCGGCGACGCGATCCTGGTGTTTTTCGGCGCTCCAACCCGGATGGAGAATCATGCCGATGCCGCCGTGCGCTGCGCGGTCCGGATGCAGCTCGCCATGGAAGAGGTGAACCGCAGGACGAGGGAACAGGACCTCCCCTCGATCGAAATGGGCATCGGCATCAATACCGGTGAAGTGGTGGTCGGGAACATCGGATCCGACCGCCGGGCCAAATACGGTGCGGTGGGCACGAACGTGAACTTCACCAGCCGGGTCGAATCCTACACGCTCGGCGGCCAGATTCTGATCTCCGAATCCACCTTTCGCGCGGTGGAGGCGGAGGTGGTCATCGGGCAGCGGATCGAGGTGCAGCCGAAAGGCTTTGCCCTTCCGGTCACGCTGTTCGAGGTTCGCGGCACGGGCGGCGATCCCCCCTTGTCTGTCCCGTTCCACGATCTGGTGATGGTCCCCCTGACCGCCCCCGTACCGGTCCGGCTCTCTCTGGTTGAAGGGAAAGACGTCGGAGAAGTGACCCACGCCGGGGAGTTGGTTAAACTGTCGCCAAAGGGAGCGGAGATCCGCTGTTCCGAATCGATCATTCCCCTGTCGAACGTCAGGATCACTCTGGAAGGGCAGACCGGTGATCTCTATGCGAAGGTGCTGACGCCGGAAGCCGGGGACGACGGGATGATGACGCTTCGGTTCACCTCGGTTCCTCCGTCGCTGGACTCGAAACTCAAATCACTGCTGTGAGGATTGGATGCCGAAGGTTCTTCTGGTCGAAGACAACGAAATGAATCGCGACATGTTGTCGCGCCGGCTCAGCCGGAAAGGATACGAGGTGGTCATGGCGGTGGATGGTGAGGAGGGCGTACGAATGGCCCATTCCGAGCAGCCAGCCCTGATCCTGATGGACATGAGTCTTCCGGTGATCGATGGATGGGAAGCAACGCGCCGGTTGAAGGCGGACGACCAGACCCGGGCGATTCCGGTCATCGCTCTGACCGCTCACGCGATGTCCGACGACCGGCAGAGGGCGATGGAGGCCGGCTGCGACGACTACGACACCAAGCCGGTCGAGCTTCCCCGCCTTCTGGGGAAGATGGAGAAACTGCTGGGCGGCTCCTGAGGCCCGCTGAGATCATGATCGACTGGAAATCCCGCGGCGTCTCTGCCGAGGAGGCCGTCCGGAGCGTCCGTCCCGGCCAGCGCGTCTTCGTGGGGAGTGCCTGCGCCACCCCTCGGACCCTGATCCACGCGCTCGAGGATTCCGACGATCCTCCCGCCGGAGTCCAGCTGATCCACTTCCTCACCGACGGTGCCGTACCGGTCTACCCTGGCGGTCCGTTCACCATGTTCCAGCACCAGGTGTTCTTCGTCGGAAGCGACACGCGAAGCGTGATGAGCTCCGGCAAGATCGACTACGTCCCCATCTCGGTCAACCAGGTTCACCGGCTGATCGAGAACGGCAGGATTCCGATCGACGTCGCCTTCGTCCAGCTCTCTCCCCCCGACGACAAAGGCTACTGTTCGCTGGGCGTCTCGGTCGACGTCACCCGGACCGCCGTCCGAAAGGCGAAGAGCATCATCGCCGAGATCAATCCGAACATGCCGCGGACCCACGGCGACACCGCGGTCCATATGGATGAGCTGACCTGGATGGTGGAAGTGGACCATCCGGTCATCGAGTACGTCCACCAGCCCGCCGACGATATCGGCTCACGTATCGCCCGCTACGTGGCCCGGATCATCGACGACGGTTCCACGCTGCAGATCGGAATCGGACGGATTCCGAACGAGATGCTCCGCTATCTCACCAATCGGCGCGACCTCGGGGTGCACTCGGATGTCATCACCGAGCCGCTGATCGACCTGATCGAGAGTGGCGTGGTCACGGGAAGACGGAAATCGCTGCACCCCGGCCTGGTCGTCACCAGCTATTGCATGGGGACGGAACGTCTCTACCGGTACGTCGACGACAACCCGCTGTTCAGTTTTCAGCCGATTCACTACGTCTGCGATCCGGCAGTCATCGCCTCCAATACGAAGATGGTGTCGGTGACCCAGGCCTTCGCCATCGATCTGACTGGACAGGTCTGCGCCGACCAGTTCGAGGGGGAGTTCTACAGCGGTGTCTCCACCCAGCCGGAATTCATCCGCGGCGCAGCCGCCGCGGAAGGCGGCAAGGCGATCATCTGCCTCTCCTCCACGACCGACGACGGAAAACAGTCGAGAATCCGCGCCAGGCTCCGCGAGTCCGAAGGAGTCACCGTCGCCCGCTCGGATGTGCACTACGTGGTCACCGAATTCGGTGTGGCCTACGTCTTCGGCAAGTCGATCCGGGACCGGGCGATTGCGCTGATCGAGATCGCTCATCCCGATTTCCGCGATGCACTGACCGAGGAAGCGCATGCGCTGGGATGGATCCCTCCGAAAACCACCCTGAAGAGCCGCCGCGCGTACCCCACCGAGGAAGAACGGGAGGTGGACCTGAGGAACGGGACCCGTGTGCTGCTGCGGCCCACCCGCGCCACCGACTCCGCAATGATCCAGGATCTCTTCTACGCTCTCCGCCCCGAAGACGTCTACACCCGCTTCTTCACCAACCTCAAGTCCCTGGACGTCTCGAAGGCGCAGCACCTCTGCAACGTCAGCTACGACGACGAGATGGCCTTCGTCGCGGTCACCGGTGACCGCGAACAGGAACAGATCATCGGAAGCTGCTGCTACTACGTCAATCAGTCGACCAACCTCGCCGACGTCGCATTCATGATCCATCCGGACTGGCAGGGCCAGAAGCTCGGCACCATCTTCCTCGAACGGTTGGCGGAGTATGCACGCACGCACGGAGTCCGCGGATTCACCGCCGACGTGCTGTGCGAAAACGAGCGGATGTTGAAGGTGTTCGAAAAGAGCGGCTTCGCGATGACCTCGAAGGTGGTTTCGGGTACGTTCGAGGTCAGCCTGCTCTTCGAAAACGAAACGGCATCTCCTGCCGCCCCTCGACCGGGCTGATCCCCGCCGGGATTCTGCGCTCGCCGCGGCCGTCGGTGGCGTGGCCCCTTCCCCCGGGCGCCGCGTCGGATAGAATCGGAACATGAATTCCGGGCTGTCCCCTTCTCTCGTCCCCCTGCTGGCCCGATCGACCGCGCTGGCGGAGCTGGACGACGAGGGACGGTCCGCACTCGCGGCGGAGATGGAGGAAGTTCATCTCGAGGCGGGCGAGACCCTGATCCATCAGGGAGAACGGGGAGAGCATCTTTTCGTTCTTCTCCAGGGCCATCTCGTTGCGGTTCAGAAGCGGGAAGGCGAGGGAGGCGATCAGATCCTGAGGGAGATGGTACCGGGAGATCTGGTGGGTGAGGTCGCATTGATCACCGGCGGAGAACGGACCGCCACGGTGCGTGCGGACCAGTCCTCGCTCGTGGCGTCGCTTTCCCGGGATGGACTGGACCAACTGCTGGCCCGGCGCCCGGAGGCGGCGATGCTCCTGACGGAGATGATCGCTCAGCGGCTTCGCCGCAGCCAGCTCGCCACCCACCTCAGCCGGTTGTTCGGACTGCTCGATCTGGCGGCGCTCCGTGATCTCGAGGACTCGGTGGAATGGGTCCGGCTGGAAAGCGGCAGGATGCTGTTCCGCCAGGGAGACCAGGCGGACGCGGCATACGTGGTGATCAGCGGGCGGGTGCGTGTCACCGTGAATGATCGCGGGGAGGAAAAAGCGATCGGCGAAGTCGGCCGAGGGGAAACCGTTGGCGAAATTGCGCTGCTCACCCACGGCGTCCGCTCCGCCAGTATCCATGCGATCCGCGACACCGAACTGGCGCGGTTCACCCAGGAGGCGTTCGACCGGCTGACTGAAAAATATCCCGGTGCGATGACCCAGATGACCCGGATCATCGGGACCCGTCTGCAGCGGATGACCCTTCGGGGTCCGAGCCGGGCCCGGGGTCTCGACACGCTCGCCGTGGTTCCCCATGGCCCGGACGATCCCGTCGACGAGTTCTGCGACCAGCTGATCCAGGCCCTGCGGCTCTGGGGGACGGTTCGGCTGCTCACGGCCGAGGATGTGGATCGGGAGCTGGGACGGGAAGGAATCGCCCGCGTCTCCGCGGACGACCCTGCGGCCATCCGCTTGACCCAGTGGCTCAGCGAGCAGGAGAGCCAGTGGGACTACGTCATTTATCGCGCCGACCGGAGGTGGTCGGCCTGGACGGAGCGGGCCGCCAGCCAGGCGGATCACATCCTGATCGTGGCGGATCCGCGCTCGGACCCCCGAAGAGGTGAGATCGAGACCCTCATGGTGGACAAGTGGAGCAGCCTCCGTGCTCCCGGCCGGAGTCTGGTGCTGGTTCACAACCGTCACACCTCCGAGCCGTCCGGCACGGCGGCGTGGCTCGACCACCGTGAGGTGCGGCACCACTACCACGTCAGAGAGGATCGCCAGGCCGACTACGAGCGACTGGCGAGGATTCTCACCGGGCACGCCAACGGCCTGGTGCTCGGAGGGGGCGGCGCGCGGGGCTTCGCTCACATCGGCGTATTCCGAGCCCTCGAGGAGCTGGGGATTCCGATCGACATGGTCGGCGGCACCAGCATGGGCGCGATCGTGGCCGGGCAGATCGCGATGGGACGATCCGCGGCACAAACCCTCAGTTCCTCCCGGGAGTATTTCGCCGACCTGTTCGACTACACCTTTCCGATGGTCTCCATGCTCACCGGAGGGAAGATCATGCGCCAGCTCCGGATCGGCTTCGGGAGCCGGCACATCGAAGATTTCTGGATGCCCTTCTTCTGCATCTCCACGAATCTGACCCGTGCCGAACAGGTCGTCGACCGTCGCGGGGATGCCGCTCTGGCGACCCGCACGAGCATCTCGCTTCCCGGAGTGATGCCACCGATCTACCGGGACGGCGACCTGCTGATCGACGGCGGACTGCTCAACAATGTTCCGACCGACGTGATGCGCTCGCTCAATCCCGGAGGGAAGCTGATCGCCGTGGATGTCACTCCGGCCATCGATCTGCGTTCCGGAACCCCCTTTCCGCCGGAACTGTCCGGCTGGTCGCTTCTCGCCCGGCGGGTCTGGCCGTTCTCGCGCCGGTACGAAATTCCCCACATTCTGAGCCTGCTCAACCGCGCCACCATTCTGGCCAGCGTCTCCTCCCGGAATCGTGCGCTCACCGACGAAATCGCCGATCTGTACCTGCAACTCGCGGTCGACCGGTGGGGCATGCTCGAGTTTCAGGCGATCGACGAGATCGCGGAGCACGGCTACCGCTTGAGTCTCCCCCGGTTGCAGGAATGGATCGACCCGGGCCGCGCTCTCGAGGAAACGTGAGCGGTAACCACGCACGGCCGCGGTGACGCCTGCACTGAAACATCCGCGAAAGCTTGTGGCTATAATCACCACTCATCATTGAGTCAAACGAAGGAGGTTCCGGAGTGAGCACGATTCCCGTCAAACCCGCCATCGCTGAGCGAGCGCACATCAAGTCGATGGACGAGTATCGCGAGATGTACCGCCGGTCGATCGATGATCCCGAAGCTTTCTGGCGAGAGCAGGCCGACCTCTTTCTGGACTGGTATCACCCGCCTCGGAACGTTCTCGATGTGGACAAACAGGAGGTTGATTTCTCCTGGTTCGCGGGCGGACGGCTCAACGCCTGCTTCAACTGCGTCGATCGCCACCTCGAAAACGGCAAGGCGGACGACACCGCCATCATCTGGGCCGCCGACGAGCCCGGACGCTACGAACGAGTCACCTTCCGGCAGCTCAAGCACGAGGTCGCCCGAATCGCGAATGTGCTTCTGGCCCACGGCGTGAAACGGGGAGACCGGGTCTGCATCTACCTTCCGATGGTCCCCGAGCTCGCTTACACCATGCTCGCCTGCGCCCGCATCGGTGCCGTCCATTCGGTCGTCTTCGCCGGATTCTCCGCGGATTCACTCCGGGACCGGATTCTGGATGCCGGCTGCCGCATTCTGGTCACCGCCAACGAGGGGCTCCGCGGGGGTCGGGTCATTCCACTCAAGGAGACGTCCGACCGCGCGGTGGAGGGACTCTCACTGGTCGAAAAGGTGCTGGTGGTTCGCCGCACCGACAGCGACACGAAGATGCAGGCGGGACGTGACTTCTGGCTCGACGAGGAGATGAAGAAGCAGCGCTCCACCTGCCCCATCGAATGGATGGCATCGGAGTCGCCCCTGTTCATCCTCTACACCTCCGGGTCGACCGGGCAGCCGAAAGGGGTGCTCCACACCACCGCCGGATATCTCCTCTATGCGGCAATGACCCACAAGTACGTCTTCGACATCCATGACGACGACATCTACTGCTGCGCGGCCGACGTCGGCTGGATCACCGGGCACAGCTACATCGTTTACGGCCCGCTGGCGAACGGAACCACGACCGTGATGTTCGAGTCCACCCCGGTTTATCCCGATCCCGGCCGGTACTGGAAGATGGTCGAGGATCTGAAGGTGACCGTTTTCTACACCGCCCCGACCGCGATCCGGGCGATCGCCCGCTCCGGCGATGAGCCGGTCAAACAGCACGATCGCTCCTCGCTCCGCATCCTCGGAACGGTCGGCGAGCCCATCAATCCGGAAGTCTGGAAGTGGTACCACGACGTCGTCGGCGACGGCCGGTGCCCCGTGGTCGACACCTGGTGGCAGACCGAGACCGGCGGCATCATGATCACTCCCCTGCCCGGTGCGACCCCGCTCAAACCGGGATCCGCGACGCTTCCCTTCTTCGGAATCGATCCGGTCCTGGTGGACGACGAGGGAAAAGCGATTACCGGCAATGACGTTCGCGGCTACCTCTGCATGGACCGGCCGTGGCCGGGGCAGGCGCGCACGATCTGGGGCGATCACTCCCGCTTCATCGAAACCTACTTCTCTCAGTACCCCGGCTACTACTTCACCGGTGACGGGTGCATCCGTGACGAGGACGGCTACTACTGGATCACCGGCCGGGTGGATGACGTCCTCAATGTCTCCGGCCACAGGCTCGGCACCGCCGAGGTGGAAAGCGCCCTGGTCAGTCACGATGCCGTCGCGGAAGCGGCGGTGGTCGGCTACCCCCATGACATCAAGGGAACCGGAATCTATGCCTATGTGATCATCAATCCCGAGTTCGAGAACGAGGATTCGGAGCAATTGGTGGGCGCGCTGAAAGAACAGGTCCGGCACGTGATCGGACCGATCGCCGTTCCGGATCAGATTCATGTCACACCAGGCCTTCCGAAGACACGGTCGGGAAAGATCATGCGCCGGATCCTGCGGAAGATCGCCGCGGGTGAATACAACGACCTCGGCGACATCACCACTCTTGCCGAGCCGGGGATCGTTCAGAACCTGGTCGACGCTCACAAGGGCGGGAAGTAACGGCAGCAAGGGAGGGACGGCGGCGCATGTCGAACCCCGACACGTTCCGTCGTTTCCTCTCCGCATCTCCCGAACCGTCGGGCATCAGATCGGAGGCAGGGCCCCGCAGGGGATGCCACCGGATCTCACGGATCAGCCGGATATAACTCGAGGGGGAGCCCACGATGATCTTCCCCGCTACAACGACCACCGTAGAACTGCCCCCTCGAGAACCGTCTGTTTCGCTCAGCTCGGCGCACCGAGCGCCGAGGCCCGCCCATCATCTCCGGTGGAGCTGAAAAGCGGCGGTGACATCGATCACGCCCCTCTGCGATCCGATCTTCCCGCCGCTCGCCCGGACGGTGAGCTCCGGTTTCGGCACACTGCTGGCATGAAGCAGATTCCGGAGGAATCCTTACCTTGAGCTCACTGGAAGACCGGGTGTACCGGATTGCACGGGAAGTGATGACCGAACTGAGCAGAGATCCCGACGAGATCGCGGCAGTGGAGGAGCCTCTTGCGGCCGACTTCTGCGTGATTCGGTTCCGAGACCCGTCGATCAAGGCGATCGAGATCCCCAACCCCATCGGCGCGGGAGAGTCCCAGGAAAAGGACGAGATTCGCCGGGCGCTCCAGTACCGTTTCCACACCTGAGCGCGGCCGGCGAAGTGGACCTGCCAGAACGCGAAGCGCGTCCTGGCAGGTCAGGAGTCTCAGGTCTGGGCCAGAGTGCGGAACTGCCGCGACGCCACGGTCAGCACCGACAGATCGATCAGGGGAGCCGATCGAATCTCGGTCAGCAGCTGATCGGTCCGGGCAAGCAGATCGGGGCGGAGAACGAACCAGCGGTCGACCGCCGCCGCCGGCGAGCGGTCCGCATCCGAGAGAATCCGTGAAACCAGCATGCTCTGATAGGCGAAGAAGTCGTCGACCAGCCCTTCGATCGCCGCCCGCTGCCAGGCGGAATCCGCCGCGAGAGCCGCCGCCTGATTGCGGAGCCGGTCGAAGTCGAACCGGGCGCCGATCAGGAAGTAGACCCGGCCGACCTCCTGAACGTCCTTGTTCGTGCTCGTCGCGATCCGAACGATGTCCAGGAAGGAGCCGAGAATGTCCAGACTGGCCAGCCGTCGAGCGAGATGCTCCGGAATCCCGAGCATCTTCCGGTCACTGGTTCGCTGCCGCAGATCCGCCAGCTCTTCCTCCGGCAGCAGGTCATCGAGGTTCTCTTCGAGGGTACTGATTCCCGGATGGAACCGCTGAAAGTTGGCCGAGATATCCAGGGCTTCGTCGCCCCGCAGGAACCACCGTGTGGCCCGCTCGACCAGCCTGCCCACCTCGATCATCATGCTCGTCTGGAGCGATGCCGGCACCTTGTTGTCCAGCGATTCGATCTCGATCCAGGTGTTTCGGACCGCAAAGGAATCCCGGCTGATGGTATAGGCCCGGGCGATGTCACTGGCGCTTCGACCGGTCTCGTCGAACATGTGGGACACGAAGGACGGGCCGACCCGGTTGACCATACTGTTGGTGACGTAGGTGGCGATGATCTCCCGCCGGAGGCGATGCTCCGGAACGAGCAGACTGAACTCGCCGCGAAGCCTCTGGGGAAAATAGAGGAAGAGATCCTCGACCAGCAACGGATCGTCCGGCAGATCCGAATCCAGCAGCTCCTGATAGACCGCGATCTTGGCGTAGGCCAGCAGCACGGCGAGCTCGGGACGGGTCAGCCCCACATGCGCCACCTGGCGCTCGGCGATGGTCTCCTCGTCGGGAAGGGTCTCCAGATGCCGGTCCAGCCGGCCGCTCCGCTCCAGGCTCCGCATCAGCCGCGCCTGCTGGTCCAGGACCGCCAGCCCCTCGGCCTCGGCCACGCTGATCGCCTGGGTCTGCTGATAATTGTCCCGCAGCACCAGATGGCCCACCTCGTCGGTCATCTCCGCCAGCAGCTCGTTGCGATGCTCTGCGTTGAGTCCTCCCCTGCGGATCGCTTCATCCAGCAGAATCTTGATGTTCACCTCGTGATCGGAGGTGTCCACCCCGGCCGAGTTGTCGATCGCGTCGGTGTTGATCTTGCCGCCGGAGAGAGCGAACTCGATCCGACCGCGCTGGGTGAGCCCCAGGTTCGCTCCCTCTCCAACCACCCGCACGCGCAATTCGGACGCATCCACCCGGAGCGGATCGTTCGCCCGGTCCCTCGCGTCGGCCTGACTCTCGTCGTTCGCCTTCACGTAGGTCCCGATTCCTCCCAGCCAGAGCAGATCCGCCCGGGCTCGCAGGATCGCCTGCATCAGATCGACCGGCGTGGTCGTGAGCTCCGGGAGATCGAACCGCTCCCGGACCTGCTCCGACACGGTGATCGACTTCGCCGTCCGCTCGAAGACCGCCCCGCCGGCCGAAAGCACCGAAGGATCGTAGTCCGACCAGCTCGAGCGCGGCAGTGAGAAGAGTCGTTCCCGCTCGCGGAAACTCGCCTCCGGATCGGGATCCGGGTCCACGAAGATGTGGAGGTGATTGAAGGCTCCGATCAGCCGGATGTGCCGGGACAGGAGCATTCCGTTTCCGAAGACGTCGCCGGACATGTCGCCGACCCCGGCAACGGTGAAGTCCTCTTCCTGGGTGTTCATCCCCAACTCGCGGAAATGGCGTTTGACTGCCTCCCACGCGCCACGCGCGGTGATTCCCATCTTCTTGTGGTCATAGCCGACGGACCCACCCGAGGCGAAGGCATCGCCGAGCCAGAAACCGTACTCGGCGGAAACCTGATTCGCGTAATCGGAGAAGGTCGCCGTCCCCTTGTCCGCGGCCACGACCAGATAGGTGTCGTCCTCATCGATCCGCACCACATCCCTGGGCGGCACGACGTTCCCGTCCACCAGATTGTCGGTCAGGTCGAGAAGACCACGCAGAAAGTCCCGATAGCAGGCGATTCCTTCGCGGAGAAACTCTTCCCGCTGAGCCGGAGGGGGAGCCTGCTTGAGAACGAAACCGCCCTTCGACCCGACCGGCACGATCACCGCGTTCTTGACCATCTGAGCCTTGACCAGACCGAGGATCTCCGTCCGGAAGTCTTCCCTCCGATCCGACCAGCGGAGCCCGCCGCGAGCGACTTTTCCACCGCGCAGATGCACCGCCTCGAAGCGGGGGGAGTAGACGAAGATCTCGAACATCGGCCGCGGCAGCGGCATGTTCTTGATCGCATGCGAGTCGAACTTGAAGGACAGCCACGTTTTCCGCCGTCCCTCGGCATCCGGCTGAAAGTAGTTGGTGCGGAGAGTGGAGTCGATCAGGTTGAGATAGGCCCGCAGAACCCGGTCCTCATCCACACTGTTGACCGCATCCAGCTCGCTCTCGATCTGCTCGCGGATTCCGCTTGCTGCCAGTCTCTCATTCTCCGGTCGAGCCGGATCGAACCGGATCATGAACAGGTCGACCAGCAGCCGGGTGATGCGCGGATTCGCCGCCAGCGCCTGCTGCATGGTCGATTCACTGAAGGAGGTTCCGATCTGCCGGAGGTACTTGCAGTACGCACGGAGAATGATGATCTCCTGCCACTGCAATCCCCCGCAGATCACCAGGCGATTGAAGCCGTCATCCTCGGTATCACCCGACCAGGTCCGGAGGAACGCTTCCTCGAAGTTGGCCTTCAGCGCCTGGAGGTTGAGCCGGACGTCATTCGGCGTGACCAGGGCGAAGTCGCGGATCCGGACCGGTTCCGGAAGCTCCGTCAGGCGGAGCTCATAGGGAACCGCCATCTTCACGCGCAGTCCCATGTTCTCGAGTCGGGGAACGACGTCGGAGAGCGCCAGCGGCGTTCCGACATGGATGAATTTGCAACGGAGCTCCATCGCTCCGCCGCTCTCCTCCGACATCTGCTCGTAGAGATCGATGTCGAGCTCGTCGGTTCCGAGGATCCGATCGATCCGCTCGATGTCGTCGATCGCGGACGCGGCTCCGAACCGTTCCCGATAGGCCGAAGGAAAGGCCTCCCGGAAGCGACGGTAGACCTCCAGCCCCCGATCCTCCCCGAAGTGACGGGTCAGAGCATCCCGGAGATGATCGGCCCAGTCGCGCGCCGCTTCGGCGATCAGCGCCTCGATTCGCTTGACGTCGATCTCCGGCACCTCGCCCGGCGTGGTGCGCACGATGAAATGCGCCCGCGCCAGCGGCGAGTCGGTCATCTGGGTGTAGAAGGCGCTGACCGAGCCCTGGTAGGCCGTCTCCAGAATGGCGCCGATCTTCTCCACCAGATCCGATGCATAGCGCTCCCGGGGGACGTAAACCAGACAGGAGACGAAACGGTCGAAGACGTCGCGGCGAACGAACAGCGCGATCCGTTTCCGCTCCTGAAGCTGGAGCACCCCGAGGCTGATCTCGAACAGCTCATCCTCGGAAACCTGCAGCAGCTCGTCCCGTGGAAGAGTCTCCAGAATCTGGGCCAGAGCCTTGCCCGCATGGCCGGCCGGATTCAGACCGGCCCGATCGATGATCCGGCTGACCTTGTGCCGGAGCATCGGGATGAACTTGACGCTTCGGCTGTAGGCGGCCGAGGTGAACAGTCCCAGAAAACGGTGCTCCCCTTCGACCTGGCCCTGCTGGTCGAAACGCTTGATGCTGATCCGGTCCATGTGCACCGGCCGGTGAACCGTGCTGTGGGTATTCGCCTTCGCCACGATCAGCAGCTCCTTGCGGCGGGCAAAGCGGCTGAACTCTTCACTGAACGGGACCGATCCCCGTCTCGCCGATTCCGGCCTGACCTCCCGCAGGATCCCCAACCCGGTCCCGGGCTCCACCTGCAGATAGTCGTTGCCCTCGTCGGTGGTGAAGCGGTAGCGGCGATATCCGAGAAAGACGAAATTGTCGTCGTCCAGCCAGCGGAGGAACTCCTCCGATTCGGCGAGCTCGTCTTCCGAGATCGGGACATGCGCCGCATCGAGCTCCGCGATCGCCTCCGACAGTTTCTGCCGCATCGGCTGGAAATCGGCAACCGCGGCACGCACGTCCTCCAGGACCTTCTCGACCCGTACCCGGATCTTGTCCAGCTCGTGGCTGTCGGTCTCCTGATCGATCTCGATGTGCATGTACGACTCGGCGAGCGTGGTGCCGCCGTCGGCCGGGCCGGTACCCAGCCGATGCCCCTCGGCATCACGGGTCACCTCGATCACCGGATGGATGACCAGGTGAACCAGACGGTCGTCCCGACCGAACTCGGCCGTGACCGAATCGACCAGGAACGGCATGTCATCGTTGACCACCTCGACCACCGTGTGCTCGAGATCCCACCCCTCGCGCTCGAGCGTCGGGTTGTAGAGGCGGACGTTCGAGACTCCCGGCTCACGGTCCCGGCCCAGTGCCCAGAGGCTCAGGGCGCTTCCCAGCAGCGTTTCAGGATGGGTGTAGACGATATCGTCCGGAGCGACCAGGCCAAAGTATTTCCGGATGAACCGCTCCACCTCCGCGGCCCCCTCGGGAGGAACCACCTTCCGGGACCGCGCTACGATGTCCTCGATCAGTTCGGGTTTTCTCGGATCTTCACTGGTGAACACAATCTCTCCTCACTCGCCGTCGCGCGCGGCGGTGTCCGAGCCATCCCGGCTCGTCGTGCAGATTATTTCTCAAATGCGGCTTCCACGTAAGGCCCCAGGCCGAACCGGCACCGTTTTCTGCCCCGATTCCATCGCGGGAAGGCGGAGCGTGGTCCCGGATGCCGCGGCGCTCGCAGTTTCGACCACGCAATGATCGTCGACCAACCCATCGAGTCCGCCGGGCAGGAAATGCCGACTGCACGCCAGTCCGTCGTCACCAGCCGCCTCACGCCGCATGCGCACCCACCGCCTCATCCGAAACCCTCCTCGGCGCAGAATAGGAGCCGGCCCCCCCGGACGCAACCGGGCAGATCCGGGACGTTCCCTGTAGACTCCGATCATGCCGATGGACTGGATGAACCTCGGGGTCATCGCCATCGCCGTCTGTACCGCGGCCGTTCTGGCGTTCCTTCCCGCGCTGCGCCGCTCCAGTGCGTGGGCCGCGACCACCACCCCTCTCGCCTCGATCATGGGAAGCGGGTTCCTCGTCTCCGCTCCACTCCTGGCGAGCGCGAGCGGCGTCTTCGCCCCGGTGGCCATGGCGGCTCTGCTCACGGTGGCATACGCGGTCGGGTCGGTCATCCGGTTCAACATCCGGTACGCCGAGGTCGCGGTGGGAGAACGGAAGCCCGAGACCGGCGATCACCGCGCCACCACCGGCCATGCACGCGGGACGGAAGCTCACTGGGCAACGGGTGAACGGACGCTCGCCACACATGTCGAACAGGCCTCTCATGTCGTCCTCGCCGGCGCCTATCTGATCTCGGTGACCTACTATCTCAGCCTGCTCAGCGCGTTCGTTCTGGACGAACTGGGAGCCCGCAGTCCGATGACCGCGAATCTCCTCACGACGGGGGTGCTGATCGCAATCACCGCGGTCGGCGCATGGCGAGGTCTGAACGCGCTGGAAGGGGTGGAGCGTTACGCGGTGGCGCTCAACCTCGGGATGATCGCCGCGCTTCTCGCCGCGCTCACGGTCTACAACCTGAACGTGGCCGTGGCCGGACAGTGGCATCTGCCGCGGATCCCGACCGGGCAGGGCCCCTTTCGCTCCGCACGGGATCTGATGGGGCTGTTGATCGTGGTGCAGGGCTTCGAGACCAGCCGCTTCCTCGGCAGCGAACATTCCCCCGCCCAACGGATCCGTACGATGCGGATCGCGCAGATCGTTTCCGCGGCCATCTATCTCGTGTTCTCCAGCCTCGCTCTCGTTCTGTTCACCTCGGGCAAGCCACCGCAGGCGAGCGTGACCGAGATCCTCCACCTGGTTGCGCCCGTCGCGGCAGTCCTGGTTCCGCTGGTCGTCATTGCCGCGGCGGGAAGCCAGTTCTCCGCGGCGGTCGCGGACGACGCCGGCTGCGGGGGACTGCTCCGAACCATCTCCGGCGGGAGATTCTCCCGGCGCACGCCGTATCTGCTGGTCGGCATCGCCACCATCGCCATCACCTGGTCCGCCGACGTTCTGAAGATTCTCAGTTACGCCTCCCGCGCGTTCGCAGTCTTCTACTGCCTGCAATGTGTGGTCGGCGTTCTGGTCGCCCGGACCCGCAAGGATGCCGCGGGCCGGACGCGGATCATGATCGTCGGAACCATCGGCGCGATCGTCACCGCCGCCGTCGCGATCCTCGGAATTCCCGCCGCTGGCTGAATCAAGGTGCCGGGCCTCAGGCGTCTGTGGGCGAACATTCCGATGTTCGGCCATCGCCCCACCTGCGTAGAGCTCAGATCTCCACGTGAGGTTGTTCGTTTCGCGGCTCCCCTCTCCCCGCAGAGAAGGATGACTCGAAGCGAGAACGGTGAAGCGGGGAGAGGGGCCGGGGCGTGAGGGTCTGTCTCGATGAGTCCTCCCTGCGGTCCCGCCGCATCCAAAAAACGCTCCGGCTTTCCGGAAACCGCGGCGAGTCGTATGATCACCCCCAGCCGGGCGGATTCGACCGCCTGAATCGACCAACCCTCCGGGAGAAACCGATGAAACGATGCCTCCTCGCAGTGATTCTCGCCCTCTTCCCGCTCGCTCTCGCCGCGCAGAACGCGCCAGCCACTCCACCGGCAGCGCCGGAGAAGAGCGGCGACAAGCCCCTGACCGAGCTTCCTTACACGCCGAGCCTCGATCTGCAGTCGCTCGACCGCACCGCCGAGCCCTGCGTCGACTTCTACCAGTTCTCCTGCGGCAACTGGATGGTCAACAACCCGATCCCGCCCGATCAGGCCTCCTGGAGCGTCTACGGCAAGCTCGCCGATGAGAACGCCCACTATCTCTGGGGCATCCTGGAGGAAGCCGCGAAGCCGGCGACCGATCGCACAGCGTCCCAGCAGAAGATCGGCGACTATTTCGCCTCCTGCATGAATCAGGACCAGATCGAGAAGCTGGGAACCAAACCGATCCAGCCTCTGCTCGACCAGATCGCCGCGCTCAAATCCGTGAAGGATCTTCCCGCCTTCCTCGCGGGGGCGCAGCTCTCGTCGTCTCCCTACTACTTCGGCAGCAACTGGCTCTTCAGCGCCGGATCGACCCAGGACTTCGCCGACGCCACGAAGGTCATCGCCGAGGTGGGCGCTGGCGGGCTGGGGCTTCCGGATCGCGACTACTACCTCAAGGACGATCCGAAGTCCGAGGAGATCCGTGCAAAGTACCTCCGCCACGTGACCAACATGCTTCAGCTCCTCGGTGAAGAGCCTGCGCAGGCCACCGCGGACGCGCGGAAGGTGATGAAGATCGAAACGGTCCTCGCCCAGGCATCCCTCACCCGGGTGGAGCGCCGCGAGCCGAAGAACCTCGATCACAAAATGACCCTCGCCGCTCTGCAGAAGATCACCCCGTCGTTCGACTGGTCGACCTACTTCGACAAGGTCGGCGTCCCCGGACTGAAGTCGCTCAACGTGTCCCAGCCCCGCTTCTTCGAGGCGATGCAGAAGGAGTTGAACACTGTTCCGCTCGACGACTGGAAGGCCTATCTCCGCTGGCATGCGGTCCACGGCCGCGCCTCCTATCTGCCGGAGCGGTTCGTCGCCGAAGACTTCGACTTCTACCGCCGGACGCTCCGAGGGGTGAGCGAAATGGCTCCGCGCTGGAAGACCTGCGTCCGCTGGGTGGACCATGACTTCGGCGATGCTCTGGGCCAGGAGTTCGTCCGCCGCACGTTCACCGCCGAGACCCATCAGAAGACGATCGAAATGACGCGGCTGATCGAAACCGCGATGGAGCAGGAGATCAGGTCCCTCGACTGGATGACTGATTCGACGAAGAAGCACGCTCTGGAGAAGCTCCACGCCATCTCCAACAAGGTGGGCTATCCCGACACCTGGAAGGATTACTCCGGCGTCGACGTCGTCGCCAGCGACTTCTACGGCAATGCACGGCGGGCCTCGACCTTCGCCTCGAAGCGTGACTTCGCGAAGATCGGCAAACCGGTCGACCGCGGCGAGTGGATCATGTCCGCGCCGACCGTCAACGCCTGGTACAACCCGCAGATGAATGACATCAACTTCCCCGCGGGCGTGCTGCAGCCGCCCCTCTACGACCCGAAGATGGACGACGCCCCGAACTACGGCAACACCGGTTCGACCATCGGCCACGAGCTGACGCACGCCTTCGACGACGAGGGCCGGAAATTCGACGCGTACGGCAACCTCAAGGACTGGTGGACTGCCGAGGATGCGAAGGCGTTCGAGGAGCGGGTGCAGTGCGTCCGGGACCAGTACGCCGACTACACGATCATCGACGACATCAGGATCAACTCGAAGCTCACCTCGGGCGAAGACGTCGCCGATCTCGGGGGAACCCTTCTGGCTTACATCGCCTGGAAGGAAGCGACGGAGAATCAGGACCTCCAGCCGATCGACGGCTTCACCCCGGACCAGAGGTTCTTCATCGGGTTCGCCCAGTGGGCCTGTTCGAATCAGCGCCCGGAAAACGAGCGGGTCAACGCCATCACCAACCCGCATTCCCCGGCGCGCTACCGGATCAATGGCGTGGTGGTCAACATGCCCCAGTTCCGGGATGCGTTTCACTGCGGCGAGAAACAGCCGATGGTTCGCGAAAACAGTTGCGAAGTGTGGTAGATCCAGCAGCGGACGCGGCGCTCGAAGGGCCGCCGCGTCCGCTCGCTCGGCACCGGTGATTTCGCTCGCCCCCCGGGATTTTCCCGGTCCGCCGGACGGAGGCGCCCGCCAGGAGGGCGCGTGACACAGGCGAGCGGCCCGAGTTTCAGACCCCGATCCGGTTCCATGTTTAAATAGCGCCGGCGCCGATCGAGCGCCGTCCGACCATGTATCGAATCCGAACAGGAGAGCGACCTGCCGGCAATCTGGGAACGGGAGGACGCTTCGATCCCCGCCAGGCCTGGCGCGATGCCCGCGACATCCTCTGGGAACGCCGCGGGCGGATGGGCCTTGGATTGATCCTCACCCTGATCAGCCGGGGCGCCAGCCTGGTCCTTCCCGCCTCGACCAAGTACGTGGTCGACGAGGTGATCACCCGCGGCGAACACCGCCTTCTCCCCCTGATCGCAGCGGCGGCCGGGGCCGCCCTTCTGATTCAGGCCGCGTCCGGTTTTGCGCTCGCCCAGATTCTCGGAGTCGCCGCGCACCGCTCCATCACCGACATGCGGCGCGCCGTTCACCGGAAGGTTCTTCATCTTCCCTCCCGATACTTCGAAACCCACAGTTCCGGATCGCTGATCTCCCGGGTGATGAGCGACGCGGACGGCTTGCGCAATCTCGTGGGTACCGGATTCGTGCAACTGATCGGAGGAATCGCAACGGCCATCGTCGGCCTGGTGGTCCTGTTCGTGCTGAACTGGCGGCTGACCCTGATCACCCTGCTGGCTCTCGCCCTCTTCGCGCTGCTGATGACCACGGCGTTCCGGAAGATCCGCCCCCTGTTCCGGGAGCAACGTGAGGTCAACGCCGAAGTCACCGCGCGTCTGAACGAAAGCCTGGGCGGAATCCGGGTGGTCAAGTCGTACCGGGCCGAGAAACGGGAAGAGCTCGTCTTCACTCGCGGAGCTCACAAGCTGCTCCGTCTGATCTCCCGCTCGATCACCGCCGGTTCTGCCGTGGGCTCAGCCACGACGCTCCTGTTCGGCATCGTCGCGGTGGTGATGATGGTGGTCGGAGCCCAGTCGGTCATTGCCGGAACCATGACCCTCGGCGAGGTCGCCATGTACATCGCATTCAGCGCATTCGTCGCCCGTCCGGTCGCGGGGATCGCCAACGTGGGGACCCAGATGACTGAGGCATTCGCCGGCCTGGAGCGGATTCGGGAAATTCTCAACGAGCACAGCGAAGACGAAGGGGATGAATCCCGAGAGCCCCTGGACTCGATGACCGGCCGGATCGAATTCCGCGACGTCGGTTTCTCCTACGGCACCGGCGACAAGGTGCTGCACCACGTCTCCTTCGTGGCCGAGGCAGGAACCACCACCGCCCTGGTCGGACCGAGCGGCTCGGGCAAGAGCACTCTGATCAGCCTGGTGATGACCTTCTACGACCCCTCCGGCGGGACGATCCTGCTCGACGGGCGCGATCTGTCCCGGATCCGTCGTGCGGACTACCGCAGGCATCTGGGAGTCGTTCTACAGGAGAACTTTCTGTTCGACGGAACCATCATGGAAAACATCCGCTACGGAAACTCCCACGCCTCGGCGGATCAGGTCCGGGAGGTCGCACGGATCGCCCATGTCGAAGAGTTCGTCGCGCCCCTTGAACACGGCTATGACACGATCATCGGCGAGCGGGGAATCCGCCTTTCGGGAGGCCAGCGACAGAGAATCTCGATTGCCCGCGCGATCCTGGCCGACCCCACCATTCTGATTCTCGATGAGGCCACCTCGAACCTCGACAGCGAAAACGAAGAAAAGATCCAGGACGGCCTCAGCTCGCTCCGAAAAGGGAGAACCACCTTCGTCATCGCCCACCGGCTTTCGACCATTCAGAGCGCAGACCAGATCCTGGTTCTGGATGAAGGCCGGATCGTCGAGCGGGGAACGCACGCGGAGCTGATCGCGGCCCAGGGGCGCTATCGCCAGCTCTACGACAAGCAGTACAAGCTGGAGATGAACCGGTTCATCAATCCAGGCGAGGAGATGGAAGAGGTCGGCAACCTCTGAATCTCTCCGGTCCGATCGTGATTTTCCACGGATCGGTTCCGCCGACCTTCCCATTGGAAATTTTTGGGCCTCACTGCCTCTTCACGTGGCAGCCGGATGAAGAGTCGAGTAATCCAGATTGATTCAGAAATTTCCCCGGATCGCCTGCAACGCCAGCTCGAGAACGCCACCCCTGAAGGTCCTCCTCACGCGGTGCTCGGTTTTCTGCCACCAGGTCCGCGGATCGCAGAGATCCTCCGCATCATGGAGGACCTCTGGTCGGACTCGGTCCGCTTCGGCTGTGAGGCGGTCACCCAGTTCGCAAACGAGCGGCTGACCACCAACGGGTCCCTGCAGCTCTTCTGGTTCGATCGTCCGGAACACCGGCCCGTCGTGGAGATCGTGCACTCCGACGAAGGCCACCTTCCCGCTTCGGAGAGGATTGATCGAGTCGCCGCCTCTCTCGGAACCTGTGACGCCGCATTCCTCCTGTGCGATGGTCTGCGCTTCCCCGCCGAGGATTTCCTCGCACAGCTACGACGCCGGACCGACCTGAATCTGCCGATGATCAGCGGGGGCCTGGCATCTCAGGTCGAGCCGGTCACCGAACCCGGTGCCAGAGTGTTCGCCGGAACCAGACTTCTCGAATCCGCCTGCCTCGCGGTCGTTTTCCGCGGCGTCTACATGAAGATCGAGGTGGTCCGGGGCTGGAATCCGGCCAGCCCGATCTACACGGTCACCCGCGGGGAAGGCCGGATCCTGCACGAGATCGAGGGACGACCGGCGACGGAGTGGTATCGCCACTTCTTCCAGCGGGGAGAGCGGATGGCGCCCATGCCGGAGTCGGCGTACCGGTTTCCGCTGATCATCGAAGGTCCGAGACCAGAGCGATACGGTCTGTATCGAAGCATGCGGTTCTTCGATCAGCCTTCGGGTGCGGTGACCTTCTGGGGCGACGTGGAGACGGGCGATCAGGTGCGTCTGGGGATGGGCGATGGAGGATCTCTGGTCCGGACCGCCGGCGAAACCTCGGCCGAAGCGGCAGAAGCCGCAGTCCTCTACTCCTGCGTCGGACGCGAAATGGTGCTGGGAAGCATCGCTGCACGAGAGATCTCCACCATCCATCAGGCGCTGGGGGGACCGGCGCTCTCCGGATTCTTCACCTTCGGAGAGATTGGTCCCAGCGCCCGAGGGGGCCTGGCGTTCTACAACCACACGGCCATCCTTGCCCTGCTCCGAGAGGAACCGTCGTGAATTACACCCCTGACCTGGAGAACTCGATCCTCCGCAACCTGCTTGCGCAGACCACCCGGGCCTACGACGAACAGCTCGCCGCGCTGCATCAGGAAAAGGATCTCGCCCAGATCACTCTCGCCTCGATTCGCGATGGAGTGATCACCACGGACCGGAATGCGCGAGTCAAGTACCTCAACCCGGCCGCCGAGACTCTCACCGGCTGGTGCGCGCGCGAGGCCGCCGGACATGCACTCGACCGGGTGTTTCACCTCCAGGAAGAACAGACCACGCTTCAGGAACGGCTGGAGATGGACCAGGGCGATGAGCGCGAAAGGCAGTACGTTCTGATCCGCAAGGACGGCCAGCGATTCGCCGTGGAGTTCTCCACCGCTCCGATCCGTTCGCGCACCGGGGACCGGATGGGATTCGTGATCGTCTTTCAGGATGTCAGCGAAAAGCGGCTGATGGCCCTCCAGATGGTTCACCAGGCGACCCATGACGAGCTCACCGGAATCCTCAATCGCCACGCATTCGATCAGTCCCTTCAGCAGGCGATCGAGCGCTCGGCTGCCGAGGGAAGAATGCAGGCTCTCTGCTATTTCGACCTGGATCAGTTCAAGCTGCTCAACGACACCTGTGGCCACCTCGCCGGCGATCAACTCCTTCACAGCGTGACTGCTCTGCTGCAGGACCAGATCCGCGAGACCAATGTCTTTGCCCGTCTCGGCGGCGATGAGTTCGCACTGCTTCTCACCGACTGCAACCTCGATCAGGCCCGGCAGTTCGCCGCGCACATCCACCGGGTCATCCGGGACTACCGCTTCCGCTGGGAATCCACCACGTTCGACGTCACAGCCAGTATTGCGCTGGTCCCGATCACCAGCGAGTTCACCAGCGTCGACCAGTTGATGAGCGCAGCCGACCATGCCTGCTACATGGCCAAGGAGAAGGGACGGAATCGAGTCCAGATCTACCAGCGGGACGATGTCGAGGTCATGCGGAGACACCGTGACATGAACCGGGTGGTGCGGATCCAGTCGATCCTCGAGGAAGACCGGTTCGCCCTGTTCGGTCAGAGCATTCTTCCGCTCGCCAGTCCCGACGCCGGGCTCTGCTTCGAGGTGCTCCTGCGGATCAGGGAGGATGGCGGGTTCCTCCTTCCGGCGGACATCATCCGTTCCGCCGAGCGCTACGGCTTGATGGGCAAAATCGATCGCTGGGTCATCGAACATACCTTCGAGATGCTCTCCAGCCAGCCCGCCGAAGACCTCGGCAACATCCGCATCTGCTCGATCAATCTCTCCGCTCTCTCCCTCGGCGACGACACGTTCCTCGACTTCGTTCGGGCGCAGGTGGTGGCTTCCGCTCTCCCCCCCGATCGGATCTGTTTCGAGATCACCGAGACCGCGGCGGTCGGCAACCTGGCCCAGGCACGGCTGCTGATGAACGAGATCACCCGCCTCGGTTGCCGCTTCGCTCTCGACGACTTCGGCGCGGGGATGTCCTCGTTCGGTCATCTCCGCGATCTTCCGGTGAGTTTTCTCAAAATCGACGGGAAGTTCATCAACGACATCGTTACGGATCCTCACGACCGGGCGATGGTGGAGGCGATTCACCAGCTCGGTCACACCCTCGGTATGGAGACCGTGGCGGAAGCGGTCACCACCGACGCCATCCTCGAGAGGCTTCGCAAGCTCGGAGTCGATTACGCCCAGGGATTCGGCATCGGACTGCCCCGGCCACTCCACGAGCTGTTCTCCATTCCCCTTCCCCTCTGAAACCCCCGGCCTTCTGGATCGTAGCTTCTCCCGAAGGAGGTCCCTGATGATTCGAAAGACTCTGTTTCTCTGCGCCGCCACCGTCCTGATTCCCCTCTCCGCCGCCCGGGCGGACTCCTGTGCCGAACAGGCACAGCGGCGGGCCGCCCTCAATCTCGAAGGTGCGCGGGAGGTGTCGATCGAGGCGCATGCCGGCTCGCTCAGTGTGCGCGGCGAGGAGGGAGCCACCACGGTCACCGCCGAGGGCACCGCCTGTGCGCCGAACCGGCGGATGCTGGACCAGACCCGCCTGCTCATCACCCGGAGCGGCGATCGGATCCGGATCGTGGCCGAAGTCCCGGAGGACGGATGGCTTTCGAGCGGGGCGAGGCTCGACATGAAAGTCACCGTGCCGAAAGGCATTCCGGTATCCATCGAAGACGGCAGCGGATGGCTGGAGGCCCGAAATCTCGGCCCTCTGACCATCCGTGACGGATCGGGGTCGATCGAGGTCTCGGAGATCGCCGGCAACCTGCGGATCGATGATGGATCGGGGTCGATTACGGTTCATGGAATCACCGGGGACGTGCGGGTGGACGACGGTTCGGGCTCGATGGAGATCTCCGAGGTCACCGGCAGCGTCATCGTCGAGGATGATGGAAGCGGCGAGATCACCGCCAGACACATCGGAAAGGACGTCATCGTCGAGGATGACGGCTCCGGGAGTATCGACGTCGAGGATGTCGGGGGTGACTTCGTGGTGCGAAGCGACGGAAGTGGCGGCGTTCACTACGAGCAGGTGAAGGGCTCGGTTCGGATTCCACGAGACTGATTCCGCGGCAGCACGGCAACGACTGCCGCCGAGATGGAAAGCCGGATCCCTGAATCCGGCTTTTCCATTTTGAGCGACCCGGGCTGCGGCAATCGCAACCTTTTCCTCCTGATTTCGTTCAATTCATCATGAGGCACCGACATCTGCTGCTCGCAACTCTGCTCCTGATCGCCACCCCCCTGGCCGCATCCGATCTCTGGCTGCACCTGACCGTGGAAGAGACTGGCTGGGACCATCAGAGCGTGCGGATGAATCTGCCACTCTCGGTGGTCCGGGAAGCAGCACCGCTGATCCCCAAGTCCCTCTGCCGGCACTGCAGCATCAGGGTGGACGGCCATGATCTGGATGTCCGCGATCTGCAGCGTGCCGTTGCGGCTCTCGGAGAGAATCCGGGGAACGAGCCGATCCGGGTCGACCGGGATCTCCTCGTCTCCCGTCGCGGTGATCGCATCGTGATCACCCGGGATCACGGGTGGGACCGCTCGACCACCACAGAGGTGCCCATCGATCTCGCGCAGGCGCTGTTTTCGAGTGGCGAGCGCATCGATCCGGGGGCGCTGGTCCGGGCTCTGGCCAGTCGCGGTCAGGGAGAGATTCTTCTGGTCAACGACCGGGACGCCGTGGTTCGGATCTGGATCGATGACCGTCCCGAGGCACCCCGAGGAGAACGACCATGAGAACCTGGGTCAAGGTCCTGCTGATCGTCGGCACCGTCTATGGCCTTTTCGTCGCCACTGCGGGCTACGCCTTCTATGCCATCGTCCTTCGTCCGGGAATGATTCACGTCTCGGTTCGAGAGCATGACTATCCGCATCAGCGAACCCGTGTGGTGGTTCCCGCCAGCCTGGTGCACGGAGCTCTCCGGCTGGCCGGCTTCACCGCTCACGAAGCCGTCTGGCACGCCTGCAACGACGATCGCTGGACCCGCGACTGGGACGCTCGCGATGTGCGCGACGCCCGTGAAGCATGCGATGAGCTCGATCGCTGGCGACCGGCGCTGCGCGCCGTGGTCGCCGAGCTGGAACGCTATCCCGACATGACTCTGCTCGAAGCGGATTCGGATCGCGAGCACGTGCGGATCGTCAAGCGCAATGGCGCCCTCCACATCGACGTGAATGACCGGGATGCGGAGGTCAGCATTTCACTGCCGCCGAAGACCCTGTCGGCCATCCTGGATACCGTCGAAGGCCTGTGACCGGGCTCTGACTTCGCTCAGTCGCGATCCGCCGGATCGCTCCGTTCGTTGCCGGATGTGGCGGGCTCGGTGGTAGTCTTCACCGCACTGGGCGGTCCGGTCACCGGCTTCTGACCCTGAGGCTGCGAACGGACCCCGTAGCGCGGCGCCTCGACCGAGCTGCCATTCCTGATTTTCTCGATCTGACTCGGCTCGTTCTGCTCCGCGTGATCGTTCCGGTCTTCTCTCTGCTTTTCTTTCATTCCGTCTCCTCTGCGACCAGAGTCTCTGCAAGACGCCTGCGAGAATCGTCGGGCCGGCGGAGTATCCATGCGCGATAGAATGCCGCGCGGGCAACCGGCCCACGAGAGGATTCCCATGACCACCCCCCCCAGGCGCTATCGAACTCTGGAAACCAGGCTGGTGCACGCGGGCGAGCCTGATCCGCCCATCGCCGACGCCGTGACCATGCCGATCTTCCAGTCGGCGACCTATCTCTGGCACGGCTCTTCGGGCTATCACGACATCCATTACGCCCGGCTGAGCAACACGCCGAACCATCAGGCCCTCCATGCAAAGCTCGCCGCCATCGAAAGCGCGGAGGACGCCCTGGTCACCGCAAGCGGGATGGCCGCGATATCCACCACTCTGCTCACCTTCCTTCAGCAGGGAGATCACATCCTCGCGCAGAATGTTCTTTACGGCGGTACCCATGGTCTGATGACCCAGGAGCTTCCGGCACTGGGCATCGAGGTCGACTTCGTCGATCCGGACGATCCCGCGCAGTGGGCCGCGAAGCTCAAACCGCATACGAAGGTGATCTACGTGGAAGCGATCACCAACCCGCTGGTCGGCGTGGCCAACCTCGCGGAGGTGCCGAAATTCGCGCGGGAGCACGGCCTGATCTCGATGATCGACAACACCTTCGCCAGTCCGGTGAACTTCCGCCCCGCGGAGCACGGGTTCGACCTCTCGCTTCACAGCGCGACCAAGTACCTCAACGGCCATTCCGACGTGATCGCCGGAGCGGTGATCGGACGGCACGAGCTGATCGACCGGGTCACCCACCGGCTCAACCACCTGGGCGGAAGCCTCGACCCACACGCCTGCTTCCTCCTCCACAGGGGTCTCAAGACCCTGGCTCTCCGGGTCCGCCAGCAAAGTGCCACCGCATTGCGTCTGGCCCTCTTCTTCGAAGCGCATCCCGGGGTTGCACGGGTCTTCTATCCCGGGCTGGAGAGTCACCCCCATCATGCCCGCGCTCGTGCGCTGTTCGATGGTTACGGAGGGATGATGAGTGTGGAGCTGCGCGGAGGCCTGGACGCCGCCGTCCGGTTCATGAACCATCTCACCATCGGCAAGGAAGCGCCGAGCCTCGGAGGTGCGGAGACTCTGGTTTCCCGTCCGGCGACCATGTCCCACGCCGGGCTCACGCCGGAAGAGCGGGAAGCGCAGGGAATCTCCGACAGCCTGATCCGGATCTCGGTCGGAATCGAGGCGACCGACGATCTGATCGACGACTTCCGCCAGGCGCTGGAAAGCTGATGAGCCGAGGGATGGAGGCGCGAAACGCCCCTATCCCTCTTACTTCCGCGGCTTCCGATTTCTTATTGCTCGTCGCGTGTCATGTCGTGGATCTTGAGGGCCATTGCGACGAGAACCAGCAGAATGATCCCCAGCGCGATGAACAGGCCCTTGCGCCTGAATGAAAGCTCGCCGAGAGATGCCCGGCCCGCTTCCATCGCCGCGGTCGACTGTTGATTTCCTTCCTTGAACTTCGCCGCGAACTCACCGCCGGAATCGAAGGTGTGGACCAGCACTTCGAGCTCGATCTGACTGTCGACGGCGCCATCCAGAGCTTCCCTTGCCTTGCGGACCTCTACTCCGCCGCGCTGAGCCGCCAGCAGAATCCGCTCCGCGCGCGCGGACGTGCCGATCAACTGACTCATCGACGCGGTCATCTGATGTGCCGTCTGCAACCCTCGCGAATCATCTTCGGTGTGGCAATCGGTGCACTGACGCACCCGGACCTTCACCTCGTTCCCGCTCACCGGGTCGCGGTAGGTGAAGTGGGTTTTGCCGATCCGGAACTTCTGGAACAGCCGTTCGAACTCCGGCCGCAACTGCACACCTCCCTCACCGGGAGCGGGTATCGTGTGGGTGGGTAGCTGCTGGGCCTGATCCACCAGCCAGTCGAAGCGGGCATTCCCGTCGAGACCCAGATCCGAAGCCTGCTTCAACAGCGACGCCTTGAGCTGCGTGTAGTGCTTCCTCACCTCTGGCGGCTCCAGGATCGAGGTCTCCGGCTCGTGACACAACTGACAGGGGGTCTCGGGTAAGGATCCGAGAAGCGCAATGGTCGGACGCATCACCGCATGATTCTCGTGGCAGGTCACGCACTCGGTGAACTGGCGAATCTTCAGAACTTCCGGGGCCTTCCCCTCGTGACAGGTGTCGCAGGTACTTCCATCCGCCAGATACTGATTATGAGTACTGAACCCGTCCTGCTTCGCACTCTTCCGGAACAGTTCGGCTTCCCGGCCATGGCACTGACCGCAGACGAACGCGACCGAATCGACTCCGGGGGGAGCGGCTCCATGGTTTCCATGGCAGTCGTTGCAGGTCGGGGCGGAGAGATCGCCTTTTTCCAGCAGGGCATGTGCGTGCACGCTCCGACTCCAGCGTGCCACCTGGTCCACCGGCAAAGGCTGGCCCAGGTCATCCTGATAGCCCGACATCCGGGCGGGATCGGAGTGGCAGTGTCCGCAGGTTTGAGCGACCTGAGTGGGGTAGACCGGCGCCTTCGGATTGCTGGTCTGCAGGATGCCGTGGACGCCGTGGCAGTCGATGCAGGTCGCGACTTTTTCGTCGCCGTGTCTTCAGCGCCTGACCGTGCCGGCTGGTCCAGTACTCCTCGAGCTGGTCCACCCGGGCGTCCGGCTTGTAGCGCCGCATGAAATCGGGGGAGGAATGGCATCGCCCGCAGAATGCCGGGATGTCTGCGCCGTTCGGGCGCACCGCGATACGGGATTGGAGGCGAAGGTCTCGCTCATGGCCGCGGTCATGTCGTCCGCCAGAGCGGGATCCGGATTGCCTCCGTGACAGTCGTGGCAGGAAAGACCGACCTCGGCGTGGATGCCCGCATGAACACCGCTGACGATCTTGCGGGCCGCGCTGATCGGCGTAGAACAGGATGTCGGCGTGGCAGGTGACGCAGGAGGTCTTGCGCCATCCGCGGCGCCGCGACCGCGGCGGGGGCCAGCAGCACGAGGGCGAAGGGCCGACCAGCGGGTCGCGCTCACGGCCGTCTCCTCCGGGCGCCGTGTGACCGCGCCGAGGATCAGCAACAGCAGAATGGTCGCGAGCACGATGTAGATCGGCACCGGCGACCGCCATATCCCCAGACGGTCATGCCGATCATGAAGAGCAGGACCGCGACGCCGATCGCCTGTGCCGCACGCCCCTGCCGCCCATCGGGCCGGCCCCGCTCGATGAACGGGACGAGCAGCAGCACCAGCGCTCCGACGCCGGAGAGCAGGATCGGAATTGCCTCGGTCTCCAGCCCGGCGATCGTGCCGCCCGGGACCGAGTTTCAGGGTCTGGAACATCGACATGAAGTACCACTCCGGTCGGATGTTCGCGAAGGCCGGCGCGAACGGATCGGCCTTCTCGCCCAGCTCCCACGGGAAGCAGCGCCGCCAGGCTCGCCAGCACGCCGAGAGCCAGCAGTCCAGCCGAACAGGTCACGCAGCGCATAGTGGGGGAAGAACTTCATCGGCCGGCGGCGCCGCGCCTCCTCCTCCCGGCCGGGCGGCACGCTCATGCCGTGGACCTGGACGAGCAGCAGGTGGAGACCGACCAGGCTGTGCGTGATCGCCGGCAGGATCGCCACGTGCCAGCCGTAGAAGCGCGACAGCGTGCCGCCGGTGACGTCGTCGCCGCCGCGCAGGAACCGCAGCATCCAGTGGCCGACGAGCGGCACCGCTGCCTGCGATGTCGGTGCCGACCTCGCGTCGCGAAGAACGCGAGCTTGTTCCAGGGCAGCAGGTAGCCGGAGAAGCCGAACCCCATGCCATCAGGAACAGCGAGCACGCCGGTGATCCAGGTCAGCTCGCGCGGCCGCCGGTAGGCGCTTGCATGAAGAAGACCGAGACCAGATGCACGAAGGCGAAGAAGACCATCAGGTTCGCCGACCAGGAGTGCAGCGAGCGCACCAGCCAGCCGAACGGCACCGTCGTCATGAGGAACTCGACCGACTCGAAGGCGCCGTCGGCCGAGGGGCGGTAGTAGAGCATCAGCAGGATGCCGGTGACGCATCTGCACGACGAAGAAGAACAGCGTCATGCCGCCGAGGAAGTAGGCCACCGAGTAACGGTGGGACGGCACCGTCTTGTGACGGTCAGCTCGAGCGGTCCACCGAGCGCCAGACGGTCGACGAGCCAGTCGCGCACGCGCCGGACGCGCGGCGGGGCGGTCGGACGTCGATCGTCGGGGCGTCCATCTCAGGCACGCTCCACGACGAGGCTTGGCGCCTGGCCGCTGCGCTCGACCTGGTGCACCTGGAAACGGGTGAGCGGCCGTGGCGGCGGTCCGGCGACGTTGCGCCCGTTGACGTCGTACTCGCCGCCGTGGCAGTTGCAATAGATGAGTTGGTCCTTCGAGTGGTACTCGACGATGCACTGCAGGTGTGTGCAGGTCGCGGAGAAGGCGCGGAAGTCCCCCTCGGCGACGCGCATCAGGATCACCGGCTCCGAGCCGAAGCGGATGATCTTGAAGCCCTTCTCGAGCAGCTCCGGGTCGTTCACCGGACCGGCATCGACCTGGTTCGTCGTCGCCTCGGGTACCGCGGTGGGCTGACGAAGCGCGCACCGGATAGACCGCGGCCGCGATCAGCGCCCCGGCCGAGGTGCCGAGGAACCAGTTGAGGAACGTTCTGCGCCCGGAAGCATCGGTTTCCATGGAATGCGCCCCCTCAGTCGATTCGGGTGAACGGAGTTGTTTGCTGGACCGTAACCATCTAACGCCCGATCATCGCTCCTCTCTGTATCATCGATCACTTCCTGTCGTGACTGATGACACAGGCAAACGCGACGGACTTCCGCCAACGTGGTATCGAACCGAAATCGAAGCTGACCCTCGGCACCACACATTGGAGGACGCCGGTGGACGAACCGACCACGATGCTCTCCGAGCGGATCGATCAACTGCTCGTATCCATGAATCAGCTCGAGCAACGGGTGGCGCAACTGGAGCATGCCATCGAGGGCGGGGAAGCGTTCCAGACTCCTCCACCTCGTATGGTCCCCTTTGAAGAGGCTCCTTCCGCGGCGGCGTCCAGCCCCGAATCGGTCGATTCTCCCGATGCCGGGCTTCCCCTGATCCTGCCGCTCATCGGCCGTAGTCTGGTCGCGCTCGCCGGGGCGTCATTCCTCCGGTTCGTGACCGATCACGAGATCTTCCCCGACACCGTGGGCGTCCTTCTGGGGCTCGCCTACGCATTCGTCGGAATCGGGCTGGCGAACTGGGACGGCCGGCGCGGGCGGAGCCTCAGCGCTGCCTTCCACGGATCGGTTGCTGCCCTCATCGGCGCACCGCTCCTGTGGGAAGCCACCACCCGATTCCATGTCTTCAGCCCGACCGCCAGCGCCGTGATCCTGCTGATCCTGGCCGGCAGTCTTCTGCGCGTGTCGTGGCGCCGGGAAATCCTGTCCCTGCCATGGATCATGCTGATCATCGTTCTTCCGGTGGTGATTCTGCTGGTGAGGGACAGCCATCAGTTCGTCGTCTGGGGACTCTGGCTGATGGCCCTGGGCCTGGTGGTGTTCCTCTTCGAACAGCGGGAGCCCTGGCGTTTCCTGATCGTCCCGGTGGCGCTCGTGAGCGACATGATCCTCTTCTTCTTCATTCCCTATGTCACGTCCGGACGAAGCGCGGAGAGTGCCGCATCCGCGGTGGTGCTGCTGGTGCTCTTCGCTCTGGTCTACCTGCTGGCGCCGGCGTGGCTCGCCCTCACCGGCCGGGCTCCCCTCAGTGGGTTCGACCTGGTCCAGTCGGCAGCGGCGACTCTGATCGGCCTGATCGGAGCCTCGCGGGTGATGATGGTCTGGCTCGGGACCGCCGTGCCTCTGGGGGTTCTTCTGCTGGCACTCGGGGCAGCAGGCTATCTGCTCGCCTACGGATTCCATTCGGGAGGGCGAGACGACGAGCGCGGATTCGAGTTTTTCGCCACCACCGGACTGTTCACCGCCGTCTTCGCGGCGGCTCTGCTCTGGTCGGGAAACGAGCTCGCCTGGATGCTCGCGGTTGCCGCCTCGGCCGCCGCCCTCGCGGGGCGGCAGTTCGATCAGCCTCTCGGACGCATTCACGGCATCTTCGTTCTTCTCGCGGCCGCGGTTCCATCCGGCCTTGCCCTCCACCTGATCCAGATCTGGACCTGGCCGGCCAGCGCCACCTGGGCCGCGGCCGATGCTGATTCGATCGCCGTGGTGGTACTCGCGGTCGGGCTGCTCTTCGCGGTAGGAACCCGCGCCAGCTCTCGACTGGAATGGCTGGCAGATTTCGCCCTCACTCTCCTGGTCGTGGCATCCGTCGGCGCCTTCGTCTGCGATCTGCTGGCGCGAGTCCTGGCCCACGCTCCCGGACCTGCCGCTGATCCCGGCCTGCTGGCGACCGTGCGCACCGCGGTGCTCGTCGGCATGGCCATCACTCTTGCCGGTGTCTCGCGGTTCCCTGCGCTTTCGCAGGGCTCGACCCTCGCCTATCCGATTCTCCTGGTGGGGGGCGCAAAGCTGGTGGTGGAGGATTTCCGTGTCGGCCGTCCGATGACCCTGTTCATCGCACTCGCGCTCTACGGGAGCTCACTGATCGTCATGCCTCCGCTTCGCCGCCGGGCGCGGCTCGCGCGCAAGGCGGCGGCCGCAGCCGAGGTTCCACCAGCCGATCCACCTTCCTCCCGTCCCCCGGAAAACAAGCCCTCTCCCGAAACGGCCTAGCGCGGATTTCTCACACCGTCTCGTCGCGAGGAGGCGGAGAGTGGCCTGGATGCAAGGCGCGCGCGGCTTCGGCGACGTAGGCATCGTGGTGACGATGTTGAGGAGCCGAAGCGGTGCGCAACGTAGCAGACAGGCCGCGATCCGCCTTCGCAGCAGAGATGGTGTGAGAAATCCGGGCTACCGCTGATCCCAGAAATCTCCACGGGCACGCCTCATGCTCTCTTCACCCGGCATGAAAGTATCCGGTTCGTTGCTGATTCTCCTTCTCATCGGCCTCACTGGCGCCGGCTGCGCTCGCGATCAGAGCCCCTCCAGCGCGACCGCATCGGAACCGAACACCCTCGAAACGGGCGCGACCGACACGGCAGCTCCGCAGTCTTCGGATCCCCAGGTCTGGAGCCAGATCCGTTCGCAGTACCAGATGATGCGCTCGCACTACGAAGGCCTGGACGGTGACCTTTCCCCGGAGCTCCGGCGGGACTACGATCAGATGCAGCAGGGCTACGAGCAGATGATGTCCGGCATGGGCGGCCGCGGGATGATGGGCTCTGGTGGAATGATGACGAACCACGACAACCCCGGTCAGATCCGGCAGATGCTCGAGCTCCACCAGCAGATGGCCCGTCTCCACCAGCAGGAAGGGGACGAGACCATGGCCCGGATGCACGAACAGATGGTCCGGCTCTACGAGAAGGCCCTCAGCGAAGATCAGACCCGGCCGGTCCAGCCACAATAGCCGCGGGTTGAGCCTTCTCCAGGCCCACCAGATAGGGGTAGGGACGGAGGATCACTCCGCCCCTCCCTCCGAACCGGACGTGCGGATCTCCCGCATCCGGCTCTCCAGTTGGTGAGTTACCCTGCACGGGACCGTCGGACGATCGCATGTTCTGTATGAAGGATGAACAGATTGCGATCGGCAAAGAAGGCGTTCGGCCATCGAAAGTGGTCGTAGCCTCGCCCACAGTTTCGGTGATGTGCCCGGCGGAACTTTCGCTTGCTCAGAATCGCCCGAAGGCGACGCCGAACATACTGGTCGAGTTCCACGAAGGCTCCACGTGAGCTGTGTTTGAAGTATTCGAACCAGCCTCTCAGGACCGAATTGACATCGCGTATGATCGTGTCGAGATCATCCGATCGGTTCCGCTTCGTCCGCTCCTTGATGGCGCGGCGAAGCTTCTTCACGCTCGGTTCCCTCGGATAGCGCTTGTTCCCGAAGAAGATGTATCCCAGGAACTGGAACCCTGGTCTTGCTGTGGCATCGACCAGACCCGTCTTCTCCGGATGCAGTTCGAGTTGCCTTTCCTCGAGGGCCTGCCTCAGTACTCCCAGTGCCTTCTCCGCCTCTTCGCGGGTCCGGCAGAGGATCACCATATCGTCAGCGTAGCGGATCATCTTGAAGTCTGCATCGCGGACGATCACGTCCACAGGATGCAGATAGATGTTCGCCAGCAGAGGACTGATGACCGCTCCCTGCGGAGTTCCCGTCTCCGGCTGCCATTGGTGCATTCCTTCGAGGACTCCCTGACTGAGGAACCCGCGGATCAGCGCCAGCACCCTGCCGTCTGCGACCTCTTCGGCGATCTCGTTGATCAGCTCCTCATGAGGGATCGTGTCGAAGTACGACTTGATGTCGACATCGACCACCCACGTATGGCCTTCCGAGAGCAGGCGGGCGACCTCCCGCAGGGCGTCTTTGCATCCTCGCCCGGGGCGGAACCCATAGCTCTGGTCGGTGAACTTTCTCTCGAAGATCGGTTCGATCACATTTCGCAGGGCCGCCTGCACCACGCGGTCTCCTATCGTCGGGATCCCCAAAGGCCTGCGACCCCGGCCTCCGTCCTTGGGAATGTACTTCCGCAGGACCGGCTGTGGCTCGTAGCTTCCCTCTCGGATCTGGCTCGAGAGTTTCTCCAGCCGTTGACCGAGGTGATGTTCGAACTGGCACAGCGACATCCTGTCGACCCCGCCGCAACCTTTTCGCTTCTTCACCTCCTGCCATGCCAGCAGCAGATTCTCGTCTCGATGCACTTTGTCAATCAGACTGTGCCATTTGCCTCCTTTGACCCCCCTTTCGAGGGCTTCCAGCATGCGCTCGGTCCAGACTCCGGCTTTGACCCACGGCCATCGGCCCCGGATCTCTCCGCCGCGCTCTAGGTCTCCCACTGCTCGCGGTTGGTCTTGCTGTTGTCTTTCCTTCACGCATTCACCTTCCTGCCCCCCTTTGCTCCACGCCCATTGCGGCGCTTCTCAGCTCCTATGAGGGCTCTGACTTCCCATCCACGGTCATCCGCCGGGATGGGGGATCCCCGGTTCACAGCACCTGAACTTCCTACCGTTCTGTCTCCAACCACACCCATGACTCTCTCGGTCGCTTTCTCTTCACGCTCTTTCCCTCAGCGCCGGAGCTCTCCCTTAGGGCCGTTTCCCGTCTGCGCCCACCGGGTCTTCGGGCTTCGACATGCCCAGCAGCCTCGCCAGTCATGAATGCCGAATCGAGTTTCTCTCGTACGGACCGGTAGTTCACCTCCAGTTGCTCTCCACCCCGCCTCGCGGCGACGCAGTTACCTTTGGTTCTCGACCAGTGAGCGGCTGGTCGGGAGGGACTCTCACCCTCCTCTTCAGGTGCGCTCCCGAGCGCACTGGGCAGGGCCTTCCCAGGCCCTGCCTCACGCAGAGGTTCCAGGTTACGCATCCCGGGCGATGAACCGAGAGGTGGAACCGCACCCAGTCCAACCCGAACTTCACGCTTCGTCTCCCGTCTCTCGCGAGAGCAGAACGCATCCCGGGAGCGGGCGTAGGAACGCCCGCTCCACTTTGTGGGCAGGGCCTTCCCAGGCCCTGCCTCACTCGGAGGGTGGAACCGAGCGCTCGAGCGCGGATCGCAGCAGCCTCGCCTCATGGAGAAGCCTCGCCGCCTCCTCCATCGAGCTGGAGGAATGGGATTCGGCCTCTTCACTCCCGTCGTGGTCGTCGTGGTCGTCGTGATCCCCGAGGCCGGTGTCGCGATAGCGGCGAACACCGGTGCGCACCACATCCCGAATCTCTTCGGCGTTATCCACTCCGCGGAAGAAGCCGATATGCATCGGTTCGCCCACGCCCTGATGGCCGCCGTGCTGCCCCTGGCGGGGCCCCCCTCCGCCGCCGCCCGCGGTGCGTACCTCCACGTCCGCGATTCCCAGTAACCGTTCCAGCGGCCCCTGGCGCACCGAGATGTTCTGGATGTTGGCCAGCGCGATCGTCTTCTCCCGAACCGACCAGATCCCTTCGCGGATCCGGATGGCCCGGTCCGAGATCATGTACCAGCGCATTTCCCAGTTCAGCCGGACCACGGCATAACCGAAGAGCACCTGAATCACCACGAACAGCCAGACCACCGCCGCGACCAGTCCCAGCAGAACCACGACCGGCGGGGGTGCCCCGGCGCTCGCCCCCAGAGCGAGCCCCGTGACCACGATCGCCAGAATGAGCATGGCGAACGCTCCGATCCCCCACCGGACCAGCAGCAGGTAGAAGTAGTTCGGGGCGGCGCGAAACACCCGCGGCGGCGATCCGGGCGGAGGCTCCGGCTCCGGCGGAACCTTCATCACGTCGCAGACCGTATCCTTCCAGCTCATCGCGAATCGCTCCGCTCCACCAGCCGGACCAGAAGCTCGCGAATCGCCCGCATCTCCCCGGCCACCTCACCGAGAACCGCGCCGAGATCCGCGGACTCCCCCTGCACCGGCGGCGTGGTCCCAGGCGCCTTCCGCTGCGCGCGGATGCCCCGCATCCGGCTGTAGAGGTAATCCCGGACCAGCGTGAACTGCGGAATGCCCTCCAGAGTCATTTCCGCGTCAGCACTTCCGCTGGCCGTCTGGATCTGAAGTCGGGCCAGTCCCAGCCATCGCTCGATGAAGTTGCTGGTCAGATGAATATCCTGAATCCGGGCGTACGTCAGACTGATCTCGCGCCGGAACAGAATCCCCCATCGCATGGTGATTCCTTCCTCGTCGAACGCATACCGCATGGTGTGGTAGCGGAAATAGAAGGGAATCAGCGGAAGAAAGAACAAAGGACCCGCGACGAAGGACGTGATGACGTAGTACCTGAGCAATGCCGGGACCGGCTGCCGGATGGCGAAAACCTGACGCTCGACTGGATCCATGGAGCCGATGATACCAGCCCGAGCCTCCCTGCAGTTTCGGCTACCGGCTTCTTTCCGCCATCCACTGCCAGAGCTCAGCACTGCCGTAGGCAGGATCCCAGGCATTGTGGCCGGTGTCGGGAAGCTCCGTATAGCGCACCGCCGCGCCCGCATGTTCCAGCGCCCGGCTCATCCTTCGTGCCTCCTCGACCGGGATGATCGGATCATCGGCACCATGAAAAATCCAGACCGGGATCTCGCGGATGCGTTGCGCCACGAGTGCATAGGGATCATCGGCACCGACCGTCGCCGGCAGCTGGATGACGCTGCTTGCGGTCGAATGGCCAAGGATGCCGCCACAGATCGGCACCAGGGCAGCGAACCGGTCTGGGTGGTCGTACGCCAGAGCGTAGGTTCCGTACCCTCCGAGGGACATGCCCGTGAGGATCACGCGGTCGGGATCGCCATGAAACTCCGCAAGGCTCCGGTCGAGCGCGAGAAAGGCGGCATTCAGAGGGCCGTCCAGCCATCGGCCGTCGTCCGGGACCTGAAGCATCACGACGATCATCGGAACCCGCTGACGATCCCAGCGGATTGCGCTCCCGATTCCGACAGCGGTCTGCCGCAGTCCATCATGCCCCCGCTCACCGGCACCGTGAAGGAACAGCACCACCGGCCAGGTCCGGCCTGGGTCGTACTGCGGAGGGACGTAGACCGCGTACGGATACGTCACCGTACCGAGGGTGATGGTGCGATCCAGAAAGCCGGTTTCCGGCATCAGAGCAGTCGAAGCGGACCTGCAGGAGACGACCATCGCAGTGATCGCAATGCAGGCCAGAATCCGGTCGAGCCGTCGCATGACCGGAATGATCATACCTCGCCCGCGCTCTTTCGGGCGGTTGCGGAATCCGTTTTGCAATCGGCGCTCGTGGATTCGCGATCCGGATGAGGCGTCACCAGACATGACCATCACCTGCGCCGATTGCGGGAGTACTCAGATGATCCCGACCCTGCCCCGCCGCGGGCTGGCCGAATGCCACCGGTGCGATCGGCTTCTCGACCGTCACGGCTGGGCGAGACTGGATCTGAGCTTCGGGGCCTCCCTGGCCATCCTGATCCTTCTGCCGCCGGCGATGTTTCTTCCTTTTCTCAGCTCGACGATCCGGAACCTCGTCTTTGCGCAGAGCCGGCTGATCTCGAGCGTCCCGGTGATCTACAGTCAGGTCTGGTTTCCGTTCGCGATCGGCTTTCTCTTCTTCGCCTTTCTCTTTCCGGCGGTCCGGGCTCTGTTGCTGGTTCTGGTGCTCGGCTCGGTGCGGTGGGAATGGCGGATCCCTCAGGTGGGGCGCTTGTTTCGCTGGGAGGAGGAGTTGCGACTCTGGAGCATGACCGACGTCGTCAGCGTGGCGGGTCTGCTGGCCTACTACCGGGCAGCAGCTCCGGCAAAGGTGGATGTGGAGCCGGGCGCATGGTGCTATCTCGCGGTCGCCGTTCTTGCCTGGATCAGCGATCGCGCTCTCGATCGCCGTGGGATCTGGAACTCGATCCTGCCGGACCGTACCGAGCCTCCGGAGCCCGGCCTGTCCTCCTGCGGCGTCTGTGAGATCGCCCTGGAGTCCTACCATCCCGGCGACGCCTGCCCCCGCTGTGGAGCCACGCTCGGCCGCGACATCACCCGGGTCTTCGTTCCGGTGCTCGGTCTGGTTGCCGCCGCATTTCCGCTGGTCATCCCCGCCTACTTCTATTCGGTCATCGTGAACGATCAGATCACCGGAGTGTGGGAGTTCACGGTCCTCGGAACCATTCAGATGCTGGCCGATCGGGGGCTGTGGGAATTCGGCGTGGTGGTTCTGGTCGCCGGGGTGTTCATTCCCCTCATGGAGGTCCTGATCCTGCTCTGGCTGCTGATCCGGATTTATCTGCCGAGCCGCCGAGGGCTGGTTCTGCAGACCCGGGCCTATCGTCTCCTTCACCGTCTGGTCCGCTGGTCGATGATCATCCCGTTCATCGCCGCGATCGCCGCACCGATCATCAACTTTCCGCACATCGACGACGTCTTCGCCGGCCCCGGAGCGACCCCGTTCTTCCTGCTGATCGGTCTGATCATGCTGGCGATCCGGTTGTTCGAGCCTCGGCTGATGTGGCGTGCCGTCGGGGAGGCGTGGTGAGCGAACATCAGAATCCGCCTCCCGAGCACGAAGAGGTTCCCCAGGCGCACGTCCACACCAGTAGGTGGACCCCCTGGATCTGGATCGTTCCGGCTCTGGCCATCGTCGCCGTCGGATGGCTGGTGATCCGCTACGGCTTCTTCGGAGGCGGCGACATCACCGTCCGGTTCCACAACGCCCGCGGTCTGGAGCGCTACAGCCCCGTCCGCTACCGGGGCGCGAAGGTGGGCACCGTTCAAAACATCACCGTCGACCCCAGGCAGCGTCAGGTCCTGGTGCAGATCTCCATGGACTCCTCGATGAGCTACGCTCTGCGGAGCGGAACCCGGTTCTGGGTCGTCGAGCCGAGCCTGGAAGGGGGCGGCCTGGGAAGCCTCATCGCCGGCACCTACGTTGGCATTTCACCGGGAGACGGAGAGAAGACTTCCGAGTTTCAGGGGCAGGACTCCGCTCCGATTCTGGCCGCCCCCGAGGCAGGCAAGACGATCATTCTCGATACGCCCCACGTGGGCTCCATCGGCATCGGTGCGCCGGTGATGTTCGAGGGGATGACCGTCGGCTCGGTCCTCGGTTCCGACTATGATCCGACCCGGCGGCTCAGCTCGATTCACGCCTTCGTCACGGATCGCTATGCCGGTCTGGTCAAACAGAGCACCCGCTTCTGGAGGGGTGGAGGTCTCTCCATCTCGCTGGAGGGCGGCCGGATCTCGACCGGCAACACCTCGCTCGCATCGATTCTCAATCCGGGCATCAGCTTCTATACGCCGGAGCTTCTCGCCGGCGAACCGGCGCCGGAGGGAGCTCATTTCGAGCTCTATGACTCGGAAGGCGAAGCCACCGCCGCATCGGATGGGCCGCACATCATCTATCAGACCACGTTCTCCGAGCCCCTCGGCGGTCTGGCAGCCGGAACACCGGTGAAGATGAGAGGCATCAATGTCGGATTCGTCCGGGACGTCCGTCTGCGCTACATCAGCGAGACGGCCAGTCTGCAGACCCCCGTAACACTGGAGATCGATCCACGAAAGCTCGAGCTGGACGTCCCCCCGCCGGTGACGCGAGAGGAGCTTCGAAATCGGATGGACGACGCCCTCGCTGCGCTGGTTCGCAAGGGAATGCGCGCCACACTCTCGACCAGTCTGATTCTCCCCGGCGCCAGCGCGGTCTCTCTGGAGATGGCTGCGCGGCCGGGCACCGGGCGGCTCGACCTCCGTCACGATCCTCCGATCATCCCCTCCGCCGAAGGCGGTGGGGGAATCGAGGGAGCGCTTTCCTCCCTGAACGACATCGCAGCCAGGGTGCAGAAGATCCCCATCGAGGAGATCGCCGGCAACCTCCGCGCGACGACGGCGCGGGTGAACGAGCTGGTTCATGATCCCCGTCTCGATCAGAGCCTTCGGAACCTCGACACGGCGCTGAATGACGTACAACAGATCACTTCGAACGCAAAGGCCAACGCGCCTGAGATCGTGAAGAGCCTTCGCAATGCGGCCTCCTCGGCCGAGAGCGCGGCGGGCCGGATTCAGGAGCTGATCGGGAGCGCACCTCGCCAGGGATACGAGCTCGGAGAGCTGGTCAAGGAGCTGACCCGGGCGGCCGAAGCGGTGCGCGCACTCGCGTCCTATCTCACCGAGAATCCCGACGCACTGCTCAAGGGGAGGGCCCAATGAAGTTCCGTTCGATGCTGGCCATGGCAATGCTTGCACTCGTCGCCGGGTGCGCGATCTTCTCCAGAACGAAGAGTCAGTTCTACGACCTCCAGGTCATTCCGCCTGCAACCGGGGTACGGAGCACCACCGGCTCGCCGATCGGGATCCGGACCATCGACCTTCCCCCATCTCTCGCCCGGCGCGGCATCGTCGTCGAAAAGCAAGACGGCCAGCTCGATGTGCGGGGAACCGAACAATGGGGCGCGCCTCTCCAGGAGCTGGTGATGCACACGCTCGCATTCGATCTCGCCGAACGGCTGCCGGAAGGCAAGGTCATCCTGCCCGGCCAGGTCAGTCCGCCTCAATCGGCGATGCGATCGATCGACCTGGTGATCGGGACGTTCGCCGCGGGCCCCGAAACCGCGGTGACACTCGACGCCCACTGGGTTCTGGACGGAGCCCCGCACCATGAACAGATTCGCGTCGATTCCGGCTCGCTGGACAGCCCCGACGTGGTGGCGGCAATGAGCCGTGCACTCGCGGAGCTCGCGGATCGCATCACCAGCGGCTTGTAAGAGGCAGCATTCATTTCCGGCGGGACTCGAGGGTGTACTGCGCCAGACGCCGTTGCTGCGACGAATCGTCGATCAGCCGGTCGAGGCGTCGCTGCCGGGTTGCCTCCCGCTTCGCGGAGACCACCCAGTAGATCGCCACCCGCCGGTACGACGGAGGCTGCTTCTGAAACCAGTCCCAGGCCTCCCGGTTGGTCCGGAACCGCTTCTCCCCTTCGGACCCGAGCTCCTGCTCCGGGTTTTCGTAGCTGTAGATCTGCGACCTTCCCTCGATTCTTGACTCGAACGCCTGCACGCCCGCGGGATGCATCAGTCCCAGATCCCGGAGCTCGGTCGCCCGCTCGATGTTCTTCCTGCTCCAGACGCTCCCCTTCCGGCGCGGCGTGAACCGGATGCTGTAGCTCTCGTCGTCGATCCGCCTGCGAACCCCGTCGATCCATCCGAAGCAGAGCGCCTGATCGACCGATTCCGGCCAGGTGATCGACCCCTTCCGGCTCCCCTTCTTGTAGAACCCGACCAGCAGTTCCTCCGCCTGATCGTGATTCCTTTCCAGCCAGGCACGAAAGGACTCCGGAGTTTTGAAGAAGCACGGTTTCATTCCCGCCATGATAGACGGGGGAGTGGACCTCGGGGCTGTGGAGTGCGGTGAGAATCACCGCTTTCCTTCAAGGTGCTACAGACACGCGAAGGCGACCTTCAACCAAAGCGGCGCGGCGGCGCCGCACTCCATATAAGCCGTGCGGAGTCAGGCCCGTGCCGGGCGGGGGCTGTGGAGTGCGGTGAGAATCACCGCTTTCCTTCAAGGTGCACGGACACGCGAAGGCGACCTTCAACCAAAGCGGCGCGGCGGCGCCGCACTCCACATAAGCCGTGCGGAGTCAGGCCCGTGCCGGGCGGGGGCTGTGGAGTGCGGTGAGAATCACCGCTTTCCTTCAAGGTGCACGGACACGCGAAGGCGACCTTCAACCAAAGCGGCGCGGCGGCGCCGCACTCCAAAAGCCGTGCGGAGTCAGGCCCGTGCCGGGCGGGAGCTGTGGAGTGCGGTGAGAATCACCGCTTTCCTTCAAGGTGCTACAGACACGCGAAGGCGACCCTCAACCAAAGCGGCGCGGCGGTGCCGCACTCCATGTAAGCCGTGCAGCGTGCCGGGCGGGGATCGAGGGAAGCCGTGGCCCGGCGTCAATCCATTCCGTCCTTCCGCCCAAAGACGATAGGATGAGCGCGGATCCATCGTCCCGGCCCCCAAACCCGAAACCAGGAGCACCCATGCAGATCGGAATCGTCGGTCTCCCTTCTTCCGGAAAGTCGACCCTGTTCCAGGCAGTGACCCGAACCCAACTCGACGACGCCGCCCTGGCGAAGATGGAGGCGCACGTCGGCGTGGTCAAAGTCCCCGACCCGCGCCTCGACCGATGCGCGGCGATCTTCCATCCGAAAAAGACCGTCCACGCATCGATCGAGTTCGTCGACGCCGTCGGACTGAAGAAGGGAGGCGCCGGCAGCTCCCAGTTCACCACCGGATTCTTCTCTGCCGTCAAGACCAATGACGCGCTGGTCCATGTGGTCCGTCTGTTCTCCGATGAGGCGGTCCCTCATCCCGACGGCAGCGTCAATCCACTCCGGGACATCGAGACGTTCGATACCGAGTTCATCCTCGCCGACATGGCCATCGTGGAGCCGCGAATCGAGCGGATCCACAAGCAGATTGGACGGAACCAGGACGAAACGGCCAAACGGGAGCTGCCCGTCATGGAACGCTGCCTCGCCCTGCTGCAGGAAGGGAAAGTCCTCCGGAACGAGGAGTTCGCCCCCGAAGAGCTGCAACTCCTCAAAACGTACCAGCTTCTCTCACTCAAACCGATGCTGATCGCGCTCAACCTGGACGAGTCCCAGCAGGAAGTCATGGATCAGGAGGTCACCCGCGTCGCCGCGGCCAGGGCCGGGCTGCGCACCCGAGTGGTGGGCTTCTTCGGAAAGATCGACCTGGAGATCTCGCAGCTCTCCGAGGAGGACGCGCGGATGTTCATGGACGAGTACGGCATCCGCGAGTCCGCACTCGATACCCTGATCCGCGAGGCTTACACCTTGCTCGGCCTCCGCTCGTTCCTCACCGTCGGTGAGGACGAGTGCCGCGCCTGGACGATCCGCGACGGCATGACCGCGCAGGAAGCGGCCGGGGTCATCCACTCCGATTTCTACAGCAGATTCATTCGCGCCGAGGTGGTTCACTACGACGATTTCATCGCCGCGGACGGCTCCTTTGCCAAGGCCAAGGAGAGCGGACACTGGCGCCTCGAGGGGAAGAACTACGAGGTGCAGGACGGCGACATCATGGAGATCCGGCACGGCTGAGTCGTCGGCCTCGCGCTCGGAATGCAGCGAACGTTTCTGACCTACAACCAGCCGCGATTCCGGAAAAAGAAGAACAGCCCCAGACATGCTGTGAGGATCACGCCGACGACGATGGGATAGCCCCACGGGGACTGGAGCTCCGGCATGTGCTCGAAGTTCATTCCGTAGATGCCCGCGATCATGGTCGGCACAGCCGCGATGGCTACCCAGGCCGAGATTTTCCGCATGTCCTCGTTCTGACGGATGCTGATCTGAGCGAGATGGGCCTCGAGGATCGAGGTCAGGAGGTCGCGGAATCCATCCACCTGTTCATTGATCCGCAGCAGATGGTCGAGCACGTCCCGGAAGTAGTTGCGAACCTCGTCGGACATCACCGCCGAGGTCTGGGAAACCAGGAGGTTCAGCGGATTGACCAGCGGGGCCGTCGCCCGGTGAAACTCCAGAACCTCGCGCTTGAGGTAGTAGATCCGCTCCGCCGGATTTTCCCGCACGATCGAGAACACCTGCTCCTCGAGCTCGTCGATGTCCTGGGTCACCCCTTCGATCACCTGCTTGTAGTCGTCGACCACGCGGTCGACGATGGCGTGGAGCACCGCGGCAGGACCGAGGACCAGAACATCCGGCATCTGATCCAGCATCGCCCGGACACTCGTCAGCCGGCTCGCTTCTCCATGCCGCACCACGATGATGAACTTCCGTCCCAGGAAAATCAGAATCTCCCCCGCCTCGATCACTTCCTCCGGATCCACGTACCGCAGCGTCTTGAGGACCAGGAAAAGGGAATCACCGTAGTACTCGAGCTTGGGCCGTTGATGGGCATGGATCGCATCCTCGACCGCCAGTTCGTGTAAGGCGTAGATTTTCCGAACCTCGTCGAACTCCTGATCGTTCGGCTCGTAGAGCCCGATCCAGACGAAGCCGTCGTCGTCATCGCGGACCGCGCTCCATGCTTCGGACGGTTTGCGGGTATCCGGAACGCGATGCCCTTTCCGGTAAGCGGCACAGTCGACAATCATGGCCCCGAGTATAGAGGACCTCGTGATCAGACCGCGATCCGCGCCGCCCCGGTGTGGATGTTCGCGGCGTGTCCGTCGGCGGCCCGTTACTCGGATGCAGGAATCCGGAACGCCGTTGTGCTGGAAGTCGCGTCGGCGAACCTGCCGGGCTGCCTCACTCCCATCGGCCATCCGCAGAACCTGTTCCTGTTTCACCGGACCGGCTGGACCTCGCAGGCCTTCGTCGCCGTGATGTTTCCGTTCGTCTGCCGGAGCGGTGCCGGCCTGTTCGCGATGGTGTTCCCGCTCAAGCCGCGACGTGCGATGGTACTCGCGCCACTCCCGGAGCGATCCCCCGAATGGCGGCACGGTCCGGACAGGGAACGCGACCGCTACGTCCGCGGTCAGCGCTCGCAATCGGGAGCGGCTGTCATCGACATCCCCGCATCATCATCGGCGAAAGGCTGACCCGGCCAAAGGCGCGCCTTCCCTCGGCCATTCAGTGGCGCGGGCGGTGGGGATGCCGGGATGGCTGCAGGCCCTCGCGCACGTCCTGCAACGTGGTCGGAAGCAGCATCCCCGCGAAGCACCCCAGGATGTAGGGGTACTCGCGGGTCATGTGGTAGGCGTACGGGTAGGTCCGGCCATCGACGGTGACCTTCTCCCGGCGTCCGTGGCAGGCATCGAGGTCGGCGTCGGTCAGCTCCTCCCCCTTCGCATCCTTCAGCCCGAAGATGGGGAACCCGTCCAGGGCCCATCCAACGAGGCGATCGGTCTCGATCCCCGGGATGCAGGGTGACGCGTTGTGGTAGTGGTATTGAGAATTCGCCTGGGGATGTCCGTCGCACTTGTCCTGAATCTCGTGCGCTGCCGCATCCCGCCCGGCATCGTCGAGCGCGTTGTAAAGCGCCACGCCGCTCACGGTGAACCCGATCATCCCCATCGGAAGGCAGCCCGGCGCGTCGGCAAGTACCGGATGCGCGGGAATCTCGAACTCGAGGTCCTGGGCTTCGATCGAATTCGGATTGGTGTCGAACTGATACGCGGGATCCGTCCGGGCAATCGGAAAGATTCCGGTCGGCTCCTTCAGCGGAAGTCCATTGCCCCGGAACAGCAGATCGCTCCCCTGCAGCGTGAACGTGAACTCCGCATCGGGCCACAGCACGCTTCCCTGCACGTGAGGCTTCTCGAGCGGATTCCACCTGTCGCCGTGAAACCACGGGCCGTCGTGGCGCGCGCCTCCTCCTCGGAAGTGCATCTGACAGGCGTAGACGTATCCTTTCGCGGGATGATCCGCCACATGGCCGTCACCGAGCGGAAGACTCTGCGCCTCCAGTGCGACGGCCATCATCGCAACGAGCAAACAGAGCAGAACGTGTTTCAAGGAAGCTCCATCGTAGCACGCTCTGTCGCGTGGTGCCCGATGAGACGCAGGACGGTGGCGTCGTCAGTGAGCCACCTTGTCCGGCTCGGCCTCCACCGGCATGACCAGGATGTTGACGTTGTCGTCGATCTCCCGGTTGAACACGATACGTTTGCCGTCCCGGGAGACATTCGCCCTCATGTCGTTTCCCGGGCCGAAGGTGAGCTGACGGCGATCGGTCCCATCGGGACGGATCGAAAAGAGCTTGAAGGTTTCGCCGATCTCGGAGGCATAGATGATCCGCTGCCCGTCGGGAAACCAGGCGGGATACCCGTCGTACTGATGGTTGTCCGTCAGACGTGTGAGCCTGCCACTCTCCAGTTCGAGGACGAAGATCTCCCCATTGTTCTCATCGTTGTCGACCCACTTGTCGAACACCACCAGCCGCCCGTCCGGAGACATCTGGGCGTAGCTGTTGAGCTCTCCATCCTTCAGGACACTCGTGTCGCCGCTGCCGTCCGGATTGATCATCCGGATCTCGTACAGCCGCTTTCCGTCCACCTTCCGGTTGTAAACGATCTTTGTACCGTCGGCGGACCAGTACGGGTGGATCTCCGGCACCTCGTCGAAGGTGAGCTGCACCGGATTCGAGCCATCCCGATTCATCCGGAACACCTCGTAGTCACCATCCCGGTCGGAGATGAAGGCGATGAAGCGCCCATCTTTCGAGAACGACGGCATCCGGTCGAGGTTTTGGTTGTCGGTCAGCCGGGTGAGATGACCTCCCCCATCCTGCAGACCTTCCAGGTCCATCATCCAGATCTCCCAGTTTCCGGTCACGTTGCTCTCGAACAGGATCCGGGCACCATCCGGCGACCAGCTCGGATAGGAGAATCGGGGATAGGTCAGTCGCTGCACGGCCGGACCGTCCTCGCTCCGCACGACCGGCACGGTCGCGACGATGGCCACCACGGTCACCAGCAGAATCACTCGAAGTTTCATCGTTTCCTCCTTTCGAACATCATCAGCCGATCCTACTATAGTGTGTAGTACTATTCTTCGAAGTACTATGATTCGTAACACAAATGACATAAAATCACCCCGATGAGCTCCAGACGAGGCAGGCGCATCGGATTCACGTTCGACCCTCGCAAGCGGGGACTCCGCCGGCTCCTGGGGGATCTCGAAAGCGAGGTCATGGAGATCGTCTGGAAATCCGCGGGACCGGTTACGGTGCGCCAGGTGCACCAGGCGATCAGCCGGCAACGGGAGCTCGCCTACACCACGGTGATGACGGTGATGGGGCGGCTGGCCGAAAAGGGACTGCTCACCCGCCGCGAGGGAGACGGCCCGGCCCTGGTCTACGAGCCGGCGCTGAGCCGGGAGGATTTTCTTCTCGGAGCGACCAAAAGCATCCTGAAGGCGCTGCTCACCGATTTCAGTGCGCCCACCATGACTCAACTGGTCGAGCTCCTCGGCGATCAATCCGACGAACGGATCGAGGAGCTGGCACGAAGGATCGAGGAAAAGCGGAGGATGGAGTGATCGCCGGCTTCGACGCTCTCTACTCCAGGTTCCTGGAAGGGCTCTCGCTTCTCATCCACAATCCGGCGGCATGCGCCGCGGTCGGGCTGGTCCAGCTCTTCGTCCTCTTCTTCCTGCTCTCTCTCTGCGTGCGCATGGTGCTGGATCTGGTCGCGACGTGGCGTCGCTCCGCCAATGCGGACCTCTGGGATGACCCGGGTCTGCTCTCCATTTATCGGAGCTGCCTCGAGGCAGGGAGCGCGTCGCGTGCTGCGTCGCTGGCGGTCGCCCCCGCGGCGGCTCCCGAGGTGTTCAGCGTCGGCGCGGTCCGACCGGTGATCTTTCTCTCGCGGCGACTGGTCGATGCGCTCGACCCGACGCAGCTCAAAGCCGTCCTGCTGCACGAGCTGGCGCACCTGGAGAGAAGGGATGTCTTCTTCACCCGACTCTGGCATTCGCTGACGGTGATCTCTCTGTCGACCTTGACGGCCTCGCTGGCACTCGGGTCCGTCTACAGTCACGCGGTGCTTCACTTCGGTAGCCTTCGGGCGAAGGGACTGGGAGTTGGAATTCTCCTTCTCCTGATCGTCGCCCGCCGGATTCTTCGAGGTCCTGCAGCGGAGGCTCGGGAGCGGTATTGCGACGAATGGGCAATGGCGAAGGGGGCCGACCGGCTCGCGCTCGCATCGGCAATCCTCGAGACCGGCCGGATCCAGCGCACCGCCACGTTCGGCCGGTTTGCTCTGGCGCAGACGTTCGTCCACCGACGATCCCGCGCGGTCCGCAGGGCCGAAAGACTTCTGGCATCGCCGAACCGGTCCGGCACGAAGCTTCGCCCCGTTCGGCTCGTCGCGATCACCCTTCTCGCCGCCGGGGCACTCCTGATCGGGAGCTATCATCTGCGCAGTTCCATGAGCACGAAACCGCCGCTGCCCTGGTCCGGCATCGTCCCTCCCTGAACAGGGAGCGGACCAATGTCGACAGGCGCGAGGAGCATCCCCGGATCACTCCCATCGGGGACGGTTCAGAACGACGGTGTCTCCGGATCGCCATGCCCGGCCTCGTCGCTCCCGCGCAGCCGGGTGGGGACCACCTCCTGATACGTTCCTTCCTCCCACGGGAGGATTCCGCGCTCCATGTAGACCGGGCGGATCAAGCGGGCGAGCGCGGGACGATTGAAGGCGAACCAGATCGCTCCGAGCAGACAGGCCACTCCGCCGATCAGAATCGTCCGCGGAGCGCCGATCCGTTGCGCGAGTATTCCGGCCAGCAGACTCCCGATCGGCAAAGTCCCCATGATCGCCGTCGCATAGAGTGCCATCACTCGTCCCCGCAAACGCTCCTCGACCACCGTCTGGAGAATCGTGTTGGTCGAAGCCGCCTGGATCATCATCCCTCCGCCGATCAGCGGCAGAAGCAGCAGTGAGAGCCACAGCGATCGGGAGAACGAGAAGGCGATCATCGCCAGGCTCAGGGTGGTGGTGGCAACCAGAATCACCTTCCCCAGCCCGATGACCGTCTTTCGCGATGCGAGGTAAAGCGTTCCG